>JH611157.1:326793-443796 GCA_000252525.1 SAR86 cluster bacterium SAR86A | reverse complement strand
TCTTCGATAGGCATTAAGAAGTCTCCATCAACTGGTCTTTCAGGTTCTGGAACATAAGAATCTAAAGTTTCAATTAATTTTTGAACTGAAGGTACTCCAATGTCAGAAGTATCACCTTCAAGTGCTTTTAAAGCACTACCTACAATAATAGGTGTATCGTCTCCAGGGAATTCGTATTCGTTAAGTAATTCACGAATTTCCATCTCTACCAATTCTATCATTTCAGGATCATCATTCTGATCAGCTTTGTTCATGTAGACAACTATGTATGGAACACCAACTTGTCTAGCAAGCAATATGTGCTCTCTAGTTTGAGGCATTGGGCCGTCAGCTGCGCTTACAACCAATATAGCGCCGTCCATCTGAGCAGCACCTGTAATCATATTTTTTACGTAGTCTGCGTGACCTGGGCAGTCAACGTGTGCGTAATGACGCGCAGTAGATACGTATTCAACATGAGATGTTGCAATTGTGATACCTCTTTCTCTTTCTTCTGGAGCATTATCAATATTTGCAAAATCAACTGCATCACCACCAAAAACCTCAGCAGCAACCTTTGTTAAAGCAGCTGTCAACGTTGTTTTACCATGGTCAACGTGACCAACAGTACCCACATTTACGTGAGGTAAGGTTCTCTCGAATTTTTCTCTAGCCATTTTTATGCCTCTCTAAATTTGTTAATAATGGAGCTCATAACCGGACTTGAACCGGTGACCTCTTACTTACCAAGCAAGTGCTCTACCGCTGAGCTATATGAGCCCGTTCATAAGCATCCTATTTTTGGTGGCGTATTATCACTCTAAAAAGCTATAAACTCAACCTTTTTTCAAAGATATTTTGTAAGTAAATTTTTTAATTAAATTATGAAAAAACTTAATGGTGGAGAGGGTAGGATTCGAACCTACGTAGCCGAAGCGGCAGATTTACAGTCTGCTGGTATTAACCACTCACCCACCTCTCCATTTAAAGGTAGCTATTTTTGTTCTAGAATGACTTTAAGTCAACTAATTTCTTGATTTGAAACAATTAAAAAAAGACATAATTCTTGCAAATGTTCCAAAAAATAGGATAAATCTTGATATTTTTGAAGAAATTGATTCAACAAATGAATTTTTAAAGAAAAATATACAATCTAATGAATTTAATTTGGTTGCTTCAGAAAAACAGACTAATGGTAAAGGTAGACGGGGTAAAAAATGGCACAGTCCCAAAAAAGGTAATATTTATATGAGTATTTCAACCAAAAATACCTTTAAATCCGGACCTTTAAGCTTGATTACTGGAATTATTTGCACAAAAGTTCTATCAAATATCTCGCAAACTGAGGAAATTGGTCTGAAATGGCCAAATGATTTAGTTTTTAATAATAAAAAAATTGGTGGAATTCTTGTTGAAAAAGACATATATGCAAATGAAGAAAAGACCATTATTGGCATCGGAATTAATTTCAATATCAACGGCGAAGAAAATTGGTGGGGTGATATATCTGAATTGAAAATAGAAGACCAAAGAAACGTAATAATCGCTAAAATAACATCAGAAATAATAAAGGCTTATGATAAAGATCACTTCGATTGGGTTAATCAGTGGGAAAATCTTTGTATCCATCTTAACAAGGAAGTTAAAATTAACAATCATGATTCAACTACTGAAGATGGAGTATTTATTGGTATTGAAGATGACGGTTCTGCCCTTATAAAAACAGAATCAGGTATGAAATCATTTAAAAGTAGTGAAATTAGTATAAAAGGAGTTTATTGAATGCAGCATTATGTAAAAAACCTCCCCCTTGATCAAAATTTCAGCAAGGCGACAAATGAAATAGTTGTTGGTGCTGGCTGTTTTTGGGGCGTTGAAAAAAAATTTTGGGATTTACCAGGAGTTTTAATGACATCTGTAGGATACTCAGGTGGTGAAACTGATAATCCAACATATGAAGATGTGTGCTACAAAAACACTAATCATGTTGAGGTTGTCAAGATTACCTATGATGAAGAAATTACTAGTCTTAAAGAAATCTTAAAAATATTTTGGGAATGTCATGATCCTACACAAGGCATGAGGCAAGGCAACGATGTAGGTACTCAATATCGATCTGCGATTTATTGTTCAAACGAAGATGATTTGATAGCTGCAGAAGAAAGCAAAAAATCTTATCAGAAGACTTTATCTAAAAATAGTTATCCTGAAATAACAACTGAAATAAGTTTGATTAAAAATTACTATTTTGCCGAGGAATACCACCAACAATATCTTGCTAAAAATCCTTTGGGATATTGTGGAATAGGAGGAACTGGCTGTAAATTTGAAGAATAAAAAAGGGAGCTGAAAAGCTCCCTTAGAAAATTCAAAAACTTAATCAGGATTAAACTGACTTAAGCTAACTTCCATATATGAACGAATAAAATCACTATATTCATCAGCCTTTGGATTATATTCTGCAAACTCACTTGAAGCATACATCCCATCAAGAAAAGCTAGAGCTTCTTGAACAGTTTTAAATGCAGCCCAGACTTCGTGAGTAATTCTTCCGTTATTGCCTAAATAGTGTGATTGGAGACCATATGCATTTGCTGACCAATCATATTTTTCAATACTTTTAGAAAAACCCTTCCAAAGAGGAAGAAATTTTGCAGGATTAGACACGTCAAGACTCCATCTTAAGCTAACAACGTTCTCAGCAGCAGAACCACTATTTGTAACTCCTACAGTATGAACAGTAAGATTTTGCGATGTACCTTGAATATCAAGTTCGTCGATTCTCTTTCTGAACTTTCTTCCAGCTTCGGAAGTTACATATATTTGATTACCTTTTGCATACTCATCAGCACTTTTGTAATAAAAAGATATACCATGAGTTGCTTCATCCCATCCATTGTGCATAACCGCATACATGTCTGCTTCAAAGTTTTGACTGGCAATCTCTGGAGCATTCATATAGTCGTTAAATGCTTTTAAGCATTTAGCAGGCATGGAACATGTAAATAAAAAATTTGATTGATATTTAGAATACCCTGGTGGCAAATGATCGTCAGCAAGTAAACCAAAAGATGCAATCAAAAAAGAACTAAGTATTATTTTTTTCATTTTCTCTCCTATTAATATGTAAATAAAAGTTATCAAAGTACGTCTCTATTTTCAACATAAAGCATATATAGTTTAACTACATAAAACTAAGAACTTTTTCTGTCATGTTGACAATTATTCATGTAAAATTTTGGCTTCGCCACCTTAGCTCAGTTGGCTAGAGCAGTTGATTTGTAATCATCAGGTCGTCAGTTCGAATCTGACAGGTGGCTCCATTTCATATAAGATATTCCTATGACTATTGAGGAAAAAACCAAACAAGAAAAAGATGAAATTTTAAAAAAAGATTTTAAATTTGGTCAGCTCGTATATGCAGCTTTGTACGGAATTCTGCTGATAAGTTTAATCGTTATGGCATACAGTTAAATGGACTTAACAACTTATTTGATTGGAAATCTTATATTTATCGGTCTTTTATACTGGGTTGTAAAAAATAAAAATAACTAGTCTCTGTAAATTACAGGTTCGTCAAGATCTTTAGTATATCTATCTGTGAGTCTGGTAGCTCTAGAAGTAAGATCCATATTCTCTCCGCCAATAAAAACATATTCTGGCATTGCTGAAGGCTCTAATGGGTCTTCATCCCATATTACTAAATCAGCTATCTTTCCTGCCTCAAGCGTTCCTCTATCAGACATGCCAAATGTCTCTGCAGGAATTGAAGTAAGTGATTTAATAGCTCCTCCATAACTCATGCCATTTGCAACTGCAACACCTGCACCCTGTCTTATGAGATGATAATTATGACTACGCGAAACGTTGAACATTATCGGAATACCAGCTTCTTCAAGTCTTGATGCCATCTGAATATTTGACGCTAGTTCATCAAAGGAATCTGGAATATTATTAATTGGATTTATAATTAGAGGTATTCCAGCTTCAGCAAGTTCTGACTTAACAAGATGCGCTTCTTGGGCGCCCATAATTATCATATTCAAATTAAATCTTTCTTTGATTTCAATTAATTTTAATAAGTCCGAAGCTCTGTGTGACTTCATAATTAATGGCACATTTTCATTAAGAATCGTAAACAGTGCTTTTATATCTCTTGGATGAAGTTCCATTGCACTACTAATAGCCGATTCACCAATAAGTTCGTATATGTCTGAGTCAGAGCTTAAATCACTTTTACTTAAAGATGAGGCCATGATCAATAAATCCTCAATGATCGCATATTGCTCTGATCTTGATCCGCTACTACTTCCACCAACCTGGCCGATCATAGCTGCATCACGAACTCCAGTGACATTTAGCTTTCCATCAAGTACAAATAGAGAACCCATGCCTCCAATGGGACTTGAAGTATTCTGTGGAGTTGTTAACGCAGTGGTCACTCCATTTGATCTATTCCATGGAATTAAGGTCGAGTTAGGATTGAATGCATCATAAATACTAAAGCCGATTTTATACATATCTGCTGAATCATCTCTGGTCACGCTTAAAGCCCCTATTTCAACAATTCCTATTTCAGTATCTGTTGCAATTAAACCTGGTGTAACGATTTTTTCTTGAGCATCAATAATAAAATCGCCTTGCAAATTAGATGAAGATATTCTTTTTATCTTATCGTCTTCAATTTGAATGTTTCCTTTAAAAGGTGTGTCGCTAACCCCGTCATAGATAGTCGCATTTTTTATTACTATGGTTTTTGCATTGGTATTTGTAGCAACAAATATAAGCAAAAGACCAAATAATATTAGATAAAAGAATTTTAGGTTCATATTAATCATTTCTATTCTTCTATCCTATTTTTATTTGGAGACATAATGCCTATATCAAAATCACTTGCAGGCAATAAGTTTTTTTCTCTATCGTAAGCAATCGCACCATCTATAAGAACTTTTTCAGCAAGTGCATATACACTAAATGGATTTTTTGACCAAACGACCACATCAGCATTTTTTCCTACTTTTAAGGATCCAGTTTGATCATAAATACCAGCAGCTCTTGCAGGATTCGATGTAATCCATTTCATTGCTCTTGCCTCAGATATTTCAAAACCTGCCCTTCTGCCTGCAGATAGTGCTTTGGATGCTTCTTGATTTAAATGTTGAATACCTATTGCGTCATCTGAATGAACAATCGCACAACCAGTTCCATTTCTTGCTTGATCTACAATTGCAATGTTGGCCTGAACCATATCATATGCTTCGTGTTTGAATCCCCACCAATCTGCCCAAAGCGCTCCACATATACCATTATCCGCTAACAAGTCAGCAATTTTGTATGCTTCGACTCCATGATGAAATGCTGTAATTTTATAATTGAATTCTTTCGCTATATCAATCATTGTTGCCATTTCATCGGCTCTATAACAATGGTTATGCACCAAGATCTCTCCCTTTAGTACTCCAGCCAAAGTTTCCATTTCTAAATCTCTTGTTGGTGCATACTCAAGCTCTTTAGCTTCATCTGACTTTTCTTCATACTCGTTTAATCTTCTTAGATATCCTTCTGCCTGTATCCAGGATTTTCTATATCCAGCTGCATTTCCCATCCTCGTAGATGGAGCTTGGCCTCTATTTCCATAAACTCTTTTTGGATTTTCACCACATGCCATTTTAAGAGAATGAGGTGCATCAGGAAATTTCATTGAATTAATTGTATTTCTCTGTAAATTTTTAACAGTTACGCCTCTACCTCCAATTAAGTTCGCAGAGCCAGGTAGAATATGAAAGGCAGTAACCCCTCCAGTTAGTGCTAATGCATATTGTGGATCCTGAACCCAAATCGAATGTTCGGCCCATACATCAGCAGTAACAGGACTTGTAGCCTCATTTCCATCTGAACTAGTTCTTACTCCAGGAGCTGGATACACACCCATGTGAGAGTGAATATCTATAATGCCAGGCGTCACCCATTTACCAGTTGCATCAATGACCCTGAATTCATTCGAAAAAGGAAGATCTTTTCCAATAGCTATTATCTTGCCATCTTCGACAAGAACGTCTGTTTCAAAAAACTCTCCCCCATCACCGTCATAAATACTTGCATTTTGAATAACAATTTTTTCAGGAGCTAATGGAACATATGTAGATTCAAAAGCTTCTCTATCAGCATAGACATTATTAATTGAAAAAATTAAAGAAAGAGTAACTGAAAGTTTTACTAGGTTGGTCATAACAAGAATAATATAATCTATAATTGTAAAAATAAAAACATGAAAGCATATCAAATAGTTGAAAACGGCAAACCTCTAGAAGAAAGAGAAATAGAAAAGCCTGTTCCATCTGGTAAAGAAATATTACTTAAAACAGTAGCATGTGGAGTTTGTCACTCTGATGTTCATATTCATGAGGGATTTTTTAGTCTTGGGGATGATGCAAAACTACCAGTGCCATTGATGACAGATGCGCTTGCAATGGGCCATGAAATTTATGGTGAAGTTGTAGAACTAGGAGATGAAGTTGAAGGCGTTGAGATTGGTAAAAAATATGTAGCTTATCCTTGGATAGGATGTGGTGAATGCAGAGACTGTCTTCACGATAGAGAACACTACTGTTCTCCTTTAAAAACAAAAAATTTAGGTATTAATGTTAACGGTGGTTATGCTGAATATGTCTTAGTGCCAGAATCCAAATATCTTTTTGAGGCTGGTGACACACCTGAAGAAGCTGCAGGGAGCTACGCATGTAGAGGCCTTACTGCATACAGTGCATTAAAAAAAGCTAATCTTAGGGAAAATGATAAATCTGTTGTAATTATTAGTGCTGGAGGTTTAGGTTTATTGGCTCTAAAAATCATACAAGCTGCATACAATATCAATCCAATTGTTGTTGATATCGATGATGAAAAACTTAAGTTAGCTAAAGCTGCTGGAGCAGCTGAAGTTATTAATGCTAAAGATGAAAATATTTATGAGAAAATCATGGAGCTTACTGATGGTGGAGCAACAAGTGTAATAGATTACGTTGGGGCTGGAGATACATTTGAGCTCGCATCTGGCATGTTTGGAATGAAAAGAGGTGGTACTTACGTAATTGTAGGTCTCATTGGCGGTCAAACCACAGTTCAAATTCCTATGATAGCTCTTGGTGCCAGAACAATTAGAGGTGTATACGTTGGAAGCCTCAAAGAAATGGGTGAGTTAATGGAGTTAGTCAGAAGTGGAAAGATTGATCATTTAGATTTTGAAAAAAGAGATATATCTTCTGCTAATGAAACTTTAAATGACTTGAAAAATGGAAAAATTCATGGTCTAGTATGCCTGACTCATGATCATTAACAAAAAATACTTACTATTTTCATTTTTATTCATTGCAAGTATTTCTTTGCATGCTTTCAATGATCATCACGATCACTTCGATTTAACTGAAGAACATATCTCTGAATGTCAGGCTTGTGAAGAAAATGTTGAGATACAACTTTCTAAAACAAAAACTAAACAACATTATTTAAAGAATCAACCTACAACAGACCTTATATCAAGGTTTGTTAGTTACGAAACCAAATCAAATCAATCTAGAGCCCCTCCTTCAAATTAGTTAATCAAACTTTATTAACTAATTTTTCATTATTTAAGGAGGAAGTATGAAAAAGTATTTAAACGCAATTATTGTATTAATTGCATTCCATTCGATAAATGTAATATCACAAGATGATGTAGAGGAAATTGTAGTCACATCTGCATTTATTGATACAAGTGAAATTAACAATCCATTGTATGTGATTGATGGTAGTGAGTTCTCAGATGGAGCAACTACAAGTTTGGGAGATGCTATTGATGAGTATCTTGGTGTTTCAATTGCGGACTATGGTGCTGCTGTTGGTCAACCAATCATTAGAGGTATGTCTGGCCCAAGAGTAAAAATACTCAAAAATGGTGTTGTAAATAGAGATGTGTCTGGTCTTGGCGTCGATCACTTAAATGATGTTGACTTAAATGATATTTCACAAGTTGAAATTGTAAAGGGGCCATCATCTTTATTATATGCAAATGGAACTATTGGAGGAATTATCAATGTTGTGGATGACCTAATTTCATCTAAGAACTTTGAACTTCCAGAAGTTGCAGTTGGTTATGAATCTCAATCAGTAAATGACGGTAATTCCGAATTTGTAAATTTAAAAGGTAATCTTGGTGGATTTAACGTTAATTTTGGCTATAAAAATACTGATTTTGGAAACTATGATGTTCCTAGTGGTGCTGTAATACATTCAGAAGAAGAGCATCATGATGAAGATGAGCATGATGAAGATGAGCATCATGATGATGATGAGCATTCTGAAGAAGATTTAGGATACATAAATAACTCAGATTTTGCTGTTGAAGCAACAAAATTTGGTGTATCCAAAGTTACAGATTGGGGTTATATAGGATTTGGAATTGATAATCTTGAGAGTGTTTATGGTATACCTTTTCACGGAGATGAGCACGGAGATGAGCATGGTGATGAAGATGAACATGGTGATGAAGAAGAGCATGGTGAAGAAAGAATTTTTTCCACCACTGATTCTGAGACTTTTTCTGTAAGAGGTTCATATAATGTTAATGGAAATCTTGTTAATGAAATTGACTTTACTTATCGTGATTCAGATTACTCGCTTACAGAAGATCATGCAGAAGAAGAGCATGATGAAGAAGAGGAACATGAAGATGAAGAACATGAAGAACATGCTCCTACAGTTTTCATGAATGAAGCTGTTGAGTATGGTGCTACTTTTGATATTTCAAATGACAGTTCAACTCAAAAGGTTGTTGTAAATTTTGTTGATGAAGATAACTCTATTGTTGGTGAAGAAGCATTTATGAATCCTGCTAATAGTAAAGAATTCACAATTGGTTATTACCTCAGTAAAGAACTTGGAATGTTTGATTTTGATTTTGGTTTTAGATTGGACCAAATCGAAAGAAGTGGAAGTGTTACTGAAGAAGAACATGATGATGACCATGGAAATGAGCATGGAGATGAGCATGGAGAAGTAGATTATTACAATATAGATGACTCTACTAACAGTTTTGCTGTAACTCTCGGTAGAAGTCTAACTGATAATCTTGGTGTAAGTCTTGGTTATGCTAGTGTTGAAAGACTGCCATCTTCAATTGAACTTTTCATGAATGGGCCTCATATGGCAACAGGAAGATTTGAAGTCGGTGATCCAAATCTTAACAGTGAAACTTCTAATAACTTTGATATCACTTTTAATTTTGATAATGGTGATTTCTATGCTTACGCAAGTTTTTATATCACTGATGTGGATAATTATATTGCTCTTATTGATGAAGAAGAAGATCACATGGATGAAGACGAACATCATGAAGATGAAGACGAACATCATGAAGATGAGCATGATGATCATGGTCATGGTAATTTGATTCATGCTAATTACATGCAAGAAGATGCAGAGTTTGATGGATACGAGATTGAATTTGGAAGAAGTTTTGATCTTGGTTCAGGTGAACTTGCTTTATCTTTTGGAAGAGATGTTGTTAATGCTGAGTTCGCAGATGGGCATAATGTACCCAGAATTAATCCAGCAAGAAACATTTATTCTTTAGTCTACACACAAGATGATTTGCTCTTTAAGCTCATGCTTAAAGATGTTGAAAAACAAAATGATTTTGGAGAGGGTGAAACAGCAACTGATTCTTATCAAATGCTAAATACCAGACTTACCAAAACATTTAATGCGATCGGTAACGGAGAACTTAAAGTATCACTTTTCGCAAACAATCTTCTTGATGAGGTAGCAAGAAATCACTCTTCTTTCGTCAAAGATGAAGTGCCTCTTCCTGGAAGAAATTACGGATTAAAATTTAACTTAACTTTTTAATCGAAATTCTTTAATACATAAATATATTGGGACATAATGTCCCAATATATTTTTTTACATACTCCCAATGCGTTTTTTTTATCTTACTTTAAGTTTTGCTGTTTTTTGTCTAATGAGTCAAGAAGTCGAAGAGATAATTGTTACTGGGGCAATAAATGACGAAGTAGATAAAGAAATCTTTTCTGCAAAAGTCATAGATAAAGATTTTTTCGACAAAATTAACATCGTAACTGTTTCTGAGTTAAGTAAATATTTATCGAGTTCTTCAGGCTCAAGATTTCAGACCAATAATTTGGATGGAGTTGATCAAGGAATGAGTAATATTAATCTTAGAGGACTAGATAATTCTTCAACCCTTCTTCTAATAAACTCTAAAAGACAAACAACTGCTGGAACGCCATCTACAAGAGGTCAGGGATATGTCGATGTAAATATAATTCCTGAAATTGCCGTAAAAAGAATTGAAATACTTAAAGAAAGTGCCTCTCCTCAGTATGGATCAGATGCTGTAGCTGGAGTGGTTAATATCTTCACTTATGAAGAATTTGATGGCTTTAGATTAAAAACTGATTATCAATCTACCGAAAATTATGATCAAAGTAATACAAAGATTGGTATGCTTTTTGGAAAGGCATACGAAAATGGTAACTACGTAGTTGCTTTTGATTTTCTCAAGAGAAAACCTTTAAGTGCTGCTGAAATAGAAGGTATTGCAGAATTAGCAGTCAGTGGATTAGGCAGATCTTTTAAGGTTAGCGAAGCTGATGTCGTCAGTTCTGGTTTGTGGGCTGGAGAGTATAAAAAAAATCAAAAGATACCTGATCCTGATTGTATTAATAATGGTGGAGTTTTAACTAATCCAACAACATGTGGATTTCAATACGGCAATAGGTTCAACATTGTGAATGATGAAGATCACAACAAAATTTATACTGCTTTGAATCATGAATTTGATAAGTTTCTCTATAGTTTTAAGTTATTGCTATCCGATGTAAACATTAACGATAATCCACAATCACCCTCTTACCCTGCTCTGCCCTTTTTAGCTCGAAAAATTAATCCAAATCAAGGAATGAGTCCCTTTAATGTTCCAGTAACTTGGTACGGAAGACCATTGGGTTCTGAATTTGAGTCACCCTATTCTCCAAAAAAGATTGATCAATATCATTTCAACCAAATCTTAAAGTTTGATATTGGAGATGACAGACTTGAGATCTCTTTGTCACAAAGTGGTCATAAAAATGATCATTTCAGACCAGATATTATCGACTCTAGATTTTTACTTGCAATTAATGGAAATGGCGGAAAAAATGGAAACGAAACATGGAACTTATTTGACTATAGGGAAAATTCTCAGGAATTGATTGACTTTGTAAAAGGCGCAGAAGTCTCATCAAAAAAATCTAAACTTTTATCATTAGAGCTTCTGTATAAAAAAACTATAAGTGATTCTATTAATCTTGTGATTGGAGCAAGTGAAAACAAAGAAGATTTAAACATAAACTACGACGAAATTAGCAGAGCTGAATTTACTGATACTGGAGCACTTATTAAAACTGCAGATTTATTTTTTTTAGGAGGAGGTAAAAACGTATCATCCTCCAGAAATAATTCTGCTATTTTTTTTGAAATTCTGTCTGAGCTAGATAATGAATTAACAATTAGTTCATCTGCTCGTTACGAAAAATATAAAAATGATGAATCGTTTGATCCCAAGTTTTCTTTAAAGTATCGAATAAACAACAACCTGGCTATTCGGACTTCTGCTTCTTCATCATTTGTGATGCCCTCAATGGCTCAAATGTTCTCAAGTGAAATTAATCTCGGGAGTGTTCGAGATCTTGATGATAGTTCTTCATTTGTGAGACAAGCAAGAATTGGTAATGAAGAACTTAAAGCGGCAACTGCTGAAAGTTTTAATATAGGCATGACCTATTCGATTAACAGTCTGAAGTTACTTTTTGACTATTGGCAAATTAATTTTGAAGACAGAATTGAAATTGAAAGCTCACAGGTTCTCATAAACGAAGATCCTTTTAATCCAGCTATTACAAGAAATGAAAACAATGAACTTATTGGCGTTACTACCACATACTTCAATGAGGAAAGTACAGACATAAATGGTTTCGATTTTTCAATTGAATACTCAAATTACTTTGAACAGTTTGGACAAATTAACTACGTAATAGATTTATCTATTCTAGATGAGTTTTTGACACCAAATTTTAGTAAGACTCAATTAATCAATAGGGTTGGTAAATTTAATTACGATAACCATACTTTCTCTCTTCCAAAGAGAAGAATTAATACTTTTCTTACGTGGAAATTGGCAAAGTTTGATTTAAATATAAATACACGTTACATAGATAGTTACGTAAATGAAAGAAGCATTAAAGCTAGTGCTGTTGAACTTGGGTACACAAATAAAATTAACTCTTCATTGATGACTGATATTTCAATAGAAAAAGATCTTAAGGTTCGTGAAGGTAAATTACGAATTAATTTTTCCATTGCAAATGTTTTTGATAAATCAGCACCAAAATTATATGATGCACCTGATTTTAGTTTCGATACCAGAGTGCATGATCCTAGAGGAAGGATTTTCGGCATAGGTTTAGAATATAACTATTAATCAAAAAAAATGATCTACAATTTGGTCCTGTTTGGACCTTTTTTATTAAATCAGAATATTAATGAGTAAATTAGATAAAGCCATTGAACAAGTTCTTTTTGAAAATAATATTCCAAACGAATGGTCTAGCGAAATTAATAATGAATTAGATCAACTTAAATCTGAAACTAATAGCTCTAGAACTGATCTTACAGATAAACCGTTTATAACGATAGATGGTAAGGATGCTAAGGACTTTGATGATGCAGTGTTCTGTGAAAATAAAGACTCCAATATAATTCTCTGGGTTGCGATTGCAGACGTTGCCGAAATTGTAGCAGAAGACTCAAAAATTGATTTAGAGGCTTTCAAGAGAGGAACATCAATATATTTCCCAAAAAACGTTGTTCCAATGCTGCCTGAAAAAATATCAAACAATCTTTGTTCCCTAGTGCCAAATGAAAAAAGAAATGTTCTAGTATGCAAAATAAAATTTCATGATGATGGAGAGATAAACTCTTATGAGTTTATTGAAGCCTTTATTTCTTCACAACGAAGGTTCACTTATAGCGAAGTATCTAATTATGATCATGACAATGAAGAAATATCTCATTCACTCGAATCTTTAAAAATTCTTACAAATAAATTATTAAAAAAAAGAGCAAAAAGAAATGCGCTTGAAATTCAATCACAAGATCCTTTGATTTTAATAGATGAACTTGGAGAAATAGAGAGCATATCTATTCCAAAACGGTTATTTGCTCATCAAATGATTGAAGAGTCGATGATTAGTGCAAATATTTGTGCTGCGGATTTTATGAAAAAAAATTATGGTTATGGCGTCTACAGAGTGCATGAAGAACCTGAATTTCTAAAGGTAGAGAGCCTTAAAAATTTCTTTTCTTTAAAAGGACTTTCGTATTCAAAAGAACTTAATAGTCTTAATCTAATAAATGCATTTATAAATCATGCAAATAAAAATCAAGAAAGCAAAATATTCAATATTCTTATTCTTCAATCTTTAAAAAGAGCAAAATATTCAACTCAAGAAATAGGCCACTTTGGACTTCAGTTAGAAAAATATTCTCACTTCACCTCGCCCATCAGAAGATATCCTGATTTAATTACGCACAGACTTATAAAGAATATGATTAATTCATCAAAAAAGACATTTTCAAAAGAATTGCTTGAGGAAAACTTAGAAAATTTATCAGATCTTGAAAGGAGAGCCGAAATTGCGTCGAGGCAAGTAAATCAGCAGATGATTTGTTATCAATTAGAAAAATTTATTGGTGACGAACTGTCTACAATAGTTGTTGGAATAACTGAATTTGGATTATTTTGCGAAATAGAAAATTATTTTATTTCAGGATTAATTCACGTTTCAGATTTATCCAGAGATAGGTATATTTATGATAATCAAGCAAATATACTCAAAGGAAAGAGAACTGGTAAAACTTATAGAATTGGTCAAAAAATCAATGCTCAATTAGTGAGTATTGTCCCAGAGGATAGGAAAATTACATTAGTTCCAAAATGAACATGAAAGATGACAATAACAAAAGAGTAGGATTTCATAGTATTGAAACAATAATTAAAGTTAATCCGCAAAAAATTAAAAAACTTTTTCTCCCGTTTAATAGAAAGGATAAAAGAGTAAATAATTTAATCGAGCTCGCTACAGAAAATGGAATTAAATATGAAATTTCTAAGAAACTTAAAAAAGATCCTGAAGCTATCATAAAAGTTGAACAAGCAAACAATTTCAAAGACTTGAAGAGCTATCTAGATAGGAATTATCAAAAAAACCTCACAATACTAATAATTGATAATATTATAGATCCTCGTAATTTGGGTTCTTGTTTAAGATCTGCTGCAGTATTAGAGGTTGATGCTGTAATTATAAATAAACATCAATGCGCTCCTGTAAATCAGGTAGTTCATGATGTTTCCTCAGGCGGTATTGAGCTGCTAAACATTTTTTATGTTTCAAATTTGATTAATTGTTTAAAACATCTGCAAGATGAAAATATAAAAGTCTTTGGTCTGAGTGAGCATGCTGATATGAGTTATCAAAATTGCAATTTTGAAAATTCTACTGCGATTGTAATGGGTTCAGAAGAATTTGGAATTAGGCAAAAAACTGCTGAAAAATGTGATCTCTTAATTAATCTTAGTGATAATAAGAATTTCAAAAGCTTTAATGTTGCAGTTGCAACTGGGATAATACTTTCAGAAGTTGTAAGACAGCGAAAGTGCTAAAATAGTTAATGTAATATGTTAAAACAAAGAACTTTAAGAAATTCCATTAAAGCAGTGGGTATTGGTCTTCATACTGGTAAAAATATAAATATGGAGCTTATTCCCGCAAAAGCTAACACTGGTATAAATTTTATTAGAACAGATGTTGATGAAAATCTAGTTATACCTGCTATTGCAGAAAATGTTGGTGACACTAGCCTTTCGACAGCTTTGGTTAAAGATGATGTAAAAATATCAACTATCGAGCATCTTTTATCAGCTATTGCAGGTCTTGGTGTAGATAATTGTGTAGTTAAGGTGGATGGGCCTGAAGTGCCAATTATGGATGGTAGTTCTAGTCCTTTTGTATTCCTTATACAGTCTGCTGGCCTTGAAGATCAGGATGCGCTCAAAAGGTTTATTAAAGTTAAAAAAGAGGTAACAGTAACAAGAGATGATGCCTATGCAACTATTAAACCTTTCAATGGTTTTAAGGTTTCTTTCAAAGTTAGTTTTGATCATCCTGTTCACAAAAGACTTCCTTCAGAATCAATAATCGATTTTTCATCAACTTCTTTTGTCAAAGAAGTTTGTAGAGCAAGAACTTTTGGTTCAATGAGTGAAGCTGAGCTTCTTAAATCAAGAAATCTTGCACTTGGTGCAAGTGAGTCAAATGCAATTATTTTTGGTGAAGATGAAATACTTAATGAGGAAGGACTAAGATTTAATGATGAAATAGTTAAACATAAAATGTTAGACGCAATAGGTGATCTCTATTTGCTTGGAGGAAATCTAATTGGCGAATTCTCTGGATATAAGTCTGGCCATGAGCTAAACAATAAGCTTTTAAGAAAAATTATTGAAGATGATGATGCATATGAAACTGTAGAATTTGAAAATTCCGAAAATGCCCCAATTTCATACGTAAGGCCACCTTTCGGGGATATTGAATAAGTGTATTAGAGTAAATACATAAAATATTAAAATGTTAAATTTTATTTCTAACATATTCGGTTCAAGCAATGACAGAATCTTAAAAAAGATGATGGTGCATGTTAACGCTGCTAATGAACTTGAAGAGGAATTATCATCAAAACCTGATTCTTTTTTTATAGATCTCAAAGATTCCCTCCAAAAACAATACCAAGACAACAACCAAGATATATATTCAATATTACCCCTTGCATTTGCAGCAGTTAGAGAAGCAAGCAAAAGAACACTCGGTTTGAGGCATTTTGATTCTCAAATGCTTGGAGGAATTTCCTTGGCAGAAGGTAATATTGCAGAAATGAAGACAGGAGAAGGAAAAACTCTTGTAGCAACCCTCCCAGCTTATCTTAATTCTGCAATTGGAAATAAAGCTGTTTTAGTTACTGTAAATGACTACTTAGCAAAAAGAGATGCAGAGTGGATGCGCCCAATCTATGAATTTCTTGGATTGTCTGTTGGGGTAGTAAATTCAAATCAAGATATTAAGGAAAAAACCGCTTCTTATAAGTGCGACGTCATATATGCAACAAATAATGAACTAGGGTTTGATTATCTTAGGGACAATATGGCTCATTCTGTTGAAGATAGAGTTCAATGCTCATTAGATTTTGCAATTGTTGATGAAGTTGATTCGATATTAATTGATGAAGCTAGAACTCCTCTTATTATTTCTGGTCCATCGTCTGAAAGTTCTGATTTATATCAACAAATTAGAAAGTTTATCCCTAAACTTACTCAACAATTACGAGAGGATAGTGAAGAAGAGCCATTAACTGAATCAGAAAGAGGTCATTATTTAATAGATGAAAAAAACAGAAGCGTTGAATTAACAGATGATGGTTATTTGTTAGTAGAAGGATTACTCGAAGATGCTGGAATTATAGGTGGCTCAGATGGTTTATATTCTGTATCAAATTTAAAGATAATGAAATTTGTACAAGCTACTTTAAGAGCAAATTTTCTCTTTCAAAAAAATGTCCATTACCTTGTTAGAAATAACGAAGTTCTTCTTATTGATGAGCATACTGGTAGAACTATGCCAGGAAGAAGGATGAGTGAAGGTGTTCATCAAGCACTAGAATGTAAAGAGAACGTTCCTATTCAAAGAGAATCACAAACTCTTGCATCAACGACATTTCAAAATTTTTTTAGATTGTTTACAAAACTATCTGGAATGACAGGTACCGCGGACACAGAGGCGCTTGAGTTCAATCAAATATATGGATTAGATGTAATAATAATTCCAACAAATGTTCCTATGGTTAGAACTGATCATAATGATTTAGTTTTTTTAACTAAGGATGCAAAATACAAGGCTCTTGTAGAAGAAATAGAATCCCTTAGAAAAAACTCTTCGCCAATTTTAGTAGGTACTGTATCGGTGGAATCATCAGAACAAGTATCTGAATTTTTAAAAAATAAGAATATCCCTCATCAAATACTCAATGCAAAACATCATGAAAAAGAAGCTGAAATAATCGCAAATGCTGGCAAGCCTGGAATGGTAACTATTGCAACAAATATGGCGGGCAGAGGAACAGATATTGTTTTAGGAGGAAAAAGGGATGATCAAACAGATGAAGATTGGAAAAAAAATAATGAGATTGTTCTAAACTCTGGCGGTCTTCATATTCTTGGTACTGAAAGACACGAATCTAGAAGGATTGACAATCAGCTAAGAGGAAGATCAGGCAGGCAAGGAGACCCAGGTTACTCAAGATTCTTCCTGTCTTTGGAAGATGATCTATTAAGGTTATTTATTTCTGATAACAGAAGGGCTTTATTTGAAAGAATTGGTATGGGAGATGATCACATTGAACATAAAATGCTTTCGAGAGGAATTGAAAATGCTCAAAAGAGAATTGAAAATAGAAATTTTGATGCTCGTAAAAATCTTCTTGAATATGACGATGTGTCAAATGATCAAAGGCAAGCAATCTACTCATTGAGAAATCAATTACTTGAAGAAGATGATATAAGTGAAACTATTGAAACAATAATTGTTAGAGAGTTTGAGAGAATTACTAATAACTATATTCCAATAGAATCAATCGAATCTCAGTGGAAAGCTAAAGAATTAGAAGAATTCCTCTCAGAGAGTTATGGCCTTGAGACTGATATCAGCAATCTAATTGAAAATGATAAAAAATTATTGCCTGAGTCAATTGCAGATTTAATCGTATCGAAAGCAAAACATCAATATGAAGAAAAATACTCAGCGCTTGGTGACAACAAGCTTTTACTCGAGAAGCAGGTCATGCTTCAAGTACTAGATGTCCATTGGAAAGAGCATTTAGCTGAGGTTGATCATTTGAGGGGGAGTATTGGTTTGAGAGCATACGCTCAAAAAAATCCAAAAAATGAATTTAAAAAAGAAGCATATTCAATGTTTGAGATTATGTTAGATGAAATCGATATTGAAACAGTTAGAATTTTGTTTTCTATTCAATTTGCTGACGAAGAAGTTTTAGAAAATTTAAAAAAAGAAGAAAAACAAGATATCGTTATGGAAAAACCTGAATTAAAATCTTCTGAAAACGACCCTCAGCCTGAAATAACTAATAATACCTCAGATACTATCGTTCGAGATGAGCCTAAACTAGGTAGAAATGAAATTGTCAAAATTACCAATGGAACAGACACAAAAGAAATTAAATATAAAAAAGCAAAACCTTTAATCGAGTCAGGTGACTGGAGGATGTTGTAATTTGAAACTTTGATTAATCTTCATAAAAATCTTCTGACTTCAGAGGCCGAGAAATAACATTCTCCTCATTTGCCCAAGTACCAAAATCAATTAACTTACATCTTTTTGAGCAAAAAGGTCTATATTGATTTTCTTTCCCCCTCGAGACTACTTTTTCACATCTTGGACATTTGTTACTCATCGATCTTCAATCCTAGCAATTTTTGATGAACTTTTATGACCTCTAAACGTAAATCGTCAAGCGAAGCATTGTTCATTATTACTTGATCTGCAATGCTTAATCTTTCTTCCCTTGATGCTTGATTTTTAATTATATTTTCAACATTCTCTTTACTAACATCATCTCTTCTTGAAGCTCTCTCAATTTGTTTATCAAGATCACAATCAACTACAACAATTTTTTCATATGCATCAACAGAGTTTGTTTCTAATATAAGCGGCACCATAATAATTTTATAGATACTTTTGGAATTAACGACAAATTCTGAAATCTCTTCTCTAACTATTGGATGAATTATCCCTTCAAGATCTTTTCTTTTTTTTTCGTCTTTAAAAATATCCTCTCTCAAGAGTTCTCTGTCTATCTCATCATTTGAGTTAATGTATTTTTGTCCAAATTTTTCAACAAATATTTTTTTAGCCTTTTGATTTTCTATGAGAACGTTTTTCGAAAGTTCATCAGCATCTATCACATCGATACCTAATTCAACAAATATTTTTGCAGCTGCAGACTTTCCTGATCCAATCCCACCTGTTAATCCCACTATCATGATTAGATTATAGACCTAGATATAAAAAAAGGCTCTTAGTTAATAACTAAGAGCCTAAAATAAAAAGCCTGACGATTTCCTACTCTCACACAGGGAGACCCTGCACTACCATTGGCGTTAACTCGTTTCACTTCTGAGTTCGAAATGGGATCAGGTGGTGCCAAGTTGCTATTGTCATCAGGCAAACTGGTAAGTAATTTCGATCACTGTAAATTTGAAAACTTCACGTTAACCTTCTTAAGGTTACATGATCAAGCCTCACGAGTTATTAGTACAAGTTAGCTCAACGCCTCACAGCGCTTACACATCTTGCCTATCAACGTCATAGTCTATGACGACTCTTTAGGAGACATAAAGTCTCTGGGAGATATAATCTTGGGAGAGGCTTCCCGCTTATATGCTTTCAGCGGTTATCCTTTCCGAACATAGCTACCCGGCAATGCCACTGGCGTGACAACCGGAACACCAGAGGTTCGTCCAATCCGGTCCTCTCGTACTAGGATCAGCTTCCCTCAAATCTCCAAACGCCCACAGCAGATAGGGACCGAACTGTCTCACGACGTTCTAAACCCAGCTCGCGTACCACTTTAAATGGCGAACAGCCATACCCTTGGGACCTGCTCCAGCCCCAGGATGTGATGAGCCGACATCGAGGTGCCAAACACCGCCGTCGATATGAACTCTTGGGCGGTATCAGCCTGTTATCCCCGGCGTACCTTTTATCCGTTGAGCGATGGCCCTTCCATACAGAACCACCGGATCACTAAGACCTAGTTTCCTACCTGCTCGATCCGTCGATCTCGCAGTCAAGCATCCTTCTGCCTTTATACTCTATGCACGATGTCCGACCGTGCTGAGGATACCTTCGTACTCCTCCGTTACTCTTTGGGAGGAGACCGCCCCAGTCAAACTACCCAGCACACACTGTCCCTGATCCAGATAATGGACCTAGGTTAGAACTTCAATTTTACAAGGGTGGTATTTCAAGGACGACTCCACTAAGACTAGCGTCCTAGCTTCAAAGTCTCCCACCTATCCTACACAAATAAAGTCAAAGTCCAGTGTGAACCTGTAGTAAAGGTGCACGGGGTCTTTCCGTCTAGCTGCGGGTACACTGCATCTTAACAGCGATTTCAATTTCACTGAGTCTATGGTGGAGACAGTGTGGCCATCGTTACGCCATTCGTGCAGGTCGGAACTTACCCGACAAGGAATTTCGCTACCTTAGGACCGTTATAGTTACGGCCGCCGTTTACCGGGGCTTCGATCAAGAGCTTCGCCGAAGCTAACCCCATCAATTAACCTTCCGGCACCGGGCAGGCGTCACACCCTATACGTCCTCTTACGAGTTTGCAGAGTGCTATGTTTTTAATAAACAGTCGCAGCCACCTGGTATCTTCGACCACGTTCAGCTCAGAGAGCAAGTCTCGTCACCATACGCGGCGCACCTTCTCCCGAAGTTACGGTGCTATTTTGCCTAGTTCCTTCACCATAGTTCTCTCAAACACCTTGGTCTACTCGACCTAACCACCTGTGTCGGTTTAGGGTACGGTTTCTTACAATTTAAGCTTAGAGGTTTTTCCTGGAAGCATGGTATCAGCCACTTCTCACTATAAAGTGATCGTCATCAGTTCTCAGCTTTAATGTTTCGGATTTACCTAAAACATCGGCCTACAACCTTAAACACGGACAACCATCGCCGTGCTGACTTAACCTTCTCCGTCACCCCATCGCAATTGTAAAAAGTACAGGAATATTAACCTGTTTCCCATCGACTACGGCTTTCGCCCTCGCCTTAGGGGCCGACTCACCCTGCCTCGATTAGCGTTGGACAGGAACCCTTGGTTTTTCGGCGAAGAGGTTTTTCACCTCTTTGATCGTTACTCATGTCAACATTCGCACTTCTGATACCTCCAGTTCGCCTCTCAGCTTACCTTCAGTGGCTTACAGAACGCTCTCCTACCATCTTGAAACAAGATCTGTAGCTTCGGTTTATGATTTAGCCCCGTTATATCTTCCACGCAGGCCGACTCGACTAGTGAGCTATTACGCTTTCTTTAAAGGGTGGCTGCTTCTAAGCCAACCTCCTAGCTGTTTGTGCCTTCCCACATTGTTTCCCACTTAATCATAATTAGGGACCTTAGCTGACAGTCTGGGTTGTTTCCCTCTCGACTACGGACGTTAGCACCCGCAGTCTGTCTCCCGTGCTCATACTCATAGGTATTCGGAGTTTGCATCGGTTTGGTAAGTCGGGATGACCCCCTAGCCGAAACAGTGCTCTACCCCCTATGGTAATACACGAGGCACTACCTAAATAGTTTTCGAAGAGAACCAGCTATCTCCGGGTTTGATTAGCCTTTCACTCCTATCCACAGCTCATCCCCTCATTTTTCAACATAAGTGGGTTCGCGCCTCCAGTCGATGTTACTCGACCTTCACACTGGCCATGGATAGATCACCCGGTTTCGGGTCTAATCCCAGCAACTGAACGCCCTATTAAGACTCGGTTTCCCTACGCCTCCCCTAATTGGTTAAGCTTGCTACTGAAATTAAGTCGTTGACCCATTATACAAAAGGTACGCCGTCACAGAACAAGTCTGCTCCGACTGCTTGTAAGCACAAGATTTCAGGTTCTATTTCACTCCCCTCGCCGGGGTTCTTTTCGCCTTTCCCTCACGGTACTGGTTCACTATCGGTCAGCATAGAGTATTTAGCCTTGGAGGATGGTCCCCCCATATTCAGTCAAGATTTCACGTGTCCCGACCTACTCGATTTCACTTAAATTAGTCTTTCACATACAGGGCTATCACCTACTATGGCTAAACTTTCCAGAATATTTTGCTGAACTAAATTAAGCTTAAGGGCTGATCCGGTTTCGCTCGCCGCTACTACCGGAATCTCAATTGATTTCTTTTCCTCTAGGTACTTAGATGTTTCAGTTCCCTAGGTTTGCCTCTTATACCTATGTATTCAGTATAAGATAATGCACTTGTGTGCACTGGGTTTTCCCATTCGGAAATCCTCGGATCAAAGTTTGTTTACCAACTTCCCGAAGCTTATCGCAGGTTACCACGTCCTTCATCGCCTTATGCTGCCAAGGCATCCGCCTTGTGCTCTTCCTTTACTTGATCATATAACCTTAAAAAGGTTATTTAACATTTTGAGAGTACTTAATAAAATATATTAACTACTTTTTAATTTGCAGTGATCTCATGTATACAAAATGTATACACTAGAAAATTACATACCATTTATTTTACATATCAAGGATCTTAAATATTTAGTTACTCGTGTGGGCGTTGAAAACACATTTTTCGTTAAGGAGGTGATCCAGCCACAGGTTCCCCTACGGCTACCTTGTTACGACTTCACCCCAGTCATGAAGCACACCGTGGTAAACGCCCTCCCGAAGGTTAGACTATCTACTTCTGGTGCAATCCACTTCCATGGTGTGACGGGCGGTGTGTACAAGACCCGAGAACGTATTCACCGCGACATGCTGATTCGCGATTACTAGCGATTCCGACTTCATGGAGTCGAGTTGCAGACTCCAATCCGGACTACGAAGAACTTTCTAGGATTAGCACCACCTCGCGGCTTAGCGTCCGTCTGTATTCCCCATTGTAGCACGTGTGTAGCCCTACTCGTAAGGGCCATGATGACTTGACGTCGTCCTCACCTTCCTCCGGTTTATCACCGGCAGTCCCCTTATAGTTCCCGACCGAATCGCTGGCAAATAAGGGTAAGGGTTGCGCTCGTTATCCGACTTAACGGAACATCTCACGACACGAGCTGACGACAGCCATGCAGCACCTGTATCTTGGCTCCAAAAGGCACACTCTCATTACAAGAGCTTCCAAGTATGTCAAGAGTAGGTAAGGTTTTTCGCGTTGCATCGAATTAAACCACATGCTCCACCGCTTGTGCGGGTCCCCGTCAATTCATTTGAGTTTTAGCCTTGCGGCCGTACTCCCCAGGCGGACAACTTAAAACGTTAGCTGCGCCACTGAAAGACATTGTCTCCCAACAGCTAGTTGTCATCGTTTACGGCGTGGACTACCAGGGTATCTAATCCTGTTCGCTACCCACGCTTTCGCACCTCAGTGTCAGTACAGATCCAGGAGGCCGCCTTCGCCACTGGTATTCTTCATAATATCTACGCATTCCACCGCTACACTATGAATTCTACCTCCCTCTATCGTACTCTAGTGAGTTAGTTTTGGATGCAGTTCCTAGGTTGAGCCCAGGGCTTTCACATCCAACTTAACAAACCACCTACGCGCGCTTTACGCCCAGTAATTCCGATTAACGCTTGCACCTTCCGTATTACCGCGGCTGCTGGCACGGAATTAGCCGGTGCTTATTCTGCAGGTAACATCACGGTTATAAGGTATTAACTTATAACTTTTTCTCCCTGCTTAAAGTGCTTTACAACCCGAAGGCCTTCTTCACACACGCGGTATGGCTGGATCAGGCTTGCGCCCATTGTCCAATATTCCCCACTGCTGCCTCCCGTAGGAGTCTGGGCCGTGTCTCAGTCCCAATGTGGCTGATCGTCCTCTCAGACCAGCTAAAGATCGTAGCCTTGGTAAGCCATTACCTTACCAACAAGCTAATCTTACGCAGGCTCATCTAATAGCGAGAGCATCAAGAGAGGCCCTCTTTCTCCCTTAGGAGGTATACGGTATTAATCCGAGTTTCCCCGGGCTATCCCCTTCTACTAGGTAGATTCCTACGCGTTACTCACCCGTCCGCCGCTCTACTCATATCCGAAGATACTTTCTCGCTCGACTTGCATGTGTTAAGCCTACCGCCAGCGTTCAATCTGAGCCATGATCAAACTCTTCAATTAATATCATGTTTGTTGATTTTTAATATAAAAATCTAAATTTTTTTCTCGTATTTTGAACACCCACACGAGTAACCAAATATTTTAAAGAACATCCGTCTCGATGGACGGGACTCGTATTCTAACGGACTTAGATACAAGAAGAAAGGCTTTTTTGTTAATTTTTTTCCTTATCAACGAGTTTCTCAGAATTGAGAAATTTCATTTTTGATCGCAGCTCTTTTCCAACCTGTTCGATTGGATGATTTTGGGTCATTTTTCTATTTGACTTCATTATTGGGCCGCCAGTTCCATCATTACTTTGACGACAATCATCGAGAAATTCATTTGCAAAATTACCAGTCTGTATTTCGGAAAGAATTTCTTTCATTGCCTTTTTTGTATCTTCTGTAATTATTTTTGGGCCACTTTTATAGTCTCCAAATTCAGCTGTATTTGAGATCGAGTAATGCATATTTGCAATTCCGCCCTCTTGTATCAAATCAGTTATTAATTTTGTTTCATGTAAACATTCAAAATATGCCATTTCTGGACTATATCCAGCCTCAACCAAAGTTTCATAACCAGCTTTTATTAGGGCTGTTAATCCACCACATAGAACAGCTTGTTCGCCAAAAAGATCTGTTTCTGTTTCTTCTTTAAATGATGTTTCTAAAACACCAGCTCTAGTTCCACCATTGGCCATCGCATATGACAATGCTAAATCTTTTGCATTAAATTTTTTATCAACAATATTATCTTTGTAAATTGCTATTAAAGATGGCACTCCGCCACCGTTTTTATAAGTACTTCTTACAGTGTGGCCAGGTCCTTTAGGTGCAATCATAATTACACTATTGTCTTCTGATGGAACTATTTTTTTAAAATGGATATTAAATCCATGGGCAAATCCAAGAATTGCATCACTTTTTAAATTTGGTGAAATGTGCTTATCAAAAATACTTTTTTGAAATTCATCAGGTGCCAAGATCATAACTAAATCAGCATCTTTAACTGACTCAGATACAGTTTTAACATTTAATCCTGCAGCTTCGGCTTTACTCCATGAAGAAGATCCTTCTCTTAAGCCAACAGTTACATTGACACCAGAGTCATTTAAGTTATTTGCATGTGCATGTCCTTGAGAACCGTATCCAATAATGGTTACATTTATGCCCTGAATGATATTTATATCTGCATCATTATCATAATAGATTTTCATCTCTTAATATCCCCTTCAAATAAGTATTCTCATCATCACTTACTGCGATAACTTCTATTAATTTGTTAATCTGTCTCAATATTTGCCTCATCAATGAATCGCCTACAGTTGTTTTGACAACCAATCTAGAGATTTCATTTTCCTGAAATTTTATTTCCAATTCTTTTTCAATAAACTCATAAGGCTTTAAATCGGAAATAGGGTCAACATGCAGACTATCGATGTTATATCCTCGTTGATGAAATAGACCGACTACTCTTGCTAAAGCGCCAGGTTTGTTTTCCATTATTAGAGTTAGTTGTCTTTGAATCATGTTTTATTTCCTTTGCCCAGCCACATGTCTTTCAAACTTCCATTTGGAGCAACAAGCATAGGATAAACATGTTCATCTGGGTCAACGTAAATATCTACAAAAACTAACTTATCTTTCATTGATAACGCTTTTTCAATTCCTTCTTTGAGCTCGGAATTTTTTGTAATTTTAATGCCAACATGTCCAAAGGATTCAACTAGCTTGGAGAAATCAGGTAATGAATCTTCATAACTAATTGATGAATGTCTTCCATCATAATTCATGTCTTGCCATTGTTTTACCATTCCGAGAGCAAGATTATTAATGTTAAAAATCTTTATGGGTAGTTTATATTGTGAACAGGTCGAAAGTTCTTGAATACACATTTGTATACTGCCCTCACCTGTTATACAAATAACTTCTTCATCAGGGTAAGCCAACTTAACACCCATCGCAGAAGGTAATCCAAATCCCATTGTTCCAAGACCACCAGAGTTTATCCACTTTCTTGGTTCATCAAAATGATAATATTGAGCAGCAAACATTTGGTGTTGTCCAACATCTGATGTCACAAATGCTTTTCCTTCAGAAGCCTGATAAATATGTTGAACGGCTGCTTGAGGAAGAACAGGTTTACTATCATCAACCTCAAGATAAAGTTCATGATTTAATCCATGAGATTTTCTCCAATCTGCAATTTGATTATGCCAATCAGTAAATCTTCCTTCATCAAACTCTTCAGATTCTAATTTGAGCTTTTCATTGATTGCTTGCAAAGAATTTTTTACTTGTCCAAAAACTGCAATATCTGCTTCGATAATTTTTGATACAGACGAATGATCGACATCAAAATGAACTATTTTAGCCTTAGGTGCAAATTTTGATGGAGTATTAGTTATTCTGTCATCAAATCTTGCACCGATTGCAAGAATTAAATCAGCATTATGCATCGCCATATTAGCTTGATATGTCCCATGCATACCAAGCATTCCAAGAAAATATTTATCAGTTCCAGGATAAACACCCAAACCCATCAAAGTATTTGTGACAGGTACCTTAATGTAACTATTTAACTCTCTCAATTCATCAGACGCATTACTTGCAATAGTTCCTCCTCCTGCATAAATAACAGGCCTTTTAGACTCCTTTAGAGCAGATATAACTCTATCAACTTGATTTTGCTCAGGCTCTACAGGTGGATTGTATGATCTTATGCTAACTTTTTTAGGATATTCATAATCAAATAACTCATCTGGATTAGTTAAGTCCTTAGGGATATCAATTACTACAGGGCCTTGTCTTCCAGAAGTAGCTATATGAAATGCTTCTTTTACAATGGTAGGAATGTTTTCTTGATGATCAACGGTAAAGCTATGTTTCACTATCGGTCTAGAAATGCCAATCATATCAGTTTCTTGAAATGCATCTGTTCCAATCAAATGACTTTGTACTTGTCCTGAAATAACAATCATTGGAATCGAGTCCATAAATGCAGTTGCAATTCCAGTTATTGCATTTGTCGCACCTGGCCCTGAGGTAACCATTACTACTCCAGGCTTGCCTGTAGCTCTGGCATATCCATCTGCAGCGTGTGTTGCACCCTGTTCATGCCTAACTAAAATATGTTGCATTTCTTTTTGTTTGAAGATTGCGTCATAAATATGTAAAGCAGCGCCGCCTGGATAACCAAAAATATACTCAACCCCTTCATTAATAAGGGATTGAATCAACATATCATTTCCAGCTAATTTCATATTTTTACCTTGGGTAGTGGTTTATACATTAAATTTGCTTATAAAAACAAGCTTTTTAATCTATTTAAGTATGTTTTTTAATTTCATCTAAAAGCTTGAGCATGTCTTTATGCATGTCCGAAAAAAAAGATACATCATTTTTTAAATATGGATCAAAAAAAGTTAACTCAAATGAATGAAGAGCTTGTCTTGGAAAATTTCTTATTATTTCAATTAATTCAGGTGAAGTATTTTTTGCAATACGTCCGGCAGGATTGTATGTTTTATCACCAATTATAGGTAATTGATTGTTTGCTAAATGCACTCTGATTTGATGAGTTCTACCAGTAAGTATAGAAACATTTAACAAAGAATAATTATCATAACTTTTTTCTTTTTGAATAAAAGACTCTGATTCTTTTCCGTCTGATCTTATAGCCATCTTTAATCTATTGTTTTTATCTCGACCAATAGGATCATTGATTCTAAAACTTCCTATAACATTACCAACGACAATGGCTTTATAGCTTTTTTTGATCTTTCTCTCTTGCAACAGTGAAACAAAGTAGTTTCGAAATCCCTCTGTTCTGGCTACTGCCAGGATTCCTGAAGTATCTTTATCTAATCTATGAACAATGCCACATCGCGGTAAATTTTTTAACTCTGGATAGTGATAAACAAGGCCATTTGCTAAAGTCCCATTTTTACAACCAGCCCCAGGGTGCATTACTATACCTGGTTGCTTATCAACTATTAAATAATGCTCTGTTTCATGAATCACATCAATATGAATGTCTTCAGGCTCCCAGCTAACTTTTTCTTCTGAAACAGGATTGATTTCAATCTCATCGTTTTCTTGGACGATTTCTTTTGGTGACGATATATCACCATTTAGCAATATTCTGCCTTCAATAATCCATTTTTTTAATTGAGTTCTGGAAAAATCTTCAAAAATTTCAGCTGAGACTTTATCAAGTCGCATATTTGAAAGACTTCCAGGTACCTTTTTTATAGCTGTCATGTGAACTAACTTTTAAAAATTTGTTCTAATTTTATGTTTTTAAATCGCAAAATGTAATTATGCAGTTAAAATAGCCAACATAAATGATAAATTTAATAAGAACATTTCTAATTTTACCAATGATATCTTTTATCGTTGTAAGCTGTAATTCGGATGGTCCAGAAGTAGAGCAACCAGAAAAAATATATTATGACCAAGCTCAAAGAAGAATGAATTCTAACAACTTTAATGGAGCTATCGAATCTTTAGAAGCAATAGAGAATATGTATCCTTTTGGTAAATATGCTGAGCAAGCACAAGTAGAGTTAATATATGCACACTTTATGAATTCTGAGACAGAGGCTGCTCATTCTTCTGCTGAAAAATTTATAAGATTGCATCCTAGACATCCAAACATTGATTATGCATATTTTATGAAAGGGCTATCAAGTTATACCCGAGATCGAGATCTATTAATAAGATTTTCAGATACAGACCTCTCTAATAGAGATATTTCAGGTGCGAAGCAATCTTTCGCAGAATTAACTGAATTTCTCACCAGATTTCCAGATAGTCAATATGTTCAATATGCTAAACAAAGAAATGTGTATCTTAGAAATATGATTGCAAAAAACGAATTAGCTGCTGCAGACTATTATTATTCAATAAATGCATACGTTGGTGCTATCAGAAGAGCTAACTATGTTATTGAAAATATTCCAAACTCAAGCGAAAACTATAGAGCCTTAAAGATTTTAGAAAACTGTTATGAAGCTTTGGGATACTCAGAGCTTCTAGAGGACGTTAGAGTTGTTATAAATATAAATTATCCTAATCAAGAAAATGAAAACACAACCCGACAAAGAAGATGGTCTTGGAACTTTCTTGATGAATCAAGGCCAAGAAATAACTAAGTGATTATCAAAATAATTCCTCTTTTTGCTCCACTATTAATATATTTTTTTATTAAGCTTGGTAAAGCATATATATCATCTAAATTTAAAAAAAATGATCAAAAGTCTGATCTAATGATGAGTTGCCATGCGTGTAAAACATATGTTCATGAGTCCTTAGTAATTCAAAATAAAGGGCTCTATTTCTGCTCCAAAGAATGCGCTAATCTCTAACTCTGTTTAATAAAATATATATTGCAGGAATATATAATAGTGCAGTTAGTGTTGCGCCGAGAACTCCAACACTCATTGCCCAAGCTAAAGGCCTAAAGAAAACACTCGCAAATATCAAAGGCAAAAAACCTCCTAAAGTTGTTAAGGAGGTAGTAATAATATGACGTGTAGATCTTATAACAACTTCTATTAAATCTGATTTCGTCATCAAAGATTTCTTAGCTCTCTCTTTTATATGAGATAAAACAATGATTGAATCATTAATTGAAAGTCCAATTAAACCTATGGCGCCAATTGTTGCAATGAAGCCAAAGTTTTGTTGTCCAATTATTAATCCAATGAAAGAAAGACCGATCGAAAGAATTGCAACAGAAAGAATTAATAAAGTCTCTCTGAAAGAATTTAATGCAAAAACAAGTCCAATAGTAATTAATAAAATATAAATTATTGCCGATGACCAAATTTGAGATTGTGAATCACCTCTTACCTCTGCTTCACCACTTTGTTTAATCGAATAGCCTGGAGGTAAATTTTTTCTAAATTCTTCAACATCATTTTTAATATAATTTTCAGTTTCAGAAGCAAGTGTTCCTGTCCAAACCCAACCCTCAACAATATTAACTCTTTGGCTGCTAATTCTTGTTATAGTGCTTGATCTTTTATTGAGTAATGTTTTACCGAAATTGCCAACAGTATCTATACCATTTGATGTAGCTAAAGATAGTAAACTTGAGTCTCCAGTTATGTTTGAATTATTTACTGTTCCTTTGACCCTAATTGGTATTTCAATATTTGAATCAAGCATTGAGCTAATTACTAATCCATTATTTGATGCAAAAAGCTCATTAGCAAATTTCTCAGTACTGCTTCCAGATAGTGAAATGCTAGAACTATCGAATTCAAACTCTATATTTGTACTTGAATTTGTAGCTTCTGACTTAGTATGACTGATATCTGGAGCATTATTGATTATTAATTCAAGCTCAGATCCCAATGCAACTAATACATTTTCATCATCACCAAATATGTCATATCTAATATCAGAAAAAAATGGCGGTCCTGAAAAAAAGCTATCAATATAAATTACAACATCTGGATTTTTAGCCACAATGAGTCTTGAGAGTTCTGGTAGTTTATCAATCATCTCATAATAATCATCTGCAAAAAAAACTGCTTGAGCCCAATTGTTTGATCCTGTTTTTTCTTTTCCACCAACAATATTCATCAGGACTCTTGGCATCCATCTACCTACAAACCAATAGTCTTTCTCAATATCAATTAAATTGCTCTCAAGAATCTGTTCTCTCACAAGTTTTGCTCGCTCAGCTGTCTTTAAAGTAGATGAATTTTGTGGAAGTTCTATGTGAACTCTAAACATGTCTCTATCACTTGATGGGAAAAAGTCTTTGTCGATAAATGTAAAAGATAGAAACCCTAAAATTGGCAATGATGCCGACAGCAATATTGCTCTTCTGGGAAGAGAAAAAGCCCAATGTAAAAATTTCCTGTATTGAGATAATAATTTTTCATTACTGTAACCCTCTTCATGAACCTTAATATTTGCAAAGTAAGGAATTTTTTCCATATAACTCATCAAAACTGGTACTAAAATTAATGCTAATAATAGCGATGAGACAATTGACATTATGACTGTAATTGCAAGTCCTCCAACAAACTCTACACTTGATCCCTCTCCAGTCACAATTGGCATAAAAGCAAAAACAGTTGTTCCTGTGGCCGCAGCTAATGGCGTTGTTAATTGAATTAGAGTTTCATTAATAGAATCTTTTATAGACAATCCTTGGGACCTTCGAAATTTATAATCTTCAACAACAATAATTCCATTATCAATCAGTAAGCCAAGAGCGATAATTATTCCAGTAATTGATGTCATATGAAGCGGCAATCCGATCAATCTGCAACCAAGCAATACTAATGAAACCGAAAAAGGCAAAATTGCTGTAACAATAATTCCTGGTCTAATTCCAAGTAATAAAAAGCTTAAGCTCAAAACAAAAAACGCAGCCAAGGAAAAACTTTTAATAAGCTCATTAAACTTTGACGAAACATATTTTGATTCGTCATAAATCCTTATGATTGAAAATTCTTCAGGCAGAACCTGTCGTGTTTCAGAAACAAGCTGTTCAACTCTATCAACATAATCATAAACACGTTGTGACATTGTCCCAGTAGTTGATACAGATATAACTTGTTTGCCGTTATATAAGAAAATATCTTCAATTGGACTTGCTGCTTCTATCGATATTTTTGCAATATCTTGCAATCTTATAATTTGAGATTCGTTAATTACCTTTAAAGGAATCTCTCCAATTTTTTGCGGATTGGTAATGTTATCCTTGAGCCTAATAAGGAATTCTGAATACTGATCAGAAATTACTCCTATTGGTTTTTTGTTGTCAAAAGATTTAATTGCGTTAGCTACTTCTTGATAGGTCAAGTTTAACGAAGACATTTTTGCAGAATCTACTTCCACTAAAATTTCTTCATCTGTTCCGCCATAAATTGCTGTTTCTTTTGTTAAAGGTATTGAGCTAAGCTTTCGTTTTAGCTGCTCAGCTAAACGTGACATCATTATCAAAGGAGGGTCACCTTCACCATTCCAATCGATAATGTATTCCAATGTAATTGGTGGTCCTGCAGTTCTGTTTAAAATAATTGTCGATCCTTGAGGCGGAACAATCTGATCAACTTTATCTTGAATTCTTGACCATGTTTCCTCAATTTTTGCAGGCGGGACACTATCTTCTAATTCAATATGAGATTTTGAATATCCCTGCGAGATTATTGAGTCAAGTTCATCAATTTCAACAATTTCTCTGAGTTTAATTTCCAAATCATTAACGACCTGTGTTTCGATCCTCTCTGGAGTTGCGCCTGGATAAAATACCGAAACATTGCCCCATCTTTCAGCCAATTCTGGATTTTCTTGAACTGGTACCGTGAGAATTGATGATATTCCGGTTAAAAGAATAAATGCTAATGTTAAAAATAATATTCTTGGTCTATCAAGAAAAATACTTATAAATTTCATATTTAATTGATAATCTTTCCAGGAATAATTTTTGCTGCACCGCCAAGAACAATAAGATCTCCATCTTTAATCGTTCCACGAACAAAAGCATATTCATCTTCAAAATAAATAATTTGAACAAGATCTCTTACAACAATATTTTGTTCATTAATTGTATACAAAGCCCACAAACCTTGATCTGATTGAGATAGAGATTTTAAAGGCACCCATGTCCCTCTAGAGGATTTATTTATTTGTAAGTTTAAATTTGCTATTGATCCAGGTTTTATGAATTCATCAAATTTAAAAATTGCAAGTCTGCTATCAGATCCACCAGGAGACATTGGAGCAAGACGGTAAAATAATGCCTCTTTTATATCTCCATCAATTTTGAATTTATATTTTTTTCCTACTTTCATATCATTCAAATAACTAACAGGTAATGAAATGTGAGCCTCGACATTATTTGAATCAATAATTTCTAAAACATGAACTCCCTGATTGATAACAGTTCCTGTATCAATAAACCTATCTTGTATTACACCTTTAAAAGGCGATATGAGATTTGTTTGTTCGAGCTTAACTTTAAAATATTCAAATTCAGATTTAGCGATAATGAAGTCTGATTGAGCTTTATCAAGTTCTTGAATTGATATGTGTCCTTGACTTTTTAAGTCTTGAAATCTTTCTAAGATTTGTTTTGATAAATCAAAGCTAGCCTTTGCTTGATTTAATCTTGCAAGAGCCTCTCTATCATCTAACTTTGCAAGAATATCTCCTTTTTCAACTGAGTCTCCAACATCAACATAAATGTTCTTTATTTTTCCTGATATTTCAAAAGCTAATTTTGATTGTTCTGTTGGAAGAAGCTTTCCTGGAAATTCTTTAGTTATCGTATAAGAATCTAAAATCTTTACTTCCAAAACCTCAACGGATTGAATAAAAGCACTAAAAAATAGTGACATGAAATAAAAAGACTTCAAAGTACTCAGATTTGACATTTTTTTTTAAAAAAACTAATGTATGCAGTGTAAACATTAAATGAATATGTTAGCAGTGTCAACATTAAAAAATACTATATGAAGTCCTATCATCACGGCAATTTAAAGCAGGAACTCATAGATTGCGCATGTAAAATGTGTGAAAGAGATGGATATACAAAATTGAGCATAAGAAGTCTTGCTAAAGAAAGTAATGTGTCTCAAACAGCTCCTTATAGACATTTCAAAACAAAAGAAGACCTATATGCAGAAATAGCTAAAGAAGGATTTAATAAACTTTATAAAACAATTTCAAAAGTTAAATCAAAAAATATAGAAGAAAATTTGATATTCTTAGGAGAGGAATATGTTGCTTTTGGCGTCAAGAACGCAAATACGTATGACTTGATGTTTGGGACAGCAGTAACTGATTTCACTAAATATCCACATTTGTTTCAGGCGGCAAATCAAACATACCATCACCTTCTTTCTTTATTTACAGAATATTCATCAAATAAAGATTCTGAATTCATATCTGAAACTTGCATAGATCTATGGGCAAAAATGCATGGTCTAGTGGGTCTGCTTAGAAAACTTGAAGTAGTACCTAGTAAATTATTGGATATGCCAGACACTCCATTTATGGCACTAAATAGTATTAATAATGATTTAAATTCTTATATTAAGAAATTTATAAGAGCCACTCAATAAATCATTCATATTTGCCATCCACATAAGTAAGGGTGGCAATATTATCTTTAAACATGGAATCCAAGACCGTTCCAATCACAACTGTGTGAGTATGATAGGAAGTTAATTTATCAATTTTGCAAAATATATTTGATTGAGCATTCTGAAGATATGGTACACCTTCGTGATTCCAATTCTTATCATCAAATCTTTGATCATATTTTTCTTCATCTGAACAAACATTTGAAAGATTTTCCTGTTCTTTGCTTAATAAATTTATACAAAATTCTGATTCAAGTACTAAGCTATCATGTATTCTTGAATTTTTATTAATACATACCAATAGGCTTGGTGGTTCCATGGATATTGAAGTTACTGAAGAAACTGTGATGGCATTTAGGTTGCCTGATACATCTTTATTGGACATTATGCTAACAGAATAAACATATCTTCTCATAGCCAATCTAAAATTATCTTGAACACTCATACTATGAATTATACTTAAAGAAAAATAATTTAGATGAAAAATAATATAAGGATAACTGGTGGATACTTAAAAGGTAAAAATATTCCCTTTGATTTTAAGAATTCCTTGAGACCAACTTCTAGCAAACTAAGAGAAGTTTTATTTAACTGGATTCAATTTGAAATCAAAGGAATGGAATGCCTCGATCTTTTTGCTGGAACTGGTGCATTAGGTATTGAAGCTCTATCAAGGGGTGCAAAAAAAACAATTTTTATAGAACTTAATAAGAAAAATTATCAAACTCTAAAGATAGCAATCAAAAAATTGGATTTAAATGAAAAATCAATGGTTTTATTTAAAGATGGATTAAGCTGGATAAAGAAAAGCAATTTATCAAATCTTGATCTAATATTAATAGATCCTCCTTTTAATTCTGATATTGAAACATCTGTATTAGATTCTTTAGCTAACAACAAAACTTTAATGAGATCATGTAAAATTTATTTAGAGTTCAGTAAATTTTCAAGCTTTCAAATACCTGAGACATTTTCAGTATTAAAAGAAAAAAATGTCGGTGACGTGAGAGCACTCTTTTTAAAATATGACAATAAGAATAGCATCTAGATCTTCAAAATTAGCGCTAAAGCAAGTAGAAATTTTTTCAAAGGCTTTTTTATTAGAAGATTATAAATTAGTTGAAGTATTAACGAGTGGAGACAAAATGAGTGCTAAAGGCGAAGTAATGTTCGATAAGGCGAACTTCGTGAATGAAATTGAGCAAATGATTCAAAAAAATTCTGTAGACATTGCTATTCACTCAGCCAAAGACATGCCCGCTCAGGAGACTGAAGGTTTAAAACATTTTTACTTTATCGAAACTCAAAAGAGAAAAATAAATGACTTAATAATATTTAGAAATGATACAGATACAGTTTTTGAAAAAAATATGAAACTTGGTACATCAAGCTTAAGAAGGATCATGCAAGCAAAATTTCATATGAATGCCAAAAATATTCAACTTCTAAACGGAAACATAGATACCAGAATTAAAAAACTTAATGATGGTATGTACGATTGCATCATATTAGCAGAGGCAGGATTATCTAGATTGAGTTCTCTTCTGGAAAAGCAAAATTATAAACAACTGGAACATATAACTTGCTCAGGTCAGGGTGTTTTAGCTGTTCAATGGAAAGAAGGTTCTAAAGTGGGAGATTTTATAAAATCATCATTATTGTTCGACCAAATGAAAGAACTTAATGAACAAATTAAAATGGAAAGAAATTTATTGAAAAAATTAAATGCTGATTGTAATTCAGCAATTTCAATTTTTGCTTCAAACGGTTTTTTACAGGGTGAAATCTTTGGAAGAGATAAATTTATTACTTTTTCAGGTAATAACGTTGATCAGTTATATAAAGATATAACAGCAAATAATGGATTAAATTTATTAAATGAACATCATTGATACTAGCTCATCTCCATTAATCGCTAATGAAGAGGAGATGATAAAAAATATTCCTCTTTTTAAAATTAGGCCTATTAATTACTTATTGCCAGAAGGTATCTTTACAGATGTTATATTTCAAAGCACTGCCTCAGTAAAAAATTTTAAAAACTTTGAAATTTGTAATAAAAAAAATATATATACAATGGGGCAATCAACAAAATTTATTCTTTCTAGCTATGGCGTTGAGTCAAGTTGCCCAACACCACCAGGATCTGATGAGTTAATTTCTTTACTTGGAAAAAACCTCTCAGGAAGAAGATTCCTTATTGTAAAAGGAGTTGATGGTCTAAATAAAATTAAAGAATTCCTTGACGAAAATATGGCATTTTCTGAAGAAATTATTTGTTATGAGAGGATAGAACTCAATAATTATAATGATCTAAAATCTGAGTTTGAGTATGCATCAGCAGTAATTTTTACAAGTGTATTATCTGCGAAAATGTATTTTAAAAATATTCACAGTAAAGATAACGATGTGACGTTATTTTCAATATCAAAAAGAGTTAAAAGTGAAATATCTCAAATGGGTTACGAATCAAAAATAATTGATTATTTTTCTGATAGTTTGTTAGATGATATAAAAAAAGCTATTTAGTTTTTTTACCATTTCCATTTTTCATAGAGTTGAAGAACTCATCATTAGTTTTATGAGTTTTAATTCTATCTATTAAAAATTGTATTGCTTGGGCATCTTCCATTTCGTCCAAAATTTTTCTTAACACCCACATTCTTTGAAGTTCATCGTCTGATGTTAGAAGATCTTCTCTTCTAGTTCCTGATCTCCTTATGTTTATAGCAGGATAGATTCTTTTCTCTGCTATTTTTCTTTCAAGATGAATTTCCATATTACCGGTTCCTTTGAATTCCTCATAAATAACTTCATCCATCTTTGACCCAGTTTCAACTAATGCAGTCGCAATAATTGTAAGACTTCCGCCCTCTTCTAAATTTCTAGCAGCGCCAAAAAATCTTTTTGGTCTTTCTAGAGCATTTGAGTCTACTCCTCCACTTAAGATCTTCCCAGATGCGGGCTGGACTGAGTTATATGCTCTACCAAGTCTTGTAATCGAATCAAGTAAAATTACGACATCTTTTTTATGTTCAACAAGTCTCTTTGCTTTTTCAATAACCATATTTGCAACTTGAACATGACGAGTTGGCGGCTCATCAAAAGTACTTGCAACAACCTCACCTTTCACAGTTCTTGACATATCTGTAACCTCTTCTGGTCTTTCGTCAATAAGTAAAACTATTAGCTCTACTTCTGGATTGTTAGCCTTTATAGAGTGAGCAATGCTTTGAAGCATTAAAGTTTTACCTGCTTTTGGAGGTGAAACTATTAAACCCCTTTGTCCCTTTCCAACTGGAGCAATTAAATCAATAATTCTTGATGAAAGATCTTCATTTGAGCCACTTCCTTGCTCAAGCATCAATCTTTCTGTTGGAAAAAGTGGCGTAAGGTTTTCAAAAAGAATTTTATTTTTAGTCTTAGCAGGCTCTTCACCGTTGATAGTATCTACTTGGATTAAAGCGAAATATCTTTCTTTATCTTTTGGTGTCCTAATTTTTCCTTCGACAGAGTCACCTTTTCTAAGTCCAAATTTTCTTATTTGGCTTGGTGAAACATAAATATCATCTTCACCTGCACAATAAGATCCTTGAGGCGATCTTAGAAATCCAAATCCATCATTTAAAATCTCTAAAACTCCCCCACCAAATATGTCAGTTCCTTCAGATGCCTTGTGTTTAAAAATACGAAAAATAATTTCTTGTTTTTTTAAACGGCCAAGATCTTCCAAGCCTAACTCAGAGGCAATATCAACCAATTCGCTAATAGGCTTATCTTTTATTTCACTAAGATTCATAAATTTTCCCCAATATAATCTTTTGAATTTTTTTTAAAACTGGAATGTTTTCTAAATCTGGAACAAAAATAATAACTCTTTTTAATTAAGAATCAAAGTTTATTAGATAAAATTTTAAATTTTTGATCTAACAAATTCGTCAAGTTGTTGTTTTGTAAGTGCTCCAATCTCTGTACCGACAAGTTCACCGTTTGAGAAAATCATCAAAGTAGGTATTGATCTTATGCCATATGATGCTGCTGTATCCCTATTATTATCAACATCCATCTTGCACACTGTTATTTCATCTTTATGCTCTTTAGCTATTTCTTCAACTAAAGGAGCCAGTTGTTTGCATGGGCCGCACCATTCAGCCCAAAAGTCTACTAAAACTGGTTTATCAGATTGAATTACCTTTTCTTGAAAGTCTTCAGAATTTTGTACTTCAACTACATCACTCATTATTTAGAAATCTCCTTTGCAATATCTTTTGCAGCATATGTAAGTATTGCATCTGCGCCTGACCTTTTTATGCTGAGAAGTGATTCTAGCATAACATCCTCATGAAGCCATCCTTTCTCGATGGCAAGCTTAAGCATGCTATATTCTCCGCTAACTTGATATGCAAAAGTTGGAATTTTAAATTCTTGTTTTATGGCATGAATAACATCTAAATAAGGCATTGCAGGCTTAACCATTACTATATCTGCGCCTTCATTTATATCCATTGCTACTTCTTGCAAAGCCTCATTTATATTACTTGGATTCATTTGGTAACTTGACTTAGAGGACTCACCTAAATTTGAAGCTGAGTCAACAGCATCTCTAAAGGGTCCATAAAATTTTGAATTATATTTAGCTGCATATGAGAGTAATATAGTGTCTTTTAGATTAGAATTCTCTAAAACTTCTCTGATAAACTTAATTCGCCCATCCATCATATCTGATGGCGCAATTATATCTGCACCAGCATTAGCTAGAACCAATGACTGCTCAACTAGAACATCTAGAGTAGAATCATTATCAACAATACCGTCTAAAAGAACTCCATCATGACCATGAGATGTATAAGGATCCAAAGCAACATCAGCAATTAAAATAATCTCAGGGAATTCTTTTTTTATATTTTTAATGGCTGTTGAAATAAGATTATTTTCATTAACAGCTTCGCCACCATTTTCATCTTTTTTATCTGGATTAATGACTGGGAATAATGCAATAGTATTTATTCCATTATGTAAAACATCTTCAATTTCTTTCAAAATATCTTTTAAGCCATACCTATTTATATTAGGCATTGAATCTATCGGTTCAGAGCCATCTAAATCTTCTTTAATAAATAATGGTTGAATAAGATCATTAGCACTTAAAGTATTTTCCGATACTAGATTTATTAGATTAGAACTTCTTCTAAGTCTTCGCAGTCTGCTTTTTGGAAATTTTCTGTCTATCATATTAGTCTGTCGTAGCACCTAAACTTGCAGATTTTACACTCTTTGCATATTTAGCAAGCACTCCTTTTTTTGGAGTCTTAATTGGATTAGTCCAATTAGATCTTCTTTCATCTAGAACTTTATCTTCAACTTTAAGAATCAATTGATCATTTTCAGCATCAATTAAGATTGTATCTCCATTTTCTACAAGAGCGATGTTTCCACCCTCTGCTGCTTCTGGTGAAATATGTCCTACCACAAATCCATGTGTGCCCCCTGAAAAACGACCGTCTGTAATAAATCCAACTTTATCTCCTAAACCTAATCCCATAATTGCTGACGTTGGTTTTAACATTTCTCTCATACCCGGTCCGCCTTTAGGTCCTTCATACCTAATTACTATTACATCACCATCATTAATTGAATTCGATAATATAGCTTCAACTCCCTCCTCTTCAGAATTAAAAACTCGTGCATTACCTTCAAAAGAAGTCCCTTCTTTACCAGTAATTTTGGCAACAGCTCCATCAACAGCTAAATTTCCATACATAATTCTGAGGTGACTATTTTCTTTAATAGGATTATCAAAATCTCTAATGATATTTTTTTTCTCATAAGGAGTTACATTTTCTAGGTTCTGACTGAGAGTTTTACCGGTAACTGTTAGACAGTCTCCATGCAGCAGTCCTTTATCAAGCAATAATTTCATTAATGGTTGAATTCCTCCGTTTGCATTCAATTCAGACATATAGTGACTTCCAAAAGGCTTAAGATCAGCAAGAACTGGAGTTTCCTTTCCGATTTTCGTAAAATCATCAAGTTCTAATTCAACACCGATTGAATGAGCAATTGCTAATAAATGAAGAACTGCATTAGTTGATCCGCCAAGTGCTATAACAACTGTAATAGCGTTTTCAAAAGCTTCCCTAGTCATAATGTCAGACGGCTTTATGTCACTTTCTAATAAATTCATAATTGCTTCACCAGCTGATACACAGTCATCTTTTTTTGATTCTGAGACAGCATCTTGACTGCTGCTTCCAGGCAAGCTCATTCCTAAAGCTTCTACAGCAGATGCCATTGTATTTGCAGTATACATACCACCACATGATCCAGGGCCTTCAACAGAAATTTTTTCATAATGAATTAACCGATCTTCATTAATTTCGCCTTTTGAAAATTCACCAACTTTTTCTGATACGGTTACATAGTCAGTATTTTCATTTGAAGGTTTTATTGATCCTCCATAAATGAAAATAGAAGGTCTATCAAGCCTAGCCATACCAATGAGACATCCAGGCATATTTTTGTCACATCCACCAATAGCAATTAACCCGTCATAACCTAAGCATCCAACGACAGTTTCAATTGAGTCTGCAATAACTTCTCTTGATATAAGTGAATATTTCATTCCCTGTGTACCCATTGAGATGCCATCAGATACTGTAATAGTATTAAAAAGTACTCCCTTACCACCTGAATTATTTATAGAATCTTCAACAATCTCGGAAAGTTTATTTATATGCATATTACATGGAGTTACTTTTGCACCAGTTGATGCAATCCCAACGAAAGGCTTTGTAAAGTCCTCTGATGTAAAACCAACACCCCTAAGCATAGACCTTGAAGCTGCTTGATTTGGACCATCAACTAACTCTTTTGAATATTTTCTTGAGCTCATTTATATGTTTAATATTTAATCGGATGCGTATCTTAACGCAGCTGCGAGTAATTTTTTAGTATATTTTTCTTTTGGATACTCAAAAACATCACTCGAGATGCCAGATTCTACTATTTTTCCATCTTTCATTACAAAAATATAATCTGACATTGATCTTATAACCTTTAAATCATGGCTGATAAATAAATATGTAAGCTTATACTCATCTTGAATATCTTTTAATAAGTTTATAACTTGAATTTGAATTGAGCGGTCTAAAGCTGATGTAGGTTCATCTAAAATCATAAATGCAGGATTCATTATTAATGAGCGTGCAATCGCAATTCTTTGTCTTTGTCCTCCTGAAAATTCATGGGGATACTTATTTTTTGAGCTCAATTCAATACCAACGTCTGTTAAAACTTTATCTATTCTTGAAGTGGATTCTTTTTTACTCAATCTAAAATGAACTCCAAGTCCCTCTCCAACTATCTCTCCTACAGTCATACGAGGAGACAATGATCCATATGGGTCTTGAAATACTATTTGTATGTGTTTCTTTATATCCTTAGAAGATTTTGCGATTTCTTGACCATTAAATGCTATTTTTCCATCAAAATTAATTAAATTAGCAATGGCTTTCCCAAGAGTCGACTTGCCAGAACCAGATTCGCCAACTAAACCAATAGTTGTATTCTTGTATATGTTAAGAGATACATCTTTAACTGCATGAAATTTATTTTTCTTTAGAAAATTTATTGATGGCATTGTATAAAAAACATTTAGGCCATCAATTTCAATCAAAGGATTTAGTTCACCATTGATATTTTCTTTTGGTTGAGGCTCTGCATTAAGAAGTTTTTGAGTATATGGATGTGACGGATTTTCAAAGACAGTAGAAGTATTACCCTGTTCGACAATTTTTCCATCCTGCATGACGCAAACTTGATCAGAAAATTCTTTCACCAAACCTAAGTCATGTGTAATAAATAAAATTGACATTCCTAATTCTTTTTTTAATTTAGACATTAAATCAAGAATCTGTGCTTGAATAGTTACATCAAGGGCAGTTGTTGGTTCATCAGCAATTAAGAGTTTGGGTTTATTCACCAAAGCCATTGCGATCATAATTCTTTGTCTCTGCCCTCCAGATAATTCATGAGGATAAGATTTAAATCTTCTCTCAACATCATCGATTTCTACAAGCCTCATTAATTCAATTGCTTCTTCATAAGCTTCTTTTTTTGATTTATCGGTATGAAGTAAAACTGATTCAGTAATCTGATCGCCAACTTTATGATAAGGATTTAATGAAGTCATAGGTTCTTGAAAAACCATAGAAATAATATTACCTCTTATGGAGAGAAGATCTTTTTTTGAAGCACCAATTATTTCTTTGCCGTTGAATGTTATAGATGAAGGCAAATCGTATGACGCTTGTGGCATGGGTAACAATTGCATAATCGACATAGCGGTTACTGATTTTCCTGAGCCGGATTCTCCAACTAAAGCTAAAGTTTTATTATTTTCGATATTAAAACTAATATCTTTTACAGCAGAGAATGATCCATCTCTAACTTTAAAATTAATACTTAAATTTTTTACCTCTACTATATTTTTCATAAAATCTTTTTGTACTCTCTTAAAAAATCATTTACAGCTCTATTTGCGGTTTTTAATCTTGTCATAGTTGCAAAACCATGAAACATAGATGGGTAATGTAATTGTTTCACATTATTGTTCATATTGTGTAAAAGAGAGGCATATTTTTCAGCTTCGTCATGTAACGGATCAAAACCTGCAGTTATTATAAATGTATGATCTGCGGTTATTTTTTTATTAATCAATAAAAGATTAAACATTTCATCTGTCATATCAATTTCATCTTTCTGCAGATGTTTCCAGAACCATTTCATAGCCTGATTAGTCAAAAAATATTTATCACCAAAAATCTTATGTGACTCAGAATCACAATTAGGATCACACATTGGATACATCAAAAACTGACTATGAATTTTTTTGTCTTCATTAGTAAAATGATGTGTGAGAGATGCAGCTAAATGACCTCCGGCACTATCTCCACATAAGCTAATATTTGCACTTGAAATATTTTTATCTTCTAACCACTCAACTGCTTGAATTGCATTCTCTAATGCTGCAGGAAATTTATTTTCAGGAGCAAGTTTATAATCTAGAGAAAAGATCCTTGTTCTTAATTTTTCAGAAAAATATGCAACCATATCATCATGGGTAAAAACAGAATTTAGAACATAACCTCCTCCATGAAAAAATAAAATAATATTTTTATTGTCTACTTTGTATGGTGAATATTCACGGAGTAAAATTGATTCATCTTTATCAAGGTAATGGTCAACTTTTTTAATTTCTTTTTTAGGTTTTTTTGAAATTCTTAAATTAGTTCTTCTTTTTTCAATTGCACTTCTCAAATTTTTAATCTCATCATTTTTTACATTTTGCAATTCAAGTTTTGGAAATAGATAGATTAATAGTTTTGATTGTGGGTCGAAAATATATTCTCTTTTTATATCTTTATTAAAAATACAAATTAGTTTGATTAACCATACTGGAATCAATAAGTAAAAATTAACTAAAAAATTTAATAGCATCTATAAATTATAATTGACGAAATGCTTCATGAAAGATTATTAAAATTTTTTCTTCTCAGAAATATAGAGTTGACATTAATTTTAAAATTATAATAAAAGAAATACTTCACAATATATTTCCAGAAGTTTATCCTACTTACAGATGAAAAAGTCATTATTTATTTTTGCATTGCTTATGAATTTTCAAACAGATGTTTTATCTGATGAAAATAATTATTTGTTTAAACAAGAAAAAATACTTCCTGCGAATGAAGTATTCGTTATAAGCACTAAAAATGAAAATAATAAAATATATGTTGAATGGAGAATTCGAGAGAATTATTATTTATATTTCGACTCAATTAAGATTCAAAATAAGAAAGAACCTATTAGGTATAAAATATTAGAATCATCAGTCTATGAAACTGAAGATGAGTATTTTGGTAAAACTAAAATTTATAAAGATTATTTAAAAATTGTATTTAACGATAATTATGATGAATCAGATCATGCGATTTTTTATCAGGGATGTGCAGAACAGGGGTTTTGTTATCCAATACAGAAATATATTTTATAAATTCGTTTAAAATTCTTTAAAATCGGTTAAAATCTGTTAAATGAATATATTAGTGCTAAATGGTCCCAATTTAAATCTTCTTGGCTTAAGAGAAGAAGATATTTATGGATCTGAAAGCCTTGCCTCTATTGAAGAAAAATTAAAAAATTTAGCGCATGAGTCAAATTGTGAGATTGAGTTTTTCCAGAGCAATGCTGAACACGAGTTAATTAACTCTATTCAAAATGCATATGAAAATCAGGTAGATGTAATAATTTTTAATCCTGCCGGATATACGCACACTAGTGTTGCACTTCGAGACGCGTTACTTGCAGTAAAGATACCATTTTATGAAGTTCACATTTCAGACATAAATTCTAGAGAAGATTTTAGAAAAAAATCATATTTTTCAGACATAGCATACAAGGTTTTTAGTGGGCATGGGACTAATGGTTACATTATGGCTTTAAAAGAAATAATAGAAAACAAATAGGTAATCTTATGGATATTAGAAAAATTAAAACGTTAATTGAGATGCTTGAAGCTTCAAATTTGAACGAAATTGAAGTAAGTCAAGGGGAAGAATCAGTGAGAATTTCAAAATCTTCTGGGGAAATAAAAGTTCTTCAAGATAGTAACATTGGCATTAACAATGAATCTCAATCAATTAATAAAATTGATAATAATCAAATTGAAAACGAAATAAAAGGTAATCAAGTCACATCGCCAATTGTTGGAACTTTTTATAGAAAACCAAGTCCTGATAAAGAGCCTTTTGTAAAGGTTGGTGACATTGTTAACAAAGGAGATGTCCTATGTATTATCGAAGCAATGAAAATGATGAATGAAATCAAATCTGAATTTGATGGAAAAATATCATCTATTGAGGTTGATGATGGACAACCGGTTGAATTTGGTCAAACAATTATTGTTATCGAATAAATGTCAAAAAAAATCCTAATTGCCAACAGAGGAGAAATAGCTCTTCGTGCCTTAAGGGCTTGCCGAGAGTTAGGCCTTAAAACGGTCAGTGTATATTCTGAAATAGATAAAGATTTAAAACATCTAAAATTCTCTGATGAGACTGTTTGTATAGGGCCAGCAATTCCAGCTGAGAGCTACTTGAATGTTCCTTCAATACTATCAGCTGCAGAATTAACTGAAGTTGATGCAATATATCCTGGATATGGTTTCCTCGCTGAGAATCCAGACTTTGCTGAACAATGTGATAAAAGTGGTTTTAAATTTATAGGGCCTAATTCTGACACAATAAGAAAGATGGGAGATAAAATAACTGCTAAAGCATTTGTCTCAAAGTTTAATATCCCCATTGTTCCTGGTTATTCTGATGATCTTCCTGAGGATGATGAACAACTCAAAACAATAGTAAACAACATTGGCTATCCTGTAATCATAAAAGCTACAGCCGGCGGCGGCGGAAGAGGCATGAGAATCGTTGAAGCAGAAGATGAGCTTTTAAGCACGATAGACATAACGATGCAAGAGGCAGGTAATGCATTTGGTAACAATAAAATTTATATAGAAAAATTTATAGAAAATCCTAGACATATTGAAGTTCAGATTGTTGGTGATGGAAAAGGTAATGCGATTCATTTAGGCACCAGAGACTGCAGTATGCAAAGAAGACATCAAAAAATAATTGAGGAAGCTCCGGCTTTAGACATTGATTCTCAAAACCTTCAAAATATTTTAGATTCATGTGTGAATTTATGTAAAGAAATTAATTATGAAGGTGTCGGAACTTTAGAGTTCTTGTATGAAAATAAGAATTTTTATTTCATAGAGATGAATACTAGGATTCAAGTTGAGCATCCAGTCACAGAAATGATAACTGGTTTTGATATCGTGAAAGCACAATTAAGAATTGCTCTTGATTTAGGAATAACTCTCAATCAGGATGAAATTAGCTTTAATGGCCATGCAATAGAATGCAGGATAAATGCTGAGGATCCTGAAACACTCCAACCCTCGCCAGGCGTTATTTCAAAAATGCATACTGCTGGTGGGTTTGGGATAAGATATGACTCTCATATATATGGTGGTTACTATGTTCCTCCATTTTATGATTCTCTTCTTGCAAAAATTATCACTCAAGCTAACACAAGAAAATCTGCAATTAAGCGAATGATTAGCGCCTTAGATGAATTTTTCGTTGAAGGGATAAAAACCAATCAACCACTTCATCAAGATATTTTAAATGATAAGAAATTTATTGAAAATGAACATACAATCAATTACTTAGAAAAAGAATTCCTAAAATTAAAATGACCAAAGAATATAATCCAAAATCAATTGAAGAGGCCGTTCAAGAAAAATGGGAATCAAACAAAACCTTTGAGTCAAAAATTGATGACAGGGAAAAGTTTTATTGCCTTTCCATGTTCCCATATCCATCTGGTAAATTACATATGGGGCATGTTAGAAATTACACCATTGGTGATGTAATTTCACGATATAAAAGAATGCAAAATTACAATGTTTTTCAACCAATGGGTTGGGACGCTTTTGGTCTTCCTGCAGAAAATGCTGCAATAGAAAACAAAGTAAGTCCTAAAGAATGGACCAATCAAAATATTCAAAATATGAAAACACAACTTAAATCTCTTGGTTTAAGTTATGACTGGTCAAAAGAGTTGAGAACTTGTGATGAAAGTTATTACAAATGGGAGCAACTTATTTTCAAGAAGTTCTTTGATGCTGGACTAGTTTATAGAAAAAAATCAATGGTTAATTGGGATCCTGTTGATGAAACAGTGCTTGCAAATGAACAAGTGATCGATGGAAAAGGTTGGAGGTCCGGAGCACAAGTTGAACTTAAAGAAATAGATCAATGGTTCATAAAAATTACAAACTACGCCGATGAATTGCTTGAGTCTCTTGATGACTTAGATTGGCCGGAGAATGTCAAATTAATGCAGAAAAATTGGATAGGTAAATCAAATGGGGCAGAAATAAAGTATCAAATAATAGGCACAAAAGATTTTTTAACAACGTTTTCAACTAGGCCAGATACAATTTTTGGTGTCTCTTTTTTGGCACTATCTCCAAATCATCCTATGTCAATAGAAATTTCAAAAGAGAATGAAAAAATAAAAAAATTTTTAGAAGTATGCAAAGAATCTAAAGCTGCTGAGGCAGATATGGCAAAAGCAGATAAACTTGGAATTGATACTGGTATTCGAGCAATGCATCCAATTACAAAAGAAGAGATACCTATCTGGATTGGTAATTTTGTACTCTTGGATTATGGAACGGGTGTTGTAATGGGCGTACCTGGCCATGATTCAAGAGATTTTGAATTTGCTTCTAAATATAATTTAGATATAAAACAGGTCATTCAGTCTGACCGAACAGAAGACTTACCAATACTTGATAAAGGTATATTGGTTAATTCAGATAAATTTAATGGTAAAACATCTGAAGAAGCCTCTAAAGAAATAATTCAGGAGCTTATTGACAATGGTTATGGCGAGGAATTAGTTCAATTTAGATTAAGAGATTGGGGAGTAAGCAGACAGAGATACTGGGGATGTCCAATTCCAGTTATTTATAAAAATGGTGAGCCTGAAATCATTGATGAAAATGATATGCCAGTTATCTTACCTGAACTTGATGATGGAGCAGCTCCGGTCCCACTAAGTCAGATTAAAGATTTTGTTGAACTTGGGAATGGCATAACAAGAGAAACTGATACTTTTGACACATTTATGGATTCTTCCTGGTATCACGCTAGATTTACTTCTGCTGGAAACTCAAAACAAATATTTGATGAAAATACAAAATATTGGTTGCCTGTTGATCTATATATTGGAGGTATAGAACATGCAATTTTGCATCTCTTATATTCTAGATTCTTTCATAAGGCGCTAAGAGACATAGGAATGATTGAAGGAGACGAACCATTCAAGAGACTCTTGACTCAAGGAATGGTACTTAAAGATGGAGCTAAGATGTCAAAATCAAAAGGAAACACAGTTGATCCTCAATCATTTATTGATAAGTATGGTGCTGATACAGTAAGACTGTACATGATGTTTACTTCTCCACCTGATCAAAGTCTTGAATGGAATGAATCATCAGTAGAGGGAGCATCAAGATTTTTAAATAAAGTTTGGAAGCTCATTGAGGGTAAAAAATATATTGAGTTAAAGATTGATGATCTTAAATTTAGTAAAGATGATCTAGCATTAAGAAGAAAGTCTCATGCTACTCTTAAAAAAGTGCAAAATGACTATGAAAAAAGATTTGGATTTAATACAGCAATTGCTGCAATTATGGAGCTTTTAAATTTTATACCTGAAAAATTTAAAGTTGATGAGCTCAATGATTCAAGTAAATTTTGTCTAAATGAGGCAATAGTATTTATTCTGAAAATGCTTTCACCCATTGCACCACATATTTGTGATCAACTCTGGTCTGAATATGAATATGATGCGAAAAATATTGAGTCTTGGTGGCCTGAGATTGATGAATCTCTTCTTGCAATAGAAGAATTTGAACTAATCATTCAAGTTAATGGAAAAGTTAGAGGAAAGATAAATATCGAAGTAAATAAATCAAAAACTGAAATTGAGGAGCTTGCTAAAAACGTTGATAACGTAAAATCACATATAGGTTCTGTAAATGTGAAAAAAACAATATATGTAGAAAATAAATTAATAAATTTTGTAGTATGAATGTAAATGTGAGTAATTTTTGCGTAAAAATATTTTGTCAAAGTTTTGTATTGCTCCTTATTAGTTGTTGTAACTTCAATGTAATTGATTACTCAGAAACAGGTTTAAATAGCTATGATCTAAACTTTGATTCAGATATTCCAATAAAACTTCAAAGTCATTTAATCTTTTCATTGGGCGTCAATAAAAATATTAAAGAAAAAAAATCAAATATTATTGAAGTCTCAGATTTTGTATTGAAAACCTATGATGTATATTCTGGTGATGCTCTTAGAGCGCTTGAAACAGAGGTAAAATCTTCTTTAATGCTATCGATTTCAAAGGGTGCAAAGAAAATTAATAAAAAACTGATGGTTATGAAAAGATATAATGCAAATGAATTAAATATTCTTGCTGAAAAAGAAATGTTGGATTTCATTAGAGATGAAATATATAACGAATTTGTCAACCAAATCTTAACAGAGGTCAACTTAATTGAAGTGTGATTCCCTATCTTTGCCAAAGTATATAGATAAATCAGAAAAAATTTTTTTTATATATGGTGATGAGATTGTTCTTCAAAATAATGCAAGAGACTATATTTGTAATTTTTATAAAAAAAATGGTTTTGATGAAAAGAAAATAATTACATCAAAAGATTTTCCGAACATTAGTCAGATTATCACGCAAAATGCTGGGGGCTCACTGTTTGGATCAAGAATTATAGTTGAAATAATCCATGAGGGTGGAAAAATTCCTAAAGATATTATGGATGTTTTATCATTTAAAAATATCGATAATCTTGTTTTTATTATTCGTTCATCAATTAGCAAGATTTCCAAAAAAGCGTCATGGATCAAACAAATGGATCAGTCTGCAGTGATCATTGAATGCAATAAATTAAAGTCTTTTCAAGAAAAAGCTTGGTTAAAAGATCAACTTAGTTTTATTTCTGAAGGCCATATGAAAGAGTACACTGAAAGGATCTTGGATCTTTTTCCAGGTAATTTGGTAGCACAGCAAAATGAAATAAATTTATTAAAACTATCTTATGAAAAAGATTCTAAAATAAGTATTACTTCTTTTGAAGATCAGGGTGAGTTCTCACCATATGAGCTTGAGGATAAGATCATTGAATTGAAAAAAAATCATGCTTTAAGGATCATAAAATCTATTCATAAAAATGATGATCATTATGCGCAATTGTTGGTTTGGATTATTGGTAAAGTTATCAACGTTTCTGTAATCGCCCTTCAAAATCCAAATAGAGAGAAAGGTTTAAGTAATGCCGGTATCTGGCAAAGCAAAATATCATCATATAAACATTTTGTAAAAAATATTTCTCTAAAAAAAATTATGCCTCTTCAGAAAAAAGTATATGAACTTGATCTTGCATCAAAGGGACTTGGAGGAATTACAAAAAAACAGTTTTGGCAAGAATTAGATAATATTGTTATTGCCCTAACTACTCCTTGAAATAAGCATCTTTAAATATATTTTGACACTTCTTAAAAAGTGGGTGACTAACATCAAGATTTGAATTTTGATTTACGATCTCAGATACAGGAGCTAGTCCTTTTGTAGAACTGGTAAGCCACACTGATTCAGCTTTAACTAAGTCATCAAGTGAGCAGTCCTGCTCCATAATTTTAACTTCATGCTTTGCAGCTTCTGATATAAGCAATTCCCGTGTGATTCCCGGTAAAATATTTGATGAAAGTGAAGGTGTAAATATTCTATTATTTTTAATAAAAAAAACATTAGAAGCACCCCCTTCTGTAATCTTATTTTCTTTGTACATGATAACTTCATCACAAGCTTGATCCTTTGCCTCATTCATACTAAGAACATTACCAAGTAGAGATGTTGATTTTATGTCGCACCTTTGCCACCTAATATCTTCGCATAAAGCAACTTTTAAAGTTTGTTCTTCAAATTTGTGACTTGTAACATACCCAAATGTTTCTGCATGCAATTTTGAGCTATACATATGCGATCTTATTGGATCCACACCTCTGGAGATTTGGTAGTAAACATATCCATCCTTGATTTTGCTTAAAGAAATAAGTTGCAATATTTCTTTTGAAGATTGATCTATATTCGCATCAATATTCATTGATCTACAACTGTATTGAAGTCTTTCAATATGCCTATTAAATGCAATTACTTCATTATTAAAAAAAGGAATGACTTCGTAGACACTATCAGAAAATGTATATGCTCTACTTAAAGGAGATACTTTGATATCTTCTAGATTATCAAAATTCCCATTATATATTGCATGGATTTGATCCATGCTTAGGAAATTCCAAATAAGCTCATTACCCAAAGAACAAATGAAGACCATAATCTACCAAAAAATCCTTTTGCCTCAACATTCTCTAACGCAATGAGATCTGCAGTCTTTACAACTTCTCCATCGCTAATAATCTTTAAACTGCCCATTACTTGGCCTTTTATTATAGGTGCCTGAACGTTACTTTTATATTCATAATCAACTTTAATATCTTTGAAACTTGTTCTGGGTAATGTGATAGATATTTCATCTGATACTCCAAGTTGAATTTGTTCACTTCTTCCACCCCATACTTTTGCTGATACATATTCTTTATTTGGATCAAAATATTTTTGAGTTGCATAAAATCTAAATCCGTATTCAAGCAATCTTTGTGTAGATAGAAATCTGTCATTGTCAGAATCACTTCCAGCAACAACTGTAATTAGTCTCATATTACCTCTTTCAGCAGAGCCAATAAGGCAATATCCTGCAGTTGAAGTATGTCCAGTCTTTACTCCATCTGAGGACTCATCTCTCCAAAGTAATTTATTTCTATTGAGCTGTTTAATATTGTTAAACGTAAATTGCTTTTCCTTATATAAAGCGTACTCATCAGGAAAATTATTGATGAATTTTGCGGTTAGTGTTGCTAAATCTCTTGCAGATGTGAAGTGCCCCTCGGCTGGCAATCCTGTAGAGTTAATGTAATTGGTATCATTCATCCCCAGTGCTCCTGCGTAAGAGTTCATGAGATCGACAAAACCATCTTCTGTTCCCCCAACATACTCTGCTATAGCAACAGATGCATCGTTTCCTGATTGTATAATTATCCCTTTAAGTAAATCTAAAATACTTACTTTTTTGCCAACTTCAATAAACATCTTTGACCCTTCCATCTTCCAGGCTTTCTCACTAATAAGAACCTGATCATTAAGACTTATAAGTTCATTTTTTATCTGATCTGAAACAACATAACCTGTCATGACCTTTGTCATACTAGCTGGCTCAATCAAATCTGATGAATTAAATTCTGCGATAACTGTATTCGTGTTTGGCTCTATTAATATATAGCTCTTTAAATCCAGTTCTGGTGCATTTGGAACAAAGCTTTGACAATAGGCGACTAATGGTAGGATTATTATTGTTAATATAATTTTTTTCATTTCTTAAACTCTTCTGATAAATAATACACTGCCATAGCGTAAACATCACTTATATTATATCTAGCAATCGCTCGAAAGTTGTCGTCTCCAACAAAGTGTAATTCTTCTCCATTTTCGGTAAATGTCAATGGTATAAATTGAGTAAGTGACTCATGAGGCTTATAGAATTTCCTTACATTATTTGGATACACTCTCGTGACGATACTTCCTTCTTTTTTCCATCCATGTCTTTTTAAATAATTTGCAGTACTTCCGATTGCATCTTCAAGCGAGTTAAATAGATCAACATAACCATCTCCATCAAAATCTATTGCGTATGCTCTATAGCTTGATGAAATAAACTGTCCATATCCCATTGCACCAGCATAAGATCCTTTTACTTTTAAAATATCGAGATTATTCTCTCTTGTAAGAATAAAAAATTGTATAAGCTCACTCTTAAAAAATTTAGATCTTCTTGGATCATCAAATCCTAATGTAGTTAAGCTATCAATTACTCTATAACTACCCATTATATTTCCATAATCAGTTTCTACACCCAAGATCGCAGTTATTACTTCTTTAGGAACCCCAAACTCTTTTTCAGCTCTCTCTAAAACTGTAATGTTGTTTTGGATAAACTTTTTTCCGTCAGAGATTCTTTTTTTCTTTAAAAAAATCGCTCTATAATCATCCCAAGTTTTTGTCTTTTCAGCAGGTCTTGCAACTGAATTAAGTGCTGTTTTTCTTTTTTTTGCTTGTTTTAGAACATTTATTACATAAGATTCTTCAAATCCGTGTTCATTCACAAGCTCATCTATAACTTCCTTGCTATCCTTATGATTAGAGTAATCTGCAAAGATGGAAGCATTAAATAGGATAGCTATTAATATTAAATTTTTCATCTTCTCATAAGTTTTTTGTGTGTAGCCATCGAAATTATTATTCCAAATGCAATATAAAATGATAGCAAAGATGAGCCACCTTTGCTTATAAATGGTAACGGCATCCCAACTACAGGTATTATCCCCACTACCATTGATAAATTAATAAATACTGTAGATAAAAATAACAAACTTAATCCGCCAATTGTAAGCCTGCAAAATCTGTCTCTTGCATTTAAAGCAAGATACAAACATCTCAACAAAATAAAGAAGAATATTCCAAGCAAAACACATACTCCAAAGAAACCAAATTCTTCAGCAATGACTGAAAAAATAAAGTCGGTTTCAGTTTCTGGTAAAAAATCCAAATGTGCTTGTGATCCCTGTTGATAACCCTTACCCGTGAATCCACCAGATCCAATAGCTATTTTTGATTGAGTAATATTCCAGCCAGATCCGTAAGGATCAGAATTTGGATCAAAAAGAGTTAGTATTCTTTGTTTTTGAAAGGGTTCCAAAAAATTATTCCATATATATGGCAAAGATAATGTGAATAATCCTGCAGAAACTCCGATAAATCTCCAACTTAATCCTGCTAAAAATAATATATACAAGCCTGCTATTAATATTACTAAACTTGTCCCAAGGTCAGGCTGAATCCTCACTAGATTGACTATAAAAAATATTAAAATTAAAGAAACAATAGTATTTTTGAAACTTATTGGTAAAGATTTATCGAATAGATATGAAGCTAAAAATACTGGGAGCGTAATCTTAATAATCTCAGACGTTTGTAAAGTGAAAAAACCTAAATCAAGCCATCTTTTTGCTCCATTAATTTCTTTTCCTGTTAATAAGGTAATAACCACTAAAAGCACTGAAATTAAGAAGAACAATAAAGAGTTATTTTTATAAAAATCTGGATCAGGTTGGCTCACAGCAAACATTAGAATGAGACCAAAGAGAACAAAAAAAGATTGTTTAATCGTTGTTTCTATGTTGCCTTGCGATGCACTAAATAAAAATACTAATCCCATTAGTGAGAGAAGTGTTATTGATATAAATAAATATTGATCAAAATAAACACCATTCCTAAACAAATTTAAAAATTTTCTAATCATTTTCAATCAATGCATTCATTACCGCTATAGCAACTGGACCTGCAACTGATCCACCACTTTCACCATTTTCTATTACAACGCTCACAGCATATTTTGGATTTGGCATAGGACCAAAAGCAATTATTATTGCGTGATCTCTGTTACCTTCAGTCTCGCGAATAATTTTGTAATCTTCTTTTGTGTCTGTACTTACAAGTTCAACGGTTCCTGATTTTGCTGCAATTTTATAATCCTTTAATGCTCTTAAGCGTCCTGCTGTACCTTTTGGATTATCAATAACACCAATCATGCTTGAGTGCAGCTTATTCCAATCGACTTCATCAACATTTTCAAGATTAAAAATGTCTTTTTCAGATCCGTAAAAATCTTGAACAAATGAAAATTTATTTACTTTTCCTTTATTAGCTAGCATCGCAGCATAATATGCCAACTGAATTGGAGTAGCACTCAAATAACCCTGTCCAACACCCATATTGACAGTATCTCCCTTGAACCAACCAAAGTTATGAGTATTCATTTTCCATTCAGGGCTTGGAAGAAGACCTGTATCTGGTAAGAAGCAATCTGCACATATATTCCTTCCAAAACCAAATTTAAATAAATGATCTCTTAAATTATCAATATCAGACTGATATGCAAGTGAAAAGAAAAATGTATTTGAGCTCTCTATGATTGCATCATTTAAATTAATATTTCCATGGCCTCCCTTTTTCCAGCCTCTATAAATTCTATTGTCTTCGGGAAGTACAAAAAATCCTGGATCATCAATTGTATAGTCCCAATCGATAATTTTATTTTCGAGACCGAATAAACCTATTGCGGGTTTGATTGTGGATGCTGGAGAGTATCTTCCTTGAACGGCTCTGTCAAAAAAAGGTTTATTCTCATTTGTTATGAGTGCCTGAAATTCTTCATTAGATAACCCGTTTGCCATTTGATTGGTTGAGAAAGATGGTGAACTTAAATAAGTAACAATCGCACCAGACGATAAATCAACTGCAACAATTGCTCCTCTTCTTGACTGTATTGCCTCATAGGCTGCTTTTTGACTCTCTATATCAAGAGACGTTTTTATGTCATCCCCATTTACTGGAGGTATTTCGTTCAATAAATTTAATAGCTTTCCTGAAGCATCAACCTCGTAAATTCTTTTACCAAATTTACCTCTTAAATTATCATCATAGATACTTTCAATGCCTGTTTTGCCTTCTATAAAACCACTAGAATAATTAAAAATAGTTTCCTTTGGCTTTATTGATTGATTTGATAATTTTTGTTCAAGAGCATCTCCTTCCAGGATACCAACATACCCGATTGAATGAGAGAAAAGATCTGGGTACACATTCTTTCTAGAAAATCGCTCAGCAATAAAGACATTCTCATATTTATGACGTCTTACTTCAAATTTTGATATTTCCTCTTGAGATAAGTTTTGTTTAAGAGTCAATTCTCTATTTAATGATGCTGCTTTTTTAAAATTTTTGTTAATTAAAGAAATATCCTTTTCATTAAGAGGTATAAATATATTAATTTCATTTATTAATTCGTCTAGATTAGTTACTTGTGAAGGTTTGAATATGAGGTTATAACTTGGCTCATTGTTAACAAGAATTTTGCCATTTCTATCATAAATTATGCCTCTTTTTGGTTGAACTAATATTTCTCTTGATTTGTTTTTTAGAGCGGCAATTTCGTAGTCTGAAAAACTAGAAACTTGAAGAGAGTATGTATTATATATAACGAATCCAAATAAAATACCGAATAATATATATACTAAAACTAATCTGTTAAAGAAATTCTTTCTCTCCGAAAATCTCTCTTGTAAATCTATCATTTGTGATACGGTTTATTTTGCATAATTGCGAATGCTCTATATATTTGCTCCATTAAGATCAGTCTAAATAATCTATGAGGAAAAGTAAGCAGTGATGCTGAAAAAACTTGATTTGATCTATTAAGAACTTCCATAGAAAGGCCATGAGAGCCTCCAATTATAAAAAAAATTTCTTTTTTTGACTGGGTGCTATCAAGAATAAAATTGCTGAATTCATAAGAATCAAGCTGCTTTCCTGTTGAATCCCACGAAATAACAAAATCAGATCTTGAGATCTTAGACAGAACTTGTTTTCCTTCTTTTTGGAGTATCTCTTTTTTTGAAAGATTTGGATTTTGTTGACCTTTTAAATTTATAAAACTAATTTTTATATTTTTAGGTAGCTGTTTTTGATAATAACCAATACCATCTGATTCCCACTTATTAAGCTTATTCCCAACATTTATGATCTTAATTTTCATTTAACTTAATGCATCTGTAAGATTCATTTCACCCCAAAGACCTTCAAGATCATAGAACTCTCTTTGTTCTTTTTTCATTATATTAATTACTGTGCTTCCACAGTCTACAAGAATCCATCCAGACTCAACTTCACCTTCGACTCCGATTATATGGATCTTTTCATTTTTAAGTAAATCAACAAGCTTTTCGGATATTGATTTTGCATGTCTATTTGAATTAGCGGTAGCGATAATAATTTCATCTGCAAAAGAAGATATTCCTTTTACATTAAGATTTAATACGTCTTCAGCTTTGCTGTCTTCAAGGCTTTTGTTGCAGATTTGAGAAAGTTTATTTTTTGGCAAATTTAGATTATTGATTAAAAAGCTTTTTTAAAAAAATTATCAATTGATATACTAAATCATAAACATTGAAAAAGGTAAGTATTTTTGGAAATAAGCTTTTTAGATAGTCTGTATCAATTTGTTACGAATTATAAAAAATTTATTTTTTGGTTGGGATCTATTTCTGCATTTATCTTTATTTTTAGCTTACTTAGTATCAAATGGTTGGTGGCATTAATACCCTCAGATTATTTTGTTAAGAAAAGAGCTTCAAAATTTAAAAATACCTATCCATACCTTTGGATAATCTCTCTAATAATAAAAAATATTTTAGGCTACTCATTAGTAGTTGGAGGAATATTTATGTTGGTTTTGCCTGGGCAAGGGATATTTACAATTGTAGTTGGTCTTATGCTCTCGAACTATCCTGGTAAATATTCAATTGAAAGGAGGCTTATTTCCATTCCAAGTATTCATAAAGGTATAAATTGGTTGAGAAAAAAATCTAATCAGCCACCAATTGAAATATAGAACTAGTTTGAAGATATCTCATCAATATATTTTGAAAGAATCTCAAATCTTTGGGCAGCATCAAAGGCTTCTAGAAGATTTTGCTTATATATTGAAGAAATTGGAATCAGACCTGCTAAATGATAAGCAATAGAATCTGCTGAATTAAAGTCAACATTTAATTTCAAGTCATTTATCTTCGGATGTTTGACAAGTTGAGACAAAATATTTGTTAGCTCTGGAAACTCTGCTAAAAGAGCTTGATCATCAACCTCGGGATCAACAAGGGGTTGAGTTTTGGCAATATGTAACCCATCCTCTAATTGTGTTAGATCATTAATAATAACTTTATTAATAGATTTAACAGTTATGCCAAGAAGACCATTAGGTAAATTGTTAAAGTCAATAATCTCAACATAAGATCCTTTTTTAGAGATCTCAGTGTCTATACCATTTGAATGACTTGATTGAAAGACAATTACAAAACCATGTCCATTGCTCATACAATCTTTAACCATTTTTAAATATCTAGGTTCAAAAATTTGCAAATATTGAATTGTTCCAGGTAATGCAACAATACCTAAAGGAAAAACTGGTAAGTTATTAGTTTTCAAAATGGTCTTTTAAAGGAGTTATAAATTTTTGACTATCTTTATTAGTCATTATCAAAATAATATCATAATCTTTTGCGATTTTTCTCAATTCAAATAAAAGATCTTCAGTTGAGTTAAAAATATCATCAGCTTGATAAACTTTTTGTCTATCTAAAATAATTGTTCTATCAACGTAGTTTAAAGAATTAAACAAATTATCTTTATGATAACCTGAAGACATTGTATTTGAGCCTAGTTCAACTATACCTAAGATTTTTTTATTTGGGTTTTCATCACGAACTGCCTTAGTTGATAATTTTATTGCTGTTGGATGATGAGCAAAGTCATCATAGACCCTAATTCCATTGTGCTCAATTACTTTTTCCATTCTTCTTTTAACACCTAAAAAACTCTTGAGAGATTCAATTGATTTATTAATGCTAATGCCTTCTATTTGAGCAGCTAAAATTGCTGCAACATAATTTCTAAAGTTATGTTCTCCTATTAAAGGCAAGTCTTGCAGGATATAGGTTTCATTATCAACAACTAACTTTTTAGAACTTAAATCTATTTTTATGTTTTCACCATTAACTTGTATTAAATTACAAAAGTATCCTTTGGATAAAACCTCGCATACATTTTGATCATCTTTCGAGTAAATAATATTCCCTTTATTGGGTATTACTTTAATGAGATGGTGAAATTGTTTCTTTATATCATCAAGGTTGTCAAATATGTCTGCATGGTCAAATTCAATATTATTTATTATTAAATTATTAGGATAATAATGTATAAATTTTGATCTTTTATCAAAGAATGCTGAATCATACTCATCAGCCTCTATGACAAAAGATTTATGCTTGCCAAGCCTTGCTGGATTTTTGAAATTTTCAGATATCCCACCAACTAAGTATCCAACATCTTTTCCGTTGTAATCTAGAATATGAGTCAACATATAAGCTGTTGATGTTTTGCCATGAGTCCCAGAAACTGCATAAACATTTCTATCCTTTAATTCTCTACCTAAGATCTCAGGACCAGATACATATGGTAGATTTTTGCTAAGAATATGCTCTACACTTTCATTACCTCTTGATAGAGCATTTCCAATTACATATAAATCAGCTTTTGGTAAAAGTTTTGCTTCATATCCTTGGATTGTTTTAATGTTGATGTTTGTCAAATAATCTGACATTGGAGGATAAAATTGAACGTCAGATCCGCTAACATCGTGCCCAGATTCTTTTAAAATTTGTGAAAGGCCTGCCATAAAGGTTCCACATACACCTAGGATATGTATTCTCATATTAGTTATAATACGATACTTGAATTTTATTCAAAGCAGGAAAAAGAGAAATAATGAAAAAAAATGCATTTTATGCTCAATCTGGTGGGGTTACATCAGTAATTAATGCTACTGCTGCCGCAGTTATTCTAGAGAGTAAAAAATATAAATCAAAAATTGGAAAAGTTTATGCAGGTAAGAATGGCATTCTTGGTGCACTTAGAGAGGATCTAATCGACACCTCAAAAGAAAAAGTTTCTGCAATAAGAAATCTTAGGGAAACTCCCGGAGGAATTTTTGGTTCATGTAGATTTAAGCTAAAAAGTCTTAAAGAAAACAAAAAGGAATATACGAGACTGGTTGATGTGTTCAAAGCACATGATATAGGTTATTTTTTTTATAATGGTGGTAACGATTCAGCAGATACTGCCTTTAAGGTTTCCCAAATTAGTAATGAAATGGGATATCCAATAAATTGTATAGCTATTCCTAAAACTGTTGATAATGACCTAGCAGTAACTGATAACTGTCCAGGCTTTGGCTCTGCAGCAAAATATATTGCAACATCCATAATGGAAGCCTCATTGGATGTAGCTTCAATGGCTGAAACATCTACAAAAGTATTCATATTAGAAGTAATGGGAAGGCATGCTGGCTGGATGGCGGCTGCAGGCTCTTTGGCAAGAGTAGATAAAAATGATGCGCCACATATTATTTTATTTCCTGAAATAGTTTTTGATGAAAAGAAATTCTTAATGCAAATAAAAAAAATTGTTAAAGACAATGGATATTGTGTAATAGTAGCTTCAGAGGGTGTAAAAAATAAAAAAGGTAAATTCTTAGCTGAATCTGATAGAAAAGATGCTTTTGGACATTCTCAACTAGGTGGAGTGGCACCATTCTTATCAAATTTAATAAACAAAAAATTAAAATTAAAAAATCACTGGGCCGTTTCTGATTATTTACAACGCAGTGCTAGGCATATTGCTTCAAAAACAGACTTGGCTCAGGCTGAAGCCGTTGGAACATATGCAGTCAAATATGCTGTCAAAGGCATGAATGGTGTCATGCCGGTAATAAAACGTGGTAGTGGAAAAAAATATTCATGGAAAATTGAGCCAGCTTCCCTTTCAAAAATTGCTAACGTAGAAAAGAAATTGCCAAAATCATATATCTCTAAAGATGGTTTTGATGTTACCAAAAAAGCGATTGATTATCTTCGTCCTCTTATTTTAGGTGAAGCGTTTCCTAAATTTTCTAACGGCATACCTGCATCAAATAAACTTAAACTTCAAATGGTTAAAAAGAAGCTAAAAAGTTGGAATATTTAAGGTATTTGTGCATTTAATTCTTGAATAATTAAACTTATTTCATCTTTAAGTTTATTTTTATCATCTTCATTTAAGAAATCGCCAACATAAACATCTTTTCCCTTAGATCTAAAACTTAATCTTGTCATTTTATTTACATCTTTTTTAACTTGAAATGAGGTAAAGGTTCTGAATTCTTCCCAAAGGTATTCAGCTTTATTAATACCTTTCTCAATCTTAACGATTTCCTGTGATATATATATTTTCTCTTTTTTAGAACTCCACTTAAAGCTTAAATAAAACGCAATAAATAAGATAGTTAATTCAATTCCAGCAAATGGAAGTATCATAAAAGCACCAAAAAAGTAAAAAATAACAGCAATACCTCCACATACTAGAGTTATGCTTGCTAGAAATAAAAACCTTGCAGCTCCCTCTAAGGAACTATTTGGACTTAAGGAAATTACATAATCTGATGTGTTATTTTTTTCAACCGAAACCAATTTTATTTACCGTAATTCTAATTTTATTCAGATGATTCGTTGACTTCTTCGATCAATCTTTCAATGTTTACTAATTTACCAACTTTTTTCCCACGTTTTGCTCTTGATAGAATATATTCTGACCAGTCCTTTGGTTTTAAAGTTACAAATCTTTTTCCAACCTCAATTCTCAGTGAACTATCAGTTGCAAGTAATTGTGCATGTGCCATGAATTCCTCACCAGCAGCTAATTTGTCTTTAGGTATATTAATTATTTTGTTGCCCTTGCCTTTTCCTAATATAGGTAGTTCATCTATCTCAAAGATAAGCAGTTTTCCAATATTTGAAACAGCTGCAATATGAGTATGATTTTTTCTAACAGGAATCGCCTTCAACATTTCAGCATTTTCAGGAAGACGCATAAAAGCTCGTCCAGATTTTTTGTTAGATATCATATTTTTGTATTCTGCTATGTAACCGTATCCTCCAGTATTCATGATTAAAAATCTGTCGTCATCTACTCCAACAGATGCTGAAACAAATTTAACTCCTGAGTCTGCTGAAAGCCTACCTGTGATTGGCTCCCCCATACCTCTTGCAGATGGAAGCGAATGACTTGGAATTGAATATGCTTTTCCATTAGAGTCTAAAAATACAGCAAGCTGATTACTTTTGCCTCTTGCAAAATCTTGAAGAGAGTCATCTCCTCTATAAGATAGCGAATTAGGATCAATTTCATGTCCTTTAGCACTTCTAACCCATCCAGCTTTTGATAACACTACGGTTACGGATTCAGTAACCATTGTTTCTTCTTCTGAAAATATTTTTGCATCAGATTCTGCAGAAATCGGTGATTTGCGCTCATCACCAAAATTATCTTTAATTTCTAAAAGCTCTTGTTTAATTAAAGTCTTTAATCTTGATTTTGATTTCAGTATTTTTTCAATTTCGTTTTGTTCACCTGCCAATTCATTTTGTTCATTTTCAAGTTTTAGTTGTTCGAGCTTAGCAAGTTGTCTTAATCTAATTTCAAGTATCGCATTTGCTTGAATTTCTGATAACTTATATTTCTTGATTAAGTCTTTTTTTGGTTCTTCAGAGTTTCTAATTATTTTTATAACTTTATCGATATCAATAAATATTGTTAAAAGGCCTTCAAGAATATGAAGTCTGTCATTAACTTGATCAAGTCTATGTTCAAGCTTTCTCTTTACAGTTTCTTTTCTAAAAACTAACCACTCTTTTAAAAGATCGACCAATGAAAAAACTTTTGGTCCACCCTTGAGTGAAATCAAGTTCATATTCATTCGATAAGATTTTTGTAGGTCGGTGGATGCAAATAGATGATTCATCAAATCAGTTGCATTGACTCTATTTGATTTCAAGGTTATTACTAACCTTACCGGCTCCTCATGGTCACCTTCATCTGATAAGTCGACTACCATCGGTAATTTTTTATTGACCATTTGATCAGCAATTTGTTCAAGTATTTTTGAACCAGATGCCTGATATGGCAGAGCATTGATAATTATCTGATTCTTTTCTTGTGTCCAATGAGCTTGAATTTTAAATCCACCCCTACCGGTTGAGTACATCTCAGATAACTCATCTTCGTTTGCGATTATAGTGGCATGATTTGCAAAGTCTGGACCTTTGATAATTTTCAAAATGTCTTTAAGATCAGACTTTGGTTTATCAATTAAACTAATTGTCGCATCAATAACTTCGTTCATGTTGTGTGAAGGTATGTCTGTTGCCATTCCTACAGCAATACCTGAAGTTCCATTAAGTAATATCATTGGAATTTTTGCAGGAAATATTACTGGCTCAAGAAGAGAACCATCAAAGTTTGGTTGCCAATCAACAGTACCAGATTTTAATTCTGATATTAAGAGATTTGCAAAACCAGTTAACTTTGATTCTGTATACCTCATTGCCGCAAATGATTTTGGATCATCTTGAGAACCCCAATTACCCTGACCATCAACCAGAGGATATTTAAAAGAAAAATTTTGCGCCATTAAAACCATCGCTTCATATGCAGCACTATCGCCATGAGGATGGAATTTACCTATTACATCACCAACGGTTCTTGCAGACTTTTTATATTTTGCTGATGCATCCAAACCAAGTTCAGACATTGCATATAAGATTCTTCTTTGTACCGGTTTTAATCCATCTCCAACATTTGGTAGAGCTCTATCAAGAATTACGTACATTGCGTAATTTAAATATGAATCTTCAGCGTATTTCTTTAAGCTAATGGACTCAAATTGATCTTTTGCCATCTTATAACCTCACCAATGAACCCTTTTTTTCTAACCACTCTTTTCTAGCAGGAGCATTTTTTTTAGATAAAAGTAAGTCCATCATTGCATTAGCATTATCAGTTGCAGAAATAGATAACCTAACAAGTTGTCTTGAGTTGGGATCCATAACAGTTTCTCTAAGTTGTGAAGGATTCATTTCTCCTAGACCTTTAAACCTTTGAATATTAATTTTTGGTTTTCCTTTTTTCTTCTTAAAGTCATCTACAACTTTATCTTTTTGTATTTCATCTAAAGCATAAAGAACTTCTTTACCACAATCTACTCTATATAAAGGAGGCATTGCGATATAGATCCTTCCATCTTGGACAAGACTTTTATAATGTCTTAGAAACAGCGCGCATAATAAAGTTGCAATATGAAGCCCATCTGAGTCAGCATCAGCTAATATGCATATTTTTCCATATCTAAGTCCGGAAATATCAGAATTTCCTGGTAATACACCAATTGCTGTTGACAGATTTTTTATTTCTTGTGATTTAATAATTTCTTGGCTTTCTAAATCCCAAGTATTCAGAATCTTTCCCCTTAAAGGCATAATTGCTTGAAAGGATCTTTCTCTAGCCTGTTTAGCAGATCCACCTGCAGAATCACCCTCAACTAGAAATAATTCTGTTTCATTTAAGTCTTCGCTATTACAATCAGACAACTTTCCAGGCAGTGCTGGTCCTTTGAAAGTTTTTTTTCTTTGTACAGTGCTGGATGCTTTCGCCCTACTTTGTGCAGCTGAAATTGCAAGTTCAGCAATTTTTTCACCTTCTTCGGTATGAGTATTTAACCAGATGCTCAAAATATCTTTAGTCGCGCTGCTCACAAATGCCATGTGATCTTTAGAGTCAAGTCTTTCTTTAGTTTGGCCAGCAAACTGAGGGTTTTGAAGTTTCGATGAAATTACAAAAGTTGCATTGGCAATAACATCTTCAGCATTAATTTTCAGCCCTTTTGGTAATAAGCTCCTGATCTCACAAAATTCTTTCATTGCCTCCAATAAACCAGATTTAAATCCATTCAGGTGAGAGCCTCCCTGAGCTGTTGGTATGAGATTTACGTATGTTTCATCAAGCATGTCTTTGTAGCTTTTGTTCAACCAATTTATGACAAAGTCTACTTCTTGAGTTTCAGTACTTTTAGAAGAAACAATTGATTCGTCTAAAACAAGATCAAGGCCCTCAGATGAATCATCTAAATAACTTTTAAGCCCATCTTCAAAATGCCATTTGATTTTTTCGGATTTTTTTTCATAGTTAAAATCTATGGTTAAGCCAGGACAAAGAACCGCTTTAGCTTTAAGTAAATGTTTTAAATCTTTTATTTTTATTTCATCAGACTCAAAATATTTAACATTTGGTTTAAAAGTAATAGAAGTTCCAGTGTTTCTAGCGCCTACTTCCCCTACTACCTTGAGATCTTTCTTTTTGTCTCCATTATTAAAATGCATTTCAAATTCTTGAGAATCTCTCTTAATATTTACTTTTAAATTTTCTGATAAAGCATTAACAACAGAAACACCAACGCCATGAAGGCCACCTGAAAAATTATATTCTTCACCAGAAAATTTAGCCCCTGCGTGCAGCTTGCATAGAATTAATTCAACTCCTGATACTTTATGCTCTGGATGTATATCAACTGGCATACCTCTTCCGTCATCAGAAACCATTATCCTGCCATCTTTGTATATTTTTACCTTTATGTTTGAACAATGACCAGCAATAGCCTCATCAACAGAATTATCAAGCACTTCTTGTATAAGATGGTTTGGGCAGGATGTGTCTGTATACATCCCAGGTCTTTTTTTAACTGGATCTAAACCAGATAATACTTCAATTGCTTTTGAGTCGTATGTATTCTTGGCCAATCTATTCTGCCTTTGAGATTATTTTTAAAAAACTTTTGTATATTTTATTTTTCATAAAAGTTTTTGAATTATTGCTATTCTACTCTAATCAGGGAAAAAGTAATGCCTGAATTAAACTTTTTAAATAATTCATGGTCTATATTTAAGCTATATTTGCAATAAATATTATAATGTTTACACTGCACACATTTAATGAGTTAAAATACAAATATGTTTTCAAAATATAAAAGTAAATTATTTTTGATAATTTTATTATCTGGTCACTTAACAGCTGAAAATCTTTTAGATATATACAATGAGGCCTTAGAAAATGATCCTACTTTTAAAGCAGCTGAATATTCATACCTTGCTGATAAAGAAATAGTTGTTCAAGGAAGAGCTGCTTTGTTGCCAAGCATAACCCTGAGTGGATCTACAAATTGGAATGAATATTATCAAGATGACGTGTTGCAACAAGAATATAACTCATTTTCTAAATCAGCCAGAGTATCACAGCCATTATTTAGACTTGATACATGGTTCAACTTTAAAAGATCAAAATCACTTACAAATGCTGCTGAAGCTGAATTTGCTTATGAACAACAAAACCTTATTTTAAGAACTGCCGAACTATATTTTGGAGTGTTAAGAGCGATAGATAATTTAAATGCTGCTATTTCTGAAGAAAAAGCTATAAAAAAACAACTCGATCAAGCACAACAAAGATATGAAGTTGGTTTGTCAGCGATTACTGGTGTTCAAGAAGCTCAGCTAGCTTATGATCTCAGCAAAGCTGCAAGAATAAATAATGAAGGTAATTTATTTTCAGCAAGAGAAGCCCTAAATGCACTTATTGGTAGAGAAATTTTCTCTCTTGATGAATTAGGAGAAAACCTTCAGATATCTTCACCTTTTCCAAATTCTAAAGAAGATTGGGTGAATTTAGCTTTAAAAAATAATTATCAACTTAAGGCTTCATATTTAAGAAAAGATGCTGCTAAGAGTAATGCAAGAAGTGCTGCTTCAAATCATTTGCCCAAAATAGATATTGTTGGTTCAGGTTCAGACTCTGAAACTAATCAGTTTAATTACGAAGGTTTCAGTATTAATGGTCAAGGTATACCTGTTCCTGCAGTTACAGGAAGAAGAAATTATGCAATACAACTAAGTGTTCCAATTTTTCAAGGCGGAGCAGTTAGTTCTAGGAGAAAGCAAGCATATTCACAATATAATCAGGCAGATGAAAATACTTTATTTACAGAAAGAAGAATAATCCAAGAAGTTAGATCTCAGTTTTCAAACGTAAACACATTAGTCGCCAATGTAAATGCTCAGAAACAAGCAGTTATTTCTGCAACAAGTGCTCTTGAAGCAACACAAGTTGGTTATAAGGTAGGTACTAGGAATGTCGTTGATTTACTTCAAGCAGAGAAAAATTTATATAGCGCTGAAAAAAATCTAGCAAATGCTAAATATGATTATATTCTTGCAAATCTAAGGCTTGCTCTTGCTGCGGGCACAATCGATCCTGGTGACATAATAGAAATTAATAATCTTCTGAATTAATTCATGCCTGAGCTGCCTGAGGTTGAAACTACCGTAAGAGCAATTAGACCGTTTGAAAATACAATTTTAAAAAAAATCATTATTCATAATAGAAATCTGAGGTGGCAGGTTGATGAAAATCTTGAGGATTTAGTTGCAAATAAAAAGATACTTACAATAACAAGAAGAGCAAAATACATTCTCATTCACTTTTCAAAGTATTCATTGATGCTTCACCTAGGCATGTCTGGAAAATTAAGAATTCAAAATAATCAAGATAACTACTTTAAGAAACATGATCATGTAGAGTTCATTTTTAAAGACAAAAAAATAATCTTTAATGATGTAAGAAGATTTGGGTCTCTTCATGTAACAAAAAATCCAAATGAACATATTTTGATAAAAAATCTTGGAGTTGAACCTCTGTCAAGAAAGTTTGATAAAAATTTTTTATTCAAATTGTGCTCTGAAACCAATCTGGAAATTAAAAAGTTATTAATGGACCAAAGAAAAGTGGTTGGAGTTGGTAATATTTATGCATCAGAGTCTTTATATTTATCTTCAATAAGTCCTTTAAGAAAATCAAAAGAAATTAATCTTGATGAATGCGAAAAACTTGTTAAATCAATAAAAAAGATTCTTAAATATGCAATAAAGATGGGTGGAACTACATTAAAAGATTTTTATTCAGCTGATGGAAGTGAAGGATACTTTAAATTAAAGCTAAACGTATATGGACTTGAAAATCAAAATTGTAAAAAGTGTTCAAACAAAATAGAAAAAATAATTATCGGACAAAGATCAACCTTTTACTGTAAAGAATGTCAGACTTAGGAACCTAGCTTGGCCTTAAGAGCTTGTTCAACTGCTGGGTGAACAAATTTAGATATATCTCCTTTTAAATCACAAATCTCTTTTATCAAACTTGATGAAACATATATGAGACTTTCTTTTGGAGTTAAAAATATACTTTCAATATCTGGAGCAAGAGATCTATTCATTGTTGCTAATTGGAATTCATATTCAAAGTCGGATACAGCTCTCAAACCTCTAACAATTGCACAAGCATTGTGATCCTTTGCAACATCAACAGTTAGTTGTCTTGGAAAATCAACTATTTCAACTTTAGGATTATCTTTATAAATTGTTGTTGCGAGCTTTACTCTATCTTCAAGACTAAACAAAGTATTCTTAGCCTCACTTTTTGCTACAGCGACAATAATTTTGTCGAATAAACCAGAAGCACGATCAATTATGTCCATGTGTCCATATGTAATTGGATCAAACGAACCAGGGTATATTGCAACTCTCATACCGGAATAATACCTAAATTGTAATATTTATGGAAATATCTTTTATGGCGACGTTATTAATAAGGTTCCTGATTCAATTAATTCTTGAACTTTAGCCTCACTCCAGCCAAGTTCGGTTAAAATTTCGTGACCATGTTGACCTAATAATGGGCTTGGTTTTGCATGAGAGGCTAACTCTCCTTCAAATAAGACTGGTGGTGAGGTAACAGTCAATTTGCCCATTTCCTCAGTAACATATGTTTCAAGTGCACCTATTGCTTTAATTTGTTCGTCTAATTCTATTTCATCTCTTTTAATACAAGGAGAGCATGGAATATCTGCTGCAATAAGAATTTCTAATGCTTTTTCAACTCCAATGTCATTTTTAGGATTTTTTAATGCTTTATTTACCTCTTTCATATTTGTCATTCTGGATGCTATTGAAGAAAATAATGGCATTCCAACATATTCTGGATAGCCTAACATTGGTAAAAGAACTTCATAATGTTCATTTGTTAAAGCAGCTACAGCTACTCCACCATCGCTGTAATTTATTGTTTGAAAGTAATCTGATCCAGGTGACATTTCAATTTTATCGTCATCTTTTAATGTTCTGTGCATCATCCCATCAGGCCACATAAAAGAAAGACATGCATGCAACATAGAAATATCAATATGCTGACCTTTATTTGTATTTGTTCTTGCGAATAATGCTGCTGTTGCTGCTTGACATACTGTGTAGGCAGTAACCTTGTCACAAATAAAAGTCTTTATAAATTCAAAATTATTTTCATCAGATGACTGTAAATCTGTGAATCCTGACATTCCTTGAATAACATGATCAAATGCTGGCAAGTTTGCCATAGGTCCCTTAGTTCCAAAGCCACTGACTGCGATGTAAATTATCTGAGAATTATTATCTCTTATGTCTTTAGATCCTAAGCCAAGTTTATCCATTACGCCTGGTCTATAGTTATGAACAAGAACGTCAGCTTGTGATGCTAATTCAGTAACCGCTTTAACACCTGAACTTGACTTCAGATCTATTGCAAGAGATCTTTTACCCCTGTTGCAATTATGGAAAAATCCTGAAACTCCATTTTTTTGTGTACCCAATGGTCTCATTTTGTCACCTATTAAGGTAGGCTCAATTTTTATTACTTCTGCTCCTTGAGATGCCATAGTCATTGTAGCCAGTGAACATGTAATCATGTTGGATAGCTCCAGTACTTTTATGCCATTAAGTGGCTTTGACGAAGAAATTTTGCTCATATTTACCCTTAGCAAATATATTAGCATAGGATTTTTGTGTTATTTCACTGATAAGCTACCCAGATAATGTCAAATAAAGCTTGTTTATAATAAATACATCTAAATTTGCTACCTTTTGAGATTTTGGTATTATAGGTTCTTGTATATTAACGGGGGGGAGTATTTTTATACTCCTAACTACTTATAAGGAGTTATATATGAAATTTTTATTAATGATGGTTGGTGCAGTTGCACTTCCAGCATTTGCTGCAGATTTGCAGACAAGTGACATGACAGGAGTATCATTCTGGCTGGTAACAGCCGCAATGCTTGCTGCTACTGTATTTTTCTTTGCAGAAAGAGACAGAGTTCATGGAAAATGGAAGACATCATTATCAGTAGCTGGTTTAGTTACTGGTGTGGCTGCCTGGCATTATCTCTACATGAGAGGTGTTTGGGTTGAGACTGGATCATCACCTACTGTATACAGATATATTGACTGGTTAATCACAGTCCCACTTCAAATTATTGAGTTCTACTTAATACTTAAAGTGTGCACAAATGTAAGCTCTGGAGTTTTCTGGAGACTATTAGTAGCATCACTAGTAATGCTTATCTTTGGTTTCGTTGGTGAAACTGGTGGTAATGCAACAGTGATGGGTCTTATTGCAACAGTAGCTTGGTTATACATTATCTATGAAGTGTTCTCTGGTGAAGCTGGACAACTTAATGCTTCTAGCGGTAATGCTGCAGCACAAAGCGCATTTAACACAATTAGATGGATCGTAACCGTCGGTTGGGCTATTTATCCTTTGGGATACTGGCTAGGCGCTATGGGTGGCGGAGATATGGCACAAGCTAACTTAATTTACAACCTTGCAGATTTTCTTAACAAAATTGCATTTGGTTTAGCTATTTATGTAGCTGCTGTAAGCGACTCAGAATAATATAACTTTATTCATAAAAACCCAGCTTATGCTGGGTTTTTTTATGGATTTATTTCTTCACCGTCCCAAGCAAATACTTTTCCTGAATCACTTGAGTCAAGCTTCTCAATAACTTCTAGCATTTTTTTTGCGCTAAATTCTGGAGTAAAAAGATTTTCAGACTTCACATTTTTTTCGAAAGGCTTACTGAGAAAACTTTTAACCGTTCCTGGTTGAAGGCCAATAAAAATTGCATTTTTGTTAGATCTTGCCACTTCAATACTAAAATTTCTGATAATCTGATTCAAAGCAGTTTTGCTTGCTCGGTAAGAATACCAACCTCCCAATTTATTATCAGAAATACTTCCAACCCTTGCGCTCAAGAAGGCGAATGTGCTTTTAGAATCTTTTCTTAAGTAAGGTATAAAATACTTGCCAACAAGAGTTGGGCCAATTGTATTAATTGTTAGAACTTTAATTAGCTTATCAAAACTAATATCTTTAATGCTCTTTTCAGGAAAAACATTTTTTTCGTCATGCAATATTCCAGTTGCTACAAAAATTAAATCAAATTTAGTATCTTCGGGTAAACTTTCAGTGGCCTGTTTGATTGATTCCTCATCCTCAATGTCAATAAAGATATGTTTAACTTTATCATCATGCTCTGTGTTCTCAGCTCGAGAAAATTTAAAGACTGCTTCTACAGACTCATCAGCAAGCAAAGTATCAACTACTGCATTTCCAATAGCACCACGTGAACCAATTACGGCAACTGTTTTTTTCATAAATTATGGTTTTCTTATTTCATCTATCATCTGATAGATTTCTTTAGGTGGGTTACTATAAAAATTTGAAACAATTAATGCAACACCAAAATTTAAAATCATACCTAAAAAACCAAATCCCTCCGGAGATATTCCCAATATCCAGTATTCAGCATTGTTAATTGTTGGATTAAGAAATTTAAAATAGATTATGTAAGAAGATGTTGCTAATAAACCTGCTAACATTCCAGCTATGGCCCCTTCCTTATTAAGCCTCTTATAAAAAATACCAAGAAATAAAGCTGGAAATATGGTTGAGGCAGCTAAACCAAAGGCAAATGCTACTACTTGAGCGACAAATCCTGGGGGATAAATACCAAATAATCCAGCAATAAATATTGCAACTGCAGCAGCACACCTTGCAAAGAATAGCTCCTGTTTTTCTGTAATTTTTGGCATAAGCATTTGCTTCATAAGGTCATGTGAAATTGAAGCTGATATAACTAAAAGTAGGCCAGCTGCTGTTGATAAAGCAGCAGCAAGAGCTCCTGCAGCAACCAACGCAATCACCCAGTTTGGAAGTTGCGCTATTTCTGGATTTGCCAAAACCATAATATCGTTATCAATATATACTTCATTTTTATTTGAATCATCTGGCCTGTTAGCTACATTTCTCTCGCCATATTTGCCCTGCTCATTTGTATATTTTGGCTTAATTCCCTCAAGCGCATTTCCAGAAGAGTAATCTATTAGGCCATCTTCATTTTTATCTTTCCAAGCAATTAAACCAATATTCTCCCAATTCTTGAACCAATCAGGTGCCGACTCGTATTCCACTTTTTGGACCGAGTCTATGAAATTAATTTTGGCAAATGCGGCAACTGCTGGAGCAGTTGTATACAACAAAGCGATAAATACCAAAGCATATCCTGCAGATTTTCTTGCGTCACTTACTTTTGGAACTGTGAAAAATCTTACAATAACATGAGGTAAGCCAGCCGTTCCAAACATTAAAGCAGCTGTTATAAAAAATATATCTATATTACTTTTAGTGTTGTCTGTATAGGCATTAAAACCAAGCTCAATGGATAATTGATCTAATTTATCTAACAAATAAGTAGATGATCCGATTAATTTATCTCCAAATCCAAGTTGAGGTATTGGGTTGTTAGTTATAAGTAAAGAAATAAATATTGCAGGAACCATATATGCAAATATGAGAACACAGTATTGCGCTACTTGTGTATAAGTGATGCCTTTCATGCCTCCAAGCACCGCATAAAAAAATACAATAAGCATACCAATAATGACTCCAGTATTAATATCTACTTCAAGAAATCTTGAAAAAACAATACCAACCCCTCGCATTTGACCAGCTACATAAGTAAAAGAAATAAAAATTAAACAAATTATTGCAACCAATCTTGCTGCTTTTGAATAGTACCTAGTTCCAATAAAATCTGGCACAGTATATTTACCAAACTTTCTAAGGTACGGAGCCAAAAGCAGAGCCAATAAGACATATCCTCCTGTCCATCCCATTAGGTAAACTGAACCGTCTTTGCCTAAGAAAGCAATAAGTCCTGCCATAGATATAAATGAAGCCGCAGACATCCAATCTGCTGCAGTTGCCATACCATTTGCAACAGGACTAACGCCTTTTCCCGCTATATAAAAATCATTTGTTGATCTAGCTCGAGACCAGATAGCAATGCCTATATACAAAGTAAAAGAAATTCCGACAAATAAATATGTTAGAGATTGAAGCTCCATTATTCTTTTAATTGAGATTTATTATCTGACTCTTTTGAATAAAATCTTTTATCAAGCTTATTCATTAGCAACACATAAATAAAAATTATTAAGATGAAGAAATAAATACTACCTTGTTGAGAAAACCAGAAACCTAGCTTAAACCCACCAATCCTGAAATTATCGAGCTGGTCAGACCAAATGATGCCAAAGCCAAAAGAAACAATAAACCAGATTGTTAACAACGAAGTTAGAATAATTAGATTTAATTTCCAATAAGATAATTTCATTAATTAATTATAAAACTAATCAGGACAAAATTTTTATTTCATCCTGATTAGAAAATTTGAATTTATTTTTTAAATTTAGCTGCTTCCTCTGAACCGTCTGTAGCAGTACCTTTGGTGTACGAATGTGCACCCATTCCAGCTAGATCTCCATTTTGCACAATAAGATAAGGTTCTCTTATTGGTTTACCTTCAAAGAAACATTCTAAAATCTCTCTTACTCCAGCTGCGTATCTTGCCTGAGCTGATAAAGATGTTCCAGAGGTATGTGGAGTCATGCCATGATGTGGCATAGTCCTCCAAACATGATCATTAGGTGCCGGTTGAGGAAACCATACATCTCCTGCATATCCGCTTAGTTGTCCAGACTCTAATGCTCTGGCAACAGCGTCTTTATCACAAATTTTACCTCTAGCTGTATTAACAATGTATGCACCACGTTTCATTTTACCAATCATCTCATCATCAAATAAATGTTCAGTTTTTGGATGAAGAGGACAGTTGATTGTTACCACATCACATACTGAGACCAATGACTCAACCGAATCGTGATAGGTAAGATTTAATTCTTCCTCAACTTCATCAGGCAATTTATGAATGTCAAAATAATGAAGGTGAACATCGAATGGCTTCATTTTTCTTAAGGCATCCAAACCAATTCTTCCAGCAGCAACTGTTCCAATATGCATACCCTCAACGTCATAAGACCTTTGAACAGCATCTGCAATATTCCATCCACCATCTTTAACAATTTGATGCTGGTTATGATAATCTCTTACCAGTGAAAGTATCATCATGACAATGTGCTCCGCTACTGATCTAGAATTACAGTAAGTAACTTCAACAACATCAACTTTATTATCCATTGCTGCTTGCAAATCAACATGATCAGAACCTATACCCGCTGTTATTGCCATTTTTAAATTAGGCGCTGATTCCATCTTTTCTCTGGTTAGATAGTATGGAAAGAATGGTTGAGAGATCACAATATCAGCATCAACTAATTCTTTATCAGCAGTACAGCCCTCTCCATCTTTGTCACTTGTAACTACAAGAGTGTGGCCTGCATCCTCAAGAAATTTTCTTAAACCTAATTCACCCGAAACACATCCTAAAAGTTGTCCAGGGATAAAATCAACTGAACTAGGAGATGGTAAAGACATTCCGTCTGGATATTTGTCTAATTTTGGTAAATCATCTCTAGCATAACTTTCAGGCATACCAGAAATAGGATCATCATATAAAACACATAAAATTTTCATTAAACTCCCCAATTAATAAATGAAAACCAATGTTAAAACAAAAAAAATTAAAAACAATACTTATTTTAATTATAAAAATCAGCTTTAATGTTAATAATAACTATGTTTTATACAAAAAAAATTGAATTTATGAGTACAAATACGTATAAATTACAGTTTTATGAGTACAATAATTGTAAAAAAAAAGTAAATAAATTAAAATTGTGAGTACATTATGAGTACAAATAAACAAAAATATTTAGTTTTAAGAGGCAAAAATAAAGATATTTATTTTATTCAAAAGAGACTTTCTAAAGAGCAAGCGGCTATTTATGGCAAAGAATTCATAAAAAAATCATTAGAAACCACAGATTTAAATGAAGCCATACAAAAAAGAGATGAAATTCTTAGAAGTCTTGAATACAAAAGCTTTGAACAAGAAAAAACAGCATCAAATGATGTTAATATTGTGGCTAAAAATGATTTTTATAGCACTATGGAGGAAAATATGAGTACAAGTATTGAAAATGAGCAGAATTTTAATTTAAATTCATCTCATAATGTACCCATTGATCAAAAAAATGACAATCATGATGCAAATAATGAAAAATATTCAATTTTTTCTTTAAAACTCCCAAAAATACCAGAAAAAGAAGATTTAATAGTCAAGATAGATAAAATAATACCGATTGCAATTGTAATAATATCTCTATTTATTGCTCTGATTGCTTAGTTTTTTACAAAAAAACTACAGATCTGCATCTAAAAATAAATTTCTTCCTTTATATCATCTATTAATTACATTTAATTCTTTAAATCAAAATCTATATATTTATTCAGATAAAAACTTTCGATATTTTCTTTTGTGAGTTGGTTCTCATTACTACTGATAATTATTGACCAAATATAATCTAAATATAGATTAAATCTCTGCCACAAAATAATCTTCTTTTTCGTAACATCGTCAAAATTAATTCTATAACCTTTCAACAAGGATTCTATTTCTTCTTCCGTCATTTGAAATTCAAATATGACTTTTGAAAGATCACAAAATTTATTATTAAGTGATGAATATTCATAATCAATAATACAAATATCTTTGTTAAATAAAATATTGTTTGCATTGAGATCATTATGGGAAAAAACTAATTTAGATTTTTTAATATTGATATCATTTAATAAATCTTCAATCCTTGTATAAACTTTTTCTTTATTTACTTTTCCTAACGACATCTTGTAAAAATTTAATTGTTGTTCAAAAGTAAGATTATTTTTGCAGGGCTTTATCTCGTGAATTTCTCTTATCTTCATTCCTAGATTTTTATAAAAAAGTTTATCTTTATTACTTTTAATTGATTCAACATATTCATAAATAAGAAAATCTTTTTCTTCAGATTGATAAACAACTTTTGGAAATAATTTTTTATCTACTAATTGGTTAAGAATTTTTTTATTCAAATATGTATTTGTTATTGTCTTAAAATTTAGATTCTTAAATTTTTTTGCGATTAATTTTTTTTTGCTAGTTGTAATTAGAAAAGTGTCGGAGTTTTCTCCTTGTCTTACAACATTGATTTTGTCATAAGAAATATTTAACTCTTTAAGATCTGAAGTTATATCAATCATCAATAATTGCTAATTTATTTTTCCATGACCTGTAACCAAAAATTATAATTATCAAATAGATAAAAAATAACAATGCTGTTAAATATAATTCTCTAGAAATATATAAATAAATACTGATTGAATCTATTACAAACCAATAGATCCAATTCTCTAATATTTTTTTAGCAACCATATATGTAGTTATTATTGCTCCCCATGTTGTGAAAGCATCTAAAAATGGTAGAGCGGCTTGTGTATATTTTTCTAATGTTGCACCTGAAATAAAAGATAAAATGAGAACAATCGTTATTGCAAAAAAATGATTCGATTTTTTCCATGATTTAATATTTAGAACAATGTTGGTATTAATAATATTTTTCCATTGTAACCATCCGTATATTGCCATTAGCACATAGAAAACTTGAAGAATTGATTCCATAAATAGGTCTGCTTGATACATTATATATATGTATATTAGTGAGCTAATTAGTGCCGCATACCAGCACTTTACGTCTTCTTTTGCGGCTAATACTAAATATAGAATTGCCATCAAAACAGCTACACACTCTAGTATTAAATTTACCATTGATATTTAAAAGTCGTACCTTAAAGATAAGCCAATATTTTTTGGATCACCTTGTCTTCTATATAAAGTATCTATGAAATCTGGAGCCTCATTTCCAAAATAAAATCCTCTTGTTGAATAGTATTTATCAAAGACATTTCTCATCCAGAGCTCACTTGTAAATCGGCCTTTAGAGCGACCAAAGGTAAGATTAAGAAGCTGATAACTTTTTGATTTATTATTATGAGAATCTGAATAAAAGAATTCACTCTTTCCATTTAGATTAAGTTTAAAATAAAAATTATTCTTTAAATCTATATTTGTGCCAATTGAATAAGTATGTTCTGGAGCATGGGCTTGTGATCTGTTTTGAAGATCAGGTCTTGATTCCCAATTCTTAATTTTAGTTTTTAAAAAACCTAAATTAGCAAACAAGCTTAATTGATCATTTATAAAAAACTTAGAACTCACTTCTAGTCCATAATTTTCTCCTTCAGCTGCATTTTCTGTAAGGTATGAAAATGTATTTGGATCTGAAGGATCAACCTGTCTTGAGATCAAAACTTGTTGATCTTCTCTCTTTGAAAAAAATATAACTACTGAATAATTAAAACCTGAGTTTTCTGTATTTGAACTAATACCTATTTCGTAATTAGTTAAAAACTCAGGATCATATATCAATGATTGTTTTATTGAATTATCAGTTGCATCAAGCCCAAGATTAAAACCACCTTGTTTATATCCTCTTGCAATTGAGAAAAATGTATTTGAATTATTTCTATTTTTAACTAACGAAATCTTTCCACCATTCATATTATTTGAAGGACTAAATGATTCGTTATTTGAATCTTTGTATTTTGAGTCCCAATTTTCCCACCTTAAACCAAAAGCAATCTTGTAATACCGATTTAAAAAATAATCAATGTTCCCAAAGACTGAAAAATTTTCAGCTTGATAGTCTCTTAAAATTTCTGATTCACTAACATAGGGACTATAGGGATCATTTGGATCTCCATATATGCCATCGTCTTTTGTTAAATTTGATTCATCAAGATCACTAAATTCAAAACCGAAAATCCATTCGTATGGATTTTCAAATGAAAATTCAGTATTTTTAGATAAAAAACGAATCTCTTGGCTAAAAGTATCTCTTTTTCTCAATGTTTCAGAAAAATAATCATATACGTAGGGAAAATGTGAGTCTGCGTTACCCCAATCTGCATCGTAACTAAAAATAACATCGGTTTTGGTAGCACTTGTTAAACTTTGAACAGTAAAGTTAGAAAAATCTTTAGTAATCTTTATCCCATATGAGTTTGTATTCTGTGAATCCATACCTGGGCGGTCAGATAAGGTATTTAAACTTCCATCAATAGTCCAAATATCAGCCGGATCATCCATATCAACTTTTGAAACAAGAAAATCTAAATTTGTTGTTTCATTTAATTCCCAATTTAATTTATAGCGTAAAGTTAATTCATCTTTTTTTGAGGTATCTGATTTATTTAGGTAGGTATTCTTTCTAAAGCCATCTGCATAATCAGTTCTAAGAACTAAACGATATTTAAGTTTTTTATTCTGCATTGGCCCGCCAAAAGCTATCCCAATATTTTGAGTGCCATAATCTCCAAGAGTTAGTTCGGAAGTTCCTTCGAATTTTTCAGTTGGATCTTTTGTCTTTATGTAAATCAATCCTGCGAGAGCATTTGCTCCTGACCTAGATCCTTGAGGTCCTCGAAAAACTTCAACTTGATCAACATCAAATAAAGTTGCAATTCCACCTTGTCCAGAATAATCAATATCATCAATTAAGAAGCCAACAGATGAATTTGGTGTTCCTTGATAACCAGATCTTTCTCCTATACCTCGAATTTGAAAATATCTAGCCCTTGAATCGGATGCAGCATAATTTAAATTTGGAACAAGGTGAGACAGTTGTTGAAAATGTTTTATTGCTTGAGATTTAATTTGTTCAGATTGAATGATAACAATACTTGAATCTTCTTCCCCTAAAGATTTTTCTCTATATTCACCCTTAACAATTATTTCTTCAATATCACTAGATAAAACTAATAGAGAGAATATTAAGGGTAATAAAAATAGAATTTTTTTTCTGATATACATATGCAATTCCTCCGCAACTATTGTGTTGATCAGGTTCAAAGGGTTTCCTAAGATCTCAGGCTTATCAAGCCACCCCTTTGCATTAATAAAATATTAAATCTTAAACTTATTGATGTCTATAATTATGATAGATGATTTTGTTTGCAATTCGATCTGTCCTAAATGTAAAAGTTACTGCTTAGCTGCTTATTACATTAAGTGCGTAACCATAAATTTCTGAGATTTGGTTTATTCTTTTATCTTTTGGTGTACCTGCACCATGTCCAGCTCTATCTTCAACTCTAATAAGAATTGGATTATTACATGACTGGAGTTCTTGTAATTTTGCTGCAAATTTAAATGAGTGTGATGGTACAACTCTATCATCTCGACTTGCTGTAGTAATCAGAGTTGTTGGATAACAAACATCAGATTTAATATTGTGAAGAGGTGAATAAGCTAACAAATTTTCAAACTCATTTTTTATATCTGATGAACCGTAATCACTCTCCCAAGCCCAACCAATAGTAAATTTATTAAACCTAAGCATATCTAAGACTCCAACTTGAGGAATAGCAATTTTATATAGATCCGGATTTTGTAACATGGTAGCAGCTACTAAAAGTCCCCCATTAGATCTTCCATCAATAGCAGTTGTGCTCGGTGATCCAATTTTCTTTGAATGTAAAAATTTTGCTGCATACGCAAAATCATCAAATACATTTTGTTTATTTAATAGCATGCCAGCTTCATGCCAGGCATCGCCGTATTCAGCACCGCCTCTTAAATTAGCAACTGCATAAACACCATTTTGGTTTTTCCATGCGGTCTGGCTTTTACTAAAATTTGGAAGTATTGAAATATTGAAACCTCCATAACCATAAATCAGCAAAGGAGTATTCTCATCAATCTCTAAATCTTTTTTGTGACTAATATGAATTGGGATTTGTGTCCCATCTTTGGATGGATAAAATTCTAATCTTGAAACATAATCTGACGAGTCGTATCCAACTAATTCTTCTTTCCAAAATAATTCAAATGACAAATCTGTTAAATCTATCTTGTATATTTCTCTGGGAGTCACATAATTTGTAACAGCAAAAAATGAAGTAGTATCTTCAATACCTCCACTGAACCCACTTATGGTTCCCTGTTTGGGTAATGACAATTTAGAAATGAATTCACCTGAAAGATTAAAGACGCTTATTTGTGAGAAGGTATCCTCTAAATAATTTATAACAAATGAATCATTAATAATGTTAACAGACCTGATTGCATTTTTAGATTCTGCAATAACCTCATTCCATACAAATGAGCCATTTTTTATTTCTAAATTTACAATTTTACCGTTAGGCGCACCTTCCGTTGTATAAAACCATAAAATATTGTCTTTGCTATCAATAAAGCTATATGTCCCGATTAATTCATCAATAACAGGTATAAATTTACTGTTTTTGCTCATTTGCAAATAGAGTTTATTTCTATCGTCTGTGCCTTCAGAAATGGACAATAGCTTCATTTCGCTGTCCTTTATGACTGTTATCCCAAATCCCCATCTTGGATTATCAGGGTTTTCGTAAATTAACTCATCTTCAGATTGATTAGTGCCAATTTTATGAAACATTAGCTTTGGAGATTCATTCAACTCTTTTAAGAGTTCTCCATCAGGTTCTTCATAGCGTCTGTAGAAGAAACCGCTATCATCATTTTCCCATGATGCTCCAGAAAATTTAGCCCATTTAAGCTCATCATCAAGCACTTCTCCAGTTTCTATATTCATGACTTTCCATGTTCTCCAATCAGAACCACCATCTGAAATTGAGTAAGCTATGAGAGATGCGTCATTACTAATGCTAGTCCCACCCAAAGAGACTGTGCCATCTTCAGAAAATTCATTTGGGTCAATTAGTACTTTAGGCTCACATGCTTCACAATCCTGAATCATTAATTTGCTCTGTTGAAATGAACCATCGTTGAAATAGAAAAAAGTTTTGTCCTCTACTTTGTATGGAATAGAAATTGATTCACTTTCCCAAATTTGATTTAAATAATTTTCTAAATCTTTTTTATATTTATTTTTTTCAATATATTTTTTAGTGAATTCATTCTGTCTAGTTATCCAATCAATTGATTCATCGCTTGTAAAATCTTCTAGCCATCTATAGTCATCAGTAATTTCATATCCATGAAGATTTTCTTTAAAACTAATTTTTTTTGATTCAGGATAATTAATATCTTCTCCAGATGAACTACACGAAATTAAAGAAATTAAAAGAAGTAAATAAAGAGTATTTTTATACATAAAGTTCATATTACTTTACAATTCATATATGAATCAATTCAAAGCTGCATGGCAATTCACATTTGAGAATTGGAAATACTTTCTTATGCTGGCATTACCGCTTATTGCTATAGAGTCCACAGTTGGATATCTTCTTATTCCTTTAGGCGATATGACTCAACCAGAAGATTTTATGGAATTTTTTCAGTCTAATTCTATAGTTATTGGATTGGTCTCTATTACAGGAATTATTCTTCAAATGGCTTTTATAGGAGGGCTTTATTTAAGCTATATGGCTATCGATAGCGAAAAAGAAATTAATCCTATTGGCGCACTTCAAGCTGGTATTACTAAATTCTTTCCACTTTTTGGAACTTTCATTATAGTTACCATAGTTTCAGCTTTTGGTTATTTATTGTTAATTTTGCCTGGAATATATATCACAGCTAGGCTTGCCTTATTTCCCTTTTATATAATGTTGGAAGACAAAAAAGTTTTTGAGTCCATAAGTTCATCTTGGGAAAATACTGACGAATATGGTTCTAAGCTTTTTGTATTTACCTTAATTTTTATAGTATTAACCCTTCTCATTGCACTAGTTGTAACAAACTTAGTTTCTCAGGGTATTGTTCAAACTATATTGTTGGCTTTGTCAGAATATATTCTAGTCATTCCATTAGGTTATATTTATTACACTCTTTATAAATCTCTAAAAGTTAATTAGATTAATTGTCGAAACCATAATTCAAAGGTAGAATGCTCTTTCGTTAATAGGGCCTGTAGCTCAGTTTTGGTTAGAGCGTTCGACTGATAATCGAGAGGTCGGAAGTTCGAGTCTTCCCAGGCCCACCATTATATTTGCAAAAGTTCTGATAAAATAAATTATGGTAAAAGTTTTAGAAATTATTCTTGATCATAATAAAGTATGGTTTGGTCTAATTTTTATTGGCAGTGTTCTAAATGCTATTGTCCAAAAAATAAATATTCTCAATGGAGCACCATATTTAACTGCTATCTGTTTTTTTGCAGGTTTTGTTGTCGGAGTCATAGCGCATATTCGAGGTAAGTGGTTGTGGGTATGAATCTCAACTCCAACGTATCTGAAGAATTCTCATTTGAGAAAGAAAAAGCTGTAGCAAGAAAATATGCTCAGCGATTCCAATGGGAAATGATTTTAATCGGTATTGGTCAAGCTTGTGTTTGGCTAAGTTTATGGCCCCTAGTCATGAATGAAATAATTCCTTTATGGTCAGGATTTATTATTGCTAGTTTTTGTGCATGTATGTCTTATTTACCATCACACGAAGCACAACATGGAAATTACTCTAGGGGTAATCCTAAAAAAAAGTGGATAGATAGATTTGTTGGAAGCTTTACCCTGATAACTCTTATATATCCTTATGAGATATTGAGAGTGACTCATATGAAACATCATGCATATACAAATCATGAGGATAAAGATCCAGACTTTATAACATCTAATGCAAATTCAGTTAAAGAGGTTATTTTATGTTCATTGGATGGTACATCGACTGATTATGCAAAATACAAAGATATATATGCTGATGATGCTGCATTTCAAAAAGCTTTTGATAAAGGCGTTAATGTTTTCTTAGCTTACAGATTAATTTTGATGATTTTAGTTTTGCTTTTCCCACTTCAAACATTGTTACTATGGTGGTTGCCTGCAAAGATAGGTGTCTTATACACAACTCTTTTCTTTTCATATTATCCACATATTGGTACTGAAGTTGGAAGATATAAAAATACAAGATTTTGGCAACATTGGATGCCAAGATATATTAACCACTCAATGCAATTACATTTTGTTCACCATCTTCATCCAAATATTGGACACTATGATGAGCCAAAAGCTATTGAAGAGTTAAAGCCATTTCTAATTGCACGTGGAGTACCTGGTGCTGAAGACATTCCAGACCGAATTACTTATAACCCTTTAATTAAGATTTAATTAATTGCTAATAATTCTATTTCAAATACTAGAATAGAATTTGACGGTATGCCTGGCCTACCCTCCTCTCCGTAAGCCATGGTTGGATCAATAAATACTTTCCATTTATCGCCTTTCTTCATCATTGAAATAATTTTTTGGCATCCTATTATTAGCTTTGATAATTCAATCTTTAGTGGCTCTGTGTCTAAAGAGCTCCAAAAAATATTTCCATTTGTAAGTGTTCCGTGGAAATGAGCAGTAATTACTTGATCAAGCTTTGGATTTTTACCTTCTGGATCACCAGATTGCATCACTAGATACTGAAGGCCTTCCTCAACCTCGATCACATTAATGTCAGTTTTGTTATCAATGAAAAATTGCATGTTTTCAATTTGTTTAATATTTGGACTGTCTTGAACACAAGCTGAAAGCATGATTAATGATATGGCTGAGATAAGATATTTCATTTAGATTTTAATTTTGAGGAATCTTCTTTTACCAACTTGGTATAGGTTCTCAGAGTTAACTGATATTTCAAACTTTGGGTCATTAACTTTCTCAGAATTTACCTTTATACCACCTTGTTTTATGAGCCTGTTACCTTCAGAGACACTGGCAATCATGTTTGTTTCTTTCAATAAATTCACAAGCAGTATCGACTCGCCATCAATATTAACTTTTACTGAGTCAACATTTTCAGGTATTTGACCTTTTTGGAATCTATTAAGGAATGATTCTTTACATTTTTGACCATCTCCATCTTTATGGAATCTATCCACAATCTCCTCGGCAAGAATAAACTTGATATCTCTTGGATTTTTACCATCCTGCATTTCTTTCTTTAGAGAATTTATTTCTTCTTCACTCATGAAACTTAATAACTCAAACCATCTCCACATTAAATCATCTGAAATTGACATAATTTTGCCAAACATTTCATCTGGCTCTTCATCAATTGCAACGTAATTATTTAATGACTTTGACATTTTTTTGACGCCATCTAGTCCCTCTAAAATTGGAACTGTTATGACAACCTGAGGTTCTTGGTCATAATCTCTTTGAAGCTCTCTTCCAACTAACAAATTAAACTTTTGATCGGTGCCTCCCAACTCAACATCTGCTTTTAGGGCTACGGAGTCATATCCTTGAACTAAAGGATATAGAAACTCATGAATTGCGATGCTCTTATTTTCAGAAAATCTTTTACTAAAATCGTCTCTCTCAAGCATCCTAGCAACGTTGTATTTTGCTGCAAGGCGGATTAATCCATCTGCACCAAGCTTTTCACACCACTCTGAATTAAATCGCACATCTGTTAGATCTTTTTTAAGTATTTTAAAAACTTGTTTTTCATAAGTTTTAGCATTTTCTTCTAAATCTTTTGCATCAAGCGTTGGTCTTGTTTTATTTGTACCTGAAGGATCTCCAATTCTTCCAGTAAAATCTCCAATTAAAAACACAACACGATGTCCAAGATCTTGGAAATGTCTTAGTTTATTTAATAAAACAGTATGGCCTAGATGAAGATCTGGAGCAGTTGGATCGAAACCTGCCTTGATAATTAACTGTTTACCAGAATCAAGTTTTTTCTTTAGATCAGATTCAGTTAGAATCTCATCGGTACCTCTATTAATAAGCTTAAGTGCTTCTTTCATATTACTATCATAGTATTTTTAAATGATTAATAGAATCACAATGTTGCTAGTTAATACTTAAAGATTAAAATATTAGTTATGTTAGATATAAAAGATAAATTCCTTAGCGAAAAGGAATTAGTAACCGAGATGTTGGATAAATCTAAATTCTTAGGTGAAAAATCTATCAACAATAATGCCTCTGAGATTATTCAGCTTTGCAGAAAAAATAAAAGTGATAGAACAATGTTGGATGCTTTTCTTAATGAGTATGGCTTAGACAATCAAGAGGGTGTTGCTTTAATGTGCTTGGCTGAATCCGTTCTAAGGATTCCAGATAAAAAAACACGAGATTTAATAATTTCTGAAAAACTTTCTGCTGGAAGTTGGATAGATCATCTTAATAAGGCTGATAGTATATTTGTTAATGCATCAACTTGGGGTCTGTTGTTAGCAGGCAAGGTTGTTAATACGCCTTCAGAGTGGTCTGATGATCCATACAACTTTTTATCAGGTCTTATATCAAAGTCTGGTGAAATGCCCATAAGAAATGCTGTCTTAGCAGCAATGCAAATTCTTAGCCAAGAATTTGTTATAGGCAAAGATTTTAGAGACATTGAAAAATTATCTAATCTTGAAAATGAATCATATTCCTTTGATATGCTCGGTGAAGCAGCTAGAACTATGCGACAAGCTGATAATTACTTTAATGCATATATGAATGCTATTGATGAAGTAGGTAAATTAAATTTAATTAAAAATTTAAATAACGGAGTCTCAATCAAGATTTCAGCACTCCATCCAAGGTATGAGATGAGAAAATTTAAAGATCTTGAGTCTGAGCTTATTCCTAGATTAATAGAACTCGTTCATTATGCTCATTCAAAAGACGTTGAAATAACAATAGATGCAGAAGAGCAAGATAGACTCACACTAAGTCTTAATATAATTGAAAAATTAGCTTTAGATAAAGTAATAAAAAATTGGACAGGTTTTGGAATTGCCCTTCAGGCATATGGTAAGCGTTCGATAAATGTAATTCATTGGATCAACAAAATCTTAGACAAAAGAGAAAAAATGCATTTGAGGCTAGTCAAAGGTGCTTACTGGGACTATGAAATTAAACATGCTCAAGTCTTTGGGTATGAAGATTATCCTGTCTATTCCAAAAAATCGCTTACTGATATTTCATTTTTATTATGTGCAAAAGAAATTTTAAAAAACGAAAAAATTTACGCTAAGTTTGCGACTCATAATGCTCATACAATTTCATCTGTTCATCAACTTGGTCAAGGAAAAGACTATGAATTTCAACGTTTGTATGGAATGGGTGAACTTTTATATCAAAGCGCTGAAAAAGTACTTAATCTTGAAAAAAAACCTTCTGTCTATGCTCCAATTGGAAGTTACAAAGACTTACTACCATATTTGGTCAGACGACTGCTTGAAAATGGGGCCAATAGTTCATTCATAAATAGATTGCTTGATCCTGAAACAGATGCTAATTGGCTTGCAGAAAATCCTGCAATCAGAATTGAAAAAGAGAAAATAGATATACCACTTCCAAAGAATATTTTTACAGAAAGAAAAAACTCATCAGGATTTGATCTTTCAGAGAATTCAAATTTAGAAAACTTAGAGAAAAGTATATCTGCGCATAAAAAAAATAAAATTAATGCAGAATCAATTTATGTGAATCGTGATGAAAAAGAGAAAGTTGGACAAAAAGTCTATTCAATCGCAAACAATGAAGAAATTGGTACAGCGATCTTCGATGATCCGACAAATGTTAAAAGCGCACTTGAAAACTTTGCTAGCGAGAAATGGAGTAAATATTCAGTTCAGGAAAGATCGCAAATTTTAATAAAAATTAGTGATGACATTGAAAAAGATCCAAGTGAGTTGATCTTTTATCTATTAAATGAAGCTGGCAAAACAATTCAAAATGCAATAGATGAAATTAGAGAAGCCATAGATTTTTTAAGATATTACTCTAGGCAAATTATAGAAATTCATGGCAAAAAATCTCTTCAGGGTCCTACTGGTGAAATTAACAAAATATCTTATTCTCCGAAAGGAAATTATTTATGTATCAGTCCATGGAATTTTCCTGTTGCTATTTTGATTGGTCAAATATCTGCAGCATTAGCTTGTGGAAATAATGTTGTAGTAAAGCCATCTGAAAATACTTCTATTCTTGGATACCTAATTGTTAAAAAATTTCATGAGAACGGTGTTCCTATTGAAACTCTTCAATTGATACTTGGAGATGGTATGTATGGAGACGTCTTAACGAAAGTTAATACTATACATGGTGTTGCCTTCACAGGATCACTTCCGACAGCAAAAAAGATACAAACAAATTTAATACAACATCATAAAGAAATAGTTCCTTTGATTGCAGAAACAGGTGGAATAAATGCAATGATTGTTGATTCAAGTGCCCTACTTGAACAGGTTACGGATGATGTAGTTAGATCAGCTTTTGATAGTGCTGGTCAAAGATGTTCAGCGTTAAGAGTGCTTTGTATTCAAGAAGAAATTTATGATGAGTTAATCGAGATGATAAAAGGTAACATGGAGATCCAAGAAATTGGAGATCCTAATAACTTTTCTACTGACATTGGCCCAATTATTAATAAGCATGCTTTACAAAAACTAAATGACTATATAAAAGGTTGCAAAGATCAAGGAATGGAAGTGCATAACTGTAACAATTCACTAAAAGAAACTCACATGTCGCCCACTATTATTGAAATAGATAATATCTCTGCAATTCAAGAAGAGCAGTTTGGTCCAATTTTACATGTCATGAAATATAAGTTTGATGATATGAATAGTGTAATTAATCAAATAAATGAAAGTGGTTATGGCCTAACTATGGGAATTCACACAAGAATTGAATCAAGAGCAGACTTTATAGGTGAGAAATCAAATGTTGGAAATATTTATATAAATCGAGATATGGTTGGAGCTGTTGTGGGATCTCAACCCTTTGGTGGTATTGGTCTTTCTGGTAGTGGGTTTAAAGCAGGCGGACCAAATTATCTATTACAATTTCTTAACGAAAAGGTGATATCAAAAAATTCTGTCGCTTTTGGAGGCAATACTGAGCTACTTAATTTACAAGAAGATTTATGATTGGATTTAAAAAAGTTCCAACAAAACTTGTTCTATCTGCTTTTTTTATTTCAATTTTTTTTATTTTGCTTTTGTACACAGACACAGTTCTCAACAAACCTTTGCCTGAAGAGGAAATCAAAATAACAAAAAATTTTGATGATCCTTTGCCAATAATAAAAAATAAATTAATGCATCAAGTCAGAAAAGGTGAAAGCCTATCGGTAATTTTTGAAGAGAAAAAAGTTCCTTTAAACACAGCTTATAAAATTTTTAACGCAGACAAAAATAATGTTCTTGCTTCAATCAACCCCGATGACATTATGGAATTCAATTACTTAGGTGATGAGCTAAGCAGTATCGAAATTAAAAAAGATAAAACGAATTCAATCGTTATCCAAATTGAGGAAAAAATTTCTATTGCAAAATTAAAGAAAGAAATTCAACTTATTCAATCATATGGATCAGGATCAATATCAACCTCTTTTTACAAAGATGCTCTTGGTGAGGGAATTCCAGACAGTGTCATTATGGATTTTGCTTATATTTTTGGATGGGATGTAGACTTTATTTTTGATGTTAGAAAAGATGATAAGTTCACTGTAATTTATGAAACCGAGTATTCTGGAGGAGAAAAAATTTCTTCAGGGGACATTATCTTTGCAGAATTTATAAACAATAATGAAAGATACGTCGCACAGAGGTTTTATGATAAATATCAGGGGAAACAGTATTTTAATGAAAAAGGTGAAAATGTTAAAAAGGCTTTCTTGAGGGCGCCATTAGACTTTGCATATATAAGTTCTCATTTTAATCCCAATAGAATGCATCCCATTCTTCATAAAATAAAAGCTCATAATGGTGTTGACTATGCTGCAAAAAGAAATACTCCAGTAAAAGCATCTGGTGATGGTGTAGTTTCATTTGTAGGAAACAAAAGCGGTTATGGGAGAACAGTCGAAATCAAACATGGTGGAAATATTAAAACCTTATATGCTCATCTTGAAAAATTTAATAAAAAAACTAAAGTTGGTGCAAAAGTAAAGCAAGGAGAAATAATTGCTTATGTTGGTGATTCTGGACGGGCTACAGGTACTCATCTTCATTTTGAGTTTTGGCAAGGCACTAAAAGAACAGATCCTGTAAAAGTTCAATTACCATCTGCTCAACCAATAAGCAAAGAAGAACTTGATAAGTTTCTTTCTGAACTAGGAATAAGCCTTCAAAAACTAGCAGAGTATAATCAAACAGATAATGCATAATTTTTTTATTGGAATAATGTCAGGTACGAGTGCTGACTCTCTCGACGGATGCATTGTGAGTTTTGAAAATGAATTCAAGCTAATTGAAACAGAATCTGTAGATTTTGGTAAAAATTATAAAAAAGTTTATGAGGAGTGTATTAAATCTGGATATAAAGTTATAAGTGATTCAAACAAGCTTCTTCAGATAGAAAAAATTCTTGATGAGAAAAGTATTGAGCTTGTTGAAAAACTTATAAATAAATCTGGTATTGAGAAAAAGAAAATATCTTCTATAGCGCTATCAGGTCAAACTGTTTTCCATACAAACAAAAGGAGCTACCAAATTGGTAACGCGCAAGAAGTTGCAAATGCCTCAAGCATTAATGTTTGCTCTGATTTTAGAAACTTTAATATTAAACAAGGTGGCATGGGGGCTCCTTTGATTCCTGCATTTCATAAGTATTTATATGCAGAGAATAATACGAATAAAGTTATCTTTAATATTGGTGGTATAGCCAATGGCACCTATTTAAAAGGTGAGGAAATATCTCTAGCATCTGATGTTGGCCCAGGGAACTGTCTAATAGATTTCTATGCTTCTAAATATTATGGTTTCCCATTTGATAACCGAGGTGAAATTGCTAACCAGGGTGCAATTAATGAAGACTTGTTAATTAAGTTAAATGAAAGTGTAAAAAATATGTCATATCCAAGGGCAGATGATAAAAACGATTACTATAATTTGGTGAATGATTCTATTTCAGATGTTGCACCTGAGAATATCATGCGAACTGTTACTGAATTTACTGCATTGAAAATTGAAGAATTTTATAAATACTGCGATTCGCCTGATCAGGTAATTTTTCACGGCGGTGGAACAAAAAATATCTACTTAATGAAGATAATTCAATCGAAAATTGATACTAATGTCAGAACAACTGATGATGAAATTTCATCAAAGTTTGTTGAAGCTGCTGCTTTTGCATATCTGGCATATAAAAATCAAGGTATTATTTTTAAGCCTAAATTGTAAAAGATTCTCCACATCCGCATGTAGTTTTAGCGTTTGGATTTTTAATAACAAACTTTGAACCAGACAAGTCCTCAACAAAATCAAGAGTCGAGCCATATAAATATGGATAAGACATAGAATCTAGTAAGACTGAAAAATTTTCAAATTCTATAACATCATCATCGAAAGCTGTTTCTGAATCAAATTTGAAACCGTATTGAAATCCAGAGCACCCTCCTCCAGTTACATAGACCCTGAATTTTGATCCAACGTCTTCATTATTGTCCATAACACTCAATATCCTAGTCATCGCGCTGTCAGTTAAGACTAAAGATCTTGTTACATTTTCTGACATTCTATGAAATCCTCTTAACTTTAATCCTGACTTTTGAAGATTTGTTTATCATCCAAAAACCACCCATACTTGCTTCTTCAATTCTAATATCACTTTTTTCCTTAAAACTTCCAAGCTTAGAAGAAACTACCGATTGTGTTTCCCAAAGTTGGTTATTTGATAGCTTAAAACGTGTTTTTCCACCAAAAGTTTTTGAAATAGCTTCAATTGATGCATTCAGAGCATTCCTTGAATTTGAATTCCTAGACTCATTAATTTGCCTTCTAGATAATCCAAAATTTGAATTCTTTTCTGCAGAACTAGAAATTCTTTCTTCACTGTCACCAGAAGTGGTCACATCAATTTCGTCTATCGACTTTGACATTCCTGTAACCAGATAGTCATAGCAAGCCAATCTTTTCGCATCAGACTCTATTGAAGCGCAATCTTCAATTTTCACTTCAGAAATTATATTTACATTAAAAAATATAAAGATTGCTAAAAAATATTTTTTCATATCTGGACATTATAATTTTAATAACAGTATAAAATATACATATGCTTAAAATAAAATTTTTCAAGCAACCTAAAACTTAATAAAAAAATGCAAAAAACAATTATCGTATACTCCTCAGTTGATGGGCACACTAAAGAGATTTGTCAAAAAATAGCATCTCAATTGGAACATCAAGTAGATATTGTCTCAGTTGATGATAATCCTATGATTGAAGACTATGATCGCATTATTATTGGTGCCAGTATTAGGTATGGCAAATATAGAGAGTCTTTGTTTGATTTTATTGACAAAAATAAAAATACGATTGATACGAAAAAAAATGCTTTTTTTTCTGTAAATGTGGTTGCAAGGAAAAAAGAAAAAAATAAACCAGAAACAAATCCATATGTATCCAAGTTTCTTAAAAATACAAATTGGATTCCAAAAAAAATAGGTGTTTTTGCAGGAAAAATTGATTACCCAAAGTATAAATTGCTTGATAAATACGCAATTAAATTTATCATGAGGATCACTAAAGGCCCAACTGATACCTCAAAAACATATGAATTTACTGATTGGGACATGGTCATAGAATTTGCAAGAAATATTTAAAAATGTACAAAATAAAAAAATCTCTTAAACTCTTTGAAGAAGCAAAATTACATATGCCTGGTGGTGTGAATTCTCCGGTTAGAGCTTTTAAGAATATTGATGGAAATCCAATATTTTTCAGTAAGGCAAAAGGTCCATATGTTTTTGATGCTGATGACAATAAATATATAGATTACATTGGTTCCTGGGGTCCAATGATATTGGGTCATTCAAATCCAAATATAATTCGTGCTATTTCAAAACAACTTCAACTTGGGACAAGTTACGGGGCTCCAACAAACCTTGAATCAAAAACGGCTGAAATAATCAAAGATTGTGTTCCGTCTATCGAAAAGATAAGAATGGTGAATTCGGGTACAGAAGCAACCATGAGTGCAATAAGATTAGCGAGAGGTTTTACCAAAAGAAATAAAATTATTAAATTTGATGGTTGTTATCATGGGCATGTTGACTCTCTTTTAATAAAAGCTGGATCAGGAGTCTCTACATTTGGACTTCCAGATTCACCTGGGATACCTAAACAGTTGGCTAAACAAACAATAAGTTGTGAATTTAATAACAAAGATGCATTTCTTGAGACTTTTGAAAATGTAAAAAATGATCTTGCGGCGGTGATAATTGAGCCTATTGCTGGAAACATGGGTTTTATTCCTGGAACTAAATCCTTTTTAAATCTTTTGAGAAAAAAAACTAAAGAAAATAATTCAATACTTATTTTTGATGAGGTAATGACAGGATTCAGAGTTTCGCTTGGTGGTGCTCAAGAAATCTATAAAATCAAACCAGATATCACAACATTAGGGAAAGTGATCGGAGGAGGATTACCAGTTGGAGCATTTGGTGGGAAAAAAGAAATTATGGATTATTTGGCACCAAATGGTCCTGTGTATCAAGCAGGAACTCTTTCAGGCAACCCACTTGCAATGGCGGCTGGTTACGCACTAATAAAGCTTCTTGCAAAAGAAAACCCATATAAATCTCTAGAAGCAAATGCAAAAAAACTTCTTACAGAAATGCATAGAGAATTTGAGCGCAAAAAAATTCCGTTTTCATCAAATCAAATTGGTGGAATGTTTGGTTTCTTTTTTTCAAAAAAACTACCAAAAAATTTCAATGATGTTGTCAATTCAAGTGATGAGCATTTTAAAAAATTCTTAAATGCTTCAATAAGAAATGGGGTTTACTTTGCACCATCCAAGTTTGAAGCTGGTTTTATATCAACAAAACATACTAAAAAAGAAATAAGTAATACAATAAAGATTGTAAAAAATATTCTTAATGAGGAAATTTAAAAATGAAATATGACATTAGTGCAATTGGTAATGCTTTGGTGGATACACAATTTAAGGTTAGTCATGATTTCTTAGATCAAGTTGGTCTTGAAGCAGATTCTATGACGCTTGCATCTCCAGCAGAACATGCACCTATTATTGAAAAACTTGAGGAAATAGGAGCTGAATCTGTGTCAGATTGTGGAGGTTCTGCAACAAATTCGTTAGTCGCAGCTGCATACTATGGTTCTAAATGTCATCACGTGTGCAGAGTTGCAGATGATGAGGATGGAAAAAAATATCTTGAAAGCCTTAAAAAAGCAAATGTAGAACATATTGGAGTTAGTAAAGAAAATTCGGACTTGCCAACTGGAAAATGTTTAATATTTGTTACTCCTGACGCAAAAAGAACAATGAGCAGCATGCTTGGAATAAGTGCTTTTCTTGGCTCTAAAGATATTGACTATGATGCAGTTGAGAATTCTAAAATCTTTTACATAGAAGGATATATGGTTACAAGCGATGAAAATTTTAATGCCGTTACTTCTGTTTTAAAAAACCTTAATAATGAGGATACGCTCAAAGCTGTTTCTCTTTCTGATGCTGGAATTGTTAATGGTTTTAAGGATAAATTTTTAGAAATTGAATCCTATGGAATTGACATGATATTTTGTAATGATGATGAAGCTGTAGCATTTGCAGGAACAAATGATCTTGATCAAGCTATTGAGTACTTTAAATCAAAGCCATACATGACAGCTATTACAAAAGGTTCTGAAGGCAGTGTGGTTATAAGTAATGGTAAAAAAATATTTTCTCCAGCTGTTGAAATAGATCCTGTTGATACAAATGGTGCTGGAGATATGTATGCCGGATCTTTTATGCATGCATATTTGAATGGCTATGATATTGAAACTTGTGCAGAGTTTAGCAACTATGCATCATCAAAAATTGTAGAGACATTTGGCCCAAGATTAACTCCAGAGGGATATACAGAAGTTATAAATAAATTAAAAAAAAGCTAGCATATTTGTTAACTATCTGATATTTTTTCCACCCTAAAAATTTTATATAAACATGCCCGCAAAAAAAGCAACTAAAAAAAATACGAAGACTACTGTTAAAAAATCAGTAAAGAAAGCACCTGCTAAAAAAGTTGTCAAAAAAAAGCCTGTAGCTAAAAAAACTAAACAAAATAAAGTTGTGGCTAAAATAGCTAACAATAAATCTAAAATTGCTCCATATAAACCAAAGAAAAATGAAAAATATATGAGTGCAGCAATGAAAAAACACTTTGTTGCAGTACTTCTTCTTTGGAAAGAGCATTTAAAGGAAGAAATGCAGAAAACTTTTGATCATCTAAAAACTAAGGGTGAGACTTACGCAGATCCAATTGACAGAGCGTCTCAAGAAGAAGAATTTGCATTTGAACTAAGAACAAGGGACAGAGAGAGAAAATTAATAAATAAAATAGCAATTTCTATTGAACAAATTAAACAAGATGAATACGGTTGGTGCGAATCTTGCGGAGATGAGATTGGTATTAAAAGGTTAGAGGCTAGACCAACCGCAACGCATTGTATTCATTGCAAAACATTAGATGAGATTAAAGAGAAGCAGCTTAGTGGTTGATAACTCTTTCAATCAAATAATAATTTGATAGACAATAAAAAAATAAACAACTTTGCTTTATCAATCGTAAAAGATCTTCAAGATAATGGCTTCCAAGCCTATTTAGTTGGTGGTTGTGTCAGGGACCTGTTGTGTAAAATTATTCCTAAAGATTTTGATATAGCAACAAATGCTACCCCAGAACAAATAAGGAAAATATTTAAAGCGTCGAGAATTATTGGAAGAAGATTCAAATTAGTTCATGTTTTTAACAGATCAGAATTAATCGAAGTTGCAACTTTTAGATCAGGAGAGAATAAAGAAAATGATGGTAACTTAGTAACTGATCGAACTGGTAAGATTCTCAGGGATAACATTTGGGGTACTCTTGAACAAGATACTTTTAGAAGGGATTTTACCGTCAATGCTCTCTACTATTGTCCAGTTTCAAAAAAAATTGAAGATCATAATTCTGGAATTAAACATATAAGAGATAAAAAAATTGTTTCTATAGGGGATCCAATAAAAAGGTTCTCTGAAGATCCGGTTCGAAGTTTAAGAGCAATAAGATTTAGTAATAAGTTACAGTTTAAGATTGATAGTAAAATAAAAGATGCAATATACAAACAAGGTCATCTTTTATCTCACATATCAAACGCACGTCTCTTTGACGAATTTTGTAAAATTTTTTTAAATGGTATCGCTGAAAAAAATTTTAAAAAACTTGAATCATATGGCCTTAATCAATATCTAATATTGACCAATCCAAACGATACCATTTTCTCAAGCGAATTAATCAAAGAAGCACTAAGAAATACAGATAAAAGGTTTGGAGAAAATAAGTCTATAACACCTGGTTTTTTGATTGCTGCAATGTTGTGGCCAGAGCTTATCAAAAGAGCTTCTAAAAACGATGAAATTAATTTGAGAAAATTTTTTAGGTCAATGGATCAGGTGCTTAAAAATCAACAAAATATCACTGCAATTCCTAGAAAATTTCATACTTATATTAAAGACATATGGATTTTGCAGTTAAAACTTCACAGCAGAATTGGAAAACAGCCATATAAAACTCTCAAACATCCAAGATTTAGAGCTGCATATGACTTCTTGCTCATAAGAGAAAAAGCTTCAAAATGTAAGCCTGATTTAGGAAGTTGGTGGACAAAATTTCAAAAAAATGATCCTAGTTCTCAAAAATCTTTGATATCAAATCTTAGAGAGTTAACTGAAGAGCAATCTTTTAAGAAATTTGGTTTCCCAGAAGAACTAATATAATCTATTATTAATAATAGATTTATGAAAGCAGCTTTAAACGAATTACCTCTACCAAAGTATATTGCTATTGAAGGGCCTATAGGTGTAGGTAAAACTACACTTGCAAATAAAATAGCTAAAACTTTTAATTATGATGCATTCCTTGAGCAACCTGCTGAAAACCCTTTTCTCAAAAACTTCTACAGAAATCCTGAACAATCTGCCTTAGCAACTCAATTATTTTTTTTGTTTCAAAGAATGCAGCAAATTCAAGATTTGAAACAAAGAAGCCTTTTTGAAAATGTACGTGTTGCTGATTTTTTAATTGAAAAAGACAGATTATTTGCAGAAGTAACCTTATCAAACGAAGAGTTGGGCTTATACAACAAGGTATATGAACACATAACAATTGATGCTCCAACTCCTGATTTAGTAATCTACCTTCAAGCACCTATTGAAGTTCTCAAAGAAAGAATTACAAAAAGAGGAAATATTAACGAACAGTACCTAACGCTAGATTATCTAGAAAAACTAAATGACGCATACTCAAGATTCTTTCTAGACTATAAATCTGCTCCCCTACTCATAATAAATGCCTCAGACATCGATCTTGAATCTAATGAATCTGATTATGAAAATCTTATAACCATGATTATGTCAGATCCTAAAGGTATTAATTTTGTAAATCCTCAGCCGTCTATAATTTAAAGATAGTGTCTGAAAAAATTATTAATCCGATTTCTAAGAATCCACACATTAAAGATATCAATGAATATTTGGATCTTTATGAAAAATCTATAAAAGATCCTGAATCTTTTTTTAATAATCTTGCAATGGATAATTTGTCGTGGATAAAGGAATTTGATAGTCCTCATAATAATAAGTTCGCAGATGCGAAGTGGTTTGAAGGTGGAAAAATAAATGTAAGTCACAATTGCATTGATAGGCATCTTGATAAAAACTCCGAAAAAGTTGCTTTAATATGGCAAGGTGATAATCCAAGTGAATCAAAAGAGTTTACTTTTCAACAACTTCATACTGAAGTTTGCATATTCTCAAATGTACTTAAATCACTAAATGTAAAAAAAGGCTCTAGGGTATGTATATACATGCCAATGATTCCTGAAGCAGCTTTTGCTATGTTGGCCTGTACTAGAATCGGTGCAATTCACTCAGTTGTGTTTGGTGGTTTCTCACCCGAGTCATTGAAAGATAGAATTTTAGATGCTGATTGTGAAGTGGTTATAACTGCCGATGAAGGGATCCGAGGCGGAAAGAAAATTCCTTTGAAGAAAAATGTTGATGAGGCTCTACTTAAATGTCCTAACGTAAAGACTGCTTTGGTAATCAAAAGAACAGGTGGAGAGATTAATTGGGATAGCAGTAGGGATCAATGGTACGAAGACCTGAGAGATAAAGTAAATGCGGACTGTGAACCTGAACCAATGGATTCTGAAGATCCATTATTTATATTGTATACATCTGGATCAACTGGTAAGCCAAAAGGTGTGTTACATACCACAGCAGGTTATCTTCTTGGTGCTCATGTAAGTTTTAAATATTTATTTGGAATAAATCCTGATGATATTTATTGGTGTACTGCAGATGTTGGATGGATCACAGGACACACCTATATTATTTACGGTCCCCTCTCAAATGGGACTACGTCTATAATGTTTGAAGGCATCCCAACATATCCAGATTCTTCAAGATGCTGGCAAATATGTGATAAATATGAAGTAAATGTTTTCTATACTGCTCCAACTGCCATAAGAGCTCTAATGGCCAAAGGTAATGAGCCAGTATTAAAAACCAAGAGAAATAGCCTAAGAGTTTTAGGAACAGTTGGAGAGCCAATAAATCCAGAAGCATGGCAATGGTATTACGAAATAGTTGGTAATAGCTCATGCGATATAATTGATACTTGGTGGCAAACAGAAACTGGCTCTGTCCTAATATCTCCAATTGCAGGCATTACCCAAGTTAAACCTGGTTCCGCTACTCTACCTTTTTTCGGGGTAAAACCAGCTTTATACGACGATAAAGGAAAAGTACTTGAAGGCGAAAATTCTGGAAATCTTGTGATTGAAAAATCATGGCCTAGTCAAATAAGAACAGTATATGGTGATCATAAAAGAATGATTTCTACATATTTTGAAACTTATCCAAATATCTATTTTACTGGCGACGGTGCTAAAAGAGATAAAGATGGTTACTTTTGGATTACTGGTAGAGTTGATGATGTTTTAAATGTTTCAGGTCATCGACTTGGTACAGCTGAAATTGAAAGTGCTTTGGTGCTGCATGAAAAGGTTGCAGAAGCAGCAGTAGTTGGAATCGAACATCCCATTAAAGGTCAAGGGATTTATGCTTATGTCACTCTTATGGTTGATGAAGATTTTTCAGAAGATCTTAAAAATGAATTAATAAATTTTGTTTCAAAAGAAATTGGGCCAATTGCTAAACCAGATTTACTTCAAAATGCTCCTTCACTTCCAAAAACTAGATCAGGTAAGATAATGAGAAGAATCTTAAGAAAAATTGCTGAAGGTGATTTTGACAACCTTGGAGATACCTCAACTTTAGCAGAACCCGCTGTGGTAAATGACTTAATGCTAAATAAACAAAGCTTATGAAAAAAATATTACTAACTATTACCTTGTCATCTCTGGCAAGTTGTAAAGTTGTTCCTAAGGATGATGGTTTTCAAAATATTATCCCCAATGATCCTGCTGTTGGAAGAGCATCAATAACATGTCTTCAAAGACCTATGAATCATCAACCCATTCCTGCTCAACTTGGTAAAAGAGATCAACGAACTATAGAGGTAACAGATCAAAATGATTGTATGGAATCAGAAATGAGAAAAGTTGCTTTAAAAAATGTTGATAGCAAAAAAAATATAAAATTAGATATCAACTTAAATAAAAAATCAGAAAACGATCCTATTGTAATTAAATCTGACAAATCCGATGATTTTGATCTTGAAAAGCTTGAAAAGCTAATTAAAAAGAAAGGTCAAGACGAAGAATAAATATCCTCTTCACAATTAACTTTTTTATCTTCAATCAATTTAATTAAATGCGCTAAGAGACTCATTTTAGCTATAGGAAATAAGACCTCAGGAACATCTGAGTAAACATGCTTTAATAAGTCATCTATTTTTTGACTTCCATGTTTTTCAAGATTTCTTAAGACCTTAGCTTCTCTTGCAAGTCTATGTCTTGTTATTGAATCGATAGTTTTTTCAGGATTATCCATAAAATTACCATGGCCTGGTGCAAAGTATTCAACATCATAATTTTTTAAAAGTTCAAGAGATTCCAAATAATCTCTCATTTTTCCATCTGGAGGTGCAATAACTACTGTAGATCCGTCCATTATATGATCGCCTGTTAGTAAGCATTTTTGTTCTTTTAAATAAAAACATAAATGATTGCTGGCGTGACCAGGCGTATGAACTACTTCTATTGAGTACTCATTTGTCTCGATTAAATCACCATGATTCAGGACTTTGTCAGGTACAAACGTTTCATCTTCCCATTCTGATTCACCATCGACTAATCTACCATGCATCGGTACATCAAGAATTTTTGATATTGGCAAAGCTGCAGGCGAATGATCTTTATGGGTATGAGTTACTAAAATACGCTTTATTTTTCCATCGCCAAATTGAATAATTTCATCGATATGTTCGTCATTTTTTGGTCCAGGATCTATTAGAGTCAAGTCTTCCTTTCCTAATAAATAGGTATTAGTTCCGTTACCTGTGAAAACACCTCCATTAGGTGCTGTTATTTTCTCAATTAATTCATTCATTAGTGATCTTCATAACCCTCATCGCCTGGTAATAAACCTACCCAATTGCCATTTTCTTTAAAAAATTTTGGCAATATTGGTGGAATGTCATCATTATTAAGCTTTTTTTGGTGATTCAGCATATCTTTTGCCGATGAAAAGTCCAGACATGTTTGAAGATTTTTTATGGTAGGCATTATCATTTGCAACTCACCAGAGAATGCCTTTTCTATAGCAGCAGCTGGGTTTATCCACAAACTTTGGGTCAATTCTTGTCCATCATGCTGAACGGTTTGATTCTTAGGAAGATATGCTATGAAAAATCTTGTATCAAATCTTTTAGCTTCAATATTTGGAGTTATCCAATGAGATAGTGGAGCTATATTATTTGTTGAGAGCATTAAATCTTCTTTTGAACAAATATCTAATAAATTAATCTCATTTTTTATTAATTTATCTCTATATGAATCAAATCTCTCTTTATCTGCTCCATCAAGGTCAAGAAATTCTCCAGATTGTTTTTTTGCCAAAAGAATTCCTATCTCTTCAAAACATTCCCTTATGCAAGCGATCCAATAACTCAAACCACCACTGTCTAAACCAAGTTTTTCTGAAGCAATTTTATTATTCAGAACATTACAATATTTTTGATAATCATCAAAATGATCTTCTTTGTCTATTTTACCTCCTGGGAAAACATAAAGATTTTCAAAAGGTGGTCTTTTAGATCTCTTAACCATCAATACTTCCATGCCATCATCAGAATCTCTTAAAACTAAAACTGTTGCTGCTGGAATTAAATTATTATTCATAAATGCTCTTGATATAGCTTAGAATACTGCTTATGACTATTACTGACAATCTAATTAGCGATATATCAAATGCACCAGAGTGGTTTTTAAAATCTATTGCAAATAAAGGAGTTGACGTATTAATTAATGATCCAAATGGAGATATTTCTTATTCAAAGTGGAAAAGCAATAATCAATCGAAAAATCTGCTAATCCTTATTCATGGCACTGGTGCTCATAAGAAATGGTGGGATCCAATTGCTCCTCAATTTATTGATGACACAAATGTTATTGCAGTTGATTTACCTGGCATGGGTGACTCTGACTTCAGAGAAAAATATAGTATTAAAGATTTTGGGAGTTGTATTTTTTCGATCATAGAAAAAGAAAAAAAAGATGCGCAAATTGAAAATATTTATATTGTTGGACACTCGCTTGGAGGCCAAGTAGCCGCATACCTTGCTTCAGAATACAAGGATTTAGTAACAAGTTTAATAATGATAGATACATTTATAAGGCCACCTGATTATGATCCATCAGAACATGAAGGAGGCCCATTGAGAAAAATTAAATACTATCCAGATAAAAAAACCATTCTTCAAAGATTTAGGCTTATGCCAACTCAAGAATGCAAAAATGATTGGTTCTTAAGATACATAGCAGAATATTCTGTTAGAGAAGTTGAAGATGGATGGCGATGGAAATTTGATGACTTAATGTTTAATAGTTTGGAGAGGCTCTTTGGATATAAGTTTTCATTTAAATGCCCGGCGCTATTTATTTATGGAGCTAATAGTTTACTGATGAGTGGAAATATATTATCTAATATTAAAAAAATGTACTCAGATATTATGGAATTTGAAAAAGTAGATGAAGCAGCTCATCACGTGCCCTTAGATAAACCACTCGAGATAGTTGATATAATCAAAAAAAGATTATTTTAATTTTTGATGAATTATTTCTATTTTTTCTTATTTATTTTCTTATCTATTTTAATTTTTATCAGACCAATTATTTGGATTATTGCTAATTGGGTTCTTAAATCAAAGAGATTAAATAAAACAGGTCTCGTTGCAATAGTTTTAGGATGCGTCTGCATCTTTTTTGCAGTACAAGACGAATATTGGTTTGAGAGAGTATGGAGAATAACAACACTTTGCCTTGGAATTATTTTTATTTTAAGAGGCATAGCAGTAATATTTCTTTTCGATTATGTAAAAAAATTTACAAATTACTACTTAAAAAATTACTATAAAATATCAATTCCAATATCATTTTTGATGATCGGTATTGCTTTTATAATCATTTCAAATGATTACATTGGGCCACAAAAAGATATAAGCGAATGTATTTCTGATAGAAATATTGAAATAATTTGTGGATTTAAAAATCCAGAAGATATTGTCATCACTCCTGATAATGAGTTTTTATTAATGTCAGAATTTGGTGGTATTGAGCCATATGAAGAACAAAAACCTGGTTATTTTGCACTCTTAAATTTGCAAACAAAAGAAAAAATAATTCCTAATATTTTAATTGAAGAGAATATTTGGGGGAATTCGTCTTGCAAGAGAAACAAGACAAAAAAATATGGTCCACATGGAATTGATTTGGTAAAAAGAGAGGATGGGGCATATCAACTCGGAGTAGTAAATCATTTTCCAGATGAAACTATCGAAATGTTTGAGATATTTAAAGAATCTGGTTCTTGGAATATGGTTTGGAGAGGTTGCATTGAGGTTCCAAATGAATTTTATTTTAATGATATAAGCTTGAAAACAAATGGAGGCTTTTATGCGTCTCATATGTACAAAAGAGATATTACGCTAAACGAGTGGCTTTTTATTTCATTAATTAAAAAAAATACTGGTTATTTGGTTGAATGGTCAGAAGATGGTTTTAACAAAATTAATGGTTCTGAAGGAAGTGGATCCAATGGTATAGCACTAGATAGAAAAAAAAATATTATATACATTAACTACAATCAAGGAGATAGCATTACAAAATTTGATTTAAATACAAATACGAAAGTTGATAAAAAATTTATTGAAGCTCCTGATAATCCATACATAGACGGTGATTACGTTTGGGTTACTTCACTAGACTTTCAACCTAATGACTTTGGAAAATGTGAATTTGATATAAGTTGTTCGCTACCATTCTCTGTTTATAAATTAGATAAAAATAATTTAGAAACAATTAATAAGTATTCATTTTCAAAAAGTGTTTTTGGTTTACCAACTGTTGCGGTGCCTTTTAATAATGAAATTTATTTAGGTTCATTTCACTCAGACAGAATAGGTATAGTCAAAACAAATTAATTCACATGACTGAAGAATTTAATTTTGATTCACTTAAAATCAAACTACAAAAAAGGTCAAGTAATTCTCATAAAGGTGACTTTGGAAGAGTTATGGTAGTTGGTGGATCAGAGGGTATGGGTGGTGCTGCAATTTTATCTTCAGAAGCAAGTCTTTTCTGTGGTTCAGGATTGGTTCATTTAAATACTCATCCAAAGAATGTTGAGGCTAGCCTCATAAGAAATCCAGAAATCATGGCTCAGGGAGTTGATAATTTATTTTCAATTCAATCAAATATCAGTGTTTTATTATGCGGACCCGGTTTAAAAGAAGATAACTGGTCGCAAAGTGTTTTTAATACTGTATTAAAAGATGATAACAAAAATATATTACTTTATGACGCAGGCGCTCTTAGATTACTTAGCAGAATTAATGAAATTGATTCATGTAAAGAGACAATTTTGACACCTCATCCAGGAGAGGCTGCAGAACTCTTAAATATATCTGTTGATGAAGTTCAAAAAAATAGAGTTAACGCAGCTGAACTAATCTCAGAAAAGTATAAATCCACTGTCGTTTTGAAAGGCAAACATACTATCGTGTGTAGTATGGAAAATAAATCTGTTTTTATTTGCTCTGATGGTGGTCCAGAGTTATCTACTGGCGGAACTGGAGATGTGTTAGCAGGAGTAATATCTTCTTTAGTTGCTCAAAATCTTGATATAGTTGATGCTTGCCTCCTATCAGTTGCTGCTCATGCAAAAGCAGGCGAATTATTTAAAAATGACGTTGGAGAAATAGGATTGAATGCATCATCATTAATACCAATAATCAGAGATCTAATTAATAAATGAATACAATATTTCTTAAAAACGATTCAGACACGAGCAAATTAGGATCACTAATTGCATCTGAAATTGCAAAAATTGATCAAGAGTCAATTGAAATACATTTAGAGGGAGATCTTGGTGCTGGCAAAACCTTTTTAACAAAATCAATTATCATAAATTCAGGCTGGAATGGTCATGTAAAAAGCCCGACATATACATTATGCGAGGAATATGATTTAGGAGAATTAATTTTTTTACACATAGATTTATATAGAACAATAGAAAGCGAAGACATTCAGATATTTGATTTAGATAGGAAAACTCATTTAAAAAAAATTATAATTATTGAGTGGCCTCAAAAATTAACATCAAAAAGAGACTATGATTTGAAAATAAATCTTGAGCATTCAGATAAGGGCAGAAAAGTAACAATTCTTCAACATGACAAAATATTCTTAAATTTAGTTAATAATTATGAATAAGTTCATATCTTTTTTTATATTTTTTTCCTTGTTCATTGATTCAAATGAAATTTCATTTAATGAAATTAAGAACCTTGATAAAGAATCAATAGAAGTTTCGTTCCTTTTAGAAAAAGTCTCTTTAATAAAGTCTTACTCCTTAAAGGATCCATCTCGAATAGTGCTGGATGTTTATGAGACTGACCTCAAAGAAGAAATAATTAAAAAATATAATTACCCAATCAAACAAGTTAGAGCATTTTCAGAGGAAAATGTAACAAGAATTGTCATAGATTTATATGAGTATATTAATTGGGCAAAACCTGTTCAATCCATAAAAGATGAAGCGGTCATGCTTAAGGTAGAAATTAAAAAAAATAAAAAATTAGAGGAAAGCCTTAGAGACATTGTTGTTGCAATAGATGCAGGTCATGGTGGCAAATATCCAGGTGCGGTAGGAACAAACAATATACTCGAAAAAGATGTTACTTTACTCATTGCCAAAGAGCTGGAGAGATCTTTAAAAAATACTGCTGGATTCCATCCGGTGATGGTGAGAAACAATGATGAAACTGTTAGTCTTAATGATCGCTACCAAAGAGCAAGAAGACTAGGTGCAGACATTTTTGTTTCAATTCATGCAGACGGTTTTAGGCTTTCATCTGTCAAAGGAGCATCTGTTTATATTTGGTCTGAAAAAGCCTCTAGCTCTGTCGCAGAAAATTTATCAGATAGAAAAAGGCAACAAATTCAAGCAGATATTAAGAATTTGAAACCATATGATTTTAATGAAGATTCATCAAGAGAGCTCTACCCAAAAATATATAAAGAAAAAATTAAACAAAGCCAAGCTCTTGGAACTAAAATTCTTGATCAACTTAAAAGAGATCCTTACACAAAAATACATAAAAAAAATGTCGAATTTGCTGATTTTAGAGTCTTAAAGTCTATTGATATTCCATCTGTGCTTGTAGAATCAGGTTTTCTTACAAATCCGGAAGATGCTGAAAGGCTTAAAACAAAACCTGGAAGAAGAATGATTGCAAGGTCAATATTCCTTGGCATAAATAATTACTTTATTGAAAATCCGATTGAAGGAACGCTCATTAATAATAATACTGATTATTTAGAATATACGATTCAAAAAGGAGATGTTTTATCTGAAATTGCTATTAGATTTGGAGTTACAGTAGAGTCAATAAAAGTAACAAATAATATTGGTGATAATCCAATCTATCCTGGTCAAATTATATATGTATATCTAAGAAATTTATGACATGTCATATGGATCAATATCATAACTCCATTTTACTTTCTTAGTCTCAGGCCAGTTCTCAATCTCTTTTGTTAAAAATTTAAGAACTCTATTAAGGTAAGTTTTAGTATTTGATTTAATAACTAAATGGTTCCTTGTATTACCTTTGACCTTAAATGGTATTGAAGGAAATGGTCCAATTACATCCACATTTTTTTTATTTTTTAGAATTTTATGTGCTTTATCTAAAAATTTTATGCCAATTTGAGGATTTGGTGATATTGCTCTGAGTATGGATATATTTGAATAAGGTGGGATATCTAAAGCTTTGTTAGTTTTAAGACATCTTTCGGCTACTATTTGATAGTCACCAGTTTTTATCTTTTTGAGATTTTCATCATTTGGGTATCTAGTTTGAATAATTACTTTTGCAAGATTATTATTTCTTCCAGCCCTACCAGATACCTGAATAAGTTGTTGTGAAATTTTTTCTACTGAATTTATATCTGGGCTTAGCAAACCTCCGTCAGCATTTAAAATGACACATAAAGTTACTTTGGGGAAGTCATGTCCTTTTGATAGCATTTGTGTTCCCACTAAAATAGCTTGTTTACTTTTTTCTGCTTCCTCGTAAATTGCATCGATTGAACCCTTTAATCTAGTTGAATCATAGTCCATCCTTATAATAGGAACTTTTTTAAAAGTACTTTTTAAAATTTCTTCAACTCTTTCAGTTCCTGTACCCAATATATTGATTTCGTTTGAAGAACAATCAGGACAACTATCATTAACTCTATAAACAGATTCACATCGGTGACATATCAATCTATTTTTTGATTTATGAAAAACTAAATTTGATTCGCATGATGAGCATTTTGCAACCCAGCCACAATTATCACACTCATATAATGGTGCAAACCCTCTTCTATTTATGAAAATTAATACCTGCTCCCCTCTTTTTATAACACTGTTAATAATATCCATTGTTTGAGCAGCTATACCCCCAAGCATAGAGGATTCACTAATATCAAGTGGAATCAATTTAGGTGGTTTTTTGCCATCTACTCTTCTTAAAAGATCATATTTTTTATATTTCTTTTCTTTGACTAATTTTAGTGTTTGTAATGAGGGTGTAGCAGATCCTAAAAATATTGGTATATCTTCTATTTGAGACCTTTTAATTGCTATATCTCTTCCAGAAAACTTGAAACCATCAGCCTGTTTATAGGATTGATCATGTTCCTCATCAACTATTATTGCACCCAAGTCTTTTAGTGGTATGAGAACAGATGATCTTGTTCCTATTACAATTTTAATTTCTCCAAACTTTGATCTTAACCAAACCTTCAGTCTTTGATTTGAAGTTTGTCTTGAATGATAAACACCAATGTCACCACTAAATCGGTTTTTAAATCTTTTCTCTAATTGGGGTATTAGATTTATTTCAGGAACCAAGACCAAGACAGATTTATTTTTTTGAATGAGTTTTTCGGCTAATTGCAGATATATTTCTGTCTTACCCGAGCCTGTAACCCCATATATCAAAGAAGGGTCAAATCTATTAATTTTGTTTAATTTATCTAAATTTGTACTCTGCTCTTTTGTAAGTTTAAAATTTTTATCTTTTTCATTTAATTCATATTTTGCTATCTCTCCTGTGGCTTTAACTGTCTTATCATTTTTTTTTCTGAGCAAAGTTGGTAAGAATGAAAAAAACACTTCACCAATTGGATGGTGGTAATAATCTGAGGCCCATAATATTGTTTTAAATTCTGATTTATCAAAAGCTATGTGATCATCAGTAATTTCTATAATTTCCTTTAGCCCTTTTAACGACTTTGGCTTAGATACCTTTTTTACAACTATTCCGATAATTGACTTATTTCCAAAAGGAACTACTACTCTTTCGCCTTTTTTAATAATATCCTTTGATTTGTATGTGAAACATTGTCTTAGAGGCAATCCAACGGCAATATCGTAGTAAAAAAAATTCATTTTTTAATTGTAATGGATTTAATTTTTGATATAGTTCTCATCCTAAATATATTTTATTATGAAAAAAGATATACATCCTGAATACCGCGAAGTTCTATTCCATGATATCAGTGTGGATGAATATTTTTTGCTTCGTTCAACTCTAAAGACAGATAAAACAAAGGAATGGGAAGGAAAGGAGTACCCATACTATACTGTTGAAGTCTCTTCTGCTTCACATCCTTTTTATACTGGCAAACAAAAAATCATTGATACCGGTGGAAGAGTTCAGAAATTTGAAGAAAGGTTTGGCAAGAAAAAATAAAGCTAATCTATACCTGAACTTCCAAAGCCCTTAGTACCTCTCTCTGATTTTTCAAAATCTTCAACTATCTCGAAATCTGCTTGGACAATTGGCACAATTATCATTTGTGCAATTCGATCACCAGAATTAATTTCAAATTCCTGTTCTGATCTATTCCATGCTGGAACCATTAGTTCACCTTGATAGTCAGAATCTATCAATCCAACTAGATTACCAAGCACTATTCCATGTTTTGAACCAAGACCTGATCTTGGAACGACCAAAGCAGCCAAACTCTCGTCTTCGAGATGCATTGCAAATCCCATTGGAATCATTACAGTCTTACCTGGTTTTAATATTAGTTTTTCTTTAATGCAAGCTCTAAGATCTAAACCTGCAGAACCTTTCGTCTCATATTTGGGAACAGGTATTTTATTACCTATAAGTGGGTTCAATATTTTTAGTTTTATTTTTTTCAATTGGCTAAATCCTTTGGTCTGATCAAAGATTTTAAACTACATTTGTGAGAGTTTAACGAAATCCATTTACCAGCATGAGAAATTATCGCTAAATTGCAGGTTGTGAATCTATCTATTTGCTCATTAGCTAATAATTCTACTAAATGGTGAAGTGTAGGATTATGTCCAACTATCAAGATATTATTTAAACTTTCATCTAACTCTCTTAAATCCTTAATAATGTCTGTTATGTCGCCAAAATAAAGTTTATCTGTATAGGTAGTTTTATCGATTTCAAAATTAAATCCATCTGCGGTTAAGTCAAAGGTTTCTTTTGCTCTTTTGGCAGTTGAGCACAAAACTTTATCTAACATATATCCTTTGTTTTTAACGAACACACACAGTTTTGCAGCATCTTTTATTCCTCTATCTGCCAGAGGTCTATCATGATCAGATAAATTAACATTATCCCAAGATGATTTAGCATGTCTAAGAACAAATATTTCCTTCATATAAAATTCATTATAGTATTGATAAGTGGCCTACTGTTCTATAAAATCGCGATTCTATGAGTAAAAAATGTCAAGTAACAGGAAAGATTCCTCAAACAGGAAATAATGTTTCTCATGCAAACAACAGAACAAAAAGAAAGTTCTTTCCAAATTTGCATACGCATAAATTTTGGGTTGAATCTGAAAACAGATTTGTAAATCTAAAAGTATCTGCAAAAGGTATGCGAATAATTGATAAAAAAGGCATTAGCAAAGTTCTTAAAGAAATCAGGGCTAGAGGCGAAAAAGTCTAGATATTTCTATTACTTATACCCTACTTCTTGGGCTAGAAATACTGCCTCTTTTTGCAAAGATCCTAATTTACTCACATTAATTGTATGCTCACTGAAGCTACCCCAATTTTCTATGGACTCATCTATTTTTGCTCCAATGAGAACAGGATATTCTTTATTTGCTGATGCATAAAAATCTTGTGCTTTATTTGAAGACAAATACTCTAAAAACAAAACTGCATTTTTTTTATTTTTAGATGTTTTTACAACTCCTGCTCCAGATATATTTACATGAACACCTCTGTCACTTTGATTGGCCCAAAACAAACTCAAATTATTATACTCAGGATCGTCTAACAATCTTGCTAAGTAGTATGTATTCACAATTGTTACGCCACATTGGCCACTAGAAACTGCTTTTAGAGCATTTGTATCATTTGAGAATACTTCAGTTGCTAAATTTGAAATCCAACCAGAAACTACTTCCTTTGATTTATCAAAACCATACGCATCTATCATGCTGGCTATTAGAGATCTGTTATAAACTTTTTTAGATGTTCTCAAACAAAGCTTTCCTTTCCACTTTGGATCAGCAAGATCTTCGTATGTTGAAAAGTCATTATCTTTGAATTGATCAGAAGAGAATACAATTGTTCTTGCCCTCTTTGATAGTCCAAACCATTCATTTTTAGAATCTCTCAAATGAGCTGGTATGTTTTCATTTAAAATCTCTGAATCTATTTTTGCTAAGATATCTCTCTCTGCAGCTTGCCAAAGAACTCCAGCATCTACCGTCATAAAAATGTCAGCAGGTGAGTCTTCTCCTTCAATATCAATCCTTTCCATCAGTTCTTGTGCGTTGCCAGATAAAAGATTTACTTTTATTCCTGTCTCGTTTGTGAATTGTTCTACAATTGGTTCAATTAATTGAGGTTGTCTAGATGTGTAAACTGTTAATTCACTAGAATCTTTTGCACACGAAAATATAATAAATAATGACAATAATAATGATATTTTTTTCATTTTTTCCCTCTCAAGGAATTAGATTAAAATTTAGGTGTGCTAATAAATTATAACTTATTATTTCCAGCAGCATGATTTATAAAGAAGGTTTTCAAAAACTTAATTTTGTTTACTCCTGAGAGTCCAATATTTCTTAATAAGATTAATAGCAAATTTTGTGATTTAAAGAGCTCAACAAAAAAATCCATTGATCTGAGCATCAATAAATTCATTTTCTTTCTTCGTATTTCATATCTTTTTAAGGTTATATTCTTATTTATTTTTCTCGTCTTGTTATAGCTGTTAATAATCTCTTCACAAAAAACATCAGCATCTGCAAATCCTAAATTTATTCCTTGGCCAGCTAATGGGTGAATAGAATGTGCCGCATCTCCTATAAGGACAGTAGAGCTTGAAATATAATCTTCAAAATAATGATTTGATAATTTAAAACTAATCAAATCAGAACATATTTTGTATTGTGTATTTAATTTTTTCTCGAAATAATGAATATTTTTAGAAACATATTCTTCTATTGAAGTCTGATTTTTTAATTTACTGTTATTTATTGACCAAACAATTGTATGAGTTGCTCCATGATCATTTTTAGGGAGTGGCATTGCAGCAAAAATTCCTCTTTCAGAGAATATTTGAAATGCTCTGCCTTCATCTATATTTTCAGAAATAGTTGTAAAAGTTATGGCTGTTTGATTGTAATCGGATCTTTTACTTTTTTGTCCAGTAATTTTTGCTACATTTGAATTACGTCCATCACATCCAGCTACAAAAGTTGTTTTAATAACATCTTTACTTTTAAGTAATACCTCACAAAATTCGTCATTAGTATCCTCGTTAATACTTACAATTTCATTATCAAAAATTATTTTTGAATGCTCGCTTTCTTGCAATGCCTTTAGAAGATCGTCAAAGAATACAACGTATGAAAGATTATCATGATTAATCTCAGAAGCATCAAAAACAATTTTACCAGTGCCCTCTGCATCAAAAACTGATATTTCTTTTATAGCTGCAGATGGAACTTCAATTCCAATATCATCAAGTAACTTTTTAGAAATTGGGTTTAAGGTCAAAGTTCTAATATTACTTTCAGAGCTAAAAACCTCTTGATTTTTTTCAACTACAACACATTTTATATTTAGATTATTTAGTCTTGATGAAATATAGTTACCGATAATGCCGCCACCGGAAATAGTTACTATTGCATCCACAGATTTATGACATTAAAGATTCAATTTCATTTGGATCAGATGGAACCTTTTTAGTTAAATTTTCATTTCCATCTTTTGTCACGAGAATATCATCTTCTATTCTTACACCAATACCCTTCCACTTGTCTTCAACATTTGAAGAACTGCTTATGTATATACCTGGTTCAATTGTTGTAATCATTCCAGGCTTAAATTTCATAAATTCATTTCCTTCCATATAATCACCAGCATCATGAACATCAAGACCTAGCCAGTGACCAATTTTATGCATATAAAACTCTTTATAGGCGCCTTCTTTGTGTAACTGGTCTGGATCACCATCTAGGATGCCAATTTCAACCAATCCCTCAGTTATAACTTTTTCTGAGACCTCTTGAGGCATCATAATACTATTACCTTCTTTTACAGTATCGATTGCAGCGTTCATAGCCTTTAAAACTATTTTATAAATTTCTAACTGCTCTTCAGAGAATTTTCCACCTACTGGATAAGTTCTAGTTATATCAGCTGCATACATATTGAATTCACATCCTGCATCAACTAAAAGGAGATCATTCTCCTTCAACTCACAATTATTCTCTACATAATGAAGAACACATGCATTTTCACCTCCTGCAACAATGGGAGGATAGGCAGGAAATCTTGCTCCTCTTTTAGAAAACTCATGAATATATAAACTTTCAATAAACTGCTCATTGTCTCCATCTTTAACTTGCTTCATAGCTTCAATGTGCGCCTCAGCTGAAATATCACATGCTCGTTTGATAAGATCTATTTCATGATCATCTTTGATTAATCTTATATTGCCGATCAAAGAAGAGGCATCTGTAATATTAATTGACTTACTATGGCGATCTTTTGATGACGCAGCAGTTGTCCATTCTATAACCTTTTGATCAAAGCCTTTCTTTTTACCAATTGAATAAAGAACTTGTTCATTTCCATGCAATATATCAGGCAACATTAAATCAATCTGAGTATTATCAAAAGCTTTATCAAACATATAGTCTTCAACAGCGCCTATCGGTCCTGCTCTGTAGCCGTCCCATATTTCTTTGATTTTATCTTTTGGAGGAACAAATGCTATTGAACTTAATCCTTTATCACTATTGACAATTGCTACTAATGAAGAAGGCTCACAAAAACCAGAGAAATAATAAAAACTACTTTCTTGCCTAAATGGAAATGCAGAATCAGCATTTCTATATTGCAAATCGGCTCCTGGTAGAAGCAATACAGAGTTCTCAGGTAGCAATGCACCCAATTTATCTCTTCTATTTTTATAAATGTTCTTACTCATGCAGATATTTTACTCTTTTATTAATCAAACTTTCCAATTCATTAAACTAGAATTAAACTATTGAGATGTCTAAAGATGCAGGTTTTACATCGAAACACCTTGAAGATAGAGTTAATAAACTATTAAAAAGATTTGAAGAACAAAAAGGTATCATTAATGCATACATTAAAAGAGAAAGAGAATGGAAAAAAGATAAGGTTCTTCATAAAAAAATCGTAACCCAATTAGAAAAAGAAATTAAAAAAATAAATAATGAGTAAGGTTGAAACAATATCTTTAAGAATTTTTGGTAGAGATCTTACTATTGCCTGTCCTCCTAAAGAAAAGAATAATCTCATCAAAGCTGCAAATTTATTAAATGAGGAGCTAGATGGAATTAATGATAAAAATAATGCTTTAATTATTGCAGGACTAACTCTTGCAAATAAATTATTGTCTGACGGAAAGAAGAAAAATGTCTCCTCTGATTTAAACCTAAAGAAAATGATTACAAAAATAGATAAGGCACTAAAAAATTAATCTTTAACTTATATACTAACTATTCTATACTTGTTGAACATTCTGGTTCATTTGCTAATGTGCTTATAAATTTGAACCGATACTATTAATTAGGTGATATTCCACTGTCTTTGTTGAGCAATACCTATAAGGGAAGCCTGATCTGACAAGATATTCACCACCTGAACTTTCGGTTCAGGTAAGGCACATAGCGGTGATTTGGTTTGATAGCCTCTGCATTTTATATGGTGAAAAATAATATAAGAAAATCACTACTCGAGCAGGGGCTTACTCTTTCTGAAAAATTTATATTATCCTCAAATAATCAAATTCAAGAAAAGTTTCTCGAATATTTATCTACAGTAGAGTTCAAAAAAATACTCTTATATTCTCCATACAAAAATGAGATTAAATTAGATTTAGTCTTAAAAAAGCTAAATGAAATGCAAAAGGAGATTTTTATACCAAAGGTTTTTCCTAATAACGAACTAAAATTCAACTTGTTGGAAAGTTGCAATCAGCTAATCAAAAATAAATATAATATTTTGGAATCTCAAAGCAATCTTTTTGTCAAAGTTAAGATGATTAATGTTTTAGTGGTGCCCTTTTTAGGCGTTGATGCAAATGGAAAACGTCTTGGGTATGGCGGTGGGTACTACGATAGAGCATTAGGAAATATATTAAGTGAAAATAAAAAGCCACTAATTATAGGCCTTGGTTATGACCATCAAATCTTAAAAGAGAATTTTGGAGAATCTCATGATTTAAAATATGACAAGGTATTTACTGAAACAAATATACATAACTTCTCATAAACTATAGAATAGCTGGCTCACAATATGATAAAAAAATTTTTTATACTTTTTGTTTCCGTAAATCTGATTGCAGAAAGTATCGTCATTGATGGAAATTTGGATGAGCCTGAATGGCAGACTGCATTTAAAATCACTGAATTCTACGAATCAGATCCCTATACCCTTAGGAAAACAGATGACGAGACTGAGGCATATATTTTCTCAAATGAAGATGGAATTTATGTTGGTTTTATTAACTATCAAGATGAATCAACAATGCTATCAAATAGAACAATGAGAGACGAAATGTCATCTTTAAGTGAGAAAAATTCAATCAATATTGATTTTGATGGAGACAGGACTAAAGCTTACATAATTGCTGTTGCCTTAGGAGACTCACTCTTTGATGCAATAAAAATTCAATCAGGAGATTTTAAAACCGATTGGGATGGCGACTGGATAGCTAAAACGAAACAATTTAAAACATATTGGACTTCTGAATTCTATCTTCCATGGAATGTTGTTCTTATGAATCAATCAGATGCTAACAAAAGAAGAATTAATTACTCAGCTCTGAGATATAAGGCATCTGAGCAATCTTGGTATAGCAGCGCAGGAACAATGGCAATGAGAGCTGATTACTTTCAAGAACTTGATAGCCTTGAAATAAATAACTTTACTAGATCGAAATTAAATTTTTTTCCGTATTTTGCCTTTAATAAAAATACTCCTCAAAACTTCCAAGAATCAAATATTGGTGCTGAACTATTTTACAATTCTGGAAAAGGTAGTCAGATAAACTTAACTGTAAATCCTGATTTTGGTCAGGCTGAAAGTGATGACGTAATAGTAAATTTTTCTGCACAGGAAACTTTTTATAAAGAAAAGCGCGCTTTTTTTACAGAAAATCAATCTTTATTTGATATCAGTAATTATGAAAGATATTCCATTATTAATACTAGAAGAATTGGAGCGGCACCCTCCTATAATTGCTCAGAAGAATTAAATGAAGAAGATTGTATTAATACAAGAAAAAATTACTCTGATATTGATTTTTCAATGAGATACACTCAAAAAAATGGACAGAATAACTATGGAATATTTTTAGCCAAAGAATCTGACGAAGATTTTTCAAAAGGAAGAGAGTTTATAGCCCTGAGAGGAAAAACAAAAATTAACTCAAAAACACTCGGCTATATGATAACTAATGTTGAAAATGATTTTTTAGGAACTAAGAGTACAGTAAATGTTTTTGACTACATCAATGTGAGGTCAGAAAAACTTACGACTTATGCAGATATCTTAACTACAAAAAAAGAAGGTGATTCTGGTAAAGGCTTAAGATTGCAATATACATATAAACCAACGCAATTAACAAGAAATTCAGGAAGTATTTTGTATTTTGATAAAGAAGTTCGATTAAATGACTTTGGCTATCTAAAAAGAAATGATTGGTTTCATTTTGGAATCGGTCACAACATAAAAAAAGTAGACTTTGAAAATAATTCTCCATTTCAGCAAATAGATACTAACTATGACTTTAATTACGATGCTGATACTGATGGAAACTCTAATCCAATTGATTTTAATCAAAAAAATAGCATTACATTCAAAGACACTTCTAAGTTTAACTATGATTTTCGATTTAAAACTTCTGGTAAAAATACAACAATTACCAGAAAAGACCCGTTATACCCTTTTGTAAAAATTAAGAAAAACTTTAGTGTAACTGCAGATTTTGAGGAGAAAAACTTCAAATATTGGACATACGACTGGAGAATCAGCTTTGATAAATCATCAAAATATGATGAATGGGACTCAAATGGTTACCAAAAAAGATTCTTTAAAATTGCTGGGTCTTTGTTTCCAAATGAAAATATCAAAATCCGCTCTGAATTTAGAGTAAAAAAAGAAAAGGAATGGCTAAATTGGATTGATGGAAATCATCTTGCAGCTTACGACTTAAATCAGAGAATTTTCTCTTTAAACTTAAATTGGTTTAAAGGAACCAAGCATGAAATAAGACTTAAAAGTCAGTTTATCGCTCTTGAGGCAAAAAATCCTGTATCGCTTGAAACAAATTCAAATGGAGTCTTGTTTAATAGTGAAAAGTTGGTGAATCCGTTTTCAAATGGTATTACTTCTTTTCAAGTTAGGTACAGATACGAAATAGCACCTCTGTCGAACGTGTATATAGTCTATACGAAAGGTGGTAATGTCTATGAAGAAGATGATGAAAGATCTTTCTCAGATATTTTCAGAGACCCATGGGAAAATCCTGAAAATGAAATTTTTTCTTTAAAAGTGCGTTTGAAATTTTAACTATTTCAAGAAATCTAGATAAGCCTTATTATTACTTTCTTCTTTAAAAATAGTTCCACACTTATCTAAGTGCTTGATTAAGATTGACTTATCTTTTTTATTATCTTCGATTCCAATCAAAATATTTCCATAAGCAGATCCTATATTCCTGTAATGAAATAAGGATATGTTCCATTTAGTTCCAAATTTTTCCAAAAAATTTACTAATGCGCCAGGTTTCTCAGGGAATTCGCCATTAAAGATTCTTTCATTGATATCAGTTGAGCCACTTGAGCTAACTCTTCCACCTACCATATGTCGTAAATGATCATTTGAAATCTTATTCTTTGTGTAATCATTAAACTTATACTTTAGTTTTTTCAATTTCTGTTTTAGTCTGCTAAAACTATCTTCGGATTTTGTTCTAATTCCAACCAAAACATATGCATCTTTGTTGTTAGATTTCCTATAATTAAATTCAGTTACAGATATTTTTCCAAAAACTTTTGCGATTTTTAAAAAGCTTCCAGGCTCCTCAGGAATCTTTATACTCAGAATCTTTTCGCGATTTTCTCCAATCTCAGATCTTTCAACAATAAAGCCAAGCTTTTGAAAATTAACATTTGCGCCTGAGCTCACTGCAAGTAAATTTTTATTTTTCATTCTTCTTGAGTAGCTTTTTAAACCTGCCAAAGCAACTGCACCTGATGGCTCGGAGAGTACTCTCGTGTCTTCAAAAATATCTCTTACTGCTGCACAGACCTCGTCAATATTAACTGTCATTACTTCATCAACACACTCTTTAATAACATCGAGATTATTCTTGCCTACTTGAGATACTGCCACTCCATCTGCAAACAATCCAACTTTTTCAAGATAAACTCTTTTATTTTGAAGCAAGGCTTCTGTTAAACAAGCAGAATCGTCAACTTCAACGCCAATTATCTTAATTTTCTTTTTATTTTGTCTTATCCAAGCTGATATACCAGCCAAAAGCCCTCCGCCACCTACTGGAACAAAAACAGCATCATAGTCAATTCCATCCTCAAGTATTTCTTTTCCAACGGTACCCTGTCCAGCTATAGTAAAAGGATCATCAAAAGGATGAACAAAAGTGTAATTATGTTTTTTGTTAATCTTGTCTGCGTGAGCAAGTGCCTCACCAAGATTTTCCCCATGCATTATTATTTTTGCTCCAAGCCTTTTTACTGCATTTAATTTATTTTCTGGTGCGGTTACTGGCATTACAATTAAACATTTAATTTTTAACTTTTTACAAGCTAATGCCACGCCTTGTGCATGATTTCCTGCAGATGCAGCAATTATCCCATTTGATTTTTTATCATTGGACAAATTAAAAATTTTGTTAAAGGCTCCCCTATTCTTAAATGAAAATATAGGCTGGAGATCTTCTCGTTTTAAATAAATATTATTATTTTCTTTCAAGGATAAATTAATAGCATGTGTGGTGGGAGAATTGATTGAAACATCATAGACCGAAGCATCATTAATCATTTTTAGATACTTTTTAGAATATCTATAACTACC
>JH611157.1:241871-326773 GCA_000252525.1 SAR86 cluster bacterium SAR86A | reverse complement strand
TGCCCTCCATCTGCAACATCCACTTTTCAAGATAACTCTTTATTTGAAGCAAGGCTTCTGTTAAACAAGCAGAATCGTCAACTTCAACGCCAATTATCTTAATTTTCTTTTTATTTTGTCTTATCCAAGCTGATATACCAGCCAAAAGCCCTCCGCCACCTACTGGAACAAAAACAGCATCATAGTCGATTCCATCCTCAAGTATTTCTTTTCCAACGGTACCCTGTCCAGCTATAGTAAAAGGATCATCAAAAGGATGAACAAAAGTGTAATTATGTTTTTTGTTAATCTTGTCTGCGTGAGCAAGTGCCTCACCAAGATTTTCCCCATGCATTATTATTTTTGCTCCAAGCCTTTTTACTGCATTTAGTTTATTTTCTGGTGCTGTTAAGGGCATAACAATGTTGCATTTTATTTTTAACTTTTTACACGCAAGAGCAACTCCCTGAGCATGATTTCCAGCAGATGCAGCAATAATACCTAAAGATTTTTGCTTGTCCGATAGGTTTATAATTTTGTTATATGCACCCCTATTCTTAAATGAAAATATAGGCTGCAGATCTTCTCGTTTTAAATAAATATTATTATTTTCTTTTAAGGATAAATTAATAGCATGCGTGGTAGGAGAATCAATAGCAACATCATAGACTGATGCCTCTTCGATCATTTTTAAATATTTTTTAGAATATCTAAAACTGCCAGTTTTGTTTATTTTTAATCTCAATTTATTTAACAAGTATTTTTTTCTTGTATTATAACTGCATGAGTGCTGCAAAGATAACTGTTGCAAAGAAAGCAATAGGCCATATAGAAAAAAAACTTGATCGAAATATGGTTCTTGGTATTGGCACAGGATCAACTGTTAACTTTTTTATTGAAGAGTTAGCAAAATTTAAAAATCTTTTTAAAGGTGCTGTTTCAAGTTCTGAAGCATCAACAAAATTACTTCAAGATATAGGTATTGAAGTTTTTAACTTAAATGATGTTAATGAGGTTTCATATTACATTGATGGAGCTGACGAAGTATCTCCAGAGAATTTTCTGATAAAAGGTGGTGGAGGAGCTCACACTAGAGAAAAGATTGTTGCAGCTGCATCAACAAGTTTCATATGTATTGTTGATAGTTCCAAGTTAGTCGATCAGCTTGGTTTATTTCCCCTGCCGATTGAAGTTATACCAGAAAGTAGAAGCATGGTTGCAAGAAAAATTATTGAGCTAGGTGGGTTGCCAGAATATAGATCTGGATTTATCACTGATCAAGGGAATCAAATCATTGATGTAAAAAATTTAATTATAAAAGATCCTAAAGAGCTTGAGTCTTATTTGAACAATATACCCGGAGTGGTTGAAAACGGAATATTTTCTTTTAATAAGCCAGATTTGGTATTAACAGAAACTTAGGCTACAGAAGCTTCTCGATATCAGAAATTAATTCTACAGAATCAGGCTTAACAGATGAACCGTATGTTGATACAACAGACCCATCTCTAGAAATAAGGTATTTGTTGAAATTCCATTTTGGAGAAACGCCAGTCTCATTAAACAATTTTTTGTATAAAGGGCTAGCTTTTTTTCCTCTTACCTTTGAAGTTGCAAACATAGGGAAATTTACACCATATTCAGTTGAGCAAAATTCAGCAACATCTTCTTCACTAGAGTATTCTTGCATAAAATCCCTTGATGGAACTCCTAAAATTACAAAATCATCCTCTCTGTATCTTTCATATAATTTTTGTAAAGAGGCATACTGATATGTGTAGCCACATCTACTTGCAACATTCACAACCAAAATTACATTATTTTCATACTCACATAGATTGAGTGTTTCACTTGAATCGAGAATTCGCATTTCAGTATCAAGAAGATCATTGCATGCAAATGCATTAAATGAAAAAAATAAACTTACAATTACAAAAAACTTTTTCATAAGAAACAGTAGTTTAACTTATTGGTGTGATTGCAGAAAGAGAAGATATAAACAGAGTTATTAAAAAAATTAGCTCAATGTTATCTTTGAATTTATTTAACATAAAATTACCTGCTCTTTTAAAGAGATGGAGGGCTGAGCCCTCCATAATTCCAGAGTGTCAGCAAAAATTAATAGGGGAGAGGAGTGCTGACATATATTATTATATGTATTTATAATTAATTATCAATATTATTTATAAAATAAATTAGGTTTTTTTTATGTATAATGGATTTTTTACATAAATTTAAGGAGAAATGCTTTGAAAGGTACCGTTTTATATGATGTTAAGGACAATGTTGCTGTATTAACTGTAGATAATCCACCTGTAAACCCTTTAAGTGACGGTGTTAGAACTGGCTTGTATGAATGTGTCACAAAAGCTGAAGAAGATGATTCTATAAAAGGTATTGTAGTTACTGGGAATGGAAGAGCTTTCATAGCTGGGGCTGATATATCAGAATTTGGTGGTAATGTTGAGGGAATAAGCCTTAACGAGGTGTTTAACAAGTTAGAACATTGCTCAAAACCCGTTGTTGCTGCAATTAATGGAATTGCGCTGGGTGGTGGTCTTGAAACTGCTCTCTGTTGTAACTATAGAATAGCTGCAAATACAGCTTTTGTAGGCCTTCCAGAGGTAAATTTAGGTTTATTGCCTGGTGGTGGCGGTACGCAAAGACTTCCGAGACTAGCTGGACCTAGTGAAGCGCTCAAAATGATGCTTACTGGCGGACATATACCTGCAAAAAAAGCATTAGATATGGGCATAGTAGATAGTATTAGTGAAAATGTAGTTGAAGATTCAATAAAATTTGCTATCGAAAAAGCTGAAAGTTCTGAGCAACACCCCAAAGTAAGAGATCTTAATGAAAAAATGATTGAAGCTAGAGGTAATGACAAAATTCTTTTGGAAGCTCAAGCAATGGCAGCTAAAGGAAGAAAAGGTCAATTTGCACCGGGTCAGATTATAAAGTGCGTAGAAGCTGCAATAAATCTAGATGACTTTGACGAAGGTTTAAAAAAAGAAGGAGAACTATTTTTAGAATGTCTATTACATCCTCAACGTGAGGCTATGATTCATATATTTTTTGGAGAAAGAGCCGCTTCAAAGATTTCAGATGTTCCAAAAGATACTCCAGTCAAAGAAATCAAGAAAGCAGGAATCATTGGATCAGGCACAATGGGTGGTGGTATTGCAATGTGTTTTGCAAATGCTGGTATTCCTGTCCATATCATTGATCAAGATGAAGAGAACTTAAAAAGAGGTGTTTCTGTTATAGAAAAAAATTATGATTTCATGGTCGGAAAAGGGAGACTAACTTCTGAACAGAAAGATGCTGTATTTGGTCTAGTTACCTCTAGTTTAGAATATGAAGATATTTCAGATTGTGACATTGTCATAGAGGCAGTATATGAAAATCTTGAATTAAAACATGAAATTTTCAAAACATTGGACTCTGTTGTAAAGCCTGAAGCAATATTAGCGAGTAATACTTCAGGACTCGATATAGATTCGATTGCAGCAGTAACCAAAAGACCTGAACTGGTAGTGGGTACTCACTTTTTTAGTCCTGCAAATATCATGCGACTGTTAGAAGTTGTACGAGGAGAGGTTACGTCTGATGAGACCTTAGCTACTGTAATGGCAGTTGGTAAAAAATTAAAAAAAGCAGCAGTTGTATCATTAAATGCCCCTGGGTTTATTGGCAACAGAATGTTATTTGGATATACAGCGCAAGCTAATATGTTATTGCTAGAAGGCGCCCTTCCCCACCAAATTGATCAAGCTTTAGAGTCTTTTGGATTAAATATGGGTCCATTCAGAATGATGGACCTTGTTGGACTTGATCTTGGATGGAGAGCCAGAAAACTTAGTGGCAAGGAATCTCCTCTTCATGCAAAAATTGGTGATGAACTTTGTGAACAAAATAGATACGGTCAAAAAAATGGTGCTGGATATTACAATTATACTGAAGGATCACGAGCTCCAAATGCAGCTCCAGAGAATGAGGAATTGTATGAAAGAATTTCACAAGAAAATGGATTTACAAGAAGAGAAATTTCTGATGAGGAGATTGTTGACAGATGTATCCTTGCGCTTATTAATGAAGGTGCGAATATACTCTCGGAAGGTGTTGCCCAACGAGCAGTTGACATAGATGTTGTATACATTAATGGTTATGGATTTCCAATATGGAGGGGCGGACCAATGCATCACGCAAATGCAATGGGACTTGATGTGGTTGTAGAAAAACTAAATAAGTATAAAGAATTGACTGGTAATGATGTATACAAACCAAGTGAATTATTAGTAAGTCTTGCAGAGAACAACCTCAAAATGGGTGATGCCCCTGCTAAAGCAGATAGAAAGGAAAAACTAGGTTTTGAGATGTCCTCTGTGGCAAATAATTTTTAGTTAATTAAAAAATCTTTAAGTCTTAAAGTTAAAAGAACTTTAGGCCTTAATTAGGACATATGTCCCCTCTTGTACTCTTTCGAATAAATCAATAACATCATTATTAAACATTCTGATGCATCCATGAGAGGCTTTTTGGCCAATCAAACCCTCTTCATGTGTGCCATGGATGTATATATATCTATTATATGAATCTATGCCCTCACCTTTATTTCGCCCCAATTCTAGGCCATCTAGCCATAATATTCTGCTTGTTACATGATCATCCTCTGTATCTATAACATCTTTTATTATTTTGGCTGATTTGTTTGTATTAGCTCTTGCAACAAATATAGTGTTTTCTTTTGCATCATGACCAATTTTTGTTCTTATTTCATGCATTCCTAAAGGTGTTTTAAAAGAGTTCTGAATACTACCCTCACCATATTTAGATGACGAAATTGGATAGCTTTTTAAGATTTTTTTATTTTTGACCAAATAAAGTCTTTGTTCTGATATATCAACAACAATTTCGGCTTCAAGTTCACCTTTAAAGCTCCTTGCTGAAGCCTTATTTAAGTACTTTGTATTAGATTCAATTATCCATCTATTCGTCGTAACATCAGGATTTATAATATCCTGGAAGGCATTCAAAATCTCAGGAAATAACAAAAATGTTGATAAAAGCACTAGTTTTTTAATTTTTTCCATAAAGCTCTAGCAATAAACAATAGAATTATTATAAATGAAAAGAAATAATTAAACATGTATCCAAATTTGTTGAAAATTGATGCATTTTCAACTAATTTCACTTTTGACTCTAGTACGTTTGATACATTTTGATCCAAAATTTCAACAATTGTTCCTTTATTATCAATAATGGCAGAGAATCCATTGTTTGTTGCTCTTATGATCCATCTATTATTTTCAATTGCTCTTACTCTAGTTATACTTAAATGATGATATGGACCAATAGAAGATCCGAACCAAGTATCATTTGATATATTTATCATTAAAAGAGAACTTTTGTTCATTTTTCTAATTGTTTCTGGAAAAGCTACATCAAAGCAAATAGGGGTAGCTACATTAACATTATCTAGAACTATAATATTTTTTTGATCATTTGGACCAAACGCTACATTCGACATGGGTAAATCAAAAAAGCTTATTAAGCCCCTTAATGAGCTGAAAAAAGGAATATATTCTCCAAAAGGCACTAAATGTTGTTTTTTATAAATATTTTTATTTTCTGGGTTATATATGGTGTTAAATAGCTTTGCATCATTAAAGAACCAAGCTCCTAAAAGTATTTTATTAGCTGAATTAGTTCTATCAATAAATTTACTAAATCTCATATCATTTATTGGGTAAGGCAGCTCTGCTTCAGGAATAACAATTAAATCTGTATCTTCTGAAGTATTTTTTATAAGGCTCAATAAATTACTTTCTATGTCTAAATAATAGTTATCTTTATATTTTAAAAATGGATCCGAAGAAGGTTGAATGATTGATACTAAAATATCTCCTTCACTAACAGTATCATTATTTTGTGGTATTAAAGTAAAAAGAACTATAACTAAATTTGCAATTGGAATTTTATTGTTTCTTCCTGAGATTACTAGTGCAGCGGTTAATAAATAAATAACATAAGAAGCAAAGGAAGCACCAAGGTAAGGATAAATATTTTGACCAATCGTATCTAAATATATATTTCCTGGGATCAGCCAAGGCACTCCATTTAGAAGATATTCTCTACTAATCTCACTTATCATAAAAAACGATGCAACAAATAAAATCTTTAATGAATTAGATTCTTGATTTATATATTTCTTTAACAAAATTAATAATAGGAGAGGGCAAGTGAATACTAGTGTTAGAATAATTGTTAATAATACGTGAATAAGTGAAGACAATAGAATACTTGTTTCTCCATAATAGTAAACACTTACTATTATCCAAGACATCCCAAAACCCCAATGACCTAATCCCCAAGAAAAGACTTGTGCAAATTGATGTTTAGACTGATTGATTATTACGTGAACTAAGTATCCGTAAGACAAAAAAATTAATATTTTTATAGAGAAGGGTGCGAAAGCAAATATTCCAACAAAGCCTGCAATAAATGAATAAAGAATATGCTTTAGTTGCATTATGCTTTTCTTATTTCAAAACTTTTAATTCTTCTATTATCAGTATCTGTTACTTTTATAGTTAAATCTTGAACTTTAAGTTTCTCACCATTTTTTGGGAGCATACCAAATTCAGCGATAAAAAAACCTCCTAAAGTTTCTGCATCAACAGCAAGGGGATCTATCTCTAATTGAAAAAAGTTGATAAATTCTTCAAGCTCAACTTTTGCGTCTACATAAAATTTATTTTTTGATATTTCTACTATGTCTTCTTCTTCAACATCATGTTCATCTTCGATTTCTCCAACGAGCTCTTCAAGAATATCTTCAATAGTTATTAAACCAGAAATCGAACCATATTCATCAATAACTACAGCCAAGTGTCGTCTATCTTGCTTAAATTCTTCCAGAAGTGAGTCTGCTTTCTTTGATTCTGGCACTACATTGGCCTCTCTTAACATATCGGTAAGCTGGAAATCACTAACGCCTTTAAATAATTTAGGTAGAATATCTTTAGCTAGTAATATTCCTACAACCTCGTCTCTTTCGGAACCCAAAACAGGGTATCTTGAATGTCCTGATTCAATGATTTTTGTTATAACATCTGTTGTATTCTCATCGATCTGTATAGTCACCATATCTACTTTAGGTATCATTATCTCTTTTACAGTTATATCTCCTAATTTAATTGCTTTTGAAGCTATGGATTCAGCTTCTTTATCAATTATCTTCTGGTCAACAGCATCTTTTAAAAAATCTGTTACTTCTGATACAGATTGAGTCTTAATAAAAAATGGATTTCTGAAATATTTTTTTATTTTGTCGAAAATGCTCGACGGAGGCTTTGATTCTTCGCTGTTATATTTTTCGTTCATAAATTTAAATATACGGATTTGTTATTTTTAATTTCGATAATAAAGCTATCTCTTTATCTTCCATAGTTTTAGCCATATTATCATTTTCATGATCAAATCCTAATATATGATATATGCCATGGATTAGCATGTGAATGATATGATCATCATATTCTTTGTTCAATGCCGCTGATTCCTCAATAACATACTCATAACTTATTGCTATATCACCTAATTCGTTTGTGATCTTCTTAGATATATCTTTATTTGTAAATGAAAGTACATTTGTAGACGCATCTTTATTTCTATATTTTTTGTTTAAATCCTCCATTTCTTCATTATCTACAATCTTTAGATTTACAGAACAATCACCAAGATTCTCTTCCTTACGAATTAAGTTAAATGCATTCTCTAACTTTAAAGATAAATCATTATCTATTTTGTGATTCTTGTGGTTAATTATTGTAAGGCTCACTTAGTTTTAACCTTTTCCTCAAAGTATTCATATGCATCAATTATTTTTCTCACTAATGGATGGCGAACAACATCGCGAGACAAAAATCTCGTAAAGCCAATACCATCTGTATCTTTAAGTACTTTTACAGCATTTGATAAGCCTGAATCAATATTTTTGGGTAAGTCAATTTGTGTAAGATCGCCGTTAATGACCAAATATGATCCAAATCCCATTCTAGTAAGAACCATTTTCATTTGCTCTTTGGTAGTATTTTGACTCTCATCAACAATAATAAATGAATTATTTAGTGTTCTTCCTCTCATGTAAGCTAAGGGAGCAATTTCAACTATGCCTTTTGCCATAAGCTTCTCAGTCTTTTCTATTCCTAACATTTCATATAAACCGTCATAAAGAGGTCGAAGGTAGGGATCAACTTTTTGTGAGAGATCTCCAGGCAAGAAACCTAGTTTCTCTCCAGCCTCAACAGCGGGCCTAATTAGAATTATTCTATCTACTCTCTCATTTAAAAGAGCATCTATAGCAGCAGCAACTGCTAAGTAAGTTTTTCCAGTACCTGCAGGACCTATACCAAAGTTAACCTCATAATTAAATATATTTTCAATGTACTGTCTTTGATTTTTACCCCTTGGAATAATGCTTTTTTTTGGAGTTTTTATTACAGTTTCAATGCTTTTGTCTTTTTGAAATGAGTCTTGAATATATAAATGAAGGGTTTCTTTTGTAATTTCAATACCTTGACCAGCTGCCTCATAAAGTCTCTCTAGTGCATCCGCAGATAGATTTACATCTTTCTGAGAACCCTGGATTTTTAAGTTATTACCATTTTGAAAAATTTTTACATTAAAAGTTTTTTCGACAAATTTTAAATTTTCATTCAGCTCACCAACGAACCTTACCATCACGTTAGCATCCGATGGATTGAGCTCAATTTTTGTTAAGGCAGAATCTTTGGACATTAATTTTGTAAATTACCTCTTAAACAATTTGGAAGAGCCTCATTAATTTGAATATTGACTATTTGTCCTACTAAATCAGTATCATTTGATTGAAAATTAACAACTCTATTACATATGGTTCTTCCTTGTAATTGACCAGGATCTCTTTTTGATTGACCATAAATTAAACAATCTTGATTTGTTCCAACTTTCTTTCTGCTGAAACCAAACGAAAGCTGACTTAATCTTGTTTGTAATATTTTCAATCTTTCTTTTTTCTCTTCATTAGTTACATCATCTTCCATATCTGATGCTGTAGTATTTGGTCTCGGACTATATATGAAACTAAATGATTCATCATATCTTACCTCATTGATTATATTCATAGTGTCTTGAAAATCTTCATTTGTTTCTCCTGGAAAGCCTACAATAAAATCAGAAGAAAAACTCATATCTGGTCTTACAACCCTTATCTTGTCCACAAGGTTCAAATATTTTTCAACGTTGTACCTTCTTCTCATCAACTTAAGGATTCTATCAGACCCACTTTGTACAGGAAGATGCACATGACTAACGAGCTCAGGAACTCTATCATAAACTTCAACAAGATCATCCTTAAATTCATGAGGGTGGCTTGTTGTGAACCTAATTCTATCAATATTTTCAATTTTCGCTGTAAGCTCAATTAACTTTGACAAAGTTGATTTTTCTCCATTTAGGGTACCCTTAAAATTATTAACATTTTGCCCAAGTAGATGTATTTCTCTAGTTCCCTTATCTGCCAAAATAGAAACTTCGTTCAGAATATCCTCTATGCTTCTTGATACTTCGTGTCCCCTTGTTTTTGGAACTACACAAAATGAACAATATTTATTACACCCTTCAATAATAGAAACAAATGCAGAAGGCTCTCCCTTTCCTTGAACTGGTAAATGGTTAAATTTCTCAAGTTTAGGGAATGAAATATCAACCTGATTGTTATCAGTTCTATTCTTTTCTTTATATAGCTCTGGAAGTTTATGCAAGGTTTGTGGACCAAAAACAATATCAACAGCAGGAGCTCTTTTGATGATGTTTTCACCTTCTTGCGAAGCGACACAACCACCAATGGCAATTTTTAAATCAGGATTCTTGTCTTTGATTTTTCTCCATCTCCCAATTTGATGAAAGACCTTTTCTTGAGCTTTTTCTCGTATTGAACAAGTATTTAGAATTAAAAGGTCTGCCTGATCTTCGGATTCAGCAATTTCAAAATCTTCTTTTTCTTCAAGAAGATCAAACATTTTTGCAGAATCATATTCATTCATCTGACATCCATGGGTTTTTATAAATAGCTTTTTAGTCATTTACCTTATTTTTAATAACTTTAATTCTCAAAATTTGATCCCATATAATAAGTATCATGAAAACAAAAAATGTTTACAAGATAATTTTCATCCAACTTGGTGAAATTTATGAAGTTTTTGCTAAACAAATTTACCAAAGTGATATGTATGGTTTCATTGAGGTGGAAGAGTATATCTTCAATAAAGATAAACAGCTAGTGGTGGATCCGAGTTCAGAAAAGCTCAAGAATGAATTTGATCAGGTTCAAAGAAGCTATATACCAATAAATTCTGTGATTAGAATAGACGAAGTAAATGAAACTGGTGAAGCAAAAATAAAAGAAAACAAAGACAAAATAAGCCCTTTCCCATTAAATATTCAACCATCTAGCAAAAAAGACTAAATTAATCAGGCATATATAATTGCTTATAAAACTTTAATTCCTCTACAGACTCTTTAATGTCGCCTAGCGCTCTGTGCGAGCCTTTTTTTTCATACACCTGAGCTTCATTCATCCATCTAACAGCGGTCTCTTTGAAGGATGAGACATCAATATGTCTATAGTTAAAGTATGATTCTAGCCTTGGCATATACTTAGATAAAAATCTTCTATCATGTGAAACAGTATTTCCACACATTGGAGAAACTTTCTCTCCCACATATTTTGATATAAATTCGAGGGTTTCGATTTCAGCAATCTGTTCTGTGACATCACTTTTTTTTACTTCTTCAATTAAACCAGATGAACCATGATGAGTTAAATTCCATTCATCCATAGATTCCAAAATTTCATTTGGTTGGGAAATAACAAGGTTTGGTCCCTCAGCAATAATATGTAAATCGGAATCCGTTACTAAGGTTGCAATCTCAATGATCTTTTCCTTTTCTGGATCAAGACCCGTCATTTCCAAATCGATCCAAACTAAATTATCTCTAGATTGTAAAGTCTTCATGTCTTTTTATAATCGTCTCTTTAGTGTATTTTGTTCCTATTATGCAAAAAGTTCAAACTGGACAGGTCATTGAGTTTTATTCAAATAGCTGTTTAGTTAAAACAAAATTCGGCAAATTTGATTGTGTAGCTATCAAAAATGTTGTGGTAGGTGACTTCGTAGAAGTTGAAATAATTCAAGACAGCAAAAAACCTCTAGGAAAAATTATAAAAGTTAATCAAAGAGATTCTAAAATATCTAAGAGAATAAAAAATCAGAACAAATTATTTGCAGCAAATATTTCTCATGTAGGAATACTAGTCACTCAAATTCCTAAAACAAGTTCAGAATTCATTGATAAATGGTTGGTTAAAGCGAATGCTTCCAATATCAAACCTTTTTTGATTAATAACAAGGTTGATATGAAACAAGAAAAAAATTATTTAGAAAAATTAGACATTTATAAGAACATAAATATAAAAATCATAGATACTTCTGCAAAATACGATAAAAATATTTCTGAATTAAAAGAATTCTTGACGGATAAATGTGTCCTATTTGTTGGAAACTCAGGCGCTGGTAAATCTACACTTACATCAAAGATTATTGGTAAGAATTTAAAAATAAGCTCACTATCTAATGATCAAGGCGTTCATACAACCTCGGTATCTTCTTTATATGAAATAGATTCAAATATTAAAATTATTGACTCACCTGGTATGCGAGATATTGCAATTGAAAATTATTCTGAAAGAGAGATTATCAATGGATTCGAAGAAATACATAATGCCTCTAAGTATTGCAAATTTAACAACTGCAACCATATAGATAACGAAGGATGCAACATAACAAAAAAATTGTTAAATGATGAAATTAATGAAAGTAGATACAATAATTTTATTAAATTTTTAAATATCAAATAATGAACAAAAAAACTCATTTCGGTTTTCAGGAAGTAGATGAAGCTGACAAAAGTAAATTTGTTGGAGATGTTTTTACATCTGTAGCAAAAAATTATGATGTTATGAATGACGCAATGTCATTTGGTATGCATAGGCTGTGGAAAAAAATCTTAGTTGAATTGGCATCAGTAGGCGAAAAAGATGTCATTTTAGATGTGGCAAGTGGTACAGGTGATATTTCAAAATTAATCTCAAAAGAGTATCCGAATACTAAAGTTTTTATGAGTGATATAAATTATGAAATGTTAGATGAAGGCAGAAACAGAGCTATTGATGAAAGTTTTGACGATAATTGCTATTTTTGTCAGCTAAGTGGTGAAACTCTACCTTTTAAAGACAACACGTTTGATTTAATTACAGTTGGATTTGGTTTAAGAAATTTCACAAACAAGGAGTATGGATTAAAAGAAATGCGACGATGTCTTAAAAAAAATGGAAAACTTTTGATACTTGAATTTTCAAAACCAATGAATCCAATTTTTTCTAAATTATATGACTGGTATTCATTTAACATTCTACCAAGATTAGGATCAATGCTTGCAAATGACTCTGATAGTTATAAGTATTTAGCAGAATCAATAAGAATGCATCCAGATCAAGAGAGATTAAAACAGATGATGGAATCGGCTGGTTTTAATGAATGCAGATTTCATAACCTGCTAAATGGTGTTGTAGCTATTCATATTGGATATCATGATTAATTTAGATGATGCGCTTTTGAAGCTCCTAAGTGATTTGGAGGAATCTTCTCCCAATTTCACAAGCTCTCTTTCCGAGATTTATCCAATAACATTTACAATTAATATTGAGGGCTTCAAAAAAATTTTTATTTCATTGGATCATCAGGCTTCGAGTATTGGTTTTGAAGAGGAAAACACATCTCAATTTGAAATTAAAGGATCTATAAAAGATTTTATAAAAACACTTTCGACTAGAAAATTACACAAACAATTAATTACAGGTGATGCTGAGCTTGCTGTAGTTTTCTTTAACGCAGTAATTAAATTAGATATTGATATATTGTATTTAATCAACAAGAATTTTGGTGATATTCCTGCACTCATGACAAAAGAAGCTTTAAATATAATTTTTAATCATGAAAGAACTCATCAGAATAAAGAAGAAAGGAAAATTAGAAACAGGCTGAGAAAATTGTCTATTAGAATGGATAGGCTTGAGGCAATGAGAGACATATGAACATTATTATTGTTATATATGAATTATTAAAAATGTTTTTCATAGGTATACAAAAGGGCATTTTTATAAATCCAAATGGCAAAAAATTATCTTCGTATCTTGAGTCTCTAGGTCCTATTTTTACAAAGTTTGGTCAACTGCTTTCAACCAGAACCGATGTGCTAGACTATGAAACTGCTAAAGAACTCGAGAGCCTTACTGATAGTTGTAAACCATTTAATGTTTCTCAGCTTAAAAAAATAATCGAAAAAGAGCTCAATGATAAAATTGAAAATATTTTTGAATATTTTGATGACGAACCCTTGGCAGCCGCCTCTTTAGCACAAGTTCATTCAGCTCGACTTAAGACCGGTCAGGATGTTGTAATTAAAGTTCTCAGACCAAACATTGAAAGGAAAGTCAAAAAAAATCTCAGGCTTTTGAAATCAGCAGCAAAAATTTTTTCGTATGTTTATAAAGAGAGTTACAGATTAAAACCAAATGAAGTTGTTAAAGACTATGAATCAACAATTTTAAAAGAATTAGACCTTAAGTTAGAAGCATCAAATACAAACTTAACAAGAAAAAACTTTTTAGATTCAGAAGAGCTTTATATTCCTGAGGTGTATTGGGATCTAACTACATCAAATGTAATGGTGCTTGAAAAGATTGATGGAATACCTTGTACTGATATTGATCAGATTGAATCATATGGAATAGATAAAAAAACTCTAGCTGAAAATGGTGTTATGATCTTTTTAAATCAAGTTTTTCGAGATAATTTTTTTCATGCAGATATGCATCCTGGAAATATTTTTGTTTCAAAAGAAAACCCTGAAAAACCTGGATACATTGCAGTTGATTGTGCCATTACAGGATCACTATCAAATGATGAAAGATATACTCTTGCAAGAATGCTTCAAGCTGTTCTCAAGCAAAACTATAAATCTCTTGCAAATCTATTTATCAATTCTGGCTGGGTAAATGCAAATACAAATAATATTGAGCTTGAGAATACTCTTAGAGCATGCTGCGAACCAATATTTGAAAAACCCCTTTCTGAAATCGAATTTGGAAAATTGCTTTTGTATCTATTTCAGAGCACAAGACAATATGGGTTATCACTTCAGACCTCACTTGTTCTTCTTCAAAAAACTTTAATACACATTGAAGGCATGGGTAGACAGATATACCCTGATTTAGATTTTTGGGGAATTGCAGAACCATATTTAGATAACTGGCTAGCAGAACAAGTTAGCCCAATTAAACTTAAAAATTACATAATTGAGAATAAAGAAGACATTTTAATTAAAGCGTCTGAAATCCCTTCGGTAGTATTTGAGGCTATAGATGAAATAAGGAGCTTTTCAAAAAATAAAAATGCTAGCAATCAAAGAATTATCGAACTCGAAAATCAACTTTCAAAACAAAAATACATCAATAGAGCAATTGCAGTTGCTATAATAGTATCTATTACTATTATTTTTATAGTTTCATAGGAGTAAATATGGGCTTTGGTGGTATAAGTATTTGGCAATTATTAATTATTTTAGTTGTTGTTTTGCTAATCTTCGGAAGTGGAAAATTAAAGTCTATCGGATCGGATTTAGGTTCAAGCATAAAAGGCTTTAAAAAAGCTGTTAAAGAAGATACTGAAGAAAAAGAAGAATAAAATTGTTTCAAATAGGCTTCCTTGAAATTCTTATCATTTTTGTAATTGGCCTAATTGTTATTGGGCCTAATAAGCTTCCAGATCTAGTAAAAAAAATTATTAAGCTTTATAAAAAGCTAGAGATTAAATTCAATAACTTTAAAAGTGATTTTGAAGCAGACATTGGAAGTGAAGAGTTAAAAAAAGACGTCTTTAATGAATTAAGGATGGAAGAGCTTGACCAAAATAATCAATCGAAAGATGAGTGAAAATTCTATCTCAAGTCATTTATTAGAACTACGATCTAGATTACTTAAAGTAATTTATCTTTTTATAATATTTTCTATAGCTGGTATGCCATTTGCCACTCAAATTTATTCGTTTGTATCAACTCCTCTTATAGAATTAATGCCAGTTGGTTCATCAATGATAGCAACAGAAGTTGCCTCACCGTTCATGGCTCCCATAAAGCTGGTTATTTACATTGCCTTAGTTTTCTCAATGCCATGGCTTTTTTATCAAATCTGGATGTACATGTCACCTGGGCTTTTAGATAGTGAGAAAGGTTTTGCAGCTCCATTAATGATATCAACAGTTATTTTGTTTTTTTCTGGAATAAGTTTTGCTTTTTTTATAGTTTGTCCAATAGTCTTTAAATTTTTTATAGAAATGGCACCCGAGTCTATTCTAATAATGACTGATATTAATCAATATCTCAGTTTTGTATTTAAACTTGTTTTTGCTTTTGGAATTGCTTTTGAGATTCCCATAGCTACTCTGCTCTTAATAAGAAGTGGAATAGCTTCTAAAAAATCCATGAAAAGTGCTAGACCTTATTTGATTGTATTTTTTCTTTTTGTTGGAATGCTTTTAACTCCTCCGGATGTTTTTTCGCAATTATTTCTAGCAATACCAATGTGGTTACTCTTCGAAATAGGCTTGATCATTTCAAAAGATAAAACATAAAGTATTTTTAAACTACTAATTCTTATTCAAATTGATTACAGTTTTATAAAAAAACCAAGGTAGGACTATCCAAGGTATCTGGGTTTGAAGCATGATAGTCCTTTCATTGAATTCAAATAAAGTTGGATTAAAGTATGGGCCAAAAGGAGAAAGAGGTGCCCATGATAGTGTCTTACCTTCAGACAACTGGTCATGGTACAAAAACATTTCTACAAAAATGTTCTGGCTTACGCACCATAACAATAAAACAAAAAATGCACTCCATTTCCATTGTTTAAAAATCAATATGTTTTTGTTATGAGTTATCCACATTAACCAAATACCGCCTAAGAGGACAGTACCAGCATCACCCATTGAATTCATGAGCCAGTTTAGATCTTTTGGTAGCCAAAAATTTAACCCCTCGGATCTTCTAATATCTACAGCATCTCCATCTAACCAACCATATGTAAACCATAACTCCCAGCCTAATGCACAAATTACTATTCCAACTATATATAAGGTTGGGATCCAGTCTGGAAGTTTTGTTTTTTTTAAAAAAAGTATTATTAGGGGTAAAAAAACTGCAATGTAGACTATTGTTATTACACGTATCTCTTCAAAAGACAAAGCCTACAATCCCAGTCTGTTAGTCCAATCGTCGTCAGATGGTCTCTTATGACTAGATACCATTTCAACCAATTCTTCTGGCGAATCTGAAATAAGCAATTCTTTTAAATTAGCAGATGATATAAATCCTTCGCTAACAGCTTTGTCAAACCACTTTAATAAATAATCATAATAACCATCAGTATTTAATATTCCCACTGGTTTATTAATTATTCCTAGTTGATTGCTTGCCATAATTTCTGCTAATTCGTCGAGTGATCCAACACCACCCGGCAAAACTATAAAAGCATCAGATCTAGCCATGAATTCATCTTTCCTATCAAGCAAAGTATCAGCAACAACAATTTCTTTAAGTCTAGGATTTGCTAATTCAAGTGCATGAAGTGACTTTAATGAAATTCCTAAAACTTCAACTCCATTGTCTAGGGCAGTATCAGAAATTATCTTCATAAGACCTACATTGCCTCCCCCAAAAACAACATTAATTCCTTTCTTAGCAATAAATTTTGCAACAAGTTTTGCTTCTTCTGCATATTTTGGATTTTTTCCCTTATGCGCTCCACAAAATATAGAGATATTCTTCATAATAATTTAAATACTAAAATTAAACGTTACTGGTCCTGAATTTTTAATCATTATTTCCATAAAAGCACCAAATTTTCCCTCTGAAACTTTATCAGAAACTTTTTTAAATTCAGTTACAAATTCATCATACAACAATTTTGCATCTTCAGGCTTTGCAGCTTTATGAAAGCTTGGTTTGTTGCCTCTATTTGTTATTGCAGCAAGTGTAAATTGACTAACTATTAATATATCTTCATTCTGATTTTTTAAAGAAGATGAAGTTATTCCTTTTGATCCATCTAACATTTTAAAGTTATAAATTTTGTTAATCATTTCTTTAACAATTTGAGAAGTATCGTGTTGTTCAACACATACAAAAATTAAAACCCCTTTTTTGATTGAAGAAAATTCTAAGTCATTAATGATTACAGAAGCTTCAGATACTCTTTGAACGGTAGCTAACAAGTTTTATCTTTCTTCAAGATCTTTTTCCCATTGACCTAGAGATGCTAACTTATTCATCTCTGCTCTGTGGGAGAGTTCGTCTTGTGCTATAAAAACATTTTCTGGCTTGCCACCCCATGCCTTCAGTGCAGCTGCTTGAAGAGCTCTGCCATAAGAAAAGCTTAGTTTCCATGAAAATCCTCCTATCTTATTCATTGCGTCAAGATGAGCTGTTGCTAAAACATCAGACTGTCCACCTGATAAAAATGCTACTCCTGGTAAATCTTGAGGAACATTTTTTACCAGACATTCAATGGTTTTATTTGCTACTTCGTCAATACCAGCCTGAACTTCATGTTCTGAACCAGACGTTACCATATTTGGTTTCAGAAGAGTTCCTTTTATATTTACTTCATATTTTTCTAAATGTTTGAAAAGTGATTTCAATGATCTTTCTGTAGCATCATAGCAATCATCTATAGAATGATCTCCATCCATCAAAACTTCTGGTTCAACAATTGGTACCATGCCGTTGTTTTGAGCAGATTTAGCATATTGAGCTAGAGCATCCATATTTGCGTCAATACATTCATCTGTGGGAATTCCATCTCCAATTTTTATAACTGCTCTCCATTTAGTAAATTTTGCACCCATTTCAGTATATTCTTTTAATCTGTCATCTAAGCCATCTAATCCAACTGTAACGGTTTCGCCTGGACAGTCTTCTATTGGTTGAAGTCCTTTATCTACTTTTATGCCTGGAAGTGCACCCTGATCCGATATTAAATCTCTTAATAGAGTTCCATCTGAAGCAGACTGTCTAATTGTTTCATCAAACAAAATTACTCCACCAATATTTCCATTCATACCCTCAGATCTAAACAGCATTTCTCTATAATCTCTTCTATTTTCTTCAGTGGACTCAACACCAATTGAATCAAATCTTTTACCACAAGTTGGATTACTTTCATCAGCTGCCAAAATACCTTTGCCATCTGAAACTATGTAGGTTGCTATTTCTTCTAGTGTCATTCTATCTCTCCGTATTTTTAGCGTTTAAAGCACTTATTGATGGAAGAGTCTTACCTTCCATAAATTCTAAAAAAGCGCCTCCACCCGTAGAACAATATGATACATCATCTGTATTAATATACTTATTAATAGCTGATAGTGTTTCTCCACCGCCTGCAATAGAAAATGCTGAAGATTTTGCTATTGTTTCAGATAAATCTCTTGTTCCTTGTTCGAATAATTTATTTTCAAAAACACCCATTGGACCATTCCAAAGAATAGTTTTAGCAGAATCCAAAATTGAATAAGTTTCCTCTTTAAGCAGTAAATCTAAAATCATTTCATTATCTTCAATCTCATCAAGAGATTTTTTTTGAATATTTTTACCCTCAAAAGTCTCTGAAGTTATAACTTTATCGGGTAATACAATTTTATTTTTCTCAAGAATGCTTTTAGCAATGTCCAACATAGATTCTTCATATAGTGACTGTCCAATTTTAAATCCAGCAGCCTTGATAAAAGTATTAGCTATACCTCCACCAACAATTATATTTTGTGCTTCATTATTAATAGACTTTATTAATTCTAACTTGGTTGATACTTTTGCTCCTCCAATAACCGCAATATATGGATTTTCATAATTATTTAGGACTTTCGTTAGATTCCTGTTTTCTCTCTCTAGCAAAAAGCCTGCGCATGCTATGTTTGCTTGTTCTATTGCTGAGTGCGTAGATGCCTGTTCTCTATGTGCAGTACCAAAAGCATCAAAAACATAAATATCACCAAGACTTGCTAATATTTTTCCAAGCTTTGCGGAATTACTTTTTTCACCTTCAAAAAATCTAATATTTTCTAAAAGCTGTACATTAAATTTGCCATTAAAAATATCTTTTGATTCTAGAGAATTAATCAGCTCACATTTTTCATTAAAAAGATTGCTTATATATTCTGCAACAGGCTGCAAAGAGAATTTTTCCTCAAAATTTCCTTCAGAAGGCCTACCAAGATGACTAATTAACAAGATTCTTGCATTGTTACTAAGAGCGTGTTCAATTGTAGGCAAACAGGCTTTTATTCTTGTTGCATCAAGAACCTCACTATCTTTCAAAGGTACATTCATGTCGACCCTAATTACTAGGTTTTTATTTGCGATATCTAAAGAAGATAAATTAATCATTTATTAATGATTTTGCAGTTTTGATAACGTTATCAGTATTAAATCCAAAATGATTTAGTAACTCACTGCCAGGTGCGGACTCCCCAAATGTTTCAATACCTATGACTTTATCATTTCTGTTTAAAATCCTGTACCAAGAATTAGGATGAGCACATTCAACCACTAAAACAGGCTTTTCAGGATTAATGATCTTATTTTGATACTCTTTATCTTGGTCTAAGAAAATATCTAGACAGGGCATTGATACAACATTTGCATTAATTGAATCATTCTTCAACTCTTTTGCAGCATCTAAAGCTAACTGAACTTCACTTCCAGATGCGACAATTGTTAAATCAAAGTCATCACTTTCCTCCAATAAATATCCTCCCATATCAATCATAGATATTTGGTCAGGAGACCTCTTTATCGCTGAGGTTCCCTGTCTGCTATAAATCAAACAAGTTGGCGTCTTTTGAGAGCTAACAGCACTTTTCCATGAAACAGCTGTCTCTACAAGATCAGCTGGACGCCAGTTATTTAAATTAGGAGTGGATCTTAAAGTCACCATATGCTCAATAGGTTGGTGAGTTGGTCCATCCTCACCCAAAGCAACTGAATCATGAGTATAGACAAATATGTTTGGTAGCTTCATTAACGCTGATAACCTTACCGCATTTCTTGCGTAGTCAGTAAAGACCAAAAATGTAGCACCATATGGTTTAATTGCCCCATGAAGGACCATTCCATTCATAATTGCGGACATTCCAAACTCTCTTACCCCATAATTGATGTGATTTCCTGATGCGTTTTCATTTGAAAATGTCGAACTAGATGATGAAAAAGTGTTATTCGAGGGTGTTAGGTCAGCAGAACCTCCGATAAGTTCTGGCATCTCTTTTACAAAAAAGTCTAGGCATGCTTTTGATGCTTTCCTAGTTGCCATAGATAAGTTATTTGAGTTGCATTCATTCAAAAAACTTTCATAGCTTTCCTGAAAATTATTTGGTAAGTGTCCATCAATTCTTCTATGAAGTTCTAATGAGTCATTTGGATATTTTTTTTCATAATCTTTTAAAAGCTTATTCCAAGAATCATTGAATGATGCACCTTCTTCTTTAAAGTTCCAGAAATCGTATACCTCTTGAGGAACTTCGAAGGGTTTGTAATTCCAACCAAGCACTTCTCTTGTTTCTTTTAATTCTTCATCGCCAAGAGGCGCTCCATGAACATCTGCTGTACCTGACTTATTTGGCGAACCATAGCCAATAGTTGTTTTACAAAATATCATTGTTGGTTTATTCACTTCCTCTTTTGCTTTATGTATTGCTCCATCAATGTCTTCAATATCATGACCATCTACACATATCGTTTGCCAACCATAACTTTCAAATCTTTTTACAGAATCGTCTGTAAACCAATGTTCAATCTCTCCATCAATAGAAATTCCATTTTGATCATAAAAACATATTAATTTGCCAAGATTATGAGTTCCAGCAAATGAACAAGCTTCATGAGAAATTCCTTCCATCAAACATCCATCTCCAAGAAAAACATAAGTGAAATGATCAATAGGCTTAATATCATCCTTATTAAATTCTGCTGCTAAGATTTTTTCTGCAACTGCCATTCCTACTGCATTTGCAATTCCTTGTCCTAATGGACCGGTTGTTGTTTCAATACCAATATCAATATCATATTCAGGATGTCCAGGTGTTTTTGATTTGAGCTTTCTGAAGTCCTTGATGTCATTAATTGACAGATCATAACCAGTTAGGTGCAGTAAGCTGTATAAAAGCATTGAGCCATGCCCATTTGAAAGTACAAATCTATCTCTATTGAACCAAGTTGGATTTTTTGGATTATGTCTTAAGTGTTTACTCCAAAGTGCGGTGGCGATTTCTGCCATACCCATTGGCATACCAGGATGACCTGAATTAGCTTTTTGTACAGCATCAGCAGACAAAAATCTTAGTACGTTAATATGATCTGATTGCTGCAATTAAATTTCCCCAAGTATTTTTATCGATAATAATATTTTTGTATGGAAAAGCATAGGTATAAAATGACTTTTTGTTATAAAATATTTCAATTGTGTTCTTTGTCTAACAAAAAGACGTTTCTTTGAATTTTTTAAGATAAAATTCACACCCAGGGAGAGAGTTTATGAGTTATATATTTACTTCGGAATCAGTATCAGCAGGTCATCCAGACAAAGTATGTGATCAAATATCAGATGCTGTCCTTGATGCATATCTAACGGAAGATCCAAACAGTAGAGTTGCATGTGAAACTATGATCAAAAACAATATGGTTTACATCGCTGGTGAAATTACATCTACGGGCAGCCCAGATTTAGAACCAATTGTAAGAAAGACTATTAGTGATATTGGCTATGATACAGATGATTATGGTTTTAATGGAGAAACTTGTGAATTTACCAACTTAGTATTTGAGCAATCACCAGACATATCTCAAGGAGTTACAGAGGGAGAAGGTGAAAATCTTGAACAAGGTGCTGGAGATCAAGGTTTAATGTTTGGATACGCATGCACAGAAACTGATTCTTTAATGCCGCTTCCAATTGATTTATCTCATAGACTAGTAAAAAAACAAGCTGACGTTATGAAAGAAGGCGGCCTGTCTTGGTTAAGACCAGATGCAAAGAGTCAAGTTAGTGCAATATATTCAGATGACGGAAAAACTATAGAAGGACTTTCAGCTATTGTGCTTTCAACACAACATGATGAGGATGTAACTCAAGATGACATAAAAGAAGGTGTAATGGAGCATATAATTAAGCCAATTGTTCCAAGTGAATGGATATTAGATTCAACTAAAATATATATCAATCCAACAGGAAAATTTGTAATTGGTGGTCCAGTTGGAGATTGTGGGCTTACTGGCAGAAAAATTATTGTTGATACCTATGGAGGAATGGCGCGTCATGGAGGTGGCGCTTTCTCTGGAAAAGATCCTTCAAAGGTTGATAGATCTGCTGCTTATGCAGCAAGATATGTTGCTAAAAATATAGTTGCAGCTGGACTAGCTGACTATTGTGAGATTCAAGTTTCATATGCAATTGGAGTAGCTAAGCCAACGTCAATTAATGTTAATACTTTTGATAGTGAGAAAATTTCAAAAGATGCAATTGAGAAAATAGTTGAGGAGCATTTTGACTTGAGGCCAAAGAGCCTTATAAATATGCTTGATTTAAAGAGGCCTATATACCTCCCAACTGCTGCCTATGGACATTTCGGAAGAACAGATATTGATTTATCATGGGAAAAAACAGATAAAGCTTCAGAAATTTCGCAGTAAAATTTTTTAACAAGGAATATAAAATGGAAAATGATTATAAAGTAGCAGATATTAATTTAGCTGAATTCGGTAGGAGAGAAATTTCTCTTGCTGAAAATGAAATGCCCGCATTAATGGCCTTAAGAGAAAAATATAGGTCTGAGCAGCCTCTAGCTGGAGCAAAAATTATGGGATGTATCCATATGACTATTCAAACAGCTGTTTTGATGGAAACACTTATCGATTTAGGAGCTGAGCTTAGATGGTCATCATGTAATATTTTCTCGACGCAAGATCATGCGGCTGCTGCAATGGCAGCAAGAGGAGTTCCTGTTTTCGCTTGGAAGGGTGAAACTGAAGAGGAGTTTGAATGGTGTATTGAACAAACTATATGTAAAGACGGAAAACCATGGGATGCAAATATGATTCTTGATGATGGAAGTGATCTCACAGCGATGGTTCATGAAAAATTTCCAGAAATGCTTGAAACGATCCATGGAGTATCTGAAGAGACTACAACTGGCGTTCACAGACTTAAAGAAATGCTTGAAAAAGGAGAACTAAAAGTTCCTGCTATCAATGTCAATGATTCAGTAACTAAAGCAAAAAATGATAACAAATATGGTTGCAGGCATAGTCTTAATGATGCCTTGAAAAGAGGAACAGATATGTTGCTTTCTGGTAAAAAAGGTTTAGTTATTGGTTATGGAGATGTTGGTAAAGGTTCTGCAGCTAGCCTTGCTCAAGAAGGAATGATTGTGAGTGTTGTAGAATCAGATCCAATTTGTGCAATGCAAGCATGCATGGATGGTTTTTCAGTGGTTTCGTGCTACAAAGATGGTGTGGTTACTAGAAATGCTGCAGACATTAATATGCAGGTTATGGGAGATACTGATCTAGTTGTAACCACAACTGGAAACGTTAACGTTTGTGATTCTGCAATGTTAAGTACCCTAAAAAACACTGCAGTGGTTTGTAATATTGGTCACTTTGATAATGAGATCGATACTGCTTTCATGAGAGAAAATTATTATTGGGATGAAATAAAGCCTCAGGTTCACAGAATCTTTAGAGATACTGCTCCTGATGGAACTCCAGATCTTTCCAGTAAAAACTATATTATTCTTCTTGCAGAGGGAAGGCTGGTTAATTTAGGAAATGCAACAGGACACCCAAGCAGAATAATGGATGGTTCTTTCGCTAATCAAGTTTTAGCTCAAATACATTTATACAAGCAAGGTTTTGCGAACATAAACGATGAGGACACAAGAGCTGAAATGATTACTGTAGAAGTCTTACCTAAAAAATTAGATGAGGAAGTTGCAAGCTTAATGGTAGAGGGATTTGGCGGAACTGTTACAAAACTCACAAAAGACCAAGCTGATTACATTAATGTACCTCAAGACGGTCCATTCAAAGAAGAAAGTTACAAATACTAATTCTTATAAGTATCAATTATGGATATTTGTATCCATAATATGATCTATGAACTTCAAAAAAATTTTTTATTTAGCTTTTTTATTTATTTTGGTTGGTTGTGGCGTAAAAGGTCCCTTGATATTCTAGAAACAAAATTTACTTTGATATGAGTTATTTTAGTTATAAAAATAATATTCTTTATTGCGAAAAAGTTAAGATAAGTGATATTGCGGATAAATATGGCACTCCTGCATACATTTATTCAAAAAAGACACTTTCTGAAAATTTTGATGCTTATGCTAATGCATTTGATAAAAAAAGTGGCTTGATATGTTTTTCAGTAAAGTCATTGAGTAATTTATCAATTCTTAAATTTCTAAGTGAAAAAGGATCTGGATTCGATATTGTATCTGGTGGAGAACTCGAGCGAACTCTTCTTGCTGGAGCAGATCCAAAAAAAATCATCTTTACAGGAATAGCAAAAACTGATGAAGAAATTCTTTTTGGTATCGAAAAAAATATTCTGTCTTTCAATATTGAATCTAAATCAGAGATGATGAGAATTGAAAAAATAGCTAGAGATAAAAAAAAGCTTGTTGATGTGGCTATCAGATTTAATCCAGAAATAGATGCGGGTGGTCATGAGTACATTAAAACAGGAAGAAAGAAAGATAAATTTGGAATTCTCGTAAGTGAAACTTTAAAACTAGCAAAATATATTTCTAATTCAGAACATCTAAATTTAATTGGATTATCTTGTCATATTGGTTCTCAAATATTTGAACTAGATGACTTTAAAGCTGCTGCAAACTTTACAAAGAAACTTGCAGAAGAAGTCAATAAAATGAATATTGAACTAAAATTTCTTGATGTAGGTGGTGGGCTAGGTATTTCATATACAGATTCTAATTTTCCTTCACCAAAAGATCTTTTAAAAATAATTGAAAACGAATTACAAGACAGAGATGAAAAAATTATATTAGAGCCTGGGAGAAGCATCTCAGGTAATGCAGGTATTATGATTTCAAAAATTGAATACATCAAAGAGAACTATCTAATTATTGATGCTGGAATGAATGATCTCATAAGACCAGCTCTTTATAATGCAAAACATAGTGTTATAAATACAACAAAAGGTGCTGGAAATAATGGAAGCTGGACAATAGTTGGCCCCATTTGTGAGTCTTCTGATGTATTGGCAAAAGACTATGAAATGGAAGCTGCCGAAGGAGACATTATTGCAGTTGAAACTGCCGGCGCATATGGGCACGTAATGTCCTCAAATTACAATTCAAGAAGAAAACCGCCTGAAATTCTTGTGAGCAATGATAAGTATGAATTAATACGAAAGAGAGAAACCTATGAAGATCTCTTAAAAAATGAGGTTGACCTCAGTGGTTAATTTTGAAAAGTGGCATGGAAATGGAAATGACTTTGTAATCATAAATTCCATTGATAAAAAAATAAGGATTACAAAAACTTTCATTAAAAAAACTGCTAATAGAAATAAAGGAATAGGATTTGATCAGCTTATTTTCGTAACTCTTCCCACGAAAGAGTCTCATGATTTCTTCATACGATTTTTTAACTCAGATGGTTCTGAAGCTGGAATGTGTTTGAATGGCATTAGGTGTGCAGCAAGATATATATGGAATAATAGTTTCGCGCCTTTAAATAACATTTGTATTAAAACTAAAACTAAGGTGCTTACCTGCTCACCAGTTGGAAAAAGTAGTGTAAATGTAGAAATAATTGTTCCAGAAAAGATCAATCACCCCAACTTAGAGAGAAAAATTTCTAAAAAAATTAGTAAAAACTTTTTTCTTCTAAATACTGGTAATAATCACCTTTTTATTAAATTTAATTCAATAGAGAAAATTGATTTAAATGGAATATATTCTGAACTTAGTAACGATATACAAAAACATGAGATGAATCTATCAATTTTCAAAAAGACAAAAAATATCATTGATTTGAGGACTTATGAAAATGGAGTTGGTGAGACTTTATCATGTGGATCGGCATCTTTGTGTGTTGCATCAAACTTTTTATCAAAAAAAGATGATTTAATTACAGTAAAAACATTTGGCGGTGAAATAATTTTTAAAAAGATTAAAGATGCTATATTAATGAAAGGGCCTACAACTTTCATATACAAAGGAAATATTAATGAGTGAAAAATTAGATCCAAAAGCAGTAGAAATATTTCTTCTTGAAAACTTAGATTTTTTTGAAACAAGAGAGTCTCTTTTGAGTGAAATGAATTTCAAGCATTCTCAAAGTTCTGCATCTTCTATATTGGAAAGGCAGGTTTTAAAACTTAGGGAAGAACATAAAAATATAATTGAACTTTTAAAATCTTATATTGATACAGCCTCAATCAATGAAGATTTATTTAACAAATCAAAAGATTTAACTTTAAAAATACTTGAATCGAGCTCAAACAAAAAAGTAATAAACAAAGTTAATGAAAGTTTCAAAAAAGATTTTAATGTTGATAAATGTCTCTTGGAATTTTTTGACAATAAACAAATAGATGAAATTGAGAAAAAAACAGAATTATCAATGCATAAAGGAGCAATTCATTGTGGTTCTTTTTCAAATGAGAAAATGTCATATTTATTTAATGGAGATGAAAAAATTGAATCTCTAGTTATTGCAGTTATTGTTTTGCAGGAAGAAATTGGTTTATTAAAGTTGGGTAGCTATGACAGAACAAAATATCTAGGAGATGAAGATACTACATTTATAGAATATATAAGAGATGTTCTTGAGAAAAAATTGATGAAATAATTATGGAAAATGATAAGTTTATCCATAAAAATATTAAAGATTACATACTTTATGTTTCGGATGTAAAAAACCTATCTAAAAATACATCCTTATCTTATGAAAGAGACCTAAAAAAATTTGCTGCATTTATCAATAGTTTAAATATATCTCAATATAATCAAATAGATGATGAAGTATGTTCTGCATGGATTGGCGATCTCTACACTTCAGGTAATAATCCTAGAAGCATACAAAGACATTTATCTTCTGCAAAAGGTTTCTTTAGATTTTTAAAAAAAAATGGGTTGATTTCTTCTTCTCCTCTTGACTTAGTTACAGCGCCAAAAATTGCAAACACCCTGCCGGATGTTTTGTCTCCTGAAGACGTAGAACAGTTACTAAATTTTAAACCAAGCTCTGTTATCGAGATAAGAGACATGGCTATAGTTGAATTAATGTACTCTTCTGGGTTAAGAGTTTCTGAGGCAATTAATATTAATATTACTGATTTCGAAGACGATATGGCGTTTCTAAGAGTGCTTGGTAAGGGCTCTAAGACAAGGCTTGTGCCTTTAGGAAAGTTTGCAATTAAAGCTGTTGAAAACTGGTTAAATGAAAGAAAAAAAATATCTAATGATACGGAAGCTCTTTTCCTTAATTCGAAAGGTAGCAGACTGTCAATCCGAAGTGTTCAATTAAGGCTTAAGAAGATGGCAATCAAACAGGGGCTTCCTCCAATTCATCCTCATATGTTGAGACATAGTTTTGCAACACATATGCTTGAATCAAGTGGAGATTTGAGAACCATTCAAGAGTTATTAGGTCATAGTTCTTTATCTACGACTCAGATCTACACTAAATTAGATTATCAGCATCTAGCAAAAATCTATGATGAAGCACATCCAAGGGCAAAGAATGAATAAAAAAATTGAACTCATTACCTTTGATCTTGATGATACTCTTTGGGATAACATGCCCACTATAAGAAAAGCAGAGATAGATACAAGGAAGTGGATTGAAGATAAAGTCGGTAGGATTGAATGGGGTGATTTTGATGATTTTCTTAATCTTAGAGAAGAGTTAATTAAAGAAGATGAAAGTATTGCATGGGATATAAGTAAACTTAGAAAAGAAATTTTTAGAAAGAAACTTATTCATATAGAACCAGAATCTTACAGAAACGAATTAGTTGATAAGGCTTTTGAAATATTCATTCAAAAAAGACACGAAGTAGAATTTTATGATGGTGTTGAGGAATCGATAGAACAGTTATCTCAAAAATATACTCTTGGGATTCTTACAAATGGAAATGCAGATATATTTAAATTTGAAATTGGTAAGTTTTTTGATTTTTCAATTAGCTCACTTGAGGCAAAAGATAGCAAACCTAATAGATCACATTTTGATCAAGCGTTAAACAAAATAAATAGCTCTAACTATAGCGATATGTTACATATTGGAGATCATCAAATTAATGACGTGTTTGGAGCATTCAACCTTGGCATTGAGGCACTTTGGTTTAATAATACTAATGCTGTGTGGAGTCAAAGTTTTAAAAAACCAGATGAATTTGATTCTTGGTATAAATTACCCCAAATTATTAAAGAAAAATATGAGTGATAAAGATCTTTCAAGCGCGATAAGGAGTATTATTGAAAAAGAGATAAATAAAGTTTCAAAACTAGTCCCTAAGGAAGCTCTTAATAACATCGAAAAAAATATATCTCCTCAAATAGACCAGATTATTGAAAAAAGTGGATTTGTAAAAAAATCTAAATATCAAAATCTTAAAGATCTTGTGGATGATTTAGAAAAAAGAATTAGTCAGCTTGAAAAAGATTAAAGCTGATTTAGATAGTTGTCTATTCTTTCAGCATTCATAACAAATTTTGATCTGTAATCCTGAGAGGCTTTCTTTATTTCTTCCATATTAATTGGATCTCCAACCTGAATAACTCCAATCATTGCCATCATTACGTGCGGATCGCATTGATAAACATAAACACCTTCAGTATCGAATGTAACACTTATGTCTTGATTAAGTTGTCCTGCCCATGGCGATGCACCGCTAGGAACCATTCCATCAACAGAAACAGAATTATGAGACATATCAGTAGCTTTAAAATGAATTGTATCTCCCTTTGAAACTTTTATGACTGCAGGCTCAAAAATCATTTGGCCTCCTTCACCTACGTTCAACATCTTTACAACATGTTCTGAGCCTTCTGACAATTCAACTTTTTTTACTTCAGATTGTGATACGTTGGCTGACATTTGAGATGCTTGAGAGACTGTGCCGCAATCTTCACCCTCTAAGCACAACTTAATTGGAAGAAATAACCTTTCTTTGACAGCTTCATCATATTTTTTGCCATTAAAAAGAACTAAAAAACATAGAGGAATGATAAACAGTAATTTTTTCTTATTCATAATTTTCAACTAACAGGTTTTTGAAGTTCAACTAAATAATCAACAACCTCAAGCATCCTTCCAAAAGAGCCTTTTGATTGAACAACATATTTTCCGTCAACAATTATTGTTGGCACTCCATCAATCTTTAATTGTTTGGCATATTTTATTCCTCTATTAACTCTTTGCTTGACAGTGAAAGAATTCAAATATTGTGATGTAAGCTCTGGTGCAACTCCAAATTTCTCGAGAAATTCCTGAATTTTTGCGGGGCTTTGTAAAAAATTTCCTTCCTTATGAATTGTCACAAATACTGCTGAGTGTGTTGAGGGATCGAGTTTCAAAGATTCTATTGTGTAATATAAAGCTGCATGTAATTGGTGAATACCAGACCATGTAATAGGCATCTTTACGAGTTTCACATCTGAATCTTGTTCCGCAGCCCATGCATTAATTGATGGTTCAAATGAATAACATGCATTGCATCCATACCAAAATGATTCCATCACTTCTACAACACCATCTTGTTTTACAGGCATCGGGTTGCTAACCATCGTATAGTCTACCCCAAGTCTAAATTCAGCTTTGGCAGATAAAGAAAATAAAAGAATAAAAATTAATCCTAGTTTATTATTAAATAGTATCTTCATTGATATAACCCATGCATATAGTTTGCTAAAGCGTCTATTTCATCATCAGATAGATTTTGTGCAATAGATTGCATCATTTCTGATAATTCGCCCGTGTTTCTTTCTTTTGATCTGTAAGCTTTTAGCGTTGAAGTTAAGTATCCGATCTGTTGTCCCGCAACTGCTGGAAAACCGGCCAAGCTATTCCCCTGACCATAAACCGCATGACAAGAAGTGCATGCAGGTATACCTTTTTTCATGTTACCAAACCTATATAATTGTGTACCAACATTAAGTAATTCTTCATCATTCTTGGCTTGTCCAACTGAAGTTTCATAATTCGAATAAAATGCAGCAATATCAAGAAGATCTTCATTATCTAGAGTCTGAAGGTATGGGGTTACTGACATCATGAGCGCATTCATTCTGACGCCGTCTTTAAAATACTGTAATTGTTCATATAGATACTTTTGGTTTTGACCAGCTAGTTTAGGCCAATCACTACTTATACTATTTCCGTCTGTTCCATGACATGCAGAACATGATTCAACTAATTGTGATCCTCTTTCAGAATCTCCTGAAACAAAATTATCAGGCAATTCTATTTTTTTTGAGCTTTCTTCAGCTGCAAATAAAAAATTAATAGAGCCTAAAAATATAAAAAATATTAAAAAATATTTCATAGAAAATATAAGTGTGTATTGTTGATGTGTATTATAAACATAGGTTGATATGATATAAACGTTTAAATGAAAAACCTTTTTAAAAATACCGAGTTTGTTTTTGGTGTAACAGATTATAAAAAGCTACCAAAAGATATTGGCAATGAAATTTTGCTTGCAGGAAGATCGAATGCAGGCAAGTCTAGTGCTCTAAATGCTCTTACTGAAAATAAAAAATTGGCAAGAATAAGCAAAACTCCTGGCAGAACCACAGAAATAAACTTTTTTAGAGTTAATGATGATTTGATGTTATTAGATCTACCTGGTTATGGATTTGCAAAATCAAGCAGATCAAAAAAGAAAGATTGGGGATCCTTATTAGGACAGTACTTTCAAAAAAGGAAAGCTTTAGCTGCAGTAATTATTTTTATGGATATTCGTCATCCTTTAAAAGAGAGTGATTGGGAGATGATTCATTTATGCAAAGATTTTGATGTTCCATGTATTCCAGTGCTTACCAAAAGTGATAAATTATCAAATAACAACATTTCTAAAGCCATAAATTTTGTTAAGGATAAGATTCCTAATTCAAACCCAATGGCTGTTTCTTCAAAGGACATTGTTGGCTTTGATAAGCTTTCAAAAGAAATGCTAAAATTTTTAGCATAATGTTGGAATACCAAAAGCAAGACTGTGATTTAACTTTGGAAGAAGGTTTGGAATGCTATTACAGATCTTTTCCTGATACGACTGAAGTTTTTGAGGATGATGATAACTCCGGAACACTTCTAAGAGATCATGATTGTACTCATGTCATATTTGGTCTTGATATCTCTATTGAGCAAGAATCAATTCTTGATAGTTGGGTTGTATGGGGAAGTAAATGGCAATTGAAATATATTTGGGGATATCAAAGTCTTCCTCAAATAAAACAACTTTATAAAGATTTATATAAAGAATTTGGTATTTTAGGCTTTTTAAAAATTTTTTGGAAACTTGGAGGGATCAAAAGAAAAGTTATGTTTAGAGCTCTAAAAATGAAGAAAAAATGGCCTTTTAAGATGCCTGAGAAATATCTAAAAATGAAAATATCTGATTTAAGAGAAGAACATGGCATAAAGATTCTTCTTCCAGAAGAATTACAATACACTCCAATTGAGCGATAGAACGAAATATTAATTAATGAAAAAAGTTCTCAGTCTTCTTTTTATATTTTTATTTATCCCAATCTTTTTGTATTTCTCCCTTGATAGAGAGAATGTTGACATAAATGAATTTAGATTAAATTCTGGCTATCAAGAACTTAAATTAACTGAAGGTGTGACTTCTTATAAAGATCTCGGAGATAAAAACAACGAAGTTATTGTTCTTGTCCATGGAGCTACTTTTGGATCACTTGCATACGAGGAATATGTAAATGTCTTTCTTGAAAATAATTATAGAGTTATAACTTATGATCAATATGGCAGAGGCTTCTCGGATAGAGTTGATACTCATATAAGTATTGAGCTGATGGAAAAGCAACTTAAAGAATTGATTGAGCATTGTGAAGCTGAAAACGTAATACTTTATGGTGTATCTTTTGGTGCTGCAGTTGCGGCTAAATATGCTTCAAATAACCTAGAAAACGTTAGCTTTATAGGTTACCAAGTTCCACTTATCAACTCTGCAAATGTTCCACTATTATCAATAGTAAAAATACCATTATACGGCGACTTATTATCTAGAGTTCTTTTGGTTCCAAATGTTTTAAAAAGAATTGAAGAATATGAGGATTTAATGAGTGAAAAGCTATTAGATCATTATGTTGGGCAGTTTGAGGTTAAAGGAACTGAGAGATTTTTTAAAAAATTCTTTTTAGGAAATGCTATGGGAAATAGACTTAACGACCATAATATTATCGGCACTAACTCTATCCCAAGCTATTTCGCATATGCTGAAGATGATTTGGAAATAGATTCGAAACTAGTTGAAGAGGCCATTAAAAGCTACAATAATCCAATAGTTAAAAAATATTCTGGAGGTCATTTCTTTTCATCTGGTATAGAAAAGCAAGTAGCCCAGGATTTCGTTGACAGTATCAAGAAATAGCATGAATAATAAAATACCACCTCCAATCGTAACTTTATTCTTTGGGCTTTGTATTTACTTATCAAAGTCATTCTTTCCTGAATTTAGTTTTTCTATACTAAGCTCGTTGAGTATTATTTCCTTTATAGTTGGAATATCTGTTCTAGTAACAGCAATAATTTCATTTAAGAACCATGAAACCACCATTAATCCAATATCAATAGAAAAAGCTTCCTCTCTAGTTGTAACTGGAATTTTTAAATACTCTAGAAACCCAATGTATTTAGGAATGTCATTCATATTACTTGGCTTGACTTTAAAATTTAATTTAATAGGTGGATTGATTTTCACCGGCTTGTTTATGTTATTTATAACAATATTTCAAATTAAGCCTGAAGAATCTGCTATGGAAAAACTTTTCGATCAAGAATGGAAAGATTATGTATGCAATGTGAGGAGATGGCTATAAAAAAGCTCTAATGAGCTTCATTCCAGTTTGATCCAATTGCTGCTTCAGCTATCAAAGGAATATTTAACTCTACGGTTTTTTCCATGGTATCTTTCATCTTTTCCATGACTGCATCAGCTTTACTTTTTGGACACTCAAAAACTAATTCATCATGAACCTGCATTATCATTTGGACTTCTGACAGCTCATTTAGTATTAGTTCATCAATGTCGAGCATTGCTTTTTTAATTATGTCTGCTGCTGATCCTTGAAGAGGAGCATTAATTGCAGCTCTTTCTGCAGCTTGTCGTCTTAAACCATTTGCTGCATTAATTTCATTTAAATAAAGACGTCTTCCCATGATTGTCTCTACAAATTTATCCTCTTTTGCTTGAGCTTTAATATTATTCATATAATCTCTAACGCCTGTATATCTTGCAAAATAAGTATCTAAATATTCCTGAGCTTCCCCTCTTGGAATACCTAACTGTCTTGTTAAACCAAAAGCGGACATTCCGTACATTAATCCAAAGTTAATAGCTTTGGCGCTTCTTCTTTGGTCTTGGCTTACATTGTCAATTGACACACCAAAAACTTCAGCAGCAGTTGACGAATGAACATCAACATCATTGTTAAAGGCATAAGTTAAATTTTTATCTTTTGATAAATGAGCCATTATTCTTAATTCAATTTGAGAATAGTCTGCAGAGATAAGAACATTTCCTTTTTCAGGGACAAAAGCTTCTCTTATTCTGCGTCCTTCAGCAGTTTTAATTGGAATATTTTGAAGATTGGGTTCTGTGGATGAGAGTCTGCCTGTTGAAGTGACAGCCTGTTGATATGAAGTATGAATTCTTTTAGTCTTAGGGTTTTCAATGTTAATTAAACTGTCTGTATAAGTAGATTTTAACTTTGCAAGTGTTCTATATTGAAGAATTATCCTTGGAAGCTCATATTCTTCTGATAATCTCTGAAGTGTATCCTCGTTTGTTGAAGGCTGGCCTTTGGGTGTCTTTTTGAGAACTGGCAATCCTTGCTTTTCATACAATATTTCTAAAAGCTGTTTTGGAGAGTCTAAATTGAACTCTTCTCCTGCAATCTTAAATGCCTGCTTAGATAATTCATCAATTTTTTCACTCAACTCTTGAGAATGATTGGCTAGTTTTTTCTTATCAATTTTTGCTCCATTTTGTTCAACTCTTGCTAGAACATGGACTAATGGATACTCAAGATCCTCGAGTAGCTTTTTTTGAACAGGTTTATCTTTTAGCAGTGGGGAAAAAACATTAAAAAGACGTAAAGTTATGTCAGCATCCTCAGCGGCATAATTGGTAGCAACATCCAGTTTTACTTCTGCAAAACTTATTTGTTTTGAAGCAGTTCCTGTCACGTCGGTATATTTTGTAGTCGTATAATTTAAATAATATTCAGCAAGTCTATCCATGCCATGTCGAGTTGCTGTACTATTTAAAACATAGGACATCAGCATCGTATCTGCTAAAAAATTCGTAATATTAATTCCATGTCTTGATAGTATGGGTATATCAAATTTTAAATTTTGTCCTACTGCTTTGTTTTGGTTTTCCTCTATGACACTTCCTAAAGTTTTGATTACATAGTCCATTGATAATTGTTTTGGACAATCTTCATAGGTATGGCCTAGGGGGATATAGCAACCTTCATTTTCATTTACTGAAATTGAAATGCCAAGGAGGTTAGCAGTAACAGTGTCAACCGAGTCAGTTTCAGTATCAATAGCAAAGGCTTTTGAATTTTTAATTTTTTTTATCCAATCATCAAGATCTTTTTTATCAAGAACTGTTTTATATTTGCCAAGCTTCTTTGGTGACTTCTCATCTTTATTATTATTTATCGCAGCAAATTCTAATTCATTAAAAATCTTCTCAAGCTCTTCTTCATCAGGATTGCAAATTAATAAATCTTCAAATTTAAGATTCAAGTCAACATCTTCTTTAAGAGAAACTAATTCAATATTTCTATCGAGATCATCTAAACTATTTCTAAGATTATCCCCTACAACTCCTTTAATTGAATCGGCGTTGCTGATAATTCCCTCAAGGTTGCCATATTCGTTTAACCACTTAGCAGCAGTTTTTTGACCAACCTTTGAAACGCCAGGAATGTTGTCAGACGAATCACCCACTAAGGCAAGCATATCTCTGATTTGACTTGGCTTCACTCCAAACTTTTCAAATACCTTGTCTTCATTAAATATCTCATGCTTCATAGTATTCATTAATGTTGTATCAGGATCTTCAACCAATTGCATAAGATCTTTATCTAGAGAAGAAACAACACATTTGTATTTAGCATCTTTTGCCATTTTGGTAATTGTTGCTATAACATCATCTGCTTCAACACCTTCAATTTCTATAAGAGGAAATCCAATGGCCTTACAAATTGATTTTACTGGCTGTAGCTGAAGACGAAGTTCATCCGGCATAGGTGGCCTATTTGCTTTATATTCTGAATAAATATCGTTTCTAAATGTCTTACCTTTTGCATCAAAAACTACGATTATTGGAGAGCCTTCGCTATCTTTCTTGAGATTCATTAACATATTCGTAACGCCTTTTACTGCTCCTGTTGGCTGACCTTTTGAGGTGCTTAAAGGAGGCATGGCATGATAAGCTCTATAAAGGTATGAAGAGCCGTCTATTACAAAAATTCTGTCTTTCATTGTAAAAATTAATTTAGTGTATTATTGCTGTTGTTTTTTTATAATTAATAAAAATGTTAAATCTTATTAAAGAAGTTTATCAAAACTATTTTGAAATAGCCTCAGCAATGTTTGCATCGCTAGTAATTGTTCTAGCCTATATTCTTGATAAAGTATTCTTTTTACAAGCTTGTGCAATGTGCATACTTACAAGGTATGCGTTTGGTTTAATCATTTTAACTTCATTAATAAGCTATCTGCTTAAATCTAAATTTAGTTACTTGCTAATGGTTCTTTCATCCAGTTTCGGTATTTTTATAACTTCAAAGCAAATTTATATTCAAAACTTAACAGTTGAAGAATTATCATCTTTATCAGGATGCGGAATGCCTTTTCATACTATGGTTGATTATTTTGGTTTAATCGAGGCGATAACAAGAACTCTTGCTGGTGGCCCAAGCTGCGCAGAAGATGGTATGCGTTTTATCTTAAATTTTGCAGAATGGGGGCTTGTTTTCTTTGTGTTTTACTTTATTTTGAGTTTAAAAAAAGTATTATAAAGCCATTTTTTACCAAAATATGTAGTATAACTACATAAAATCATGGCAGAAAAAGCTTAAAATACAGTATTTAATGAAATAATTGACTTTCTACTACTGTTATATTTTACTTCACTACATAGTAATTCGAATTATTGCTAACAAGGCTAATATTATAGGTACATAATTATCACCTCTACATATATAATTATTCCCCCCAAGTACCTATAATATTTGTTAGTAAACATGGACACTTCATCTCAAACCTCAGAAGCTCTTGAGCTTACAAACGAAGAATTAATAACCGCAGCTGTTAATAATGGTGAAGGAGTAATTGCAAATAATGGAGCTTTTTCGACCGAAACTGGTGAAAGAACAGGAAGAAGCCCTAATGATAGATTTATTGTTAAGGAACCTGGATCAAGCAATCTAATTGATTGGGGTGATGTAAATATTCCTTTTGAGGAAGATAACTTTAATTCTTTATGGGACAAAGTTGAAACATACCTTGCTGAAAAAGATAGATACGTTTCAAGAGTTCATGTTGGATCTCATTCAGAGCACTATTTACCTGTTCGAGTTACAACTGAAACTGCGTGGCATTCATTTTTTGCAAGACTGATTTTCGTTTGCTCAGAAAACTATAATCCAAATAACAAAAAAGAATGGGAAATTTTATCGGCAGCAAACTTTCAATGTGATCCTGAATCTGATGGTACAAATTCTGAGAGTTGTGTTGTAATAAATTTTGCTCAAAGAAAAGTAATTATTGCTGGCATGAAATACGCAGGTGAAATGAAGAAATCGATGTTCTCTGTTCAAAATTTTTTATTGCCTGAAAAAAATGTTTTACCTATGCACTGCTCTGCGAACGTTAATAAAAATGGAAATGTGGCATTGTTTTTTGGATTATCTGGCACTGGTAAAACTACCTTGTCAGCAGACCCTAAATGTTCTCTTATCGGTGATGATGAACATGGTTGGAGCCCTGGATCAGTTTTTAATTTTGAAGGCGGTTGTTATGCAAAAACAATTAATCTTTCTGAGGAAAATGAACCAGTAATCTTCAATGCTATAAAACATGGAAGTGTTATTGAAAATGTTTTTTTAAATAATAATGAACCTGATTATTCAAACACTTCACTGTCAGAAAATGGCAGGTGCTGTTATCCAAGATCCCATATTGAAAATGCAGTTGAAGCAAATGCAGCTGGGGAACCCAAAACTGTAATTTTTCTTACATGTGATTTAACAGGCCTTATTCCACCGGTTTCAATATTGTCCAAAGAAGCAGCAGCTTATCACTTTCTCAGTGGTTATACAGCAAAAGTTGGATCTACAGAAATGGGTTCTACATCTGATATAGCGTCAACATTCTCAACTTGTTTTGGCGCACCATTTTTTCCTAGACCAGCAGATGTATATGCAGATTTGCTTATGAAAAGAATTGAAGGTTATGGATCAAAAGTCTTTCTGGTTAATACAGGTTGGACAGGAGGACCTTATGGTAAAGGTTCAAGGTTTGATATTCCTGTTACAAGACGAATAGTAAATGCCATCCAAGATGGTGAATTGGATAATGTAGAAACACAGATGATACCTGGATTAAATCTAGAAGTGCCTCTAGAAATAGAAGGTGTTGAATCTATCCTGCTTACACCAGAAAAAACTTGGGAAGACAATGAAGAGTATCAAAAATACTTAAAAGATCTTATTTATAAATTCCAAGAAAATTTTAAAAAATTTAATGTAAATCCTGATATAGTTTCAGCTGGTCCTGGATTTAATGAATAATGATTTTTTAGAAAAAAGGCTCAAAGAATTAAGTAAACTGAATTTCTTTAATGACTTAGTCATTAATAGAGGTATTGAGAAAGAATTTTTTAGAGTTAACCGTAAAGGTGATATCTCAGAACGAGAGCACCCTCAGTCGCTTGGATCGGCACTTACCAATAAATTTATTACAACAGATTTTGCTGAAGCTCAGCTTGAATTAGTTACTCCAACTTTTGATGACATTGATGAGCTACATGCATTTTTAACCAGTCTTCATATTTTTGTTATAGATAACATAAATGAAGATGAAACAGTGTGGCCATTATCGATGCCACCGCATATTAAAGACGAATCAAAAATCAATCTAGGATATTATCATCAAAGCAATACTGGCTTGCTTAAACATGTTTATAGAAAAGGACTTAAGGTCAGGTATGGCTCGACTATGCAGTGTGTTTCTGGAATGCACTATAACTTCTCAATTAATAACGAATCATTATCAAAATTAAGCCTAAATAATTCACAGGAAGATTATGATGAGATATACCTTGGATTAATAAGAAATTTCAAAAGAATTTTTTGGTTTGTATTGAGCGAATTTGGACAAACAAATGTAGTTGATAAGTCTTTTGTAAATGGCAGATTTAATAATCTGTCAAAGCTATCTAACAACGACATGTATCAAAAAAACGCAACATCCTTAAGAATGAGTGATATAGGTTACGTTAGTGATGCTCAAAAGAATTTAAATATCAAATATAACTCTCTAGAAGAATTTCTTAGGAAAATAAGAAGTGCAATCACTGACCCTTATCCTGATTTTCAAAATAAAGGATTAATAGATAATGATGGTGAATTTCATCAAATATCAGATGGAATTATACAAATTGAAAATGAATACTATGATTCGATAAGGCCAAAAAGAGCCTCAGAGGAAAACCTGAGGCCTTATAATCAACTTAAGAAATTTGGCATAGAGTATCTGGAAATTAGAGGTATTGATATCGATCCAAATGAGCCAACTGGAATTTCTAAAAATCATATTAAATTTTTAGATATGATTTTAATTTATTGCCTAATTTGTCCCAGCAAAGATATTTCTAATGAAGAAAAGATCAGAATTGATGAAAACGATAAGAAAACTGTTTACGACGGAAGAGATTATGGAATAAAGCTTTCAATTAATTCTGTCGAAGAAACTTTGGGTGATGCCAGAGAAAAAATTTACTCTGACTTAATTAAGTTAGCATGTTGCTTTGAAAATAGTGAAAGCCTAATAGATGCTATTAATTTTGTGAAAACTTATTCAAGAGGCATACTACCAAAAACCTCTTATCATGAACATGGTCTTAATAAAGCAAAAGAAGTGGTTGAATTTTTTAAAAAAGCCAACGACAAGTATGCTGAAAGCATAAAAATGGAAGCAGAACTATCCATAGATAAACTTAATAGCTTACAAAAAAATTCAAGCGAAGAGATGAATGAATACGTAAAAAACTATAATATTAATCTTTGAGGAGAAATTATGAAAGCGCTGCAATGTGTTGAGCTTGGATTACCAGACAAGCTAAAAGTAAATGAAATAGCTGATCCAGAATTACTTCCAGGTCATGTTCTAATTGAAAACAAAGCTGCAAGTGTGAATTTTCCAGATGTTCTGATGATACAGGGCCTATATCAATTTCAACCCGAATTACCATTCACACCTGGTGGCGAATCTGCAGGAGAAGTCTTAGCCATCGGAGATGATGTAAAAGATATTCAAGTTGGAGATAGGGTTTTTGCAATGACAGGCCTAGGGGCTTTTGCAGAAAAAATTGTTGTTCACGAAAATACTGTGATGAAAATACCTGATACTATGGATTTTGAAACTGCTGCTGCTCTTCCGATGACTTATGGAACTTCACTGTATGCTTTAAAACAAAGAGCTGAGTTAAAAGAAGGTGAAACTTTACTTGTTCTAGGAGCTGCAGGAGGCGTTGGACTTGCAACAGTCGAGCTTGGTAAAGCCATGGGGGCAAGAGTTATCGCAGCTGCGTCAACACAAGACAAGATTGATTTATGTATTGCACATGGTGCAGACGAAGGTTTCATATATGAAAGTGGAAAGCTTGATAAGAATCAACAAAAAGAACTTTCTTCAAAAATTAAAGAATTGACGGGAGGTATGGGAGCTAATGTCGTCTATGATCCAATTGGAGACAATTATTCAGAACCATGCATAAGAGCAACTGCTTGGGACGGCAGATACCTCGTTATAGGTTTTGCTGCTGGTGAGATCCCAAAAATACCGATCAATCTTGCACTTTTAAAGGGTATGAAAATCGTAGGTGTTTTCTGGGGGGCATGGGTTGGAATGCATCCAGATGAAAATAGAAACAACTTTGAGGAGCTTTTTAAACTTCATTCAGAAGGAAAAATTAATCCAGAGGTATCTGATTCGTTTAGTTTAAATGATGGTGCATTAGCAATTGCTCACCTAATGGACAGAAAAGCAAAGGGAAAAGTTATAATTAAAATATAATATGAAGACTAACAAATTTTACTTACACTATCTGCTTTTTATTACTTCAGCAGTTTTATTCTCATCCTATAATCATGCTCATAGCCTAGAGAATGCTATTAATAGCAAAGATCGTAGTTCAAAAAACGTCTCAAGAGATAAGTATAGAAATCCATACGAAACATTGAGTTTTTTTGAAATTAAACAAGACATGAAAGTCGTAGAACTTTCGCCAGGTGGTGGCTGGTATACTGAAATTCTTGCCAACTATATTCATAGTCCTGGAGTAGTTATTGCTGCACATTTTGATAAGGACTCTGATAGAGATTTCTACATAAGAATGAGGAACAACTTTGAAAATAAAGTTAACCAAAATCCAATGTATAAAAATGTGAAAGTTGTTGATCTTAGCTCAAAATTAGCCGATGAAGGTTCGGTAGATGCTGTCTTAACATTTCGTAATCTTCACAATTGGATTGGGCCTCAAATAGATCTAATTTTTTCAAATGCGCATAAGGCACTTAAGCAAAATGGCATACTTGGAGTTGTTGAGCATAGAGCTAATCCGGGTACGAGTCTTGAGGACATGAGAAAGACAGGCTATGTAACAGAAGAATATGCAATTAATATTGCACAAAAGCATGGATTTACATTGATATCAAAATCTGAAATAAATGCAAATCCCAAAGATACAAAAGATCACCCAAGAGGCGTATGGACTTTACCACCAGTTTTAAGATTGAAAGAACAAGATAAAGAGAAATATCTTAATATTGGTGAAAGCGACAGAATGACGCTTTTATTTAAGAAACTTTAATTAATTACTTACTAGTAACTGATTGATACGTCAAAGAAAGTCTGGGTAAATCAAAGGGTGGCCTAAATATTCCAGCAAACTCTCCATTTGGATTAAGTAGAATGATATTGTTAACGTGATTATCTAAATGAGAGTGGTCTGATTTATCTGAGCTTGGCATAACATTATTAACAGATAACTGAGTTGCTAGACTCAATAACATTGGTCTGTTGTTAACAATTCCCACAAATGCCTCATCAAATCCTTTGGCATATTTATCAATCTGTTCAGGAGTATCCCTCTCGGGATCAATAGAAACTAAAATCCACTGCTTATCGTCAAGAGGATAGTTTTTTTCTCTGAGAACTTTTATAAGTTTTGATATTTGATACATTGTCGTTGGGCATTCATCTGGACACTTTGTAAAACCAAAATACATTAATGTCCACTTTCCTTGAAGATCTGATTTACTGAATTCTTTCTTATTTGAGGAAAAAAAAGTAAAGTCAGAAATTTCTTTTGGGGCTTCGTATAAAAAGAGGCCATTTATTAATAATTCATTTGTGCTTAAAACTCTCGGTGAAGTTAATTTATTAATAAATAAAGTTAATACAGCAAAAATAAATATTACTATCAGTAAAATATTTTTCTTAACCGTCATTAATCAATAATTATGTAATGGTCTGCAAGTAAAGCCAAGAAAATTAAAAAAATATAATATATTGAGAATTGGAAAGTTCTCATGGCATCCTCGTCATTGTCGCTATAAAAAAGTTTCAATGAGTAATATAAGAAAACTGAGCTAAGAATTAACGCTGAAATTAAATATATAACGCCTGACATTAAAACAATATATGGCAAGACACTAACTATAAATAATATTATTGTATATAAGACTATTTGAAGCTTAGTAAAAGACACTCCATGAGTTACTGGCATCATGGGAATTGACTCCTTTGCATATTCATCTTTTCTATAAATTGCTAAAGCCCAAAAATGAGGAGGAGTCCAAACAAATATTATTAAAACTAACAACAAGGCATATGGATCTATTGTGTTTGTTACAGATGACCATCCAAGTAAAGGTGGTGCAGCTCCTGCTAGGCCACCAATAACAATATTTTGTGGAGTAGCTCTTTTAAGGTAGACCGTATAAATAAATGCATAGCCTATGAGGGATCCAATGGTTAACAACATTGTTAAAGTGTTTACATAAAAAAATAAAATCAAAGCTCCAATGACACCTATGGTCATAGCAAAAATAGAAGCATGCATTACAGAGAGCTCTCCTTTTGGTAATGGTCTTTGATCAGTTCTGGTCATTGATGCATCAGTTTTTCTGTCAATAACTTGATTGATTGCTGCAGCAGATGAAGCACACAATGCAATACCAAACAAAGAAATACAAAGATAAGAAAATGAAGATACAGCTTCTTCAGCAAGCAACATTCCAACAAAAGCACATATCAACATCATATAAACAACATTTGGTTTACATAAAGCGTAATAGCTTTTTAAGAGTGTCATTTTTTCCAAGCTAAATAATTAACTGTAAACATTGCCAATAATAGACATGCTGCAACTAAGTTATGAGCAATCGCTACATACAATGGCAGAACGTAAACAACATTAATAATTCCTAAAGTTATTTGAGTTAGCAATAAAATCCCTAATGTTGATGCAAGAGGTGCTGCATCTGAAAACCATAATCTCGACATTAAAATTAAAAATATTAATGTAACAAACAGGGCTGATATTCTATGTGAATAGTGAATAGCTACTCTTGCAGGATTATCAAGAAGCCCATACAAATAATTAGGTCCAACTTCTTGATTTAGATTAAATCCACTCTTGAAATCCATTTCAGGTATATAGCTGCCTTGACATGTAGGAAAATCAGCACAAGCTAATGATGCGTAATTAGTGCTCGTCCAAACCCCTAAAAATATCTGAAGAATTAATACAAGCATAGCTATCGCAGCTATAGTTTTGAGACCTGATATATTCATTTGGTTTAATATTTCAAAATTTCTAGACTTCAAGTAGATAAAATATAAAAGCGTTAATGTAGCAAAACCACCGAACAGATGAATAGTCACAATTATCGGCAATAGTTTGAGGCTTACAGTTAAGTACCCGAATAAACCCTGACAACAGATTAGCAATAGAAGAAAGGCTGACCATCTTTGCATAGATTTATTATTTGTTTTATTAAAAGATAGGTAAACCAAAATTATTGCTAATAAACCAAGTGATGCTGCAAATAATCTATGGACTTGTTCAGGTATCGCTTTATTAATATCGTATGGAAACATAGGGAATCTACTTTCTGCTAAAGCTATCTCTGCCTCATCATTTGGCCAAAATACAAAGCCATAACATCCAGGCCAATCTGGACAACCTAATCCAGCGTCTACCAGTCTGGTCCATGCTCCCAGAGCAATCACAACGAAAGCCATGAATATACCTATTAAAGAAAGATTTTTTATTTGATTCATTAGATTAGCACCTTTAGGTCTTTAAGAATTAACTTGGGATCAGTATCAGGCAAAAAATACATCACAGCCCTTCCATACGGATCAATTACAAATATTGGATTTTCGGAATTAAAGTCCAGCATTGAGTTTCTTTGTAATACATTTAGTAAAACTCCGTTACTATCTTCTACAATTTCTAAGCGAGGATATAGCGACTTAATTTCTTCAAGATCATCTTGTAACAATTTATTCGAATAAAACATAACTCTTTTTAATTTGTTGATGTCTCTATTTAATGCAACATTTAGTTGTCTGGCTAAATATATAGATTCTTTGCTTGCCTCTATGTCTGTAACATAAACTGATAATATCCATTTACCATCATCGAATTTTAATAAATCTTGTTTTCCTTCACCGTTTTTAAAGTCATTTAAATCAAAATAACTCTTGAAAAAAACTCCATTATTTTTTGTACCTTCTGGCGACATTCCCATCAGAAAATATAAAGTAGAAAATGTAACCACCAAAATTGGTGTTAACAATAATACTGCTAAGAAAAACTTACTTTTCATTTTTTTTAAATCCGAACCATACATACATGACACATAGAACTATAAACATTAAAAACCACTGAGCTGAATATCCATAATGCTTTACTGGTGTCATATTTGTTGGGTTAATTTTAATATATTCAAGACTATTTTTACTGGTTGGGTCCGCTAGTAAAATTAGAGGATAAATTTTTTCATTGTATTCTTTTGTGATGATTTCTAGGTTTTTAGTCTGTGATACTTTTGGCCAAGCATCAGAAATTAGTTCATCGGACAAAACTAGTCCAAGTTCTGGATACTCCAAAATTCCACTAACTTTTTCAAAGGTTTCAACCATATTAACATTTGGAAGATCGTCCCTAGATTTATTTCCTTTAATCCATCCTCGATCAATCAAAATAACTTCGTTAGTTTCAGCAATCCTAAATGGTGTTAAAACTTTATAACCTGCTACACCCCTATTAATAACGTTATCAATCAACATTTGCTGGGATGAATCCCATTTCCCTTCTACAAAAACTCTGTCCCATTTCTTAGATGCTTCGGTTAGATAGTTAGGTTCCTGTAATGTATTATTTTTAAACTCTTTTAAAAGATCGGTTTTCGATTGCCCTCTCTCGATCTGCCAAAGTCCGAGGGAGAAAAAAACAATAGCAAAAAAAACAAAAAATATTGATATTCTTACGCCTGGATTAAATTTATTTTTTTTCATATCTATAAAAGTATATATGCTTTAAAATTTTATTATGATTACCACTTTAATTTATATCGTAATACCTCTTTTGCTTCTCTCTCTTGCTGGTGGTCTTTTTTTTCTGCTCGTAGATAAGGGTGAGACTGGAAGAAAAAGAACTGTTTATCTGCTAGGCCTTAGAGTTTTCTTTGCTACAGTTTTAATCATATTGATTGCGATTGGTCTTTACACTGGCGAGCTAGGTAACAGCGTTCCTTGGCAAGACTCTTAATTATAGAATATAGACAAATAAAAAAAGCATCAGCCAAACTACATCAACAAAATGCCAATACCAAGAAGCAGCTTCGAAACCAAAATGATCATGTTGTTCAAAATGACCTGCAAAAACTGATCTAGCAAGCATAACAGCTAACATGATGCCTCCCATCATTACATGGAAACCATGAAAACCCGTCAGCATAAAGAAGGTTGAGCCATAGATACCAGAGTTCAATGTAAGGCCATAATGTGCGTAAGCCTCATAATATTCCAGAGCCTGGAGTCCAACAAAAATCAGTGCCAATAATACAGTCACTCCGAGATAAGCATTAAACTTTTTCCTGTTTCCTTTTTTTAAACCAAGATGAGCAAGATGAACAGTCCATGAAGAGCTTAGGAGCACAATTGTATTCCAAAGTGGTAACCACTGTAGAGCATGATTCCAGCCTGGCCATGCCATGCTTTTCTTAGCTAAATCATATTCATTTCCCTGATCTGGGGTTGTCATAACAGGCCAAGCAGATTCAAACGCAGGCCATAACTCAATTGCTGTTATTGCTCCACCCTTAGCTCCATCTCCAGCTAACCAAGGTACTGCGAATGTTCTTACGTAAAATAAAGCTCCAAAAAAAGCAGCAAAAAACATTACTTCAGAAAATATGAACCAAGCCATGCCATACACATAAGATTGTTTTAATTGATTTGAATCTAGTCCAGCAAGATGTTCTTTTATTACTTGTCTGAACCAAAAAAACAATGTCAAAAACAGACATGCAAAACCTGTATATAGTATGTATACCGAATTACTAGTTGGGTCATCTAAATTATTAATTGTGCTAGATGCGCCCATGACAAGAAGAAACAAAGAGAAAGCCATAAATATTGGAAATCTGCTTTGATCTGGTACGTAATAGCTTCCCCCACTCATTTTTTTACTCCATATCCATCTGATGATGGGCTAATGTTTTCTCACTGTAGTCAGTTATATCAAATATAGTATAGGACAGAATAATATTTTTTATATTTGATGGTAACTCATTTGAAACCAATAGCTTTACTGGCAATAATGCTTCTTCACCAGGCTTCAAGACTTGTTGTTCGAAACAAAAACATTCAAGCTTTTTTAAGTGTTCTGCAGCATTTGAAGGTGCGACGCTTGGAACTGCTTGAGCCATCATAGTTTTATTCGTAGTATTTTTCACATAAAAAGTTGCAGTGTGATATTTACCAGTCTGGATACTTAAAACTTGTTCAGATGGTTTAAATGTCCACGGCATGTTTTCATTATTAGTTGATATAAATTGAAGCGCTATCTGTCTTCCATCTTCTGTTACTAATTCTTCGGAATGTTCAGACTGGAATACCTTCCCGTTAATGCCAGTTACTTCACAAAAAACATCATACAAAGGCACTAAAGCAAAACCAAAAGCAAACATTAACGGAACTGCTACGACTAGCCTAATTAATGTTTTTTTTGCTTCTTTTTTCATTAATCAACCTTAGGTGGAGTAGAAAATGTATGATAAGGAGCAGGTGAAGCTACTGTCCATTCAAGTCCTTTCGCTCCATCCCAAACTTGATCAGTTGCTTTTTTACCACCCATCACAGTTTTAATAACAATAAAAAGGAAAAGTAATTGAGAGAAGCCAAATAGGAAAGCTCCAACACTTGAAACCATATTCCAATCAGCAAAAACTAAAGCGTAATCTGGATATCTTCTTGGCATGCCAGCCAAACCGATAAAATGCTGTGGGAAAAAAGTCACGTTAACACCAATGAATGACAACCAAAAATGAAGTTTACCTAATCTCTCGTCATACATGTTTCCAGACCATTTAGGTATCCAATAATAAACTGCTGCCATAATGGAGAATATAGCTCCAGGTACTAATACATAGTGGAAGTGCGCAACAACAAAATAAGTATCATGATATTGAAAATCTGCTGGAACAATAGCAAGCATTAATCCTGATAATCCACCGATTGTAAATAGAACGACGAATGCTATCGCGAACAACATTGGAGTTTCGAAAGTTAATGAGCCTCTAAACATTGTAGCTACCCAATTAAAAACTTTTACACCAGTAGGAACAGCAATAAGCATTGTTGCCCACATAAAAAATATTTCTGCAGCTAAAGGAAGTCCTACTGTAAACATATGATGTGCCCAAACAACAAAAGAGAGAATTGCAATAGAGAGCATAGCCCAAACCATTGAGGAATATCCAAAGAGTTGTTTTCTAGAAAAAGTTTCGATTATGTGAGAAACAATTCCAAAAGCCGGCAATATCATTATATAAACTTCTGGGTGCCCAAAGAACCAAAATATATGTTGAAAAAGAACTGGATCTCCGCCTCCGGCTGCGTTAAAGAAGCTTGTACCAAAGTGAATATCCATTAACATCATTGTCACAGCACCAGCCAAAACAGGCATCACAGCAATCAATAAGTATGCAGTGATTAACCATGACCAAACAAAAAGTGGCATTTTCATTAATGAAACACCTGGAGCTCTCATGTTCATAATTGTTACAACAACATTTATCGCTCCCATTATTGAGGAAGCTCCCATTATATGAACAGAAAAAATAAAGAACGTCACACTAGGTGGTGCATATGTTGTTGAAAGTGGAGCATAAAAAGTCCAGCCAAAATTGGGTGCTCCTCCTTCCATAAATAAAGAAGATAAAAGAATAAAAAACGCAAAAGGCAATATCCAAAAACTTAAGTTATTCATTCTAGGTAGTGCCATGTCTGGCGCACCAATCATCATTGGAACCAGCCAATTTGCCAAACCAACAAAAGCAGGCATGACTCCACCAAAAATCATAATCAAGCCATGCAATGTAATCATTTGGTTATAAAATTCTGGTTCAACGATCTGCATGCCTGGTTGGAAAAGCTCCGCTCTGATGACCATAGCCATAGCTCCACCAATTAAGAACATGGCAAAACTAAACCATAAGTAGAGTGTTCCTATATCTTTATGGTTGGTTGTGTACAACCACCTTGTTATACCTTTGGCAGGACCGTGATGGTGGTCGTCATGATGATTTTCTATAACTGCACTCATAATAATTTCCTATTTTAAATTTTTGGTTCTTTGTAATCTACAATATCTTTAGGGACAACTATTTCGCCATCGCCCTTTTCAGCATTACCCCAGGATTGTCTCGTGTAGGTAATAACTGCTGCGAGCTCTACTTCTGATAAATAACTAAAAGAGTTCATTGCTGCACCTTGAACGCCTTCCATTAAAATCTCAATATTTCTGTCCTTATTATTCATAACGATATCACTACCAGCAAGGGCTGGAAAAATTCCAGTAATACCTTCGCCTGAGGTTTGATGACATGCAACACAATTTACTTCATATATACTCTCACCTCTTGTAACCAGCTCCTCAGCTGTCCATTCTTTAGTTGTTAGTTCAGCAAGTTTGATTGCTTCTTGTTTTTTTCCATATACCCATTCGTCATACTCATCTTGTTCAACAACTTTAACGACAATCGGCATAAAGCCATGGTTTTTCCCACAAAGCTCTGTACATTTTCCTCTGTAAATCCCAGGCTCATCAACAATAGTCCAGGCGGTATTTACAAATCCTGGTATAGCGTCTTGTTTAATAGCAAAAGCAGGCATCCACCATGAATGGATTACATCGTTTGCAGTTATTAAAAATCTAACTTTTTTACCTGCAGGAATAACAACCATTTCATCAACTTCTTGAAGATAGTTTTCGCCTTTTGGAACTAAGTTATAAATTTCATCTAAATCTGTTGAAAGATTTGAGAAAAAACTAACATCATCCTCTAAATACCTGTATTGCCATTTCCATTGATATCCAGTTACCTGAATATTTATATCGCCAGCCTCATCATCGTAAATTTTTACAAGTGTCTTTGATGCAGGAACAGCCATTGCAATAAGAATAAGAAAAGGAATTATTGTCCATGCAATTTCTAATTTGTGATTTTCATGGAATTTTGCAGGAACTGGATTTTTCTTTTTGGTATGTGCCCACATCGAATAGAACATTACGGAAAATACTAAAACACCTATAGCTACACAAATCCAAAATATAAGCATATGAAGCTCAAATACTTCGTTGCTGATATCTGTAATTCCTCTGGTCATGTTTAGAGCAAACCAATCCGCGTTCAGTAAAGGAGTATTTAATATAAAAAGAAGAGCAAAGAATGCCTTCTTCTGTAAGATTGAGAATAGTCTAAAAAACATTATCCGCCCAAAAACAAGTGTGTCTTTATAATAAAATTTACTTATGATGCATTATAAGTCATTTATATATATACAACAAAGGAAATCGCAAAATTTTTCGAGAAATATAATATCGTTTTAATTGACTAATTTCTATTATTTGTTGTCTTTGTTCTTTTTATAATCTTTGATGTTTATAACTTTTATTTCTTCATTTTTTTTTAGATCATTAGTCTCTGGTCTTTTTTCGACAAAATTACATTTAACGCAATAGATTTCGTCATTAGTTGGATTAAGGGCGATTGTATCTTTGCTTTTGCAATCTGGACAAATTGCTCCAGCAATAAATTGAACAAACCGTTTCATCCTCTCATATCCTCAATATCTTGAATTACTTTATTTGTATCAGGAAAAATACCGAACCACATATTATAAGAATGTGCGGCTTGATGAACCAACATGCCAATTCCGTCATAAACATTATTAGAAATTCCTTTTGCCCATTTACAAAAAGGAGTTTCAGTCAGTGAATAATTTAAGTCATAGAAAATGGTACTTTTTGATATATTTAATTCTTCAATCGGTCTAAATTCACCTGTAAGTCCAGCTGAGCTGCTATTAATAACTATGTCATATGGGCTGTTATGATCAAGGACAGATTCTGTTTTAGAAATATGAGAATATTTTCGACATAACTTTTCGGCCTTTTCAATAGTCCGGTTATACAAAGTTATTTCTTTAGGCTTATTATGAGCAACTGTATATAGAATACTTTCTGCAGCACCGCCAGCGCCTATTATCAAAATTTTGTTGTCCTCAAACATAAATCCTTTGTTTTTAATATCATCAATAAAGCCCACGCCATCGGTTGAGTATAAAAAAATTTTCTTCTCATCTTTAACAATAGTATTTACAGCATTTATATACTTTGCTTCTTTTGAAATTACTCCATCAAGCATTGAAGCATTTTTTTTATGAGGAAGCGTTATGTTAAGACCCTTTGACAAAGAGTCTTTGAAAAACTCAGAAACGAAGGGTGCAAAATCATCTTGCTTTACTTTAAAAGGCAAGTACTCAATATTGATATTCGTTTCTCTTGAAAATCTTGAATGGATAAAAGGAGATAGTGAATGTTCAATTGGATCTCCAACAACACCTAATTTATATAATTTAGACATTCCAATCCTTATTAATTGTTGATAAAAGCTCTTTTTCTAATCTGATGTACTCTTTTGTTTTTTTATACTGCCATTTAGTATTATTTGGCAAAGACGCCAGAATTGATTCTATTCTCCCATTTGATTGAAGTCCAAATAAAGTGCCTCGGTCGTAAATAAGGTTAAATTCTACGTATCTTCCCCTTCTAATAAGCTGAAAATCTTTTTCTGTATCTGAAAATTTAATGTTTTTCCTTTTATTTGCAATTTCCATGTAGGATCCTAGATAAGCATTTGCAACAGATTCAAGCATTTTTACACTATTTTCTAAAGATAAATCTGTAACATTATCAAAAAAAATACCTCCAACTCCTCTTCTCTCGTTCCTATGTGGAATTTTGAAATAATTATTACAATTGTCAGAAAAGCAGGGGTAATAATCTTTATTAATTCCATCTAGACACGCTTTTGCATTTCTATGCCATTCTTTAATATCGTCTTCAAATACTATAAAAGGAGTTAAGTCATATCCCCCACCAATCCACCACTCATCTATTTCACTGTTTTTATCCAAAATTCCAAATAACCTAACATTCATATGACTAGTTGGAACATTTGGATTTTTTGGATGTGATATAACAGAAACTCCCATTGCCTTATATCCATAATTAACTTCTTTATTAAGATTATTAGCTAATGCAGTTTTGGGTAATTCATTTCCTTTGATAGATGAAAAATTTACTGCACATTTATCAAAGAAAGATCCATTTTCTATTACAAATGTTTTACCGCCGCCACCTTCTTCTCGCTTCCACTCGTCTAATGAAATAATTGAGCCGTTTTCGGATTCAAGAGATTCAAAAGCATTAATAATATCCGACTGTATTTTTATCAAATTATTTTCAATTTTATGCTTCATTTTATTCACGAATTACAGACTTAGACTCTAAGTCTATTATCTTGGATGGTTTCTTTGTTTGTCCAAGTTGCTCATCATAATATGCCAAATCATTTGATTCAAAAAACTCAAGAATTTTAATTGGATCTTGAATAATGCCATCACCAGAAAGATTAGATGATGTTGAAACCATAAGTCCAGAAAATTGCTTTAAAAGTGATTTTATAGGTAAGTGATTACTTACTCTTACAGCAATCTTTTCATTTTCTGTGTGGAGATGCTTTGGTAGGTTTTGATTATACTTTATAAGAAATGTTACTGGTCCTGGCCAATAATTTTCTAAAAATTTTTCATCCTCTTTGTTGAGATCTTGTATATATTTTTTTAAAAAATCTAACGATTCTGAGAGAAGTATGAAGCTCTTATTTTTACTTCTTCTTTTTATTTTAAATATCTTATTGACAGCATCTTCATTAAAAGCATCGCAGCCAAGACCCCAAATACCCTCTGTTGGATGAACAAGTATTTTTCCCGATTTAATCCACTCTACTGATGAGGCAATATCTAAAGATTTATTTTTCAATTACGAGTTAAGTTTCTTATCTTTCTCTAAAACTTCTTCCCTCATATTTGACTTATAATCTTTTAGTTTTTGAGCAAGCTCATCATCAGATGTTGCTAGAATTTGAACAGCCAAAATAGCGCTATTCTTTGCACCGCTTTTACCAACAGCAACTGTTGCAACAGGAACACCAGGAGGCATCATAGCGGTTGAAAGTAATGAATCAATTCCTCCCATTCCACCTGATTCAATTGGAATTCCAATAACTGGTTTTGTTGAATGTGCAGCTACAGCTCCAGCTAGATGCGCAGCCATTCCAGCTGCAGCTATGAATACTTTACAGCCGTTCTCTTCAGATCTTTTAATAAGATCCATTACATCATGCGGAGTTCTGTGAGCAGACATTACATTTTTAGTATATTTAACGCCAAAAGACTCAAGAATAGAGAAACTTGCCTCTACAACGGGCAAGTCACTATCTGAACCCATGATTATGGCAACCTGTAAACTTGAATTTGACATATTTTTGTTCTCTTAATAGTTATCTAGATTATAATTCAGAAATTATAATGAAATTTAACCAAATATGTCTAAAAAATTAAAAATTCTGGTATTTCCAGATCCAAAACTAAGAACTGTAGCCAAAAAGATTACAAAATTCGACAAAAGTCTAGAAAAATTGTCAGATAACATGTTACATACAATGTATGATGCTAATGGAATTGGTTTAGCGGCTACACAAGTAGATGAACATATAAGACTGGTAGTAATGGATTTGTCTGAAGACAGAAATGAACCAATGGTTTTTGTAAATCCTGAATATAAAGTACAAAAAGAGCATAAATTAGTTGAATTTGAGGAAGGGTGCCTATCTATACCTGGTTTTAATCATAATATTGCCAGACCTGACAATATTGAGCTTAAGTGGCAAGATTTAAAAGGGAAAGAACATGAAATAAAGCCTGAAGGCATGTTATCAATTTGCATTCAACATGAAATTGATCATTTAGAGGGCAAATTAATGGTAGATTATGTAAGTGCATTAAAGAGAGATAGAGTTAGAAAGAGACTTTTAAAAGAATTTAAAAGAAAATAACAGAAGATATTGTTATTATGAATGTTTTATATGCAGGCACTCCAACCAATTCCGCGGATATTCTTAAATTTTTAGCATTATCAAAAAAAATCAACATTAAGGGAGTAATAACCCAAAATAATAAAATTGGTAAAAGGGGGAATAAGCTTATTGAGTCTCCCGTGGCTATTGAGGCAAAAAAACATAAAATTCCAGTATTTATGCCGACTGATTTGAATGAAAATGAGTTTAAAAAAGCATTAAATGATCTGGATATAGACATCCTGCTTGTTGTTGCTTATGGCAGAATAATTCCAGAGTGGCTTCTGAAATTACCAAAATTATTTCCAATAAATATTCATTTCTCCTTACTTCCTAAATATAGAGGCGCATCACCTATCCAAAGCTCATTATTAATGGGCGACAAGGTGACTGGAGTAACATATATAAAAATGAATAAGTTACTTGATTCAGGAAAAATTATTAAGCAATTCACATGTGATATAAATCCTTCAGATAACAAAAATACTCTTGAAAAGAAACTTACAGAGTTATCAATTAATAAGCTTATCGAAGTTCTAGACTATATAAATCAGGATGAGTTATCTTTTGTTGACCAAGATGAAACTAAAAAAACTTATTGTAATAAAATAAATAAAGAAGATGGATTGATTGATTTCAGAGAGGATAGTTCATCTATTCATAATAAATTTAGAGCTTATTATGGCTGGCCTGGAACATCATTTGTACATAAAGATACAACTATTAAAATTCATAATTTAAAACTAACTAATGATTTGTCTTCTGGTAAACCAGGATCTTTTCATAAATTTGATGCATCAGGTATATATATAAATACTGGTGATAAAGTGATAGTAATTACTGACTTACAATTTCCTAATAAAAATATAATATCATCAAAAGATGCTTTTAATTCTTATAAAAATTTCTTTGTTTAAAAAAAAATTCACATAAGTCTTTTAATTCTGCAAAAAGAGGTTTAATTTACACACTATGAAAGTGCTAATTTTAGGTGCTGGTCGTGTTGGTGGTAGTCTTGCACGTGCTCTAGTAAATAACGGGTATGACGTTGCAATTATTGATCAAGATAAAAATGCACTTAATTCTCTAGAAGAAAAGCTAGATATTTTAACAATAGAAGGTCATGCATCTCATCCTGTATCAATAAAAAAATCTAGTGCAGACGAGTCTACAACAGTAATAGCTGTTACATCAGATGACGAGGTAAATATAATCGCATGTCAGATAGCCAAGAAATCGTTTAATGTTAAAAAAACGATTTGCAGAATCACTGATTCGGCATATGGAAATGATTTGACAGTTTTTGGTGATAATGCAATAGATATTCTCATAAGCCCAGAAAACGAAGTAAAAAATCATCTTAAAGATTTAATACTTCACCCTGGAGCTCACCAAATCGAAAAATTTGCTGATGGAAAAGTTAATCTTGTTAGTGTAAGGGCCAGAAAAAAAGGCAAGCTTGTTGGAAGAGAGCTTAAGGGTATTAAAGATGATATGCCAGAAACAGATGCATTTATTGCTTCAATATACCGAAAAGGTAAACCATTTATTCCATCTGGTGAAACAATAATAAAAGAAAATGATGAGGTATATTTCATCTCGTCTGAAAAAAATACCGATCAAATTGTAGATGAGTTTAGAGATCATGAAGAAACTTATTCTAGAGTCATGATTGTTGGTGGTGGAAAAATAGGTATGTCTCTTGCAAAAGAAATTGAAGGAGAATACAAAACTAAAATAATAGATTCGGATGAAGAAAAATGTGCAAGTTTATCTAAACAACTGGATAAAGCTATTGTTCTTCATGGATCTGCTACAGATGAGGATTTGCTTAAGAGTGAAAGTATTTCGAATATAGATATTTTTTGCGCCCTTACTGATGATGATGAAACAAATTTAATGTCATCCTTGCTCGCAAAGAAGATGGGAGCTAAAAAAACAATGATTATCTTAAACAACCCCTCTTATTTGGGTCTAGTGCCAGGGTTTATAGACATCTATGTTGCACCATATAGACTTACCGTTTCTTCTGTTTTACAAGACTTACGAGACAGTGATGTAACACAAGACGTAATGCTTAAAATGGATACAGGTGCTGAAGCTGTTGAAGGCATAGTGCATGCAAATGAGTATACTTCATCGCTTTTTGGAAAATCTATCAAAGAGATTTCTCTACCAGAGGGCGCTTCCATAGGAGCAGTTATAAGACATGGAGAGTTAATAATGCCAAGGTCGGAGGTCGAGCTTTGTTTAAATGATCATCTAATAATATTTTTAGCTAATAAAAATATGATGTCAGAAGTTGAGGTTTTGTTCAAAACAAACTGATGAACTTAAAATCAATAATTAACTTATTTAGTATTCTAATTCTTTTTTTTAGTGCTTCTTATATTTTTCCAATAATTGTTTCTGCAATCTTTAATGATGGATCTATGCATTTATTTATATATGCGCTAATAGTTATAGGGTTAATTGGTTTAATTGGATTTCTTTCTACAAGAGGCTCAACTAACGACATGTCTAATAAAGAAGGTTTCATCATAATAGTGCTCTTTTGGATAGTTCTGTCTATTGCCGGATCAATACCCTTTTACCTGAGTGGAATGAGTGTAATAGATTCTATTTTTGAATCTATGTCTGGAATAACCACTACTGGTGCAACCGTAATTTCAAATTTAGATGCGCTTCCTGAATCAATTTTATTTTATAGACAATTATTACAATGGATGGGAGGAATGGGACTTATTGTTCTTGCAATTGCAGTTATGCCTTTATTAGGCATTGGTGGAGGCCAAATATATAGAACAGAAGTGCCTGGAGCAATGGGTGAGCAAAGACTAACACCAAGGATAAAAGAAACTGCCCAGGTTTTGTGGTTGATATATCTTGGTCTTACTTTTTTGTGTGGTATTTTTTATTACATAGGCGGCATGTCAGTTTTTGATGCCGTATCACACGCAATGTCAACTGTAGCTATAGGAGGATTCTCAACACACGATGCAAGTATTGGTTACTTTAATAGCGCTTTTATAGAGTTTATTTGTATATTGTTTATGATTCTTTCTGCTTTAAGCTTTACGCTTCATTATTTCGCTGTTTTTAAGAAAAAACCTCTTAAATATTTATATGATCCAGAATTAAAGTTCTTTTTATCAATATTAGTAGTAATTTTGTCTCTAGCAGTACTTTTATCATATGCTAGTGGTTCTGGATTGTCTTTTAGGGAAATTACTTTTCATACAGTCTCTATGGTTACAACAACTGGCTTTTCTATTTCTGATTCATCTGAGTGGCCATTTTCAATTTCATTTCTATTATTAATTGGAGCTTTTATCGGTGCTTGTTCTGGTTCTGTGGGTGGTGGGGTTAAATCATGGAGAGTCTTGATAATGATTAATCATGCCTATAAAAACATTATGAAAATCATTCATCCTAACTCAGTTATATCATTAAAGATTGGAACAAAAAATGTAGATGATGAGGTTGCAACTTCTGTATGGGGATTTTTCTCCATTTATGTAATGTCTTTTTTAATTTTATTAATGTTGATTCTCGCATCTGGAGTTGACTTTGAAACAGCTTTTTCATCAGTTGGTGCATGTTTAAATAACTTAGGTCCTGGACTTGGTGCTGTTTCAGAAAATTATTCGTCAATCAATACCTTAAGCAAAACGGTTTTGGCATTTGCAATGCTTCTTGGTAGACTTGAAATATTTACTTTATTGGTAATTCTGACACCAATGTTTTGGTCAAAATAATTAAGTGTCTTTATAAAAATTATTTGGTAAATTTTTAGATCTCTTAAATCTTTTATACTCCCAGGAATAATCTGCAGGCCTATTCATTATAAATTTTTCAATGTCTTTATTTAACCATAGTGAGTGCCCACTATCATTATGAATATTTTCTTTACAATGTTTTAAAATTATATTTAAATCGTTACTTGGGCTTGTCTGTATAAAGAAATACATAACATTAGCTTCAGTTTTATTTACAAGAGATTGAACTAACGTAGTTGTGTATGCTTTTACATTAAAAAAATCAATATATTCTCCGAACCCCCTCTTTGGAACTTGATCAGCTGCAAAGCATACAATGTTATTGTTTTTTAATGACTTAAAGATCTCTTTAACTCCGCTTAAATTTGTCTCATAGCATTTCGAATTTTTTGATTCTCTTCTTTGTTTTACATAAGTATTAAGAGTATTATTTTTTATTTTTTTAAATAGGCTAGTTGTTGTGTGTTGAGAGTTCATCCAAGTCAATAACATATCAACACTTCTATTATGAAAAGATACTGCAATCAAACCATTTTCTTTTAAGTTATTTATTAAATAATTATTTTCTATTCTTAGAATATTACTATTTACCTTCGCATCATTTCTTCCCCATGTATAAATCGACTCATAACCAGAAATTATTGATTCTTTGAAACTTCTTTTTGCTAGTAGAGCAACATCTTTTTTATTTCTATCAGGAAAGGCTATTTCAATATTTTTTGAAGTCACTTTAAAACCAGAAGAATATTTATAAACACCTAAACTTAAATAAATATCAATTAAGTATTCAAATAGCGACTTAGGTACTAAAGATAGGAGATAAAATAAAAATTTCATTATTCTTTAATGTTCAAGTTAGATTAAACATATTTAACGTCATAAACACATATAGATACAAACTAAATACTCAAACAACCTATTCAGCATAATAGAACGAAAATAAAGTAGAAGTTTCATTATTTTTTCAGATTTGCTTGTTATAATCATAAGTTAAGTGATCATGTTATTAATGTAAAGCACAAATTAGAAAAGTGCTTTATTATGTATTACTCATAATAGTAGACATTTGTCTAATATATAAGGAAATTTATTTTGACTGCAAAAAATATGGACGAATTAGTCGCTCTTTGCAAAAGAAGAGGGTTCATTTTTCAATCAAACGAGGTATATGGCGGTCTTCAAGGCGTTTATGATTTTGGTCCTCTAGGTGTTGAGCTTAAGAATAATCTTAAGAATGCTTGGTGGGAGTCTATGGTTTATGAAAACGATGATATTGAAGGCTTAGATTCATCAATATTAACAAACCCACTAGTATTAAAATACTCTGGACATGAAAGTACATTTTCTGACCCCATGGTTGATTGTAAATCTTGTCAGAAAAGGTTCAGAGCCGATCAGGTGCCTCCAGAGTGTAAAAAAGAGGATTTGACTGAACCTCGTCAATTCAATCTAATGTTTAAAACAAATGTTGGGCCAATAGATGATGGGTCATCTTTTGCTTATTTAAGACCAGAGACCGCTCAACAAATTTTCACAAATTTTAAAAATGTTATTGATTCTACTTCAAAGCAAATACCATTTGGTATAGCTCAAATAGGAAAAGCGTTCAGGAACGAAATAACTCCTAGGAATTTTATATTTAGAGTTAGAGAGTTTGAACAAATGGAATTAGAATATTTTGTTGAGCCTGGAAATGATGAACAAGCATTAGATGAATGGGTACAAAAACGTCTTAATTGGTGGAGAGATCAGGGTGTACCCATAGAAAAAATTGAGTTATACAATGTACCCACAGATGAGCTAGCCCATTACTCTAAGAAAACTGTGGATTTGATGTATATGTTTCCTCACGGATTAGAAGAATTAGAAGGTATTGCTAATAGAACAGATTTTGATTTAGCCTCACATTCTAAAAAACAAGATGAACTTAATATAACATCCAATGTTGAAAAAAATAAACATTCCAATAGCAAGATGGCAGTTCAAGATAAAAAAGGTGATTGGATCGTACCGTATGTCATAGAACCATCAGCTGGTGTTGAAAGAGGTATTTTAGCTGTATTAAACGAAGCATTTGTTGAAGAAGATCTTGGTGATGGTAAAACAAGAGTTGTTTTAAAGTTAAAACCTCATTTATCGCCAATAAAAGCAGCAATTTTGCCGTTAAAGAAAAATAATGAAGAAATAGTAACCTTGTCTAAAGAGGTTAAAAATAGTTTACAAAAATTAGGCTTAGGTAGGGTTATCCTCGAAAACACAGGTAATATTGGTAAAGGCTACAGAAGACATGACGAAATAGGTACTCCTGTATGTATAACTGTTGATTTTGAATCAATTGAAGATAGCACTGTTACTATAAGGGATAGGGACTCCATGGATCAGGTAAGGGTTCAGATTTCAGAACTAGCTGAAATTTATAAAAATAAGATTAAATAAGTTGCAAATACTTAAAAGCTTTATATTTAACCTTATCTTATACATCACATTAATACCTACGTCACTGATTATATTATTTTTATACCCTTTTATATCAACAGCTAATCTTCAATCAATCGCATCAAAATGGATTTTGTTTATTTTAAATTCTCTAAAAATTATTTGTGGTGTTACTTGGAAAATAGAAGGTCTTAAAAATATACCTGAAGGTCCATGTGTTATAGTTTCGAACCATCAAAGTGCATGGGAATCATTTTTTCTACAAACCTTATGTATTCCATCTGCAAGCATTATAAAAAAAGAACTTCTTTTTATCCCTTTTTTTGGCTGGGCTTTAGCATGTTTAAAGCCTATACATCTGAGAAGATCAAAAAAGTATAGAAGTCTTAAAAAAGTTATCACACATGGCTCAAAAAAAATTAATAAAGGCTTTTCATTAATAATATTTCCAGAGGGTACTAGATCAAGACCAAACGAAGGGCTGAAAGCTTTCTCTAGTAGTTGTGGCTCACTTTCAGTTCGTAACAATGTGCCAATTCTGCCAATTTGTCACAATTCTGGCTTATTTTGGATAAATAGGCGATTTATAAAAAAACCCGGAGAAGTAACAGTCAGAATTGGTCCAATAATTAAAGGACAAAATGCTAGAGAAGTGACAAAAGAGGTGTACGATTGGATGAAATTGAACTTTAAAGAAATAAATTAAATATCAAGCTCTTTAACAGAAAGAGCATTTGCATCTATAAATTCTCTTCTTGGTTCAACGTCGTCACCCATAAGCACTTCAAATGACTCATTTGCATCCTGTATGTCTTTAATATCTACTCTCATCATTCTTCTGTTTATGGGATCCATTGTGGTTGTCCACAACTGTTCAGGGTTCATCTCACCTAATCCTTTATATCTTTGAACTTCTAAACCTCTATTACCATTTTTTGAGAATTTTTTGATGGCATCATCTTTTTCTTTCTCATCAGAGGCATATATAAATTCTTTACCTTTAGTTATCTTATATAGGGGCGGCAAAGCAATATAAACATGGCCCTTTTCTACTATTTCATACATTTGTCTGTAAAAAAAGGTTAGCAGAAGGGTTCTTATATGAGAACCATCAACATCAGCATCTGTCATAATAATTATTCGATGATATCTTAGATTATCTATATCAAAATCCTCTTTACCAATTCCACAACCTAAGGCTTTTATAAGTGTGCCAACTTCTTGGGAACCCAAAACTTTATCAATTCTGGCTTTTTCAACATTTATTATCTTACCTTTAAGTGGCAATATTGCCTGATTTTTTCTGTTTCTTCCCTGTTTTGCTGAACCACCAGCAGAATCACCCTCAACTATATATATCTCTGACAAGCTAGGGTCTTTTTCTTGACAATCCGCTAACTTTCCAGGCAATCCAGCTATTTCAAGAACTCCCTTTCTCCTTGTCATTTCTCTTGCTTTTCTTGCTGCCTCTCTAGCAAGGGCAGCCTCAGATACTTTGCTTACGATACTCATGGCATCTTTAGGGTTTTCAAGCAAAAATTCATTAAAATACTTACTAAATATGGTGCTAACAACTCCCTCAACCTCTGAAGACACTAGTTTTTCTTTGGTTTGCGATGAAAACTTAGGATCAGGCACTTTTACAGATATTATTGCTATTAAACCTTCACGAACATCTTCTCCAAGCAAATCTGTAGGAGTTTTTTTTGCATTCTCTTTTTTAATAAAAGATTTCAGCACCCTTGTAAGACTTCCTCTAAATCCAGCTAAATGTGTTCCACCATCTTTTTGAGGAATATTATTTGTGTAGCACAAAACATTTTCAGTATAAGAATCTGTCCATTGCATAGCGATCTCAACTCCAACATCATTATCAGTTGCTGAACATTCAAAAATATCAGAGACTGTTTGCTTTCTTCCTCTTAGGTGAGTGACGTAACTGGATAGCCCTCCATTATTTTTGAATTTTTTTGACTTGCCTGATTTTTTATCTTCAACATTAATTGAAACTCCGGCATTCAAAAATGACAGTTCTTGAATTCTTTTGTAAATTCTATCAACCTCAAAATCAATCGATGTGAATATTTTCTCAGAAGGGAAGAAGGTTATTTTTGTTCCAGTCTTGTCTGATTTTTTTACTTTTTTTAATTTTGCTTTAGGCTTTCCATCTGAGTACTCTTGAAAATATTCTCCACCGTCTCTATGAACCTCTAGGGTTAGTTTTTTTGAAAGAGCATTAACAACTGAAACGCCAACACCATGCAATCCACCTGAAACTTTATAAGAGTTATCGTCAAATTTACCGCCTGAGTGTAAAGTTGTCATTATCAATTGAGCTGCAGATACGCCCTCTTTTTTATGAACATCTACTGGTATCCCTCTACCATTATCTTCAATTGTTACTGATCCGTTCTTATTAATTATTACTTTAATGTCAGAACAATATCCTGCCATTGCCTCATCGATGCAGTTATCCAAAACTTCAAAAACCATATGATGTAATCCGGACCCGTCATCAGTGTCACCAATGTACATTCCTGGTCTTTTTTTTACCGCTTCTAAACCTTTTAAAACTTGGATGTTGCTTGAGTCATATTTGGCTTCTTGTGATTTTTTGGCCATTGTTTATTTTCCTAATTGTTCCACGTGGAACTTTTTAAACTCATTAAAACTAGATGTTATTTTACTACTAAAACAATCATCTATACAGGAAAAGATTACTTGTGTATTTATATGATTTAACAAATCACTAAAGAGCTTAAAAACTCTTTCATCAAGTTCGGACTTTATATCATCTATCAAAAGCGTTGCATCAATTTCATAATGTTTTTTTAATACTTCATGTTGAGCGCAAGACCAAATTATTGAAAAAAATTTTTGCTCGCCCCTGGATAGAATTTGTCTTGCATCAATATCATTTATAAAAAATTTAATATCTGATTTGTGTGGACCAGATGTTGTTGATCTTCTTTTTATATCAATATCTTTGTTCTCATTTAGAACATCAAGGTAGCTTTTCTCTGGAGCCCATCCTTGAGAAAACTCAATTTTGATAAAGTTAAAAAAATCAAAAACATCTTCTGGTTTAAGTAAATTAATCAAAAGATAAAACTCATTTAAAGTTTTTTCAAAAAAGTCTTTCCTGTATTTGGTTAGCTTCTCTGCTTCATCAGCGAGTTTGGTATTCCAGTTGTATATATCTGATATACGGTTATTTTTTAGTAAAAAATTTCTTTGTCGCAATGACCTATAAAAAGAAAACCATACCTTAGAGAAGTTATCCTCAGCAATAAAAATTGAGCGGTCAACAAGTTTGCGTCTAAAGTCTGGAGATGCGTCAGCAAAAGAAAATGTGTTGTTGTGGATTGGTGTACACGGAAACTCTTTTACTAATTTGCTTGTGTTAGTTTTGTTGTTATTTAAAGAAATTGAAATTGTTTTATTCTTACTTTTTTCAATTTCAACAATATATCCTTTTTTATTATCAAAGCCTTTTAGGATAAATTTGTCGTTATCATAATTTATTAGTGATGTTAGATTTGAGCTCTTAAATGATTTGCCACTTGAGAAAATAAATACCGATTCAAGGATGCTTGTTTTACCAGAACCATTAGATCCGAAAAAAAAATTTATTCCTGGTGAAAGAGACAATTCTAAATTTTTAAAGCATCTAAAGTTGTTTAAAGAGATTTTTGTTATGGGCACTTTATATTAGTAGTGGCATTACAACATATTTTAAATTTTCTGAATTTGGATCTGTTATCAAACAACTTTTTTCAGAACCAAAAAAATTAATTTCAATTTTTTCAGAGTCTATGGTGGATAAAATTTCCTGCAGATAATTGACATTAAAAGCTATATCAATTTCTTCACCACTATATTCACACGCAACAACTTCTTCGCCTTGCTCCTTCTCAGGATTATTGGCAGAAATATTGAGCGAATTTTTCTTTGTTATTATCCTTACCCCTTTATATTTTTCACTTGACAATACACTTACCCTGCTAAGACTATCTGAAAAGTTTTTTCTATCTATTACAAGAAGTGAGCTTTCACCAGTTGGTATAACTTGTTCATAGTCTGGGAATTTGCCCTCAATTAATTTACTTACAAATTTTGTTCCAGCCGCCTCAACCAAAATAGATGATTGCGAAATTTTAATAAGAACATTTTCAGAGTTGTCACCTACTAACTTTCCGATTTCATTAATCGATTTTCTTGGAACGATTCCGTCAGTAGTTTCCATAGACGCTTCATTGAGGGTGGAAGAAGCTAAAGCCAGTCTGTGGGCATCTGTTGCAACTGATGTAATATTTTTATCATCAATTGATATGAATAAACCATTTAAATAATGCCGCCAGTCTTGGTTGCCCATTGCAAAAGATGTCTTCATTATTATAGTTTTTAAGTTTTCTGAAGAGATGTTTATCTGTCCTTGTGAATCCTCAAACTCAAACACTGGGAAGTCATCACTTGGAAGAGTTGATAGATTATATTTACCAGAACCTGACTCAATTTTTAAATTATCTCCATCTAGAAAAAAGTGTATTTCAGCCATATCTGGCAACAATCTACATAAATCACTAAGTTTTCTTGCTGGCGCGGTAGTTTTGCCACCACTATTGAAGTTCGAAATTGTTGAAGTTGTTGAAATTTCGCTTTCTAGGTCAGTTGCGGTTAGTTTTAGGGATGACTCATCTACCTCAATTAAAACATTAGACAATATGGGTAGAGTTTGTCTTTTTTCAACAACGCCCAGGGTAAGGTTGAGAGATTTAACAATCTCTTCTTTTAATATATAAAAATCCATTAATTGGTAAGCGCCCTATTAAGATTTCTGTAATCCTCTTCATGTGAGGGGCTTTCTTTTCTTAAATCGGTTATTTTTTTACAAGCGTGCAAAACTGTGGTGTGATCACGACCATTAAAGGCCTCACCAATTTCGGGTAAGCTGTGGTTTGTTAGTTGTTTTGTCAGAGCCATTGCCATTTGTCTTGGTCTTGTTATCGACCTGCTTCTTCTTTTTGAAAGTAAATCAGATAGTTTTATATTGTAATACTCAGCAACAGTTTTTTGAATATTCTCAATGCTAACCATTTTTGCAGAAATAACAAAAAGGTCTTTCAAAGCATCTTTAACCAAGGCTAAATCAATTTCTTGATTGGTAAATCTTGCATTGGCAACCACTCTCTTGAGAGCTCCTTCAAGCTCTCTTATGTTTGATCTTATTCTTTGCGCTATATAAATCGCACAGTCATTCGGTAAAACAACACCCATTGTATTGGCTTTATTTAATAAAACCGCTGCCCTGGTTTCAAGTTCAGGTGGGTCTATTACAACCGGCAGACCCCATCCAAGCCTTGATTTTAGTCTTTCTTCAAGACCATCAATTTCCTTTGGATATTTGTCACAAGTTAAAATCATTTGGTTGTTTCTATCAAGGAGGGCGTTAAAAGTATGAAAAAACTCTTCCTGAGACTGCTCTTTGCCTGCAAAAAATTGAATATCATCAATTAAAAGGGCGTCAGCATTCCTATAAAAAGACTTAAACTCATTCATTGCGCCTAGTTGAAGGGCCTTAACCATATCAGAAACAAATTTCTCAGAGTGCACATAAACAATTCTTTTCTTTGGTTCGTTTTTTAATATTTGATTGCCAACAGCATGCATTAAATGGGTCTTACCAAGACCAACACCGCCATAGATAAATAGAGGATTGTAGTCTCCCTTAGGGTTTGCTGCTACTTGTTTTGCAGCCGCAAGTGCAAGGTGATTTGATTTACCTTCAACAAAATTATCAAAAGTGTAGCCATCTACAAGCTTTATTTCTGCATTTTTAGATGTATTTTGATATTTATCGACAAATGTCTCTTTAGTAAGGGTTTTAAAAACCAGATTAATGTTTTTTTTTGAATTTGATTTGACTAGAGTTTTTATTTCTTTTGCAAAATTTTTTTCAATATAATTTAGGATGAAATCATTTGGGGCCACCAATTCTAATGTGTTTTTTTCTTGCGAGGCTTTTAAGGGTCTGATCCATGTATTGAAATCTTCTTGAGAAAGCGTATTTTCAAGCTTTTCAGAGCATTTGTTCCACAGTTCCAATATTTTCTCCCTAGTTAGTTTTGATAGTCTATTAAAAAATTAACAAGATATCTACAGGATAAATTATAGAATTTTCTGTGGATAACTTGTATATAAAAAAATTATAAAAATGTTCAGCTTTTATGTGTACTTAAAAACATATTAAGATATAATTCTTTCCACTTTAAGGCCTATATTATGAAAAGAACATTTCAACCGAGCAATTTGAAAAGAAAAAGAACCCATGGTTTTAGGGCAAGAATGTCTACAAAAGCAGGGAGAGCGGTTCTTTCAAACAGAAGAAAAAAAGGCCGCAAAGTCTTAAGCGCCTAGATTGCGAAATCCAAAGAAAAAAAACCCAAACCTTACAAAATTGTTTTCTTGTAAGAGCTTCCGTGTTTTAAAAAAAGATAATGGTGATGGCTTTGAGGTATCTATATCAAAAAAATATTTTAAGCTTGCTGTTGATAGAAATAAAATAAAGAGGAGGATAAAAGAAATTATAAGAAAAAATGGCTATAGTGATTTTTTAAGTAATGGCTTTGTTTTTTCTGTATTTAGGCCATTTGCAGAGTTATCATATGAAAATGCAAACAAAGAGATACAAGAAGCTATAGAGGAAATAAAAAAAATATCTTGATGAATATAAGAAATATATACTGGGGTCTAATAATTGTCTTGTCTGGTTTGTTGCTTTTTGAGTGGACGTCACAAAAAAGAGAACAATCTATTGATAGTCACCTTGATTATGCAGAGTTTTTTAATACCTCAGGTTATGGGGACGGGTATTCTATAATTGAAAATGACAAGCTTTTTGTTGTGGTTGCAACAAGAACGGGCTCAATTATAGAAACAAGACTAAAAGAGTACCCCGTAGAAAATGTAAAGGGGTCTTTGGGTTTTCGTGTTTTTGGAAGCTCAACAGAAACAGCGTTCAATTACTACTTTAAAAGCGGTTTCACTGGAATGAATCCTGTATATCTCTTGTCAGAGGTTGGGGATAGTTTTGTTGTTCTTGAAGATCCTGAAAAAAATTTAACAAAAAGGGTTTCATTGTCATCGCAAGACTATGAAATAAACATTCTTGATTCTTCAAAAAACGGGGAAAGCGGAAAATCTTTTGCCGGTCTTTACAGAACTGCTGGGCGCCCACTCGACCTAAAGTCAGATGTTCTCAGTGGGGGTATGATGAATAATGGCTCTTATCTTGGGGTGGCTATAAGCACTGACAGCGCCCCGTATGAGACAACAAAACTAAACCAAATCGAAGAAGGTGGTGTTCAAAATTTATCAAGATCTGGTTGGATTGCTTTTGTTCAAAAATACTTTTTTGCAGCCCTGCTTGGATCTGGTGATTATATTTATAACTTTTATGCCCTTCCTGCTGAAAGCGGGTTATACAGAATGGGTTACACGGTTGAGAACACCTCTGCAAACAATCTGGTATATGAACATGAACACAGGCTGTATGTTGGGCCAAAAGTTAGAAAAGATTTAATGCAGAAGGCAGATAGTCTAGAGCTTTCTATTGAAATGGGGTGGTTTTGGTTTTTGGCGCAACCAATGGTTTTGGCAATGGATTGGATTAATGGGTATGTTGATAATTGGGGCTTAACGATTGTAATTTTTACTATTTTAATAAAGTTGGTTTTTTGGCCTGTTACCGCAAAATCTTTTTCTTCTATGGCGGCAATGAGAAAGCTTACGCCTGAGCTGAATGAAATTAAAGAGCGTTACAAAGACGATCCACAAAAAACACAAGCTGAAACTCTCAAGCTATTTAAAAAAAATGGGGCGAATCCGCTTGGTGGCTGTCTGCCAGTGTTAATACAGATGCCTTTTTTTATAGGTTTCTTTTTTGCGTTGAGAGAAATGGTTGAGCTGCGCCACAGTGATTTTGTGATCTGGTCTGATCTTTCGGTGCCAGACCCTTATTTTATTTTTCCAATTACATTTGCTATTTTAATGACCTTGACTCAAAGACTGAATCCGCAACCAGCTGGAATGGATCCAACACAAGCACAGGTTATGAAGTATATGCCTGTTATATTCTCTATGTTTTTTGTGGTTATGCCGGCAGCGCTGGGTTTGTATATGGTTGTTAATACTGGTATTCAACTTATTCAACAAGCTTATATGTACAAAAAAAGTGGCGCGTTGGCTGACTAAACATGTCTGTTGTTTATGCTTTAGCTACCCCAGCTGTTAAGTCTGCTATTTGTATATTTAGGGTCTCTGGTGAAGGCTGTCACGATTATATATCTGAAATTTTTGGTTTAGATAGTCCTCAACCAAGAAGGTTTTTATTGTGTGATTTGAAAAACAATGAAACTTTTATAGATAGGGTTGGTTTGATCTTGTTTAAGGGTCCAGAGAGTTATACTGGTGAAGACTCGTTTGAGGTTTATGCCCATGGATCTCTTGGTGTTATGTCATTAATTGTTGACTTGTTTGATAGTAAGGGTTTTGATCAAGCAAGTCCTGGGGAGTTTACAAAAAGAGCTTTTATAAACGACAAAATTAACCTTAACGAGGCCGAGTCATTGTCTGATTTTATTGAGAGCGCTTCGTCGCGAGAGGTTTTTCTCTCTGGAGCATCTTTGTTTGGCGATCTATCTAAAAAACTCTCAGATTTTTCTGAAAGGATAAACTCGTTAAGGGTTAGGGTTGAGGCTGAGATTGATTTTTCTGATGAAGGGCAAGATTTTATGGATGGCTCTTTATCTAATGATCTTTCTTTGCTTATTGAAGACTTTGGTTCTTTTGTTTCTCTTTGTATAAACAAAAGGGAGTATAGTAATAATAAAAATATTGTTTTGGTTGGCCCAACTAATTCTGGTAAATCATCTATCTTTAACCGTTTGCTTGGTTATGAAAGAGCAATAGTCACAGATGCTCACGGCACCACAAGAGATATGATTAGTTCTGAGGTCTTTTTTCAATCAAATAAGTTTTCTATCTTTGATTCTGCTGGAATAAGAGAAACAGAAGATGTTATCGAAAAAAAAGGTATTGAAACTTCTATAAAGAAAATTTCTGATGCGGATTTGGTTTTGGGTGTTTTTGAAAAAAAAGATGCGTCTCTTGTTTCAAGTTTTAAGAAGATGTGTGATAAGGGTTCTTTTTTTATCATACAAAACAAGATAGATATAAATTCGTCTGATACTTCTTTTTTTGATTGTTGTGTTTCTGCAAAAACCGGGGAAGGATTTAATTCTCTAAAAAATTTAGTAGTTAGTTTTTTTGAAAGAAATAAAAAAAACAATAAAAACTCTCAATATCTTATTAGAGATAGGCATGTAAAATTATTCAACCAAGTAACCAAGGATCTCGATATTGCATTAAAAGGGTTGAATGACTCTAAATCCTTGGAGTTGGTAGCTGAAGATTTAAAAAATGCTAGGTCAGGACTGGATGAGATTTTAGGCAAAAAATTTTCTGACTCTCTTTTAGGCGATATATTTAGCTCTTTTTGTATTGGTAAATAAACTGTAGATATCTTGTTGTTTATATTTTGCTTTTTAAATTGCTAACAGTTTGTTCAATGTTTTTAAGTGTTTGTATAAATAGTTTTTTAAGTTAGTTATTAGTGGTCTTTTTGATTGATATTTAAGTAAAAACAAACCTTATTAACAAAAAAACATAGCCTAATAGAAATAACAGAAAGTATATAATATAGATATTATTATTTAATAAATTATGGATAAGTTTGACGTTATAGTTGTAGGAGGCGGTCATGCCGGGGCTGAAGCTGCATTCGCTGTAAGTCGCTCAGGTCTATCTTGTGCACTTATAACAATGGATCAAACCAAAATTGGTCAAATGTCATGCAACCCTGCAATAGGTGGATTAGGTAAATCTCATATTGTTAGAGAGATTGATGCAATGGGCGGTTTGATGGGGAGAGCTACAGATCTATCTGGAATCCAATACAGAACTTTAAATACTAGGAAGGGAGACGCAGTTCAAGCCCTGAGAGTTCAATGCGATAGAGATCTTTATAAAAAAGCAGTACAAAAAATTCTCAAAGAAACAAACATTAAAATCATTCAAGACGAAGTTGTTGATTTTTTATTAACTAATAAGAAGGCACAAGGCGTAATTACTAAATCAAAAACCTACAAATCAAAAAAGATAATACTTACAACAGGAACATTTTTGAATGGGAAAATGTATACAGGAAATATTATCAAAACAGGAGGGCGTATTGGCGATGAGTCATCCATACCTCTATCAAAAAGATTATATTCCCTAAACTTACCAATGGGCAGATTAAAAACCGGAACCCCAGCAAGAATAAAACTCTCAAGCATCAACCTTCTAGATATGGAAGAGCAACCAGGTGAAAAACCAACCCCTTGGATGTCACTAGCATCACCACCAAAAAAACACCAAAAACAACTCTCTTGTTATATAACTAGAACTAATAAAAAAACACATGAAATAATAAATAAAAACATTCATTTATCAGCTATGTATTCCGGTGAAATTAAAGGCATAGGCCCAAGGTATTGCCCCTCAATAGAAGACAAGGTTCGAAAATTTCAAGACAAAAACAGCCACCAAATTTTTATCGAACCAGAGGGAATTAACAAAGATTTAGTTTATCCAAACGGAATATCAACAAGCCTACCCAAAAAAGCACAACAAGAGTTTATTTTTTCTATAAAAGGCCTTGAGAGATCTATAATCACAGAATATGGCTATGCAGTAGAGTATGACTTTGTGGACCCCAGAACCCTAAAACAAAACCTAGAGACAAAATATCTCGAAAACCTTTATCTAGCTGGCCAAATTAATGGAACAACTGGATACGAAGAAGCGGCAGCACAAGGATTAATGGCAGGAATAAATGCTAGCAACTCAATAAAAAAACTAAAAGATTTTGTTTTGGAGAGAAGCGAAGCTTACATTGGGGTATTAATTAATGATTTAACATCTCATGGTATAACCGAACCATACAGAATGTTCACCAGCAGGGCTGAGCACAGACTTCTGCTTTCACAAAACAACGCAGAACAAAGACTGATCTTAAAAGCCAACGAAATTGGAATAGTTAAAAAAGAAAGAGTTGATAAATACTTAAGCAACGAAAAAGAATATAAAAAGTTCTATACAAACAACCTTGTTAAATTAAAAAAAGATTTTTTTATTGATAAAAACGGAGCCAAAATTAGACTCCAAGAAAAAAGAAGCATATCAAGCCTGCTATCCAGAAATGATGTGGACGAAAAAAAACTATTCAAACCCAACAAAAAAGACACAAAACTTTACCAAAGAGCGATAACAGAAATAAAGTATTCGGGCTATATAAAAAAACAAATTCGTGAGATCAACAAAACCAAAAAACAAAACAACAAACAGATACCAACAAACATAAAATATGAAGAAATACACGGACTATCAAATGAGGTGAAAGAAAAACTTATCAAAACACAGCCACAAACAATTGGGGCTGCTTCTCAAATAGAGGGAGTTACACCAGCTGCAATAAACCTCATCCTTATTCATTTAAAAAAGAAAGAACTTGTTTCACAAAATGCCTGATAACAAAACATTGTTTGAAAGACTTGATCAAAACACAAAGAATAAAATCAATAAATACGTCGATTTAGCAATTGAGTTTAATGCGACACACAATATATTTGCTAGAAGCAACAAAAAAGAGGTTTTTAATAAAGACATACTAGACTGCTTACCTGTTTTAGAGCACATCTATGAAAATAAAAGTGTAATGGACCTGGGTTCTGGTGGGGGCTTCCCGGGGATGGTTATTGGAATATCAAAACCCAAGAACAAAATATACCTCGTCGAAAGCAGCAGAAAAAAAGCATATTTTTTAAAGAACACAATAAACACACTAGAGCTTAATAATATTGAAGTCATAAACAAAACCCTAATACAAAAAAACAACCTCGACTCTTTTGACTATATAACAACCAGGGCTTTTGCTAACATAAAAAAAACACTTAACATTACCAAAAACAACATTCATAAAAGATCAAAATACCTTCTTCTTAAAGGAAAAAAAGAAAAAATAGAAGACGAAATAGAAACAACAAACACAAAACAACTATCATATGAAATAATCAAGCTGGATGGAAAAAATGGAGAAAGGAACTTAGTAATAATAAAACCAAATGAATAAGATTATTGCAATAGCCAACCAGAAAGGCGGAGTAGGAAAAACTACAACAGCGGTTAATCTTGCTGCTTCCCTGGCCTCAACCAAAAGAAAAATACTTTTAATTGATCTAGACCCCCAAGGCAACGCTTCAACAGCTGCCGGAATAGAAGGAGCAAACAGAAAAACGCTTTGCGACCACTATTTTGACCAGGTTTCGCTTGAAGATTGCACACAGAGCTCCACAGATGATTATAAAATAATCCCAGGAGACGAGGGGCTAATAGCCTTAGAGGTGGCCATTAGAAATGACAACAACCAAGGCTTTCTAACAAAAAGTTTGGCTGATTTTGAAAACAAATTTGACTATACAATTATTGATACCCCACCAACCCTAAACCAATTAACAATAGAAGCTCTTTTTTGTGCTTCTGGAACACTTATACCACTTCAATGTGAGTACTATTCTCTTGAGGGGGTGGCCGGACTGATGCAAACCATTGAAACCCTTTCTAATAAAAACATGACTTCTAATAGGGTTTTAGGTATTGTAAGAACAATGGTTGACATGAGAAATAATCTTGCAAAAGAGGTGTCTGAAGAGCTTGAAAAGCATTTTTCAAACCTAGTCTTTAATACGCTTATCCCAAGAAACATAAAACTTGCTGAGGCACCAAGCCATGGAATTTCTGGGATAAAATATATGCCAAATTCATATGGTGCAAAAGCATATCTTGCTCTTGCAGGCGAACTAATTAGAAGGGTTGAATATGTCTGATGATAATAAAATTTTAAACAAGGGCTTAGATGCGCTTCTCGGTGAGTCTCAAAACAACCAAAAAACAGTTAAGGAAATAAATTTAAACAAAATAAAACCAGGGCGATTTCAACCAAGATCAAACTTTGATGACGTTAAACTCCAAGAACTTACCAACTCAATAAAAAACCAAGGAGTTTTATCTCCAATATTAGTCAGAGAATTAGGTCTTAATGAGTTCGAGGTTATAGCTGGCGAAAGAAGGCTTAGAGCTGCAAAAAGAGCTGGTTTAGAATCTATTCCATGTTTGGTTGACCAAAAACAAGATCAAGATGCCTTGGTATCTGCATTAATTGAAAACCTCCAAAGAGAAGACCTCAACCCCGTTGAAGAGGCCAGAGGCTTGGACAGGCTTAAAAGAGAATTTGGCCTTACACAAGATGAGGTTGCTAGCTCAACCGGGAAAGCAAGGAGCACGATTGCAAACTCATTAAGAATTTTATCCCTTCCAGCATCAGTGCTAGATATGCTTTCAGATGGATTGATAGAAAAAGGGCATGCCAAGCTACTTGCATCAATGGACTCAAAAGAAGCTGAAGATCTGGCAAAAAAAATTGTTAAAGAGAAGCTTTCTATTAAAGACCTTAGTGGATTGACCTCAAAAAAACCAACCAACAAAAATGCCAAACAAAAAACAAAGGACACCGATATTTTAAATGTTGAGCAAGAGATGTCTGAAAGCTTTGGACACAAAATAGAAATAGATACAAAAAATAAAAATGCTGGCAGGGTTTCAATTTTATATAAAACGCTTGATGAATTAGATTCGATAATTCAAAAACTCAAAAATAAATAATAAATTCCTTGTTTAAAAATTGATAAATTTTTATAATTCTCGCCAGAATAATAATTAATTTAACCCAGTAAATCTCAGCTTGAAAAACATCGATCTAAAACAAAAACTAACAGTTCTTCTAAACGCTGCAATTTTTATTACCGGGACAATTTCTAATGTATATTTTGCCTTTATCGCACTGGGATATATATTAACAATGCTTTTGGTTTATTTATTGGGAAGCAGGATTAAGGATGCTTTTATAAACGTTGGATACATTTGGGTATCAAAATGGGCAGTTTTTATTGTTTTTCTGATGCTCTCAGGCATTTTCTTACCAGACGTTTTTTTGTATTCACTTGCAATGTTTTTAGTGTTTAACTTGTCTGTTAATCCCGCCAGCATAATGTCACACAGTGGAGCAAAGCACTAATGGCGTCTGAATTAACTACTGAATCATACATAAGTCACCACCTTACCAACTTAACATGTGGTAAAACTCCAGATGGTTGGACATGTGATCCCTATAAAGTTGATCAAATGGGGTTTTGGGCTTTTCATGTTGATTCATTGTTTTGGTCTATAGCGCTCGGAGCTCTTTTTATATTTGTTTTTAGAAAAGCTATCTCGAAAAACAGTGACTCTAACTCTGCTCCAAGCGGCATGCAAAACTTTGTTGAAATGGCTATTGAGTTTGTTGAAGACAATGTCCAATCCCTTTTTGGCTCTGTAAAAAATACACTAATTGCTCCGCTTGCATTAACTGTGTTTGTATGGATATTGCTTATGAATTTGATGGATTTAGTTCCAGTAGACTTTTTGCCAGTGTTAGCCGGACATATTGCATACGCTGTTGCTGGTGATGGAGTTGAGTGGATTAAAAGCCCAGAGTCATTTTATTTTAAAGTCGTCCCTACAACAGATCCAAATATAACTCTAGGCATGGCTTTTGGAATATTCATATTAACAATTTACTACAGCATTACTGTAAAAGGATTGAAAGCATTTATTGCTGAGCTCACACTCCATCCTTTCGGAAAATATTTAATACCAGTTAACTTTGTTCTAGAAATGGTTAACTTTATAGCCAAGCCAATTTCCCTTGGCTTAAGGTTGTTTGGAAATTTATACGCAGGTGAGATGATATTTATCTTAATTGCATTAATGTTGTTTTTTAGTAGCATACCAATAGGCGTACTTGGATTTGGTTTGCATTTAGTTTGGGCGCTTTTTCACATTTTGATTGTGGCATTGCAAGCATTTATTTTTATGGCGCTTACCATTGCGTATTTAGCAATGGCGCATGAAACCGAGGAACATTAGTCCTCTAAATATAGGAGAAAAAAATGGAATACAATATTTTAGCAGCTGGTTTAACCATGGGGCTTTCAGCAATTGGTGCTGGTATTGGTGTGGGTGTTTTGGGTAGCAAATTCTTAGAAGGAATTGCAAGACAACCTGAATTGGCACCATTTCTCCAAGGCAGATTTTTCTTAATGATGGGCTTAACCGATGCGGTACCCATGATTGGTGTTGGTCTTGGGATGTACATGTTGTTTGCAATATAAAAGAAAGATTTAAATATGAATATAAACGCAACCTTACTTGCTCAAGCAGTCGTAATGATTGTATTTGTTGCTATATGCTGGAAGTATATCTATCCTCCAATTCTTTCTGTTATGAAAGAAAGAGAGAAAAGAATATCTGATGGTTTAGAGGCTGCAAAAAAAGCCGATGATTCTCTTGAGGAGGCCAAGCTTGCTTTTGACAAGGAGCTCGATCAAGCAAAAGCTGAAGCGGCTGAAATTCTAGAAAAAGCAAATGCTAGAGCATCACAAATTGTTAGTGATGCGTCGTCAAAGGCAGAGGCAGAAGCAGAAAAGATTTTGACCTCAGCTTCAACAACTATTGAAAATGAAAAAAACAAAGCAAAAGAGGAGCTTAGGGAGCAAATGTCAGAAATAATTATTGATACAACTCAAAAAATCCTTGGCGATGAAATCTCCAAAGAGAAACATGAAGAGATTTTAAAAAAAGCTGCAGAGGAATTATAGGCAATGATAGAACTAACCCCTTTAGCCAGACCATATGCAAAAGCGCTTTTTGACTCTGCTGTTGAATCTAAAAATATTGATGAGATGGCAGAAGAATTAAAAATTATGGCAGCAGCATCAAAAACAGAAGGAGTTATCAATACTATAGAAAATCCATCTCTTTCCAGACAAGATGTTGTATCTATTCTGGTTAATCTTTTTGAAGATTCCATTTCAGATAAATCTAAAAAACTATTAGAGATATTATCTGAAAATAAGCGCTTAAATCTTCTCGAGACAATATATCTTATTTATCAAGAGCTTTTAGAAGATCATAAAGATCAAAAGTCGGTTGAGGTCTTTGTCGCAACAGATGTTGGTGAAGAATCAAAGAACAATATTGAACAAAAATTAAAAAAAACTTATGGCAAAGATGCCAATATATATTTTTCAAAAGACCCAAATATGATGGGCGGCCTTTCAGTAAAAATAGGAGATGAAACACTTGATCTTTCTATAAGAGGTAAGGTTAAAAAACTAATAAATCAATTAAATTTTTAAGGTGAAAGTATGAGCCAATTAAATCCATCAGAAATTTCTAGCGTTTTAAAAGAAAAAATCGCTGGATTAGATCTTTCAGCAGAGAGAAAAAACGAAGGTATCGTTGTCAGTGTTTCTGACGGTATTGTAAGAATTCACGGCATGGGTGACGTCATGTATGGTGAGGTGATTGAATTTGAAAATGGTACTAAGGGCATGGCACTTAACCTTGAGCAGGACTCTGTTGGTGCAGTTGTACTAGGAGATTATTTGGAGATCATTGAGGGCCAAAAAGCAGTTTGTACTGGAAAGGTTTTGGAAGTTCCTGTTGGTGAAGAGCTCTTAGGAAGAGTTGTTAATACTCTTGGAACTCCTATAGATGGAAAGGGCGAGATAAAAGCTGAAAAATCATTGCCTGTTGAGGTTGTTGCTCCAGGTGTTATTGCAAGACAATCGGTTGATCAACCAGTTCAAATCGGTTTAAAAGCGGTTGATGCAATGGTTCCAATTGGAAGGGGTCAAAGAGAATTGATAATTGGTGACAGACAAACTGGAAAAACAGCTGTAGCTGTTGACGCGATAATCAATCAGAAAGGAACTGGAATAAAATGTATCTATGTTGCTATTGGTCAAAAACAATCCACGGTTGCAAACGTTGTTAGAAAACTTGAAGAATATGGAGCAATGGAACACACCATTGTTGTCTCAGCAACAGCTGCTGATCCTGCTCCTATGCAATACTTATCAGCCTATGCTGGTTGCACAATGGGTGAATATTTTAGAGATAAGGGTGAAGACGCTTTAATTGTATACGATGATCTTTCTAAACAAGCGGTTGCATACAGACAAGTGTCTTTATTGCTGAAGAGGCCTCCTGGTAGGGAAGCTTATCCTGGTGATGTTTTTTACCTTCACTCAAGGTTGTTAGAAAGAGCTGCAAGAGTTAACGCTGAATATGTTGAACAGGTTACCGGCGGTAAAGTAAAAGGTAAAACCGGTTCCTTAACAGCATTACCAATCATTGAGACTTTGGCTGGTGATGTTTCTGCATTCGTTCCAACAAACGTTATATCTATTACTGATGGACAAATATATTTAGAAACAGAACTATTTAATTCTGGTGTCAGGCCAGCTATTAACCCAGGCCTTTCAGTTTCAAGGGTTGGAGGCTCAGCACAAACAAAGATTATGAAGAAATTAGCAGGTGGAGTAAGAACAGCTTTAGCTCAGTATCGTGAATTGGCTGCGTTCTCTCAGTTTGCATCAGATCTAGATGATGCAACAAAACAACAACTTGCAAACGGTAAGGCTTTTACTGAGCTACTTAAACAAAAGCAATATGCGCCGATGAGTGTTGCCCAACAAGCACTCAGCCTATTTGCTGCAGACAGAGGTTATATGGCTGATGTTGAGGTTGAAAAAATCTTAGCTTTTGAAGAGGCCCTTCATGGTTACCTCACTTCAGAAAAAGGTGAGTTGGAAGATCAGATAAATTCTACTGGTGATTGGAATGATGATATTGAAGCTCAATTTGTTGAGTTAGTAGAAGACTTTAAGAAAACCCAAACTTTTTAATTAATTATGGCTAATACCAAAGAAGTAAGAAAACAGATCGCAAGTATTAAAAGTACGCAAAAAATTACTTCTGCTATGGAGATGGTTGCAGCAAGCAAAATGAAGAAAACTCAAGACACTATGCTTGAAGGTAGACCATACTCATTAAAAATTAAGGATGTAATAGCTCATGTTGCATTAGCAAATTCTGAATATCCTCATCCATTTTATGAAGAAAGAACTCCAAAAAAAGCATGCTTTATAGTTGTATCATCTGACAAAGGGCTTTGCGGAGGATTAAATATCAATTTATTTAAGCAAGTTATAGCAAAATCTGCCGAGTTGAATGAGAAAGAAATAGATTCATGTTTTGCTTTGGTTGGCTCAAAGGCTTCTGCATTTTTTAAAAGCGTTGGTGGAAATGTTATCGCTGTTGCAGAAAAGCTTGGTGATAAACCAAATCCTGATGATTTAATTGGCTTGACAAAAGTTGTATTGGATATGCATAAGAATGGCGATATTGATCAAGCATATCTTTGTTCTAACACTTTTGTGAATACTATGACACAACAACCAAATGTTGATCAGTTAATACCATTGGCGCCTGAAGAGCAAACAGAGTCCAACCCAACTCAATGGGATTATATATATGAACCAGAGGCAAAAGAATTATTGGATGGATTGCTCACAAGATATATTGAATCATTAGTTTATCAGGCTGTAATAGAGAACAATGCGTGCGAACAAGCAGCCAAGATGATAGCGATGAAAAATGCTACAGATAATGCTGGCGATCTTATTAAAGAATTAGAACTTTTATACAACAACGTTAGACAAGCGGCGATTACTCAAGAGCTCTCTGAGATAGTCGGTGGAGCATCAGCAGTTTAAGGAGAAAAATATGAGCAGCGGAATAGTTACACAAATTATTGGAGCGGTTATCGATGTCGAATTCGACAAAGATAATATTCCAAAAGTATATGAAGCCCTTATGGTTGATGAAAGTGGGACAACACTAGAGGTACAACAACAACTTGGTGATGGTGTTGTAAGAACTATTGCAATGGGAGCAACAGAAGGTCTAAAAAGAGGCTTATCTGCATCAAGAACTAACGCACCTATTTCTGTACCTGTTGGACCAGAAACTCTTGGAAGAATTGTTGATGTTCTTGGAAACCCCATTGATGAAAAAGGGCCAATTGGTGAAAAATCGAAAATGCCTATTCATAGAAAACCTCCTACTTATACTGATCAATCCGCATCAAGTGAAGTTTTGGAAACTGGCATAAAAGTTATTGACCTAATGTGTCCTTTTGCAAAAGGAGGAAAAATTGGATTATTTGGCGGAGCAGGTGTTGGTAAGACGGTAAATATGATGGAGCTTATCAATAATATTGCTTTACAACACTCCGGTCTTTCAGTATTCGCAGGTGTTGGAGAGAGAACAAGAGAAGGAAACGATTTCTATTACGAAATGCAGGAGTCAGGAGTTGTTAATATTGACAATCTGGGTGAGTCGAAGGTGGCTATGGTTTATGGACAGATGAATGAGCCACCTGGTAACAGATTAAGGGTTGCTTTAACCGGATTAACAATGGCTGAAAGTTTTAGAGATGAAGGCAAAGACGTTCTTTTATTTATAGATAATATATATCGTTATACCTTAGCAGGGGTTGAGGTATCAGCACTTCTTGGAAGAATGCCTTCTGCTGTTGGATATCAGCCGACTCTTGCTGAAGAAATGGGTGCGCTTCAAGAAAGGATTACATCAACAAAGACAGGATCAATTACATCTATTCAGGCTGTATATGTTCCTGCTGATGATTTAACCGACCCATCACCAGCTACAACTTTTGCTCACTTAGATGCAACAGTTGTACTTTCAAGACAAATTTCTGAGTTGGGAATTTATCCTGCTGTAGACCCACTTGACTCTACAAGTAGACAACTTGATCCATTTGTAGTTGGCGATGACCACTACGAAGTTGCTCAAGGAGTTCAAAAGATTCTTCAAAGATATAATGAGCTTAAAGACATAATTGCAATTTTGGGAATGGATGAGTTGTCTGAAGAAGATAAAGGATTGGTTGCAAGAGCAAGAAAAGCACAAAGATTTTTATCACAACCATTTTTTGTAGCTGAAATTTTTACAGGTACTCCAGGTAAATATGTCTCTCTTGAAGACACGATTAAAGCTTTTAAAGGAATATTAAATGGAGATTATGATCATTTACCTGAACAGGCTTTTTATATGGTTGGAACAATTGAAGAAGCTGTTGAAAAAGCTAAGACTTTATAAATGAGTAAAACCATGAAGATCAATATTGTTTCATCAAGTGAAGAAATCTATTCTGGTGAAGCGACCATGGTTTTTGCAACCGGAACGCTAGGCGAGCTAGGTATAGCTCCCGGCCATACTCCTTTACTAACAGGCTTAGCAGCTGGGCCTGTCAGAGTTCAAAATGGTTCAGAAGAAGAAGCTTTTTTTTGTTCTGGAGGCTTTCTAGAAGTCCAACCAGACTTGGTAACAGTTTTATCTGATACTGCTGAAAGGGCTGAGAGCCTTGATGAGTCCGAGGCCATAAAAGCAAAGGAAATCGCTGAACAAGAATTAGCCAATAAAGACACATCTATTGATTATGCAAAAGCATCAGCCCAGTTAGCTGAAGCGGTTGCTAGACTTAAGACTATTCAAAAACTTCGCAAAAAACAGTAAGGTATTCATTTAACCTTAATTAAATTGTGAACATACACACTATAATTCTGGCCGCTGGAGAGGGGTCTAGAATGAAATCTAAAAGAGCAAAGTCCTTACAAAGGGTTGGTGGAAAAACCATGCTCGAAATGATTTGTAAAACTGCAGGAAGCATAAGTACAAAAATAACCCTTATTGTAGGATTTGATAAAGATTCAATAATTAACGAGTCTAAAAATTTTGACTTTGAAATTTCTACATGTGAACAAGCTTCACCTATTGGCACAGGGGATGCAGTTAAATGTGGAATAAATGAAGTTGACGACGCTGATAAGGTGCTTGTTCTGTATGGAGATGTTCCTTTAATAAAAAAAGAGACCTTGGAAAATTTAGTTTCTACAGATGATAAGAGTCTTACAATACTATCCACTAAAGTCGATAATCCATTCGGATATGGAAGAGTTAAAAAAGATAATGATGGAAATGTAACTCAAATCATTGAAGAAAAGGATGCATCAAATGCGGACAAAAAAATATCTGAAATATTTACTGGTATTCTGTGTTGTAACAAAGTTCTGCTTGCAGAAGCGCTTGAAGAAATAAAAAATGATAATGCTGCTGGAGAGTATTATTTAACTGATATAGTTTCTATAATTAATAAAAAAGGGTTTAAAATTAAGACATGTATTGTTTCCAATGAAGAGGTGAAAGGAGCAAATACTAAAAAAGAGTTATCAGAGTTAGAGGAAACATTTAGAAAAATGAAATCAAAAGATCTTTTAGAAATGGGTATTACTGTTTCTGATCCAAATAGAGTTGATGTCAGAGGAGAAGTTTCTGCTGGAACAGACTGCATTATAGATGTAAACGTAATCTTAGATGGAGTTGTAAAGCTTGGTGATAATGTATCAATAGGACCAAATACAATCTTAAAAGACGTTGAAATAGGTAATAACACTTCCATTGAAGCATTTTCTCATTTGGTTTCATCAAAAGTTGGTAAAGATTGCATAATTGGTCCATATGCAAGACTGCGTGAAGGCAGTCAAATCGACGATTCAGCAAAAATTGGTAATTTTGTAGAGACCAAAAAAACTACCGTCGGAAAAGGATCAAAAGCAAGTCACTTTGCATATCTAGGCGATGCAGAAATTGGCAGTGGATCAAACATTGGAGCTGGAACCATAACATGTAATTATGATGGAAAGGATAAACATCAAACCAAGATTGGAGATGAAAGCTTTGTTGGAACAAATTCTTCATTAGTCGCGCCAGTAACGATTGGATCTAATGCATATGTAGCTGCAGGCTCAGTTATTACTAAAGACGTTCCAGATAATGCTCTTGGTGTAGGAAGATCAAAACAAAATAATGTTGAAGATTGGTCTAAAAACAAGGACTAAAAAAGATGTGTGGAATTATAGCTGCTGCCTCAAATCGTAACGTTGGTAAGTTACTAGTTCAAGGGCTCCATAAAATGGAATACCGTGGATATGATTCTGCGGGTATAGCGCTTCATCAAAAAGATCAAATTGCTCATTTAAGAACCTTAGGTAAAGTCAAATTGCTTGAAGAAAAGATGATTGCTGAAAAGCCAAAGAGTAAACTCGGTATTGCACATACCAGATGGGCAACCCATGGTGAGCCATCGGAAGAAAATGCACATCCTCATAAATCCAACGAAAGGGTTTATATAGTTCACAATGGAATCATTGAAAATTATCTTGACCTAAAAGAATTTCTTAAAGACGAAGGTTACTCTTTTTCATCTCAAACCGACTCAGAGCTAATTGCTCACTTGCTTGAATATTTTCTAAGCAAGGGCAATTCAATGGTCGACTCAATGTATTTAACAAAAGAAAAACTTGATGGAGCATATGCAATAGCGGCAATTGATAGAGAGAATGACCAAAATATAGTTATTGCAAGAAGTAAATCACCCCTTTTAATAGGGATTGGCACAGATGAATTTTTAGCCGCCTCAGACCCGCTTGCAATAGGCCAACTTACCAATGAATTTATATTTCTTGAAGACGGTGATGTTGCTGAGCTTACTTCAGAAAGCTACACAATTTTTGATGATACTAAACAAAAGGTTAGTAGAGAAATTACACATATTGATATTTCAAATCAAGCGACCTCAAAAGGTGAATATAAACACTTCATGGAAAAAGAAATCTATGAACAACCTGATGCAATATTGAATACTATCGATGGAAGAGTGGGTGGAGATGATGTTTTGGAAAATATTTTTGGCCTAGGCTCATCAGATATTTTCCAAAAGGTAAAAAGAGTTCAAATAGTTGCATGCGGGACAAGCTTACACGCAGGAAGAGTTGCTGCTAATTGGTTTTCTGCAATTTCAGAGCTTCCAACTCAAATCGATTATGCTTCGGAATACAGATATAGAAATCCTCATGTTGATGAAGACTCACTTTTAGTAACAATTTCACAATCCGGTGAAACTGCAGACACATTGGCCGCCCTCAGATACGCAAAAGAAAAAGATTACTTATCTACTCTTTGTATATGTAATGTTCCAACAAGCTCGCTAGCTAGGGAGTCAGAATATTCAATATTTACAAACGCTGGACCAGAAATTGGAGTTGCTTCTACTAAAGCTTTTACTACTCAGCTTGCGGCATTAATGTTGTTAGCTCTATCTTTGGCAAAAAGCAGAAATAGAAATCCTAAATTAAGAAAAAGAATAATTACTGCGTTAAGATCATTGCCAGATACAGTTCAGGAAACATTAAAACTTAAAGATGAAATATTAGAAATAGCACCTGAAATTGCATCGAAAGATAATGCTTTATTCCTTGGAAGAGGTATTTTTTATCCAATTGCAAAAGAAGGAGCCTTAAAATTAAAAGAAATTTCTTATATTCATGCTGAGGCTTATCCAGCAGGTGAACTTAAACACGGACCACTTGCACTTATCGATGAAGAGATGCCTGTTATTGCACTAGCACCAGAGAGTGAGATTGCAGAAAAATTAGTCTCTAATCTTGAAGAAGTAAAAGCTAGAGGCGGGACTCTATATGTGTTTTCTGATCCCTCAATCTCAATGGATTTAAAATCTGGCAGATTAATAAATATGCCTAAATGTGATTTTCTCTTAACTCCTATTATTTACACAATTCCTCTTCAAATACTTTCTTATGAAGTTGCATTACTTAGAGGAACAGACATTGATCAACCTAGAAACTTAGCAAAGTCGGTCACCGTAGAATGAGAGAATTAGTAACAAAATATTTCGAAGATTTTTGTAATAAAGACTTAGAAAAATTATCAGATATTTTTTCTGAAGAAATTACACTTCAGGACTGGGACATTCATGCAGAAGGAAAACAAAAAGTTCTTGAAGCAAATAAGAATATATTTAACTCTGTTGATACAATCTCCGTTAATTTAAATCAGTTATATATAGACGACAATGTTGCTACTTGCATCATAGAAATTGTTATCAACAACAAAGAAACATTAAAAGTAATCGATATTATTAAAATTGATACTGATGGAAAAATTAAAGAAATATCAGCATACAAACAATAAAAAAAGGTCGGGTTTATTCTACTCGGTTACTGTCGAGTAGATAGAACTGTCCACTTTTACAAGATTGTTGGATATTAAATATTAGTTATAAAACATACAAAATGAATAGAAAGTTCGTTTATTACATTATTTTTGCTATTTCTTTTTTGCTTTTTTCTATAGTCCAGGATTACATAAGACCAAATTATGATGGTGCTAACGGAATAATAATTTATCTTCTTGGGGTTGCTCCAAATTTCTTACCAGGAATTGGGTTGCCTGCTCTGTTATATGTAGTGATTCCAGAAGTATCCAAACCTAATTCATCTTTATTTAAAAATCGACTCTATTGGTCAGTAGGAATCTCCATTTCAGGATTAATTGCCAATGAGTTCATTACAATTTTTACACCTGGAAGAGGTGTCTTCGATTGGAATGATATTCTATGGACTATAATTGGAGCAGGTTTGTTTACATTGATACACAGAAAGTTAAGATTTGTGTCATGATTTGTATTAAAACAGAAATACCAAAAGAAATTTGTGAAATAGATGACGAGTTAAAAGCAATTTATCATTCACATGATACAGTTTGCATTTGGGTCTTTAAATCTAGAGAAGATAGAAACAATTTTATGAACGAAACAGTTGGCATGAATAAAGAAGATAGAGAAAAATATTTTTCAGACAATTATGGATAAAAAATCAAATCACTGTTCAAATCTAATCAGTCACTGTCGAGTAGTTTCGAACAGAGAATTACTAATTTTTACAATTAAAAATTCTATGGCAAAATAAAAATATGAAAAATCTGAAGTATATTTTTTTAATCTGTTCAATATTTATGTTTTCAGCATGCCAGTCAAACATGAATTTGATTGCGGATAAATATAGTTATGGTAGTGGTGTAAAATTCATAGATTTTGAATATGGTGACGAAAGTTTTAGATCAAAAATCTTATTATTCGATAACGAGGGTTCTGCTTGGGTGATAAGAAATAGAAATCCTTTTGCCTTGCAGTTTTTTGATGATGTTTATATGT
>JH611157.1:238574-241851 GCA_000252525.1 SAR86 cluster bacterium SAR86A | reverse complement strand
TATTGAAATTTCTTATGGTTCTCTTGAAAAGCAAAAAATTGATTATTATGAAGGTAAATCTGACAAGATCTTAATCTGGGTTCATGGAGGTGGCTGGCTTTTTGGTGATAAAAGTTCTGAAAGATGGGTAAGAAGATTTCACAATCATTTTTTAGATCATCATAATATAAACGTTTACATGATTGGTTACAGAACAGGTGAAGCAACTGCACCTAATGCAGTTAATGATGTTATGTGCGCTTATAAAAAAATTCTTGAAGATGCAAATCATAGAAACCTTTCTAGAGATGACATCGTTGTTGCAGGGGCTAGTGCAGGAGGACATCTGGCATTAATGATTGGGTTTGCGAATGATTCCTTTAATGGAAAATGCATTAGCCTAATAAAGCCTAAGTCTGTGATCAACATATTTGGCATAACTGAGATTGAGAAAACTTCAGAATTTTTAGATAAAACAAAATTTTTTAAAGCTTCAAATTATGTAAGAGAGTGGATTGGATCAGATTTAAAAATTTCTGAAGTAAATCAAAATTTATCACCCGTATATTTAATAAATGAACATTCACCAAATGTTTTGACGATTCATGGCACTAGTGATAGGTGGGTGCCATATGACCAAGCTCTGCTTTTAGATGATAAGCTAGGAGATAAGCATAAGCTTTTAACTATTGAAGATGGAGGCCACTACGGATTCTCAAAGGATGAAGATAAGTTAATAAGATTTACAATAGCGACATTTCTTAAAGAAAATTATAAAAAATTTTAATTAATACTCATCATAACTAAACGCATTAGCATTTATTTGTCTCATAGAGACTTTCAATTGCTATCTTTTCATCTTCGTCTATGCTTAACCTAAATTCTGCTTTAATATTTAACCACTTTCTAAGATATTCGCATGAATAATTAATATTTGATGGCATCCAGCTAGCAGGATCAAATGAACTCTTTTTACTATTTGAAGACCCTCCAACTGCAATAAGCAAATCATCAAAATCAATATTATTTGCAAACTTTAACTTTCTTGCAGCTGGAAAATACCATGCTCCACTTTTATGAGCTTCATATAAGGCAACCACATGGTCAATTTGGACCTCAGAAGAGTTATAAAAATAAATGTTGTCATACGGATCATACCATTTGCCTGAATTAACATAACAATTATCAGATGATAAGACTAGTGGATGGTTTTGATCATCATCAATATGCTCATTAATTAAAACTTCATGTCTGTTATTTTGACAATCCCCATCCCAGTCTTGCCAAGTTGGGTAATCTGTTTGACGATCGTAAGTAATTGCTAAATTTTCCTCCTCTAAGCAAACCTTATAACCTAAAAATAATTCGTTACAGACTCTTAAAAGATAAATTTTTAACTGATGAGATGCAGAATCAATATTGTCAGTAACCTCAATAGTTATAGAAAATTCATTCTTAACTTGGTAGCTTGGAATTTCATTAAACGCGATCTCACCATTACTCGATATAGAAAAATAAGAAGGATCATCTCCAGAAAGACTATACCTGATGATATCACCGTCTGCATCATCAGCTTCTATAGTAACAACCTCAGTTTGAAGTTCATCAATTTCAATTTCAGAAATTGTATTTATGAAAAAAGGTGCATTATTTTTGCTTGAGCTTGGCATCTCTGGTGTTGATGAAGAGCCACCACCCCCTCCACAAGCAACAAGAAGAAAACTTAAAAAGAGATACTTATAGTGAGTGAAATTATCAAACAAAATATACCTATGAAAAAGTTATAGATTTAATATATTTATTATAATCAATTTATGAAAATATATTTTTTGCTCTTCTTTGCGATTATTTTAGAGGTAATTGGAACCATGCTGCTTCCCGCTTCTCAAAATTTTACTAAGTTTGCTCCAACAACAATTTTAATGATCGCTTACGCTTTTTCTTTCTATCTTTTAGCAATTGTTTCTCAAAAACTTCCATTATCAATTGTCTACGCATCATGGTCGGGTATAGGAATATTCTCTATAGCAATTTTGAGTTATTTTTTTTATAAACAATCATTAAATTGGCAAACAGTTTGTGGTCTTTTTTTAATTGTAATTGGCGTGACTATAGTTAATATATATAAAAACTAAGCTAATAAGATTAGATGAAAGATTTTCAAAATAAAGTAGCTCTTATAACTGGAGCAGGCTCTGGGATAGGGAGAGCCTTGGCCTTGGAGCTAGCTGAGAGTGGCTGCAGTCTTGCCTTGATTGATTGGAATGAAGGCTCTTTAAGTGAAACTGAACAAATGCTTGAGAAGAAAAACATTGCTGTTTCATCTCATATCCTTGATGTAAGCGACAAAGAAAAGGTAAAGGACTTACCAAATCAAGTTTTGTCTCACCATAATCAAATAGATCTAGTTTTTAACAATGCAGGCCTATCAATAGTTGGCACTGTTGATGAGGTAGACGAAGATGATTGGAATTTTGGATTGGATATCCTTCTTAATTCAGTTATACAAATGACAACTGTATTTTTACCACATCTAGAAAAAAGACCTGAAGCTGCAATTGTAAATACATCATCAATTTTTGGATTGTTTAGTGTGCCAAAACAATCAATTTATAACGTTGGAAAATTTGGTGTAAAAGCATTTACAGAATCGCTTTCTTTAGAGATGGAAATTGCAGAATCACCAGTTGAGGTTTATTGTGTATTCCCTGGACATATTGGGACTAATATTTATTCTTCATCTAGATTTAAAAGCTTTGAACCAGACGATGCAGGCGCAGCAATTTTTGGAGCTAATGCGGCAACAGAAAAAGAGGCAGGCATTCAGTTCAAGAAAAATGCACCCTCAAGCCCAGAATATGCTGCAAAGACCATTTTAAAAAATATTAAAAAGAAAAATAAGAGAATTCTTATTGGTTTTGATGCCCATTTTTATGACTTAATGAGCAGGCTCTTTCCAAAAAGTTTTTTGAAAATTATATGGATTCTTCCATTTCTTAGAAATTTATTTAAGTCAGAATAAAAATATGATTTCTTCGTTAGACCACATAATTTTGGCAGTTGAAGATCTAAAAGATGCAGAAAAAAACTATAAAAATATTTTGGGAATCGAGCCCTCCTGGAGAGGTCTGCACAAAGAGCTTGGAACGGCTAATGTAATATTTAATTTTAAAAACACTTATCTTGAGCTTTTGTCAGCTGAAGGTGAAGGTGTAGGGGCTGATTTAGTAAAAGAAAGTATAAAAAAGAATGGCGAGGGTCTGGCAGGTATTGTTCTTAATACCAAGGACATAAGCAA
>JH611157.1:234986-238554 GCA_000252525.1 SAR86 cluster bacterium SAR86A | reverse complement strand
CATGAGGTTGGACATGCGATTCAGGATCAACAAGGTGATAAACGCCTAGCTACAAGAACAAAAATGATTCCTATAGTTAATAGGGTTGCCCGTATGAGTGCTATTATTATTTCTTTATCACCAGTTATCGGTATTATTACGAGGCATCCAATGCCTTTTTCTTTACTGCTTTTCTTAGGTTTGTCAGGTTTTATCGCTCGTATGCTGATTCATGCAGTGACTCTGCCGATTGAATTTGATGCAAGTTTTTCAAAAGCACTCCCTTTGCTAAGGGAAGGGAAATATATATCGCAGTCGAACGAAAAAGCTGTTAGTCAAATTTTAAAAGCAGCATCTCTCACATATGTATCTGCTGCGTTGGCAGACATTTTAAATCTTGGCCGTTGGATCGTTATATTATCAAGACGATGAAATTAAAAAGAATTTTAATGCACACGGGTAGAATATTTTTAGCTTTATATTTTTTAATTCCAGGAATAGGAAAATTTGCCTCATGGGAAAGCCAGTTAGCTCTTATGGAAACTCACAATATAATCATGGCTCCATTTTTACTGGCAATTGCTGGAGTTACACAGATAATTGGAGGTATTAGCTTAATACTTAATAGATATGTTGTAATTTGTGCACTTGGATTTGCTGCAATGACAATCTTAATTAACTTAAATTTACATGATTTCTGGAATGTGTATGAAGGTGTTAATGCTGAGCGAGAGCTTCAAAATTTTTTTAAAAATTTAGGCATTTTTGCCGGCTTGCTTCTATTAGCATCAATAAACATGGAAAAATCTTAATAGTAATATATTTTTCAATTTTGCATTGAAGATTGCTAAACTAACTTAAAAAGAAATAAAAAATAGGGGAATCTTACATGCAATTACACAACAACGATGGACATATCACCGTCATAATTGATGTTTCTTTTTCAGACGATGTAAAAATAATCAAAGATTTTGTTCTTAATGAACAATGTCCATTTATTCAAAGTAAAGAAGAAGAGGGCTTAATAAAGTTTGAGTGGTTTATTGATGAAGAAACCAAGACTGGTACGCTAATTGAAATCTTTAATGATTCAATCTCATGGGAGAAACTTGCAGACAAAGTAATAGGAACACCGGTTAATATTAAATTTAATTCACTTTTCATAATAGAAAAAATGACAGTCTTAGGAGAGTTAACGGATAATTTAGAAGAAAAACTTCAAGCAGCAGGCCCTATGGTAAAAAATTATGTTGGAGGCATAAATTAAGTTTGAGCCGATTTATTTATATGTATATAATTCATCGTCCGATTACATTAGGTCAATAAAAAGGGGATTTTAAAATGATAAAAACACAATTGGCATCAGATAAATTTGCAATGACTATATCTATGGCATGTGTTGCTCACTGTTTTTTTACCCCAACCTTTCTAATATTAACTTCTGGTATTTTTTCATTTTCATTTGATAATGAATTTGTTCATAAACTAATTGTATTGATTGCTGTTCCAGTAAGCATTTATGCACTAAGCCTAGGATATAAAAATCATAAAACAGCGTCTTTTATGCCAACAGGCATAATAGGATTATGTATACTTGTTTTAGTGGTAGCTTTAGGCGAGAGCACATTGGGTGAGTTTGGCGAAAAGGGTTTAACTTTACTTGGATCAATCATGGTTGCCTTTGCTCATTATAGGAATCATCAGATATGCAGAAAACTTGAGTGTAATAATTGTCATGAATAATCCTAAAAATGCTATGTATTCAATATTGGTATATACTAATTCCATGTGTGATTGTTGTGATTGCTGCGAGTGTTCTTGCTGCGCAAAATAATATAACTTAAAAACAAAACTTATTTTTGATTAAGAAAACTATATTTCTTTGTATTCTCTTTATTTCATTTTTTGGGATTGCCCAAGAAAATTTAATGCCTATTGAAATTTCCTATGGTTCTCTTGAAAAGCAAAAAATTGATTTTTATGAAGGTAAATCTGACAAGATCTTAATCTGGGTTCATGGAGGTGGGTGGCTTTTTGGTGATAAAAGTTCTGAAAGATGGATAAGAAGATTTCACAATCATTTTTTAGATCATGAGAATAGAAACATCTACATGATTGGTTACAGAACAGGTGAAGCAACTGCGCCTAATGCAGTTGATGATGTTATGTGCGCTTATAAAAAAATTCTTGAAGATGCAAATTATAGAAACTTTTCTAAAGACGATATCGTCGTTGCTGGGGCAAGTGCAGGTGGACATCTGGCATTAATGGTCGGGTTTGCGAGTGATTCCTTTAATGGAAAATGCATAAGCATAATAAAGCCTAAGTCTGTGATTAACATATTTGGCATAACTGAAATTAAAAAAACTTCAGAATTTTTAGATAAAACCAAATTTTTTAAAGCTTCAAATTATGTAAGAGAGTGGATCGGACCAGATTTAAGAATTTCTGAAGTAACTAAAAATTTATCACCCATATATTTAATAAATGAAAACTCACCAAATGTTTTGACGGTTCATGGTACTAGTGATAGATGGGTGCCATATGATCAAGCTCTACTCTTAGATGAGAAGTTAGGAGACAAGCATAAGCTTTTAACTATTGAGGATGGCGGTCATTACGGATTCTCAGAGGATGAAGACAATTTAATTAGACAAACAATAGCGTCATTTCTCATAGAAAACTATAAAAAATAACTATAATTGATAGTTATTATGACTCAAACATATCTGTTTTTATTTGCTGCAATTGGATTTGAGGTGCTTGGCACAATGCTGCTACCAGCCTCCCAAAACTTTTCTAAGCTTTTACCAACAGTTGTATTGATTATTTCATATACTTTTTCTTTCTATCTATTGGCAATTATTTCTCAAAAACTCCCTCTCTCAATTGTTTACGCTTCATGGTCTGGAATAGGGATATTTTCAATAGCAATCTTAAGTTACATTTTTTATAAGCAAACTTTAAATTGGCAAACAGTTTGTGGACTTTTTTTAATTGTAATTGGCGTGACTATAGTTAATATATATAAGAATTAGTCTAATAAGAAAAGATGAAAGATTTTCAAAATAAAGTAGCCTTAATAACTGGAGCAGGCTCAGGAATTGGAAGAGCTCTAGCGCTAGAACTCGCTGAAAATGGTTGTAGCTTAGCTCTTGTAGATTGGAATGAAGATTCTCTTGCAGAGACAAAGTCAATGCTTGAAAAGAAGAATGTAGCTGTATCAACTCATGCATTTGATATAAGTGACAGAGATAAAGTTGATGATTTACCCAATCAAGTTTTATCACATCATAATCATATTGATTTGGTTTTTAACAATGCAGGTCTTTCTATTGTGGGAACTGTAGATGAGGTTGAAGAGGAAGATTGGAATTTTGGATTAGATATTCTTTTAAACTCCGTTATCCAAATGACAACTGTGTTTTTACCATTGCTTGAAAAAAGACCTGAAGCTGCAATTGTAAATACATCATCAATCTTTGGGTTGTTTAGTGTGCCAAAACAATCAATTTATAACGTTGGAAAATTTGGTGTAAAAGCATTTACAGAATCGCTTTCTTTAGAGATGGAAATGGCAGAATCACCA
>JH611157.1:233941-234966 GCA_000252525.1 SAR86 cluster bacterium SAR86A | reverse complement strand
ATCTCTCACATATGTATCCGCTGCATTGGCAGATATTTTAAATCTTGGCCGTTGGATCGTTATATTATCAAGACGATGAAACTGAAAAGAATTTTAATGCACACGGGTAGAATATTTTTAGCTCTATATTTTTTAATTCCAGGAATAGGGAAATTTGCCTCATGGGAAAGTCAGCTAGCTCTTATGGAAACTCACAATATAATCTTGGCTCCATTTTTAATGGCAATTGCTGGAGTTACACAGATAATTGGAGGTATTAGTTTAATACTTAATAGATATGTTGTAATTTGTGCATTAGGATTTGCTGCCATGACAATCTTAATTAACTTAAATTTACATGACTTCTGGAATGTGTATGAAGGTGTTAATGCTGAGCGAGAGCTTCAAAACTTTTTTAAAAATTTAGGCATCTTTGCTGGCTTGCTTCTATTAGCATCAATAAACATGGAAAAATCTTAATAGGATTGTATTAACAATTTTGTAACAGAAAATTATCAAAAGTTTTCAATAGCTTAGCTTATTCTTAACTTGATTAAGTTTAAATATTTTTTTAAGCATAAGTAGTAAATAATCGCGGTAATAGCGTAAAGGCATGGTAATTATTTCCCCTAGTTGCCATGCCTTAATTTTTTAAAGCTAACAATTAATTTGAAAAGGTTGTTAAACTAGTCTTAAAGGTAATACAAAAAATAGGGGGAATTTTCATGAAATTACATAATAACGATGGACATGTCACCGCCATAATTGATGTCTCCTTCTCAGACGATGTAAACACAATAAAAGATTTTGTTCTCAATGAACAATGTCCATTTATTCAAAGCAAAGAAGAAGAAGGCTTAATAAAGTTTGAGTGGTTTATTGATGAAGAAACTAAGACTGGCACGTTAATCGAAGTCTTTAGAGATTCAATCTCATGGGAGAAACTTGCAGACAAAGTAATAGGAACACCGGTTAATATTAAATTTAATTCACTTTTCATAATAGAAAAAATGACAGTCTTGGGTGAGTTAACGGATAATTAGAAG
>JH611157.1:215487-233921 GCA_000252525.1 SAR86 cluster bacterium SAR86A | reverse complement strand
AATTGTAAATACATCATCAATTTTTGGATTATTTAGTGTGCCAAAACAATCAATTTATAACGTTGGAAAATTTGGTGTAAAAGCATTTACAGAATCGCTTTCTTTAGAGATGGAAATTGCAGAATCACCAGTTGAGGTTTATTGTGTATTCCCTGGACATATTGGGACTAATATTTATTCTTCATCTAGATTTAAAAGCTTTGAACCAGACGATGCAGGCGCAGCAATTTTTGGAGCTAATGCGGCAACAGAAAAAGAGGCAGGCATTCAGTTCAAGAAAAATGCACCCTCAAGCCCAGAATATGCTGCAAAGACCATTTTGAAAAATATTAAAAAGAAAAATAAGAGAATTCTTATTGGTTTTGATGCCCATTTTTATGACTTAATGAGCAGGCTCTTTCCAAAAAGTTTTTTGAAAATTATATGGATTCTTCCATTTCTTAGAAATTTATTTAAGTCAGAATAAAAATATGATTTCTTCGTTAGACCACATAATTTTGGCAGTTGAAGATCTAAAAGATGCAGAAAAAAACTATAAAAATATTTTGGGAATCGAGCCCTCCTGGAGAGGTCTGCACAAAGAGCTTGGAACAGCTAATGTAATATTTAACTTTAAAAACACTTATCTGGAGCTTTTGTCAGCTGAAGGTGAAGGTGTAGGGGCTGATTTAGTAAAAGAAAGTATAAAAAAGAATGGCGAGGGTCTGGCAGGTATTGTTCTTAATACCAAGGACATAAGCAAGGCCTCAAAAAGACTAAAAGATTTAGGATTCTTGGTTGGAGATGTTTTAACAGGCGAAGGAAAAAACAAGGATACTAACGATATTCGAAATTGGAAATATTTATTTTTACCTCAAGAACTTACTCGAAACTTATTTTTATTTTTAATTGAACACACAAAAGGGATTTTGCCACAGGATGAAAAATTTCCGCCAGGATCTATTAATAGGCTCGACCATGTAGTTATAAATACTAACGATGCAGATGGCTTTATAAACATATATCAAGATATTTTTAATATAAGACTGGCGCTAGATAGAATAATTGAGCATTGGAAAAGTAGAATGCTATTTTTTAGATTAAACAAAACCACAATCGAGGTTATTGAAAAAAAGGATCGTAAAGATCCAAACGATTCTTTGTGGGGCCTAGCATGGGAAGTTGAATCTATTAAAGATGCGTATGAAAGACTTGTGTCAAAGGGTGTTGAAGTTACAGAAATCAAAAAAGGCCTTAAAGAAAATACTCTTGTTGCTACCATAAAATCACACACTCATAATGTACCAACATTGTTGATAGAGCATACATAATGCACCTTATAATTTGGCTGCCTTTTGCATTCTTTGCAATATTAATTAATTCGCCAGTTTTTGCATTAATAGCTGGAATTCTATATGGCATGTCTGTAACTTCTGATAATTACAGAATTAGCGAAACCTTAGCTTCAAATTTGTTGCAAGCTGGGATAGTTCTTTTAGGATTAACACTTTCTGTAGAATCTGTAATAAATATATCTTCGATGTATTTTGCTTATGTTTCAGCCTATATTCTAGTAATCTTTGGCATTGGTCTTCTATTGGCCAAGATATTTAGAATTGACGCCAAGCTCAGTTTTCTTATTTCGTCTGGAACTGCAATTTGTGGTGCAACAGCAATGGTTGCAGTTTCTCAGGTAATAAAATCAAAACCAAAAGAACTTTTTGCTGCAGTGGCAATTATATTTTTATTCAATATTTTTGCTGTGATAGTGTTTCCGTCTGTAGGAAGATTATTAGACTTATCTCCTCAGGATTTTGGATTATTTGCCGCATTAGCCATTCACGACACTGGCTCAGTGCTTGGTGCAGCCATGTCTTTTAATAACGAATCTCTAGAAACGGCAACAACAGTAAAATTATTTAGAACGCTTTGGTTAGTTCCACTTATACTTTTTATTTCATTTTTACAATCAAATAAACATGCAAAACCCAAAATCCCTTTATTTATATTCATGTTTGTCGCTGCAATTTTTATAAATGCTATATTTAATCTAAATTCAGCTGTAATTAGCTGGCTTAGTTTTACAAGCAATACATTAATTTTAGCTGCCTTATTTTGTATCGGAGCCCAAATAAAAATAGAACAGATAAGGGATATAAATTCACATAACTTTTTATACGCTTTGACTTTATGGTTCTTTGCACTAGTATTTTCTTGTTCTGTAATCTTTTTATTTTAAATGGAGTATTGATTATGTTTAGTCATGTAATGATAGGTAGTAATGATATCGAAGAGTCAAAAAAGTTTTATGACAAACTTTTTGAAACACTTGATGTAAAGCCAGGAAAACTTTTTCCAAATCTTACAGGCCAAAAAAGATATTTTTATAATTTAAATGGCACAAGTTTTTGCATAACTGAGCCAATTGACGGTAATCCTGCAACAGTTTCAAATGGCGCCACTATTGGATTTAATATAAAAGATACAGCACAAGGAGATGCATGGCATAAAGCTGGCATTGAGAATGGTGGAGTTTCAGTAGAAGATCCACCAGGAATTCGTGATTATGGAGATTTTAAAATTTATTTAGCTTATTTAAGAGACCCAACGGGTAATAAGCTTTGTGCCTTATTGAGAATTAAATAGTTAAAGTAAAAACTCTATTGCTGGAATAAATCTTTTTCCAAAATCAACGGGATCATGATCATGTCCTTTGTATACCTGAGTTTCAAAATTGATGTTGTTATCTAAGAATAATTTGTCTACATCCTCTTGAGGCTTTTTGTACAGATAATCAAGGCCCCTAGTCCCCCTATCAAAATACACTTTATGATTCTGAATCGTTGAAATATTTTCTTTAATATATTCATAAATGGCATCAATCGTATCCTGATCTCCACTAATTCTTTGCCTGATTGGAAGAAGCAAATACTCCCAAGGCTTAATACCTATCCAATGTGTAGATAGACAGCCAGCAAAACCAAATTCGTCTGGATATTCAATAATAGTATTTAAAGCCGAAAGCCCACCCATGCTCGATCCAATAATACCTAGATTATTTTTATCTAGATTTATCTCAAATTTTCCTTCAACAAAGGGGACCACAGATTCAACAAGAAATTTTGGATAATCAGTATCTGCTAAAGAGCCATATATCTTTTTTTTATTACCCTCTGGTAAAAATTCTATAACTTCTTTTGGAAATAATTCGAGGTATCTTCTTGTATTGTCAAAAAATTTACCTTTATATTTTTTGGCACTTTGAACAGCAATTATAATTACATTTGGATCCTTATTTATCTTGGCCAACCCATTAAAACTTTTATCTATCCGCCAAGTTCTACCTCGCCATGAGTCTCTTTCAAGAAAAAGCTCCTCGCCATCGTTCATTATTATGAAAGTAGTATTGTCATCAACAGAGTTATTATTAGGATAATAAATTCTAATCTTTCTCTCTTCTATACCATTTTTTATGAAGAACTCTTCAATTTTTCCATTTGCTAACTCAGCATTCATAGTATTTGTGAACATAAGTAAAAGAAGTATAAAGCCTACAGATTTATTCATAAGCTAAATGAGTTTACTGTAGAATAAAACTATGGACAAGAATGAATCAGGTAAATGTCAGTGCGGAAAAATTTCTTATACATTTAATAAAGAAAAAGTGATTTCAGCACATCATTGCCATTGCAAAGACTGCCAAAGAGCAACAGGTTGTGGGAAGGCAACAATTATTTTTCTTGCAAAAAAGAATATTGAAGTTGAAGGTGAGCTTAAATATTATGAAAGCGTTGGAACTGCAGGATCACATGTTAGACGAGGCTTTTGTGCTGAATGTGGTTCAGGTGTCCTTAGTTATGCTAAAGAAGTCCCTCATATCATTTATCTAAAAGCTGGAACATTAGACGACTCTAGTTGGATAAAAATTGATTCTAATTTTTTTACAAGCTCGGCTGAAGAATGGAATAAGCCTGATGAAACAATTAAAAGTTTTGAAAAAAATCCAGGACTTATGTCTGGTATTAAAACTTTACTAAAGTCATTTTAAAAAAAGCGGCCTAAGCCGCTTTTATTTTTTATTTATTTTCTATTCAACCTTAAAGACTTCAGCTTCCATTTCTCCAGCAACGAGATCAATTGTGCCTTGTAAGAAGTTGATACCATCACTAACACTATCGACTGATTTTACATGAAGTTTAGTACCGTCCAATGTCCAAACACCCATTAAATCACCTCGGGCAAGAACACCTTCTGGGCTAATACCTCTTCCGTGCCCAGTCCAAGTGCCTGATGTGGTTATGTTAGGGTTTGATCTTAATGTATAAGAAACATAAACTTTTCCATACTGACCAGTATCTGCACTTGATAAGTTAATTGTGCTTTCTAACTTACCAACTGTAATTGAATCAACTTTAAATTTTGCCTTAAAACTCTCACCAGTTACTTCAAACGCGCTTGAAGATACGGCAAAAACTAAAACGAATGCGTAAAAATAATTTTTCATATTCTCTCCTTATATTTAATTTTAAATCTTAAAGTTTAATTATAAGATGAATTCCTAAATCAACTAATAAATATATATTTGTAATAAATCCAATTGCCCAAAATAAACTTCTTGGGCTTGGATTTTTTTCAGTCACTATCTTGTAGTACAGAACCATATGAATGATTCTAGTAGTAGCATATATCCATGTAACTATTGCTAGTTTTGAGGCACTATATTCTGATAGAACACCTAAAACAACCATTCCAAAAAATGGAATAATATTTTCTAGAGAGTTATGAAAAGTTCTATGAGATCTAAAGACAATCGAGGATTGGCCAAGCTCAGGCTTAATTATGCCAACCTTATAACCGCCTTTTTGACTCCGATGAAACCTTATTGCAACCATAGCTTGAAAAAGAATTGTTGTTAAGATTAACCACAAGCCTAGAAGTGTTGATTGATATTCTTCAAACATATATGACCCCGGAATATTTATTTGATATGTATTGTTAATTATAGACATAATAGGGCTATGAAAGTATTAAAAGAAGAATTGATTTTAAATTGTACAGCTCAAAAACTTTGGAGTATTTTATCTGATGTCTCACGTTGCGACTGGGTACCCACCATTAACGAAATAACCCTTGATGGAGAATGTAGAATTTTTGAAATGGAGGGTATGGGCATTGTCAAAGAAAAAATATTGCTTAATGATGATACTAAAATGATGTTGCAATATTCTGCTATAGAAACAAGAACGCCCATCGATCATCACTTAGCAACAATGCATGTGACTGAAATTGACGAAAATTCGTGCACCTTGATATGGACAACAGAAATTGATCCAGAAATTTTTAGCGATGCAGTTCATCAGGGAATGCTTGTTTCAATAGAGGGAATAAAAAAAGTTATAAATCAAGAATGAATGATTTATATAAAGTTTTGACGATTTCAGAGTGGGAAAACGCTAATGAAAATGGTTTCATAGAAACCTCTTTAGATATCGAGGACGGTTTTGTGCATTTATCTTCTTCAAAACAACTAGCTCTTACCCTAAGTTTGTACTTTGAATCAGAGTCAAAACTCATATTACTTCAAATTGACGGTAGCGAATTCGGATCATCTTTGGTACATGAAGAAATTGAAGGACAACGCCAGGGGAGATTTGCGCACTTATATAATAAACTTTCCATAGATCAGATCAGCAAAAAATGGATAATTGAAAGAAATAGTTTTGATATTCCAGCTGAAATTCTTCAGCAAATTGAAATGAGTAACTAAATTGTGAACGATTTATATAAAGAATTTTTAAGCAGGCTTGAAAAAAGTAATGATTCAAATAGAAAGCGCGCAACAGAAAAAAGACATGCCAAAGGATTTAGAACTGCTAGAGAAAATCTTGATGATTTAGTTGATAAGGATTCATTTTTAGAATTTGGACAATTTGCAGTAGCTGCGCAAAGAAGCAGAAGGCAATATAAAGAATTACAAGAAGAAACTAATGCTGATGGCATAATCACAGGATTTTGCTCAATAAACTGTGAAAAAGTAGGTAAAGAGAATTCGAATGCTGTTGCTGTTATTTACGATTATTCTGTATTAGCAGGCACACAAGGATACTTCCATCATCAAAAATTAGATCGCATCATAGACAAAGCAAGAGAATTTGAATTACCGATAATTATCTATACAGAAGGTGGGGGAGGCAGGCCAGGAGATGTTGATGTAAAGACTCAAGTTGCTGGATTACATGTTCCCACTTTTGCAAATTGGGCTTCTTTATCAGGAAGATCAATCAAAATAGCTATAAACAATGGCTTTTGTTTTGCAGGCAATGCTGCTTTATTTGGTAGCAGTGATTTTAGAATTGCAACAAAAAACTCATGGGTTGGAATGGCAGGACCAGCAATGATAGAAGGTGGCGGATTAGGAAAATTCGCGCCTGAAGAAATTGGGCCAATTCAAAATCATAAACCTAATGGTGTTGTTGATGTCGTTGTTGAAGATGAAGCAGAGGCAACAAAACTTGCAAAAAAGCTACTTTCATATTTCCAAGGAAGTGAAAAAGCTTTTGAGTTTAATGATCAGAAGATGCTAAGAAATGCTTTGCCTGATGATAGAAGATACACATATGAGATAAGGGAAATTTTAAAATTGATTGCCGATAAGGAATCTCTTATTGAAATAAAAGAAGATTATGGAAGGGCAATAGTTACTGGTTTTATGCGCATTGAAGGACATGCAACGGCTTTCATCGCAAGTGATTGTAAGCATCTTGGTGGTGCAGTAGATTCAGAATCTGCAGACAAAGCTTCAGACTTTTTTGACTTATGCAGTGATAAAAACATGCCAATCGTTTCATTTGTTGATACCCCTGGTTTTATGGTCGGTCCAGACAGTGAAAAAGAAGGCGCTGTAAGAAGAATGTCAAACTTATTTAAATCAGGTTCAAAGTTGGTTTCGCCTCTCGTAGCCATCTTTTTAAGAAAAGGATATGGTCTTGGAGCTCAAGCGCTCGTGGGAGGCAGTTTGCACAAACCAGCCTTTACAGCAGCATGGCCAACAGGCGAATTTGGAGGAATGGGTTTAGAGGGTGCTGTAAAGCTTGGATTTAAAAAAGAGCTAGAAGCAATTCAGGATCCTGATGAAAAAGAAAAACTATATGAAAAACTTGTTTCAAACATGTATGATGCTGGTAAAGCAGTAGAAGTCGCATCATTTTTAGAAATCGATGCTGTAATTGATCCTGCTGATACAAGAAAAGTAATTTTGAAAGCACTTTCTTATTGACGAAATGACTAATTTATCGATTAACGAAGTCTATGCAATTGGAGCACCAATTGTTCTGTTGATTATTTTTTTTGAGGTTATTTTTTCCTCTTTTACTAATAAGAATCTTTATAAAAAAGAAGATACTCTTTGTACTGTAGGACTTTTAACTGGAAATATTTTAATGGTATTTATTCTAAAAGGAGCCACCCTTGCACTTCATTTTTATCTATATCAATTTAAATTATTTAACATCTCAGAAATTTTACCAATTTGGGTGCTATGGATTCTTACTTTTGTAATGATTGATTTCGTATTTTATTTTTATCATAGAATTTCTCACAGAGTTAATTTTCTCTGGGCGATACATATGAGTCATCATTCAAGCGAGGAAATGAACTTTGCAGTATCTTTCAGGCAGGCTTGGTTTGGACCAGTTTCAAAAATACCATTTTTTATGACTTTACCATTATTAGGCTTTGATCCAACAATCATTGCTGTAGCAGGAGTAATAAGTACGCTTTGGGGGATTGTTGGCCATACTCAAATTATTGGAAATTTAGGCCCTCTAGAATGGATATTTAATACTCCGTCTCATCACAGAGTTCATCATGGAGCAAATCCGCAATACATTGATAAGAATTATGGAAATCTTTTTATTATTTGGGATAGAATTTTTGGAACTTTTGAGCCTGAAGATGAGCCTGTAAAATTTGGCTTGGTAAGAAATGTAAACACTTTCAATCCAACCAAAATAACTTTCATGGGCTGGATTGACATATTTAATAACATTAAGGGTTCAAAAAACCTTAATGAAGCTTTATATTATTTTTTTGGACCACCAAAAACAAAAAATTAATTATGAATAATAAAAAACTTTTACTATCGATATTGTTTTCACCTCTAATTTTTTCAAATCAGTGTGAAGATATTGAGTTATTTTTTAATGCACCAATGGATGGATTTAAGACTAATGCTAAAGAATTTAAAGTTGAGTTCGGTTCAAAAAACATCCAGATAACTCCTGCAGGCATTGAGGTTGAGGATCGTCAAAGCTGTATAGTTGGAGGTCACCATCACTTAATTATTAACAACGCTTATGACGTGGATAAAAATATAATGGAACCTATACCATATGGTGCCAACATTTTACATTTTGGAGGTGGACAAACAGAGGCTGTTTTATCCTTAAATCCTGGTAAATATACTTTACAACTAGCAGCAGGTGATCATGAACACAGACCAATTAAGCCTTTTGGTGCAAGCAAAGAATATAAACCAGTTTCTTCTAAGAAAATTACAATCGAGATATTGCCAAACTAATTTTTTGATTTAACTGATATTTCTAATACAATAAAAGTCTTAAAACTGCGATAGGGGACGCGTATTTTTTTAGCAAATAAAAGCACTCAATATTTTTCAAAGCTTTTGCTGATAGCAGGGATTTTATTTGTTTCAAATAACTCATTTGGTAAAGAGATAATCATTTCTCCAGGCAGTGATGCTCAAGATAGATTACAAGAGGCAATGATTTTAATGGATGAGGGGGACACTCTTGTAATTGCAGCTGGATATTACGAATTTGAAGATGGCCTGTCGCTGGATGTTAATAATGTAACTATCAAAGGCGATGGAATGGATAAAACCATTCTTGATTTCAAGTCTCAAAAATCAGGGGCTCAAGGCTTGTTAGTTACATCAGATAAGGTAACTTTGAAAGATTTTGCAATTCTTGATGCAAAAGGAGATGCGCTCAAAGTAATTGGGTCTAACGGAATCAATATGATCAATCTTAGAACAGAATGGACTGGCGGTCCAAAAAGCACGAACGGTGCATATGGTTTTTATCCCGTTGAATCCGAAGATGTTTTAATTGAAGGATGTGTTGCAATTGGTGCATCTGATGCAGGAATTTATGTAGGTCAGTCAAAAAATATCATTGTGAGGGATAGCATTGCGCAATATAACGTTGCTGGTATTGAAATCGAAAATTCATATTATGCTGATGTATACAATAATCTAGCGTCTCATAATACAGCTGGAATCCTTGTTTTTGATTTACCTGACCTTCCTCAACAAGGCGGCCATCACATTAGAGTATTTGATAATAAAGCAATAGATAATGATACAGACAATTTTGCACCTGAGGGCAACATTGTGGGAGAAGTTCCTAGAGGTACAGGCATCATTGTTATGGCAAACTCTGATGTTGAAATTTTTAACAACTTAATGAGTGGAAATGGCACAGTCAATCTATCAATAGTTTCTTATTCTGATGAAACCGATGATCCAAATTATTATCCTCATCCAAAAAGAATTCAGGTTCACAATAATACTTATGGTCCAGGAGGATTTGATCCTGATTTAGAGACAGGTGATTTAGCAAAAGCCTTATTTGAAATAAGCAATGGCGATATGCCAGATGTTTTCTGGGACGGGGTGGTTCCACTTTCACAAATGTTTTTTGGTCAACCAGAAGATGAAAAATTAATTATGGATGAAGAAAATCAAGTTAGCTTTTTAACAATTAGTCCGATTAAATATATGCTAGGCTTTTCAAATCCAATTAGAAAAGATAAAAAAGAGTTTAAAGGGGTCATTAATCCACTGGAACCGATTGTTATAGACGGTTTATAGGAATAATGAAAAAGACAGTTCAGCTTTTAATAGTTTTCATGCTATCCATGAGGATTGATGCTGTAAATCAAAACTTAATAGTTTCAGATACATTTCCGCAAAAATTATCAGAGTTTCATTTCTTTGTTGATGGATCTGCACAAATACCTCATAGTGATGTAATTCCATATGAGCTAATATCAACACTTTTTTCAGATTATTCTTATAAACAGAGATGGGTATATGTTCCAAAAAATACAAAGGCGCAGTATCAAGAAAATTGGGTATTTGATTTTCCAATTGGATCCGCTCTTATAAAAACTTTTTATTATCCAATTGATGAAAGAAATCCAGAGCTTGGCAAGAATCTTTTAGAAACTAGATTGCTTTTAAGAAAAGAATCAGGCTGGGAAGCTGTATCTTACGCTTGGAATGACGAACAAAATGAAGCTTTTAAGAAAGTCGCTGGTAAAACAATCAATGTTTCTTGGATAGACTTCATGGGCGAAACAAAAGAGGTTAGGTATAGAGTCCCAAATGTAAATCAATGCAAAGAATGCCATGCTGCTAATGATAAAATTACGCCAATTGGACCTAAAGCAAGAAATATAAATAAAGATTTTCAATTTGAAGATGGCGAATTTAATCAACTTACTTATTGGATGAGTAGGCAAATTATTGATAATTACCCATTAGATCTAATTTCGCCTGTTGATTGGATGGATGAATCTCAAGATTTAAATGAAAGAGTAAGATCATATCTTGATGTGAATTGTGGGCATTGTCATTCGCCAACTGGAAATGCAAACTCAACAGGGTTATATCTTCATTTGAATGAAACAAGAGACGTCAATCTTGGGGTCTACAAGAAACCTGTAGCCACAGGAAGAGGTAGTGGTGGACTAAAATATTCTATCGTTCCAGGAAAGCCTGAAGAGTCTATTCTGCTTCATAGAATGATTTCAATGGATCCAGGAGTCATGATGCCAGAATCAGGTAGAGCATTAACTCATGAAGAGGCTGTTGAAATGGTTCGAGAATGGATAATGTTTATGGAAAAATAAAACAATTGCATGTTTCGAAAATACTTCATAATTTTAATTTTCATTGTTTCATGTGAGCCACAAGAAGCTTCAAATATTTATAAAGCACCAAACTCTCCCAAATACATTGAAACATTTACTGGCCTAAAGTTCTTAGATGATACCCAAATAATTTCTATCAAATCATCTCTTGAAGATTTTTTAAATGTTGAGAATATAAAATTGAATGAAAATTTTAGTTTTTACATAAATATACAAGATATTCCTAACTATATTGATTGTGGTTATATGAATGAAGAAATTTATGTTAAATACATCGATAGAATTTTTGGATCATCTTTGAAAGCAACATTAGATATAGATATAGAAAAAGAAGAAGATTTTTATAAAATAAATGACCTTATGATTAACTACTTGTTTATGTCGGAGGAAACAGGAACTAGATGGAGATTTAAAACGAATAATCCAAAAGAACTTTTAGTTGGCAATCCAGTTTATGACGACAATCCATATAGAATTTGTTTATCAAAGAACGTATTAGAGAGAAAGATAATTAACATTTTAAAAAGAAAAAATGAATATTCATAAATATTTTGTTGCAATATTAATTTATGCATTCTTTACCATAAGCATATCGATAAATGCTCATGAGGATGATGAAATTTTAGGGTATTGGCTAACATCCCAGTCAATTGTTTTGATTAAGAACTGTGAAGGCAATCTCTGTGCAACAATCGAACATATATTTGTTGAAGAAGGCACTGATCCTAAATCCATTTTAGATTCAAATAATAAAGATAAAGCATTAAGAGAAAGAACCATAATTGGAATAAATCTGATTCAAGATTTTAAATATGAAAAAGGGTCAAGATCTTATAAAGGCGGAAAAATATATGACCCTGGAAGGGGTAGAATATTTAAAGGCAATTTAAATTTATTAGAGAATAAAAATTTAAAGGTCGAAGGTTGTGTTATGAGAATTTGTGGAAATGAAGAGTGGCGAGCTCTTAATGTTTCAATAGATGAAGATGGGTCCAAATCAGCAGTTTTAAAATATGAAAATGAAGAAAATCAACTTTCAAGATAAGTTTCAGATGTTTTCAGACCATTGGTCGCCAAAGGTAATTGCAGAAATGAATGACTATCAATTTAAATTAGTAAAAATTAAGGATGATTTCATTTGGCATAAGCATGATGATACTGATGAGGTTTTCATAGTCATGAAGGGAGAAATTTTCATAGAATTTGAAAATGAAACAATTAACCTAACCGACGGGGAGATGATTGTAGTGCCTAAAGGAACAAAACACAGACCTTTTGCTAATGATGAAGCAATGATAATGCTTGTTGAGCCAAGAGGTGTCGTAAATACAGGTGATCAAAAAAATGATCTTACAGCTCCAAATGATCAGTGGATTTAACAAAAATATTGAAGGATTAGAATATGAGTAAAATAATAATAGCAGCAATAATTATTTTATTGTTGGGCGTTTTAATTTATAGCCCAAATATAGTAAGACTCTATAAATTAGCAAATCTTTACAATGAAAAAAGTATTGCTAAAAACTTTATAAACATTGATAAGATTTTTGATAATACTTCAAATCCTATAAAAGCCTCTCAAAATCCTCATGTTTTTAAAAAGAAAGATTTCAAACTGCCTCAGAGTTATTATTTTGAAGATGAGAGGCTTGACATAAAAGAGGGGCTCTCACATTTTCATACCGATGGATTAATAATTTTACACAAGGGAGATATGCTTTTTGAGCAATATTGGAATGGCAACTCAAAAGATAGCAAACATATTTCTTTTTCAGTAGCTAAATCATATCTATCTGCTTTAATAGGCATCGCCTTGGATGAAGGCCTCATTGATAGTATTGATGATACTGTCTCAAAATACTTAGATGATTTTGGTGACTCTGGGTATCAAGATGTAACTATCAAAAATTTATTACAAATGTCTTCTGGTATTGAATTCAACGAAGACTATGAGGATCCAAATTCAGACATTAATAAATTTAGTAGAGCAACAGCAAGAGGGACATCTTTTAGAGAATTTGCAAAGACTTTACAAAGTGGGAAAGAGCAAGGTACATATAATCATTATGTGAGTCTAGATACTCAGGTATTAGCAATGATCCTTGAATCTGTATCAAAGATGCCTGTAAGAGAATATCTATATAAAAAGATTTGGAGCAAGATTGGTACTGAGAGTGATGCATATTACATAACAGATAGCACTGGAGTTGATATGGCTCTTGGTGGTCTAAACGCTACGCTCAGAGATTATGCCAAGTTTGGTGAACTTTATTTAAATGAAGGAAACTGGAATGGCGAACAAATTGTTCCAAAGTCTTGGGTTGAAGCCTCTCATAAACCTGACTCACCTCATTTAATGCCAGATGCTGGCGATCTATCGTCTAATGAATGGGGTTATGGATATCAGTGGTGGGTGCCAGGCAATCCAATTACTGACTATACGGCACATGGAATATTCAATCAGTTTATATATGTTGACCCAGTGACAAATGTAGTAATTGCAAAAACATCATCGAATCACAGATTCAGATCAGAAAGAGAGTATTCAAAAGCTGCTCACATAGCAATATTTAGAGCAATTACTAAACATATAGAAAATGAATACAAAGAATAGATTTGTATAAAATTTAATTCTTTCATAGAATTAAAATGATTATTTTTTAAGCGGGAGAAGAAATGAATAATTTATTTAAAAGTTTAGTCGTATTTGTTTTTACTACAAATATTATGGGCATGCATGCTCATGGAGGCGGTCACATGAAAGGCAATTCTGCTGACTGGGAAATAGAAACATATACAACTGCTGCGCCAGATTTTATTGGAGATTTTGCAACTGTTGTTAGTGCTAGTGGAGAGGTTCTAAGAGAAGGGACAAACGGTTGGACCTGTTTGCCGTTTATTCCAATGCCTAAAATGGGATATAAATCTGCAAACGAAGCTGCACCGGCATGCGCTGATGCTAATGCAGTTGCATGGGCAGATGCATATATCAATAAGACAAAACCAGAAATTGAAAATGATGGATGGATTTGGATGATTCATGGTGACACAGGTGTTGATAATTTCAGACCATATTCTGAAGGTGATAAAGAAAACACAGCTCCTGAAGACTGGATTTATTCAGGTTCGCATTTAATGTTGATGCCAAAAGATCCTGCTTCTTTAGAGGGAGTATCGACTGACTTCACTACTGGAGCACCATACGTGATGATGGAGGGAACCCCTTTTGTTCATTTAATGATACCTCTTGAGGGGTACTACAAGTATCAACCAGAGTCAGCACCAAAATAATTCAACATGGAAGAAGTCAAAGTATATATGATTGCAAATTTGCAGATTCATGATGCAGATAAATATAGAGAATATGAAAAAGGCTTCTTTCCATTATTAAAAAAACATAGTGGTGAATTCATTACTTATGATGACAACATAACTCATGTTGAAGGAGAGAATCCAATGGAGGGCAGAGTAATTTTGTTTAGCTTTCCATCGGAACAACATGCAATCGATTGGTATTCAGACCCGGAATATCAAAAACTTTCAGAACACAGAAGAGTGAGTGTGACCACAACTTTAACCAGAGTAAGCGGGCTTCCGCCAAGGAAATAATATTATGGAAAGATATAAAACATTTAAGGATTTTTATCCATATTATCTGTCAGAGCACGACAATAAGTACACAAAACTAATGCATTTTATTGGAACAAGTATTGGCTTAGTTTTTTTAATTAATTTTTTCTTGAGTTTTAATTTTCTAAATCTTCTATTTGCATTGTTATCTGGATATGCATTTGCATGGGTTGGACATTTCTTTATTGAAAAGAATAAACCGGCAACTTTTAAATATCCTTTTTACAGCTTCATAGGTGATCATAAGATGTACGTTGAAATTCTTCAGGGCAAACATAAAATTTTTTAGTACTTTTAATAGCTATTTAAAATATGTGCTCAATTAATAATAATTTTTGGGCAGATCCTCCATGGGGTGACGGTAACAGAAAATATCGACTTGGATTAAGTCCGATAGAAAACGAAAGATGGTTAAATAGGAAGCCAGATAAAGAATTAATCAACTATAAAAAAAATCTTTTAGATAAAAATTATTCTGATGTTATTGCGGTTACAGATGATTCACTTGATGCACAGATATACCTGGGGGAAGTTTTTGGCGTAACTGATTCAAAATATCCAGATTTGATAGCAGAACTTAGTTTAAATATTCAAGATGATCTGTGTTTATTGGAATCAAAAAACGATCAAAGGCTTATAGCAGCAAGCATATGTTCACCAAGTTACTGGGATGTAAAGAAAAAGATTGGCAAGCCTTTAAAACAAATACATCAACCAGTTAAATCACTTGAAGAAAAAGTTGGCGATAGAATTGCGAAATTTATCAGTCAAGCTCCTGTCATGAAACCATTTGCTAGACAGAATTGGCTAATACATGGAGATACAAAGAGATTTTATTTGACTGAAGAAAAAGAATTAACGTCTCATCCATCAGAATGGTTCATAAGATCAGAAAAAGAAACTTTATGTAGGTTTCATGAAGATTATTCTCTTTTTACCATTAATGTTATGTTTCAACCCTTGAAATATATTCATCAATTTCATGACAAAAAGATTGCTCTTATCAAAAGTTTAGAATTTATGGACGAAGATGAATCGAAATATTTTGGCGGCACTAAAAAAATTAAAAGCTTATTAGAATATCTTCACACATAACTATAGTAAAATAGTACATCTACGGGGGCAGTTCTGATGAACAGAGATAACTATAATCAATTAGTCAATAAATCTCATGAAATTTCAATAAAGTGGAGGTCTCTACCAGCTCCCCAAAGAGGTGAGTACATTAGAAAGTTTGGTGAAGAGCTCAGAAAACAAAAAGTTAATCTTGCAGCGTTAATTACTGAAGAGGCAAGGAAAATCAAAACAGAGTCTTTGGGCGAAGTCCAAGAGGCAATTGATATGTGTGACTTTGCTGTTGGCTTAAGCAGACAACTTTATGGACTAACAATGCCAAGTGAAAGAGCTAATCATAGACTTCAAGAAATATGGCATCCATTAGGAATAGTTGGATGTATCACGGCTTTCAACTTTCCAATGGCTGTTTTCGCTTGGAACTTCTGTTTAGCAGCAGTTTGTGGCAATAGCATTATTTGGAAACCAAGTCCTCGCTCAAATGAATGTGCAAGAGGAATTAAAAATGCCTGGGATAAGATAAGTGACGATTTTTCTGATCTTATTTTGATTTTAGAGGGTGGAAATGAGGAATCAGTTGCACTTTGTGAAGATAATAAAATTTCCTTAATATCAGCAACTGGAAGTACCCAAATGGGAAAAGAATTAGCACCAATTGTTTCAGCTAGACTTGGAAAATTACTGTTAGAGCTTGGTGGCAATAATGCTGCAATCATATGTCCAAGCGCGGACTTAGATCTTACCGTTAAAGGCGTTGTTTTCTCAGCATGCGGTACTACTGGTCAAAGATGTACATCGTTAAGAAGGTTATTTGTTCATGAAGAAATATATGATGAATGTGTTTCAAGACTCAACGATTATGTCAATAATCTTATCATTGGTTGTCCTTCAAAAGACTCATCTCAAGTTGGACCTTTAATATCTGAAGAGAGCTTTAATAACATGCAAGTTATTTTAGATTCGCTTAGGTCAAAAGATGTTGAGATTTTGGGAGGCGAGAGGTTGGAAATTGAAGATCCTAAAGAGTTTTATGTTAGACCAGCTCTTGTTTTGGTAGATCAAATTGAAGATGAGATGCTTAAAGAAACCTTCGCACCAATTTTATACATAAAGAAATTTAGTGACTTAAAAGATGCCATTTCAATGCAAAACAATGTCAAACAAGGGTTAAGTAGTTCAATTTTCACAAATGACATGCGTGAGTCAGAATTATTTTTAAGTGAATCTGGAAGTGATTGTGGCATAGCAAATGTAAATATCGGAACAAGTGGAGCCGAAATTGGTGGAGCTTTTGGTGGTGAAAAAGATACTGGTGGTGGAAGAGAATCAGGATCAGATGCTTGGAAGAACTATATGAGGCGTGTTACAGCCACGATAAATTATGGTGAAGAGCTTCCACTAGCTCAAGGTGTAGAGTTTGATGAAACCTAAGATAGGCATTGTAGGAAGTGGAAACATTGGATGGGCACTTAAACAAATGCTTAAAGAGGATTATGAGATTCGTCAGGGCGATATTACAGACGGATTCGATGCCAGTAACATTGATCATGTGAAAGATTTTTTAAATGGTCTAGATGCAGTAATTTCTGCTGGACCCTTTTCTGTTAATAAAAATATTGCCGGTGTTGCTTCAAAAGAAGGCATAGCTTATTTTGATCTGACAGAAGATGTTGAAACCACTGATTTTATTAGAGGACTTAATTCAAAAAGCATTTTGATGCCTCAATGCGGATTGGCTCCAGGAGCAATAAATATCTGTGCTGCAGGCATGATGGAAGAATTTGACTCAGTGAGTGAGGTTTTGATGCGTGTTGGGGCACTCCCAAGATTTACAACTAATGAGATGAGCTATTATTTAAGTTGGTCAACAAATGGCTTAATAAATGAGTATTGTAATGAAGCAGATGCCATTTATGAGGGGAAGGCTGTGAAACTTATGCCTCTAGAGGGCGCCGAAAAAATAGTAATTGAAGGTGAAAGTTTTGAAGCTTTTAATACGAGTGGTGGATGTGCAACTATGTGCGAAACATTTGAAGATAAGGTAGAAAATTTAACATATAAAACTATTAGGTATCCTGGTCACTTAAATCATATGAAATTTTTGTTTAACGATTTACATCTTAAAAAGAATAAAGAGATCTTGGAGACACTTTTTGATAAAGAGGTACCTAGAACAAAAAATGATGTGATTATTTTTTTTGTTAAGGTAATAGGCCTTATAGATGGTGTTTTGCAAGAAAAAACATACCTAAGAAAGATTTATGGCGATAAAAAATATAGTGCAATTCAATTAACTACAGCTTCTGGTGTTTGTAGTGTGCTTAAAATGTTTCTTGATGGAAAAATTGATTCAAATGGTTTTACAAAACAAGAGAGTCTTTCTTGGAAAGATTTTATTGATAACAAATTTGGTAAAGTTTACACATAAAGATGGCTGAATTTACTCCTTTAAGCTTTTCTCATCTTATCATTGCGACAATTACAATAGCTTTAATAGTTTTTTTACCATATTTTTTTATTCATAAAGCTGATAGATCAAAAAAAACTTTAATCATTACTCTTATTTCATTGATGCTAATAAATCATGCTATGGATTTTTATTATGAGGGATACCTTATTGACATTAAGCTTGGTTTGCCTTTGCATTTATGTGACTTCTCTTCAGCTGCAGTTATGTTGTATTTTCTAACCAAGAAAAGAGAGTTTTTCTTATTTGCATTTTTTGCTGGTATATCTGGAGCTGGAATGGCTATATTAACTCCAGATACACATATGGATTTCCAAACATTCATTAC
>JH611157.1:204090-215467 GCA_000252525.1 SAR86 cluster bacterium SAR86A | reverse complement strand
TTGGAGAAGCTTTTGATAAAGAGGTGCCAAGAACAAAAAATGATGTGATTATTTTTTTTGTTAAGGTAATTGGCCTAATAGATGGCGTACTTCAAGAAAAAACATACCTAAGAAAGATTTATGGCGATACCAAATATAGCGCGATTCAATTAACCACAGCCTCTGGTGTTTGTAGCGTGCTCAAAATGTTTCTTGATGGGAAAATTGATACAAATGGTTTTACAAAACAAGAAAATCTCTCTTGGAAAGACTTTATTGATAACAAATTTGGAAAAGTTTATATATAAAAATGGCTGAATTTACTCCTTTAAGCATGTCTCATCTTTTTATAATGGTAATAACTGTAGCTTTAATAGTTTTTTTGCCATATTTTTATATTAATAAAGCTGATAGATCAAAAAATTCTCTAATCGTTACTCTTATTTCATTGATGCTAATAAATCATGCTATGGATTTTTATTATGAGGGATACCTTATTGATATTAAGCTTGGTTTGCCCTTGCATTTATGTGATTTTTCTTCAGCATCAGTAATGCTATATTTTTTGACTAAGAGAAAAATTTTCTTTTTATTCGCTTTTTTTGCTGGAATTTCTGGAGCTGGAATGGCTATATTGACTCCAGACACCCAATATGGATTTCCCAACATTCACTACATAAGGCATATGGTTGGCCATGCAATGATTCTTCTGGGCGTTTCTTACGCAATAATAATTGATAATCAAAGACCTTACCTAAAAGATGTACACAGGGTTTTGATGGTCTTATCTGCCTTTTTAGTAGTAATTTACTTTATTAATTATTTATTAGGACCTCCAGCAAACTATTGGTATGTTGCGGAAAAACCACCTGGATCAAATGTAACAGGTTTTATGCGAGATGCACCATATCATATGATCGATGTATACATTCTTGCAGTAATCGTATGCTACTCGATATATTTTCCATATTTGATTAAAGATAAATTTAATAAACAAAGTAATATAAATGCCCAGTGTTTCAAATAAACAAATTCCTCAATGCTTCAGAGCTTACAGACCAAAGTGGCTTCAATGGTTGGGGAGAGCAGTTCTGTCTATTTTAGGCTGGAAAGTTAGCGGAAAAATTTCAGAGGAGTTCGCAAATCAAAAGCTTGTTGTGATTGTTGCTCCTCATACATCTAATTGGGATGGCATTGTTGGCGTGGCAACACTTGCTGGATTAGACGCTAAAATTTCTTTTATTGGGAAACATACTGTATTCAAATATTTTGGTCTTGGAGCCTTCTTGCGATATATGGGAGGAATACCAGTTGATAGATCTAAACCTGGTGGAATAATTAAGGATGCTTTGGATCAAATAAAAAAGATAGATTGTTCTTTGATCGCAATGGCACCTGAGGGCACGCGATCAAAGGTAAAAGACTGGAAGACAGGATTTTTAAGAATCGCAAAGGAGCTCAATACTAAAATCATTCTAGCCTCAATCGACTTCTCAAAAAAAGAGATTCTGCTTGGAAAAGCTTTTACACCCTCAGGAGATAACGTTAAAGACATTTTAGATCTAAAAAACTATTACAGTTCTTTTACACCCAGACACCCTGATAAATTTTAATTAAGAGCCTCTTCAATCATTTCATCTACAAGTTCTTCAACGATAAACAATGGTGGATTGCCATGATCTAAAACTGCGGAATGAAAATCTTTAATATTAAACTTGTCTCCTAATTTATCCATTGCTCTTTTTCTTAGTTCGAGCATTTTAATCATTCCTACTTTATAGCTAAGCGCCTGTCCTGGCCAAACAATATATCTCTCAATTTCAACTCTAACTTCGGTATCAGACATTCCAGTATTTGACTTCATGTATTCCATAGCTTCTTCACGAGTCCATCTTTTGTAATGCATTCCTGTATCTACAACTAACCTGACTGCTCTAAATATTTCACTTTGAAGAATTCCTAGTTCATCATAAGGATTTTCTGCTAGTCCTGCTTCAAGTGCTAATTGTTCAGAATATAATGCCCATCCTTCTGAGAAAGCCGAAGTTCTATAACCAAATCTTCTATACATGGTAAGACTGTCGTTCTCTAGCGAATGTGCAATCTGATGATGATGGCCGGGTGTTGCTTCATGATAAGCAAGGGTTCTCATGCTGTAAGTGGGAGTTTGTTTGATATCATAAAGGTTAGCATAAAAAACTCCTGGCCTACTTCCGTCAAGTGCTGGCGCTTGATAATAACCACCAGCTGCAGTTTGTTCTGAATATTCAGGCACTGCTTTAACAATAACCTCTGATTTAGGCATTGTATGAAAATAGTCAGTCATTACCTCAATAGCTTCATCGACCATTTTCATATAATCATTTACAACTATCTCTTTTCTATCTGGTGTATCTGCATATAAAAAGTCTGGATTTTCATTAAGATCATTCATAATCTCACCAACGCTTTTGGCAGTATCATATCCAAGACTTGTTAAAATTTCTCTCATTCTATTTGAAATCCTTTCAACCTCACTTAGACCCATTTGATGAATTTCCTCAGGTGAGAAATCTGTGGTTGTATAGGTTCTTATTCTTAATTTGTAATATTCATCTCCACCTGGTTGAGACCATATGCCATGATTCTTATTTGCATTTTTTTGAGTTTTTTTCATAAATCCTAATAAGAGCTTAAAACCAGGTGTCACACTTTCATCAATAGCTTTTTTAATCTCTTGGTCAAGATTCTCTATATCCTCTTCTGAAAGCTCAAGTTTATCTACTTTCATCATAAATTGACTATATAGAGGATGATCATCATATGAATAATTAATAAACTCATTTAATTGTTTTATCACATGCCCATAAACGAATTCAGGAGGATATATTTCATTTATTGCCTGTTTTTCAAGATCTTTTAAAACTCCTTCGTATACCTCTTTAATTAAATTAACTCTTTTTATGTAGTCGTTTGCTTCAGACTTATTTCTGATTGGGTGCATGCCGCTCATAAATTCAACTGTATTAAGATGAATTCCTCCAATTTGATTTAGTGGATAATCTAAATATGGAAATTCCTTAAGCTCTTTTAAAGAATTTTCTAAATCAAAAATTGCAATTTTTTTTGTAATTCTTTGATTATCTGATAGTTTTGAGTCGTCGTATTTGTAAAGAGTTTTGATACTCTTTTCTAAATCTACTATGTCTTTTTCAATATCATCTTCTTGGGGTATTGATAACTTTGAATTATGCTTTGTTAGCCAATTAAACCTATCAAATACTCCAATATAAGTCATTGCTTCAGGTGAATCCATCAGTCCAAACACAAGCTCTTTACCTAAATAATGATCAATTGAATAAGGTTTCATAAAAAAAAGATTAACCAAATATAATAAGGTGAGAATTACTGAAAGAGCAGCGAGCCTGCCAAGACCCTTAAGTATTTTTTTAATCATGATAGAATCCTTAAAACAATTTTTATTATTATGTCAGAAAAACTAGCAACACTTAAGAAAGAAGAAAATATATCAATCATTACCCTTGATGATGGAAAAGCAAATGTTTTTTCATCAAAAATGTCTAAAGATATTAACGAATGCTTGGATGAGGTTCCAACCGAAAACGGCTGTTTAATAATCACTGGAAGAGAGGGTATTTTGTCAGGAGGCTTTGATTTAAAAGTTATTCAAGGCGGTGACATTGAGATGATTCAAGAAATGACCTTGGCAGGTTTTAAATTATTATCAAGGATCTTCTCTTTTCCAAGGCCTGTCATTGCTGCATGCTCAGGACATGCAGTTGCATTGGGAACTTTTTTACTATGTTGCTGCGATTATAGAATTGGTGTCAAAGGAGATTTTATGCTTGGAGCAAATGAGATGAGAACTAACATGGTGATACCACCCCCAATTCTAGAATTAATTAAATTTAGAGTAACTGAGAACCACAAATATAGAGCAGTGTTAGGAGCAGAAATGTATTCGCTTGAAAATGCAATTAGTGCTGGATTGATGGACGAAGTAGTTGATCAAGACGCCTTAATGAATAGTGCTATGGAAAAAGCAGCGGATTTATCGACTATGGGACATCCAAGTTATTCTATGACAAAAGAATTATTTATAGCTGATGCTCTTAAAAAAATTAATGAAGGAATTAGCAACCTATAAAAATCATAGGTGAAACTTATTCGTGAGTTCTTTACTTGAATATAACATTCAAAGCTTTTCGTCGAACTCTGATATAAATCTATTAAATGAAGTTTATCTTTTAAATCAATCAAATACACCTGAGGTTGGCAACTTGGAGTCAGTTGATCATTTGCAAAGCCTTTTGCAAATGAGCTTATTAAATTTATTTGTTTCAAACAATGAAGAAATGATAGGTTTTATAATTTGTTTTAAAGAAAATAGTAATTATTCTTCCAAAAATTATAAATTTTTTTCTGAAAGAGAGAAAAAGTTTCTTTATATTGATCGAGTTGCAATTGCTGAGAAATATAGAAGAAAAGGACTTGGTAAGAATCTATATAATAAGTTAGAAAATCTATGCATAGAGAATAAAATTCCACTTTGTTGTGAAGTAAATACATTTCCAATGAACAAACCTTCGATAGATTTCCATAAGAATTTAGGCTTTATCGAGGTTGGCAAAAAGACTTTTACTCAAAATGAAGGATCAAGATCTGGAAAAAGCTCTGTTGTATATTTTAAAAAAGATATATCTAAATAAAGTACATAAATTTAATATTTAGAGATTTTTTACTGTGATAGAGTTAAATATACTCATGGAAACAACTCTATTATTTAAAACGTTAGTGATTCTCTCTGGAGAGCTATTTTTGATGCTGTCAGTATGCTTTTACTGTCTAAACAAAGCCAGAAAAGCATATGAATCAAATTCTTCTTTTTTAGGTTTATATTTTAGAGGAGCGGTCAATATGAAGGGACAGCTTGACCTAATTCCTTACGGAAAAGTAAGTGATACATTTCCAAAAAAAATGTCTAAAAAGATCAACGAAGATGATTGGGAACAAAAAGAAGCTAATACTCAAGAAGAGGTCATTGAGCTTTTGAAAGATGGATATTTTCATGTGACCAAAGCCTCTCCATGGATCATAGTATTTTTTATCTTCAATACAATTACTCTCTTTGGAACACTTCTTGCTGTAGATTTTTTCAATCTAGGATTTGAAATAGGCTTATTTATTTTTACTTTGACATCTTTAAGTTTTGGACCTTTGCTAGCCCTGATAATGCTTGAAATGGATGAGAATGATGGATTTACTGCATTAAAAATTGTTCTTGTTGTGACTATGTTAACCGGCTTTATTGGATATAGTGACTTTTATTCTTTCTCAGAAAATAAAATTTTCGGAGCTTTTTTACTAATAGCATTACTTGGATTATTGCTATTTAATTTAGCTCGCTTCTTCATAAGTATAAGCAGACCAACTGTAAGAGCTGGAGCTATTTTTGGCGCAGTACTTTTTTCATTATTCTTACTATATGATTTTAACTACATAAAACAAAGAGAGGACTTAGTATCTAATAATTGGGAAACCGCCCTTGAAATGGCATTTATTTTATATTTAGATATTATTAATTTATTATTAGAAATATTAGACGCTATGGGTAACTCATAGGAGGATTAAAATGGCAACATATGAATGTAAGTCTTGTGGCATGTCGGTAAAAACAATTTGTGGGAAATGTGATGAACCGCTTGTTGACGGAATATTAAAAACTGATGATGGATCAGAAGTTCAGGTATCTGAATGCCCTGTTGGTTGTGGAAAAATTAAGTCACCTTTATGCTGTGGCTTGGATATGAGTTGTCAAATTTAGAAATTAATTAGATAACCAATTTTTAAAGAAGTATCAAATAGTTTGCTGGAAAACATTTCCACACTAATAGCACTTCTTTTATTAAAGTTATATAGAATTCCTGCTCCAATTTTTTGATCAGAGTCTTCATCAAGCATAAATTCGATAGATTGTGTGCAAACTTGACCAGTAGGACATTCTTTTTGAACCACTTCAGCGTCTTTTGAAAAATCTACAAATAATTTACCTTCCCATCCTTTAGGGCTTCCAAATCTAATACCTGCTACAGCATTAGCCTTAGAATCATCTTCGGAAAATGAATTGATATTAGTTTCATATGCTGTTCCTTTAATACCAAGTTCAGCGTAAACATCAAAGATATTTTTTACACTCAATTTAACTCCCTTGCTAGAGATAGAACCAAATATATCTCCTATACCAGCATGTATGCCTAATCTTGCTGAGTTAATAATTCTTTCATATGAACCATTTTGAGAATCTATTTCTTCTGCTCTTCTCTCAGCAACAATATATAAGCCTCCAGGTAAAGGCAAAGTGATTTTTGCTCCAATATCAGTAGTATCTGTTTGAATAATACTTAGTTCTAGATAAGAGTAATCAAAATCACTTGATTTATCATCATCTTTATCTGCATTAATATTGAACGATGCAATAAGTATAAGTGATAAAAAATAACGCTTCATGATTTAATATTAACAAATTGTTTAAACTTAATTAATTACTAATTCATATTTATGTTAATTAAAACTTTAATTATTTATAATCTATATATGAAAAGTCTATTAACATTTTGTCTTATTTTTATTTCAACCAATATTTTGGCAGAGCTAAAAATAAAGCTTGATCAAGAAATAGAAGAGTTAATGCCTAAGGTAATTGAATGGAGACATGACATTCATCAGTATCCAGAATTAGGTAACAGAGAATTCAGAACTTCAAAGAAAATCGAAGAACATTTGGTTTCTCTTGGAATAGAAGTCGAAACAAAGATTGCTTATACAGGGTTAGTTGGATTAATAAAAGGCGGTAAACCTGGTCCTACAATTGCTCTTAGGGCTGATATGGATGCCTTGCCAGTAGAAGAAAAAACCGGATTACCTTTTGCATCGAAAGTTAGAACCACATATTTGGGTAATGATGTTGGTGTAATGCATGCCTGTGGACATGATGCGCATGTTGCAATTTTAATGGGCGTTGCAGAATTTTTGGCTAAAAATAAATCAGACATTAAAGGCAATATAATGCTTATTTTTCAACCTGCTGAGGAAGGTCCACCAGAAGATGAGGGTGGCGGTGCCAAAATGATGCTTGAAGAAGGTATATTTGAGAGATACAAGCCTGAAGTAATTTTTGGCTTGCATGTAACTAACATACCTAACGGAGTTTTACTTGTTAAATCAGGTCCAGCAATGGCTGCTGCATCATCCTACAGAATAAAAATTAAGGGAGTTCAAGCACACGGATCAACTCCATGGGCAGGCATTGATCCAATTATGGCTACATCCCAATTAATTGAATCTTTAAATACAGTCGTTAGCAGAAGAATTAATATAATTAATAATCCTGCGGTTGTATCAGTTGGAATGATAAAAACGGGAACCAGGGCAAATATTATTCCAGAAGATTCTATGCTTATGGGAACAATAAGAACATTTGATCCTGAACTAAGAAAAGAGGTGTATGAAGAAATAGAACAAATTGCTGCTGGAGTTGCTGTTGGAACTGGAACAGAAATAACAGTTGAGTTCGATGTTGGAGGATTTTTCCCTGTTACTTACAATGATCCTAAATTAGTAGAGGCTATGAAAGGCTCGCTCGCCTCAGCCTCACCAGGAAAATTTGTTGAATCTGATATCCCTGTAACAGGTGCTGAAGATTTCTCTTATTTTTCTCAAGAGATTCCAGGTTTATATTTTTGGTTAGGAGTCAACAAGCCTGGTGTTGGATTAGATGCTGTTAATTTTGGAGATAGATCTGGCGTGCCAGGAAATCATTCACCATATTTTATAGTTGATGATTCAGCCTTGGACAAAGGGGTCAGAGCCTTTGTTCATCTAGTTGATGATTATCCAGATAAATTTTAATTATTAAAAAAGGAGAGCATAGTGGCAATACCAAAACATATTAAAGACAATATTTCTATGCCTGTAATTGGAGCACCGTTGTTCTTGATATCAGGTCCTGATCTAGTAATAGCTCAATGTAAAGCTGGAATAATTGGTTCCTTTCCAGCATTGAATGCAAGACCTCAACATGTTCTTGAGGAATGGATTATAAGAATAAAAACAGAATTAGCTGAGTATCAAGAGCAAAATCCTGATGCAAAAGTTGCTCCTTTCGCAGTTAACCAAATTTGTCATGGATCGAACGATAGATTAATGGATGATATGGAAACATGTGTTAAACACGAAGTTCCTATAATTATTACTTCTTTAAGACCGCCTGCTGAAGTCGTTGAGGCTGCTCATAGTTACGGAGGTTTGGTATTTCATGATGTAATAAGCGTAAGACATGCTAGAAAGGCAGCTGAACAAGGCGTCGATGGTTTAATACTTGTATGTGCAGGAGCAGGTGGTCACGCAGGTGCTCTCTCTCCGTTTGCGCTACTAAGAGAAGTAAAGGAATGGTTTGATGGAACTGTCATTTTATCTGGATCGATCGGTGATGGATATTCTGTTGCTTCCTCTCTGGCTTTAGGTGCAGACTTTGCATATATGGGCACGAGATTTATTGCCAGCAAAGAAGCTAACGCCGATCAGGAATATAAAAAAATGTTAGAAGAAAGCGCTGCTTCTGACATAGTATATTCATCTTTATTTACTGGAGTTCTTGGAAACTATTTGAAACCGTCTATAGCAAATGCTGGATTGGATCCCGATAACTTACCTGATGCCGACAAATCAGCGATGAATTTTGGATCAGGAGGGAATACAGATTCTAAAGCATGGAAAGATATTTGGGGATCTGGACAAGGAATTGGGAGAATTACTGATTCTCCTTCAGTCTCAGACCTTGTAGATCGACTAAAAGCTGAATATCTTGAATCAGCAAAAGAGTTGCAAAATAAAGTAAATCTATAGATTTTTTGAAGACTTAAATATATCATTCACACATTGTTAACTATTTTTATTGTGGGGATGAATAGTTTAATTTTATTATCAATAATCGTAACTTCTGTACTTTCAGTCACTCTGTTGCTTTTTACATCTGGAAAAGGTCTTGAAGGAACTAAAGGAATTACAGATGAGTACGTTACAGAGAGTGGTTTAAAGAAGACAGCTAGAAAAGATAGAACAGATTATCTAGTCTAATTTATGCCAAAAAAAAATTTCAGAAAGCTTTTTCTTGAAGGCTGGAACCGTCTTTTCGAAAAAGAAGAAGACATTAATAAACTCAGAACACAGAGTCTATACAGGGCAAAAAAGGGCATAATGAACGTTGGAACTCCTCATGACTGGGAAGACTACGAAGAATATAAAAAATCAGAAGAAGAAAAAAATAATCCCTAAATAATTTTATGAATATTGGTTTTATCGGCTTAGGAGTGATGGGTTTTCCAATGGCAGGACACCTTCATAAAAGTAAGCATAATGTTGCTGTATTCAATAGGTCTTCAAATAAAGTAGAAAAATGGATCAAAGATTATGAGGGCAAGGCATTCAAGAACATAGAAGATATTGCTCAATTTTCAGATGTAATTATATTATGTATAACAAAAGATCAGGATGTTAAAGAGGTATTAATAAAAAACCAAGATTTCTCTAATAAACTTAAAGAAGGAACAGTTATTGTTGATCACACCACAACTTCTTCAGATTTGCCTATTGAATTAAATAAAATTTTAAATATTAAAGGAATTGAATACCTAGATGCACCAATTTCTGGAGGTCAAGCTGGCGCTGAATCAGGACAGCTCTCAATAATGATTGGAGGCAATAAGGATGCTTTTAATAAAATAGATGATGTTTTAAATTGCTATTCAAAATTTACGAAATATATGGGTAAAAGTGGCAGTGGGCAACTAACAAAAATGGTAAATCAAATATGTATTGCAGGACTAATACAAGCTTTATCAGAAGGCATTAATTTTTCTGAAAACGTTGGACTCAATAGCAAAGATGTACTTGAAGTGGTTTCTAAAGGCGCTGCACAATCATGGCAAATGGATAATAGATGGGAAACAATGCTTCAGGATAGCTACGATCATGGCTTTGCTGTTGATTTAATGAGGAAAGACCTTGAAATTGTGATAAATGAGGCTAGCAAATCAAATATTGATATTGATATTACTAAATTGGTAAATGAATTTTATAAAGATATTCAAAATGAAGGTGGAGGGCGATGGGATACATCAAGCCTTTTAAAAAGATTACAAAAATTTGCTTAAGTTATTATTCTTGATAAATAAACAAAGATTCCAAATCCAATAAGTATCCATCCAGACATTGATTCAACAGAACCAGGGTCTATGCTCATTGATTCTTCATACATGGAATAAAAACTTTCTGGGAAAGCTACAATCCAAACGACACCAAAAATATGAAATATCATTATCAATCCAACCATCCAATTCATAGGCTGACTTGTAAACACTATAAAAGATGCAACAATGATGAAAATTAATTCTATTGTGAGCAACGTATTTATATTTTTCTTCGCATACAAATATCTTAAAAGTCCGATATCTTTTACGTAAGAGTATAAAAATAGAAATCCATAAATCATGTATAAGGATGATAGAAGAATTAACATAAATTATTACAGGTCTCCTTCTTTCCTAACCTCACTTCTCTCAACTTCGAATTTTTCACCATACCTTGCAGCAAGCTTCTCTTGATTTTCACTTATTACTTCATATGGATCTAAGTTAAGAGCAGCGCAGGCTGTAACCCAATACCACATAATGTCTCCGAGCTCTCTTTTCATATGAAAAATATTATCTTCATTGGGCGGTTTTCCTTGTAAAAACATTTTTTTTACTATTTCTACAAACTCACCAGTTTCACTTCCAAGACCTAATGCAGCGGTCAACAAGCGCGGAGTCTTAATTGATGAACTACTTTCAATGTCATCAAAACTATTTTTAAGCGAATCCAAGTCAATACTCGGATCGCTAGTGACTTTAGTTACAAAATCGGTGTAAGTTGAAAAGAAGTTCTTAATTTCTTCGCTCATTTTTTCTCCATAATATAATATTTAATTCTAACATTTGATCTAGAAAGATGAGTCCTGCCATGACAATTTCGAAATAAATTCAGATGTATAAGCTTTTTGTTTATCTAAAACCTTCATATTTTTTAGATCAACTCCACATAAATTTTCATAATCTTGTAATGATCTTGTATCACCAAGACCAAACTCATCATTAATTTCATTATTAATAACTTTTCTTAATCTCTCTATGCTTATTTCTTCTCTTTGATGCCATTTAATATCTCTACCTTCGTCTTCGCTAGTATCCCAATGTAACTTTCTTTTTATGTCTGTTACATCAGTATATAAGTGAAATAGAGGAGCCTCAGGAATATGGAATATCCCAAAGCCTCTGTAAAGGAGAGTATTTATGGAATTTTC
>JH611157.1:159836-204070 GCA_000252525.1 SAR86 cluster bacterium SAR86A | reverse complement strand
TAGTTAGAGCAGCGCAGGCTGTAACCCAATACCACATAATGTCTCCAAGCTCTCTTTTCATATGAAAAATATTATCTTCATTGGGCGGTTTTCCTTGTAAAAACATTTTTTTTACTATTTCTACAAACTCACCAGTTTCACTTCCAAGACCTAATGCAGCGGTCAACAAGCGCGGAGTCTTAATTGATGAACTACTTTCAATGTCATCAAAACTATTTTTAAGCGAATCCAAGTCAATACTCGGATCGCTAGTGACTTTAGTTACAAAATCGGTGTAAGTTGAAAAGAAGTTCTTAATTTCTTCGCTCATTTTTTCTCCATAATATAATATTTAATTCTAACATTTGATCTAGAAAGATGAGTCCTGCCATGACAATTTTGAAATAAATTCAGATGTATAAGCTTTTTGTTTATCTAAAACCTTCATATTTTTTAGATCAACTCCACATAAATTTTCATAATCTTGTAATGATCTTGTATCACCAAGACCAAACTCATCATTAATTTCATTATTAATAACTTTTCTTAATCTCTCTATGCTTATTTCTTCTCTTTGATGCCATTTAATATCTCTACCTTCGTCTTCGCTAGTATCCCAATGTAACTTTCTTTTTATGTCTGTTACATCAGTATATAAGTGAAATAGAGGAGCCTCAGGAATATGGAATATCCCAAAGCCTCTGGTAAAGGCTCTCAGCACTAGGGATATTTCTTCACCATAAAAATAAAAAATTGGGTCGTATGGAATTTTCTTTACAAAGTCTGATGTTGTAAAAATAAATCCGGCAGCTAGCAGGAATCCATGTGTTATTTCTTCATTTGAAATAGCACCAATCTGTCTGCAAAAATTCCCTTTTATAAACATTGAATCTTCTCTAAAAGTAATTACATGTGTATTTTTATCATCTCTATTCATTGAAAATTTATGACTGTCGTAGTCAAGAACCTCAAAAGCTCTTGGATAACATGTAATTATTGGATTTTTATGCAACTCAGAATCGACCTCTTGTATCTTATTGATGTATTTTATTAAGTATGAATCCCAGTCTTCTTCGAATTGAGAGTGTGAATCAATTTGTAAATAATATTCTTCGTTTGTAAATTTTTTTTGAATTTCTGCTCTAGCCCAACATGGACCCTCAGATAAAAGAGGATCAATATGTTCATAATGAATTTGATCCTTGAATGAGAATTTGTCAATATCGAGCGGATTGCTTGATTGATCGCATACACCAAATACTAAGTTTTCAGGATTTTTAGATGATTCGTATGCACTTATAATTGTGGACTCAAGTAAGGGGTCCTGATAGGAAGCAATTGAAATAAAAATTTTCATAACAAATTTATTTATAATACAAAAATAGTATAATTTGTATCGCAAATGGAACCAAAAAAAATATCTGATAACGTCACTCTTTATTCTGCAGACCCAATTGTTTATGTAGTAAATAATTTTTTATCCGATGATGAATGTGAAGCTTTTGTTGAAATGGGTAAGGGTAAAATGGAAAGAGCTAAGGTAATTTCAGATGATGAAAGTGAATTTCATGCAAGTAGGACCAATGATTTTTGTTGGTTGGAACATAGCGCATCTGATGTCATTCATGAAGTAAGTAAGCGATTTTCTGTTTTAGTTAAGATGCCAATTAACAATGCTGAACAATTCCAGCTAGTCTATTATGGGCCTGGTAATGAATATAAGCCTCATTTTGATGCTTTTGATAAGACTACAAAAGAAGGACAAAATAATTGGTTTCCAGGTGGCCAAAGAATGGTGACAGCCCTTGCTTATTTAAATGATGTTGAGGAGGGAGGCGCTACGGATTTTCCAAAAATAAATGTTTCTGTAAAACCAAATAAAGGTGACGTAGTTGTTTTTCATAATTGTATAGAGGGCACAACTGAAATTAATCCACAAGCACTTCATGGAGGTTCGCCAGTTGTTGCAGGTGAAAAATGGGCAGTGAATCTCTGGTTTAGGGAATCAGCAATCTATTAGTCACTACTTTTCAAAGATCTTTGACTATCAGCGATATTATATAAATGTTCTTGAGCCTCGGGCTTGAGTTGTGCTACACCCATAGTTAGCACATCTATTACAGCTGTATATGCAATCCTAGATGTAACTGGTTTTGATATTCTGTTGTTGATCCCTACATTAATTGTCAGAGGATAATCACAGATATTTGCAAGTGGAGTGTCGCCTGGCATTATCCCGATTACTTTGACACCATTTTTTCTTACAATTTTTACACTTTCTATTAATGCGGTTGTAGTTCCTGATTGTGATATTGCCACCACAACGTCTTCTTTTTCAAGAGAGTTAGCTGACATAAACTGAAGATGAGGATCTGATATATTTGATGATGGAATCTTTAATCTAAAAAATTTATGCTGACCATCCATTGCCACTGGAGCTGAGCCACCAAAAGCATAAAATTCTACACGTTTTGCATTCACCAAGGTTTCAATAGCATTTTCAAGGATATCTTGATCAATTTGCGATCGAACATTTAATATTTCACTTATGCCGGTATCGAAAACTTTCTCACAGAGCTCATGAATAGAATCATCTTCATCTATTTCATACATTACAAAATAATCATCTGCTGCTAATTGCTGAGATAAATTAATTTTTAGTTCTTGAAAACCTGAAAATCCTATTGCTTTGCAAAATCTAATAAGTGTGGGTTCACTTATTCCCATAGCTTCAGATGCTTCTGCTGTTTTCATGGTGATGACAGATTTAGGATTTTCTAATATAAACTCTCCGACTACTTTTTCCGACTTTCTTAAATCTGGTATCGAATTCTTAATTTGTCTCAATAATTTTGTCGACATAAGGTTAGAATATCTAACTTAAAGAAAAAAATGAATCCCTAAATGGACGTATCTCATATTTTAGATAATTTAAATGAAGAACAGCGAAAAGCTGTCACTTCAGAAAAACAGCATTTGCTAGTTTTGGCTGGCGCAGGCTCTGGAAAAACAAGAGTTTTAGTGCATAAAATTGCATGGGAAGTTGAGGCTTTAGGCAGAAATCCGTCTTCAATAATGGCAGTTACTTTTACAAACAAAGCTGCAAATGAGATGCGCTCAAGAATTGAATCGCTTCTTCAGGCCCCAATGCTAGATTCGTGGGTTGGAACCTTTCATGGACTATCTCATAAACTTTTAAAAAGATTTTATAAAGAAGCAGGACTGTCAAGCAGTTTTACTATTCTAGATTCTGATGATCAGTTACGAATAATAAAAAGAATTTCTAAAGAACTGAACTTAGATGAAGCACAATGGCCAGCAAGACAGAGCCAATGGCAAATTAATGCTTGGAAAGATGATGGATTACGCCAAAAGGATGTTGATGATAAAGAGGATTTCTATACTGAAACAATAAGCAAAGTTTACAAAGAGTATGAAGAAACATGTCAAAGAGATGATTTAGTCGATTTTGGTGAGCTCTTATTAAAGTCTTATGAGGTTTTAATCAATTCAAAGTCTGTAAAAACTTTTTTTCAAACGAGATTCCAATCAATCCTTATAGATGAGTTTCAGGATACCAACACTATTCAATATAAGTGGCTTCAAGAAATAGCTTCAAGAGATTCTAATGTAACGGCAGTGGGGGATGATGACCAGTCGATTTATGGATGGAGAGGAGCAAAGGTTGAGCATGTAAATTCGTTCTCAAAAGATTATAAACAAACTGAAATTATTAGATTAGAACAAAATTACAGGTCAACAAACATTATTCTCAATGCTGCAAATGCTTTGATTGATAACAACAAAGATAGGCTGGGTAAAAATCTTTGGACAGATAAAGTAGAGGGTGAGCAAATAGTTCTCTATCAGGCATATAACGAACAAGATGAAGCTAGATTCGTCGCTGATATTTTAAAAGAATGGATGAATAAGGGTGGTACTTATGAAGAGGCTGCAGTGTTATATCGTTCTAATGCTCAATCAAGAGCAATTGAAGAGGCATTACTTCGTGTGAGTATTCCTTACAGGATATACGGGGGCCTGAGGTTTTACGAAAGACTAGAAATAAAGAATGCTATTTCATATTTGAGAATTATTTTTAATAACAATGATAATCCTTCATTTGAGCGATCAATTTCAAATCCAACAAGAGGTGTTGGTGAAAAAACATTAGCAAAAATTAGAAATGCTGCAAAACAATATAATATTTCTTATATAAAAGCTTCAGCGAAACTAATCGATGAAGGAAAAATTTCAGGAAGAGGAGGGTCTGGATTAAAAGATTATCTTGAATTCATTGCTGGTTGTAAGGGTTTTATCGAAGAGAACTCTTTATCTGACCTTATGGAGCTAATTATTAAAGAAACTGGTTTATATGCTTATCATGCAAAAGAAGCTGGAGAAAAAGGAAAAACACGAACTGAAAACCTAGAGGAATTAATTACAGCTACAAAAAATTTTGAGCAAAGCATTAAAGATGAAAGAACAAATATAGAAATTGCTGAAAGTTATCTCGATATTATTTCTTTAGATTCTGGCGATAGGCAAGCATCGGAACACGATGATGCTGCACAACTTATGACAATGCACTCTGCAAAAGGACTAGAATTCAAATTAGTTCTTCTAACAGGTCTTGAGGAGAGTCTTTTTCCGCATGGCAGATCAATGGAGAGTGCATCGCAGTTAGAAGAGGAAAGGAGGCTTTGCTATGTTGCAATTACAAGAGCAATGGAAAAACTTTACATTACACATGCAGAATCAAGGCGTCTTCATGGAACAGATACCTTTAATCCACCTTCAAGATTTTTGCGGGAAATTCCAAAAGATCTAATTGATGAAATAAGACCTAGAGCACAAACCAATATTCCTTATAATAGAAAAGACTTCAATGAGACAAAAATTGAATTTGAGGAGGAGATAGGTATTGCTCTTGGACAAAAAGTTTTACACAAAAAATTTGGTGAGGGTATTGTGCTTAACTATGAAGGCTCGGGAGATGCTGCAAGAGTTCAAGTAAATTTTGATAGTTCAGGAACGAAGTGGTTAGTTATGGCTTACGCAAACCTAGAAAAAATTTAATGAGAAATTTAACTTACATATTAACTTTGATAGTTTTGGTTGGTTGTTCTGGCGAGCAATCTACAGGATTAGACGAAGATGTCTTGAAAGAGAAAAAATATAATTGGCGCTTAGTTACATCATGGCCAAAAAATTATCCTGGTCTAGGCATGGCACCTGAAAGAATTGCTGATCTTGTTGAAGAAATGAGTAATGGGCAGATGACCATTACTGTTTATGGTGCAGAAGAACAAGTTCCTGCTTTTGGTGTGTTTGATGCTGTATCAAGTGGCTCCCATCAAATGGGTCACAGTGGCGGCTATTTTTGGAAAGGCAAAGTCCCAGCTGCTCAATTTTTTACAAGTGTTCCTTTTGGACTAACAGCTGATGAGATCAATGCTTGGGTATACAGAGGTGGTGGCTTGGAGTTATGGCGAGAAATATACCAACCCTTTAATATTTATCCGATTCCAGCTGGAAATACAGGAACACAGATGTTTGGATGGTTTAACAAAGAAATAAATTCTTTAGCAGATATTAAAGGACTAAAAATGCGTATACCCGGAATTGGTGGAGAGGTCTTAAAAGAAGCTGGAGGCATACCAGTAACTCTGCCAGGTGGAGAACTTTTTACAGCGCTTCAAACAGGAGTTATAGATGCTACAGAATGGGTAGGCCCATATAACGATTTAACATTTGGATTTCATCAAGCAGCTAAATACTATTATTATCCTGGATGGCACGAGCCTGGACCTATGCTAGAACTATTGATTAATTTAGATGCATGGAATTCTCTTCCTAAGCATTTGCAAGTAATAATAGAAACCGCATCAAAAGCTGTTAATCAAGATATGCTGGATGAATATTTAGCCAGAAATAATCAAGCATTAACCGAGTTAGTTGACGTCCATGGTGTCGAACTAAGAAGATTACCTGATGATGTTATTGAAGAATTTAGACTAATTTCAAATAAAATTTTAGATGATTTAGCAAAGGATGATGAAAATATTGCTAAAGTTTATGAGTCATATAAAAATTTCAAAAAAGATGTTTCTGAATATCATAAAATCTCAGAAGACGCATTTGTAGAAGCAAGAAACAAATAGTGCTTGAAAACCTAACTTTTAAATCTCTTGGAACTGTGAATTATCACGAAACTTTAGAACTGATGAAATCTCATATCAAAGATAAAAATTTCAGTAATGAAATTTGGATGCTTGAACACCCACCAATTTTTACTTTAGGAACTGCAGCCGATAAAAATCACATCATTAATCCAAAGAATATACCTGTTGTTCAATCAGATAGAGGTGGAGAGGTCACATATCATGGACCTGGACAATTAGTCATTTATTTTCTCTTAGATATTAAAAAACTTAACTTTAGTCCTAAGAAGCTTGTAAGTACTATTCAGTTATTCGTAAAAGAGTTGCTAGAAGAATTTTCGATTGATTCAAATTTTATCGAAGGCGCACCCGGTGTTTATGTAGAGGAAAAAAAAATTGCTTCAGTGGGATTGAGGATTTCAAAAGGCAAGTCTTACCATGGAATTAGTATAAATTATGATATGGATCTTTTACCTTTTAAACAAATTAATCCATGTGGTTACAAAGACCTAGAAGTAACGCAGATAAAAGATTTAAATAAGGATATTTCTAAATTACAATTAGAAAAAATATCAATAGATTTACTTAGAAAAATTTTTTAAATGGAAATTATAGCAACAACTAAAATCACCAATAGGGATGGTATAAAGGCTGTTAAAAACGGCCAAAAATTAAATAAATATTCTGAAATACCCACACCAAAGAAACCAAGTTGGTTAAAAGTTAAGGCTGAGTTTAATCCTAATTTTCACAAGGTAAAAGAACAAGTTCAAAGCAAGCAACTATATACAGTTTGCGAAGAAGCTCATTGCCCAAATATTAATGAATGTTGGTCTGCTGGAACTGCTACTTTTATGCTGATGGGTTCTGTATGCACAAGAGCATGCAAGTTTTGTTCGGTTGATACAGGAAATCCAAATGGATGGCTTGATAAAGATGAACCTTTGAATACTGCAAAAGCTGTCGAAATTATGAAGCTTAAGTATGTAGTTTTGACTTCAGTTAATAGAGACGATCTTCCTGATGGAGGCGCTCAACATTTTGCAAATACTGTAAAGCTAATTAAAGATTTAAATCCTGACACGGCTGTAGAAGCACTTACTCCAGATTTTAAAGGGCTTTCATCATCAATTGAAACTTTGGTTAATTGTGGATTAGAAGTTTTTGCTCAAAATATTGAAACTGTTGAAAGACTTACTCATCAAGTTAGAGATATAAGAGCAGGTTATCAACAAACACTCGATGTACTTGCTGAATCAAAGCGAATTAACCCAAAAGTTCTTACTAAAACAAGTATTATTCTCGGATTAGGTGAAACTGATTCTGAAATAGAACAAACGCTAAATGATTTAGCAAAAAATAAAGTTGATATTGTCACAATTGGTCAATATTTAAGACCAACTAGAAACCATCATCCAATTGAAAGATGGGTTACACCAGAAGAATTTGAGAGATATAGACAAATAGGTCTCAACAAAGGATTTCTTGAGGTTGTTTCAGGCCCAATGGTTCGATCTAGTTACAGAGCTGAGAGAGCTCTTGAAAAAAATAACGCTGGCTTATAGATTAAAATCTTTACCAAGACTTTCTCTTACTTTCTTAGTCCAGACTTCATATCCTTTTTTATTCATATGCAATCCATCTTCAATGAATAACTCTGGCATTCTTGTTCCATCTTGATTTAGCATAGGATCCCAGATATTAATATATTCCAAGTAAGCGTCGTCACTTGCGAGCAATTTAATTGAACTATTAAAAATTCTTTCTTCTTTATCAAGATATAGCCTATCAACAGTTGGTTTTATTCCGATTACATAAACTTTGATGTTTCCAAACTCATTCCTAACAAGATTCAAGAATTTTTTGAAATCTTTCAAAGTTTCTTCTGGAGTCTTTAATGCAGTTAGATCATTTGTTCCACAAAAAAAGACAATAGCCTTTGGATTATATGGCTTAACAATATCTTCAAAATGATAAATAACATGCGAAATTTGTGCTCCACCAAAACCACGATTTAACACCTCAAGTGGTTTCATATCCTCATTCAAAGAATCCCAAAATCTAATACTTGAACTACCTGTAAATAGAATTTTCCCTTTTCCAGGGAAGTTTTCTTTATCAAGTTTCTTAAATTCATTTATTTCATCAATGAATGCGTCATCCTTACTCCATTGCTGAATATATAAAGCCTCTTTTTTAACTTCAAAAAAAGACATTTCGACGCCAATATTTTTTGCTTGGGTTTTGACTCTATCTTCTAATTTTGTAAAACCATCTGAGCAGCTAATTAAAATGAAGAAAGTAGATATGATTAAGAATTTTTTATACATAACTCTTATATTATTAGAACTGGAAACAACATAACTGTAAAAAGAATAATAATTTGAATTAATATAAAAGGAAAAACACCTTTATAAATTTCTTTAGTTTGTATGCTCTCATCTGCAACCCCTCTCAAATAAAAAAGCGAAAATCCAAATGGTGGAGTTAAAAATGATGTTTGTAAGTTTATTGCAAATAAAATAGCAAGCCATACAGGATCAAATCCCATCATCAAAAGAGGTGGTGCAACAAGAGGGACGATCACATAACAAATCTCAATAAAATCTAAAATAAAACCAAGCAAAAAAATAATAACTAGGACAAATATTAGAGCAGTAAATGATCCTCCAGGGAGAGAATTAAAAATTAGGTCAATTAACTCATCACCTCCAACACCTCTAAATATTAGTGAAAAAATTGATGCACCAATAAGAATTGTAAAAATCATTGTTGAAACAATTGCAGTTTTCTCAGAAGTCTCTTTTAAGAAATGTAAATTAACTTTTCTGTTTATTAATGCAATTAATAAGGCACCAAATGCTCCAATTGCAGCCGCCTCTGTAGGCGTTGCAATACCTGCAAATATAGAGCCTAGAACTAAAAAAATTAAGACTATTGGAAGCGCTAGCGTCTTAAATAATTCAACTTTATTTATAGCAAATTCTGTTGAAGTATCTTTTAAATCTAAATTATTGCTATTTTTATAAAGTGTATAAATAAGATACCCAATACATATCAGAATTCCAGGAACAATAGCACCTATAAACAAATCTCCAACAGTTACGGTTTGTTGGGAAAATATACCCATGTCATTTTGAGCTCTTTGATAAGCATTTGACATAACATCGCCAAGCAAGACCAAGGCTATAGATGGTGGGATTATTTGTCCAAGAGTCCCAGTGGATGCAACCAACCCAGCTGAGAAGCTTTTATCGTATCCTTGATTTATCAAAATTGGGAGGGACATTAGACCCATAGTTACAACAGTTGCGCCCACGATTCCTGTGCTTGCTGCAAGCAAAGCGCCAACAATAATTATCGATATAGACAATCCGCCTTTTATACTTCTAAAAGCCTTTGCCATATTTTCAAGCATCTTTGCAGCAATACCAGATTTTTCAAGAATAGTTCCCATAAAAATAAATAGAGGAACTGCAAGCAATGTTACATTATTCATAATTCCAAAAATTCTAATTGGAATACTTTTAAAAATAGTTGGATCAAAAATTCCTAAGGGAATGCAAATCAATGCAAATATTATTGATACACCTGCCAGAGTAAGCGCAACTGGAAAACCTACCAGTAAAGCAGCACAAATTATCATAAGTAGAAGAAGAGGGACTATTTCCATTTTTTATGAATTAGTTGATATGCGAAAGTTAAAATCATAGTAAGTGGGAAAAGAATGATTAACGTTTTCTGGATGTAAACATAACCAAGACCACCAGCCTCGGTTGAAACCTCTCTAATTTTCCAAGACATCTCAATTAGCTCTAGAGAATAAAAACCTATAACAAAACAAACAGGTAACAGGAAGAAAAGGCTTAATATAAAATTTACATTATTTTTGTATGAATTAGATGAGTCTCTATAAAAGATATCTACTCTGACATGCTCATCTTTGTAGTGAACATATCCTGCGCAACCAAGAAATATGAATGCATGAAGATACATTACAAATTCTTGAAGTCCTGTAAGCCCAATACCAAAGAAATATCTGGCGACTATTATCACTATCATCAATATTGTCATAACTGGAATCATCAATGATATGAATTTTCCTAAAGAATTTATGCCTTTTTCTATATACATTATTGAATATGCCTCTATGTATTCGTTAAAATACAGCCATGATTATAGTACTTTCTCCAGCAAAAACACTTGATTATGAATTTGAATCAAATCACGAGCATTCTGTGCCTGCATTTTTGAGTCAATCTTCAAAACTTATTAGTAACTTAAAAACAAAAGAACCAAAAGATATTGCATCTTTAATGGGGCTAAGCGATAAACTTGCCACACTGAACTTCGATAGATACCAATCATGGTCTCCAGCAAAAAAAGTATCTGCTGATTCGAAGCCTTCAATGCTTGTTTTTAAAGGTGACGTTTATCAAGGACTTCAAGCTGAAGATTTAAATAATTCTCAAATGAAATTTGCTCAAAAGCATATAAGGATTCTATCTGGGTTATATGGGATATTGAGACCATTGGATCTAATGAAACCATATAGGCTTGAGATGGGAACAAAATTAGAAACTTCAGAAGGAAAGAATCTCTACGAATTTTGGGGTGATAAGGTCCAAAAAAATGTTTTAAATGAATTGAAAGTTCAAAGGTCAGATCTTTTAATTAATTTAGCTTCAAAAGAGTACTTTACAGTTTTAGGAAAATTACCTGAAGACATTAATGTCGTTACTCCAACATTTAAAGATTATAAGAACGGTAATTATAAAATTATCAGTTTCTATGCAAAGAAAGCTAGAGGCCTTATGGCTAAATGGATAATTCAAAATAAGGTAACTAATTTTGAAGACTTATCTGGGTTTGATGTAGATGGATATAAGTATTCAAAAGCTGAATCCACAGCAACTGTTCCTGTATTTCTTAGAAAATCTTAAGAGCCCGATTCGTTAAACTTTTTAACATCGACCATATCATCGAACGATGCATCTCTTTTTTCCATATTAGCAGTTATAGCTTCAGTCATATCTTTTTGACTTAGCATTGCACCACTCCAGAGGGCGTTATATTCTAAGCCATCACTTACGCTATGATCTCTTGAGAAATTCATTACCGCCTTTAGTCCATAAATAGCTACCGGAGATTTTGAAGCTATTTCTTTTGCTAACTTATTAGCACCCTCAAGCATTTCTTCTTGAGTTTCGAACATGTCACTTATTAACCCAGACTCTTTTGCCTCTTCTGCATACATCCTTCTTCCTGTATATGCCATTTCCCTCATTTTTGAATCAGGAATAATTTTTGGTAGTCTTTGAAGAGTTCCTACATCAGCTGCCATACCAATATTAATTTCTTGTATACAGAAAAAAGCTTCTTTTGATGCAAGCCTGATGTCACATGCTGTAACCATATCTACAGCACCCCCAATACAGCCACCCTGAATAGCAGCAATAACAGGAACTCTAATTTTTTCTAAATTACTAATATATCCTTGAAGTTCCTTTGCAACTCTGTACAAAGCTTCACCGATTCTTGCACTATCCGGTTTTTTGTCATCTGGAATATCCTCAACTCCATTTGAAAAAGCACTCAAGTCCATTCCAGCACAAAAATGTTTACCTGTGGAAGACATAACAACAACTCTTATGTCAGAATTTCTATTAATTTCTTCTAGTATGCTTCCGAGCTCTACCCAGAAGTCTCTAGACATTGTGTTAAGTTCGTTAGGCCTAGACAAAACTAGATTTGCTATATTGTCTGATACATTAAGGTCAAAGCATTTATATTTTTTATTTGTCATGATTTATTCGCCATTTCTATAGATTCGTTAACAATCGATCTCATTTTTTCAACATGCTCAAAAGTTTTATGATGAGACAAGACAACCTTTCTTTCTTCACTCAAAAGAACAAGCATCTTTTTTAATTTTTCTAAATTTTCTATTAATCTATTATCCATAAATAATTTTTGTAACTAATTATAATCTTAGCATTATAATGCTCTTGTACTATGAAATCATTAAGACACATATTTTTATACTGCATAATTTTTTTCAACAACGCTCCACTTGCAAGTGAAATAGATAATTCTTATCAGTCACAATCACTTCTTGCAGTTTTGTTTAAACGAACATCCGCTGAATTTAAAGCAAATACCTTTCAAGTATATTCTTCTGCACAAAAAAATATAGATAAGGCTTTAGAAGATAAATCTTGGACAGCTGTCTTGGATCAAAGTGATAATTATCAAAGTTTGCCTCCAGCAATCATTTTAGATATTGATGAGACTGTTCTTGATAATTCAGAACATCAGGTAAGAAGCATTAGAAATGGAACAAGTTATCCCATTGGCTGGAAAGAATGGGTGTCTGAGGAGGCAGCTGGTGCCTTACCCGGAGTAAAAGACTATCTTAGTTATGCTGATGACAGAGGAATTAAAATCTTTTATGTAACAAATAGGACTCATGATTTAGAGGAATACACGCGTAACAATATAAAAGCATTAGGATTGCCATTTGATAGTGATATTGATGTTCTTCTTATGAAAAATGAAAAAGGTTGGACTTCAGATAAGACAAGTAGAAGAGATTTAATTAAAAAAGATTTTCGTATCATTCAAATTTTTGGTGACCAACTAGATGACTTTATACCTCTTAAAGAGACCGCTACAAGTGTGCAAAGTAGAAAGGATTTAATAGATAAATACGCAAACATGTGGGGAGAAAAATGGTTCATGATTATTAATCCAATGTATGGTGAGTGGGAAGAGGCAATATATGACCATTGTTGGAGTTGTTTTCCAGAGCAAAGCGATAGAATAAAACAAAGAATGAAGGCTCTTGATTAAAACTTAATGAAATATATTTTTCTCTTAATAGTCTTAGTAATTTCATCATGTGATACATCTAAGAAGACTGAATCGATTTCAATCGGCACAAAAAAAACAGAATTTATTGAAATTAAAGATTTTCCTAATAACTTAAAAGCCAAGAATATAATTCTTGCTATTGGGGATGGGGTTGGGCCTAATCAGATAACTTTGTCACGTATTGCAATTGGTGGTCTAGACCATAGACTTTTTATTGATCAAATCCCATATCTAGGCACCTCTTTAACCCATTCTTATAACAATGCATATACAGATTCGGCAGCAGCAGCAACAGCATGGTCAACTGGATATAAAACAAAAAATAGATATTTGTCATTGGATCCAGACAAAAAAATATTAGACACCATTGTAGAAATGCTTCATGAAAAGGGTTATGCCTCGGGCATAGTCGCAACATCTTCAGTAACTCATGCGACGCCTGCAGCTTTATATGCTCACATTGACAGCAGATATGAATACAAAAATATTGCCAATCAGCTTATTAATTCTTCAATTGATATTGCTTTAGGAGGAGGTAAAGAATTTTTTGATTTAAATAAAATTAATGACACACACTACGTGCTCACAGAGAAAGAGTCTCTGCAATTAAATTTTGATCATTCTAAAAAGCTTATTGGTCTTTTTGACGATGATGGCATTGAGCGATCAAATGAAAAACCAACTCAAAGAGAAATGACAAATTTTGCATTAAATCATTTGAACAAGCAGTGTAATGGGTTCTTTTTAATGACAGAAGGTAGTCAAATAGATTGGGCTGCACACGATAACGATGCAAATGAAATGATAGAGGAGTTTAAAGATTTTGATTTAACCATTAGAGATTTGATTAACTTTGTAAATGAAGATAACGAGACACTGTTAATAGTTACTTCTGATCATGAAACTGGAGGATTACAAATCCTTAAGCAAGACGATGACAAAGTTGTTGTTCAATGGGGTACTGGAAGACACACTTCGATTCCTGTAGGAGTGCATGCTTATGGTCCTGGAGCAGAACTATTTCAAGGATTGATGGATAATACAGACATTCATTATAAAATCCTTGAAGCAATTGATTACAAAAATCTTGATAACCAAAGTTGTAATATTTGAATAAAATGGTAAGTAAAAATTTTTTTGATAATCATTTAGGCGCACTAATAGAATGCGTTAATTTTGCCTCTGATGAAATTATGCAGATTTATAATTCTGATAGCTTTGATCAAGAAGAAAAATCAGACGGCTCTCCTTTAACAAAAGCAGATAAAAAATCTAATGAAATAATACTGAATTCATTAGAGAAAATTTCAAAGGATATTTCAATTATCTCAGAGGAAACTTTTAGTGAGGATCTAATAAAAAGTCTAGACCAAACATATTGGTTAGTTGATCCTCTTGATGGAACCAAAGAGTTTATTAATAAAACTGGTGAATTTACCGTAAATATTGCAATGATTAACAATAAGAAAGTTGTATTTGGTATTGTTGGCGCACCTGTAACTGGAAAAATTTGGCATGGATCTATTTTTGAAGATGTGCAGTCACAAAATGATTCTTATGATAAGTTAAGAATTGTAATGAGCAAAAGTCATAAAAGTGACAAAGATACGGCTTTTCTTAATTACATTGAATCACAAAACATAGATTATGAGATTATTGAGAAGGGTAGTTCGTTGAAACTATGTAGTTTGGCAGATAACGAGGCTGACATTTACCCCAGATTTGGCCCCACTTCTGAATGGGATATAGCTGCTGCTCATGCAGTCCTTAACCAAAAGGGAGGAAGTGTTATCAAAATTGGAGATTATGAGGAATTGGCCTATGCAAAGGAGGATTCAATACTAAATCCATTCTTTATAGCCTTTAGAAATAATTCAATTAAAAGTGATTTTTTACCTGTTTTAGGAGATTTTTTCAAAAAATTGGTATAATTTTCTATTATTCATAATTAATTGATATAATTAATTATAAATTTTATTTATATTATGGGCACACAGTTACAACCCTCACAATTAAATAGTCCAGGTAAAGATATTGAATCATATCTTTCATCTGTTCATTCAATACCTATTCTTACCAAGGAAGAGGAGCAAGAACTTGCTTTAAAATTATATGAGGAAGATGATTTAGATGCTGCAAGACAGCTCGTGATTCATCACTTAAGATTTGTGGTTCATATTGCAAGATCATATCAAGGTTATGGATTACCGCTGGGAGATATTATTCAGGAGGGTAATGTTGGCTTAATGAAAGCTGTAGATAAATATGATCCTCATAGAGGCGTGAAATTAGTTTCTTTTGCGGTTCATTGGATTAAAGCTGAGATTCATGAATATATTCTTAAAAACTGGAGATTAGTAAAAATTGCTACAACTAAAGCGCAAAGAAAACTATTCTTTAATCTTAGAAGCAAAAAGAAATCACTAGATTGGCTGACTAAAGAAGAAGCTGAAAAAATTGCATCTGACCTAAATGTTGAGGTCAAAGATGTACTTCACATGGAAAATAGACTGTCTTCAAATGATTCATCATTTGATTCACCAGTTCCCTCTGGTGACGATGATGAAATTATGTCTCCTTCTCAATATTTAGAAGATAAAAGATATGATCCTGAAATCATAGTTGCATCAGAGCAAGCCGAACAAGTAAACAAGGAAGAGCTTCTTGCAGCACTAAAAACTCTTGATGATAGAAGTAAAGATATTCTTAATAGAAGATACCTATCAGATGAAAAGGCTACTCTTCATGATTTAGCTGATGAATATAAAGTGTCCGCTGAAAGAATTAGACAAATTGAAAACAGCGCACTTAAAAAATTGAAAGCGTTTATGGTAGATTTTGCATAAATCTAGCATTTAGCAATGCAATTAAAGTTTCTTCCTTCGTTTGTAAAAAGAAAAGGCCGAATAACTAAAAAGCAGACCCACAGTTTGAGCTCTTTATCAGAATTTTCTGTAAAAAGTATTCAGGAAGTAGAAGATTTCAGCAAACACTTTGATAAATGTTATTTAGAAATTGGCTTTGGTAATGCTGAAAATATTATTTTTCAAGCAATAAATAATCCTAGCTATTTATTTATAGGTTCTGAGGTCTATATGTCAGGCATAGGAACTTTGGTTTCGAGCATAAAAGAAAACAATATCAATAACATAAAAATTTTTTCAGACGATATCAGGATACTTTTAGATCAAAGCCCAAAAATAGTATTTGATTCAGTGATTATTATTTGTCCCGATCCTTGGCCAAAAGAAAAACATCACAAAAGAAGACTAATAAATAAATCTTTTTTAGAAATGGTCCATGATTTTATGAAGGACGATTCAAATATATACATATCTACAGATTGGGAAAACTATGCAGAAAGCATTTCTGAATTATTTGTAAAAAATAAATTATTTAAGCCATCTTCAAACAAATCTTTTCAAAAAGACTCTCTTTCTAAGTTTGAAAGAAGAGGGAAAGATGAGGGCAGAGAGTTATTTGAATTTAATTATAAAAAAGTATCATAACTACTGTTAAACAATTTTATAAATTTTTCTGAAGCAATGGCTCTGTGACTAACTTTATTTTTAATTTGTTGGTCTAAAGAAGCCATTGAGCAATCATAGCCATCGGGATAAAAGATTTTGTCATATCCAAATCCTCCTTCTCCTGAACTATTTATCGATATTCTCCCATGAATTTCACCTTGAGTTACTATTGGCATCGGATCATTAGGACTCTTTAGTCCAACAAGAACACAAACATAGAAAGCTTCAAGACTCTCTTCTTTTTTTTCAATCAACTTCTGGATAATCTTATCTCTGTTATCTTTATCACTAGCACCCTCGCCAGCATATCTTGCAGAATAAATGCCTGGTTCATAGCCTAATTCAGGGACAACAATTCCTGAATCATCTGCAATCGTATAAATTTTAGATTCTTTAGCGCCATGTTTTGCTTTAATCATTGCATTTTCTAAAAAGGAATCCCCATCTTCTATAGCATCTTCTATATTAAGATCAGATAAAGAAAAAACTTTATGATTTTTGAATAGTTTTTTAAATTCTTTTAATTTTCCCTTATTTGATGAAGCAATAAGGATGTCACCATTACTTTTCAAGTAAATAGACTCCTTCTACAGCAAATAAATTTGGATTGATTTTAGATAAACCGCCTTGATCACCGTTTCTATTTATGAAAACTTTATCTTTAATATTAATATTTTCTTTTAAACAAAGATTTTCAAAATCTTTGATCGTACACAAGTGAATGTTTTCTGTTTCATACCAGCTAGAGGGCAGCTCTGGTGTAATTGGCATTTTCCCTGATGCAAGGTTTATTCTACATCTCCAATAGCCAAGATTAGGAAGAGTCACAACACATCTTTTTGATAACTCCAGCATTCTATTTAGAGCAAGATCAGGATTTTTAAGACATTGAATTGATCTGGCCATAATCGATAAATCAAAATTTGATGACATAAAGTCATTTAGGCCCTTGTCTATATTAAGTTTTATTACAGGTACGCCTTTCTCAATACATTTTTCTATCTTTGTATCATTTATCTCAACGCCATATCCAAGCACTTGCTTATTTTCAAATAATTCTTTTAATAAAGATCCATCACCACAACCAAAATCAATCACTTTTGAATTTTCTGGAACCCAACTGTTTATAATTTTTGAAAGTTTTATAGCCATTATGATTCTATGAAATTTGTAATTAAATTTGAGTAAGTTTTTGAACTAAAAAGAAAACTATCGTGTCCATGATCTCCCTGGAGAACCACAAAAGAGGACCTTATATTATTATTCATTGCAGCTATTTGTATTTCCTTTCCTCTTTCTGGTGGGTATAGCCAATCTGAGTAAAAACCAACAATTAAGAGCTCAGCTTTTACATCTTTTAAAGCCTCAACTAGTGTTTTATCCTTTCCAGCATCGTAACTGTCCATTACTTTTGTCATTAAAATATATGAATTTGCATCAAATAGCTCTGAGAACTGTTCACCCTTATATTGCAAATAATTTTCGACTTCGAAGCTTACGGACTCTTCTACTTTTGAACCTTCATCTTGAAATTTTCTCCCAAATCTTGAATCCATATGTTCTTCTGAAAGATATGTAATGTGACCAAGCATTCTTGCAGTTTTAATCCCATTTTTAGGTATAACGTTGTGCTCATAATAATTTCCATTATGAAAGTTCTCATCTTTTCTTATAGATTCTCTTGCAACTTCATTCATCGCAATATTCTGAGAACTAGATTTTGAAGCTGCAGCAAAAATTCCAGCCTTTTTAACTTTATCTGGATATGAAATTGACCATTGCAGAGCTTGCATTCCGCCCAAACTTCCACCTGCTACAAAATGCCAACACTCTATGTTTAATTTATCCATAAGCATTTTTTGTGAGTTAACCCAATCCAGGACACTTACTTGAGGAAAAGATTTTCCAAATATTTTTTGCGATGAAGGATCAATTGAAGATGGTCCCGAGGAACCAGCACATCCACCTAGATTATTGCAACAGACAACAAAATATTTATTGGTGTCGATTGTTTTACTAGGACCAACTAATTGATCCCACCAACCAATTCCAAAATCTTCAGAACTTCCTGCTGCATGATGATTTCCTGAAAATGCATGACATAGAAGAATTGCATTTGATTTGCCTTCATTAAGCTCACCATATGTTTCTACCATTAAATCGAATGAATTGAGCTTCTCACCTGATTCAAGCTCAATTCCTTCTGAAAAATGAATTAATTTTGTTTCCGTCTTCATACTATTGACCTAAGCATATCTGATAAGAAGGATTCAATTAGATTAATTAAAATCAAAACAAAAAGAGGAGAAAAGTCCAAACCTCCAGCTGATGGAATATAATTCCTTATCGGCATTAAAGACTTATAAGATATTTCCTCAATTAACTCTAAAAAAGCATTTGAGTTTGATGGAGATACCCAACTTAGGATTACACCACCAATTACTGCAAAAAATATGATCCTTAAAATAATCATTATCGTCTGAATTACAGCCACCCCTAATAATGTTGTAATTACATACTGATCACCAAAATATATGACAAGAGATGAAAGCTTAAATACTATGGCCAAGATTAAAATATTAAGGGCTTGAATTGGTAAGGGTGAAAATATTTTTGCTATGGGGCTATACGCTTTAACAAATATTGAAACAATTTGATTGTAATAATTTACTTTCAATAAATTAAAGATGAAGAGAAAAACAAGGGCGTAATTTAATATACTTAAAATAAGCCCAAGTATTTGCATATTAGAATTCATTTGAAATTTCCTTAGATCTTTTGATCGCAGCGTTTAATCCTTTTTCAAAGATTTGATTTAAATTATTGGATTTAAGCGACTTTAGTCCAGCTTCTGTCGTTCCTTTCTTTGAAGCAACTGCTTTAATTAGATTATCCAAATCACCGTCTTTTTCAATTGATGAGCCAACACCTTTCATAAGATTAGCAATAATCTCTCTAACAATTTTTTCATCTTGGTTACATAATCTCATAAGTTTTTTTTCAAATGATTTCAGAGTTTGGAAAAAATATGCGGGCCCACTTCCAATGACACCAGTAAAAGTATCTATTTTTGAATCATTATCTACTTCAATAACTGTACCTAATTTAGAGAAAATAGAAGAGACCTTTTTAAAGTTACTTTTTTTAAAAGATGAATTATATAAAGCTGTTATTCCTTGACCATATTTTGATGCAGTATTTGGCATTGCTCTCATAAATTCCGATTTATTATCCAGCTTGATGTATGTAGAGGATTTTATACCAGCGACAAGACTGACAATTTTAGGATTTTTATAGTTATTTAAAATTTCTTTGTATGCTTGAATAGCATCTTTTGGCTTTACAGATAAAATAACTATATCTATATCAGAATTCGATTTTTTTAAACTTTTAACTTTTAAGTTATTTAATTTTTTTTGATTTAAAGGATTTCTGTCTACAAAAAAAATATTTTTGTTGCTCATTCCATTCAATAGTAGTCCTGAAATTAAAGCTTGAGCAATATTACCACCACCAAAAAATAATATATTTTTCATGATCTTTTACCAAAAATTGATTCACCTATTCGAAGCATATTAGATCCATGAATTATGGCATCCTCGTAATCCGAAGTTGTTCCAAGTGAAATAGCACTAGCACTGGGATAAATTTTTTGTAACTTGACGCTCAAGTTTATAACTTCTTCCATCATATGATCTCTTTCTTCTTTATCATTTGTTAGTTTTGGGAGAGCCATTATGCCTTTTAAATTAATATTTTCCATAGATTCTACTAATTTTGCTATATCAAAAAGCTCATCAGGACTGCATCCACTTTTTGATTTTTCAGACGAAATATTAATTTGAATGCATCCGTTTATTACTTTGTTAATTTTTTTACACTCATCATTAAATTTTCTAATAATTTTTTCCCTTTCGAGGGTATGAATCCAATCAGCATTATTTGCAATTACTTTAACTTTATTGGATTGAATTGGACCAATGAAATGCCAAACAATATTATCTGAATCTATCAATGAAGATTTTTCTTGAAGCTCTTGTGCGTAATTTTCTCCGAAGTTATTGATTCCATTCTCAAGAGCTAACTTAACGAGCTCAAAGCCTTTTTTCTTAGAAACCGCAATTAAAGTTATTTCATCTCTGCTTCTATTAATAGATGAGCACAACTCATCGATACTGTTATTAATGGCATTTATATTTTTAATTAGTTCTCTTTGCATACAGTTCTTAATCGTGGTTCAAAACCGCTCTTTGTTATTTTCTCTTTAGCATTATTTGCTGCTGATCTATTAATATAAGGGCCTGATATTACACTATTTAAAAGCTTTCCTGGCAAAAGAGTACTGTATACCTCGTTAATTGATAGGTTTTCAATGTCGCTATTGAGCATTTTAATTGCCTCAAGAGCATATTTTTTATTTCCGTATGCACCAATTTGGACAAAGTACTGACACTCTAAAGAATTATTTTCTTCATTAAATTCAATAAGCACTGAATTTTCCATTAATGATGAAGGGAAGTCTATGTTTACGGTGTTGGAAGTGTTGGCAGTCTTAATTGATATAACATCTGTCTTGAATAGAAATATTGAACTAGAGGCTAGACCTACGCTAATAAAAATTAATATCAGGATGGTACTAGTTGATATTGTGTTTACTGATGGCTTTTTTGAAGTAAAAACAGTTTTTCTTTTATTCTTCTTTGATTTATTACCTTTAACATTTGCAAAATCTTTCATATGCTTACATTTTTTGCATTGGAGTAATTCCTAATAAATTTAAACCATTTGAAATAACTTGTTTTACAGCTATTAGACACTCTAAAATTGATTGCATATTCTCTTCAGATTCAGACAAGACATGATTATCGTTATAGAAGCTATGAAATAGCTGAGATAAATCTTTTAAGTAATAGATAATGACATGAGGTTGCAGCGTATTTGCAGATTTATTTACAATATCCGGGAATTTTGATATTTCATGAATTAGATTGTCACATTCTTTGTAATCCCCACTGCTGATATTTTTAATATTTCTCTTAATTTCAGAGAATTTATCTAAGGCCTTTTCTTCAAGCGAAACGATTCTTGCATGCGCATACTGAATGTAATAAAAAATATTTTCTTTGCTATCCGATTTTGCTAAATCAAGATCAAAATCTAAGTGCTGATCAGCTTGCTTTGATAAATAATAAAATCTTGCAGCATCCGAACCTATATCTTCGATAAGATTTTTTAATGTAAAAAATTCTCCCGATCTTGTGGACATCTTGACCTTTTTTCCATCCTTGAAAAGATTTGCAAATTGAACAAGTTTTACAGCTAGTTTATTTTTATTTGACCCAAGGTTTTCAATAGATGCTTCTATTCTCTTAATATATCCATGATGATCGGCTCCCCAAACATTTATTAGCTTATCAAATCCTCTATCAATCTTATTTTTATGATATGCAACATCCGAGGCAAAATATGTTGCCTTCCCATTATCTCTTACTAAAACTCTATGTTTATCATCACCACTTATGTCCGTATTGAGCCATATGGCCTTATCTTTCTCATAAGCATGACCATCTTTTATTAGTTTATTTACTGACAATGCTATATCAGATGAGTCATCACCAATCTTGCCAAGCGATGATTCATAAAACCATTTGTCAAAATTTACATTAAATGCTTTTAGATCATCCTCAATTGATTTAACAATTTCTTTTAATGAGAATTTTTTTATGAGATTCCATGAATTATTATTTAATTTTTCCAATTCATGAATGATGTTATCTATTTCTTCTTCTGGGTCCTCACTGGATTTGATTGAAAGTGACTTGAAGTCTTGTATTTTTACTTTTTTGTCTAATTTTTTTCCAATTTCATCAATGTACTCACCTTTATATCCGTTGGCTGGAAAGTAATTACTTATATCATTTTTTATTAATCTTAATATAACGCTTGCAGTCAAAATATCGATTTGTCTTCCAGCATCGTTAACATAGTATTCTTTTTCAACAATTGAGCCTGTTGATTCAAGAATTCTACCAATTGCATCACCATAGGCAGCTCCTCTTCCATGACCAACATGAAGAGGACCAGTTGGATTGGCAGACACAAATTCTATTTGCACCTTATTTTTTTTACCTATAGCAGAACTACCAAATGAATCTTTGTTTTTATTAATAAACTCAATTGTTGATACAAAATCTTCTCTGTTCAATGAGATGTTTACAAATCCAGGCCCTGCTACTTCAACATTAGCAAATTTATCAATTTTTTCTAATCTTGTTTTAAGATCTTCAGCTAAATTTTTTGGATTAAGCTTTAGTATGCTTGCTGCGACCATACATACATTTGAAGTTATATGACCTTTTTTAAGATCATCTGATATAGAAGTAGAGCTTTTTTTAATAATAGAACTGATATTTTTTTTATTGTTTACAATTGAAGATAGGAATTTTTCTATTTCCTTATTAATTTCATCAATCAAGACTTTGCTCTCCCCACATAGGTCATATCTCTAGTATCTACTTTTATTATTTCGTTTTCATTTACAAATAAAGGCACTTGAACCTCAACATTTGTTTCAAGTTTTGCAGTTTTTGTTGCACCTGAAACAGTATCTCCCTTTACTCCAGGCTCTGCTTTAACAATCTTAAGCTCAACAATTACTGGTGGATTTACAAGAATAGGTTGACCATTCCATAAAACAACTTCACAAGTTTCTTGTCCTACTAACCATTTTGATGCATTTCCCATCTGTGATTCGCTAACTTCAATTTGCTCATAATTATTCTTATCCATAAAGTGCCAAGAATCATTATCTTTATATAAAAATTCCATTTCTTTATGACTTACATCTGCCGATTCAACACTTTCACCTGACTTGAAAGTTTTATCATTAGTGTTTCCAGTTAGAAGATTTTTATATTTAACTCTCATTACAGCTTGGCCTTTTCCAGGCTTATGAAATTCATGCTCTATAATTGAGCACGGAGCATTATCGATTACCAACTTTGTTCCGTTTTTAAACTGGTTCGTTGAAATTTTCATATTAATTTTATTTTTATGTTATTTTAATAGCGAGGAATATAAATGAAAAATTTTTTAAGCTTAATATTAATTATTATTGTAACTTCTTGTGCCCCAAGTAGCGAACAAACCCCTAGCAATCAAGATTTAGAAGAGTTTCTTGCAAACGTTGAATCGGAAAATAAAAAAGATGGTCCTGTTATATATTCTGCCTCATGGATAAGCTCAAATTTTATAACATACGATTCTCAAAAAGTAATTGCAGATTATGGAACAAAATCTACATTAAAATCGCTAGAAAGATCTAGAGAGGCTGCTAGTTTTGATGGCCTAGATACATCAAAAGAAAATCAAAGAATGCTAAATATCCTTAAAAGTTCCTTTGTAATGCCTCCACCTTTAGATGAAGAACTAGCATCCGAATTATCAGAAATTACTACAAGCCTCGAAGCAATGTATGGAAGTGGAGAGTATTGTTTTGACGACGAAGAATGCTATGACTTAGAAGCATTTGAATCAATTATAGATAATTCACGAGATCCTAAGGAATTGCTGAGAGCTTGGGAAGGGTGGCATGAGATTGGTAAGCCGATGAAACCTATGTATATGAGAATGGTTGATATTGGTAATCAAGGCTCGGTTGATCTTGGTTATGAAGGACTGAGTGATTTGTGGTTTAGTAAATATGATATGCCTGCAGAAGATTTCTTAGATGATACTGACAGAGTTTGGAGTGAAGTAAAACCATTATACGATGCTCTTCATTGTCATGTGAGGGCAAAATTGAATGAACATTATGGTGATGAAGTAATATCAAAGACAGGCCCATTGCCGGTCCATATGCTTGGGAATATGTGGGGTCAGTCATGGTCAAATATCTATGATTTAGTGTATGAAGAAAAACCAGATTCCAAATATATAGACGTTACTAAGATAATTAACGAAAAATCATTAAGCGAAATTGAAATGGTAGAGTATGCAGAAGATTTTTTCATCTCTATGGGATTCAAACCTCTCCCAAAAACTTTTTGGGAAAGATCCCTATTTGTGAAACCTAGAGACAGATCGGTTGTATGTCATGCATCTGCATGGAATTTAGATCCTGCAAATAATGACCTTAGAATAAAAATGTGTATTGAAAAGAATGAAGAAGACTTTATAACTATTCATCATGAATTAGGTCACATTTTTTATTATCAAGCTTACAACCATATTCCAACAGTTTTCCAAGCAGGTGCAAATGATGGTTTTCATGAAGCATTTGGAGATTTACTGACACTTTCAATTACTCCAGATTACTTAGTTGATATTGGCTTCATATCAGAAGATGATGCTGAAGAAGCAAAACAAGATCCAATTGGATTACTTATGAAACAAGCTCTTGATGGGGTTGTTATAGTTCCATGGGCTTTGATGCTTGATAAATGGCGGTCTGGAGTATTTGATGGGGAAATTGACGAAAGCAATTTAAATTCTTCATGGTGGAGTCTTAGGGAGGAATATCAGGGAATTAATACAAGTTATGAAAGGTCAGAAAACTATTTTGATCCTGGGGCAAAATATCATATACCTGGGAATACTCCTTACACTAGATATTATTTAGCTAGCATCATGCAGTATCAGTTTCATGAAGCACTTTGTAATTTAATTGATTATGATGGATATTTACATGAATGCTCAATATATGGGAATAAGGAAGCTGGTGATAGAATTATTACTACTATGGCAATGGGTCAAAGCTTGCCTTGGCAGGACGCTTTTGAGAATCTTACTGGATCAAGACAACTTAGCGGTAAATCAATAATGAATTACTACGCACCATTAAAAGAATGGCTTGATGAAGAAAATAAAAATAGAACTTGTGGATGGAGTGAAGAATGAAAGTGATAACTAATATTTTAATTTCGGTTTTATCGTTTGCAATTAGTTACGGTATTGCACATTTAACTGGAAGTGTAATTGTAAAAAATGCTGTACTTTTAGCATATGTAATTCATTGGATTGCATATATACCTGCTTATGTATTTCAAACTGAAAAGTTCTATGATTTAACAGGAAGTGTTACTTATTTAAGTGTTGTATGGTTTGTTTTCTTATCTACATATCAATCCATTTCACTCAATTTTGGAAATCTTATCTTAGTTTTATTGATCTCAATATGGACAATACGATTAGGATTATTTTTGTTCATGAGAATACATAAAGCCGGGGAAGATAAAAGGTTTAGAACAATTAAAACTTCTGCCTCACAGTTTTTTATGACATTTACTATATCAGGTTTGTGGGTAACGCTATGCTCAATGTGCGCTCTGGTAGCCATATCGAGCCCTGAAGGCTTGGTGATGAATGCCTTAACTTACGTTGGAATAATTCTATTTATAATTGGATTTGGTATTGAGATTGTTGCTGATAATCAAAAAACAGCCTTTAGATCTATTGAAGCCAATAAAGATAGCTTTATTACTTCTGGATTATGGTCAAAGTCAAGACATCCTAATTATTTTGGAGAAGTGTTGTTATGGTTTGCAATTGCAGTTATTTCTTTTTCATCACTTGAAGGGCTTCAACTTATCACACTAATATCACCTGTCTTTACATATATTCTTCTTGTATATGTTAGCGGAGTTAGAATGCTTGAAGACATGAATGATAAGAAATGGGCTGATAATGAACAATATAAATCCTATAAGAAAAATACTCCAATGTTATTTCCAAAACTATAACTTTAGGAAAATTTCAAGCTATTAGAGAAAAATTTACAAAATTAGTGGAAATGACATAGTTTTTGATAGAATTAGCTATTAAATAAAGTATGTATATATATTTTATTTATTGGTTTAGGACTGTTAACATGTCCAAACCTAAGGGAGTACAAAAATGTTTAAATTTATAAAGAATATATCTTTACCAGTACTTTTTTGCTTTAGCTTATCTGTTTCTGCAAACGAAACTAATGTTGAAGTCAATATGGAAAGTATTCTAGAAGTAGGTAGAGAAAATCAAACACTTTCTGCTAATTCGCAAGATAAAATCGATCAAACAGAAAGACAAACAGATAAAATTGTTAATGAATATAAAGTTGTTAACAAGCAAGTTGAAGGGCTAAAGCTTTACAACGCACAAAAAAGAATTCAAATTCAAGCTCAATTAGACCTTATGGATAAACTTGACGAGCAATTAGTTCAAGTTGTTGTTATGCAAAGGCAAATACCTCCATTAGCTGAAAAGATGTTAGATACTTTAGAGACTTTCATCAATCTAGATACTCCCTTTAGATCTGAAGAGAGAAAAGCAAGAGTTGATTTGGTTAGATCTTCTTTGGCAAAACCAAAAGTTACTGCATCTGAGCAAGTAAGACAGGTTCTCGAGGCATACAATATTGAAGCAGAGTATGGACGTAAAATTGATACGTACGAGGATAAGTTAGCAGACGGAACTGTTGTTAATATTCTTGTAATAGGAAGAATTGGTATGTTCTATCAAACTAAAGACGAAAGAACTAGTGGAAGATGGGACAATGAAACTGGAACTTGGGAAGAGCTCCCTGGAAGTTACAGAAAGCCTATTAGAGATGGCATAAGAATGGCTAAAAAATTAGCACCAACAGATATGTTGCTGATGCCAGTTGTTAAAGGAGAGGCATAATGAAAAAGTACTTATCTATAATATTTGTTCTATCTTTAACACTTAACACTTTTGTAGTTGCACAAGAATCTGAAGGTGACGAAGCAGAAATATCTACTGTTGAAGCACTTCTTCAACTTGTTAAAGAAGGTAAAACTAAAGAACAATCTGCAAATGCAGATCGTGAAGCTAAGTTTATGGCTAATAAAAATGAACAGGCTGCTATTTTAGCTGCTGAAAAAAGAGAATTAGCGAGACAAGAAAGAATTGCTGATCAGCTTGAGGCTGAATACAAAAAGAATGAAGAAATCTTAAGAGTTAAAGAGGAAGCATATCAAAAAGAACTTGGATCTTTGGTTGAACTCTTTGGCCATCTTCAAAGCTCAGCAGGTGAAGCAGCAGTTCAATTTTCTGGTTCTTTGACAAGTCCTCAATATGGTCTTGAAAGAGTAGATTTCCTAAATGAACTTACTTCAAAAATGTCAGAGACTACAGAGTTACCAACTATTAGAGAAATTGAAGGTTTATGGTATGAACTTCAAAGAGAGATGGTTGCAAGTGGACAAGTAGTTTCTTTTGACACAACTGTAATCGATGTTGATGGTGAGTCTTCAACATGCAACGTTACAAGAGTTGGTTTGTTTAATGCAGTCTGTGATGGTAAATATTTAGAGTATGTTGCTGCAACAGGACAATATGCATTTTTACCGAGACAACCTGCTGGAAGATTTACAAAAACTGCAAAGAGTGTTGGTAATGCCGATGTTGGAGAGCAAGTAAGATTTGGTGTTGATCCAACAGGACCTACTGGAGGAAGTCTTTTAGCTAATTTAATTCAGACACCTTCTTTAGCTGAAAGAGCTGCACAAGGTAGAGAAGTTGGATACGCAATTATTTTTGTTGGTTTAATTGGTATTGGTTTAGCTTTCTGGAAATTGTGGAGCTTATATGTTCTTGGTAAAGCAGTGAGAGCTCAAGCAGGTTCTAAAACATTAGATGTTAGAAATCCTCTTGGAAGAGTTCTTAAGGTTGGCGAAGAGAACTTTAAGAAAGATATTGATACGTTAGAGCTGAAACTTGCTGAAGCAATTATGGCTGAGAGACCATCAATTGAAAGAGGAATTGGCGCTGTAAGAATTATCTCAGTTGTTGCACCTCTTGCAGGTTTATTAGGAACAGTAACAGGTATGATCGTTACCTTCCAAATGATAACTCTATACGGAACAGGTGATCCTAAACTTATGGCTGGTGGTATTTCTCAAGCACTTGTTACAACAGTTTTAGGTCTATTAGTTGCAATACCTACTACACTTCTTCATTCTTTCACAGCTTCATCGGCTAAAGGAATAATTAGTGTACTTGAGGAACAGAGTACAGGTATTCTTGCCGAAAGAGCTGAAGGTAGTTAATAGCTAATTATGTTTTTTGCTATCACTGAAGCATTCTCGTCCATAAGAGATTTTATGGAAGCGGGTGGTAGTGTTTTATGGTTAATTGCTATTCTGGTTTTCTTTATGTGGGCAATGATCTTTGAGAGAATATGGTATTTTTCTCATGGTCATGAATTTTACATTCAAGATTTGTCAGCAAAATGGAATAACAGATCTGATAAGACTTCATGGCATGCCCTTCAAATTAGAGAAAAGATGCTTTCTCAAGCAAAAGTCGAAATAAATAAAAACTTATCAATCATTCAAACTTGCGTGGTTCTAGCACCATTATTTGGATTGTTAGGAACTGTGACTGGAATGATAGAGGTTTTTCAAGTAATGGCTTTTAATGGGGGAGGTGACGCGAGAGCAATGGCGGGAGGTGTTTCTAAGGCAACACTGCCAACAATGGCTGGTATGGTTGTTGCTTTATCAGGCGTATTTGCCACCATATATTTGACTAGTGCGTCTGACAGACACACAAATGACTTAAGAGAATTAATAAAAAGAGAATTATAGGAGAACTAAAATGAGAAGAAATGCTATAAGTACTGCTGTTAAGGATGAAGAAAGCGAAATTAATTTAACACCAATGCTTGATGTTGTTTTCATCATGCTAATCTTCTTTATTGTTACAGCTAACTTTATAAAAGAACCTGGATTGGAAATTAATAGACCTGATTCAGATACTGCTGAAATTCAAGAAAATGCTGCAATTTTAATTGCAGTTGGAGCAAATGACGAAGTTTATATGGATGGAAGAAGAATTGATGTAAGGCAGGTTAAGGCAAATGTTGTAAAAATGCTTGCAGACAATCCACAAGGATCTGTAGTTATTCAAGCAGACGAAAGAGCAGTAGCAGATACTATTATTAAAGTTATGGATGGAGCCAGAGAAGCTGGGGTTAACGCTATATCTCTAGCATCAGAACCTAAATAGAATATGAATCAAGTCCTTACCGCAATTAATTTAGTTACAAAGCCTATACATGATACTTTTGTTAAGGCTTTTAATGCTAACAAATATGCAGCTGGGATTGGATTTTCGTCTGTAATTACATTAACTCTGTTTTTTGTAATGGTTATTTTAATTGCTTTAGGAGATAGTGGATTAAAACAAGACACTTCTGTAAAACTTCAAGATGTTGTTATGCCAGAAAGAGATATAGATACTTTCATGTCAGAAGTTGATAAGCCTGAAAAGCCTGAAGAACAGCCTGAAGATATTGCTCAGCCTGAGTTAGATCTTCAGCCATTAACAGGTCTTGATGTGTCAATTGCAAAACCAAAGGCAAACTTTAAGGCAGGTGGTTCATTTTTTAGGGATGGTGAATATATCCCTTTATTTAAAGTTGTACCAATATATCCAAGAAGAGCACAAGAAAGAGGTACTATGGGCTATGCGTTAGTGGAATTTACTATAACTGAAACAGGTAGCGTAGAGGACGCTAACACTATCGAAGGATATTGTTCAAATAGTAATCCAAGCGATCCTTCTACTGAATTTAGACCATGCACAATGTTTAACAGTGCGTCTGCAAGGGCAGCTTTAAAACTAAAATACAAACCTAAAATTGTTGATGGAAAAGCTGTTCCTGTAAGTGGCGTTCTTCATAGATTTACATATATACTAGATGACGAATAATTAATAAGTTATGAAAAAAAGATTCTCATTACATTTGTTTTCAGTGCTAGCGATATTATTTGCGTTTTCTTCAGTTCAGATTGAAGCACAGTCACAATCTGAAACAAAAAAACCAATAAAATATAAAAAAGCTCGTGCTTTACAAACATCAACTGCAAAAAAAATGGCAAAAGTATACGAGGCATTAGAAGAAGTTGATGAAAAAGGAGAGCCAGCTCCTGATATGGTAACCGTCGTTAATATTCTTACAGAACTAAGGACTGATAAAGATAATTTAAAAAGTTATGACAGATCAGTAATGTGGAATGCTTGGGCTTATGTTTATATGACTGATGGTAAGTTTCCTCAAGCTATGACAGCATATACAAATGTGATGAACGAGCCAGAAGTTACTATAGGACTCAGAAATGGCGCTCTGTTCTCCCTTGCACAATTGAATTTGGCCGAAGGAAATTATCAAAAAGGCGTTAATTTAATCTTACAGTGGATGGATGAAGTGGAGAAGGTCACTGCTCAATCTTATTCTGTTTTAGGGCAAGCATATTTTGCTTTAGGTGATTACAGAAAATCTATGTCATCTTTGGAAACAGCTATATCAATGGCTGAAGAGGAAGGCTATAAACCAAGAGAAAATTGGTACTCACTTCTTGCTGGTTGTTACAGTGAATTAAAAGAAGAAATTGGAGAGAGAGAATCTTTATTAAAACAAATACCAATTTATGAAATATTAGTAAATTTGTATCCTAAAAAAACTTATTTCATTCAACTCGGTGGTGCATACGGAACTCTTGGAAGAGAAAGAGATTATATGATTACTTTAAAGACTGCTTATCAAAAAGATTTTCTAGACAAAGAGTCAGAGTATTTAGCGTTAGCACAGTTATTGTTACTCAATAAAAACCCATATTGGGCTGCTGAAGTTCTTGTATCTGGTCAAAACAAGATGATAACTATTGTTGATGAAAAAACTGAAGAAGAAAAATTAGTACCTGTCGTAAAAAGTACAGAAAAAAACTTAAAAGTATTAGCTGATTCATGGAGAATGGCACAAGAGATTGATAAAGCTATTCCGGTATTAGAAAAAGCTGCTGAGATGTCAAAAGATGGCAAATCTTATGTGTTATTGGGCAACTTATATTTATCTGAAGATAAAGTTAGTGAGGCCGTAGATGCTATTAAAAAAGGCCTCAAAAAAGGAGATATTAAAAAGCTTTCACAGGTTTACTTAACTTTAGGTCAAGCATATTTTGAACTTCAAGAATTTGAAGAAGCAAAGAAAAATTTTAGAATTGCTGCAAGAGATAAAGAAAAGAAGATTAAAACTCAAGCAAACAACTGGATTAAATATACTGAAAACGAGGAGATAAGAGTTAAAAATCTTGCTCTAAGAAGAGACTATATTCAGATGAATTCTTCATCTTAAACTCTTTCTAAAACCCTAACCTTAAAATCGTAGTCGTTATCAATGTCTTTTGAAAAGTTTTCTGAGCTTTTTTCCTGCCATTCATTAAAATCAATATCTGGATAAAACACATCTCCTTCGATTTCACAATTTACATTGGTCAGAACTAATTTGTTAGTTATTTTTAAAGTATCTCTAAAAAGATAACCACCACCAATTATCACAATTTCATTATATTCATTATGATCATCACATTTTTTATTTGCGGCATCTAACGCATCATCTATGCTTTTAAAAACCTCGGCTCCATCAATTTCATCTATTGTTGTTGAAATTACATAATTGATTCTATTTGGTAGTGGCCTACCAATAGATTCATATGTCTTTCTTCCCATGAGTAGAATTTTGTTAGTGGTATAGTTTTTAAAATGTTGAAGATCTCTCTTTAAGTTCCATGGAAGCATGTTATCCACACCAATTACGTTGTTATTTGATAGAGCAACTACATGTGAAATTATTTTTTTCATACTGCCATTTCTGCTTTTATAGGAGGATGGGGATTATAATTTTCTAGAATAAAATCATCTACGCTGTATTTTTTTATATCTTCAATCGAATTAATTTTAGGAATTTTAAGGTTAGGAAGTGGCTTTGGCTCTCTGGATATTTGTTCCTTTACCTGATCAATTGAATTTTTATATATATGAGCATCACCAAAAGAATGTATAAATCTCTTTGGTTGTAAATCTAGGATCTCAGCAAAAATAGATAAGAGCAAAGCATAACTCGCTATATTAAAAGGAACCCCAAGAAACATATCAGCACTTCTTTGGTACATATGACAGCTTATAGAATTATTATGAATATAAAACTGTGACATTACATGACAGGGAGGCAGAGCCATTTTTTCTATTTCACCAACATTCCAAGCAGAAAGAATATGTCTTCTTCCATCAGGATTTTCTTTCAATCCTTTTAGTAAATATTTGATTTGATCAATTCCACACCAATCTCTCCATTGGACACCATAAACTGGACCAAGAATCTTTTTGGTATCTGAATTTTCGTATCCTAATTCTTTGCCTTGATTATCTGCATTATCAGTCCATATTGTTGAATATTTTTCCAAATTAGTTAATTCAGATCTATCTTTATTAAATCGGATCTCAGCAAGCCTTCTCTCATCATCTGAGCCCTCTAGGAACCACAATAGCTCAGAGACAACTCCTTTCCATGCAAGAGATTTAGTAGTTACAGCTGGAAATCCTTTTTCTAAGTCAAATTCAAACTGATGTCCAAAAGATGATATTGTTCCAGTATTAGTTCTATCACTTTTTTCTTCTCCGTTTTCCAATATATATTGAAGAAGATCTAAGTATGCTTTCATATTTTTCTCCTGGAATATAACAACATAAAAAATCCAATAATCATCATTGGTATACATAAGATTTGTCCCATGCTTAATGAGTCAAAGGCAATGTAACCAATATGAGCATCTGGCTGCCTAAAGAACTCAATTATAAATCTTATTAATCCGTAAAAGATAAGAAATGATGAAGAAACTATACCTTTTACATTTGTTTGTTTGCTGATCACAAATAAAATTAGGAATAATAATAAACCTTCGCCAAAACTCTCATAAATTTGTGAAGGATGTCTTAAAACTCCAAAAGGGTCAGTTGGAAAAATAAAACCCCAATCGCCATTTGTTGCCTTTCCGTATAATTCACCATTTAGAAAATTACCAATTCTTACCAAGCCAAGACCAATAGGCATTGCCAAAGCAACACCATCAAGTAATTTTAATAACTCTATATTTTTCTTATAACAAAAGATAACTAGACTAATAATTACTCCAATTAAACCACCATGAAAGCTTAGTCCACCCTGCCAAACATAAAACAAAGATAAGGGATTATTAATTAACTGTTCTGACCCATATATGAACATGTAACCGACTCTTCCACCGCAAATCGCTCCAAAGAATAATCCATACAGAAAAACCATATCATTTACTTCATCTTTATTAAGACCTATTTCTTTTATAGTTCTGTTATTTTTTAAAAAAATGTAAATCAATAATGCAGACAACAACCATGTCACTGCATAGTACTGAATTTTTAATGGTCCAAGCTCAATAAGAGTAGGATTATTAAAGAAATTTGATAGCTCTATTGTCATACTACAAACATATATATTGATATTATAAAAAACCAACTTGCCATAAGTCTCCTCAGTGTTGCTTGAGATAAATAATGAGCGATATCTGCTCCATATTTTGCAGAAAAAATACTTGTAAGAGAAACTCCTAAAAGAGCTGGTAAATAGACATATCCAAAACTTAAATTAGGCAACATATTTTGATTAATGCCTGCAAGAACATATCCTAATGTCCCAAAAATAGCTATAGGCACCCCACATGCTGCTGATGTGCCTATTGCAGAGGTAAGATTGAGCCCAGAACCCTTGAAATATGGAACTGAAAAAGTTCCTCCTCCAATGCCTAAAATTGAGGACAAAAAGCCTATACCAGAACCAACAAAAATTGATTTTGGTTTTAAACGGAACATATTCTGCAAAAGGTCTTTATCTAAAAGAATGTCTATGCCAACAACTAATGCAAATGTTGCGATTGTAATTTTTAATATCAATCCATCAATTTGGACTGCAAATAGTGCTCCTAAGAATGCGCCAAATACTATTCCAGATGCAACAGGCTTGAAGCTATCAAAATCAATTGAATTCTTTTTTCTATGGGCATTTGCTGAAGAAAGCCCTGTAAAGATGATACATGATATTGATGTACCAATTGCAAGCTGAACGATAATCTCATTTTCAAATCCAAGATTAATAAATGTACCTATAAGAACTGGCACCATGATAAGCCCCCCACCGATACCAAACATACCAGCTAATAATCCAGAAAGGATACCTAGCACCCCAAATATTAAAATTTCATCAAACATTATTAAACTCTTTACAGAAAGAATATTTTAATTTATTTAATGCCTCTCTATAGACTTTTTCTTTGAATGAAATAATTACATTGAGAGGGTACCAGTAGGATACCCATTTAAAACAATCAAACTCATTGTCAGGGTCATTATCAAAAGATATTTCTACATCCTCTTTTAATTTAAATAAAAACCATTTTTGTTTTTGGCCCTTAAAATTTGTTTTAAATATTTTTTTTCTTCTGCTTTTTTTGGGGATATCATATTTTAACCAATCGTCGATTGAATCGATAAGTTTCACTGATTTTGAGCTTATGCCAACTTCTTCAAAAAGTTCTCTTTTAGCTGCTTTCAAGGAATTTTCTCCAAAATCAATTCCTCCCTGAGGAAATTGCCAACTGTTCATGCCTTTTCTTTTACATAACAATAAATTTCCATGTTTATTGGCAACAATTACACCAACATTCAGTCTGTATTCATTTTCGTGCATGGATTTACTTAGTATTTAGCTCAATATTTTTATTGATTAAATATACAAATACTAGACTAAGAAATATCAATAAGAGACTTGGACTTGCTGCCATCTCCCACTCTCCCTCACTTGTAAAGTTATAAATTTTAGTTGAAAGAGTATCAAATCCAACTGGCCTTAAAAGAAGAGTTGCTGGTTGTTCTTTCACGGACTCAATAAAGACAATCATGAATCCTAGAAATAAGGCTGATTTCATTTGTGGATAATAAAATGAACTAAATGCTTTTAGAGGATTGCTTGGAATAAGAGATAATGCATTTTCTGATGATTTGGATATATTTGCCAAAGAGGAACTAGAATAATTATATGCAGGTGTCATAAATCTCAAACCTAAACAAAGAATTAAACCAAATATTCCATAAATTGTAATAGAAGTACCAAAGATAGCATCAAAGCCAATTAAAAGTCCTGCAGATATTACAGACCCCGGGATGGCATAACCTGATGTAGAAATTGATATTAATAATTTTAATTTATTAGACTGTCTAAAGGATAGTGAAAGAGCAGCAGCGAAAAAGATTGTAAAAATACCAACGGCGAAACCTAAAATCGAAGAATTTATTAATAAGTTAATATTACTAAGAAGATTGATACTTGATTCAGATAATTGCCAATAGATAAGTTGAAATAATGGCAGGCAAAATACAATTAAAAATACTAATGAGCATATTAATGAGAACATTATTTGTTTAGATTTATTTAGCTCAACTTTATTTATCAATTCTGCAGTTCTTGTAGCAACCCCACGTGGACTATCTGCGTAGTATTTAGAAAGTAACATAATAAAAATAACAAATATTAAAAGATATCCAGCCAGTCTAGCTCCAGAAAAATAACTTTGATATCCAAACCAGGCATCATATATGCCAACTGTAAATGTATCTATCCTTAGAGTTGATACTCCGCCAAAATCTGCGATTATTTCAAAGATTACTAAGGCCATTCCTCCTATAATTGCGGGCTTTAATGATGGAAGTATTACTTTTCTTACAGCGCCAAAATTTGAGTCACCTAAAGATTTTGCTGCTCTGAATATCTTAATACCAACTGATGAAAGTTGAGCTTTGGTTATCAGAAAAATATAGGGAAATAATGCCATTGACATTATTAGAGAGGCACCAAATATATTTTTTATTGATGGAAGGGCTATACCAAAATTTCTTAAAAATTCAGATATGGGACTTGAGTATTCAAACATTCCAACAAAAATAAATGCATAAACATATGCAGGAAATGCTATTGAAAGACTCAAAGCCCAACTAAAAAAATTACAACCTGGAAATTTATAAAAAGTTACTAATATTGCTAAAGGAACAGCTAAAAGCATAGATATGAAAGCAGATCCAAAAGACAATAAAATTGTATTTTTGAATAGGCTCAACAAATATCTATTTGATAAGAATTCAATATCAATGTCTCTAGTAAAAGCAAGGATAAAAAAAATAATAAAGAAAATAAATGTGAACATAATCCATGGCAATGAAATATATTTCCATAATCTCAAATTTTGCATTATTGCTCTTCGTCTAAACTTTCTGCGCCTTTTTCTAGTTTATTTCCTAAGACATTCACCCTAGTTTGAAGCTTTTGAACATCCTTTAAAGCACCATCTAGTCTTTTTATAACAGATTCTGTGCTTAAATCTAAATTAGAAAATTCTTTTTGAATATCGCTCACAACTTTGGCAACTTTTGCAGCAGTTTCATTTAATTTTAAATAATGATGTCCTACTCTTATAGTATCAAGAAAGGCAGCTAGCGTATTAGGCCCTAATATAAGAATCTTTTTTTCTGTGAGACACTCTTGTCTTAAGCTATCAATCATGTCTACAAGATCGATTAGCTTTTCTGAGGCTATGTAAAGCACAGCATAATTAGATGTAGTATTTTGCAAAATATATTTGTTAGAAATATCTTCAGCGTCTCTCAATAAAGCGGTCCTGAGATCCCTTAAAACCTTTTTTCTATCTACATCATTACCTGCTGATTGATAGTTTTGATATTGACCGGCATAAAACTTTGAATCAATAGGGATAATAAAGCCTTCTGCACTTGTTACTGCACAATCTACTCTGTCAGAAGATTCAGAATTTATTTGAGCCTGAAATTTATAACTATCGCTTGGCATTATATCTTGAACAATTGACTCAAGACTCCATTCGCCAAGCCTTCCAGTTGTAACATTTCCTCCTAAGAACCTATTTAATTCATTAATTGGTGTGGTTACTGATGCCAAGTCAATTTCTATCTTATTTATATCATTTGAAACTTCGTTAAGTTTGTTTTGAAGTAATTGAGTTTCTCCAATATCTGAGGTCTCTTTATTTTTTATACTAAAGATTAGATAAATTAATACCCCTAAAATGAGAATTAAAGATATAAATATTAAGTAATTAATCATGATGTTAGTATAAAATTACACATATATTATGCACCAAGAAATTATAGAAAGATTTAATTCCTTGAAAGAAAAGCAAATATCTATTGATATTACTCGAGGAAAGCCAGACAAAGATCAACTAGACCTATCTAATGATCTTATTGATATATCTATTCCTACTTCATCAGATGATGGCGCAGATCTAAGGAACTATGGAGAGCCTTTTGGAATAATTGAAGCAAGAAGACTTGGTTCTGAACTCTTAAACGCTCCTATTGAGAATATTCTTGCGGGGGAACAATCAAGTCTTTTACTTACATATCAAACAGTTCTTTCAAATTTCCTTTTTGCAGAACCAATTCCTTGGAAAAATTTAAAAAATCCAAAATTTATATGTCCAGTGCCAGGATTTGATAGACATTTTATGATGCTTGAGGATTTTGGAATTGAAGCGGTACCAATTCCTTTAACTGATGATGGTATAGATTTAAATGCGTTTGAAGAGGTACTAAAAACTGGAGACGATTATGTCGGGATATTATGCGTTCCAAAACATTCAAACCCATCTGGAGAAATTTATTCAGATGAGAATTTAAAAAAGATGTTTGAAATAGGATCACAATATTCAAATAAATTTTTGTTTCTTTTTGATCATGCATATTTAATTCATGACTTTCTACCAACTCCAGAACAAAAACCTTTATGGCAAGTTGTTGAGGAGTCTAATGTGCAAGATCAAACCGTAGTAACAACATCTTTTTCAAAAGTTACTTTTGGTGGTGGTGGAATTTCGTTTATGGCAACTTCAGGGCACTCATTAGATTTGATTAAAAAGGTTAGAACAACAATGATTATCTGTCCTGATAAATTAAATCAAAAAAGACATGTCGAGTTTTTTAAGAATGTTGAAAATATCAAGTCCCATATGAAAAAACATGCTGAATTAGTAAGGCCAAAGTTTGAGTTGGCATATGAGTATTTAAAAAAACTTCCGGAGGAATGTGGGTCATTTTCTAAACCAACTGGGGGATACTTTATAACATATTCCACTTCAAAACCTATCGCATCCAAGGTTGTAAAATTATGTAAAGATCTTGGTGTATTAATAACTCCTGCTGGCTCTACTTTTCCAAAAAATTATGATCCTAATGATAGCGTTATTAGGTTAGCTCCTACATATGTAAGTAAAGAAGAGCTAGCTGATGCTATGAATGTTTTTATAACCTCTGTAGAAGTTGCTCATTTTGAAATTGAAGTTTAGTTTGTTGCTAAATTATGTGGAATGTAAGAATTTCCATCAAAGTGTGAAAAAATTTTCTTAATATCAGGATGATTTGCAGGACCACTTTCAACATCATCAATAAGATTCTGCTCTGAGACATAAGCGATATAAAATATTTCTTCATTTTCTGCAAAAACATGATAAAAGGGTTGGTCTTTTTTTGGTCTGAAGTCCTTAGGAATCGAGTTATACCATTCTTCGGTGTTATTAAAAGAAGGATCTAGATCAAAAATAACACCACGAAAATTAAGAAATTTATGTTTTACAACATTTCCAATTGAAAACTTTGCTTCTACTAGTTCTTGCATTATATTTATAACTTAAACCATTATTAGGAAAAAGTCATGGATGAAGATTTTATAGTAGTAACAACATATGATATAGACGATGCTGAGATTGAAAAACATATTGGTCTTGTTCAAGGAAGTACTGTAAGAGCAAGAAATGTTGGCTCAGACTTTCTAGCAAATCTTAAAAATATAGTTGGAGGAGAGCTTGTTGGCTATTCTAAACTTTTACAGACTTCAAGAGAGCAGGCTTATGCAAGAATGATAGAAGATGCAAAATCCAAAGGTGCCAATGCAGTACTAGGATTTAGATTCCAAACATCAACTGTAGCTAGTGGAGCAGCAGAAATTTTAGCTTACGGAACTGGTGTCAAAATTAAATAGGAAGAAATATGAATAAAACAGAAAAAGTTGCTTTAAGAGAAGCAGTTATTGTAGTACTAATGGGCGCTGTAATTAATTTTCCATTACAAACATATCTTTTATGGTTAACAATTGATAATTGGCAATGGGCAGATCCCATAAAAATATCAATTTTCGTTCAGCTAATTATTACCGTTGTAGCTTTGATAAGAGTTTATGCAATAAGAATGAGGTTTCAAAGAGGAAAATTTTAATTATCTTCTTTTTCTTTTTTACCTTTCTTTTTTTCAGACATCATTCTCATTTTCATTCTATGATTAATCATGTCCTTGCACCAAACATTATAAATAGTTGAATAGTTAGCTGCCATATCTGCCAAAATACTAACCTCAAGCCATTTTTCTTCGTTCTCAGGATTGAGTTCAATTTCTTTCCAAACCGAGTCGCCTAATGAGAGTAATCCAAAAACTCCATCCTTCATTTCTTTGCATTCTTTAAAATCCATAAGATAGTTTGGATTGTTCATAAACTTATCCTTCATAGTTTCTTTCTTGTCTATATGATCGTCTGCGACAAGCGTAAAGCAAAGAAAAAAACTTAATGTCATTGTAAAATTTTTCATAATAATCACCTTATATTTGTTGATATATATTAGATTACATTTTTTTTTCAAAAGTTCCAAAAATATCTTTACTTTTAATTTTAAGTATTCATAATACGCGCCAATATTCATACTAATAAGCATATTCTGAGTGTTTATTAGTATGAATATGCTTGATTTAATTCAATTATTGAGTGTTTTTTTCGGTACTTTGATAGCCGCACCTCTTGTTGTTTCAAAAAAAGCCAAAAAAAGAATGGTAGGACTTTCTGCTGTCATTGCTGGAAGCTTTTTCGCGATAATTGTGCAACTATATCTAGGTTTATACTATTTTGTATTTGCAAATGCATTTTGGCTTCTTAATGCATGTAACGGCATAAAGAAAATAATTAAAACTAAAAACAAGAGGATTAAAAATTTTTGAAATATTTATAATCTATATAGTGAATACCTTCTTCAACTGAATCCATTTTGGAAATGATTGCTTTAGCCACTTTTTTTGCCTCTACATTTCTAAATTTTTGTAATGGCCCAATCATTAGGAGGCCAAATAAGTTTGTTATTTGTTCAAATACTTTTACATTCATAGGAATATCTTCTCCAGCACGTTTTCCTAACAAATGACTTGGATGAGCAATAATAATTTTTTTATATCCAACTAATTTAATTTCCTGCTCAACATCACCTTTAACTTTTAAGTATGTATTCAAAGATTTAGTATTTGCCCCGATTGCAGATATCAAACCAACTGAATTAGCTCCACAGTTTTTAGCAAATTCAGCAACTTTTTTAATGTAGTTATAATCTACATTAACAAAACTTTTTCTATTATTTTTTTTAATATAAACAAGCTCAGAAAGGCTTAACTTATGGCCAATTGCGATATAAATTTCATCGATATTGAGATTTGTATCCAAAGAATCAATGTCCTCAAAATCAACAACTATTTGATTAACATTATTTTCACATAGAAGCTTTTTTCTGCTGAGTAAAATTAAGTCATTATTGGTTGTTTTTAAGTTTTTAAGTATTTCGCCGCCGACTAAACCAGAAGCTCCAACAATTAAAATTTTTTTACTCATGTAATTGTTTAATGGTTTCATCAACAAGCTGATCAATAGTTTTTGATCCATCCAAAATTGTCTCGCAGTATTTTTGATACATAGGCTCTCTTTCAGAATAGATCTCAGGAATTGACATTCCTTCTGGCACAGCAAGACCTCTTTTTTGATCAATATCAATTCTTTCCATAATTATCTCAAGAGGAGTATTTATGTATATGACTTTAGAAAACTTTTTAAGATGTTCCATCGATTTTGCAGAATAGACTGCACTTCCGCCGGTAGATATGATTCTATTCGATGAGTTTAGACCAAGTATTACTTTTTCTTCTTCATCTCTTACAAATTTGTAATCATATTTATTTTTGATTTCTTCAAGTGTGGCCTCATGTTTTTGCTCAATAAGCAAATCGGTATCAACAAAGCTGACACCTATTTTATTAGCAACAGCTTTTCCGATTGTAGATTTACCACAAGCCGCCATACCAATGAAACTAATGTTAATCATTTTTTGCAAATTCCTCAGTTGCCCTAACAAGTTCATGAGTAATTTCTTTTTCAAATGCACTATGTCCTGAAGAGGGCGCAACTATTAATTCTGCTTCAGGCCAATTTTTTTTAAGTTCCCATGCTGTTTCCATCGGACAAACAATATCATATCTACCTTGGATTATTTTTGCAGGTATATGACGAATTTTATCAATCGACTCTGATGCAATTAATTGATCCTCACTATCAAGAAAACCCTTGTTAACAAAATAATGATTTTCAATAAGGGCAAAGGCTAAAGCAAATTTTGACTCAGAATATGATGAAATCATGTCAGCTTTATGACTAAGTGTACTTACAGATCCTTCCCATTTAGACCATGCCACAGCTGCCTCCATTTTTTTTTCGTCATCATCACCAGTAAAAATTTTGTAGTAAGCATCCATTAAATTATGTCTATTTTCTTGGTTAATTGGTTTTAAGAATCCCTCCCAAGCCTCAGGAAATATTCTGCTAGCACCATCTTGATAAAACCATTTTAGTTCCTTATCTCTTAACATAAATATTCCTCTTAGAACTAGTTCTGAAACTGAATTAGGATATGTTTGAGCATAAGCTAATGCGAGTGTGCTTCCCCAAGAACCACCAAAAACAAGCCATTTTTTGATCTTGAGCTTTTCTTTTAGAATTTCAATATCCTCAACCAGATCCCAAGTCGTATTGTTTTTTAGACATGCATGAGGCTGGCTTCTTCCACAACCTCGTTGATCAAATACCACAATTCTAAATAATTCTGGATTAAAAAATCCTCTTACTTTTGTACTGCCACCGCCACCTGGACCCCCATGAAGAAAAACAGCAGGCTTCCCATTTGGATTCCCACACTCCTCATAGTAAATCTTGTGTTCATCAACCTCTAAGTATCCTGTTGAATAAGGCTCAATATTTTCATAAAGTCTGTTTACTCGACTCACGATGCAAGCATTTTTTCAGTCACATCCCATAATTTTGATGCCTCTTCAGTATCAACAGCCCAATCGGCAACACCAAAATATCTCTGAAGTGAATCATCTACTTCATTCTTTCTTTTTGCAATATCACAGTCTTCACAAAATACTCCACCTATTCCACTTAGGCTTGAGCTGGTTGCACACCAAAGAGTAGTTGATGCACCTTGACTAGTCGTTTTAAAGAAATTTTTTGCCATCTCTGAAGGTGATCCATTCTCGTCCATCCAACCCAGAGCCACCATTTCTTCTTTTTGAAGGTGCCGTTGCAGAGGTGTAAGAATGCCACCTGGATGCACGGAAAATCCAGAGACACCTTTATCTACCATTCTTCTATGAAATTCGATAGCAATTAGTGAAGATGCTGTTTTAGATTGACCATATGCCATCCATTTATCATAAGGATTATTTTGAAAGTGAATATCATCCCAAAGCATTCCTGTAAGTGAATGGGCTGAAGACGAAAGGCTGACAAATCTTGCACCATCATTCTCTGCCATTGTGTTCATTAATTCTTTTGTAAGCAAGAAGTGCCCAATATGATTAACAGCAAATTGACTCTCCCATTTATTTCCTATTCTAGTCTCGGGACAGGCCATAATTCCTGCATTGTTAATTAGTAGATCTAATTTTTTAAACTTTTCTTTAAAACCATCTGTAAAGTTTTTAACCGAATTTAAATTGCCAAGATCCATTTCAATAATATCTTCTTTAGATACTATGCCTTGTAGATTCTTTGTAGCAATTTCTTCTCTTTTAGCTGGAATAATCACTTTCGCACCAGCATTAATAAGTTCTCTAGTGGCCTCAAGTCCAATTCCTGAGTAACCACCTGTAACAATGGCTACTTTATTACTAAGATCAACTCCTTTTATTATTTCATCAGCATTTGTTTTAGCATGAAATCCAGATTTTATTGGCTTTTGTTGTTTTGATATCATGTGTGTATTGTAACCTTCTTAAGATACTTAATGATTAGAATATTTTTAAAATGGTGCCCAGAGGTGGGATCGAACCACCGACACAAGGATTTTCAGTTTTTATTGAAACCGAGCAAGGTGATAAATTTAAACAGTCCTGCTCGTATTTAAATTTACTAAATTGATTAAATATATATTAATAAATTTTATACTTAAACTTACATTTCTTTTTATATAAGATTTGTTCATGAAAAAAATTTATATCTCTTTTGTTTTAATTTTTAATACTTTTATTAGCGCGGACGAAATTTCTGTTGATGAGATGGTAAACTTCATTGTTCAAGAACAATTCCTCTCACAACAAGAAGATACAATGAAAAATACTATGTACACCATGATGGAATCAATGGGTTTAAATGTTAAAAGCAAAGCAATGAGTGATTTCTTAGATCCTCTTATAAATGAATATTTAAACAACGTTGAGAAAAAAGTTCCTGCTCTGTATAAAGATATTTATTCTGATGATGAAATATTAGCACTTTATAATTTTATGAAAACCAAGGAGGGAATCTCTATAACCAACAAACAATCTCTTATGATTGAGAAGTCTATGCTAATGGTCAGCGAAGATGTAGTTAAATTGAGTGAAAACGTAGGAATTGCACTTCAAGAAAATCCTGAATTAGTTCAGTCTT
>JH611157.1:157793-159816 GCA_000252525.1 SAR86 cluster bacterium SAR86A | reverse complement strand
TTTTTTAGACATGCATGAGGCTGGCTTCTTCCACAACCGCGCTGATCAAATACGATGATTCTAAAGAATTCTGGATTAAAAAACCCTCTTACTTTTGTACTGCCACCGCCACCTGGACCCCCATGAAGAAAAACAGCAGGTTTCCCATTTGGATTCCCACACTCCTCATAATAAATCTTATGTTCATCAACCTCTAAGTAACCTGTTGAATAAGGCTCAATATTTTCATAAAGTCTGTTTACTTGACTCACGATGCAAGCATTTTTTCAGTTACATCCCATAATTTTGATGCCTCTTCAGTATCAACAGCCCAATCGGCAACACCAAAATATCTCTGAATTGACTCATCTACTTCATTTTTTCTTTTTGCAATATCACAGTCTTCACAAAATACCCCACCTATTCCATTTAGGCTTGAGCTGGTTGCACACCAAAGAGTAGTTGACGCACCTTGACTAGTCGTTTTAAAGAAATTTTTTGCCATCTCTGAAGGTGATCCATCCTCGTCCATCCAACCCAAAGCCACCATTTCTTCTTTTTGAAGATGTCGTTGAAGAGGTGTAAGAATGCCACCTGGATGCACGGAAAATCCAGAGACACCTTTATCCACCATTCTTCTATGAAATTCGATAGCAATTAGTGAAGATGCTGTTTTAGATTGACCGTATGCCATCCACTTGTCGTAAGAATTATTTTGAAAGTGAATATCATCCCAAAGTATTCCAGTAAGAGAGTGCGCTGAGGAAGAAAGACTAACAAATCTAGCACTATCATTTTCAGCCATAGTGTCCATTAACTCTTTTGTTAGCAAAAAATGACCAATGTGATTTACTGCAAATTGACTCTCCCACCCATTTCCTATTCTAGTTTCAGGACAAGCCATAATTCCCGCATTGTTTATCAATAGATCTAATTTCCCAAAACTTTCTTTAAAATCCTCTGTAAATTTCTTTACAGAATTTAAATTTCCTAGATCCATTTCAACAATATTTTCTTTTGAAACTATACCTTCTAGATTTTGAACGGCTACTTCTGTTCTTTTTGCAGGAATGATGACCTTTGCTCCTGTAGCAACTAATTCTCTTGTAGTTTCGAGGCCAATGCCTGAATAGCCACCAGTGACAATAGCAATTTTTTCATTAAGATCAATTCCATTTGTTATTTCGTTAGCGTTTGTTTTAGAGTGAAATCCAGATTTTGTTGGTGTTTGATGTTTTGATATCATTTAAGTATTGTAACCTTCTTTGAGATACATAAAAATGAAAGCAATCTTTAGATTGAAATTCTTAGTAAAATCCCCATATAAATAAGTGTAAAGAAAGAAATAGACTCCTTATTTCAGATTCCATTACTCACTTTAATTCACCTAATTTTGGGTGCATTTTTTATGGAGAAAAATATGCAGGTATTTAAATGCGAAATAAATAATCCTAATGGAAAAATTAATCATAACGTTCACTGTGACTGGGATGATCAAGGCAATTTACATTTTTGTGAACATGATCTTGGAGATGGCGTTAAAGAATTTTGGGGTACTGATGAATATGAATACTTTATGATGATTCATCAAAAGGATGTTGCAAAATTTGTTCTTTGTTCTTTTTGGAAGGGTTTTACTTTTGAAGATAGGTTTACTGTAAAAGATTTAAGAGAATTATGTGACGAATATGAAATAGAATACTCTACTGATTTTTGGAGATAATGTCTTAATTTATGTCTATTAGGTAGTAAAACATAAATTAAATGGTGCCCAGAGGTGGGATCGAACCACCGACACAAGGATTTTCAGTTCTTGACTCGAAATTATAAACCCTATAAAAATGCATGTTTCAGAGTCTAGTGTTCAAATTGGTGTTCAAAAAATAACTAGTTAAGTGAGTCTTCAAACTAGAAACTTACTCACCAATCAGATTTAAAAAAATTGTAAAATTTTGGTGAAGATGCTCCAGCATTACTTCTTCTTTGGCAATATTTTAGTTTGCCTTTTTCATATCTATATACATATGCTCCTAATGGACCCCAC
>JH611157.1:144485-157773 GCA_000252525.1 SAR86 cluster bacterium SAR86A | reverse complement strand
AAAACCACATAATCTCCGTCAAAATCAAAAAATCCTATAGTTTGGTCATAAGACATGGGACCAGCAAAAGAATCAGTTATTCCTGTGTAAATATTATTCTGAAAATTAAATATATAATTCCAGCATAATTCCTTCTTTACCTCACTTAGATCTTGGTCATCTGCATAACTTTCTATGTCACCCTTTTTTATAAAAAACTCGAATTCACTTGGGCAAATAGCACTCTCTTTGTTTTGAAAACCACCAGCAGAATAATCTAGTTCAAGAGGTTGTTCCAAAACATGGAGTTCAAAATTTTTAAATCGATGTGATTTTATTGGAAGGTCTGTTAAATATTTCTCAAACTCATAAATTGATTTCATTAACATTATGTCATAGCATTAAATTCAGATTTTATTGGCTTTTGTTGTTTTGATATCATGTGTGTATTGTAACCTTCTTAAGATATTTAATGGTGCCCAGAGGTGGGATCGAACCACCGACACAAGGATTTTCAGTCCTTTGCTCTACCAACTGAGCTATCTGGGCTTAAATTGGACATTGGATTATAGGCAAGTTTACAACCGTTGTCATTATGTCTAATTAGTTAAGCGCGAACTCTTTCATTTCCAGGGTCATAAAGAGATCCTTTGCCAACTATTTGAACAGTAATAGGATATAAACCATCACCATCTTCATTAAAGTACTCGATTAAGAGTGACTTGCCTTGAATAGCAATTTCTTTTGGTAAATAACCCATAACCACAAATTTCTTAAGAGAAGGACAATAAGACATACCAGTTGTATATGCTCTTCTACCTTTACTATCTATTGGTACCTCACCTGTTGCAGGATCAATAATTGGTGAAATGCCAACAGGATATCTTGTCTTTCCAGACACATTAAGATCATCTAATGTCATGGTACATAATATTGCACAGGGATCTTCTTCTCTATGAGCTAGATGTGCTGCTTTACCATGAAAATCAGCTTCTTTTACTAAGGGTCTTTGAATTGCTGCCTCAATAGCTGTATATTCTGTCTCAAGGTCAGCACCTTGAAGTCTAAAGCTTTTTTCGAGACGTCTACTATTTGCATATGTTTCAATTCCAACAGGCACAACCCCAACTTCTAACAAGGAGTCATACAAAGCTAAACCATCATCTTTATTATTATTAAAATAAATCTCCCATCCACTTTCACCAACATAGGAAATTCTGGCTGCCCATACATGAACTTTTTTCCCGCCTGAAAGATTTAAGGTGAGGTTTTTTGCTGATACAAATGGAAAGTTCTTAATATCAATTTCGTTAGGATCTATAAAATTACCTAAGGCTTCAACTGCTTTAGGCCCCCATAATCCTAATGTTGCTATGTCATGAGTTCTAATATTTATATCCGCATTTAATCCATTATCATCCCTGTAATTACGTAAGGTTACCCAGTCACGATTCCCGTCAGCACCACCAGTTACAACTCTATAACTGTCATTGCCAAGGCGAGAGATAGTAAGGTCTGCATGGACTCCACCGTCTTCGTCTAAAAAGTTAGTATATATAACTTTACCTTCAGGAGTGTTGCCACCAACTTTTGCAACGGATAGGTACTCTAACATTCTCTCGGCATCTGGACCTTTAATATCCATGATGGGAAAATGAGATAAATTAATCATGCCAACTGAATCACTCATGGCAAGATGTTCAGCATTTGCAACGTCATATGGTACGTGACGTGTATCCCACTCATTTTCTCTTAATGGAACTTCTTTAATATATTTATCAAGTTTTTCTCTATTGCTTATGTAAGCAAGAGCTCTTTCCCAGCCTGCAACTTCATTTTCAAAATGCCCTCCAAGTTCTTTTTCTCTTTCATAAAAAGGACTCACAAACATTTCTCTTTGAGTAATATATGGTTCTCTAGGATGCACAGCAGGAGTATAAATAGTTTGAGAATTTTCAAATGCTCTTGTTTTTACATATTCCTTTTCTTTTTGATGTGGGTAGAATCTTGATATATCAAAAGAATGCATATCCACTTGAGTTTTACCATTAACCATTGCCTCTGCACAAAGTCTGGCACAACCTGGCCCATCTTTTACCCATACAGCTTCACATAACCAAAATCCTCTAACTTCCGGACTTTCACCAATTAAAGAGCCTGCATCTGCTGTTACAGATAAAAGTCCATTAAATGAACTTTTTTCATCCCAACCCAATTCACTAAGTATAGGTGTTGTTTCAAAAGCTTTTTCAAGAGGTTCAGCAATTTCTTCGAGTTCCAAATACCTCATAGAATCTGACAACATTGTTTTATCAGGATTCCCAATATCTTCAGGATCAACTAATCTAGGATTTTTATCTTCATAATATCCCCATTCGAGCATGCCGCCATGAAATTTTCCTGTATCTCTAACATAAGCTGAGTTACCTTGATCTCTTAGAAGAGGGTAGACTAGCATTTCTTCAGTATCTTGGATTTCTTCATATGGTCCAAAAAATAATAGTGGGTGTTCAACTGGCATCAAAGGAACACCAACACCTGCCTTATCACCCATTAAAGGTCCCCAAATTCCTGAAGCAATTACAACTTTATTAGTTTTAATTGTTCCTTTGTCAGTCTTAACACCAACAATTTTTCCATCTTCTATTTCAAAGTCTGTTGCAGGAGTATTCGTAAAGGTTTTCAGTGCCCCTTTTTCTTTAGCACTTTCAACGGCGAAGTTAACAACTTCCTGTGATCGTGGAACCACCAATCCAGCATCTGGGTCCCACATAGCACCTATCATTGACTCTTCCTCTAGTAATGGAAATTTTTCAACGGCTTCAGCTGCAGATATTAAGCTTACATTTGTACCAAATGCCTTACCTGATGCAACTTTTCTTTTTAATTCTTCCCAGCGCTCATCATCACCAACACGACAAATTTCTAATCCACCTTTTTTTAAAAAAAATCCATTATCTTCATAAAATTTTCTACTGAATGCAGTCGTCCAACAACCTAACTTATCGTGAGTTGTGTTATAAACAAAATCGGATGCATGTGCTGTTGAAGCAATATCAGATGGAATTATGGTTGATTTTTCCAAACCGACAATATTTTTTTGTCCAAGCTCAGCAAGCCAATATGCCAACATAGACCCAACAATACCTCCCACACCTACGATAACGACTTCAGCTTCGGATGGAAATTTTGAATTTGAATTATCAGTCATAGAATTTTCCCCAAGGATATTTAAGAAAATTAAACTCTATTTTATTTAGTTTGTAAATCAAAAAATTTTAGGATTTTTGAAGGTAAAAATTGCTAATCAAGTGCCTTAAATCCTGCAGCACTTTCATAGTCTTCATTGTTAAAAAATTTATCCATTTGATCTTGAAGCCATCTTCTATTTTCAGGATCTGACATATCTAAATGTTTTTCATTTATGAGAGTTGTTTGATGAGATTTCCACATTTCCCATGCCTCTTCTGAGATAGAATTCATTAGTTCAATTCCTTTTGGACCTGGCATGGGAGGGTTATTTAAAGCAGGCAATTCTTTATTAAGCTTTTTACAAAGTATTTTTTTAGACATAGGTTTGTATTATAGTCTTTATAGGCTTAGGCAGACCAAAATCATTAATTTCAGATTTATTTATCCATTGATGTTCCAGGTTAGTTTCAATTTTAAAAGGTTTGTCGTAATCAAAAATTTCAACAGTAATATCCAAATCTATATGGGATAGCGCATGATTTAGGTGACGAGTTTGAACTTTTTTTGGATCTTTGAAAATACTCTTACTATTTAGATGTTGATTATCATATGGAGTCCATAAACTTTCCCAAAAACTCTGCTCATTTTTTTTAAATAATAAAAAGGATTGATTTGAGTGAGCTAACGTAAAATTAATTCTTTTGGTTAATTTTTGTTTTTTGGTCTTTTTAACAGTTTCAAATTCTTTAAAAGCGCTTTTACAAGAAATATTTAAAGGACAAATTGAACATTTTGGAGACCTTAAGTGACATATTGTTGCGCCTAAGTCCATGATTCCTTGAGTATATTCAAAGATGTTTTCTGAGGGGGTATATTTTTCAGATAATTCCCATAGAGACTTAATTGCATTTTTTTGCTCAATATCTATATTTTCGTATCTTGAAATAACTCTTTTAACATTTGCATCAAGTATCGGATACGATTTGTTGTATGCAATTGACATAATTGCTCCTGCAGTCGATCTCCCAATACCTGGCAAAAGAATTAATTCCTTAAATTTTTTTGGAAATCTATTCTTAAATTCATTTTTAATTATTTCTTTAGTTTTAAAGATATTTTTTGCTCTTCTATAAAAACCTAAACCTGTCCAAAGAGCTAGAATTTCATCTTCTGAAGCTTTTGATATCGATTTTAAGTTTGGAAATTTTTTTATAAAAGCATTAAAAAAAGGTATGACTGTTTTGACTTGAGTTTGTTGGAGCATTATCTCAGATATCCAAACTTTGTATGGAGATATTCCTTTCCTCCACGGCAAGTTATTTCTGCCAGAGGTCATATACCACTGCGGAATAACCTGAGAAAAATTTTTATTATTTTGTTTCAAATTATTCAATTAAATTCTTTTTAATTAATACTTTACCCTGATCATCAAAGATATATTGAATAGGGGCCCCAGTTGGTATTTCCAATTTAACAATTTCATCAGAAGATAATTTGTCCAAATGCATTATTAATGATCTAAGAGAATTTCCATGTGCAGCAACCAAAATATTTTTGCCTTGAAGTATTAATGGGTAAATCTCATTTAAATAATATGGTAAAACTCTCTCACCAGTTTCTTTGAGTGATTCTCCCCCAGGCGGACCAACATCATAAGATCTTCTCCAAATTTGTACCTGTTCAGCACCCCATTTTTGCCTACATTCGTCTTTATTAAGACCTTGAAGGTCACCATAGAATCTTTCATTGAGAGCTTTGTTTTCAATAGAATCTAGATCTTTCTGATTGATATTCTCTAGAATGATTGCTCCGGTGAGTTTGGCTCTATCTAAAACTGATGTAAATAAGTGATCAAATTCGATATCGAGATCGTTTATTAATAAGCCAGCATGCTTTGCTTCATCAGTTCCTTTTTTTGTCAGTCCTGGATTTTCCCAACCAGTAAAAAGATTTTTTTCATTCCATTCGCTTTGACCGTGCCGAACTAAAATTAAACTTGTATTTTTCATTTATATTTTTTATTAATATCTCCCATTTTAATAGATAATATACATATGGAACTAATTAATTTTTTAATAGAACACTTTTATTTTTCAGCACCTCTTGTAATTGTTCTTATACTATTTTTTATATCAAATTCTAAAAAAGGTGGAACAAAAATATCTTGCCAATCATTAATTAGTCTTTCAAACCAAGACCAAGCTTTAATTGTTGATCTCAGGAGTTCTGAAGCTTTTAATTCCGGTCATATAACAGCTTCAATTAATATTCCTGTAAATGATGTTTCAAGAAGATCAAATGAAATTATTAACTCTACAAAATCTGTAGTGCTTGTATGCGAAATGGGCAGTTCGTCCACCAATGCAGGAGAAACTTTAAAGAAAGAGGGACTAAAAGATATTTTTATATTAAGAGGTGGAATTAATGAGTGGAAAATGAATAATCTTCCATTGGTCTAAATACCATGTTCCTTCATTTTTTTTGAAAGTGTATTTCTTCCCCATCCAAGAATTTGAGCTGCATCATTCTTTTTACCATTTGATCTTTCTAAAGCAGTTTTTATTAACATCTTCTCAATTTTAGTGATCGCTATTTCAGATAAACCTGAGTCAATATTCATTGACACATTCTTTAACCAATTCTGCATTCCGTCCTCCCATGAAGATGTTGGAATATCAGTAATTTCGAACTCTTTTATTTCGGTGGGAAGATCCTGAGATTTAACACTTTGTGAAGGAGACATCAACGTTAACCAATAACAAACATTTTCTAATTGTCTAACGTTTCCAGGCCAATCGTACTTATTCATTAATTTCATTGCTTCATCAGAAATTACCCTTAAATCCTCATCAAGGGAGTCAGCATAATTTTTTAAAAAATACTTTGAAAGATCACTGATGTCATCTTTTCTATCTCTTAGAGGAGGGACTTCTATTTTTATGACGTTAAGTCTATAAAAAAGGTCTTCTCTAAAATTTTTTTGAGAGACTAAATTATTTAGATTTTGGTGAGTTGCTGCAATAATTCTTACATCTACCTTTATAGGCTTATCGCCTCCCACTCTATAAAATTCTTTATTAGATAAAACTCTTAATAGTCTTGTTTGTGAGTCTAGAGGCATATCTCCAATTTCATCAAGAAACAGTGTTCCTCCATTTGCTTGTTCAAATCTTCCTATTCTTTTATCAACTGCTCCAGTAAATGAACCTTTCTCATGCCCAAAAAGCTCTGACTCGACAAGTTCTTTTGGTATATCTGCCATGTTAAGAGCAATAAATGGCATGTCATGCCTTGGACTATTTTTGTGGAGTGACTTAGCGATTAATTCTTTGCCTGTACCAGACTCACCTTGTATTAAAACTGTTGCGATTGTATTAGAAAGTTTTCCTATAGCTCTAAAAACATTTTGCATGGCTTGAGATTCACCGATAATGTCTAGTTTGGTATCTTTTTTTAGGCCTTTAGTTTTTGGCTTTTCTTCAAGAGCTCTCTCAACTATTTTTATTGCATCCTCAAGATCAAAAGGTTTCGGCATATACTCAAAAGCTCCTCCACCAAATGATTCAACCGCAGCTTGCATATCAGCGAAGGCAGTCATAACAATTACAGGAAGGTCTTCGTAATTATTAGTTATATGTTTTAAAAGGTCGTAGCCAAGCATTCCAGGCATCTGGACATCAGTTATAATCAAATCAGGTTCAGAGCTCTCAAGCTCAGAAACCAAATCATCGCCACTTGAAAAACTTTTTGTTTTAAAGCCAGCAGAAGAAAGACTCTCTTCAAGAACTAATCTGATGGCTTCATCATCATCAGCAATCCAAATATTATGCAATTTTTGCCTCCTTATCCTCTATTTTAATAGGGATTTGTATTGCAAAAATTGTCTCCCCAGGATTTGATCTAAAAATGATGCCACCTCCATGAATTCTTATTATATCTTGTGCAATTGTTAAACCTAAACCAGATCCATTTTCTTTTACAGAAACCATTGGAAAGAAAACTTGATCATGAAGTTCCTGAGGAATTCCAGGACCATTATCAATAATTTCAATAGAACAAACTGTTTGATGAACCACTCCATTAATTGGCTTTCCATATTCAATTCTAGACTTAATGGTGATATTAGGTTCTTCAATACTTTCAATTGCCTGTTGAGCATTTTTAACTATATTTAAAATTGCTTGAACAAATAAGTTTTCATCTCCATTAATTTCAGGAATGCTAGGATCATAATCTCTAATAAGATTAATTTTATTTTCCTTATCTGCTTCTGCAAGAGCATAAACTTTTTCTAAAGCAGAATGAATGTTAAACATGCTTAGATTTGGTTTTGAGGGTGGAGTTAAGATTTTTGTAACAATGGAATTTAATCTATCAGTCTCATCAATAATTATTTTTAAAAACTTTTCTGAATAATCATCAGTTAATTTTTTGCTTAAAATTTGAGCACTTCCTCTGATGCCAGATAGTGGATTCTTAACTTCATGAGCGAGAGTTCTTGCTAGATTTGCAGCAATTTTTTGTGTAGAAAATGTTTTTGTTGAGTCTATTATTTTATTAAGATTATCAACGCATAATATTTCAAGAATCAAACATTCATTTTCATTATTCCAAGATACAGTTAAGTCAATGGTTCTTTTAGTATCTGCAGCAGTTATTATTTCAAAGTCTCTTTTAGTTTTAGCACCATTTTTCTCAATTGTTTTCTTTAAAAGATTTATCAATGCTCCATTTGTTTCTTCTGAGAACTGATCCGTTATTAAATTTTTGTCTTTTTTTGAGTTCAAAACCCAGCCTTTATTAAGAGCAGAGTCATTTAACCAAATAATAAAAAGTTCCCTGTCTAAAATAATAATTTCAGTTTCAAGTTGATTTAAAAAGGATAGTTTTTCAGTATTCATTTTCATCTCAAAATTTCTGCTCTATTTTAGAAATAGAGCAGAAAAACATAATCAAAATTACTTAGAGAGAGTTCCTACTATATGAGATAGGATTTTATATGGATCAGCATTTGAAGCAGGTCTTCTATCTTCAAGATATCCGTTCCAGCCATTCTCAACCGTGGCAACAGGGATTCTTATACTAGCTCCTCTGTCACTTACACCATATGAAAATTTTTCAATGCTTTGAGTTTCATGTAATCCAGTAAGTCTCATGTCATTATCAGAACCATAAGACGCAATACCTTCTTCATGAACTTCACCAAGCTTATCGCAAATTGATGAGTAGAGTTCTTCACTTCCTCCAGTTCGCATTGCTTCATTTGAGAAATTTGTATGCATGCCTGATCCATTCCAATCACCAGTTTTTGGCTTTGGATGGATATTTACACCAACACCAAATTCTTCAGCAATCTTATACAACATGTATCGGCTTACCCAAAGATCATCGGCAGCTTTAATACCTTTACCAAAACATTGATATTCCCATTGACCTATTGCAACTTCAGCATTAGTTCCAGTTAATTCTATTCCTAGATCCAAGCAAGCCATTAGGTGAGCATCAGAAACTTCTCTTCCAGAAACATTTCCAGCTCCAACCGCACAATAGTATGGACCTTGAGGACCAGGCTCTCCATTTTCCCATCCCAATGGTTCACCAGTTTCAGGATCAGTAAAAAAGTACTCTTGTTCAAACCCAAACCACCATTCATCTGTGACAACTTCAGCTGCAGCTGCTCTAAAATTTGATGGATGAGTAGTGTGGTCAGCTGCTTGAACTTGTGTCATAACTAGATCATGCCCATTTGGATTTTCATATGTTTGAACTGGTAAAAGTAAACAGTCTGAACTTCCTCCCTCTGCTTGTTGAGTTGAAGATCCATCAAATGACCATTCAGGCGGTGTTTCGTCCCTAGTCGCTTTAACTTTACTTCTCATCGATGGCTCAGGTTGATAACCATCAAGCCAAATATATTCGTATGTTTTCATTTATTTCTCCTACAAATGTAAAATTTTAATTTTGATTAAATATATTATTAGTGCATTAAATTGATATATTTGCACTAATATAGGTAATATTATGCATTAATTCTGTGCAAAAGGAAGTTTTTTGTTCAATTTCAGTTCAATTAATTAAATCTCTATAAAACTGACAATTTTTTCTAGTTTATTTGTAATGGATTCATATGAATGACTTCCACCATATGTTATATCTATATTTGAGCCTAAAAAGTATTTAGCAGCCTCAACATAATTAAGAACTTCATCGCCTGATTCCAGAAAGACTAAAGTATTTTTTTGATTATTAAATTTTTTTGTTACAAGTGATCTTAAAAATTTTATATCATCTTTGGTAACAATAAATTTTTCTCCAGTCGAATAATTTTCATTTTCACCAAGGTATTCCTCAAAACCTTTTAATGGAGGAATAGCTGGATTAATTAGGATCACTTTTGATTTATTAATGCTTCCAAAAAAATTTGCATAGTATCCACCCAAAGAACTTCCCATGAATACAAAATCTTTTTCATTCTCGTCAATGAGTTTTGTTATTTGATTATTTGCTTCTTTAAAATTATTGCTAAGATCTGGAGTAAATATTTTTATTTTTTTAGAAATTTTTGATATGTAACTCTTAATAATTTTTGCTTTATCTGAATCTGAAGAAGAGGCAAATCCATGAAAATATAAAATTGTTTTTACCATCAAATTTTAAATTGAGGATTTATTCCATTTGCAAAAATGTTCTCCAGCCATTCAGTTAAGAATCTATTTTGTTGTATTTTTTCGTCACGTGATTGCGTTTTAAGAACTTTCATAAAATATGGAACTGCTCTCTCTCCCTGAAAAGATATAACTTCAGCTAATTTAGCATCTAAAGAAATTTGTATTCTGATAATGAGACTTTCCATCTTTTTTAATTTAATTTTCTGTTTAGCTTCAATTATTAATGTATGTTTTGTTCTATGAATTACGCTAAAGGATATTGGATTAGATGAAGAGTCAGGATTAATTGTTTCAAACAAATATTTACTTACAGAAAAATTATTTAGGATTTTCTTTAACCTTAAAAAGTTAGCTTCACATACAGCCAACTGATGACTTGTTTTTGGAAGAGATTTAACCATTCTTAAATTTTATATTCTTTATTAAAAGGTGTATATCTCTCACATGCTTTGAGATATCTATTAATTTCAACTTCCTCTTTCTCACAAAATTCAATTATGGCATTTCTAAAATCATTTTCTTTTATGTAGTGGAATGAGCTAGTCCTTTTTGGCTCAAATCCTCTTCTTATTTTATGTTCACCTTGAACACCAGGATCAAAGTATTTTATTTTTTTATTAATACAAAATTCTATACCTTGATAAAAACAGGTTTCAAAATGAAGTGAGTCAATGTTGAAGGAAGATCCCCAATGCCGTCCATATAGGGTGTCATTGCCAATGAAACACAATGATCCAGCTATTTTTTTATCATCATGCACTGCAAAAAAAATAACAGGCTTAAGGATTTTTTTGAATTTATGAATTTCTTTAAAGAAATCGATATTTAGATAGGGTCTTTGTAACCTTTCTTCATATGTATTTTTATAAAATTTAAAAAACTCCTCCCAGTCTTCTAGTGTCAAAGAATCACTTTCTTTTATTTGGAAAGTAATATTTAAGTCAGATATTTTTTTTCTTTCATTCTTAATATTTTTTCTTTGTCTTGATTTAAAAATATTTAGGTAGTCATAAAATGTCTTATATTCTTTATTTTTCCATATAAATTTATATCCAAAACGTTCTATAAGTTTATTTTCAAGAAATAATTCTTTTAAATCTGCATCTGGGTAGAGGACATGCCAAGATTCAATATTTTTTTCTTCCATAAATTCAATTATTTTCTCAACATATTCATTTGCATCTGATTCAGTGATAATTTTTCTAGTCTCACATGGGGTAAAGGGTATAGCAGTAAGCAATTTAGGATAATAATTTCTTCCAGCTCTATTTAATGCATATGACCATGAGTGATCAAAAACGAACTCACCATGACTATTATTTTTTATGTACATTGGCATGAAACCACTTAAAACATTTTCATTTGATTTCACTAGATGTTTGGGAGTCCAGCCCAAGTCTCTTCCAACACACCCTGAATTTTCAAGTGCCTTTAAAAAAGAATATTGTATAAAAGGAGCATCATTCTTTCGTATTAATTTACTAAACTGAGCTTCATCTATTGAATCAAAATTATCAACAAAATTTAAATTAGTACTCATCTAACCCAAGTAAATTATTTCAAATGTAAAACTAGCAAGAGCCACAATACCAACCCAATTATTAATTTTAAATGCTTCGATATATTTCTCTTCTTTGATAATTTTTGACTGATGAAAAAAAAGATATATGAGTATGAAAAAGAACAAGAAAAAAAGGTATGAAAAACTATTAATCAATCCTACAGTTAAAAGACACATGTAAAAGAATATATGAAGTATTTTCGAATATATTATTGAATTATTGCCCCATAAAATTGCTGTAGAATTTACACCTATCTGTTCGTCATCATTTTTATCTTCCATAGCGTAATAGGTATCAAAACTTATTATCCATGCAATTATTCCAGAATATAAAATCGCTAGTGACATAGAGAAGATATTCGATTCAAGTGAATAAGCAATAATTGAACCAGATCCAAATGTAATTCCAAGAATGAACTGTGGCGCAACAAAGAATCTTTTTGTAAGAGGGTACAAAATTATTAAAAAAGCAAAAAATATAGAGATCTTTATAGTAAGAGAATTTGTTTCAAATAAAAGCAACAATGACATAACGCTTAAGGCTAGGAAAAATAACCAAGCTTCAATTAAAGAAATTGAACCCAATGCGAGAGGCCTGTTTAAAGTTCTTTTTACAAGCTTATCTATCTTATAGTCACTAATATCATTAATAACACAGCCACAAGATCGAACTAAGATAGAGCCAAAGACCACGATTAGAAAGTTTTTAAGCTCAAGCTCTGAATTTATTCCTGCTAACACATACCCTAATAAAGATGGCCAAAGCAAAAGATAAATACCTATCGGCTTATCAAGTCTTGCAATCTCTACAAAAGAGTAAATTTTATTTATCATTCTTTTATTAAAAAAATTTCCATGACTGAAAAGGGAAGGCTCTTAACTAAGTACTTTGTTTTTCTGCCCCAAAATATGCTAATTTCATCTGAGAAAGTAGAATAAATAACTTCAATCTTATTAAATATATTTTTTTCAAATAAGATGTCTCCCAAAGGTTTGGTTCCTAGACTTCCTAGTTTAGAAAATCCATTTTCAATCGTATTAACTGGTATTAGTGATTTAGCATAAACCTTAGGAATTTTATTGCCTAATAAGATAACCTCTCTTACCTTTATGTCTCCAACTTCGTTATCTAAATATTTTTTATCCATTTCATCAACTTTATCAATTTCGTCACGTATTAAACTTAACTCGAAATCTTCATTTGCAGAAATCCTTTTTGTAATTGGACCATTTTCAGTTAGCCAAGACTTTACAGAGTCATTTTTGACTTTATTCATCATTTCTTTATAAGTTATCCAAGAAGATTTTTGCTTTAGCTTCATTAATTTAATGGTTAAATCTGATATTATAGCCTCCTTGTTATAAACGAAATAACTTAATTTTTAGCACTTTATGAAATATAAAAAATGGGAATGTATTGTCTGCGGACTAATATATGATGAAGAATTAGGTTGGCCTGATGATGGAATTGAGCCAGGAACTGCATGGGAAGATGTTCCCGAAGATTGGTTATGTCCAGAGTGTGGTGTCGGTAAAGAAGATTTTGATATGATAGAGATAACATGAGTCAATTAGACCCTCCAAAAAATCTAACAAGAAATGTTTTGGTGGGCATGTTCTCAGGTGTACTTTTAGCTTCTATCTTCTTTTATTTTCAAGATTCAATTTCTCAATCAGTTTTTCTAGGCATAGAAAAATATCTTTTTAACTTAGGCGGACAAATTTTCAAGAACCTGCTCTTGTTAATAGTAGTTCCTCTGGTTTTCTTTTCTCTAGTTTCTGGCATTTCTTCTTTATCAAATATGGTTAAGCTTGGATCGATAGCCTCAAAAACAGTGCTGCTTTATTTATTAACCACCGCTTTTGCTGTTGTGATAGCAATATTTTG
>JH611157.1:136941-144465 GCA_000252525.1 SAR86 cluster bacterium SAR86A | reverse complement strand
ATTATCTTGGCGGTTGATAGAATTCTCGACATGATAAGAACATCAGTAAATGTTTCTGGTGATGCAGCAGTGGCATGCGTTGTTGCAAGTTCGGAAGAACTTTTAGACAAAAACATATTTAATAAATAGAGAAAAAATACGTTTTTGTTTTGAATAATTTGCTAGAATGCTTTATTAAAAAATAAGGGGTTTTATATGGATAATTTAATCATTCCACCAGCTCTTGGCATATTAGGTATGGTAATGGCATTTGTTGTTTATAAGCTTGTCATGAAATATCCCGATGGCGAAGATAACGTAAAAAAAATAGGCGATCAAATTCATGCTGGAGCTCTTGCTTTCATGAAAACAGAGTATAAATATTTATCCATATTTATTGCGGTAATAGTATTGCTAGCATGGTATGCGCTAGGACCATATACAGCAATATCTATTGTTGTTGGAGCAATATGCTCATCTGTTGCAGGTTTTATTGGTATGTATGCAGCTACTAAAGCAAATGTTAGAACTGCAACTGCAGCTCAAAAAGACGGTCCAGCAGCGGCTTTATCGGTTTCTTTTTATGGTGGTTCTATAATGGGTCTATGTGTTGCATCATTGGGTCTCATTGGTTTAGGTGGATTATATTATTTCTACATCCCAGCTGAAATTGATCCTCATAAGCTTGAAGGTTTTGCTATGGGAGCATCTGTTGTAGCACTTTTTTCCAGAGTAGGTGGAGGAATTTTTACAAAGAGTGCTGATGTTGGAGCTGATCTCGTTGGTAAGATTGAAGCTGGTATTCCTGAAGATGATCCAAGAAATCCAGGCGTTATTGCGGATAATGTTGGGGATAATGTTGGTGATGTTGCTGGAATGGGTTCAGATATATTTGAGTCATATTGTGGCTCTATGATTGCATCAATAGCAATAGCTTATACGCTTGGAAACCAAGATATGATGATGCTTCCACTGGCTTTAGCTGCGACTGGCTTAATAGCTTCAATAATCGGAATATTTATAGTTAAGCTTCAGTCAGCAAAAGCACCTGCAAGTGCATTGAGATCTGGAACTCTTTTAGCGCCAGTAATATTTGTGGCTATGGCCTATTTCATAATTAATTCTTTTGACGGAGTTGGAATGAATGTATGGTGGTGTGTTATTGCTGGAGCTGTTGGCGGTGTATTGATTGGACTTATTACAGAATATTACACAGGCGGCGGCCCGGTTAAGAAAATTGCTGAATCAGGAGAAACTGGTTCTGCAACTGTAATGATTTCAGGTTTATCAGTAGGAATGCAATCAGTTGTGATACCTATTGTTATTCTAGCCGGCATCATCCTTACTTCAACTCAACTATCGGGCATTTATGGTGTAGGAATTGCCGCTGTTGGTATGCTTGCTACTGTTGGAATAACTATGGCAATAGATGCATATGGACCGGTTGCTGACAATGCTGGCGGCATAGCTGAAATGTCAGGTATGGGTGAGGAAGTAAGAGAAATTACAGACTCTCTTGATGAATTAGGAAATACTACTGCTGCAATCGGAAAAGGTTTTGCAATTGGAGCTGCAGCGTTAGCTGCTTTAGCAATAATTTCAGCTTTTTCTGCTGTAGTAGGTGTAGCAAATCCTGAATTTTCATTAGCACTTACAGAGCCAATTGTTTTAGTTGGAATGTTTATAGGAGTTTGTATACCGTTTTTAGTTTCTTCAATAACTATGACGGCTGTTGGTGATGCAGCATTTGAAATGATTAATGAGATCAGAAGACAATTTAAAGAAATTTCTGGCTTAATGGAAGGCACAGCTGAGCCTGACTCTGAAAAATGTGTTGAGATAGCAACCAAAGCTGCATTAAAGAAAATGATGTTACCAGGAGTAATTGCAGTTTCTATGCCAGCTATTGTTGGTTTTGGTCTTGGTGCTCAAGCTTTAGGAGGCATGCTTGCTGGTGGGCTGTTAGGATGTGTATCTCTCGCACTTATGATGGCGAATGCCGGAGGTGCTTGGGATAATGCAAAAAAATATGTTGAGAAGGGTAACCTAGGTGGCAAAGGTTCTGATACTCACGCAGCAGCTGTAGTAGGTGATACCGTAGGTGATCCTTTTAAAGATACGTCAGGACCATCAATGAATATTTTAATAAATGTAATGGCTATAGTTAGCCTTGTAATTGCGCCATTATTAAGCATATAAATTTTTTAACGTAATAAAATCCAGGGTTGCAGCCCTGGATTTTTTTTGAGTTAATGTAAGCACCACATGAAAAAAAATGTTCTCATAATAGGCTTTGGCGATATTGCTAAAAGAATTAGTCATATTATCAAGGATAATGAATATGAGTTGTACCCAATATCGAGGGGTAATCATAAATCAGATATAAAAAACTATATTAAATGGGACTGGTTATCAAAGGAGATCCCAAAATTAGATATAACTGAATATGATTCAATAATTTTTATACCAAAACCAAGCTCGTTTGACGAAGATGGTTACAAAAAAGGTTTTATCAATTCCTCAGAAAATGTTTTTAGATTGACTAGTGAATTATCATATAAAAAATTTATAACCATCTCATCAACAAGAGTGTACGGAAATAATAAGTCCGGTATCTTTACGGAATCAGATCCTTTAAGCGAAGATGATTATAGAAGCAAAACTCTAGTTAACTATGAAAATAACCAAATAAAAAATTATGGCAAAAACCTAATAATTTTAAGATTTGCTGGTCTTTATCAAACAGTAACTGAGAGAAAGTTTGCAAATTACTTACACAGAAATAATGCTGCAAATATTATTAAATTCTTTATAGAGAACGAATTTAATTCAGAAGAACATGAGATATTTAATTGTGCAGAAGATAGAAATGATGAACAGGGCAATATCTCAAATTCAAAATTGAAGAGTTTAGGCTTTATTTTTGATGAATACGACTAGAACTCAACTCTTTTGCAAAATACAATGTTTAAATGATTAGTAGCATGACTGGATTCGGTTTGTCTGAATCTTTTGATAAAACGTCCAATATCTCAATTGAAATTAGAGGTGTAAATCATAGATTTTTAGAACTATCAATAAAATCTAATAACTTGGGTAATGATTTAGAAGACTTCATTAGGGAAGCAATATCTAAAAATATAAATAGAGGCAAAATAGAGGTAAAGATAAAAGCAAAATCATCCTCAAAAACAAAATATGATATTAATAAAAAACTACTTAGAATGCTTGAAAGCTCATTAAAAGAAGCACTTGGAAATAGAGTAGACTTAAATTTTTCAGATATAAAAGATGTGTCAGGAATTTTTAATATAGAAACGTCTCAAAGTATCAATAAGAAACTAATCAAAAATAACTTTAATACTGCCTTAAAAGAATTTATTAATTCAAGATTTAAAGAAGGAAAAAAGATTGAAAACGTATTATCTAAAAAGACTAAGAGCATAGAAAAGATTGCTCGAAGTATTCAGAATATGGAGAAAAAAACTCTTAATAAAAGAATAAAAAATTATAAAAATAAAATAAAAAATCTTATAGAAGATTTTGACGAAACTAGATTAGATCAAGAGGTTGCTATGCTTGCTTTGAAACATGATATTTCAGAGGAATTAGATAGAATTTTTTTTCATACGAAAACAATAAATGAAGAGCTAACAAAAAAAACATCAAGTGGGAAAAAAATAGATTTTATATTGCAAGAGCTTTTTAGAGAGTCAAATACTCTTACAGTAAAGATCGACGACTCAAAACTAAAAAATTATGCACTTGATATGAAGTTACTTATTGAAGAAATGAGAGAGCAAACTCAAAATGTTGAATGATTTAAAAAAAGGAGAGTTAATTGTATTTGCGGCTCCTTCAGGTGCTGGAAAGTCTTCACTTATAAAAGAAATCATCAGCAATAATGAGAATATTGAATTATCAGTTTCTGCCACAACAAGATCTCCAAGAGAGGGAGAAATACATGGTAAAGATTATTTTTTTATATCTGATAATGAATTTAATAATTTGAAGACTAAGGAAGCATTTATTGAAAACGCCTCAGTTCATGGTTATCAATACGGAACTTTGAAATCACTTGTTGAGGAGAAACTCAATAATAATATCAGAGTTGTTCTGGATATCGACGTTCAGGGTTATAATCAAATTGCTGCATCAGTTGAGAATATAATTTCTATTTTCATTATTCCACCATCCTTAGATGAACTAAGAAAAAGACTATTGCTAAGAGGACTTGATACTGAAGATGTTATTGAAAAAAGATTAATTAATGCAAAGAATGAACTAAAGTATGCTAAATCGTTTGAGAATATAGTTTTAAACGACGATTTTAATAGAGCGCTCGAAGAGATCTCTTCTATTATACTTTCAAAAGATTATGAATATAATGGGACTGATATACAAAATATTTTAAAAAATTTATTGGATTAATAAGATAATTGGAATTAGAATACCCGACGCAGGAGAATAATAAATGGCAAGAATTACAGTAGAAGATTGTTTAGAGAAGATCCCAAGTAGATTTGATCTTATATTAATGGCTTCTAAAAGAGCAAGACAATTATCAACTACAAGTCGTGATCCTCTTGTTGAATGGGATAACGATAAACCAACTTTGGTTGCTTTAAGAGAAATAGAGGAGGGTCTTTTAGATCAAAAAACTTTAGAACAGACTCTTGAGGAAGATTTATTGTTAGATGAGTTTTCTATACCCAATAATAAAGAAGACGATAATTTAGGATAGATGATAACAGGGGGGTTATCTTGAGCGAACATGTGCTCCCAAATATATTAGAAGATAATTTCAAAGAGGCAAACTTAGTTAAGCTCCCAAATAAATTTTACAAATCTGCAAAGCAATATCTCAATAAAGAAGATTTAAAGAAAATTCAAAAAGCTTATTCTGTAGCTTTTTATGCTCATGATGGACAAGATAGAATGGATGGATCTAAATACATCACTCATCCTGAAGCTGTGGCTAATATACTTTTGGATTTAAAAATGGATCCAGATTCTATATGTGCGGCACTAATGCATGATGTTATAGAGGATTCAGATGTTAGTAAGAAAAATCTAATTAATTTATTTGGAGAAGATGTTGCAGAAATTGTTGATGGAGTCAGTAATTTAGGAAAAATTGATATAACAAGCAAAACTGATAGAGATGCTAACAATTTACAAAAAATGATGTTGGCTATGTCAAAAGATGTAAGAGTAATATTATTAAAAATATGTGATCGACTCCATAATATGAGGACAATAGATCATCTTCCACGAGCTAAACAAATAAAGAAATCAAAAGAGACTATAGAGTTATATGGGCCATTGGCATTAAGGATAGGAATGCAAGATATAAGATCCGAACTAGAAGATCTTGCTTTTAGATGTATTCATCCATTGCGAGCCTCAATGCTCGAAAGTGCAATAAATAAATCAAGTGGTGGAAGAAAAAAAATAATTACAAAAATTAGGAAAGAACTCAAGCGCAAATTAAAGTCTAATGGTGTTGAAAATGTTGGTGTCAAAGGAAGAGAAAAAAATATTTATAGCATTTATAAAAAAATAAAATCAAAACATAAGCCATTTTCTGAAATTCTAGATGTTTATGGATTTAGAATTTTAGTTAACTCCATTGATGAATGTTATAGATCACTTGGCATAATTCATAACTACTTCTCTCCAATAGAGAATAGATTCAAGGACTATATTGCAATTCCAAAAAGTAATGGTTATCAGGCACTTCATACAAGCCTTTTAGCACTTGACGCTTTTCCAATTGAAGTTCAAATACAAACAAGAAATATGGCAGAGATAGCAAGTTTTGGCATTGCTGCACATTGGCAATATAAAACCAAAGATAAAGCAACAGGATCAGAATTAAGAGCATCTAGATGGTTATCTGGATTAGCAGATCTTCAAAAGAAATCAAATGATCCATCTGAATTTGCTCAATCAATTAAAACAGATTTAAATTCTGATGAAGTATATTTATTTTCACCAAAAGGCGATATATATGCGCTCAGAAAAGGTTCAACGCCTATCGATTTTGCTTATGAAGTCCATACCGATCTTGGCGATACTATCATTGGATGCAAAGTGAACAGAACTGAAGTTCCACTTAATATTGAATTAGAAACAGGCCAAACTGTTGAAATAATAACTTCAAAAAAAGAGTCTTACCTCGATCCCTCGTGGCTAAATTATGTCACCACCAGTAAGGCAAGAAGCGCAATAAGGTCTAGACTAAGAAAACAGAAATCATCTGATGCCAGGAAAGCTGGTAAAGTTATGCTTGAAACAGAATTGAAAAGAGCTGGTTCAAGTTTAAAACAATATAGAGGCAGTGCTCTCAAAAAAATTCTTGATTCTATTGGAGTAACGTCCCTCAACAAGCTACTTACAGATCTTGGATTAGGAAAACGAACTGGAAGCATTATTGCAGAACGTTTTTATTCAGGTCTTCAGATAAGAGAAGGTATTAAGGAACCAAAACCAGTTTTAATTCTTGATAATAAAATTGAAAGTGTCACTGTTAGATTTGCTAGATGTTGTTATCCAGTTTATGGAGATGATGTTGTGGCACATTCAGATACAGAGAGGGGAATTGTCATTCATCATAAAAAATGTAAACAAGTTATGCGATTCATTAACAAGGATTCGAGATATTTACCTGCGATATGGGGAGAGAACAAGAAAGATCACCTTTATAAAGTCAAGTTAGATGTTAATACCGAGGATAAGGTTGGAGTTTTATCAGATTTAGGTTCTGTTTTTGCAAAGTCAGGAGTGAATATCGGCTCTGTTAATACAAAAACAATCGATAAAAAGTTTGCAGGTTTTGAGATTCTTATTGAAGTTAAAAATAAAGATGAACTAAAAAATATTATGCAAAAAGTTAGATCTCTTAAATTTACAACTAGTTGCAAAAGAAATATTAATGATAAATAGTAAAATATTATCAATATTTGTATTTACAATTTCAATAACATCGATTTTAATTTTTTCACAGGAGCCTATTAAAATGACAAAAGAAATTATTTCAACAGAAAATGCACCTCAAGCAATTGGACCATATTCACAAGCTGTAAAAGCTGGAAATTTAATGTTTATATCTGGTCAAATACCTTTAGACCCCAATACTGGAGATTTGGTATCAGAATCAGTAGAAGATCAGGCCAAACAAGTTTTAAATAATGTTAAAAGCATTTGCGAAGCAGCGGGGCACAGCCTTGATGACATTGTAAAGATTTCAATTTTTCTTACTGACTTGAGTAATTTTGCAGTTGTCAACGATGTGATGAAAGAGTATTTTTCTGAACCATATCCAGCAAGAGCCACTGTCGAGGTTTCAGGTCTCCCGCTTGGAGTAAATGTTGAAATAGAGGCAATAGTATTAATTAATGGCTAATAATCTTTTATCAATAAACGATCTTTCAAAACAAGACATACTGGACTTAATTGAGTTCTCAAATAATTTCATTGATGATCAAGGTAACTTTAGGAAAGAAAATCTTTTTCCAGACAAAAAATAGTTGCAAAAATGTT
>JH611157.1:131540-136921 GCA_000252525.1 SAR86 cluster bacterium SAR86A | reverse complement strand
AAATACTAAGGTAATCATCAAACCCTTCATAACCTTTATTCCTCCATATAAACTTATACCCAAAACGTTCTATAAGATTATTTTTTAGAAATAATTCTTTTAAATTTGAATCTGGGTAAAGGACATGCCAAGTTTCAATATTTTTCTCCTCCATAAGATCTACCACTTTTTCAATATATTCATCAGAATCAGATTCGGTGATTATTTTTCTTGTTTCACATGGAGTGAAGGGTATAGCTGTAAGTAATTTAGGATAGTAATTTCTTCCAGCTCTGTTTAATGCATATGACCATGAGTGGTCAAAAACAAACTCTCCATGACTATTATTTTTTATATATATTGGTAGAAAGCCACTTAAAATATTTTTGTTTGATTTAATCAGATGTTTTGGAGTCCAGCCAAAATCTCTTCCTACGCACCCTGAATTTTCAAGCGCCTTTAAAAAAGAATATTGAATAAAGGGAGCATCATCTTTACGAATTAATTTATTAAACTGAGATTCATCTATTGAATCAAAACTATCAATAAAATTTAAATTTTTATTCATTTAACTTAAGTAAATAATTTCGAACACGAAACTAAGAAGGGCAACAATACCTATCCAATTGTTTATTTTGAATGCTTCAATATATTTCTTTTTCTTGATAATTTTTGCCTGATGAATAAAAAGATATATCAGTAAGAAAAAAAATATGTAAAAAAGGTATGAAAAACTATTTATGATTCCAATGGTTAAAAGACATACATAAAAAAATATGTGGAGTATTTTTGAATATATTATTGAATTATTTCCCCATAAAATTGCTGTAGAATTTACTCCTATACGTTCGTCATCATCTTTATCTTCTAAAGCATAGTAAGTATCAAAGCTTATTATCCAAGCGATTATTCCAGAATATAAAATCGCAAGTGACATTGTAAAAATATTAGACTCTAGTGTATACGCAATGATTGAACCAGACCCAAATGTGATTCCAAGAATGAACTGTGGGGCAACAAAGAATCTTTTTGTAAGCGGGTATAACATTATTAAAAAAGCAAAAAATATTGCTATCTTTATTGTCAGAGGGTTTGTTTGAAAAAGAAGTACAAGCGACGAAATAGCCAGCAAAAGAAAAAATATCCATGCTTCGATTAGGGAGATTGAACCCAAGGCAAGCGGCCTATTCAAAGTTCTTTTAACAAGCTTATCAATTTTATAATCACTAATATCATTAATAACGCAGCCACAGGACCTAACTATGATTGAGCCAATCACTACTATCAAAAAGTTTTTTAACTTAAGCTCAGAATTTATTCCTGCTAAAACATAACCCAATAATGATGGCCACAATAGGAGATAGATCCCAATAGGTTTATCTAGTCTTGCAAGCTCTATAAAAGAACGAATTTTATCTATCATTGATCTATTAAAAAAATTTCCATTACTGAAAAGGGAAGATCTTTAACTAAGTATTTTGTTTTTCTTCCCCAAAATATATTTATTTCATTGGAAAAAGTAGAGTAAATAACATCAATTTTATTGAAGATATCCTTTTCGAATAATATGTCGCCTAGAGGTTTTGTTCCAAGACTTCCTAGTTTTGAAAACCCTTTTTCAATCGTTTTAACTGGTATTAAAGACTTCGCGTAAACTTTTGGAACTTTATTACCAAACAGAATAACTTCTCTTACTTTAATTTCTCCAATATCATCACCTAAATATTTTTTATCTGTTTCATCGACTTCATCAATTTCGTCACGAATAAGATTCAACTCAAAATCTTCCTTAGCTGAAATTCGTTTAGTTATTGGCCCATTTTCGGTCAGCCAAGACTTTATAATCTCATCAGAAACCTGTTCTGCCATTTCTTTATAATTTATCCAAGAAGATTTTTGCTTTAGCTTCATTAATTTAATGGTTAAATCTGATATTATAGCCTCCTTGTTATAAACGAAATAACTTAATTTTTAGCACTTTATGAAATTTAAAAAATGGGAATGTATTGTCTGCGGACTAATATATGACGAAGAATTAGGTTGGCCTGACGATGGAATAGAGCCTGGAACTGCATGGGAAGATGTTCCCGAAGATTGGTTATGTCCTGAGTGCGGTGTCGGAAAAGAAGACTTTGATATGATAGAGATAACATGAGTCAATTAGATCCTCCAAAAAATCTTACTAGAAATGTTTTGGTGGGTATGTTCTCAGGTGTACTTTTAGCTTCTATTTTCTTTTATTTTCAAGATTCAATTTCACAATCGGTTTTTCTAGGCATAGAAAAATATCTTTTTAACTTAGGCGGACAAATTTTCAAGAATCTCCTCTTGTTAATAGTAGTTCCTCTGGTTTTCTTTTCTCTAGTTTCTGGCATTTCTTCTTTATCGAATATGGTTAAGCTTGGATCAATAGCTTCAAAAACAGTGCTGCTTTATTTATTAACTACCGCTTTTGCTGTTGTGATAGCAATATTTTTTGGATGGGTTTTTAACATTTCTGGATATGAAGGTGAAGTTACTTCATTTAATGCACCCTCAGGCGAAGCCAGTTTATATGATACTGTTTTAAAAGTTTTTCCTAATAATATTTTTGGAGCTTTTGTTGAAAACAATATGCTGGGAATTGTTTTCATAAGTATTTTGTTTGGCATCGCTCTAAATCTTACTGACAATCTTACTGATAATCTTTCTAAAAATTTTGAAAGATTAAATATAGTTTTTATGAAGATAGTTTTAATCATAATGAGTTTTGCGCCTATTGGAGTTTTTTGTTTGATGGGTAGTTATGTAATGGATAAAGGGTTAAATATTTTTGGAGATTTAATTCAATACGTCTTGATACTAATTTTTGTTTTACTGTTTCATTTATTTTTTACATATTCTTTAGTACTAAAAATATTTGCTAATTTAAATCCAATTATTTTCTTTAAAAAAATGAGAAATGTTGCTTTATTTGCTTTTACAACATCATCAAGCGCAGCAACTATTCCAGTAACTCTCAGGACAGTAACTGATGAGTTAGGTGTTAAAAAGGATGTTTCTTCATTTGTAATTCCTGTTGGAGCCACGATAAACATGGATGGCACTGCAATTATGCAGGGACTAGCAACTATGTTTATTGCAAGCACTGTTGGTGTAGACCTATCAATGATTGAATATATTCAAATAGTTCTTCTTGCAATGGTGGCTTCTATTGGTGCAGCTGCTGTTCCATCTGCTGGAACTATTACATTAGCTCTTATTTTGAGCTCATTAGGGCTTCCACTTGATGCAATAGGATTAATATTGGCGGTTGACAGAATTCTCGATATGATCAGAACATCAGTAAATGTTTCTGGTGATGCTGCGGTGGCATGCGTTGTTGCAAATTCAGAAGAACTTTTAGACAAAAACATATTTAATAAATAGAGAAAAAATACGCTTTTGTTTCGAATAATTTGCTAGAATGCTTTATTAAAAATAAGGGGTTTTATATGGATAATTTAATCATTCCACCAGCTCTTGGCATATTGGGTATGGTAATGGCATTTGTTGTTTACAAGCTTGTCATGAAATATCCCGATGGCGAAGATAATGTAAAAAAAATAGGCGATCAGATTCATGCTGGAGCTCTCGCTTTCATGAAAACAGAGTATAAATATTTATCCATATTTATTGCGGTAATAGTATTACTAGCATGGTATGCATTGGGACCTTATACAGCAATTTCTATTGTTGTTGGAGCAATATGCTCATCTGTTGCAGGTTTTATTGGTATGTATGCAGCTACTAAAGCAAATGTTAGAACTGCAACTGCAGCTCAAAAAGACGGTCCAGCAGCGGCTTTATCGGTTTCTTTTTATGGTGGTTCTATAATGGGTCTATGTGTTGCATCATTGGGTCTCATTGGTTTAGGTGGATTATATTATTTCTACATCCCAGCTGAAATTGACCCTCATAAGCTTGAAGGTTTTGCTATGGGAGCATCTGTTGTAGCACTTTTTTCCAGAGTAGGTGGAGGAATTTTTACAAAGAGTGCTGATGTTGGAGCTGATCTCGTTGGTAAGATTGAAGCTGGTATTCCTGAAGATGATCCAAGAAATCCAGGCGTTATTGCCGATAATGTTGGTGATAATGTTGGTGATGTTGCTGGAATGGGTTCAGATATATTTGAGTCATATTGCGGCTCTATGATTGCATCAATAGCAATAGCTTATACGCTTGGAAACCAAGATATGATGATGCTTCCACTGGCTTTAGCTGCGACTGGCTTAATAGCTTCAATAATTGGAATATTTATAGTTAAGCTTCAGTCTGCAAAAGCACCTGCAAGTGCATTGAGATCTGGAACTCTTTTAGCGCCAGTAATATTTGTGGCTATGGCCTATTTCATAATTAATTCTTTTGACGGAGTTGGAATGAATGTATGGTGGTGTGTTATTGCTGGAGCTGTTGGCGGTGTATTGATTGGACTTATTACAGAATATTACACAGGTGGAGGCCCGGTTAAGAAAATTGCTGAATCAGGAGAAACTGGTTCTGCAACAGTAATGATTTCAGGTTTATCAGTAGGAATGCAATCAGTTGTGATACCTATTGTTATTCTAGCCGGCATCATCCTTACTTCAACTCAACTATCGGGCATTTATGGTGTAGGAATTGCCGCTGTTGGTATGCTTGCTACTGTTGGAATAACTATGGCAATAGATGCATATGGACCGGTTGCTGACAATGCTGGCGGCATAGCTGAAATGTCAGGTATGGGTGAGGAAGTAAGAGAAATTACAGACTCTCTTGATGAATTAGGAAATACTACTGCTGCAATCGGAAAAGGTTTTGCAATTGGAGCTGCAGCGTTAGCTGCTTTAGCAATAATTTCAGCTTTTTCTGCTGTAGTAGGTGTAGCAAATCCTGAATTTTCATTAGCACTTACAGAGCCAATTGTTTTAGTTGGAATGTTTATAGGAGTTTGTATACCTTTTTTAGTTTCTTCAATAACAATGACGGCTGTTGGTGACGCCGCTTTTGAAATGATTAATGAAATAAGAAGACAATTTAGAGAAATAACTGGACTAATGGAAGGAACTGCAGAACCTGATTCAGAAAAATGTGTTGAGATTGCTACCAAAGCTGCCTTAAAGAAAATGATGTTACCAGGAGTTATTGCAGTTTCTATGCCAGCTATTGTTGGTTTTGGTCTTGGTGCACAAGCTTTAGGAGGCATGTTTGCTGGTGGACTACTTGGTTGTGTATCTCTGGCTCTTATGATGGCTAATGCCGGAGGTGCTTGGGATAATGCAAAGAAATATGTTGAAAAAGGTAATTTGGGAGGAAAGGGTTCCGATACACATGCAGCTGCTGTGGTTGGTGATACAGTTGGAGATCCATTTAAGGATACATCTGGACCTTCTATGAATATACTT
>JH611157.1:86204-131520 GCA_000252525.1 SAR86 cluster bacterium SAR86A | reverse complement strand
ATCTGCTAATGTTTTTAGATTATCTAGTGGATTATCCTATAAAAAATTTATTACCGTCTCATCAACAAGAGTGTACGGAAAAAATAAAAGTGGTATTTTTATGAATTAGACCCTTTGAAGGGAGACGATTTTAGGAGTAAAACTCTAGTTAAATATGAAAGAAATCAAATAAAGAATTATGGCAATAACCTAATAATTTTAAGATTTGCTGGTCTCTATGAAACAATATCTGAAAGAAATTTTGCAAATTACTTGCATAGAAATAATGCTGCTAATATTATTAAATTTTTTATAGAGAATGAATTTTATTCAAATAACACGAGATATTTAATTGTTCTGAGGATAGAAATGATAAACAGGGTAATATTTCAAATTGAAATTGAAGAATTTAGGTTTTATTTTTGATGAATACGACTAGAACTCAACTCTTTTGCAAAATACAATGTTTAAATGATTAGTAGCATGACTGGGTTCGGTTTGTCTGAATCTTTTGATAAGACGTCCAATATCTCAATTGAAATTAGAGGTGTAAATCATAGATTTTTAGAACTATCAATAAAATCTAATAACTTGGGTAATGATTTAGAAGACTTCATTAGAGAAGCAATATCTAAAAATATAAATAGAGGCAAAATAGAGGTAAAGATAAAAGCAAAATCATCCTCAAAAACAAAATATGATATTAATAAAAAACTACTTAGAATGCTTGAAAGTTCATTAAAAGAAGCACTTGGAAATAGAGTAGACTTAAATTTTTCAGATATAAAAGATGTGTCAGGAATTTTTAATATAGAAACGTCTCAAAGTATCAATAAGAAACTAATCAAAAATAACTTTAATACTGCCTTAAAAGAATTTATTAATTCAAGATTTAAAGAAGGAAAAAAGATTGAAAACGTATTATCTAAAAAGACTAAGAGCATAGAAAAGATTGCTCGAAGTATTCAGAATATGGAGAAAAAAACTCTTAATAAAAGAATAAAAAATTATAAAAATAAAATAAAAAATCTTATAGAAGATTTTGACGAAACTAGATTAGATCAAGAGGTTGCTATGCTTGCTTTGAAACATGATATTTCAGAGGAATTAGATAGAATTTTTTTTCATACGAAAACAATAAATGAAGAGCTAACAAAGAAAATATCAAGTGGGAAAAAAATAGATTTTATATTGCAAGAGCTTTTTAGAGAGTCAAATACTCTTACAGTAAAGATCGACGACTCAAAACTAAAAAATTATGCACTTGATATGAAGTTACTTATTGAAGAAATGAGAGAGCAAACTCAAAATGTTGAATGATTTAAAAAAAGGAGAGTTAATTGTTTTTGCAGCACCTTCAGGTGCCGGAAAGTCATCTCTTATAAAAGAAATCATTAGTAATAATGAGAATATAGAATTATCAGTATCTGCGACAACAAGATCACCAAGAGAGGGAGAAACTCATGGCAAAGATTATTTTTTTATTACTGATAATGAGTTTAATGATCTTAAGAAAAAAGACGCATTTATTGAGAGTGCTGATGTTCATGGACATCAATACGGAACTCTTAAAGCTTTTGTTGAAGAGAAGCTAGAGAATAATATCAGCGTTGTCTTAGATATCGACGTTCAAGGATTTATTCAAATTAGTAACTCAATTAAAGAAGTTATTTCAATTTTTATTATTCCTCCATCATTAGACGAATTAAAAAAGAGATTAATCTTAAGAGGTCTCGATGCTGATGATGTTATTAATAGAAGAATGGAAAATGCAATAAAAGAATTAAAGCATGCTAAATATTTTGATTATATTGTTTTAAATGATGATTTTAATAGAGCTTTTAATGACATAACTTCTATTATATTTGATAAGAATTATGAATATAATGAAACTTATAATAAAAATATATTGAAAGATTTATTGGATTAATGGGGTGATTAGAATTAGAATACTCGTCCCAGGAGATTAATAAATGGCAAGAATTACAGTAGAAGATTGTTTGGAAAAAATTCCTAGTAGATTTGATCTAATACTTATGGCTTCAAAAAGGGCAAGACAATTATCAACTACAAGTCGAGATCCTTTGGTTGAGTGGGATAATGATAAGCCAACATTAGTAGCATTAAGAGAGATTGAAGAAGGGCTTCTTGATAGAGAAACTCTTGAAAAAACTCTCGAGGAAGATGTATTGTTAGATGAATTCTCTGCTCCAAGCAATAAAGAAGACGAAAACATAGGATAGATGACTATAGGGGGGTTATCTTGAGCGAACATGTGCTCCCAAACATATTATTAGAGAATTTCAACGAAGCAAACCTATTAAGGTTACCAGCAAAATTTTATAAAAGCGCAAAACAATATCTCAACAAAGACGAAATAAAAAAAATCCAGACCGCATATTCTTTAGCCTTCTATGCTCATGATGGCCAAGATAGAATGGATGGATCAAAATATATTACTCATCCTCTTGCAGTTGCAACAATATTATTGGATTTAAAAATGGATCCAGATTCTATCTGTGCAGCATTAATGCATGATGTATTAGAAGATTGTGATGTTACTAAAAAGAACTTGGAAGATTTATTTGGAAATGATGTTGCAAACATCGTAGATGGAGTTAGTAAGCTTGGTAAGCTTGATATAACTAGTCGATCAGATAGAGATGCTAATAATCTTCAAAAAATGATGCTAGCAATGTCCAAAGACGTTAGAGTAATTCTCGTAAAAATTTGTGATCGCCTTCACAACATGCGAACTATTGAACATCTCCCAAGATCAAAACAAATAATGAAGTCTAAAGAGACAATAGAATTATATGGACCATTAGCTTTAAGAATAGGTATGCAAGAAATTAGATCTGAGTTGGAGGATCTCGCATTTAGATGTATTCATCCACTCAGAGCATCCATGCTTGAAAGTGCAATTAATAAATCAAGTGGTGGAAGAAAAAGAATAATTTCAAAAATAAGAAAGGAGCTTAAGCGTAAGCTCAAATCAAACGGAATTGAGCAAGTAGGAGTAAAAGGAAGAGAGAAAAATATTTATAGTATTTATAGAAAAATTAAATCTAAACATAAGCCATTTTCTGAAATATTAGATGTTTACGGATTCAGAATATTAGTTGATTCTATCGACGAGTGTTACAGATCTTTAGGTATCATCCATAACTATTTCTCTCCGATAGAAAATAGATTTAAGGACTATATCGCTATCCCTAAAAGTAATGGCTACCAGGCTCTTCATACTAGTTTGTTAGCATTAAATGCTTTTCCTATTGAAGTTCAGATTCAAACAAGAAATATGGCAGAGATTGCAAACTTTGGTATTGCAGCGCATTGGCAGTACAAAACTGATGATAAAAAACGAGGATCAGAACTTCGAGCTTCAAGATGGCTCTTGGGATTAGCAGATCTTCAAAAGAAAACTAATGATCCATCAGAATTTGCTCAATCAATTAAAACAGACCTTAGTTCTGAAGAAGTTTTCTTATTCTCACCAAAAGGTGATATATACGCTTTAAGAAGAGGCTCAACTCCAATAGATTTTGCATATGAGGTTCACACTGATCTAGGAGATACAATTATTGGATGTAAAGTAAATAGAAGTGAAGTGCCTTTGAACATTGAGTTAGAGTCAGGACAAACTGTTGAGATTATTACATCCAAAAAAGAACCTTACCTAGACCCATCTTGGTTAAATTACGTAGCAACAAGCAAGGCTAGAAGTGCAATTCGGTCTAGACTAAGAAAACAAAAAGCATCTGATGCAAGAAAAGCCGGCAAAGTTATGCTCGAAACTGAGCTTAAAAGAGCTGGATCTAGTTTGAAGGAATATAGAGGAAATTCACTCAAGAAGATCCTCGACTCCATAGGAGTAACCTCTCTTAATAAACTTCTTACTGATCTTGGGCTTGGAAAAAGAACTGGTAGTATCATTGCAGAAAGATTTTATTCAGGACTTCAAATAAGAGAAGGAATAAAAGAACCAAAGCCAGTCTTAATTCTTGATAATAAAATTGAAAGTGTGACAGTTAGGTTTGCAAAGTGCTGCTTTCCAGTCTACGGAGATGATGTTGTTGCACACTCTGATACTGAAAGAGGCATGGTTATTCATAATCAAAAATGTAAACAGGTAAAACCTTTCTTAAATAAAGATCCAAGATATATGCCTGCAATATGGGGAGAAAATAAAAAAGAACATCTTTATAAAGCTAAAATAGACGTAAGCACACAAGATAAAGTTGGTGTTTTATCTGACTTGGGCTCTGTATTCGCCAAGTCTGGAATCAATATTGGCTCAGTAAATACTAAAACCATTGACAAAAAGTTTTCAGGATTTGAGATACAAATAGAAGTTAAAAACAAAGAAGAACTAAAAAGTATTATGCAAAAAGTGAGATCGCTAAAATTTACAACAAGTTGTAAAAGAAATATTAATGATAAGTAGTAGAATAGAGTATTTTTTATAGGGAGAATATTAAGATGACAAAAGAAATTATTTCGACAAAGAATGCACCACAGGCAATTGGACCATATTCTCAAGCAGTAAAGGCAGGTAATTTGATATTTATCTCTGGACAGGTACCTCTTAATCCAAAAACAGGAGATTTGGTGACTGAATCAATAGAAGATCAAGCCAGACAAGTCTTAGACAATGTTAAAAGTATTTGCGAAGCTGCGGGGTGTAGCCTTGATGATATTGTTAAGATTTCAATTTTTCTCACTGACTTGAGTAATTTTGCAGTTGTTAACGATATGATGAAAGAGTATTTTTCTGAACCATATCCAGCAAGAGCCACTGTGGAGGTTTCGGGTCTCCCGCTTGGAGTAAATGTTGAAATAGAGGCAATAGTATTAATTAATGGCTAATAATCTTTTATCAATAAACGATCTTTCAAAAAAAGACATACTGGACCTGATAGAGTTCTCAAATAATTTCATTGATGATGAAGGTAACTTTAGGAAAGAAAATCTTTTTCCAGACAAAATAGTTGCAAATGTTTTTTGTGAGCCAAGCACACGAACAAAGTCATCTTTTGCGATTGCTGCAAACAATTTAGGATGCTCAGTATTAGATTTTGATATTGAAAATTCCTCAGTTCAAAAGGGTGAATCTATTTTTGAAACTGTAGATGCTCTCAATCTTATGGGTGTAGATTTATGTGTGTTAAGACATCCTGAATCTGTAATTAGAGAATTAGCTGAATGTTTGCCGAAAATGGTTTTCATAAATGCAGGAGAAGGATCAATTTCACATCCAACACAAGCACTTTTAGATATAAAGACAATTATCGATCATAAAGAAAATTTAGATGGCCTGAATATTGTTATCGTAGGAGATCTTGATCATTCTAGAGTTACTTCCTCTTTTGTTGAAGGTGTATCTAATTTTGATTTAGGATCGCTAACATTTTGTGGGCATCCTGAAATGTGTACCAAGTATCAAAATCCTAAGATTGGTAAGTATGAATCTCATTTAGAGTCAGCCCTTGAAAATGCAGATGTTGTAATGGCTTTGAGAATTCAGTACGAAAGATTTGAAAAAGAGCTTAATTTAGATCTTGAAACATATAAATCAGAGTATCAATTGTCTTCTGAAAAACTTGAGTCTGCAAAAGGTGACGCAATTGTAATGCATCCAGGACCGGTTAATTATGTTGAAATAACAGAAGCTGTATATGACTCAGAAAATTCTGTAATTAGGCAACAGGTGGCAAATGGCGTTGCTATAAGAATGGCTGTATTATCAAGATTTTTGGGCAGCTAAAGAATTCTTTACTGTTTCAACTATAGCAATCGTATTTTGATCAATCTCAATATTTACAAAAGAACCTTTTTTTAAGTCACTAAGGTTGGTAATTTTTAGAGTCTCAGGTATTAAATGCACGTAAAAAGAGTCATTATTAACTTTACCAAGAGTTAAGCTGCATCCATTTACACCTATATAGCCCTTTTCAAAAATATATTGCCTATATTTTTTTGGGAATTTAATTTGAATATCTTTATTAGTGTTTTTTGTGATTATCTTTTCTATTTTTCCAGCAAAATGGACATGCCCCGACATTAGATGACCACCTATTTCTGTTGATGCTGTAATTGATCTTTCTAAATTTACTAAAGAACCTTTTCTAGCCTTACCAATATTTGTTTTTGATAATGTTTCATTGATTACATCAAACTTCAGATTCTTTTTACCATTATCTAAAGAGGTTAAGCAGATTCCATTTACGGAGACACTAGCCCCTTTTTTTAAGTTTTTATTAAAATTTTTAGGAGCAGATATTTCTAAAGTAATATGATTCTTTTTTGAAATTATTTTGGATATTTTTCCTGTACCTTGAACAATTCCTGAAAACATTTATGCGCCCCAGGTCTCTCTATAGTTATTTAGGCCTTCAAGATATTCTGTAAGCTCAGATTCATTGCTGACGTATGCAATCAGAGAGTCAAGATTTACTATCGATGTAACATTCATATTGAATTCATTTTCTAATTCTTTACTGGCTGATTCATCAGAAACTCCTTTCTCCTGTCTATCAAGACCAACAACAAAACTGGAAGGAGTCGCATTATGATTAATTATTGAATTAATTGATTCTCTTCCAGCAGTTCCAGCCGATAAAACATCATCAATAATTAACACGTTCCCACTTGGATTCGCACCTATAATATTTCCACCTTCTCCATGATCTTTTGCCTCTTTTCTATTGAAGCTAACAGGATAATTTTTACCTTGTTCACTGAAAACTGTAGCAACAATAGAACCAAGAAAAATACCCTTATAGGCAGGACCATATATGCAATCAAACTCAATATTGTTATCAATTATTGCTTCAACATAACATTGTGCTAACTGGAATAAATTAGAGCCTTTAAGCATATTTGCAGCATTAAAAAAATATGGGCTTTGTCGACCTGATTTAAGTGTAAATTCTCCAAATTGTAGTGCTTGAGATTCTATTGCTAAATTTAAAAATGACTTTTGATAATCTTTCACTTATTCAATACAAGCTTTTTGTTTTTTAATAATATCAGCTATTGCTTGGCTGCCCATCACAAGCATATCATCAAGTTCCTTTTTTGAAAAAGGAGCATCTTCTGCGGTACCTTGAATTTCAATTAATTCGTCTTTATCGTTCATAACAATATTTAAATCAGTATCTGCAGTGCTATCTTCATCATAATCTAAATCAAGTAAAACTTGACCATCTTTAATTCCCATTGATACTGCTGCAACAAATGATTTAATGGCTCGTTGATCGTCATGATGATTTTTGATAGCTAGAAAAAGTGCAACACAACCACCAGTTATTGAAGCAGTTCTTGTTCCACCATCAGCCTGAATTACATCACAATCTACGTTGATAGTTTTTCCTTTAAGATATTTAAGATTAACTGCCTGCCTTAATGATCTTCCAATGAGTCTCTGAATTTCTTGTGTTCTGCCACTTTGTTTGCCTCTTGCAGCCTCTCTGCTCATTCTTTCATTAGTAGACCTTGGAAGCATTCCATACTCACCAGTCACCCAACCTTCATCTGAATTTTTCATCCATCTAGGAACATTATTTTCTATTGATGCATTACAAATGACTTTTGTATTACCAAATGAAATTAATACAGAACCTTCGGCATGAATATTTATATTTGGTTCAATAGTAATATCTCTTAGTTGATTATTACTTCGATCTTGATTTCTTTTCATGTTTTTGAAAAATATTACTAAGCAAGCTGATCTTTTACTATTTTGCTAACAAGCCCCATATCTGCTGAGCCAGCTAAAGCTGATTTTAAAACTCCCATTACCTTACCAATATCCTGCATTGATTCAGCACCACTTTCTTGAATTGCGCTTTTGACTTTTTCAGCAATTTCTTCTTCACTTAACTGCTCTGGTTTATATTTTGAAAGAATTTCAACTTCTTGTTGTTCTTTATCAGCTAAATCCTCTCTGCCACCTTCTTTAAATTGAGAAATGGAGTCATTTCTTTGTTTAATCATTTTATTGATGATCTGTAATGCCTTTGCGTCATCAACTTCTTCTTTGTTATCTATTTCGAATCTTTGGACTTCTGATAAAAACATTCTGATGGTGTCTCTAACCAAATCATTTTTATCAAGCATAGCTTGTTTTAGGTCGTTTTTAATATCTGATAAAAGCGCCAAAACTATCTAGATCTTTGTCTTGGGAATGAAAACTTTCTATTAGATTTCTTTGCTCTTTTGACAGCTGCTGCCATTAGACGTTTTCTTTTCTCAGTTGGCTTTTCGTAAAATTCTCTTGCTCTTATTTCAGGAACAATTGCTGCTTTTTCACATGCACGCTTGAATTTCCTCAAACCAATATCAAAATGTTCTGTATCTTTTATAATAATTGAAGGCATAATGTGACGCGTAGTTTAGGCTTTTATTAACAATTTTGCAAAACTTTTTATGAAAACTTTAGGAATAGAAACATCCTGTGATGAAACGGCAATAGCTATTTATGATTCTAAAGACGGAATTATTGGAGAGTCTGTTCATAGTCAGATGGATATGCATGCCGAATATGGGGGAGTGGTACCTGAATTAGCCTCAAGAGACCACTGTTTAAAAATTGTGGATGTGCTTGAAGACGCTTTAGGAAACCTTTCTCTTGATAGTATTGATCAGATTGCTTATACGTCTGGACCAGGTTTGCTGGGAGCTCTCTTAATTGGAGAAAGTTTTGCTCAAGGACTTTCAACAGCTCTCAATATTCCCTTGATACCAATAAACCATTTAGAGGGACATTTGATGTCACCAATGATGGAATTCCCTGAGATAAAAATGCCTTTTATATGTTTGCTTGTCTCTGGTGGCCACAGCATGATCGTTGATGTTAAAGATAAAGGACAATATGAAATTATTGGCCAATCTCAAGACGATGCAGTTGGAGAAGCTTTTGATAAAGTAGCTAAGTTGCTAGATTTACCTTATCCAGGCGGTCCCTATATTGAGAGACTGGCACTTGAAGGAAGATCGGATGCATTTGATTTCCCAAGACCTATGATTAATAGTGATGATTTAAATATGAGCCTGAGCGGACTAAAAACGTCAGTTTTATATACTGTACAAAAAATATCTAATATGACTCAAGAGATAAAATCAGATATTGCTGCATCATTTCAACAAGCAATTTCAGATGTTTTGGTCGCAAAGATTAAGAAATCTATTGAGACGACTGGAAGAAAGGAAGTTATTATAGCTGGAGGTGTTGCTGCAAATAAGTTTTTGAGAAGTGAGTTTAAAAAGCTCGAAGAATCACATAACATAACAGTGTATTATCCAGATATGAAGTATTGTGGCGATAATGCTGCAATGATTGCATTTGTAGGATCTATGATGAAACCATCAGTTGAAAATGACAGATCCTCAAGCGCAAGAGCTCGGTGGCCGTTAGATGAGTTGAAAGCATGAAAGATATAATTTACATAAAAGATTTAAGAGTAAAAACAATCATTGGTATCTTTGACTGGGAAAGAAAAGTTAAACAAGAAGTTAGTATTGATATGGAATTTCCCTTTGATTGTAAAAGAGCTGCAAAGACTGATTCGATTGAAGATACTATTGATTACAAAACCATTTGCAAAGGAGTAATTAAGTTTGTTGAGGAATCGTCCTTTCAACTCCAAGAATCACTTGCTGAGGGAATCGCATCGCTAGTAAAAGATACATACGGAGTTGAATCGATCAAATTACGTGTATCTAAGCCTGGAGCACTTCGAGGTGCTAAAGATGTCGGACTCATAATTCATAGATAATGAAATATTTCTTATCCCTAGGCAGTAACATTAATGCTGAGAAAAATTTAGAATTTGCTTTAGAAGAACTAAAAAAAATACTTTCAAACATTCAATCTTCATCAATTCATCAAACAAAAGCTGAAGGCTTTGAAGGTGATGATTTTCTAAACTCAGTAGTTTGTGGAGATTCTGAACTAGATATTAAGAACCTTAATAAGAAGCTAAAGTTAATTGAAGACAATGCTGGAAGAAACAGAAATGCTCCAAAGTTTAGCGCTAGAACACTTGATATAGATATTGTGCTTCAAATTGATGATAACGATGATATATTATTTGAGAGTGACGAAATTCAGAAATATGAGTTCGTATCTGCACCTTTAAAAGAACTAATTTAATGAAAACAAAAAGATTTGTAAGAAATTTTCATAGGTATTTAAGTATATTTGTTTCAATACAGTTATTGCTGTGGACAGTATCTGGAATTTATTTTGCTTACAATAAAATTGAATTGGTAAGGGGAGAGCAGTATCGTCTTCCCAAAGATATAGAGTATCGAATATTCGATAGGCTTGGTACATCAGTTATTGAAACCATTGAAGAGGGTAAAAAGACTTATAAAACTTATCCAGAAGGTGATGCCATTAAACCTCTTACTGAGGAAGAAGCTATTAAAATTACTGCTCAAAAAACTACTCTAAATCCAATAGATGTTAGTTTAGTTACAGAATTCTATCCTGGCGATGAATATCGAGGAGATTTGCCAGCATATAAAGTTATAACGGATACAAAAGACGGTATTAATGTTTATGTTGGATATATGACGGGCGATATTGGATCAATAAGATCAGACTCATGGAGAATATGGGATTTTTTGTGGTCACTACACATTATGGATTATCGTGAACGAGATAATATAAATAATATCTTGCTACAAATTTTATCAGTACTTGCTTTAGTAACGTCAATTTCAGGTATAACGCTGTTCTTTGTTAAAAGATAAAGAAGTTATTTCAAAAAATTTTCTTCAATTGTTGACCACGCTGCTTCAGAGAGAGGAAAGACCATATTACCTCTTTCCTCAGCATGTTTTGATGCAGCTGTTCCATCTCTTACTCTTCCTAGTATGCCCTGTAAAATTCCAGCAATCTTAAACATATTAAAAGCCATATAAAACTCCCAATTTTTAGACAAATCTTTACCAGAATTCTCACAATACATTTCCATATATTCCCTTTCAGAGGGTATACCAAGTTCTTTGAGCTTAGCTTCGTCCCAAAAGGCTTCCTGAGTTCTCCATGACAAACAGTGATAACTAAAGTCTGCGATGGGATGACCTAGAGTTGATAATTCCCAATCTAAAATACCAATTACTTCATTATTTTTTAATATCATATTATCTAATCTGTAATCACCATGAACGATAGTTGTCTCATCATCATCAGGTATATTTTTTGGTAACCAATCAATAAGATTATTCATAGCTTCAATATTGTCTGTTTCTGACGCCCTATATTGCTTAGACCATCTTGATACTTGTCTGGCTACATAGTTGCCAGGTTTACCATAATCTTCAAGACCAATTTTTTTATAATCAACACTATGAAGTTTTGCTAAAGTTTTATTTTTATTCTTATATATTTCTGTTCTATCTCTATTTGTCATTGAGGGAATCATTGGATCCCAAAAAAGATCACCATCTAGAAAATCCATTACAAAGAAAGCAGTACCAGCAACATCATCATCTTCACAAAGCCCATAAGTTTTTGGAACTGGTACGTCAGTCTCATATAAAGCAGTAATAACTTTATATTCTCTATCTACAGCATGTGCGGATGGCAGAAGTTTTCCTGGTGGTTTTCTTCTGAGAACAAGATTTTTTGATTCGGTAATTATTTTATATGTAGGATTTGATTGTCCTCCCTTAAATTGTTCTATTGCTTTTATCTTTCCTGCATTAGGAACATACTCATCAATCCAGGGCTGTAAATTTGCAGAGTCAATTTTTAATCTTTCATCAACATCTTTAGTACCAGAGAATTTTGCATCATCTAGAGGCTTCATTAGAGCGACCTACCTCCATCAACTTTTATAATTTGCCCGGTAATATATTCAGAATCAGCTAGAAACTTTACTGTTTCAGCTATATCTTTTTCTGAACCCATCCTTTTAAGAGGAATAGTATCAATAACTTTATTTTTTTGTTCCTCAGTCCAAGTAACATCTGGTGGTTCAAGCATTGCACCTGGAGCAATTGCATTTACCTTTATTTCAGGCGCTAACTCTCTTGCCAATCCTTTTGTAATCGCCTCTAATCCAGCCTTTGCAGCAGAATAAATGGAGTAATTAGCAACCCCTTTTGATAAATTGGTATCAGTGATATTAATAATTGATCCGTTTGATTCTTTAAGTTTTTGTTTGAGCCCTTTAATTAAAAACATTGGTCCTTTTAAATTACTTCCAATTAATTTCTCCCAATGATCTTCTGAAATATCATCAATTGGAGTAGGGTAAAAAGTGGACGCATTATTTATTAATAGATCTATACTTGGAAATGCATCAAGAACCTCACTGATAATTTTTTCAACATCTTCTTTGACATCTAAATTTCCTTGAACAGTAACCGCAGAGTTAGCATTTGAATTATTTATTTCAGCGGCAAGATCATCAGCTGCTTCTTTTGATGAGTTGTAATGAATAATAATATTCCAGCCTAATTCTTTAAAGGTAAGAGCTATCTCTTTACCAATTCTTTTAGCTGCCCCAGTTATAAAAATTGTTTTATTCATTTTTAGCTGTTAATAATTTCTTTATATATTTTAATCTTTTCTTCCTCAATATTCTCCTTTGATACATTTGATAAATATGAGAAATCAGTTGTTTTAATTTTTTTTGCAAGCTGGGAAATAAAATCTTTGTTATCGCTAAAATGAGGTAGCGAAATTAACTGATTAATTAATTCAAAATTTCTAACAAAATTAATTTTATCAATTAATAAAATTAAGTCGTCTTGATTGGTATCTTTATTTAATTTCAATGCGATTTTACATACCTCAACAATGTTTTTGAAATCATTAGGGAGGGGAAGCTCGCTTCCTAATTCAAAATCATTATTTATTTGAAGTTCAGCCCACCTCAATGTCTTATTGTTGTGGCTGTCACAAGAAGATTTTGTTAGCTTATTAAAATAAGGATCTAATAAGTTCAAAGATATTATTTTTTCAAAATACTTACTTGGATTTGAATTAGATAACGCTCTCTCAGTTTCAGACCAGATTCTATCTGATGAAATGTCTGCTATTTCTCTCGATGAAACAATTTTTTTGATGCATTCAATAGTAGATACATCTATATCGAAATCTTTAAGATGATCATAAGAAAAAAATCTTGCTAATCTAATTGCTCTTAAAGGATCTTCAAAAAAAGCGTCAGAAACGTGCCTGAAAAGTTTATTTTTTATATCATTTTGACCATCAAAAGGATCAATAATGACACCAGCATGATCTTGAGCAATAGCATTGATAGTAAAGTCTCTTCTTGATAGGTCTTCTTCTAAAGTAACATCTTTTCCATAATAAAACGTAAACCCACCATAACCAGTTCCTGTTTTTTTCTCTGTTCTTGCTAAGGCATACTCTTCATTTGTTTCTGGATGTAAAAATACTGGAAAGTCCTTACCTATTGGTTTAAAACCATTAGATACCATTTCTTCAGGAGATGAGCCCACAACGACCCAATCATTGTCGGAAGACTTAACGCCCATAAGCGAATCTCTTACAGCACCACCAACTTTGTAAATTTTCATTTTCTTCTTACTTGATATAGTTTTTTATCTTCTAATCTTATTGCTGTTAGTTTATTACCCCAAACACAGCCAGTATCTAAGCCGATTATATTATCTAAATTTGTTTTTCCTTCAAGTGCTGCCCAATGCCCAAATATAATAGACTCATCTTTTTTTAAGTTATGAGTGGTTTGCTTAAACCAAGGAATATGATTTTTTTCTGATTTTAGATTTTTTTTCTTTAACTTTAGAGCACCTTTATTATCTAAAAATCTCATTCTAGTAAAGTAATTGATTATTACCCTATAGCGCTTGTATTTAACTAGTTTACTGTTCCATTTGCTTGGAGTATCGCCCCACATATTTTTCAGTAAATTGTAGGAATCTTCTTTAAGAGCAACCTGAACTTCTTTTGATAGTTTTTTGGCTGTTTTCAAATCCCATATACACGGTATTCCAGCATGAGAAATCCAAAAATTATGACCATTAATTTTAACTTTTAGTAATAGTGGTAGTTTTTTTAGCCATTTGTGTATTTTAGAAATATTGTTAGCGTTTAGAATTGTTTTTAATGATCTATTATTCTTTTTATGTTCTATGAGATATAAGAGATAAAAATCATGGTTACCAAGAACAGCTTTAATAGATTTTTTATTTTCAAGACAGAAATTCAAGACTTCAAGCGACTTAGGACCTCTATTAACAAGATCTCCTGCAAAAATTAATGTATCTTTTTTTGGATTAAATTTTATTTTTGAACATAAATTAATAAGTTCATCATAACAACCCTGCACATCTCCAATCACATAGTGAGACATCAGAGCACTAAAACCTTTGAGAGGAGAAGATAATCATCAAGAGATATTTCTTCAGGTCTTTTAGTTGGATCAATATCAACTTCATTCCAATTAATACTTAAGCTTTTTAAGTTGTTCTTGATATTTTTTCTTCTTGATGAAAAAGCTAAGTCAATCAACTTAAAAAAATTATCTTTTTGATTTATATTTTCTTTAAGATTCTTATTTGGCATGAGCCTTATGAAGCTTGAATTTACCTTTGGTTTTATATCAAATGCCTCAGGGGGAACATCAAACAAAATTTCGTTATCAAAAAAAGCAGCAATTTTAATAGCTAACTTGCCCCAACTTTTAGTACCAACTTTCCCTGCAATCTTTTCAGCTACTTCTTTTTGTACTAAAAAATGCATATCGAGTATCTTCTCACAGCTATCTATGAGCTTTAGAATTATTTGAGTAGAAATATTATAGGGAAGGTTTCCAACTATTCTTTGCCGATCATTTTCAATCTTATATTTTAAAATATCATCAGTTAGGAATTGAAAGTTTGCAGGACCAGTGAACTTATTTTTTAGTATCTCTGTATTTTCTGAATCTATATCGATCGCAATAATATTTATATCATCTTTATTAATTTGTTCAGTTAAGGCCCCAAGACCAGGACCAATTTCTAAGAAATTATCTGAAGATGTTGGTGATATAGCATCAGCCATTTTAAACAATACTGATTTATCTGTTAGATAGTTTTGACCATATTTTCTTCTAATATCTCTCGATCTCATTAAATTAATTTCTTTGCAGTTTTAACGGCTAGTATTAATGATGAGGGATCTGATTTATTAGTTCCAGCAATATCCAAAGCAATCCCATGATCAACAGAAGTCCTAATTATTGGAATTCCAAGTGTAATATTAATTGAGTTTCCAAAACTTAAAGTTTTTAAGACTGGTAAAACTTGATCATGATACATACCCAAATAGGCATCAGCCTCTTTCAATGATTTTTTTGAAAATGCAGTATCTGCTGAAATGGGCATTGATACGTTAATTTTTTTCTTTCTTAATTCTCTTATTGCTGGTTTTATATGATCTTGTTCTTCTTTGCCTATTTTACCGTTCTCTCCTGCATGAGGATTAAGACCAAGCACTTTTATATTCGGTTTCTTAACATTGAATTTATTTTTTAAATCTTCATTAAGTATTTTTACCTTGTTAATAATTAACTCTTTTGTAATTGTTCTAGATACATTCTTAAGAGGTATATGAGTTGTAGCTAGGGCTACACGTAACTGATCCGATGCAAGCATCATCAAGACATCCTTACTTTTGGTAATTTTTTTTATATATTCAGTATGCCCAGTAAATAATTTATCAATTGAAATGATATTTTCTTTACTTAATGGACCGGTTACTAATGCCGTTCCTTCATTTTGCATAGTTTGTTTAATAGAGTAAGTTAGATTATCAAGAACATATTGAGCATTGCTTTTATATAGTTTTCCCGGCCTTGTATTAGAGCATTTAGTCACTTTTATAATTTGTATAAGCCCTTTGCAATTTTTACTTACCTGATTAAGCGACTCCAATTCAATAATTTTTATTTTTTTCTTAAGCAAAGCTGCTCTGTCTATAAAAAGCTTTGGATCACCAATAGAAACAATAGGGATCTTAAGATTTTCCCATAACTTTGAAGAGGATAATTTAATGATTAAGTCTGGACCGATACCACTTGGCTCACCGGGCGAATAGATAATTTTTTTCAATCTAGGTCTTTAAATTCTACGAAAGCTTCTGCTCTCATTGTTCTTAATGTATTCTCAAGTTCTTCATCAAATTTTCTTGAATAAAGCATTCCATAAGCTCTATCTTCAATGAGTTTGTCGGTAAGTTCATGATTTCTTTTTTCTAAAACCTCAAGAAAGTGATAGCCAAATTCGCTTTCAAATACTTCTGAAATCGAGCCGACTTCAGTGTTAAGCATAGTTTCCTCAAATGTAGGTGTAAAAACTCCAAGACCCATCCAACCAAGATCGCCGCCAATTTTTGCAGAGCCTGGGTCTTCTGAAAACTCTTTAGCAAGTAAAGCAAAGTCTTCACCATCCATAACCCTTTGTCTGATTTCTTGAAGTTGATTTTTTGTCTCATCATCACTTCTTATTGCAGATGGAATAAGAAGTATATGACGAGCATTCCATTGATCTTCAAATTGAACAAATTGTCCTCTTTTATCTTCAAGTTTTAGGATGTGATAACCTGAGCCGCTTTCCAATGGTTCTGTTACATATCCAATAGACTTATCCTTTAAAGCGTTTTCAAATAGTTCAGGCATATCTATTGCCTTTCTCCAATCCATTAGGCCTCCATTTGACGCGTTTGAACTTATAGAATATTCCGAAGCTAATTCAGAAAAACTTGATCCCTCATCTATAAGATTGATAACCCTTTCAGCAATATTTTTATCTTTTACCAAGATTTGTCTAACTTGAAGCTCAGGTTCAAGTTCACCAAGGCTCTCATCTGTTGCTAGAAATGCTTCAAACTCTTTTTCAGTAATTTCAATATTTGAGTTAACTCTTCCTCTTTGTATTCTTTGAATACGCATCTCTTTTCTCATCGTTTCACGAACTTCTTCGTATGAATCTCCATTAGTTTCAATAAATGATATAAATTCTTCAAGCGACATTTGATTATTAGATGCTAACCTTGAGAAGGTAGAGTTTAATTCTGCATCGCTTATTTTTACGCCAGCTCTATCAGCAAGTTGAAGTTGGAGTTCTTCAATTATTAATCTTTCTTTTATTTGATCTAAAAGGACATCTTTAGGTGGTAATTGAATATTTTGTTCACGATATCCTTCTTCAAGGGCTGCCATTGCTTTATTAATTTGAGACTCCATCACAACACCATCGTCTACTATGATTGCAATTCTATCCAAAAGCTCAATTTTTGCATTTAATAAAGCAGATGATATTAAAAGTGTTGTTATAAAAGTTTTTTTCATAAGAGTTTAGTGGCTCAATAGTGAATTATTCATGAATCTTGAAACTTTTTCAAAGGAAGAGTTCAATCCTTTTAGCTCGAATTCAAAATTAATTCTACTTTTGCTTTCAATTCTAATTATATCATCCCAAGCATCACCTAAATATTGATACGCTTCAGGTCGGTAGCCGTCTAGATACTTCGATAAGTTTTTATCTGAAGCTAAAATCCTAAAAGAAAAACAACAATTCTCAAATCCAATCCCAACAGAGGATTCGATATTAGAACTATTTTCATCATCTCTCTTAACTTCTGCAACAAAACTCACATTGTCCTTTATTTTAAGATCAGCAAAAAATTCAGAGTAGTCTAAAGTTTGATTAAAATCTCCTGTCATCCTGGTATATCTTTTTGCATACCCAACTTTTCCTTTGTCAAACATATGATTTATTGTTAGTCCTGCCATTGGAAACTTCTTCATCTCTTCAGAATAGCTTCCTGAGGCCATAAACATTGTTTTCATATTGGGCATCCATTTAGCCATAATCATTATTGGATCTTTGTCACCATTCATCATAGACATCATTCCCATATCCATTGAATCAGACATTGTGTTCATATTCATTGAATTCGACATCATTCCCATATTCATAGTATTCGACATCATGTCAGAGTGCATTGAATTCATACTCATATTATTGATAAATACTTTTCTGTCTTTTAGAAAGAATTTTTGACTTATCTTTAAGGAGATATTATTCATATTCATTTGACGCCTTTTGTATTCCATACTCAATGTATAAAAATTTTGGTCGCCAATTCTATCCATGCCAGTGAAGCGATTAAGATTAAATACCTGATTCATCATGCCCAACTTATAAGTATCGAAGACAGGATTATCATCTTGTTCTTCATGTCCGACATACCCGTAAAATATTCTCGGTTTTAATATATGGCTCTGCATACCACTTTTCATGATTAATAAGGTACTTAAATCAAATTTAAAAGTTGGAACCATTACTGAATTGGAATTTGTTTTATTATCAACAATGTCAAAATCAATACCCCTTACGCCAATAGATGTATTTAATTGATAGCCACTTATATTCATAGAATTTGAAATTTCTAGCATATAAAAAATTCTCTCTCCTTCAACAGGGTTTGGTATAGATGATCTAAATTTATTATTTTTATCTATACCAAAGAATCCGTGAATAGTATCTGCAACAAAATTTGTATAGTTTAAGTACTCATGAAGAGAAACATTTTTGAAGTTTTTGAAATAATTTAAGTTTATTGAAGGTGATTTTTTATAACCATTTGTAAGAATTGGATTTAAGGTTTGGTATCCTTCTTGAGAAACACTAACTTGAAAATTATTAAATACACCATTAATTTTTACATTTTGTTTTAAGCTTTGTTCTCTTTGACTTCCAATTGATGTGATGTCTCCTGGAATATCTCTCAAAACCAAACTATCTGATGACTTTGACCAATCTACATCTACCCAAAAATTTTTTTTATCACCAAATGAATCATTTATGCTAAATGCCCACCTTGAATCAGAATCTGATGGATAGATATTTTCATACTCTTTATCATTATTAAAATAAATAAAATCAATACTTCTTAAGTTATTATTTCCGTGGAGATTTCTAGAATTTGCTTCAAAGCCTAAGCCTCTATCGGATATATTTCTGAGCGCAATTGTAAAATCAGATGTCTCTGATAAAACTCTATAGTATGGAATCATGAAATCTAATCCATCAGATGAATATGATATCTTAGGTTCTAAAAAACCAGACATTCTCTCTTGTGAAGTGGCAAACGGTAGATAAGGTATCCTTAAGACAGTTCTATCAAATGCTTTTACCTTAACTTTTTTAGCATAGCCCCTCATAGTATTATCGTCTAGCGTTATGCTTTCAGCATTTAATTGCCAGCCATTTTTTGGATCTTTGCAGGAAGTCATTGATATGTCTTCTAAAGTTATTTGATTATCTAGATTGCCAGTTAATTTTTTGAAGCTAATTACAAAACCTCTATTGTTGATGTAAGTTTCCCCGTTAGTGAAATCTACAAATAACTTATTCTTATCGAAAATTCCTTCCTCTGAATTAAAAAGATAGTCTTTTAATATAAGCTCGCCACCTTTTTTAAAATTAATAAAACCATTTTCTTGATCAATTCTTGCTTTACCGGCATTGAGAATGCCTTCAGGGAAGTCAATTCGCACATTATCATTCAATATCAACACTTTCTCGTCTGTTATTTCAAATTTATCAGACTTTATGTCTAAGCTTTCTGCATCCTTTACGACACCTAAATATGGCTGATATATCATGCATGAACTATTAGTATTGTTTTCTACAAAAACATCAGATTCTAAAATATTACTAAATAAGAAATTTTGATTAAAAATCAAAACTAAAAGATACAATATTTTTGTTATTTTTTTCATTTAATTGATATTTTAATAGTTTGAAAGATTTTTGTTTAAAAAGTTCTACTATTTATTTGAATTGATATATTGTTCAAGTTGATGAAGATGATCTTTACCAAAAAATATTTGATTGTCGTAAAAAAATGTTGGGACCCCAAAACATCCTTTATTTACCGCGTCGTCAGTGTTTTTAATTAGTTTATCTTTACAATCTTGAGAAAGAACAATCTCCATAATTGATTCAACATCTAAATTGCCTTCTTTAAGAACTTCTTTAAGAACTTCAACATCAGATATATTTTTATCCTGCTCCCACATTGCACTAATTACACATTCAAAATAATCTTCAAAGATACCAAGCTCTTTTGCTGCAATTGCACCTCTTTGTATTTGAATGGTCGAAGGAGGAAAATGAGAGTTAAATTTATAATTTGTAAGACTATGCTGTTTTACAAATCTATCTATTTCTATCATTTGATAATCACTCTTATTTTTGCAATCTGCATACGCGATAAAGGGTGGTTGATTGTTAGATAATTTATGAATTCCACCTAATAGACATGGGATATATTCAAATTTTGCGCCTGTTCTTTCTTCTATTTGAGGAATAATTTTATGAGCAAGATATGTATTTGGACTCGCTACATCAAAAATAAAGTCTACTATCATTTCTATTCACAATTTTGTAAAGTAAAACAATTAAACACTGTTATGAAAGATTTTTCAAAATTTTCGGCTATTATCATTGGTGCTGGTGACGCTACAGGAGCAGCGTTGACAAAGAAATTTGCAAGTCACGGCTATAAAGTTTGTCCAGCTAGACGTCCTAGAAGCATTGAGAAAGTAAATAAATTGGCAGATGAAATTAATAATTCTGGTGGATGGGCAAAGGGATATGGAGTTGATGCTAGAGACGAGGACGAAATCGCAAAGTTTTTTAAAGAAGTTGAGGAAGAGGTTGCTCCTATAGATGTTGTTATTTTTAACCCAGGTGCAAATGTTTTTTTCCCTATAGTTGATACTACATCAAGAGTCTTCAAGAAAGTATGGGAAATGGCAGCTTTTGCAGGATTCTTAACTGGAAGAGAGGCTGCAAAATATATGACGGCAAGGAATGAGGGGTCTATCTTTTTTACTGGAGCGACTGCTTCAATGAGGGGTGGATCCGGTTTTTCTGCATTTGCTAGTGCAAAATTTGCTTTAAGGGCAGTTTCACAAAGTATGGCTAGAGAACTTGGACCTCAAGGCATTCATGTCGCTCATTTTATAATCGATGGAGCAATAGATACTGCATTTATAAAAGAAAATTTCCCTGACAGATATGCTTTAAAAGAAAAAGACGGTATTCTACAACCTGATGCAATTGCTGATGCGTATTGGTTTGTTCATACGCAGCATAGAAGCGCATGGACGCATGAACTAGATTTACGTCCTTATATGGAAAAGTTTTAATAATTAGAGGAAAAAAATATGAGTTTGAAAGATAAAGTAATTTTTATATCTGGTGGAAGCAGAGGTATAGGCCTTGCTATGGTAAAAAAGGCGGCTGAAGATGGAGCGAAAATAGCTATAGCTGCAAAAACAGCAGAACCACATCCTAAGCTACCAGGAACAATATATACCGCAGCTGATGAAATAGTTGAAGCTGGTGGTGAAGCATTGCCAGTGATTTGTGATATAAGAAATGAAGATAATGTCAGAGACGCCATTAATCAAACTGTTGATCATTTTGGTGGAATTGATATTTGTATTAATAATGCTTCAGCAATTCAATTGACGAATGTCACTGATACTGAAATGAAAAGATATGATTTAATGCATCAAATTAATGGAAGAGGCACTTACATGGTAAGTAAATATTGCCTACCTCATTTAAAAAAATCTAATAATCCACATATTTTAAATCTTGCGCCACCTCTAGACATGGAGTCTAAATGGTTCTCAGGAACAGTTGCGTACACAATGGCCAAGTACACAATGAGTATGTGTGTTCTTGGAATGGCAGAAGAATTTAAGGAATTCGGTATAGCTGTGAATGCACTTTGGCCAAGAACTGCAATAGCAACAGCAGCTGTACAAAATCATCTAGGCGGCGATGAAATTATGAAACTCTCAAGAAATGTAGACATAATGGCTGACTCAGCATACGAGATTCTTACAAAAGACTCTAAAGAATTCACTGGAAATTTTTGCATAGATGATATTGTTTTATATGAATCTGGGGTAAAAGACTTTTCAAAATATGCTTCGGTTCCTTTTGGAGAATTAATGCCAGATTTCTTTGTTCCTGAAGATACTCCTTTGCCTGATGAAATTAAGAATAGTTAGTTGAAAGAAGAAGAAGTAATAAATTTAAGTAAAAAATTTAACTTTAATCCTCTAGAGGTAATACCATTAAAAAGAGAAGCTAGTGGAAGAGAGTATTGGCGAATAATTAATGATGCCAAAGAAACAATAATTTTGTGCTACTTAGACCCGAACGAAGGCGATCACGAAAATTTTATTAATATATCTAACGAGCTTAAAAGAAATCATATTTCAGGTGTAGATATTATTCATCATGATAAACAAGCTGGAGTCACTATTCAGGAGGATTTGGGAGACAAAGACTTGATATCAATATTTAATGATGATAATAAGAAAGAGCTGATAGAAAGATCAATAAAGCTTTTGATTAAATTACAAGAATCTGAAATTAAGAATCTGGAAGAATTTTCAAAAGAAGACTTAATCAATCAGATGAGCTTATTTGATAAAGTTTTTTGTCAAAAATTTTTAAATCTTGCATCAGATAAATCTATTAATGACTTAATATCAATCACCATTGATAAGCTTTATCAACATCCTTGGGTTAATTGTCATTTTGATTTTGAAAGACGTAACTTAGTTCTTGATAAGAATAATCATTTAACAGTTATCGATTATCAAGATATGAAAAAGGGACCAATTGGTATTGATATGGCAGGAATCTTAGTAGATCACTATTTTGAAGCAGATATTTCCAACATTAAAAGTTTTTTAAATTTTTTCTCAACAAATGTTAAATCAGAATATTCAGATGATGCATGTTTTGAATTTACTAGATGGGGCTGCATACAAAGAAATCTTAGAATCCTTGGAACTCTATCAGATTTATATTTAACAAAAGACAGGAGTTTTAGATTAAAAGATATGCCCTTAATTTTAAAGAATCTTATAAAGATGATTCCTGAAGAACATTCTTCTAAACTTTTTTTAGAACAAGAAGTTCAACCACTTTTATCGAAAACTGTTGAGCAATTATGAAAGTAATGATTTTAGCTGCTGGGTACGGCAAAAGGTTATTACCCTTAACCAAAGAAACCCCCAAACCGCTCTTAAAAATAGGCGATAAAACTTTAATCCAACACAACATTGAACATTTAATTAAAAATGACTTTACAGAATTCGTTATTAATATTTCTCATCTTGGTCATATGATTGAAAATCATGTAAAAGAAAAATTTTCCAATATTAATATTGAGTTTTCAAAAGAAGATAAGCCTTTAGGAACTGGTGGAGGTATTTTGAATGCTATAGATTTATTGGGTGATGAAAATTTCTTAGTTATGAATTCTGATATTTTTCATAAAATTGATATTAAAAATTTGCCAAAAGAAATTGATGCTGCTCACTTAATTGGAGTTCCAAATCCATCTCATAATCAGGAAGGGGACTTTTGCATCAAAGATAATAATAAGGTTGCTATAGACGAGTTTAATGATTTAACTTGGAGTGGTATCTCCATTATAAATCCAATCATATTTAAAGAAAAAAACTTTAGATCGGATTCTTTTAATATTTGGGATACAGTACTTCCAAATTATCTTAATAATGGAAATGTATCGGCTCACAAATCTAATGATTTATGGATAGATGTTGGAACGCATGAACGTTTAAAACTTGCTAATAGCCTATATAATGATCAAAATTAAGTTATGAGTGACCAGAAAAATATAATTGCACCGTCTATCCTAGCATCTGATTTTGCAAGACTTGGAGAAGAGGTACGTAATGTCCTTGATGCAGGAGCTGATTGGGTTCATTTTGATGTAATGGATAATCACTATGTTCCAAATCTCACTATTGGACCAATGGTTTGCAAAGCTTTAAGAGAATACGGCATAAAAGAATTTATTGATGTTCATTTAATGATAGATCCAGTAGATGAATTGGCCCAAAGCTTTATAGATGCTGGAGCAGACTTAATTAGTTTTCATCCCGAAGCAACCAAACATATCCATAGATCAATTCACGCAATAAAAGACAAAGGTTGTAAAGCAGGACTTGTTTACAATCCTGCAACTCCACTTCACACGTTAGAAAGTGTTCTTGAGGATCTAGATTTAGTATTAATTATGAGCGTAAATCCTGGTTTTGGAGGCCAATCGTTTATTCATAGCTCGCTTGAAAAAATTGCTCAAGTTAGAAAAATGATAGATGAGTCTGGAAAAGATGTCCGCTTGGAGGTAGATGGTGGAATAAATAAGGATACCATTGGTCTAGCATCTGAGGCAGGCGCTGATACATTTGTAGCAGGCTCAGCTATATTCAATACTGAAAATTATGAGCAAACAATATCTGAACTTCGTTCAAAAATTGTTTAAGTACTTTATATTTTTACTTTTTGTAAGCAATCTTCATGCATCAAAGGTTATAGATATTAAAGAATATCTATCTGATATAGAGATTGTTTCAAAATACGAAGATAGAAAGAAAGGACTAATGAACAGAAGATCTATTCCAAATGATTATGGAATGTTATTCATATGGCCATATGAGAGAAAACAATGCATGTGGATGAAAAATACTTATGTTCCATTAAGCGTTGCATACATTGATATTAGAGGAAAAATAATAGAAATATATGATATGGTTCCGTTTTCAAAAGATTCTGTTTGTTCAACTAAGGCAGCTAAATATGCTCTTGAAGTAAATTCTGGATGGTTTGAAGAAAAGGATATAAATATCGGAGACTCCATAGAAGTTAAAAAACTATTTTCTAATGATTAGTAAAGAAGAATACATAAAGTTTGCAGAAAATGGATTTAATATTGTTCCATTAGTTAAGACTATTGAAAAAGACTTAGACTCACCTATAAAAGTTTTTTCAAGAATTAAAAATAAAAAAAATACTTTCTTGCTTGAATCTATTGAAGGTGGAGAAAAATGGGCCCAGTATTCAATAATTGGGTTGGATTGCAAAGACTCAATAAAAGTATCAGATAATAAAATTGAAATTAAAACAGCTCTAGGAACCAATCTAATTGAATGCCAAGAACCACTGGATGAACTAAATAAATTAATTGGTGAATACAAGACTCCAGTTTTAGATGGTATGCCAAGATTTTACGGAGGATATGTAGGTTTCTTTGCTTATGAAAGTGCTAAGTATGCTGAAAACAAAATTAATGCTCTTCAAAGAAAAGACTCAAAATTTGACGTTGATATGCCTGATATTTATTTAGTTAAGTCTGAAAAAATAATTGTTTACGACAATTTTAATAATAGTATTCAAGCAATTTATAATGCAAATCCTCAGCAGACATCATATGAAGATGCTTTGGAAATCATTGATGAGATTCAAAACAGCATTGATCATTCTGGAGAACTTGAAGAAACTTCATATTCAAATACTAGTGGTCAATTAGAATTTAAATCAAATTTTACAAAAAATGAGTACATGTCGTCTGTGAATAAAATTAAAGAATATATAAAAGAAGGTGATGTAATGCAGGTTGTACTAGCACAAGATTTTTATAACTCCTTCAATGGTGATTCTTTTAAATTATATTCTGCCCTGAGACAGATAAACCCATCACCATATATGTATTACCTCAACCTTGATGAGTGTGAGGTGGTCGGATCTTCACCTGAAATATTGGTTAGATTAGAAGATAGCAATATTACTCTCAGACCAATTGCAGGCACGAGAAAAAGAGGTGCAAACGAAGAAGAGGATAAAAATAATGAGAAAGATTTATTAAATGATCCAAAAGAGTTAGCTGAGCATCTTATGCTTATAGATCTTGGAAGAAATGATGTTGGAAGAGTTTCTGAAATTGGTAGCGTGAAACTGACTGAAAAAATGGTGATCGAAAGATACTCCCATGTCATGCATATAGTATCAAACGTAGTAGGCAAATTATCCAAGGGATTAAATTTTACTGATGCTCTTAAAGCTACTTTGCCAGCTGGGACTCTTTCAGGCGCTCCAAAAATAAGAGCTATGGAAATAATTAATGAGCTTGAGCCAAGTTCAAGAGGTATATATGGCGGTGCAATAGGTTATATATCTTGGAATGGTAATATTGATACTGCGATTGCCATAAGAACTGCCGTAATAAGGGATAATAAAATTCATGTTGGAGCCGGAGCAGGAATAGTTGCCGATTCAGATCCAGAAAAGGAATGGGAGGAGTGTGTCCAAAAATCTAAAGTATTTTTAGACGCAATGGAGATGATTTCATGATCATTGTTATAGATAATTATGATAGTTTCACATATAACCTAGTCCATTATATTGGTGAGTTTGAACAAGACATCAAAGTCATAAGGAATGATGAAATGTCTGTATCTGAAATTATAGAAAATAATCCAAGCAAGATTGTTATATCACCTGGTCCATGTACTCCAAAAGAAGCAGGTATATCAGTTGAACTCATTAAGACTGCAGAAGTTCCAATTCTAGGAGTTTGTTTAGGACATCAAGCAATTGGTGCAGCTTTTGGTGGAAATATTATTAAGGCACCAGAAGTTTTTCACGGAAAAACTTCTAGCATTGATCATGATGGTAGCCTTCTTTTTAGTGAAATTGAAAAATCTTATGATGTTGTCAGATACCATAGCCTAATAATTGATATGAAAACTTTACCGAGCGAACTTAATGTGACTGCAACTTTAAGTGATGATAAGGAGATAATCATGGCGGTTGAGCATATTAATAGACCAATTTATGGTGTTCAGTTTCATCCTGAATCAATTGATACAAATAATGGTACAAAGCTTATAGAAAACTTTATTAAGAAAATATGAAAGATTTTATTAACAAAATAAATAATAAAGAAGATCTAACTCTTAACGAGATGCAAGAAGCCATTAATTTAATAATGTCTGGGATGTCTGATGATGACGATATTGAATCTTTTCTTATTGGATTAAATGAAAAGGGTGTGTCAGAGACTGAAGTTACTGCTGCTGCAATTGTGATGAAAGAAAAATCTTTAAAATTTGACATAGGTGATGGTTCACATATTGATACTTGTGGAACAGGTGGAACAGGTTTACATACTTTTAATTGCTCAACAGCCTCATCTTTTGTTGCTGCAGCTGGAGGAGCAAAAATCACCAAGCATGGTAATAAAGCAATTTCTAGCAAATCTGGTAGTGCAGACTTTCTTGTACAGTCAGGTGCAAATATAAATCATGAAAGAGAAAAATTAATATCAATTTTTGATAAAGTTGGATTCGTATTTTTATTTGCTCCACTTCATCATGAGGCAATGAAGTTCGTGATGCCAGTTAGACAAAAAATTGCTGAAAAAACTATTTTTAATTTGTTAGGACCGCATACCAATCCATGCAGTGCAAAAAAACAGGTCCTAGGAGTTTATGATGAGAAGCTTGTAAGAATGTTTTCTAATGTTGCAAAAAATCTTGATATGAAACATGTCATGATTGTTCACGGCGATGATGGTCTTGATGAGATTTCAATTTGTTCAGAAACCATTGTTTCAGAATTAAAAGACAATAAAATTAGCGAATATAAAATTTCTCCAAAAGAGTATGGACTAAACATATCCTCGTTTGATCATATTGCTGCGAACTCTTCGGACGAAAGCTTATTACTAGTGAGCAATGCATTCAGTGGAGAGAGTTCTGCTGTGCAAGACATGATTGCATTAAACAGTGGGGCTGCTTTATATGTAGCAAATGTAGTTGAGTCTATAGGTGACGGAATAGAAATGGCATTTGATTTAATGAATAACGGTAAAGCTGCACAAAAACTAGCAGATTATGTGAGGGTTTCGAACGAATGATGAATATTCTTGATGAAATAGTAGCAAAAACAAAATCTAAACTTGAAGAAAAAAAACAAGGACTATCGCTTGAAGAATTGAGTTCTAAAATAGATTTCGAGAATCTTAAAGAAACAAATTTTAAGAAAAGTCTTCAGAATAAAGCTGAAGCTATTATTGCTGAGATAAAAAAAGCCTCTCCAAGTGCAGGCATTATTAGTGATGATTTTGATCCAGTTTTAAAATCAAAAGAATATGAATCTTTTGGAGCCTCGGCACTTTCCATTCTCACAGAGGAAGATTATTTTTTAGGAAATATTCAGTACCTTATGGATGTCAAAGCAATTACAAGTCTTCCTATCCTGAGAAAAGACTTCATAGTTGATGAGTATCAAATATATGAGTCAAAGTTGATTGGAGCAGATTGTATTTTACTCATTGCTTCAATACTAAATGACGAAGAATTAAAAAACTTTTCAGAAATAGCAGAAAGACTCAAGCTTGATTATATTATTGAGGTTCATGATGAGGAGGAATTACAAAGAGTACAACATTTCTCTAATGCAATTATTGGAGTCAATAACAGAAATTTAAAAACTTTTGATGTCGATATTAATAATTCAGTTGCACTAAAAAAAATTTTTGAAGGAGAAAATATTTTTATTGCTGAATCGGGCATAAAAAGTAAAAAAGATATCGAATACCTTCAACAACATAATATTAATGTTTTTCTAATTGGTGAAAGCTTGATGAAAGGAGATTTTTTTGAAACTTAGGGAATGGCAAGAAAAGGCTTTCCCGCTTTGGTGGGCAAAAAAAAGAGGCATCATTAAAGTTGTCACCGGTGGAGGAAAAACGTTCTTTGCTATTCATTGTTTAAAGAAATATTTAGAGGATGATCCTCAAAAGTCTATTTTAATTGTTGTTCCCTCAATAGCTCTTCTAGATCAATGGTATGAAAGTCTCTCACAAGAATTTAAATCAAAAGAAATTTCACTTAATGGAGGAGGAGAGCAAACCAATGGACTTAAAAAGATATGCATTACAACTATCGATTCATTAAAAAATATTATTGAAGAAGTAAATTATCAAAACACGTTATTAATAGTTGATGAATGCCATAAAATTGGAACAGAAAAAAGAGGAGAAATGCTCTCAAATAATTGGAATGCCACACTTGGATTATCAGCAACTCCCGAGAGAGACTATGACGATAATTTTTATATCATTATTAAAAAGATTCTCGGAGATATCATCTTTGATTACGATTACATAGATGCTAGAGAAGATGAGGTAATAGTAAATTTTAAACTTCTTTATGGTTATGCAGCCTTATTACCAGAAGAAGAAGAAAAATATAAAAAATTTACAAAGAGTATTCAAAGAAGGGCAGCTACTATTGGTGGGCAAGATATGAACGATTATCCATTGAAAATGCTAATTTTTAATAGAGCTAGGCTTGTAAAAAATTCTAAGAATAGGATCCCATATGGTGTTGAGCTTATTCAAAAATATAAAAGAGATAGCTGGATTGTTTTTACTGAAAATAAGAAGCAGGCGAAAGACTTCAACAAAATTATAAATAAGAAAGGATTTAAGTCAGGTATTTATAATACAGATCTTAAAGACGATGAAAGACAAGAAAATCTTGAGGCTTTTAAGTCTGGCAAATTAGATGTCTTGGTAAGTTGTACTGCATTAGATGAGGGGTTTGATATGCCTGAGGCAGATGGAGCTATGATTCTTAGTGCCTCATCATCAAAAAGACAAAGAATTCAAAGAATGGGAAGGGTTTTAAGAATAACTGCTAATAAAGAAAATGCTTTGATAGTTACTGTTTACTCTTCAAAAACTGAGTACGAAAAATTACGAGAAGAATCAAATAGATATAAGCTAGAGGGCGTTCCAATTAAGTGGCAGCAAATGAGTCTATAATATTAATATGGCTTTAACGTACTCAAGCATGCTTGAACTTCAAACCGATCTTATTGAGTTTGATTTACTAAACTCAGTATCTAATAAAAATTTTTCCTCAGACTCAATTGATAGAGATAAACCTTCATTAATAATGTTTATTTGCAATCATTGTCCATATGTCATTCATTATCATGATGAGATTATTCGACTTGAAGAGGATTATGCTGAAAGTATTAATATGATAGCTATAAGTTCTAATGACATTATTAGTCATCCCCAAGATAATCCTCACAAAATGAAAGAAATGTGGAACTCTTTAGACTTATCATTTCCATATTTGTTTGATGAAACTCAAGAAATAGCAAGAAAATATAAAGCTGAGTGTACGCCTGAATTTTATCTTTTTGATTCAAATCAAAAACTCGTATATCGGGGAAGGTTAGATGAATCATCTCCTGGATCTGACCAAGTTCCATCAGGCAAAGACTTAAGGACGGCAATAGATAATTTACAAAATAATAAACCTATTTCAGATGAACAGTTTCCATCAATGGGTTGTAATATTAAGTGGAAGTCCTGAAGATTTGATATTAATCGTCAAGGTTTGATTGATATGTTTCTGTTAATGCCATAACAGAAATTAGCGTCAAGAATGCTGCAAATGCAATGTAAACAGATACCCAAAAAATATCAAAATCAGACCATAACTTAACCGCTATCGTCGGAGCAAAAGCTCCTCCCACGATTGCTCCAAACTGATACCCCAATGTCGCACCAGAATATCTTACTTCAGTACTAAAAAGCTCTGTAAAAAAAGCTGCCTGAGGGCCATACATCATTGCTAAAAAAATAAGTCCAAAGGTTAATGCGAGGACTATTAACCAAAAATTTCCAGTATCAACTAATGGAAAAATTGCAAAAGCCCAAATCCCAGAAAGGATTGCTCCTAGCATAAATATTCCTTTTCTACCGTTTCTATCAGAATATGAAGAGAACATAAATTGAAGCGGTACCATAATGGCACAGCCAATAAGAACTGCAGTTAACATGTCATCTCTTTCCATATTTGCACTTGAAACTCCATAAGCAAGCATGAATGCAATCAAAATGTAGAAGGTTACTTGAACTGATAAAAAAGCACCTGCAGCAAGCATGATTCTTTTTGGATATCTTCTTATTGCTTCAACGACAGGAGAACTTTTTACTTTTTCATTTGAGCTATTATCTGAATTTGTTGCTAGTGCTTTAAAAGCTTTAGTATCTTCAAGATTAAGTTGTATATACATGCTTATTAGAATAAGAACAGCACTTGCTAAGAAAGGTATTCTCCATCCCCACGTATTAAAAAATTCTTCAGACACTAGCGCGCTTGTAACAATTAACGCTAAGTTGGCTAAGATTACACCAATTGGAGCGCCAGCCTGTGCAAAGGCACCATAGTATCCTCTTTGATTTGAGGGAGCACTCTCGGTAACCAACAACATCGCTCCTCCCCATTGACCGCCAATTGCAAGACCTTGAGCAAATCTTAGAAGTGTAAGGAGAATAGGGGCCGTAACTCCAATCATTGCATAGGTTGGTAATAATCCTATTAAAGTTGAAGATATGCCCATTAACATCAAAGCTGCAATAAGAGTTTTTTTTCTTCCAACCCTATCACCAAAGTGCCCAAAAATTATTCCACCTATTGGCCTTGCTATAAAACCCGCAGCAAATGTTAATAAAGATAGAATTAAAGCTGTTGTTTCAGGCACTTCACCAAAAAAAGCAGTTGGAAATATTAAAGCTGCTGCAGCACCATAGAGAAAGAAGTCATACCACTCAATACTAGTACCAGCTAGAGCGGTTAGGGCAACCTTTCTCATGTTTTTGTCTTGGTTTACTGATGTGGATTGATTCATTTAGATATTATTAGATATAAGCACTTGTAGAAGTCATCACCTTTGCAGTGACTTCCATTACTTTTTTTGTAGGCGATTCTAATTCTTCTGCGCCTGATTCATTTGCTTGACCAGCATGCAGATCTTCATCAGCTTGCATGGTCTTTAATATCTCAATAGTCTCTTTATCTTTCTCTGAAATTTTATCTAAGTGTTTTTGAAGATGTATAACTACCTGTTTTTCTGTTTCTTCAACAAATCCAAGACTTGTCTTTTCTCCCATAGAACCAAAAATAGCTCCAATGGCAAACGATCCAGCATACCAAAGGGGATTCAATATTGAACTATTACCACCAAGCTCATCAAGTCTTTTTTTACACCAAACCAAATGATCTGTTTCTTCTTCACCAGCATGAATTAAATGTTCTTTTATTTTTGGATCTTTGCATACAAAAGCCTGTCCACGATAAAGTGCTTGTGCAGCAACTTCTCCAGCATGATTTATCCTCATCATTTGAATAGATAAATCTTTTTCTTTTTTTGAAAGCTCTTCAGTATTTTTTTCTTTTGGTGCAGGTGGATACTCTCTATCAGTTCCAGTTTTTTTATCTGATAGAGTTCTTAAAGCTATATCAAGCTCATTAACAATATTATTTAAAATGCTCATTTAATTCCTTTGAATCCAATGTCTTTTCTGAAAAATGCACCGTCAAATTCGACATTATTTACGAGATTATATGCGTTTTTTTGTGCATCTTTCAAATCGCTCCCTAGTGCTGTTGCACAAAAAACCCTACCTCCACTTGTAAGTATTGTTTCATTTTCATATTTTGTTCCTGCATGAAACAACTTTGAATCTTTGATGTTATTTTCTTTTATAGAAACTTTTTTATTGGATTCATAGTCTTCAGGATAGCCTTCAGAGGCAATTACAACTCCACATGAGTGTTTTTCAGTCCACTGAATTGAATATGTATCCAATTCATCATCAATAGCTGCTTTGCAAAGTTCAACCAAACTCGAATTAAGCCTTAATAAAATAGGTTGAGTTTCTGGATCACCAAATCTGCAATTAAATTCAAGAACCTTAATCTCATTATCTTTAATCATCAGCCCTGCATAAAGAAATCCTAAATAAGGCGAACCTTCATTAATTAAACCATTCATAGTGGGATACATAACCTCATTAAGAATCTTTTTATGAATTTCTTCAGTTACTATTGGTGCTGGAGAATAAGCACCCATTCCTCCGGTATTTAAACCGACATCACCATCTCCTACAGCCTTATGATCTTGGCTTGTTGCCAAAGGAATTATCTTATCTTTACTTACTACAGCAATAAATGATGCTTCCTCACCTTCTAAAAATTCTTCGATTACTACTCGATTACCAGCAGTTCCAAAGGCCTTATCATTAAAAATGCTATCAAGTGCTTTTATTGCTTCTTCAGAGTTTTGACAAATTATTACGCCCTTACCAGCTGCCAAACCGTCAGCTTTAACGACTGTTGGAAAAGAAATCTCATTTAGATATTCTAATGAGCTTTCAAAGTTGTCGAACGATTTGTATTTGGCTGTTGGAATGTTGTACTTTACGAAGAAATCTTTAGAAAAGGTTTTTGAACCCTCTAATTGAGCTGCATTTTTAGATGGACCGAAAGTTTTAATATTTTTACTCTGTAAAAAATCAGTCAAACCATCAACAAGTGGTTGTTCTGGACCAATAATGACAAGCTCTACTATTTCTTCTAAACAAAATTTTTCTATTGAGCTAAATTCATTTAAGTTAAGTTCAACATTGCTTACTTTATCCTCTAGATGGGTTCCTGCGTTACCAGGACAGACAAAAACATGTTTTACGATATCATCTTGAGCACATTTCCAGGCCAAAGCATGTTCTCTTCCACCTGAACCAATTATCAGAACTTTCATTAGTGTCGAAAATGCCTCATTCCAGTAAACATCATTGCAATGTTGTGTTCATTTGCTGCAGCTATTACTTCATCATCTTTTATAGACCCACCTGGTTGAATAATTGCAGCAATTCCGCTTGAGGCTGCTTTATCTATTCCATCTCTAAATGGAAAAAATGCATCCGATGCCATTACAGCATTTTTTACTTCCAATCCCTCTTCTTTGGCTTTTAAGTTGGCAATTTCTGCACTAATTACTCTGCTCATTTGACCAGCCCCTATGCCGATAGTTTGTTTGTTCTTTACATAAACGATGGCATTACTTTTTACAAATTTAGCCACTTTCCATGCAAATAAAAGATCATCAAGCTCGTCGTCTGAGGGTTTTCTCTGGGTAACACATCTTAGTTCGTTGGCATCTAACTTTTTTGTATCATCATCTTGGATCAAAATACCTCCAGAGACTTTCTTAATTGTTCCTGGATAAGGATTATCTTGATCTAAATCAACTCTAAGGACTCTTATATTTTTTTTAGAAGAAAACTCTTTAATCGCATCCTTTTCATAATCTGGAGCTATTACCAATTCAACAAATTGTCTTTGATTTATTTCTTTTGCTGTTTCTTTATCTAATTTTTTATTGAAAGCAATGATTCCTCCAAACGCAGAGGTTGGATCTGTTTTAAAAGAAAGGTCATAAGCTTCATTGATTGATTTTGCCTCAGCAACACCACATGGATTAGCATGCTTAACAATAACACAAGCAGGATTACTAAATTCTCTAACACATTCCCAAGCAGCGTCAGCATCTACAATATTATTATATGAAAGCTCTTTTCCTTGAATAATTTCAGCATTAGCAATATTTTTGTTTTTTAAATTATCAAAAGTAAAAAGGGTTGCATTTTGATGTGGATTTTCACCATATCTAAGATTCACATTACTTGAGAAATTATAGGAATGAATATCTACAACTTCTCCCTTGAGGTAATCAGATATCGATTTATTGTAATTGGCCATTAAGGCAAATACTTTTTGAGAGAGATTCTTACGAGTTTCATATGAAATGCCATCATTTTCATCCCACTCCCTAATAATATGACTATAGTCATTTGGATTGCATACTACGACGACATCTTTAAAATTTTTTGCAGCAGCTCGTATCATTGTCGGACCACCTATATCGATATTTTCTATCGCATCCTCAAAAGAAGAACCTTTTTTTATAGTTTCTGTAAATGGATATAAATTAACAATTACTAAATCAATGGTTTCATATCCTCTCTCTTTAAGCACCTTCATATCAGATTCTCTTCTTGCAAGAATGCCTGCATGTATCTTTGGATGAAGAGTTTTAACTCTTCCATCCATCATTTCTTCAAATCCAGTAAACTCAGAAACTTCTGTAACCTTATCCGTAATTTCTTTTATTGCTTTATAAGTTCCACCAGTTGAAAGTATCTTCACATCTTTTTTAATCAAAAAAGATACAATTTCTTCGAGATTTGTTTTATCAGATAAACTTATCAGGGCTGTTTTTGGATTAACAATATTCATTGCTACTCGATTTTATATTTTTTGAGTTTTGTTCTAAGAGTTGTTCTATTTATTCCTAAAATCTTTGCGGCTTTTGATTGATTATTATTCGAAAATTGCATAACTGATCTCAAAAGAGGTGGCTCAACTTCATTCAAAACAAGTTGGTAAACATCTATTGGAGTATTTTTTTGATCAAGCTGATTAAAATATCTAGACATTGCTTTTCTAACTTCATCTTTAAGAGGTTTTTTAGCGTAGTTATCAAATGATTTGTTGTTATTTTTCAAAATAATTTATTTTGTGTAAAGAAGATTAAGTTTACAGTTGTTTAAAAATTGCTCAATAGTTTTTTAAAGATTAATAAATGTTTTTTTATCTTTATCAATTGAGAAATTTATGAATTCTCCATCTTCAATAGTTATTTTTACAATTGAAGTGTAGTCAGGATAAAAATATAAAAGCTTGGTTTTTGAATTTAGCTCACTTAATAATGCATTTATCACCATAAAATGAGTAAAAACAACGCTATCTTGTGAGAGTGCTTTTGTTTTAGAAATTATATTATCTTTCCACTTAGCAATATTCTCTGGCAAATCATTCTTATTCATTTGAAGGATATTCTTTAACCATTCTTGTTTATTCTCAGGCTCAATATTTGGTGATGGTATTTCTGTGAATATATTTTCTATTATTAGCTCTTTTTTAAATTTTTTTGCCAGTGGTCTTGCTGTTTCTACTGCTCTTAGTTTTGGACTTGAAATAAAAGAATAATCATCAAGCTGTTTAAGTTCAGGCCTATTAATTAATTTTTTTGATTGAGCTATACCAGTATCGCTAAGACCAGGATCATGATGATCGCCCCAAGAGCTAGAAGCCTCAGCATGCCTTATAAATATAACTTCAATAGATGCCATTTATTAATTCTCAATAGCTATAATAATAATATGAGAATTCATAGAGTATATTGTAAATCTGTATCAGGACCTAATACGAAATTTGCCTTAGATAATATACAGTCGCATCACTTAATTAAAGCTCTTCGTTTAAAAGAGGGAAGAGTTGTTGAAGTATTTGATGGAAACGGTAGCTCAGCATCGTGTGAAATAGTTTTATTAAATAATAACAAGTGTGAGCTGGAAAGAATTTCTGAAGTTAATAAAGATTATGAACCACATCGAACTCTAACAAACATAATTCCATTCATTAAAACAAATAATTTTAATTATATGGTTCAAAAATTATCTGAAATTGGAGTAAATAAATTCATAATCTATAAACCTGAACTTTGCGATCAAAGTATTGCGAAAAAGGATCTAGAAAAGATAATTCAAAAATCTAAAGATATAATTATTAATGTTTGCAAGCAGTGCGGAAATAATTTCTTGCCACAAATTATTCATACCAGAAACTTAGATGAGGCTATTAATTTGATTGAAGATGACAACAACAAATATGTATTTGATACGGATGCAGAAAAATACTTTTCTTTCGAAGAGTTGGGCTCTACTTCTTCTATAACAACTATTACAGGACCAGAGTCAGGTTTCTCAGAAAAAGAATTAGACTCTATCAAGAAAAATAATATTGAAATTAGATATTTGGGTGAAAATATTCTCAAAGCAGAAACGGCTCCAATTTTTGTTTCTTCTATTGTAAAAAACCATTTTGGTAAAATTTAACCATGACTGAGAAAGTACTATTCATAACAGATACATTTGAAAATTTAAATTTCAAAAAAGATACTTCGATCCTTATGATCGAAGAAGCTCTTAAAAAAGAAATGAATGTTTTTCAGTGTGAAATAAATGATTTATTCGTAGATAACAATGATGTTTTAGTAAATTGCAGAGAGATAAACTCTTTAAGTGAAGATATTGATACAGAAGTTAAAAAAATTGATATTGACCTTAAAGATTTTAAATATTGTTTTATGAGAAAGGATCCTCCTGTTGATGAAGATTATAATAATGCTCTTCATTTACTTGATTTAGCTAAACATAATGGCGCAGTTATCCATAACAATCCATGCGCATTAAAGAAATTTAATGAAAAAGTATTTGCAACACATTTTCCTGAATTTATACCAAAAACACTCATTTCATCTAGCATTAACAAAATTAGAGCTTTTTTCGATTCGCATAAGAAAATAATTATTAAACCTCTAGATGGAATGGGAGGTACTTCAATATATAAAGTAGATGATTTAAACGAAGATAATTTAAAGATAATAAGAACTATGACAAATTCTGAAAAAACACAGATTATTTGTCAGAGTTTTATTGAGGATGTTTATGAAGGAGATTTCAGAATTCTTATAATTAATGGCAAGCCATTTCCAAAAACACTTGCAAGGATTCCAAAAGATGGAGATTTCAAGGGAAATCTTGCTGCAGGAGGGAAAGGAGTCGCTAAAGATATAACAGAAAATCAAAAGAAGATTGCCGAGGCAATTGCACCAATATTAGTTAAAAATGAGATTAGTTTTGCTGGAATAGATATAGTTGGAAAATATTTAACTGAAATTAATATTACAAGCCCAACTTGTGCAAGAGAAATTCTTGATCAAACACAGATGAATCCGATAGAAGAATACTTTAAAGGCTTATGAGTATTTTTTCCTCGACAGAAACTATCAGTAAACGTTCTTTAACTTTTAATAAATCTTTTATAATTTCGCTTTTAATACATCTATTATTGATTTTTGGTATTTCAATTACCACATACTATAAATTACCAATTTTTAAAGAATCTCCAATAATTAACGTTAAATTCGCTAATTCAAATCAAGATTTAATTACTAAAACTAATTTGGGTGATTCATTTAGTTCGGATTTAGATTTATCAATCTCTCAGAATGGAAACATAAGCTCATCAAAGAAAACATTACAACCATATAAAGTAAAAAAGCTTCAGGCAAATTCTGTTGTTAATACTGAGGAAGCCGTATATTTAAATTTATGGCAAAGACAAATAGAAACTAATGGAGACAATATAATTTCAGAGAGTAAAAGTTTCTTGGATGGCAGAGTGCAGATTATGGCTACTATAGATGTTTATGGGAATTTAGTTAAATCAGAAATTCTTATTTCATCAGGGGATAAGGCAATTGATGACATGGCTATTAATATTTTAAAAGAGTCAGCTCCTTTTGCTCCTTTTAACAAAACCATGTCTAATGAATATAGCGTTCTTGAAATAGTTCGTGACTGGAATTTTTCGATTAATTAAATGCAAATAGTCGCTTTTGATTATGGTGAGAAAAAAATAGGCGTTGCTGTTGGACAAACTGAAACTAATACTTCTTCACCATTACAAATAATTTTTAATAATAATGATCAAGTTAATTGGAATGAGATTAGTGTTTTGTTAGATGAATGGAAGCCTGAACTTATTATTATTGGTAAGCCACTAAATATGGATGGCACTGATAGTGAAATAATGAAAAAAGTTGAGAAGTTCGTTAAACATTTAAAAACTATTTATGATGCACAATATGAATATATTGATGAAAGATTAACCACATTCGAGGCTAAAGAAATTCTCATTGAAAATAAATCTGATATCGTAGATGCTAATGCAGCAAAAATATTAATTGATAATTGGTTTAATAAAGAATTATAAGTATGTCTATTCCTTCAACATTTATAGATCGTTTATTGTCTTCAATAAACATAGTTGATGTCATTGGAAGAAGATTAACTCTCGAGAGAAAAGGTGGTGCTTATTGGGCCAAGTGTCCTTTTCATGGCTCTGGTGAGGAAAGAACAGCTTCCTTTAAGGTATATGAGGAAACAGGTACCTATCATTGCTTTGGATGTAAAGAGTCAGGAAATGCAATTCATTTTTTAAGAAAACATGATGGTTTGGATTTTTTAGAGGCTGTTGAAACACTTGCAACTCAGGTTGGAATGGAGATACCAAAGCAGGAGGCACCTGTAGATACTTCTAATGCTACAAAGATTAACAATCGTGCCTCTCAGGTATTTTACGAACAACTTAAATCAGATCAGGGTAAGAAAACAATCAAATACTTAAAGGAAAGAGGAATATCCGGAGAAACAGCAAAATTTTTTCAATTAGGTTATTCATCTAATAAAAAACCTACACTTTATGAAAATCTTAAAAATGAATTCAAGGAAATAGATTTAGATGAATCAGGACTATTTGGTAAAAACGACGACGGCGAATATTACGATAGATTTAGAGACAGACTTATGTTTCCAATTAGAAATATTAAGGGAGAGTGCATTGCATTTGGAGGAAGGCTGTTATCAGACAAAAAAGATCAGGCCAAATATCTTAATTCACCAGAAACAAAAACATATAAGAAAAAATATGAACTGTATGGTTTATATGAAATAAGAGAAATCAACAAAAGACCTGAATCTATATTTCTTGTTGAAGGATATATGGATGTTATTGGATTATTTCAACATGGTATAAAAAATGCTGTTGCTTCATCAGGGACAGCTTTTACACAAGAGCAACTAAGAAAAATTTTAAGTTACACAAATACTATTTATATTGTTTTTGATGGCGATGAAGCTGGATATAAAGCTTCTTGGAGGGCGGTTGAAAACGCATTACCACTTTTAAGAGAGGATACTAGAATTAGTTTTATTTTTTTGGAGCCGGATGAAGATCCAGATAGTTATGTGAGTAGTAATGGAAAAGATGCTTTCTTAAATTTAGCAAAAGAAGCTAAATCATTTTCTGATTTCTTTTTTGATTATGTTAAAGATCAAGATGATTTAACTACACTGGAAGGAAGATCGATGGTGGCAAAATTTGCATTACCTTTAGTGAATAAAATTTCAAATGATACTTTAAAAGAAGCATATATTAATGAAGTATCAAAAATATGTGATCTTGATTTCTCAAAATTAATTCAAGGAGAATCAAAATCTAAAAAAGTTTCTCCTACAAAAAAAGAAGAAGTGAAGGAATCAACAAACACAGTTTTGAGGAAATCTGTGTTGGGAATCTTTACGGCGCTTATACAACATCCAAAATTATCTTCAATTAATGAGTTTTCATTAATCACTCATGACTCAAAATTTAATTTTATTAATGATATTAAAAACTTATATCAAGACTCTCCAGATTCAAATCCATCAATTATTTTTGAGAAGATAGAATCAGAAAGAATTAAGAATATTTTTGGTGAGGCTTTAGTATCAGAAGTTAAATTATCGGAGGAGGACGCCACCTCGATGATTAAAGATTGTCTTAAAATAATCTCTCAAACAAACTCTGAAAGAGAAGAAATTTTAAAAGAAAAGTATAATATGCAAGAGCTAACATCTGCAGAAAAAAGAGAATTACAACAAATTATTCTAAAAAAAGATAAAATGTCGCAGGATGAAGAAGCTTTGATAAAAAATTTAAGCTCTATTTAGATTGATTTTTGCTAATCAATCCTTAAATAAAGCCAATAATATAAGAGGAAATTTTCTGTGGATAAATTAAATCAAAAAGGCTCAAAGATTGCTGAGCTTATCGAAAAAGGAAGAGAACAAGGTTATCTAACATATTCAGATGTTAATGATCATCTTCCTGATGATATATCTGATCCTGATCAAGTAGATGAAATCATTGGAATGATTAATGATTTAGGTCTGCAAGTGCATGAAACAGCACCCGATGCTGATACATTAATGTTAGCAGAATCTGAAGATTCCGATGATATTGCTCTCGAACAAGCAGCAGAAGCTTTAGCAGCTGTAGAAAATGAAACTGGAAGAACAACTGACCCGGTTAGAATGTATATGAGAGAGATGGGAACAGTTGATCTTCTTACTAGAGAAGGCGAAATTGAAATCGCTAAAAGAATAGAAGAAGGAATGAGAGATCTCCTCAATGCAAGTGTTATGTATCCGAAAACTGTTGAGTACGTTTTGCATTATTTTCAACTTGTTAAAGATGGCGAAAAGAAAATAAATGATTTTCTAACAGGATTCCTTGAAGAGATGGAAGAAGTTCCATCAGCAGGACCTGGAAGTCAAAGAGCTAAAGAAGAAGCCGAAGCTGCTGAGTCATCTGATGAGGAAGGATCATCGGGACCAGATATGAAAGAGGTCCAAAAAAGAATGACCAGCCTGAAGCGTCAATTTAATAAGACAACAAAAGTTATTGATAAAAAAGGAAGACATTCTAAAGAAGCTAATGCTGAATTTAAAAAACTTGGTGAAATATTTCAGTTTTTAAAATTTAGTCCGAGAATGTTTGAGGATATAGCTGCAATTGCTAGACATGGACTTAATAGCATCAGAGAAAAAGAGAAGTTTATTCAAACTCAATTAGTAAAAAATGCTCGTATACCGAGAAAAGATTTTCTTGTCCTATACCCAGAAAATCTTACTAAAGTTAGATGGGTAGATGGCTTGATGAAAGAAAAGAAATACAAGAAAGATCTTCTAGAAAAAGTAAAACAAGATGTAGTTATTGCTCAAAAAGATATATTAGAAATTGAGAATAAAGTTGGCCTTAGCATTAAAGAAATAAAAGAAATTAATAGAAACATGTCCATGGGCGAAACAAAAATGAGAAGAGCCAAAAAAGATATGGTTGAAGCCAACTTAAGACTAGTTATATCAATAGCCAAAAAATATACCAATAGAGGACTGCAATTCTTAGATTTAATTCAAGAGGGCAACATTGGGCTTATGAAAGCAGTTGATAAATTTGAATATAGAAGGGGTTACAAGTTTTCTACATATGCGACCTGGTGGATAAGACAGGCAATTACTAGATCAATAGCTGACCAAGCAAGGACTATTAGAATACCAGTACACATGATTGAAACAATCAATAAACTCAACAGAGTTTCACGTCAAATGATGCAAGATATGGGAAGAGAGCCGACTCCTGAAGAATTAAGTAAAGAACTTGATATGCCTGAAGATAAGGTAAGAAAAGTTCTTAAGATTGCAAAGGAACCAATTTCAACTGAAACACCAATTGGAGATGATGAAGATTCAAGCCTAGGTGATTTCATTGAAGATACAGTTATTGAATCTCCATTAGAAAATGCTACTGAGGAAAGTTTACACTTTGCTACTGATGATGTGCTTGCATCGCTAACAGCAAGAGAAGCAAAAGTTTTAAGAATGAGATTTGGTATTGGCATGAATACTGATCACACTCTTGAAGAGGTTGGTAAGCAATTTGATGTTACAAGAGAGAGAATCAGACAAATTGAAGCTAAAGCTTTGAGAAAGTTAAGACACCCTAGCAGATCAAGTCATCTTAAAAGCTTCTTGGACGAATAAATTATTTCCAGCTTCCTTTTCTTCCAGAAAGATCCCAATGAATTCTACTCCACATGAGTTGAATTCTTCTTTTTACGTATCTTTTAGCAAAAAAACTTGAGTAGTTTGGAAGAGGAATAAATGCTTGTGAACCCAAACCATCAATTATTTTTATAATGATTTTTTCGTTTTGCTGACAAATAACAAGATTATGGGGTATAAGATTCTTGGTAAGTATTAAATGTTTTTCTAGCCAAGTTTGAAACTCTTGTATAGCTAATTTTATTTCCTCAGTAATACCTTCCCTAAAAAGATATGTTTCAAGTGTTTCAGCGATTTCCCCATTATTTGTTATTAACTCAGTCTCAGAAGCCATACCAATATTTGTTTCTGTCATACCGTGCCATTTCGCTAAATGTGTCCACATATCAGGATCATCTTTTTTGAGTGCCTTTTGATTATATGCTTCTTGTTCTCTCAGATTATCATCAAAGCTTTCTAGAGATCTAAATCTTTTATACCAAGACTTATTTTTTTTAATTTTTTCAAGCAATCCTGGATGAACTACTTTTAGACATCTACTGGGATTATTTGGATGAACAAAACACATTCGATTGCCACCTTCTGCGAAAGGGGTTATATCATCCAGATTAATCATAATAAGATAATAACCTATTCGTTTTATTTGAAAAGTTTAAGGCTTCCTTAATATATTAATTCTTATATAATTACACGCTCTTTTGTTCTTTAGAACATTGGGCCTGTAGCTCAGTTGGTTAGAGCAGTGGACTCATAATCCATTGGTCGGAGGTTCGAGTCCTCCCGGGCCCACCATTTAAAGTTAAATAAAAAATAAAATATTTATTGTTGCTAAAAGATTGTGAATAGCATGAATAACTATAGCTAAGTATACCGAGTTATATTTATGCCTAATATACCCAAGCAATAAACCAAGAAAAAATAACGAAATTAACAATGAAAAATCATATTGTAAGTGAATAGATGTCCACAATATGGTGGTTAGAATAATACTTCCATTAACTCCAAGTACAGAATGTTTAAGATTTGAAAAAAGAAATCCTCTAAATAAAAGCTCTTCGACAATTGGTGCTCCAATGATAAATACAATGGCTATCAACAACGGGGGAGCAGCTTTAGTGAGATTGACAAAATCTTCAGGAATTTCTATATCTAATAAATAACCATATAAATAACTTAAAGCAAAAACAATCAACCAAAGAACAAAAGATGAAATAAAAGCTTTCTTATTGAATTTATATAAACCAAGACTTTGTGTGAGGCTGATGCTTTTTCTCTTTAGAAATAAAATCATTAACCAAATCTGTATGGGTATTGAAATCAAATATAGTAAATTATCTTTTATTGGATAAAGCGTCGTTTCAAGACCATTAATATTTACATTTACTGGATTTTGATTGAGAAGATCTTTTTCAAGTAATGACTCAGTAATTCCCAGAATAATGTACAGGAACGTGACCGGTAAAAAGAAAATAATCAAGGCCAGCAAGACGGCCCCAAAAGGATTGTAATAATTTTCTGATGAAGATGTCACAATAATAGAATTACTAAAATAAATTTTTATTTCAACATTTATTCTGTAGAAAAAATATTTCTAATTATTATAAATAAATTTATTGTCTTACTTCTGCATAAACCTTACTCGTGCCATCTTTAAAAAGAATAAGCACATCATAGGGCATAAAACGATCGTCAACTTCCATGCCAGGAGACCCAAGAGGCATACCAGGAACTGATAATCCAATAGCCTCAGGATGATCTTCTGATAAAAATTGTTTTATGTATTTGCTTGGAATATGACCTTCGAACACAAATCCATCAGAAGAAACTGCTGTATGGCATGATCTATATTGAGGCTCAATATTGTATTTTTCTTTTATCTTCATTAGGTTTTGATGATCTTGGCCATAAGCAGTAAAACCATTTTCCTCAACATGTTTCATCCACATTTTGCAGCAACCACATGTAGGTGTTTTATGAACTAAAAGCATTTGTTCAGAGTTAAGATCTGGGATATCGTTTTCAGATATCACAAAGGGCACAAATATAATTACGAATAATAGATATAAGGATTTTTTTATCATTTCAACATTTTATTCTTTTTATATGAGAGAATCTAGATATGAAAATGATGATAATTTTAGTCCTTATTTTTGGGTTATTTAGCTGCATACCTTTTGTTCCAATAATTTAATTTTTATAAAAAATTTATCTTTTTTAGTAACAAAAAAATCATAAAAAATTTTGATTTACAAAGTAAAAAACTGATGATAAATTGACTGAAATTGTTGCATATATCGGGGAGGAAATATGACACATCCAAATCATCCAAATGTAGATCAAAGTGATCGAGTAGTACCCATAAACTTAAGACAAAGTGGCAGAACGCCTACTGAACTTCTTATATCAACTAGAGTAAGAAAATCGCCATTTTGGCATTTATCTCATGAAGCAGGTTGTTGGAGAGCAACTGTATATAACAGGATCTATCATCCAAGAGGTTATGTAAAACCAGAGGATGGAGGTGCTATGGTCGAATATGAAGCATTGGTCAATAGAGTAACAATGTGGAATGTTGCTGTAGAGAGGCAAATAAGAGTGAAAGGTCCTGATGCAGAGGCATTTACAGATTTTGTTATTACTCGTGATGCAACAAAAATCGAACCAATGCATGGTAAATATGCAATCTTATGTAATGAGAAAGGTGGCATTCTTAATGATCCAGTTTTATTAAGACTATCTGAGGACGAGTTTTGGTTCTCAATATCAGACAGCGATTTATTACTTTGGATGCAAGGTGTCAATGTTGCGAAAAAATTTAATGTAGAAATAGATGAAATTGATGTTTGTCCTCTTCAGATACAAGGACCTTTGTCCGAGGATCTAATGGCAAAGCTAGCAGGTGAAGAGCTTAGAGATGTTCCATATTATGGTCTCATGGAAGCTAACATCAATGGTGCTGACTGCGTTATAAGTCAGACAGGATTTACTGGCGAAAAGGGT
>JH611157.1:84697-86184 GCA_000252525.1 SAR86 cluster bacterium SAR86A | reverse complement strand
CTCTCAATTATCGTCAAGCTTTCTAAAGATCTAAATCTTTTATACCAAGACTTATTCTCTTTAATTTTTTCAAGCAATCCCGGATGAATAACTTTCAGACATCTATTTGGATTATCAGGATGCACAAAGCACATTCGATTTCCGCCTTCTGCAAAAGGGGTTATGCCATTCAGATTAATCATAATAAGATAATAACCTATTAGTTTTATTTGAAAAGTTTAAGGCTTCCTTAATATATTAATTCTTATATAATTACACGCTCTTTTGTTCTTTAGAACATTGGGCCTGTAGCTCAGTTGGTTAGAGCAGTGGACTCATAATCCATTGGTCGGAGGTTCGAGTCCTCCCGGGCCCACCATTTATTTATTAATTACATATATAACCTTGAGTTTTCTTGTATGATATTAGTCTTTTCAGTCTTATAAAGGATAATCAATGACAAATTTAATAAACGAATCTTTCACATTACCTTGTGGCCAAATACTGAAAAACCGTGTTTGTAAAGCAGCAATGACTGAACGAATTGCAAAAGGTGATAATCTAGCTAATCAAGGTCATATTAATCTTTATGATATGTGGGCTGATGGAGATATTGGAATTTTATTAACTGGTAATGTTCAAGTTGATCGAAGAAATCTTGAGGGACCAGCAAATGTTGTGATAGACAAGAATAACTATAAAAATCAACTTGATACTCTTAAAGAATGGTCTGCAGCAGGAACAAAAAACAATACACAGCTATGGATGCAAATTTCTCATGCTGGTAGACAAACACCGGGAGAAATAAACTCTTCTCCAATGGCACCTTCTAATATTAGATTGAAGATACCTGGTAAAAATTATGGTACTCCAGTACCCATGACTGAAGAAGATATTTTAGATGTTATTGAAAAATTTGTTTTTACTGCGAAGATTGCTAGAGAAACAGGATTTACAGGAGTTCAATTTCATTCTGCTCATGGCTATCTATTATCTGAGTTTCTGTCTCCAGATATTAATAATAGAAATGATGCATGGGGTGGAGATATTGAGAATAGAGCTAGGATTCACTTAGAAATAATTAAAAGATGCAGGGAAGAGGTTGGAGAAGATTTTCCTATTTCAGTGAAAATGAATTCTGCAGACTTTCAAAAAGGAGGATTTGCTGCTGATGATTCAATAATAGTAGCAAAGATGTTAGAAAGTGCTGGCGTAGATATTATTGAAATTTCAGGTGGGACATATGAACAACCAAAGTTAATTGGAGTTGACGATTTAACTATCAATCCTGAAAGAAGTGAACAAAGAAAAGAAAGCACAATTGCAAGAGAAGCTTATTTTCTTGAATATGCCAAAGATATTAGGAAGGCAGTTTCTTTACCACTGATGGTTACAGGAGGTTTTAGAACCAAAGAAGGCATTGAGGATGCCCTTAAAAGTAATATCTGCCAAATAATAGGAATTGGAAGACCTTTGTGCGCAGACCCTTATTGTGTAAAAAAAATGAT
>JH611157.1:82128-84338 GCA_000252525.1 SAR86 cluster bacterium SAR86A | reverse complement strand
GCAAAAGGAGTTACATCATCCAGATTAATCATAATAAGATAATAACCTATTCGTTTTATTTGAAAAGTTTAAGGCTTCCTTAATATATTAATTCTTATATAATTACACGCTCTTTAGTTCTTTAGAACATTGGGCCTGTAGCTCAGTTGGTTAGAGCAGTGGACTCATAATCCATTGGTCGGAGGTTCGAGTCCTCCCGGGCCCACCATTACTTTCTTACTTCAGCATAAACCTTACTTGTACCATCTTTAAATAGAATCAGAACATCATAAGGCATAAAACGATCATCAACTTCCATGCCTGGAGAACCAAGAGGCATGCCTGGAACTGATAATCCAATAGCTTCTGGATGATCTTCTGATAAAAATTGTTTTATGTATTTACTTGGAATGTGACCTTCAAAAATAAAACCATTAGAAGATACTGCTGTATGACATGATCTATATTGAGGCTCAATATTATATTTCTCTTTTATCTTCATTAGGTTTTGATGATCTTGGCCATAAGCAGTAAAACCATCTTCCTCAATATGTTTCATCCACATTTTGCAACAACCACATGTTGGCGTTTTGTGAACTAATAGCAAAAACTCATTTTTTATATCATTTGAAAGAGTTTCTTTTTCAGAAATCATTTCATGAGAATTGAGAAAAAAAGGCCCTAAAAAACTTACAATAATTATTAATTTTTTCATAGTTAAATCTTATCAAAATTTTGATTTACAAACCAAAAAACTGATGATAAATTTACTGAAATTGTTGCGTATATCGGGGAGGAAATATGTCACATCCAAATCATCCAAATGTTGATCAAAGTGATCGAGTAGTGCCAATTAACTTAAGACAAAGTGGTCGAACACCTACTGAACTTCTTATATCAACTAGAGTAAGAAAATCGCCATTTTGGCATTTATCTCATGAGGCAGGTTGCTGGAGAGCAACTGTATATAACAGAATCTATCATCCAAGAGGTTATGTAAAACCAGAGGATGGAGGTGCTATGGTTGAATATGAAGCATTGGTAAATAGAGTGACAATGTGGAACGTTGCTGTAGAAAGGCAAATAAGAGTGAAAGGTCCTGATGCAGAGGCATTTACAGATTTTGTTATCACTCGTGATGCAACAAAAATTGAACCAATGCATGGTAAATATGCAATCTTATGTAATGAGAAAGGAGGCATTCTTAATGATCCAGTTTTATTAAGACTCTCTGAGGATGAGTTCTGGTTTTCAATATCAGACAGCGACCTATTACTTTGGATGCAAGGTGTAAATGTTGCGAAACAATTTAATGTAGAAATAGATGAAATTGATGTTTGTCCTCTTCAGATACAAGGACCTTTGTCCGAGGATCTTATGGCAAAGCTAGCAGGTGAAGAGCTTAGAGATGTTCCATATTATGGTCTCATGGAAGCTAATATAAATGGTGCTGATTGTGTAATTAGTCAGACAGGATTTACAGGCGAAAAAGGTTATGAAATCTATGTTCGTGATACGCATGAAAATGCTGAAAAAGTCTGGAATAAAGTTCTTGAAGACGGTGAGGAGTTTGGATTAATGGTAATTGCTCCCGCTCACCATAGAAGAATTGCAGCGGGGATTTTGTCATGGGGTCAAGACTTAGATCATGAAACTTCACCTTTTCAAGTTAACTTAGCTTATCAAGTGCCTCGAAATAAAAAGTCAGACTACATTGGCAAGGCAGAACTAGAAAGACAAAGAGATGTTATTGATAGCGGTGATGCTCCGTTCAAAATGAAAATGGTGGGAATTACCTTAGGGGGTAAAGAAATCACAGACTATGCTCCTGATTTTTGGCTTGTTGCTGACACTGACGGAAATGATATGGGGTATGTTACCTCTCCATGGTGGTCACCTGAGCTTGAAACTAATATCGCGCTTGCATGGGTTCCATGGTCCTCGTCTGAGGTAGGGACTAAGTTGCTAGTGAAATTACCTGATGAATATTCGGTAACACCTGGCGAGCCAGTTGAAGGCGAGGTTGTTGATGTACCATTCAGAGCATCAGTCAATCCGAATAAGCGTGAGGTTGAAGCAGCTAAAGGAAAAGATTTCGCTGAATAAGATTTTTAAATGAGGCGAAAGTTATATAGATAATTTTCGCTTCACATTACAGAATGCGTTTTTTATTAATTCTAATTCTATCAATACCGCTTTATTCTCAAAGCTCAAAAGTATTATGTGAATTA
>JH611157.1:78293-82108 GCA_000252525.1 SAR86 cluster bacterium SAR86A | reverse complement strand
TTAAATAGATTTATAGATGACATTTCGCCGCTATTTTTTATAACAGTGCTTCTTGTGTCATCATTTGTGATTGCTCAGGATAACAATGACGATGTTGAAGAAGTCATTGTGAAAGGTAATGTACTTTATTCTGATCAGGTAACTGCTTTAAAGACTCCTGTACCGGTTTTGGATGTTCCACAAACCGTATCAATTGTCACTGATGATGATATTCGTAAACAAGGCTTCAGACAAATTGGAGACATTGTTAGGTATACACCAGGCGTTAATACATCTCAAGGTGAGGGACATAGGGATGCAGTAGTGTTTCGTGGAGTAAGATCTACAGCTGACTTTTTTCAAGATGGAACAAGAGATGACGTTCAATATTATCGTTCTCTTTATAACGTTGAACAGGTTGAAATCCTAAGAGGACCTAATGCGCTTTTATTTGGTAGAGGAGGAACAGGCGGCGTAATTAACAGAGTATCAAAGAAAGCTGTGATTGGTGAGAAATTTGGAGCAGTTGATTTTGGTTTAGATGATTTTGGAGGAAATGATTTAGTAATAGATAGCAACGTTCAGATCAATGATACCTCCGCATTCAGAATAATGTTTCACTCTGATACATTAAAGAATCATAGAGATTACTATGATGGAGATAGAATAGGATTCAATCCAACACTTAAAGTAAAAATGAGTGATAGAACTACTTTAGATCTTTCATATGAACATGCTGATCATGAAAGATTTATTGATAGAGGTATTCCTACTGAAAATGGCTCACCAGTAAAAAGATTTGCTGGAATTACTTTTGGAGACAGTAAAGGAGACAATCTTCAAACTCTTGAGGCAGATATTTTCAGAGCAACCCTGAGTACAGTATTTTCTGACACAAGAAAAGCTAATCTTCAGATAGTCTCTAGCGAGTTTGAAAAAATGTATAAAAACTATTATGCATCTGGATATACTGCAGGAGCAACAGTAGTAACTATGGATGGATATCTTGATCCAACTGAACGTGAAAATACAATCATAAGCGGTAACCTAGTTAATGAAATACAAATTGGTTCAGCAACTCATACAATGTTATTCGGTGCTGAAATTATTGATACAACAAACAATAATTATCGTTACAACACATACTTTAGTAACACTAAAGACGATAATGAAGTATTTAACATTACAGACCCAATGGATTTTACAGTCAATGCTGCTGGTCAAGCATCAACAAATGACTATACTGCAGACTTAAAGAGTAAGACAAAATCTGACATAGAAGTAACATCAATCTATTTTCAGGATCAAATAGATATTTCTGATAATTTAAAAGTAATGATCGGTGGTCGTCATGACACTTTTGATATTACTGTTACTGATATTAAAAATAGTTCTGCACAATCCAGGGAAGATAAAGAGTTTTCTCCAAGAGCTGGAATTGTTTATAAGCCAAAAGAAAATGTTTCTTATTACTATAGCTACAGTGAAAGTTTCCTTCCAAGATCTGGAGAGCAATTTAAAGCATTGTCTGCCAGTAGTGCCGCACTTGATCCTGATGTATACGAAAGTAGTGAGATTGGTGTCAAAGTTGCGCTATCAGATGACCTTAGTTTAACAGCTGCATATTTTGATAGTGAACAAACAAGAGCTGCTAGAGATAGTGAAACTGGAGAAACTAATGAAATTGTTGGTTTGCAAGTTGATGGTATGGAGCTTGAGTTAAAAGGAAGTGTATCTGAAAAAATGGATATTGTTTTTGGTTTGACTAAAATGAGTGGTAAAACTGCTAAAGGTGGTGAACCACGTGAAATACCTGACCACATGATTTCATTATTTGCTACTAATCAGGTATCAGATAAGCTTGGTTGGTCTTTGGGCTTAACCAGACAAGGAGAGTCAGCAATTGGTAATGATAAGCCCGGAAATGTTCTTCCAGCATATACAAGAGTAGATTTTGCTGCTTACTATATGATTGCTGATGACCTAAGTGTGCAAATGAATATTGAGAATTTAAATGATACTTTATATTTTCCTCATTCTCATAGTACACATCAGGCTTCAGTCGGTGAACCCTTAAATGTTAGGTTCTCTATAAGAAAGACTTTCTAAACTTCTTGGGAGAGGGGTGTTATAAAGTACCCCTAAAAATAAAGAAAGGGCAATTCAATTGCCCTTTTTTTTGAAGTAGAATAAACAATATGAAAAATTATTTAAAGTATGACGACGTTAAAGTTTTTAAGTATGACAACTTAGTTCTTGCTGTCATATATACGATTGGCCATATTTTAATAGCCATGACATGCAACAGAATCATTACTGGAGCTACATTAGATATGGCTGCTGCAGATGCATTTATAGAGCCTATTATTAATGGATTTTGGTTTTATTTTCTTCTTGTAGTTTTAAAGAACCTCATTACGAAAAGATTAGATAATATGCCAACAAAAATTTTTAGTTCTCATAATGTTGGAATTTATCTTGCAGTAATATATACGATAGGTCATATATTAATTGCAATGACATGCAACAGGCTGCTAACTGGTGCGCCTTTGAACCTAGCCGCTATAGATGCAATAGTTGAACCTGTGGTTAATGGGTTTTGGTTTTATTTACTATTTGAAGTGTTTAATATTTACAAAGAAAACGTCGTTGCCAGTGCTCAGGCAGAAGCAGTAAAAATCCAAATCCTGAGCAATTAAAGTCTTCTAAATTGGCTCCGATCAATAATAAAAAGAATTTAGATTAAATATACAAAAAAATATTCTTTAAAGTACAATATTGCAACCTAATGTGGGGCTATAGCTCAGCTGGGAGAGCACCTGCTTTGCAAGCAGGGGGTCCGCGGTTCGATCCCGCGTAGCTCCACCATTTTTATATACTTTTAGTACTTTTTTTTTAATTTTTTTATAGTATATTTATTATTAGAAACTTTCTTTTTGCACATTTTTAAAATAAGGAGATTATTAGATGACTGATAAATCAGAAGGTAAATGTCCTGTAATGCATGGGGCAATGACAACAAATAGTTCAAGTGGAACTTCAACAAGGGACTGGTGGCCAAATCAGCTGAACCTCAATATTTTGCATCAGCATGATAAAAAATCGAATCCTATGGATGAAGATTTTGATTATAGAGAAGAGTTTAAAAAAATAGATTATGAAGCTCTTAAGAAGGATTTAAATGAATTAATGACAGACTCACAAGATTGGTGGCCTGCCGACTATGGTCACTATGGACCTTTTTTCATTAGAATGACCTGGCATGCTGCTGGTACCTATAGAAATACAGATGGCCGAGGTGGTGGTGGCACTGGCGCTCAACGTTTTGCTCCTCTTAATAGTTGGCCTGATAATGGTAATTTAGATAAAGCTAGAAGGTTGTTATGGCCAATTAAGCAAAAATATGGGAAACAAATTAGTTGGGCAGATTTATTAATACTAGCTGGAAATGTAGCAATTGAATCCATGGGTGGAACTACTTTTGGATTTAGTGGTGGAAGAGCAGATATTTGGGGTCCTGAAGAGGATATTCATTGGGGCGTTGAATCTGAATGGCTTGAAAATAAAAGATATAAGGGTGAAAGAGAATTAGATAACCCACTTGCTGCTGTTCAAATGGGATTAATATACGTTAATCCGCAAGGACCAGATGGAAATCCAGACCCTCTGGCAAGTGCTCATGACATAAGAGAAACATTTGGAAGAATGGCAATGAATGATGAAGAAACTGTTGCTCTCGTTGCAGAGGTCATACTTTTGGAAAAGCGCATGGAGCTGGAGCAGAAGATCATGTTCAATCAGAACCAGAGGGAGCTCCATTAGAGGAAATGGGATTT
>JH611157.1:0-78273 GCA_000252525.1 SAR86 cluster bacterium SAR86A | reverse complement strand
GGCAGAACGATTATTATAGAGACTGGTTCAAAGTAAGTGATTTTAATAATAAAAAAGATCATGGAGAAGATGACGATATTAATGAGTTAATAAGCAATGCAAACAATGGAAGCACGACTGCACAAGATATCTTGGATGGTAAACTACCTGTTCAAATAGAATACAAACACAATAACAGATACTACACCAATGAAGGTTATCAATTCAAAGTTTCAACAGAAGTTGGTATACATTCAATTACGTTGGGTTATAGAGACATGGAAGATTCAGAAAGTAGAGTTCAAGCTCACGAATATGCTGATCAAGCTGCAGATGGATCTTTATCAGCCTTGTATGGTTATGTTGGCCTTAGTGGAAGCAATAACAGACTAAGAGAATCAAGTGCAACTTCATATTATATAGAAGACACTATGGATTTTGGAAAGCTCGCTATTACATTAGGTTACAGATCTGAAGATTATGAACAACGTCATAGAAGATGGTCAGACAAAGCAGGACCAAATTTAACAGAAGTAAGAACCGGACCCGCTGACGTTAGAGATACAATGGCCTACAACGACCATACTACATCAAGTATTGCTGCAACATATGACCTTAGTGATACCACAACTTTAGTAGCTGGCTTTCATGAAGGAATGACTCCTATGTTTGGAGCTGATCCTGAGGAAGCAGACAATATGGAGCTTGGAGTTAGATACTCTGAAGGTACTTCAAATATGGAAGTATTTTATTTTGCTAGTGATTACTCAAGACTAGCTGCTGAATGTACTTTAGTTAGTGGTGCAGCATGTGATGCTGATGAATCAGCAATCTTTAGTGGAGGTGAGGCTGAAGTTACTGGTCTTGAATTAAATGGCTCTGTTGTATTCCAAGGTGATGGAGTTACTTATCCGGTATCAATTAGCTGGACTAACACAGATGCAACTTTCAAAAATAGTTCTGAAAGTGACTATTTTGGAGTTGTCGCAGCTGGAGATGATCTCCCATATATACCTAATAAACAAAGTTCAGTAGTTGCTGGTTTTATTACTGATAACGGATTAAGCGGAAGTGCAAGATGGGTGAATGTAGGAAGCTCATGTTCCCTTGCAGCTTGCGGAACTTACAATAAAATTGAATCACATAGTTATTTAGACTTAAGTTTAAGAAAAGCTATTAATGATTCTATGGATGTTTATGTAATTCTTGAGAACACTACAGATCAAGCAGATTTGATCTCTAGAGCACCTTCAGAAGGAGCTAGGTCACAAAAACCTAGAACAATGAAATTAGGTTTTACATATAGTTTCTAATATTTTGGGAGAGGGGTGTTACACGGTACCCCCTAAAAATAAAGAAAGGGCAATTCAATTGCCCTTTTTTTTGAAGTAGAATAATCAATATGAAAAATTATTTAAAGTATGACGACGTTAAAGTTTTTAAGTATGACAACTTAGTTCTTGCTGTCATATATACCATTGGTCATATTTTAATAGCCATGACATGCAACAGAATCATTACTGGAGCTTCATTAGATATGGCTGCCGCAGATGCATTTATAGAGCCTATTATTAATGGATTTTGGTTTTATTTTCTTCTGGTAGTTTTAAAGAACCACATTACAAAAAGATTAGATAATATGCCAACAAAAATTTTTAGTTCGCATAATGTTGGAATTTATCTTGCCATCATATATACAATTGGCCATATATTAATCGCAATGACATGTAATAGGCTTCTAACTGGTGCGCCTTTGAACCTAGCTGCTATAGATGCAATAGTTGAACCTGTGGTTAATGGATTTTGGTTTTATTTACTATTTGAGGTTTTTAATATTTATAAAGAAAATGTCGTTGCCAGTGCTTCAGGCAGAAGCAGTAAAAATCCAAATCCTGAACAGTTAAAGTCTTCTAAATTGGCTCCGATCAATAATAAAAAGAATTTAGATTAAATATACAAAAAAATATTCTTTAAAGTACAATATTGCAACCAAATGTGGGGCTATAGCTCAGCTGGGAGAGCACCTGCTTTGCAAGCAGGGGGTCCGCGGTTCGATCCCGCGTAGCTCCACCATTTTTATATACTTTTAGTACTTTTTTTTTAATTTTTTTATAGTATATTTATTATTAGAAACTTTCTTTTTGCACATTTTTATAAATAAGGAGATTATTAGATGACTGATAAATCAGAAGGTAAATGTCCTGTAATGCATGGGGCAATGACAACAAATAGTTCAAGTGGAACTTCGACAAGAGACTGGTGGCCAAATCAGCTTAACCTCAATATTTTGCATCAGCACGATAAAAAATCGAATCCTATGGATGAAGATTTTGATTATAGAGAAGAGTTTAAAAAAATAGATTATGAAGCTCTCAAGAAGGATTTAAATGAATTAATGACAGATTCACAAGATTGGTGGCCTGCGGACTATGGTCACTATGGACCATTTTTCATTAGAATGACCTGGCATGCTGCTGGTACCTATAGAAACACAGATGGCCGAGGTGGTGGTGGTACTGGCGCTCAACGTTTTGCTCCACTAAATAGTTGGCCTGATAATGGTAATCTAGATAAAGCTAGAAGGTTGCTGTGGCCAATTAAACAAAAATATGGGAAACAAATTAGTTGGGCAGATTTATTAATACTAGCTGGAAACGTAGCGATTGAATCCATGGGTGGAACTACTTTTGGATTTAGTGGTGGAAGAGCAGATATTTGGGGTCCTGAAGAGGATATTCATTGGGGCGTTGAATCAGAATGGCTTGAAAATAAAAGATATAAAGGTAAAAGAGAACTAGATAATCCCTTGGCAGCTGTTCAAATGGGATTAATATACGTTAATCCGCAAGGACCAGATGGAAATCCAGACCCTCTAGCAAGTGCTCATGATATCAGAGAGACATTTGGAAGAATGGCAATGAATGATGAAGAAACTGTTGCGCTTGTGGCTGGAGGTCATACTTTCGGAAAAGCACATGGAGCTGGAGCAGAAGATCATGTTCAATCGGAACCAGAAGGAGCTCCATTAGAGGAAATGGGATTTGGTTGGACAAGCACATACGCATCTGGAGTAGGAAGCGACACCATAACTAGTGGTATTGAAGGAGCGTGGACTGCAAATCCTACTCAGTGGGACAATGGATATTTTGATTTATTGTTTGGTTATGAATGGGAATTAACTAAAAGTCCTGCAGGAGCTCATATTTGGCATGCTGTTGGTCAAACTGAAGAAGATATGGCTCCGGATGCTGAAGATGCTTCCAAAAAAGTTCCAACAATGATGACAACTGCTGATATGGCTTTAAGAGAAGATCCAAGTTATAAGAAAATTTCAAAAAGATTTCATGAGAATCCTGATGAATTTGCAGATGCTTTTGCAAGAGCATGGTTCAAACTTCTTCACAGAGATATGGGTCCAAAGTCGCGATACATGGGTCCAGAAGTTCCTGGTGAGGAATTAATATGGCAGGATCCAGTTCCTTTAGGCAACTCTGATTACGATATTGAAAAAGTAAAAGAAATGATTAGTAAGTCAGGTTTGTCAATTCAGGAAATGGTGGAGACTGCTTGGGCAAGTGCATCTACATATAGAGGCTCTGACATGCGAGGAGGAGCTAATGGTTCAAGAATTAGATTAGCTCCGCAAAAAGATTGGGAAGCCAATAATCCGAGTCAACTTAGTAAAGTCTTGGACATATACGAATCAATTTCAAATGAAACAGGCGCCTCAGTTGCTGATGTTGTAGTATTGGCTGGTAATCTTGCTATAGAAAAGGCTTCAGGTGTAGAAGTTCCATTTACTCCTGGAAGAGGCGATGCATCTCAAGAGCAAACTGATATAGAATCATTTGAGGTTCTAGAACCTAAGTCAGATGCCTTCAGGAATTATCATGCAAAAGGTGTAAATACATCTCCTGAGGAAATTATGCTTGATAAAGCTCAATTACTTGGCCTTACGGCACCAGAAATGACAGTGCTTGTTGGTGGTTTGAGATCTCTGGGCATAAGTTCAAATGGATATGGATTATTTACTGAGGATTCAAATAAATTAAGCAATGACTACTTTAAAACTTTGCTTGATATGTCTGTTCAATGGAAACCTAATGGAACAGGTAATTCTTATGAGGCATTTGATAGAAAATCTGGTGAAAAGGTTAGAACTGCATCAAGATCTGATCTTGTTTTCGGTTCAAATTCACAATTAAGAGCAATTGTTGAAGTATATGCTGAGGACGATTCTTCAGATAAGTTCGCAAAAGACTTTATATGTGCCTGGAATAAAGTTATGAATGCTGACAGATTTGATGTTCAGTAATTTAAGTCTTTAAACTTCTCAAATTTAACAGTGACTGGAAAAAAAGTATTCCAGTTACTGTTATAACATTACAACTAAGCTGAGCTAAAAGTAATTTTGAAGAAATTAAGCTCATGTTTATTGGATCATATGTGAATATTGTTAAAATGCTTAATATCGAAAATAACAAAATAAGCTGATAGGCAATTCTCTTTCCATGCATCAAATATCCAGTTAAAGATGCTAGAGTAACTAAGGATACTCCAAATAAACAAATTTCAAAGTACGAAAGTAAAGGCGCATTTATAAAAACAAGATTGAATACTGTAGTTGTAAATAATATTTGTGTGACACTAAAAATTTTAATGTCAGTACCTATTGTAGGATTAAATTTTTTGTAAAAGTCTTTTGGATCTTTTTCCTCAATACAATCCTCAGGTCTCCAATATGTTTCTGCAAACCATACTTTAATCTTATCTTTCCATAACTTAGTTTTGATAGTGTCTTTTACCATTATTGAAAAAACTTGGAAATTAGCCCAAATAGGGTTCCAACTATTCAATGGCGTTGCAGTCCCATAAACAGGATCGAGTTCATCTCTTTGTGGAGTATAAGTTCCAAACATCCTGTCCCAAATTATGAAAACACCTCCATAATTTGCATCTATGTATTCTTTATTTTTTGCGTGATGAATTCGATGATTCATAGGCGTAATAAATATTTTTTCAAGAAAACCTAGGTGCCCTATATGTTCTGTGTGAACCCAAAATTGATAAACTAAATTAATACCTGCTACAGTTACGAATACTTCACCAGGCACTCCAATTAGCATCATTGGTGTATAGAAGATCCATTTCCAAAGCCATCCTGTGCTAGTTTGTCTCAAAGCAGTTGCTAAATTGTAATCTTCTCCATGATGATGGACGCTATGAGTTGCCCATAAAATTTTTATCTCATGATGCATTCTATGCATCCAGTAATATGACAAGTCATACAAAAGAAAGGCAGCTATCCAGGTAAAAGGATTCTTAACAGATAAAAGTCCTAGGTTAAGATACTTACTAATATATATAAATATTGCACTCTGAACTCCAAAATTTAACATAACAGGAAATCTACTTATCATTCCTAAAGAAATACTCGTTAATGTATCATTCAAACGATAAGTATTTTTGCCAATAAATAAGCCGTAAAAATACTCTATTATTATTAATACAAAAAAAGCTGGGACAGCTAAAGTAATAATTATTGATTTATCTGTTAATACTTCCATTTTCTATAAAAATTCTTCTAATCTGATTGAATAGATCTTAATGCACCAAGTACATTACCATATTCTCTGTTTTCTTTAAATACACCACTAATATTAGCAAGTTTTAACCTATCTTCAATAGCAGTTTTTATAACTTTATTTAATGATGTTCTCCCTAAGAAATAAACTTTATTTTCATTACACAAAAGAGCATTTAGATAAGATATTGTTCCAATAATTTCACCAATCATATTTGAAAGAGAAGCAGCAGTGTCTTCTTTGGAGGTATTTTCAATATTTCTTGCTTTGCCAAAATTTGAGGCAGTAATATCTTGATTTAAAGAACCAACTTCATTTACTACATCTCCAATCAAAAAATCTAACTCTTTTCTATCTCCTTTTTTAGCCAATTCCTCAATATCTTTTGCATTTTCAGTACTTATTAAATATTTTGATAAGCCCTGTAATGTTCCACCTCCGACTGATATTCCTCCCAAGTGGTTAAATTTACCATTATTATGATGTATACATGCAGTACCAGTTCCAGCACTTACAGCCACAAAAGACTCTTCAGAAATATCATATAAAGCGATCGCACCAAGGCCTATTGCATCTACTTCATTAATCTTAATGATGGGAATATCTTTATAAGTGTTACTTAAATTACTAGATTTGCCGCCTGTTACTCCAATTTTACGCAAATTAACAAAATCTAAATCAATTTCATTAAAGATATAATCAATAAACTCATTTGTTATTGATCTTGATGGAAATGAATAGAATATATCATCACCATTTTGATTAACCGCAACATCTGTGTTTGTTATTCCAAAATCAATCGCAACAAACATTTTTAAAAATTTATTCTAAAAAAGTTGCAGGCCAGGCCATTGGGAACTGTTGTTGTGGATTGAATACACTATCGCCAACTGCTGGAAATGCTTTTGAGGCAGCCTCTATTTCTTTTTCACTAATATATTCACTTGGAGTTAACCTGAAAACATCAAGACCTCTAGTTATTTCAGTGCCGTAAATAAAGCCATCGTAATAATATGTTGACCAATACCCCCCAGTAATCAATATGTCCTCAAGGATAGGACCTCTATCAAAATAAGCAATTTCTTTTGGCATAGAAGAGTCGGTAAAATCCATTATAGAAATACCACCTTGATACCATGCTTGGACAAATATATCTCTATTAGGTATTGGAATAATTGATCCGTTATGAGCAACGCAGTTTTCAGTTTCTAACTGAGGTGCTGGCATTTTGTAATGACTTTTGAAGACCAATTTTTTATCAACAATATCATAAATAGCGTCTGCTCCCCAGTCTAAAGGATCCCATGCACGACATCTTGCTCGACCACCGCCACCCCATTCGTCAGTAAAAATTACTTTTGTACCATCATTATTAAATGTTGCAGAATGCCAATAAGCAAAACCAATATCAGTTACAACATCAAGTCTTTCAGGGTTATAGGGATCAGTTATATCAAATAAGATTCCATTACCAGAACACGCACCAGCAGCAATATTTGCAGATGGGAAAACTGTAATATCATGACATTGATTGGTTGAGTTTGTATCTTGGGTATCATCACCATGGTCACCACCTCGCCATAATCCTGCAACATTGCCAGTTTCTAGGTCCATAAAGACCCTAGGGCTTTTAACAATTTTAGATCTCGAAGGATTTTTAATTGGTATTTCAATAATATCAATTGAAAAATAGGAAGAACCTCCGCCGTCCCAGCCGAAACAATCTTCTTTTTCTTCTGTATCTCTAACTCTTCCAGTTCCAGAGTTATAAACTATGATTTTTTTTCTATCACTAGATACCACAGAGTGAGTGTGTGAACCTCTGCAGGTTTGAACAGCTCCAACTTGTTTTGGCTTATATAAATTAGATATATCAAAGATTCTAATACCTCTAAACCTTTCAGGACTTGAATCACTATTTACACCCTCAAGTCCACAATCTATTCTGCTTCTATTTTCTTCTACAGACATAATCAAAAGATTTCCAACAATTGAAACATCTCCTTGACCGCCTGGACATACAACTGATGAGATTAGACTAGGAATGCCATCATTCCCTAGTTCGTAAATATTAAATCCATGATAACTTCCAGCAACAAGAATATTATCTTTAAAAGCCATATCAGTATTTGCAAAAGACAACATTGGTGATCTTAAAGATCTAGAAATTTCTGCAGTAGTTTTATCTTCATTATCCTCAGTTAAATCCTCCGAGCCTTTTGCAGCAGGATTTTCAGGATCAAAAAAACCAGTTGGTTTTTTTAATGATGTTATTAGCTCCATATTCAAAATAGCTTCTTCGGCAATGAATAGTCCTCCAGCCAAACCGGCTCTAGGATCATCAGATAAACTAGTTAGTAGGGTGTTCATCCTTTCAATTTCAACACCTTGATCATTAATTAAATCTGAAACAAATTCATTTAATATTGGATCATAGGTATTTCCAGGATATTTTTTTAACTCCTCAACCATTTCTAATGCACCATCGTGATGATTTATCATTAATTTAAGGAATAACCTATCAAAACTAGTACTATCAGAATTGCTTAAATCGTTAAGTTGTTTAGGTGTAGCCATCCCAACCATATCTATATGGTTATGCATGTTGTGATCGTGATGATTATGATGATGTTCATCTACTACTTTTTTAAATTCATCTCTATCTTTTAACCAAGATTCCATAAAGTTAATCTCATCTTTTTGAGATGCATCAATTCTTTTTGCAAGATCTAAAATTGATTTATTATTTGTTCTTTCATCTGCCATTTCAGACATCACAATAGCTTGTTCATGATGAACAATCATTCCTTGAAGAAAATCAACATCAGCTTTTATATATGAAGTATTAGCAATATCTGTTGCTTCTTTTGCATCAATTACTTTTGACGGATTACCTGGTGCGCCTGGTTGAATTATTTGAGGATCTTGATTCAATTCAGAACCGACAATTTGCAGTGTTAATGTAGTAAAAAATATTAATCTAAGATGTTTAATTAACGTATTACTTCTTTTCTTCATGATTTACCTCTTTCGCTTCACCTTCAATAACATTTGATTTTGATTTATCTTTTCCATATCTTAACCATAACCAAGACCAATTCATTCTTTTTTTGTTTTCAAAAGACTCTATTTGATTTTTAGATGCTCGTATTCTTAATAAATAGAAGAATATTCCAAAGGAAACTAATCCAAGAAATAAAATCAAAGGATTTGAAGAAAACACTATCTAGATCTGAACTTCGCTAAAAGCCTCAGTATTTCTATATAAAGCCAAATTAAAGTAGTAACTAAAGCCATTGCACCAAAATATTCCATATACTTTGGAGAACCATATTCAGCAGATTGTTCAATGATGTCAAAATCAAGTACTAGACTAAATGCCGCCATAGCTACTATAAATAGAGATAATCCAATAGAGGCATTACTACTGCCTGAAAATATTTCTGGAGATACGCCAGTAACTAAAGAGTATATAAGCGTTCCTATGTAAAATAAGAAGATACCAAAAACAGCAGAGCAGACCATTAAAACGAAGTTTTGACTTGGTTTAACAATACCAGATTTATATAAGAATAATAACGTCGCAGCAACACAAAATGTTAAAGATACCGCCTCAAGAACTATACCAGGAAACATTGTTTCAAATGACAAAGAGATCAAGCCTATAAAAAATCCTTCTCCAAAAGCAAATACTAACCAGGTCTTTGGGGCTAAGTAGGGCCTTGGATTAATTATGAAACCAATAAAAGGCATCCAAAAACCAAAAGTAGCTACACTTGCTATCGCTGCTGCAAATATACCGATATATGAAAGCATGACAATGAATGGGCTCGGAAAGTTCCATGAAATCGCTGCTGTAGATATAAGAATTGCTAGCATTATAGCTGTCTTATTTACTGCACCGTCTAAAGTCATTCTTTCAGAATCTGACGATGCTCGTGAATCAAATGCAGAAGATCTTATAACTGGATTTCCAGATCTTCCAAAAGTATCGAGAGCTGCATGTTTAGACATTAATAATCTCCGTATTTCATAACATACTTTTTAAGTATGGCCATATATTTAAATTTAAAGTTATAGATTGGTTGGAATTTGTCCAAATTTTTCAAGAGGCTTTTTCATTTCTGCCCAATCACATTCAAAATCATCTGGCGCATGCTCATATTCTAGCAATCCAAGTGCCTCGAATTTTGGCCTTACCTCATCTGTTAATAGACCTATTCTCTTTAGGTTTGGCATTACTCTTGAAAATAAGAAGTTTCTAAACATTTCAAAAGTACCAGTACTTAACTGAAATTCTCTAGCTTCTTCAGCAGTCATCTTTAGGAATCTCTGTTCAGCCTGAGTATTTACAAGTCTATCTCTAGAAATAACACATGCTTCATAAGCAAACTGAGCTCTTTCATTTATTTCTTCTTTTGATAATGTTGTTAAGTAGTCCTCAAGATAATTTATTCCAAATGTTACGTGACGTGCTTCATCACGAACAACATAGTGAAGTAGTTGTTTTAATAGTGGGTCTTTTGTAATAGCTTTAAGCATCTGAAATGCCGCAAGAGCTAAACCTTCAATGATTATCTGCATTCCAATAAACTTTAAGTCCCATCTTTCATCAGTGAGAATCTTATCAAGTAATAATTTTAATGATGGATTAATAGGGTAGTGAATACCAATTTTATCCTGAAGATATCTATTGAATACTTCAACATGTCTTGCTTCATCAAATGTTTGAGAGGCAGCATAAAGTTTAGCATTATATGTTGGAGCACAGCTTGCTAATTGAGATGCTACAAGTAAGGCTCCTTGTTCTCCATGAAGAAATTGACTCATTAATTCCGCAGTATTATGTCTATCAAAAAGTATTTTTTCTTCTTCTGAGAGAGCTTGATAAGCTTCTAGCGCCTCATGAGGTAACTCTTCATCAGGTTCAACTAGTTTTTCATCAGCAGGGTGCGTATAGTCCCAGTTCAAATCAATCGAGCCATTCCAATTAAGCTCCTTACCTAATTCATAAAGTTTTTTAATTCTGTTGTCTGCAATTGTGTAATCCCAGTTATATGCTCCAGTGAGAGGGGTCTTAAATATCTCAACAACATCTTCAACTTGTTTTTGGGACAGATCTAAGTCTTCATCGAAGTAAAGTAAATCCTCTGGTGGCCCATCTTGGTTACGAATTTTCATAATGATAATTACCTATAAAATTATTTAAAATCCCCTGTTAAAGTAGTATTTTATAGCAATGTTTAATCCTTGAAAAGCTTTGTTAGTTCCTCTAAGAGCACTTCTCCAAGCTCTTCAGCCCTATTTATAGTTAGTGCATTTTTGTAATATTTTGTTACATCATGCCCAATTCCAATTGCTTGAAGTTCAACAGGACTATCTTTTTCAATTTTTGAAATAATTTCTCTAAGATGATTGTCTAAGAAGTCCTCACGATTTGCAGACAATGTACTGTCGTCAACAGGCGCGCCATCGGAAATTACAATTAATATTTTTCGTTCTTCATGTCTTTTAAGAAGTCTATCATGTGACCATGCAAGTGCTTCCCCATCAACATTTTCCTTTAATAGACCTTCCCTTAACATTGCACCAAAATATTTTCTTGATCTTCTCCAACTATTATCAGCACTCTTATAGATTATGTGTCTGATATCGTTCAATCTGCCTGGATTAGATCGACTTCCATTTATTATCCATAATTTTTTGGAGTCGCCGCCTTTCCAATGTTTAGTTGTAAAACCTAATATTTCAGTCTTTACCTGACATCTTTCTAGTGTACTTCCAATAATATCAGCACATATAGCTGCCAAGCTTATAGACCTTCCTCGCATTGATCCAGAGTTGTCAATTAATAAAGTAACAATGGTATCTTTAAAATCATTCTCAGTTTCTTGTTTGAAGCTAAGAGGGTATCCAGGACTAGCAATAACTCTGTGTAACCTTGAGTTATCAAGAATTCCCTCTTCAAGATTAAAATTCCAACTTGTATTCTGTTTAGCCAAAAGCAATCTTTGTAGTCTGTTTGCTAATTTTCCAATGGTTGATATGTGCGGTTTAATTAAATTATCTAATTGATTTCTTAAACGCATTGATTCTTCATTTGTAACTAGATCTTTGGCATCAATAATCTCATCAAAATTTGATGTATAAATAGAATAGTCGTCTATATATGAAGTTTGGAAATCATTATTAGGATAAGTAAGAGACTCAATCTCATCTTCGATTGAGGTATCATCAATGTTTTCAATTGCATCTTGAATGTCAACATTTAAGTCACCATCAAAATCTTTTAAGTCTATTTTTTCTTCAATTCCTGAATCTTCTTGAGTAGTTTCTTCTTCATTAACAATATCATCTGTTGATCCAGGAGCTTCTTCAAAATTGTTTTCTTCATCTTCAACATTTTCTTTAACTAGATCTAATTTTTGAAGAAATTGGATAGCGTTTTTTTCAAAGCTGACTTGATCATCAAGATTTTTTATTAGATTTTCTCGAATTTTGTTTGCAGACGCATCAATCTTATATTTTTTGATAAATTTCGAAATTATATTTTTTGAATTTTCACTTAAATCAAAATTCATAAATTCTTTAAGCCACAAATTTGCTCCATAAGATAAAAAATTTAGAGATTTTTCGTCTTCTAGTTCATTGCTTCTAGAATTTGTATATTCTGATATATTTCTTTCAGAACCAAGATATTTTGAAGAACCTAATAACTCAACTCTAGCAATTTCTAATTCATTAAAAATCATTCTTGCAGGGAGAGTAAGTTGAAAATCTTTACTTTTCTTATGGAATAAATGCCAAAACGCTTGAAAATCAGATTCTCCTCGCCATTTATTTAAATCTTTAAAAGATCTTGGAACATTAGGCAAAGCTACATGATCGCTTGTTGGTGGTCTTTGAGATAATCCTGTATTGGAAGATATTTTTTTATTGTTTGAAATAGCTCTAATTGTAGATACAGCTGCTTCATGCAATCTTTCTCTTTTTTTAGTCCAACTCATTAAGAAGCCGAGCCTGATTCTCCATTATCAATTTCAATATCAAAACATCTTTGAAAGTATTCAGAAATAATGGACTTTTCAATATCATCGCATTTATTTAAAAAAGTAAGATTAAATGATGTAACAAGGTCCTTAAAAATTTTAAAATTTTGTCCCCATGATATAACTGTTCTCGGGGACATTAATGTTGAAATATCGCCATTGGCAAACCCAACTCTTGTTAGATTTGCAAGCTTAATCATGTTTTTTATGATTTCTTTATTCTTTTCTCCTTTAAGGTTATTAAGTTTTGACATCACAACCTTCAGTTCCTGAGAGGGATCTAGATAATTTAATGTTGAAAGAATATGCCAACGATCCATTTGACCTTGATTTATCTGTTGTGTTCCATGGTATAGACCAGTCATATCTCCTAGGCCCACAGTATTCGTTGTTGCAAAAAGTCTAAATGATGAATGAGGATTTATAATTTTATTTTGATCTAGTAGAGTAAGTTTGCCTTCAACTTCAAGTATCCTTTGAATAACAAACATAACATCTGGACGACCAGCATCATATTCATCAAAAACAAGAGCAACAGGATTTTGAATTGACCAAGGAAGAAGACCTTCTTGAAATTCAGTGATTTGTTTTCCATCATTTAGTTTAATAGCATCCTTTCCAAGCAAATCAATTCTGCTGATGTGACTGTCTAAATTTATTCGAACGCATGGCCAATTTAATCTGGCTGCAATTTGTTCAATATGTGTAGATTTGCCTGTTCCATGAAAGCCTTGAATCATTACTCTTCTGTTATGCTCAAATCCAGCCAAAATAGATAGAGTTGTCTCTTTATCAAATACATAGGAGCTATCAATCTCTGGAACCCACGCTGTTTTTTTTGCAAAACCTTTAACTGTGAGCTTTGAATCAATATTAAAAACATCAGCAACACTGATTTTATTATCAGGTTTATTTGGTAAATCAATTTCTTTGTTTATTGTCATTTCTTTTTTTAATACGTTCAGGACTGCATATCCTACCTTTTGATAGATTAAAGTTCTAGTTTTTTTACAAACAATGTAAGATGTGACCTTAAATTGATTATATATTTATTATGACAGAAAGACTTAAAGGAAAAGTAGCACTCATTACAGGTGCAGCCCAGGGTTTGGGTAAAGAAATGGCTAATTCAATGATTGAAGAGGGTGCAGTTGTATTTATTAGTGATATTAATGAGAGCGAATTAAAAAAAACATGTAACGAACTATCTTGCCAAGGCATTAATTTGGATGTGACCAAGTCTGAAGACTGGATATCTGCAATTGAATTTATTAAAAATGAAGCCGGATCTCTAAACATATTAGTTAATAATGCAGGTATTGGTAATGGTGGTGATATTGAATCTACCGATATCGAAACATGGAAATTAGTGCATAGTGTAAATTTAGATTCAGTATTTCTTGGTTGCAAACATGCCATTGAACTAATGAGAGACTCTGGAGATGGCTCAATTATAAATATTTCCTCAATGTCTGGTATTGTTGCCTCACATAATACATCTGCATATAACTCCTCTAAAGCTGCAGTTAGACATTTATCAAAATCAATAGCACTTCACTGTGCTAAAACAACCAATTTAGTTCGATGTAATTCTATTCACCCAGTATTTACCAGAACTGCAATGGTCCAAACCATGATTGATGCTGCTCCTGAAAGAAACATTGAACAGAAGCTTATCCAACAGATTCCAATTAGAAAACTTGCTGAACCTAAAGACATTGCTAATGCAGCTGTTTTTCTAGCTTCTGATGAATCATCTTTTATAACAGGGACGGAATTGTTAATAGATGGAGGTCTGAGCGCAACTTAAATCTTATGAATAAAAAATCGGTTCTAAAAAAATCTTTAGAGTTATTTGAGCTTGAAAAAATAGATAGGGATATATTTTCTTGGAATGGAAAAAATGTAGGTTACAAGAGAATATTTGGTGGTCAAGTAATGGCTCAGACCTTGATAGCAGCATACAAAACCATTGACGTAGAGCATTTTGCTCATTCATATCATTCTTATTTTTTAAGACCTGGAAATATGGATAAATCTATTACATTTACCGTTGACCGAATAAGAGATGGAAAAAGCTTTACGACTAGAAGTGTTAAAGCTATACAAGAAGGCGAAGCAATATTTAATTGTTCTATATCATTTCAAAAAAGAGAAAAAGGGCTTGAGCACCAAATTGAAATGCCAGATGTTCCTGAGCCAGAATCACTCAAAAGCGAGCAAGAAATTAGAGAAGAAATTCTTAAAGAACTTAAAATGAAAAAAGAAGATATGCCAATGTTCATAAAACAAAGGGAAATTGAGATGCGACCAGTTGAACACCAAAATTATTTTAAACCGGAGAGAATGCCACCATATAAAAATACTTGGATTAAAACAGATGGTTCACTTCCTGAGGACCAAGTTATTCAACAGGCTTTCTTATTGTATATATCTGATATGGGACTTTTAGGTGCTGCCAACAATTCTGTTGGTGTAAACTTTTTAACTAAAAATCTTCAAAATGCTAGTCTGGATCATGCGATGTGGTTCCACAGAAAATTAGATTTAGATGGATGGTTTTTATATTCCATAGACAGTCCTGTAACTAGAAATGCAAGAGGATTCTCAAGAGGTTCTATTTTTTCAAGAGATGGGAAGCTTATTGCATCATGCACTCAAGAGGGTTTAATAAGATTGTGGGAAAACTAATACTCTCTGACAATATTTGTTAAATATTTAATTTTATCGGGACTAATATCTGGAGTTATTCCATGTCCCAAATTAAAAATATAACCAGGATATTCTTTAAATCTTTCAAGAATTTTATAGGTCTCCCTTTTTATTGTTTCATCACTTTCAAGTAGAATTTTTGGATCAAGGTTACCTTGGATAGCAACCTTATTTTTAGCTACCTCAAAATTCAAATCATTCATTGACCAGAACAGACTTATGCAGTCAGCAGAAGTATTAATTAATTCTTCGATGTTACATTTTGGATTTCGAGCAAAAACAATCACTGGGATATTTTTTGTTACAGGATCTAGTTTTAAAGCTGAAATCAAAGCATTTATATAATTAAAAGAATATTCAATAAGACCTTCTTTTGTAAGCAGATTTGCCCATGAATCAAATATCTGAATCACATCAGCACCAGACTGAACTTGCCTTCTTAAGTATAAAAAACATGCATCAGTATATTTTGTTAATAAATTATGAACATCTTTTTGATTTGATTCTAAAAAGCCTAATGTCTTCTCAAAGTCTTTTGATGATCTTCCCTCTATTGAATATGCAGCTAAAGTCCAAGGGCTTCCACAGAATCCAATTAAAGGAATTTCTTCTGACAGAGAGTTTTTAATATTTTTAACTGCCTTGTAAACATAATCTAAACTCTCAGGATCAAAGTGATCTAGATTGCTAATATCAGTACTGGAATTAATAGGATTATTAAAAACAGGGCCTTCTTTTTCAACAAACTCAACACCAAGCCCAAAAGAATCAGGAATTGTTAAGATGTCTGAGAATAGGATTGCAGCATCCAATTCAAATGCATTAATAGGCTGTAATGCAAGCTCACAACATATATCTGGCTCTTTACACATATCTAAAAAATTTTTAAATTTTTTTCTAACATTTTGGTACTCAGGCATATATCTTCCTGCTTGACGCATATACCATATGGGAGGTGTTGGGAGACTTTCTTTATTTAATGCTTTTAGAAATGACGAATCTGAGTTCATTATGAGACATATTTTATAATACTTTTAGCTGCTTCTCTTCCTTCCCATATTGCTGTTACAACTAAATCAGAACCTCTAACCATGTCACCACCTGAAAATATTTTTTCATTTGATGTTTGGAATTTATATTGTTGATCTTCTTCTGCAATAACAAGCCCATTTTTTTTGGTTTTTATTTCAAAATCACTAAACCAAGTTGCAGGACTTGCTCTAAAACCAAATGCTACGATCACAACATCTGCATCATAAATTTTTTCAGAGCCAGGCACAGGTATTGGAACTCTTCTTCCATTTTGATCAGGCTCACCTAATTTAGTTGTTACAGTTTTTACACCTTCAACTTTTTCGTTACCTAATATGTCTATTGGCTGTATATTGAAATCAAAAACAACTCCTTCTTCTTTTGCGTTTTTTACTTCTCTTCTTGAACCAGGCATATTTTTTTCATCTCTTCTGTAAAGGCAAGTAACGGACTTTGCACCTTGTCTAATAGCTGTCCTGTTACAATCCATTGCCGTGTCACCTCCACCTAAAACAATTACTTTTTTACCTTTAAAGTTAATAAACTCAGCTTTACCAGAATCCATATTTAGTAATTTTTTAGTATTAGAAACTAAATAATCAATAGCTTTGTATACACCAGGTAATTTTTCACCTTTGAACCCACCTTCTAAAGATGTATAAGTTCCCATAGCTAAAAAAACTGCATCATGAGTGTCATATAATCTCTTAAATGGCACATCTTTTCCTATTTCTTTTCCAAGATGAAATTTAATTCCCATTTCCTCTAATATTTTTCTCCTTCTTTTAACTACAGATTTTTCTAATTTGAACTCAGGAATGCCAAAGGTTAATAATCCTCCAATTTCGTCGTTTTTGTCATAGACATGACTTTTAATTCCAGATCTAGTCAAAATATCTGCACAGGCAATTCCGGCCGGTCCTGACCCAACGATTGCAACTTTCTTATTGGTCCATTTTCGGTTTTGAAGATTTGGCTTCCATCCCATTTCAAAAGCTTTTTCAGTGATATATTTCTCTATGGAGCCAATTGTTACTGCTCCAAATCCGTCATTTAAAGTGCATGCTCCTTCACAAAGTCTGTCTTGTGGACAAACTCTTCCACATACTTCAGGTAGGCTATTAGTTGAATGACAAAGATCAGCAGCTTCCATTATATTTCCTTCATTTACAAGTTTTAGCCAATCAGGGATATAGTTATGAACTGGACATTTCCATTCGCAATATGGATTACCACAATCTAAACACCTATGAGCTTGATTAGATGCCTGAGATTCATTGTATTCACCATATATTTCAACAAAGTTAATTTTTCTCTCACTTACAGATTTTTTAGCAGGATCAAATCTACCAACATCAAGAAATTGAAATTTATTATCTAATTCTTTAAAGTCAGTATATTGATTTCTATCCATAACCTCATTAGTTGAAAAATTATCTGATTTAGAAGTTAGTTCTTTTTTCCACTCATAAAGTTTTTCTTTAGCAGTATTGAAGTCTGATATTGGAGAGAAAGATTTTGTTAAGTATTTACCTTTCAACCTTATTTTTCCGTAGAAATAGGGCGATCTTGGTTGCGTGAATAGCAAAAGACCTTTCTCAATTTTATATTGCTTATTTTTGTTGGCCATTCTATAAAAAGTGTATGACATAGTATGACACTTTTTTTTTAAAAATAACAGTTCAATATGTTATACTATATGTTTCACACTTTTAGTATGTCTAAACTTATTTCAAAAAATGACTTTAGAGACAATTGTGGATTTGGTCTTATTGCTCATATAAATGGCAAAAAATCACATGACATTGTAATCAAATCTATAAATGCTCTAGAGAGTATGACTCACAGGGGAGCCATCGGCGCTGATGGAAAGACTGGGGATGGATGCGGAATTTTGGTAGACCTAGATAAAGATTTTTTTGAAGAAGCGCTTCTAAAAGAACAGTCAATTAAAATTAAAGATGAATTTGCAATTGGACAAATTTTTTTAGATCACGAAATAGATTTAGTTCTTCCTAAAATAAAAAAAATACTAAAAAAAGAGAGCCTAAGCTTAACCGCTTTAAGGAAAGTGCCTCTTAATAAAAAAATTCTTGGAGAAATTGCTCTAGATTGCTTACCCAACATATACCAACTGTTCATTCAATCCAATGATGCGACATTTTATGAGGAGCAATTTGAAACAAATCTATATCAAGCCAGAAAACTTATCGAAGAGATATACAGTGATGATGAAAAACTTTATTTTTGTAGTCTGTCATCTAAAACAATTGTCTACAAAGGCCTCATGCTTCCAAATGCGATTAAAGAATTTTACTTAGACCTTAAGTCACCTAATTTTCGATCTTCAATATGTGTATTTCATCAAAGATTCTCAACAAATACTCATCCAAGATGGCATCTTGCTCAACCTTTTCGACTTCTAGCCCATAACGGGGAAATTAACGCAATCAGGGGAAATCGAAATTGGGTTAAAGCAAGATCATCTAAATTCAAAAGCCCAAGAATTCCTAAGATTCAAAACTTTAAAGAGCTTGTTAATGAAAAGGGATCAGATTCTTCTGCATTAGATAACATGATTGAGATACTGATTAATGGAGGAGTAAAGCTATTTAGAGCAATTAGAATGGTTATGCCTCCTGCATGGCAGAATTCATATTTGTTAGATCCAGATGTAAGAAGCTTTCATGAATATAACTCAATGCATATGGAGCCTTGGGATGGGCCAGCAGGTATTGTGATGACAGATGGAAAATGGGCTGTATGCATGCTCGATAGAAATGGTCTAAGACCAGCAAGATATCAAATTGATAAAGATAATTTTATTACTATTGCTTCAGAGACAGGAGTAAATCCGATCAAAAATGAAAATATCCTAAAGAAAGGACGTGTAACTCCGGGCGGGATTCTTGCAATAAATACTTTTACTGGTGATATTTATAACCAAGATCAAATAGATGATGATTTAAAGTCTAAATTACCATATCGAGAATGGTTAAAAGAACAAACGGTTTATATTGAGTCTAGTCTTGATAAATATGAAGGACCAGGACTTAAAAAAATTGATTCGCATGACTTTAATATTTCATCAAAATTATTTTTATTACACAAAGAAGAAAGAACTTCAGTAATTAAACCATTAGCCATAGAGTCTAATGAGGGTACCGGCTCAATGGGAGATGATACAGCACTTGCTGTTATGAGTAAGATGCATCGACAAATATATGACTATTTTAGGCAACAATTTGCTCAAGTTACCAACCCTCCAATAGATTCATTAAGAGAGTCAAGCGTTATGTCCCTCGAAACTTGTTATGGACCAGAGCTTAATGTGTTTGATGAGACCCCAGATCACGCCAAAAGGTTGGTTACTACATCTCCGATTCTTTCTTTTAAAAAACTTCAATCAATAATTAATAACAAACATTTTGAATCAATAGATATAAATCTTGATTATTCATCAAATATAAACCTCAAACAGGCTCTTGAGGATTTACAAGAAAAAGTAATTAAAAACGTACAACAAGGAAAGGTTATTATTCATTTAATCGAAAAACTTCCTAGAAAAAATAAATTACCTATTAATGCTTTATTGGCTGTTGGATGTGTTCATCAAAAACTCGTTGCTTTGGGCTTAAGATCAGATGCTAATTTAGTTGTAACAACTTCATCTGCAAGAGATACACATCAATTAGCATGTTTGATAGGATTTGGCGCAACTGCTGTATACCCAACACTTGCATATCAAACGATATTAGATTTGTCAGATAGAAATGAATTGAAGGGTTCTCCACATGAGAATTGCGCAAGGTATAGAAAAGGTATTAACAAAGGTATTTTAAAAATAATTTCAAAGATGGGAATCTCTTCAATATCCAGTTATAGAGGCTCTCAGCTTTTTGAAATTGTTGGATTGAGTGATGAAGTTGTAGATCTTTGTTTTACAAACACAACAAGCAGAATTGGTGGTAAATCTTTTAAAGACATTGATAATGAATTAAGAATGTTAGATGAATATTCTAGATCTAATTTATCTGAGATAAGTGTTGGTGGTCTGCTTAAGTATGTGCACGGAGGAGAGTATCATACTTATAATCCTGAAATAGTAAAAAAACTTCAAGAAGCTGTTTCAACTGGTTCTCAAAGTGTCTATCAAGAATACGCAGATCTAGTTGATAAAAGACCTCCAGCAATGCTAAGAGATATTCTTGGAATAAAATTTCCAAAAAAAACCACAAAATTAACAAAAGTTGAATCAAGCAAAAAAATCTTGAAAAGATTTGATTCTGCTGGAATGAGTTTAGGTGCTCTTTCACCAAAAGCACATGAAACTTTAGCAGAAGCTATGAATAGTTTGGGCTCAAGATCTAATTCTGGCGAAGGTGGGGAAGCTAAAGAAAGATATGGCACTTCTAAAATGTCAAAAATTAAGCAGATTGCATCAGGAAGGTTTGGAGTTACGCCACATTATTTAGTCAACGCGGAAGTGCTTCAAATTAAAATTGCTCAAGGAGCGAAACCTGGAGAGGGTGGACAGTTGCCTGGAGGTAAAGTCGATAAATTAATTGCTGAGTTGAGATATTCAACTCCAGGCGTAACCTTAATATCTCCACCACCTCACCATGATATTTACTCAATTGAGGATTTAGCGCAACTAATCTTCGATTTAAAGCAAGTAAATTCAAAAGCATTAGTTTCTGTGAAGCTAGTATCCGAACCAGGAGTAGGAACAATTGCGTCAGGTGTTGCGAAAGCTTACGCGGACTTAATAACAATATCGGGTCATGATGGTGGTACAGGTGCAAGTCCACTAACTTCCATAAGATATGCTGGTTCTCCATGGGAATTAGGCCTTGCAGAAGCACACCAAAGTCTAAGAGATAGCGGTTTAAGACATAAGATTAGATTGCAAGCTGATGGTGGAATGAAAACTGGTCTTGATGTTATCAAAGCAGCTATGTTAGGAGCTGAATCTTTTGGATTTGGAACAGGACCCATGATAGCTATGGGATGCAAATATCTTAGGATTTGTCATTTAAATAATTGTGCAACTGGAGTAGCAACTCAAAGAAAAGATTTAATTAATCAGCATTTTATTGGTGAGAAAGAAAAAGTAATGAATTACTTTAATTTTATTGCTGATGATGTTCGAAAATATTTAAGCTTGCTTGGTGTAAAAAATCTTGAAGAAATCATTGGCCAGACAAAATATTTGTATCAGCTTAAAGACATTGAGAGTTATTTAAAAAGTATAAATCTTTCTCAGATTTTGTTTTCAGATAAAGACATTGATGAAGCACATTTTTGTAAAGTCTCTAGAAACGATCCTTGGGACAAAGCTGAACTATCCAAAAAAATATTTGCCCAAATAAGTAAAAATATTGAAAAGGACATAGGAGGGACATTTAAATATCAAATACAAAATACTGATCGTTCTGTTGGAGCAAACATTTCAGGATATATCGCTGAGAAATATGGAGAAATGGGGTTAAAAAAAATTATTGAACTAAAATTTAAAGGTTCAGCTGGACAAAGTTTTGGTTGTTGGAATGCAAATGGTTTAAATTTAATTTTAGACGGAGATGCAAATGACTATGTCGGTAAAGGTATGAATGGTGGCAAAATTGTTGTAAAAAATAATGCTGACTTTGTTTCAAATAATGAAAAAACTATTTTGGTAGGAAATACATGCTTGTATGGAGCAACAGGTGGAGAAATTTTTGTCTCTGGCTCTGCTGGAGAAAGGTTTGGTGTTAGAAATTCAGGTGCAAAAGCTGTTATTGAAGGTGCAGGAGATCATTGTTGTGAATATATGACTGGGGGTCATGTCACAGTTTTAGGGTCTGTAGGTTTAAATTTTGCTGCTGGTATGACAGGTGGCTTTGCATATGTTCTTGATGAAGATAGAACTTTTTTTGATAAGTGCAATAGATCTCTAGTTGGATTAGAGAGAATTACAACTGAAGAGATGCAACCTCATAGAAAACATTTAAAAGAAATAATCAAGAAACATTTCGAAAATACTCAAAGCAAAAAAGCTAAGAATATATTAGATGATTTTGACAAGTATGAACCGCATTTTTGGCTTATTGTTCCAGCTGCCTCAAATATTCAAGATTTGCTGAAAGCTACTACAGCTAATGCAGCCTAACTAAATACTCGCATTACATTTTTTTTGTCAAATTTTGCGGTCTTAAAAGCTTTAAGTTGCTTGTTAATTAAAACTAGATTCAACTTGCCTTTAGAAATTTTTTTGTCTGATTTTACATACTTAATTAGATCGGAGTAATTATATTTTGAATAATCAGTATCCAGATTAAGAGAGTCAATCATATTTATAATATTATCCAATTGATGATTTTTTATATGACCCTCATAGTATGAAATCTTAGAGGCGATAATCATTCCAAGAGTTATTGCAGCACCATGCGAAAGATTTTTATATTTATTAAATGCTTCAATAGCATGTCCAAATGTATGTCCAAAATTTAGAATTGCTCTAATACCACTCTCTTTCTCATCTTTAGTAACAATCTTAGATTTTGTTTTAATTGATTCCTCAATAATTTTTATTAAAATTTTGTCATCACGATTAATAACCTTTTCAGCATTCTCTTCTAATAACTTTTTGAGCCTTTTATTTCCAATTAATGAATATTTTACAACTTCGCCCAATCCTGATTTATATTCTCTTTCGCTTAGAGTTTTAAGATAAACAGTAGATATTAATACAACACGTGGATTATAAAATGCTCCAACTAAATTTTTTCCTTGAGGTACATTGATAGCTGTTTTGCCTCCTACAGAAGAGTCAACTTGGGCAAGAAGTGTTGTTGGAATCTGTATGTAATCAATTCCTCTTAAAAAAGAAGAGGCACAAAAGCCGGATATATCACCTACCACACCTCCACCAAAAGCAATTATTAAATCAGACCTAGAAAATTCTAAATCAATTAACTTATTAATAATTTGTTGATATGTTCGAAAGGATTTTGATTTTTCCCCGCTATCAATTGAATGAACATATACCGACTTATTTATTAGTTGTTTTTTAAGTTCTTTAATATATTTTTTAGGAATACCAGAATCGGTAATAATTAAAATTTTCTTATCTTTATCAATATTTTGATTTAATACTTTTTTAGTTAGAGCAGTCTTTGAAATATATATTTTATATTTTGTATTTGCCTTTCCTGCTGATAATTCAATCATAATCTAGCTCTTAATTAACTTAACAATTTCTGATGCGACTTCTTGACTTGATTTATTCTCGGTATCAACAACATGATCTGCAACTGATTCATATAGGTTTTGTCTATTATTATGAAGTTTAGTTAGAATTTCTTCGGGATCCCCGTCCTTTAATAAAGGTCTATCTTTATCCTTAGCAGTTCTTTCTATTTGAACATATATGGGTGTAGCAAGATAAAAAACTGTTCCTCTTGATGATAAAAGTTCTCTGTTTTCTTCTGATAGTATGATGCCACCCCCTGTAGACAAAACAATAGAGTTTTTTTCAACCATCTCTGTCAATATAGCACTTTCTCTTTTCCTGAAACCTTCTTCTCCTTCAAGATCAAAGATCCAATCAATAGATGCACCTGTTCTTGTTTCTATTTCTTCATCAGTATCAAAAAAGTTCATAAATAACTCATCAGATATAATTTTACCGACGGTGGACTTTCCGGAACCCATTGGACCAACAATAAAAATGTTCATAGTTAAAATTTTTGAAGATTTTAACACTTAAGCAAGGAAAAAGACTTTTTTAAATGCTAAATGATTTATTATCAGTGGTTTAAGAATTAAAATAAAGTATGCAAAAAATCGTCAAATATTCTTTTTACTTTGGAATTTTTATATGTTTATTTGCAATCATTTTAATTCTGGCAACTAATGCTTATTTAAAACCTTCTTTACCAAAAATTAAACTCGTTGATGAGGCCGAACTTCAAATGCCTTTAAAAGTATATACGAAAGACGGCATTTTGATTGGTGAATTTGGAGAAATTAAAAGAAGATCAATTACTTTTACTGAAATTCCTGAAAACATTAAAAATGCTTTCCTTGCTGCTGAAGATGATAATTTTTTTAATCATCAAGGCATTAGTTATACAGGTTTAATCAGATCTTTTATAAGATGCTTAAGACCATCTGGATGTGAGGGTGGCGGTGGAACAATTACGATGCAAGTTGTTAGAGGCTATTTATTAACAAGAGAACAAACCGTTATCAGAAAGATAAAAGAAATATTCCTCGCACTTGAACTAGAAGGTAATTTAGAAAAAGAGGAAATTTTTGAACTCTACGTAAATCGAATATTTTTAGGAAATAGATCATATGGCATTGAGGCTGCAGCAAATACATATTTTGATAAAAATCTAAAAGAATTAAGTATTTCAGAATCAGCAACTATTGCTGCTCTTGCTCAACTTCCATCAAGAGTAAATCCTGTTAAGGATCCGAGGAGGACAAAACTGAGAAGGAATTGGATCTTATCAAGGATGCTTTTATTAGGATATATCGATGAAATACAATATAAAGAAGCCGTATCTCAAGACTTAAAAATTGCTAATAATATAAATTTATATGATGTTGAAGCAAATTATATCTCTGAACTTGCTAGGCAAGACATAATAAAAAGATATGGACTAAGAGCATATAAGGAGGGGTGGTCAGTTTTTACAACAATCAACTCCAATTCACAATTGGCTGCAAAATCAAGCATGATGGAACAGCTTTTTGATTATGATAAAAGACATGGATGGAGAAACCCATCTAATTTTGCATATCTCTTTAACGAGACTCAAAAAATATCTTTAGAAAATCTTGACTTAAATTTTCTAATTAAAGATAAATATTTTGATGAAATTGATTTAGATACCAATGATATTTCAAATCAAATAAGCTCGACTTTTAATTCATTTCCTTATTTTAAAAATCATAAAACAGCATTAGTTATTAAAGTTGAACAGAATAGATTTTTTTCGATTGACCAGAATTTTGAAATGATTGAAGTTAATTGGTCAAATGAATATTCATGGGCTAGGTCTCAAATTTCAATTGATGAATTAGGACCAAGGCCGGAAGACTTTAAAGACATATTAAATTTTGGAGATCTTGTATATCTTAAAAATAATATTGACTTTTACACATTAGACCAAATCCCTGAAGCGGAATCATCTATTATTTCTGTTAATCCAAACACTGGTGAGGTTGTTGCATATCATGGAGGTAAAAATTTTAATTCAAGTAATTTTGACAGGGTAAGACTTTCCTATCCACAATCTGGATCTAGTTTTAAGCCATTCATTTACGCTTCCGGTTTAGCTAATGGTTATAATTTGTCTACTCTAATTAATGACGCACCTATCTCATTTGAAGATGAAAACCTTGAAAGTATTTGGAGACCTCAAAATTATACAGGTAAATTCTATGGACCAATTTCATTAAGAGAAGCCCTGACGAAGTCTGTAAACATTGTTTCTATTAAATTGCTTAGGGAGCTTGGTATTGAAAAATCTAAAGATTATTTAGAAAATTTTGGATATACAAAATCAAGATTACCAAATGATTTATCTCTTGCCCTAGGTTCTGGAAATTTTTCTCCAGCAGAAATGGTTAGAGCTTTTAGCGTTATTGCATCAAATGGTTTCATACCTGACATTCATTACATTGACAAAATAATAGATAGAGATGGAAATATTATCTTCTCTCATGATGATTATTTGGTAAAGGTAAACAATCAGAATATTAGTGCTTTTCCTTGGCTAGACACCCTTGAGATGAATGTTAAATATCCATACTACATTCTCGAACCATTGAATAAAAAGGAAAAAGTCATTGATCAAAGAATTTCATACTTAATAAAAGATACTTTAGAGGGATTTATGAGGAATGGTGTTGCAGGAAGAAAGTCTGCTTTTTTACAAAGAAATGATATAGGAGGAAAAACTGGCACAACAAATGATTCTGTTAGTACTTGGTTTTCTGGATTTCATGAAGATCTTGTAACAACTGTGTGGGTGGGAACTGATGATTTTACCTCGTTAGGCAAGGACGAATATGGTTCTACAATTGCACTGCCTATTTGGCTTAATTATATGGAAAACGAACTGCCGTCACTGGATGTTAGCAAAAAAGTAATTCCCGAAGACATATCTTTTGCAAAAGTTAATAAAACAACAGGCAAAGTTGATACTGAAGATGATGATAATGTTTATTTTGAATTATTTTTAAATGAGAATATTAATTTTTAAAAATAGTTATAGCTAACAATTGCCAAATATTTTCAATGTATGAAGATGGAGCATCTTTAAATTTTGATCTTATGTATCTTGATACATTTCCTTCTAGCGCTGTAACAATTAACTGTGCTGAGACACCAGGTTGAGTTACTAAATTATCAGAATCTTCTTTTAAAACTTGTCTGAAAAATAGTTCTAGCCTCTCATAAAATTGATTGACGTTATCTGAAACATTTTGCTCATCAGACGATAAAGCCTCACGAGATAAGAGCCTAGCAAAACCTTTATTCTTCTCAACAAAAATCATAAAAAATAGAAAAGAATTTTTAATTTTATCTTTTGAGGATAATTTTTCTTTTTTTAATTCATTACATTTTGAAAAAATTGCATTATCACAAAACGAAAACAACTCTGCATATATCGCTCGTTTGCTAGGAAAATGCCTGTAAAGTGCTGCTTCTGTGATTCCAGATTTCTCGGCTAGAAGAGCAGTAGTAACTTTTGACATGTTTCTTTCTTCAAGCATTGAAGCTAAAGATTCCAAAATTATATTTTTTCTGTCTTTTTTCATCCTTAGGATAAATTTATATCAATATCGGGACAAATGCGAGTCAGTTCATTTAAAAAGTCATTTTGAATTCTATTCAGAATTTCCTCAGATCTACCTTCAAATCTCAATACAAGCTTTGGAGTAGTATTCGATGCTCTTATCAAACCCCATCCATCCTCAAAGTCTAATCGGAGCCCATCGATTGTATTTTTTTCACCTTCTAATCTACAGTTATCAGCGAACTCTTTAATTATTTTGAATTTATTATCATCTGTAACATTTATGTTGAGTTCTGGGGTTGAGAAAAGCATGGGTAATTCATTGCAAATTTCTGCGATACTTTTTTCATTTTTTGAAAGCATTTCAATAATTCTAGCACCTGAGTAATGACCATCATCAAATCCATACCATTTATCATTAAAGAAAATATGTCCACTCATTTCTCCAGCTAACAAAGGATTATGTTTTTTAATACCATTTTTAATATGAAAGTGACCTGTAGGAGACATGATTGGAGAACCACCATTTTCTTTGATAATTTGACTAAGTGCATTTGAGCATTTCACATCAAATATAATTGATCCTTTTTGTGAATGGAGCACATCTTTGCTTAGCATCATTAATATTTTGTCTGGAAAGACTATTTCACCATTGTTAGTAACCATGCCAACTCTGTCCCCATCTCCATCAAAGGCTAGTCCAAGATCTGCACCATGAGTCTTAACTGCTTGAATTAGATCTTTTAGATTTTCTACTTTTCCTGGATCTGGATGATGATTAGGAAAATTACCATCCACCTCAGAATATAGTTCTATTACTTCACAGCCTAAATTTTTATATAAATCTGGTGCAATAAATCCAGCAGCTCCATTGCCGCAATCTATAACTATTTTTAATTTTTTATTAATTTTTAAGCTTTGAGAAACTTCTTCGATATAGCTATCTTTTACATCTAGTGATTTTATTGAACCGACTGATTCCGAAAACTTTTGATCTTTATTAAGTAAATCTAGAATTTCATTTCCTGAGACTGGTTTATCATCAATAACAAGCTTAATTCCATTATGATTTTTTGGATTATGACTTCCAGTAATCATAATTCCACTTTTATATTTATTTTTTTTTGCTGCATAGTAGAGAAGCGGTGATGTAGCTAAATCAATATTGATGACTTCAATACCACTTTCAGAAAGACCACCAATCATTGCCTCAAGCAAAGACTTACCAGAATTTCGGCCGTCTCTGCCGACGCAAATTTCTTTAATATTTAAATTAATACATTTCCCAGCAATTGCATTACCAATCTTTCTTACGACTTCTTCATTAATTTGATTGGGATATTCACCTCTTATGTCATATTCTCTAAATATTGATTTTGTAATTTCCATATTTTTCTTTTTTTATATGACTGATTTTGCAATACAATAATAATCACTCTAAATTATAACTTGAAAAGTGTTTATAAATACTGAAAACAAATTAATATGGAAAAATGGGTCATTTCAAAAATGGGATGATACCAACGTCCATATTTTGTCACACACTTTACACTATGGAACTGGAGTTTTTGAGGGTGTAAGAGCTTATGATACTCTGAATGGACCGGCTATTTTTAGGCTAAAAGAACATACTAATAGACTCTTTGATGCTGCAAAAAAAATAAATATAGAAGTACCCTTTGAACTTGACGAAATTATTCATGCTCAATGTGAAACTCTTAATAAAAATCAATTAAATGCTGGCTATATTAGACCAATTATTTATCTCGGGAACGAAGGTCTTGGCTTAAGAGCAAAAGAGCTAAGTGTAAATGTAGCAATAGCTGCATGGGAATGGCCATCATACATGGATCCTGAAGCAAAGAAGAAAGGTATTTCAATTGCAAAATCTTCTTATATTCAATATGAGAATCCATTACATTCAGGTAACAAAATTATTGGTACCTATTTTCAAAACACAATGGCTCTTCATGAAGCAATAGATAAGGGCGCTGACGAAGCATTGATGATGGATGCTAATGGATTTATCTCCGAAGGAAGTGGAGAAAATATTTTTATAGTAAAAGACTTTAAGCTAATGACTCCAACAAAAGATCATTGTCTTAATGGAATTACAAGACAGTCTGTAATTCAGATAGCAAAAGACCTGAATTATGATGTTATCGAGAAAAATTTAACTTTTGATGATTTAATTTCTGCCGATGAAGCTTTTTTTACTGGAACAGCTGTTGAAATTACACCAATTAGCAAAGTAGATGATGTAAAAATTGGTCATGATGGAGCTGGTGAAATCACCAAAGTTCTTCAAAATAAATTTGACGAAGTTATTTCTGGTAAAGACTTAAACTATCAAAGCTGGCTTACATATACTAAATAATTACTTTTGCAAAAATTACGAATAGCAATACTAAGTTATAGGAGTGCCAAATATGGAGGCGGCCAAGGAGTCTATGTAAGAGACATATCTTTTGCATTAAGTCTTTTAGGCCATGATGTTGATGTCATCTCTGGACCTCCATATCCTAATCTTCATGACAATGTAAAATTAATCAAACTTCCTGGACTAGATTTATTTGAATCGTTTGTGTTTAAAGATAGATTAAGAAAGTTTTTTAAAAAGAAGAATAAAAATAAAGATGATTTCTATGAATTCTTTATTGCACTCATCGGAGGATTTCCGGAACCAAAAACATTTGGAAATAGGGTTGATAAATATCTCAGACATAATGTGGATTATGATGTCATTATAGACAATCAGTCTCTAAGTTATGGATTATTAAACATTCAAAAAAGATTTCCTCTTATAGAAATTATTCATCATCCAATAACATTTGATTATAAATTTGAGTTAGCTGCCTCCAATAAAATTAGATACAAGATTTCGAGACATTTGTGGTATGGATTCCTTAAAATGCAAACAAAAGTAGCTCCAAAAATAACAACAATCATTACACCATCTAAAAGTTCAAAAAATGGAATCATAAAAGAATTTAAATGTAATAAAAATACAATATCAGTCATAAATAATGGACTTGATACTAATGAATTTTCTCCGATACCAGTGTCAAAAAGAAACAAAAATAGATTGATTACTACAGCAAGTGCCGATGTTCCATTGAAAGGACTTGATTACTCTTTGAAGGCTATAAAGATATTAAAAGAAAAATATCCAGATATTCACTTAATTGTAATTGGTGATGTTAAAAAAGGTGGACATACTGAAAGGTTGATTGAAGAATTAGGCATTAAAGAAAATATTTTTTTCAAAAAAAATATTTCAAAAACAAAAATATGTGAATTATATTCAACTAGCTCAATCGCAATTGTCTCCTCTTTGTATGAGGGCTTTGGATATCCAGTAATTGAAGCGATGAGTTGTGAAGTTCCCCTAATAGCTACAGACGTATCATCTATACCTGAACTAGTTGGAGATTTCGCTAAGTTAATCAAACCTAAAGATTCAAAGCAAATTTCTGATGCTGTAATAGAAATACTATCAGATTATGAGAATTATAAAGTGATTGCTGAAAATGGAAGACAGCATATAATTGATAAGTTCAATTGGCCCAAAATCACAAGACAATATGAAGAGGTAATTCTTAGAACCATTCAAAATTATAAAAATGTTAACTTTTAACTTTACAAAATACGAAATCGCTAGTGAAGGTTTGATGCTAGATGTTGGTTGCGGAGAGGGCAGACATATATTTGGAGTAATGCAACACTATCCGAACATGAAATGTATAGGTATTGATCCTCATGATGATTCCCTTAAAAAAGCTGAAGAGGGCTATGAGTACTTCCAGTCAATATCTAATGCTGGAGCTGAATTTATGGAAGCTTCAGCTTATTCACTTCCTTTTCCAGATGAAACTTTTGATTTAGTTGTATGCTCTGAGGTTCTTGAGCATCTCCACAATTACATGGACGCAGTAGATGAAATTAAAAGAGTACTCAAAAAAGGCGGCAAATTTTATGCAAGCGTTCCTGCGTCTTGGCCAGAAAGAATTTGTTGGTCACTGTCTAAAGAATATCAAAATCAACCAGGCGGACATTTACGAATATTTAATCAAAACGATTTAGTTAATGAAATTAAAGAAAGAGGCTTTATATTTCTTTCGTCTGAGAAATTTCATTCAATTCATTCTCCATATTGGTGGCTCAGATGCTTTTTTTGGAATACTCAAGATAAAAACCTTTTAGTAAAAATCTATAAAAAAATTCTTGAACGACATATTCTTAAAAAACCTCTTCTGCTTGATTGCATTGATAAGATATTGAATCCAATAATGGGAAAAAGTTTTTCAATGTATTTTGAAAAGTAGAATGCATTTACCTACTCAAAAGTTTTCAAATGAAATTTCTATAGATAAAGATTTGTTTTTAGACATTGCAAATTTTATAAGACAAAATCAACTTGTATCTGGAGCAATACCATCTAATGAAGATTTAAGCCATGACCCATGGGATCATATTGAGTCAATTATGGGTTTAAATTTTTTAGAGGATAAAAATTCTTCAGAAAAAGCCTTTAATTGGCTAAAAGAAAATCAAAATGATGATGGTAGCTGGTATGCTAAATATGATGACATAACACCAATTGAGTATCATAAACCTACTCACTTTGCTCCTTACATAGCTGTTGCGGCTCTTCACTACTATAAAATTTTTAAAGATAAAGAAAAGATAAAAGAGCTATGGCCAACGATTCAGTCCTCTATTAATTTTTCTTTAAATCTACAAAATGCAAATGGAACAATTCCATGGTCTATAGATAAAAAAGGTAAGATAGAAAATGATTTCTTGCTTACAGGCTCATCTTCGATTTTAAAGAGCATTGAGTGCGGAATTGCTCTATCAAAAACTTTAAATTTTCAAGAAAATAAAAATTGGTTAACGGCATATAATAAATTAAGTTCAGCCATAAGAAATCCAAAAGGGCTTTTTGACATTACTATTGATAGATCAAGATTCTCAATGGATTCTTATTATCCAATTTTATCTGGATGCCTTACAGAATCAGAAAAAGAAGTTTATATAGAAAAGATTTTTAAAGAGTTTTATGTTGAAGGATTAGGTGTAAAGTGTGTGAGAGAGGAACCTTGGATAACTGTAGCTGAGACATGTGAATTTATTATTGCTTTAACAATGTCAGACAATATATCTACAGCAAAAAAAATATTAATTGAAGTATTAAATATTTCAGATAAAAAGAATATACCATTCATGGGATGGCAATTTGAAGAAAATTTTTTTTGGCCCAATGAGAAACCAACCTGGACATCAGCAGCTTTAATTATTGCTGCTGATAGCATTTATGATTTTTCAGATGGTTCAGATATTTTTACAAGGAATCAACTATGATTTCTTTAGGCAAATTATTGTATCTACTCTTTCAAAATCACTAAAGCCATTTTTAAGAGCATGCTGATAAACCATAAATGGAGCTTGTCCTCCATCTTCTGGATTTTCAAAAATATCATGTATGACTAATGCTCCACCAGAAATAATTTTTTCGTTCCAAGAATTAAAGTCTTGCATTGCAGTTTCCAAAGCATGACCACCATCGATGAAAACCATTCCAAGATATGCATTCCAGGTTTTAGCAGCATCCACAGAGCTTCTAACTATTGGTACTACATTTGATGCTCTAAATCGGTTTATATTCTTAACAAAAAGTGGAAATGAATTTACTGAGTTTGTTTCAGTATCATATATTTCATTATCAAAATATTCTTCATCAATTTGATGCTCTTCAGACCCATTATGATGATCAACGGTAAAAACAAGTTGATTATTTTTATTTGCTCCATAAGAGAGAAAGAGTGAAGATTTACCACAATAAGTTCCGATCTCCATAATTGGACCTTTGTTTGAAAATTCCTCAGCCCATTTAGATAATGCTTCACCTTCGTGGTAGGGCATAAAACCTTTTACTTCTTCTAATGCTTCTAAATTCATTTATAAAGCTTGTCTTTTCCAAGAGTTGATTTAAATCTTCTATGTTGCCATAAATATTCATGAGGATATTCTCTGATTTTTTTTTCAATGTAATTGTTCATTTCCTGCAAAAAATCTTGTTCACTGTTCTTATTAAAGGATACTTTTTCAATAACAAGATTTAATTTGTTTTCAGTGAAATAACTATCGAGGAAGTACGTTTTACATCTGGTTGATTGAATCAATTTGTATGGGGCGATGACAGTTGCAGCAGAATGACCAAAAAAATCAACCTCTTTAGATCTTTTACTTCCATAATCTTGGTCAGGCGCATATAAAACAGTTTTTCCAGTTTTTAACCATTTAATGAAAGTAAATGTATTGTTTCTATCCGTTAAACCTTTCATACTTTTTAATCTACCCTTCATTTGGAGTTTATTAAAATCTTTTGAGTTATGTTCTCGTTCTATCCCATAAATGTCACAGTTCATACCAAGTATTCTTGCATCGAGCTCTAGATGAAGAGAATGCTTAAAAAATAAAAGAATGCTTTTATTATTTTTCTGATCTTCAATTATTTCTTTTAAACCACAGATCTCATATTCAATATTTTTATTGATTCTTTCATCACTCCAAAACCAAGAAATCCCTGTGTTAAATAATACACTGCCAGATAAAATAATATTTCTTTTGAGAATTTGATTTTTTTTAGATTCACTTAGTTCAGGAAAACAAAGCTCAATATTTGCCTTACTAAATTTATTTCTCTTGAAGGGAATTATTAAAAGTATATTTCCAAGGAGCTTGCCAAATATTATTTGAATCCTCCAAGGAAATATTAATGTAGTCCTCCACAAATAAACTGAAATCTTGAGAATTAAATTATTCATTAAATATATAATTGTATTATTACATTTTTAGTTTAGATTATTAGCAATGAAATTTTTTTTATACAATTTTATTTTGATTTTACTTTTACCCTTAATAATTTCTAGGCTAATCATAAGAAGTCTGAAAGATAGGGATTATATAAAAAATATTTCAAATAGATTTGGTATATATGAAAATGAGACTGAATCTAATCCAGTTTGGTTTCATGCTGTTAGTCTTGGAGAGGTTATAAGTTCAGAAACTTTAATCAAGAAGATTCTTATTGATAATAAGGTTGTACTGAGCGTCTCCACTCCGACAGGATATAGACAGGCTGAGAAAATATTCGGTAATAGTTTGCAGATAGTTTATGCTCCATGGGATATTTATTTTTTTGTTAATAATTTCTTAAAAAAGTTCAATCCTAAGGCATTAATAATATTTGAAACTGAGATATGGCCATCAATGATTAAAGCATCTTCAGCAAAGAAAATTCCAATTTTTTTAACAAATGCAAGACTTTCTCAGGAATCAAATTCTAAATATTCCAATATAAAGTTCTTTGTAAAAGAAGTGGTTGAGCTATTCACATTAGTTCTAGCTCAAACTAATAAGCACTATGATAGATTTGTGAGTCTTGGAATTGATAAAGACAAAATCAAAATAGTAGGATCAATAAAATTTGATAAAGATAACAAAATTGAAAAGAAAGAAAGTTCAGTCAGAGATCCTAATTTAATAATCGCTACGAGTACTCATTCTGGTGAAGAGGAAATAATTTCAAAGGTATTTAAAAAACTTGCATTTATTGATAAATCTCTAAAGTTTATTTTAGTTCCCAGACATCCTGAGCGCGCAGACTCAATAGGTACAATTTTTAAAAATGAAGGTACAGATTGTATGATTCTTGAAGATATTCCAAGTTCTTTTGATTCGAATAAAATCTTAATTTTAAAAGGCATAGGCTTTTTAGACAAATTATACAAATCAGCATCGCTAGCATTTGTTGGCGGAAGTATGCTGAAGGATTATGGTGGACATAATGTAATAGAAGCGTCTGCAAACGGATGTCCGTTTATTGTTGGCCCATATATGAAAAATTTTGAAGATGTTATTTCTTTATTTTTAGAAGAAGAGGCTTGTATACAGATTGAGAATTCTGATGAATTGTATGATTCATGTAAAAAACTTATCTTTGATGAAGAATTAAGACAAAATATGGTAGATAATGCCTATAAAGTCGTAGAAAATAATAGGGGATCTATGGAAAAACAATATAATTATTTAAAAGAATATTTAAATTAATATGAAGTTAATAACTGCAATAATAAAACCTTTCAAAGTTGAAGAAGTTAGGTCATCACTTGATGAGATTGGTGTATCAGGAATGACAATGACTGAGGTAAAAGGTTTTGGGAGACAAAAGGGACACACCGAGCTCTATCGTGGTGCTGAATATACAATTGACTTTCTTCCAAAAATTAAAATTGAGATTGCTGTTAAAGATGATCTTGTAGATCAAGTTAAAAATGCAATTATTAAATCTGCTGGTTCTGGCAAGATTGGAGACGGGAAAATATTTGTTTCGCCTATTGACGAAGTCATTAGGATCAGGACTGGTGAAACAAATGAAGATGCCCTTTAATTCACATTAAAGAAAAAAAACCAATAATTTTTTTGTTTGGGCCTACTGCAGCGGGGAAAACAAATCTTGCAATAAAAACATACGACTATCTTCCAATTGAAATAATCAGCGTTGACTCTGTTATGGTTTATAAAAAATGTGATATTGGTTCGGCAAAGCCGTCAAAAGAAATATTAAAACAATATCCCCATCATCTGGTTGATGTTGAGAGTCTAAATAATATCTTTTCTGTCGCAGATTTTTTAAATCTAGCTAAAGCATTGATTGAAGAGACACACGACAAAAATAAGATACCTTTTTTTGTAGGTGGATCTATGATGTATTTTAGATCTTTATTTTATGGCATTCATGACTTGCCAGGGAGAGACCTAGAATATAGGAAAGAGCTTAATGAAATAAAACAAAATAACTCAACTTCTCATTTATACAAGATGCTTGAGGGAATTGATCCTAATTATGCGGTTGATATTGATCATAATGATGAAATAAGAATAATTAGAGCTCTTGAGATATACAAAAACTCAGGAAAAAAATTAAGTGAGATTTTTAGTAATAATCCAACTAATGGCATAAGAGAAAAATATGAAGTTATACAATTTGGCATTAAAACAGACAGAGAGATATTACATGAAAGAATAAAAGCTAGACTCCATGAAATGATTGATAACGGTTTAATAGAAGAAACAGAAAATATTTTAAATGATTTCAATATTGCAGAGGATCATCCCATAAGAAAAGCTGTTAACTACAAACAATCTATTGAATATATAAATGGCAAATATCCTAAAGATATTTTGTTTGATAAAGCTCTATATGCGACAAGACAGCTTGCAAAAAGACAAGTTACTTGGATGAAAAGTTGGGACAACTATATAAATGTAGATATTGAAGATATCAAAACGTTCACAAATAAGGTTAAAAATTCATTATCTTCACTTTAAATATAATAATAAGACCCAACATACGTTTATAATAGTCAAGATATACTGAGGTAAAAAAGTGAATTGGGATAACAAAGAAAATGATCCGTGGGGCAATAAAAATGATGCTCCAGATTTTGATGAATTGATGAAGAAATTTTCATCTATTCTTGGTGGAAAAAAATCATCAACTAATGGCTCTGGTTCTGGAGATGGAGGAAGTGGTTTTAATTTCCCATCTTCAAGAATGTTAATGTACGCACTTTTTGCATTTTCGATTGTTTATGCATCACAGTGCATCTATCAGTTAGATGCCTCTGAAAGAGCAGTCATTCTAAGATTGGGTAAATTTTACGAAGAGCAAGAAGAAGGTCTTAATTTTAGACTTGCTGGCATCGATGAGAGATATATTGAAAATGTTTCTTTAACTAGAAGATACACTCAAACAAATAGTATGTTGACTAAAGATGAGAACATAGTTGATGTAACAGTTTCAGCACAATACAGGATTGCTAATTTAAAAGATTTTGTTCTTAATGTTAAAGACCCAGAAGGAAGTCTTCGTAACGCAATTGAAAGTGCATTAAGGCACGTAGTTGGTGATAATACCCTTGATCAAACTTTAACAGTTGGAAGAGAAAATATAGCACAGGAAGTGCAATCAAGACTTCAATCATATTTGGATATTTATCAAACTGGGCTTATTGTCCAGCAAGTCAACATTGAAAAAACAGATCCACCAGCTGCAGTTAAAAATGCATTCGATGATGTTGTAGCTGCAAGAGAGGACAAAGAAAGATTACAAAATGAGGCGGAAAGATACGCACTATCAATTGTTCCTGAAGCTCGAGGACAAGCTCAGGCCAGAATAAAAGAAGCAGAAGCTTACAAAGAAGCTGTTGTTGCAGAGGCTGAAGGTGAAGTTGAAAGATTTAACCAACTTCTTGCTGAGTATCTCAAAGCACCAGATGTAACTAGAGACAGGCTTTATCTTGATGCTCTTCAATCAGTATTGTCAAACTCTACAAAAGTTATGGTAGATGTCGAAGGTGGAAACAACCTGCTTTATTTGCCTTTAGATAAAATCATGGAAGAAAATAAAAAGAAAGGTGATGATGATGAATAAAAATACATACTCAATTTTATTTGGTGCTTTATTATTTGGTTTACTAATTAATAGTATATTTATCGTAAATGAAAAAGAAAAAGCAATCGTATTTCAATTTGGTGAAGCGGTAAGACCTGATATACCAGTTGGTTTTCATTTTAAGCTTCCAATCATTCAAACAGTTAAAAAATATGATTCAAGGATCCAAACACTTGATGAGGAACCAGATAGAATCTTAACTGTTGAAAGTAAATACTTATTAGTTGACTCTTTTATCAAATATAGAATTGTTGATGTACTCACCTTTTATAAAGCCAATAACGGAAGTTTTAATAGTTTAAATAGTTTGCTTGGACAAAGATCTGAGTTCGTCCTTAAAAATAACTTTGGTAAAAGAACTGTTAAAGAAGTTGTTTCAGGCGAAAGAGATGAATTAATGAGTATTATGCTTAGTTCACTTAATGATTCAGTTGTTGATTTAGGTGTCGAGATAATAGATTTCCGTGTAAAAAGAATTGATCTACCATCAAATCTAAGTAATTCAGTTTATGAAAGAATGAGAACTGAAAGACAACGTTTGGCTGAGGAATTAAGATCAGAGGGAAAAGAAATAGCCAGAGAAATAACTGCTGAAGCTGACAAGGAAAAAGTTGTTATTTTAGCCGAGGCTTATAAACTCGCAGAACAATTAAGAGGTCAAGGTGATGCAGAAGCTGCAGGAATATATGCACAATCGTTTTCACAAGATCCTGAGTTTTACGAATTTACTAGAAGCATGAAGGCTTATGTTGAAACATTTGAAAATAAGTCTGATGTAATGTTAATTGATTCAGATTCAGAATTTTTTAAATATCTTAACGATAAAAAAGACGAAAAATAGGTCACTTTGTGTCTAATAATACTCTCATCCTTGGTCTTCAATGGGGTGATGAGGGTAAAGGTAAAATTGTCGATAATCTCAGTGAATCTTTTGATGTAGTTTGTCGTTTCCAAGGCGGTCACAATGCAGGCCATACTATTAAAGTTGATGGTGAACAAACTGTTTTACATTTAATTCCATCAGGAATTCTTCATGATAATGCTAATTGTCTTATTGGTAATGGCGTCGTGCTGGCATTGGATGCACTTAATGATGAAATTAATAAATTAAAAAATAAAGGCATTAGTTTTAATAAAAGGTTTTTCGTAAGTTCAGCTTGTTCATTAATATTACCGACTCATATCGCAATAGATAAAGTTAGGGACAAAAAGGAGTCTATTGGAACTACTGGCAGAGGTATTGGGCCTGCATATGAAGATAAAGTTGGTAGAAGAGCAATTAGATTTGGAGATTTAGGCGATGAAAAATTATTGAGGGATAAAATAGATTCTCTTGTAAATTTTCATAATAGATTATTAGTTGATCTCTATAAAACCGATCCATACAAACCTGATGATGTTTTTGAAGAGGTATATAAATTCAAAAGTCTTTATGAAGACTATTGTGTTGACTCTCAAAATCTTATGTATGAATTCATAAAAGAAAAAAAATCTATTCTCTTTGAGGGCGCTCAGGGAACACTTCTTGATATTGATCATGGAACATATCCATATGTCACGTCTTCAAATACCACAGCTGGTGGCGTATCAACTGGCTTAGGTATTGGACCAAAGTTTATAGATAGAATAATAGGTATAACAAAAGCATATACAACAAGAGTTGGAGAGGGGCCTTTTATAACAGAGCTTTTTGATGAAAATGGAACTCATATTGCAAAAAAAGGAAATGAATTTGGCGCAACAACTGGAAGGGCTAGGCGATGTGGATGGCTAGATCTTGTTGCGCTTAAAAAAGCTGTATTCACAAATTCAGTTACTGATTTATGTATTACTAAACTTGATGTAATGGATGAATTAAAAGAGATAAATGTGTGTATCGACTACTCCGATAGTCAGCCAATATATAAAACATTTGATGGTTGGTTAAGTTCAACCGAGGGAATTACGAACTATATTGATTTGCCAAATGAGGCAAAGGAATATATTGAGTTCATTGAAAATTTCACAGAATGTAAAGCATCTATAATATCAACTGGTCCATCAAGAGATCAGACAATTAGTAGATAGATTAGATTATTGATTTTAGAAATTTATCTAAACTTACATTTATAAACTTATAAGAATCTGGACTAGAGAATTTTTTTGACAACCTTAGAGCCTCATCAATAACCACTGGTTTATCTAATTCACCAAAAAGCATTTCATTTATTGCGAAACATAAGATAGATTTATCTATTAATTCAATACTCGAGTCTTTTATATCTAATTTAGAAATAATAGATTCAATGTTTTTAATATTTTCCTCTATCGAAAGCAAAGAATTTGAAAAAAGTTCAAAATCAACTTTTTTTGATTTATGCTCCTCTTTGAATTGAACAATAATTTTGCTAGCAACTTGATTATCAAAAAGCATCTGAAAAATTGCTTGGATTAAATACTCTCGAGATCTTACAGCAGTTTTAAAATTAGCAAGATTTTTCATTGATTAAACTTATTAATGCATTAGTGTTGTTTCTTGTATTTTTTTCTAGTCTTTCTAATAGCTGAGTCGTATTTTCAACACATAAGACATTATTTATTACTGCTATATCAAAAAAATTTTCAGATAAAGATCCTATGGATCTAAAAGTTTCATTTGTAACCAGATCGTAATGAGAGGTTTCACCTCTTATAACAATCCCATGACAGATAACTCCAACATAATTCTCCTTGTGCATCTTGCTTTTAGCCAATGCAGCAAGTTCAATAGCTCCAGGAGCCTTAGCTTTCACACATGTAAATTTTTGCTCTAGTATTTCAACAGAGATATCAATCATTTTTGTTATTTCTTCTTCATACCAGGAAGTATGAACAATTAAGATTTTATTCATTTTTAAAACCAGTTATTTCTATATCGAAACCAGATACAGCATTATATTTTGTTGGTGTTCCTAAAACGGTTATTTTTTTTAAATTTAATGCTCTCAATATTTGTGACCCGACACCAATTACTCTCCTATTACTTTTTGGCTCTATTTGTTTCTCTTCTAATTTATTTAGCCAGTAACTTTTTGCATCTCTGTGGTTAATTAATACAAAAAGACCAGTGCCTTCCTCAGATATTTTTTTTAATGAATTCCTTATTGACCAATTTTTACCTAATTCATCAATGCCCAACAAGTCTTGTAGAATGCTTTGTGTTTGAACTCTTACAAGTGGAGATTCAACTTCATTAATATTGCCCATTGAAAGAGAGAAGTGATACTCATCATATATTTTATCTCTCCAAACATTTAATTTAAATTTTCCAAATTCATTTTCAATGTCTTTATCTAGAACAGACTCAATTGTTGCATCCATTGATAACCTATAATCGATAAGATCAGCAATTGTTCCGACTTTAATACTATTTTCATTACCAAATTTTAATAAGTCATCTCTTCTTGCCATTGTTCCATCATCATTCATGATTTCACATATAACTCCTGCTGATTGAAATCCTGCTAATTTTGCGAGATCACATGCTGCTTCAGTATGACCAGCTCTGCTCAATACTCCACCTTTCATTGCTTTCAATGGGAAAATATGACCTGGTTGAACAATATCAGATGCCTTTGAATCTTTTCTAACTGCAGTTTTGATTGTGTGTGCTCTGTCAGCTGCTGAAATACCTGTTGTGATACCTTCTGCTGCTTCTATAGATACTGTAAAAGCTGTCTTGTTAGCAGCTCTATTTTTGTTTGTCATCATTTGAAGGTCGAATTTATCGCAAAGTCTTTTACTCATTGGCAAACAAATCAGTCCTTTACCTTTTGATGCCATAAAATTAATTATCTCAGGTGTCACTGCTTCAGCAGCGCATACGAGATCTCCTTCATTCTCTCTAGACTCATCATCAAGAATGATTACCATTTTGCCATCTCTGATGTCATCAATAATTTCTGTAATACTACTTTTTTTCATTTTTTATAAATGTTTCTTTTACATCGCCGCCAATTTTATAGGAGGATTCTAATTTAAATCCATAATTTTCAATAGCATTTTTTTCTTTAAACCAGTCAACTCCTTCATCTCCAAGTACTTTGTTAGACGTATAAATCACAATTTCATCAACTTTACCTGTTTTTAAAAAAGCATTTACTAAATCTGGTCCTGCCTCAATCAGAATAGAGCATAAATCTGAATTTTTATAAAATTCTATCACTTCATCTAAACTTAGATTTGAGTGGATGTCCGCACTGTTATTCTTAAAAAACTTATACTCATCTTCATTTATATCTTGATTTGATAACAAGATTTTTTGAGGTTGATTAGTATCGAAATCAACTCTGGCATTCATGTGTGGATTATCATTTCGAAGAGTATTTCCACCTGTAAGAATACCATCATGCTCTGCTCTTAAAATTTGAACATCATTTCTCGATGCATCTGAAGTGATATATGTTCTTTCGCTATCTTTGTAATGAGATTTTCCATCAGACGATGAAGCAATTTTCACTGTTAAATAGGGTCTGTTGAAAGTTTGTTTAAAGAAAAAATACTTATTTTGTTTTCTTACTAATTCAGCACAAAGATTTTTTTCAACTTTAATTCCTGCATCTTCGAGTATCTCAACTCCCTTGCCTGAGACTAGAGGATTAGGATCTATCGAACCAATAATAACTTTTTTTATACCTGAATCTACTATTGCATGAGCACATGAGCCTGTTTTTCCAATATGGCTGCAAGGCTCGAGTGTACAAATTAAAACAAGCTCTGAAAAATCATTAAAATTTTTATTTATTTTTTTCTTTGCTAAATTAATCGCATTTATCTCAGCATGATTTTGGCCAAATTTTTCGTGATAACCTTCTGATATGATCTCTTCACCTTTGACTAAGATTGCCCCAACGACTGGATTAGGTTTTGCAGTAAATTTATAAAAATTAGCATTCGATATAGCTCGAAGCATTAATTTCTCATAATTCATTTCTTAGATTTTTTGTTAGAAGGTTTTTCTTTATTAAGGGAGTTTATTTCCTCTGAAAAATCTGCAATATCTTGAAAATCTCTATAAACAGATGCAAATCTCACATATGCCACAGTATCAACTTCTTTTAAGGCATTCATCATAATTTTGCCTATTTCAATTGATTTAATCTCTCGAACACCTTTTGTTCTAATTTCTTTTAGTATTTTTCCAAAAATAGTATCTATTTCTTCCGTCGAGAGTGGTCTTTTTTCAAGCGCTCTTAGCATTCCAGCTTTTAGTTTAGATCCATTGAAGGGCTGTCTTTCACCATTGCTCTTTATAACTCTAGGAAGAGCTAAATCAATAGTTTCAAATGTTGTAAATCTAGAGTGACATACTTCACACTCTCTTCTTCTTCTTATTTGAGAACCATCTGCAACCAATCTTGAGTCAATGACTTTTGTATCTTCAGCTTGGCAGAAAGGGCAATACATTTATAACCTGTATACTGGGTATTCTGACGTTAAAGAACTTACCTCATTTTTAACTTTCTCGTGAACTAACTCATCATCGATATTTTCAATGATATCTGCAATCCAATTTGCTACTTGAACAACTTCCTTTTTACCAAACCCTCTTGTTGTTATTGCTGGTGTTCCAATTCTTATTCCTGAAGTGATAAAAGGAGAAGCAGTATCATTTGGAACTGAATTTTTATTAACAGTGATGTTTACAGATCCAAGAACCTTTTCAAGATCTTTTCCAGTGATGTTTTTACTCCTTAAATCTACAAGAACAATATGATTTTCTGTTCCATTGGAAACAACATTAATATCTCTAGACATAATTGTTGTTGCCATTAATTTTGCGTTATCCATGACGTCTTGAATATAATTTTTAAAATCTGGTTCCAAAGCTTCTTTAAAACAAAGGGCCTTTGCTGCTATTACATGCATCAATGGACCTCCTTGAGAACCAGGAAAGACTGCTGAATTAAGTTTTTTTTCGATTTCTTCATTCTCTTTTGCAAGAATTATTCCAGATCTTGGTCCTCTAAGAGTTTTATGAGTGGTTGATGTTACAACGTCTGCATATGGAACTGGTGACGGATAAAGTTTTGCTGCAACCAAACCAGATACATGAGCCATATCTACAAGAAAATATGCGCCAACTTCATCAGCTATTTCCCTAAATTTTTTCCAATCTACGATGCCTGAAAATGCTGAAAAACCAGCGATAATAAGTTTTGGTTTATGCTCTTTTGCCAAAGAAAGCACTTCATCATAATTTATATCATTAGTTTCAGGATGCAGGCCGTACTGAATGCTTTTGTAATTTCGTCCAGAAAAATTCACTTTAGAACCATGTGTAAGATGACCTCCGTGATCGAGACTCATGCCCAAGATAGTGTCATTTGGTTCTAAAAGAGCTAAAAATGCAGCTGCATTTGCAGAAGATCCAGAATGTGGTTGAACATTTGCATAATCTGCATCAAATAGTTGTTTAGCTCTCTCTATTGCAAGATTTTCTGCAACATCAACAAATTCACATCCTCCATAATATCTTTTTGAAGGGTAGCCTTCAGCATACTTATTTGTTAATAATGAACCCTGAGCTTCAAGTATTCTTTTTGAAGCGTAATTTTCTGATGCAATTAACTCAATATGGTCTTCTTGTCTTTGTGCCTCATTTTCAAAAGATGTCCACAAATCTCTATCGTATTCTTTGATAGAAGAAATATTAGAAAATATATTATCGCTTTTAGATGATTTCATAAATTTAAGTTTTATTGGATTGTAATTTTATCCTAACTAAGGTTTTTTGTGGATAAAAGGTTTAACTCTATTAGGATAACATGTTTTACATATATCGCATTCCTTTCCATAACACTCTCTTGCCTGACAGTATTCTCTACCCCAAAAAATTATTTGAAGATGTAACTTATTCCAAGAAGATTTTGGAAATATCTTTTTTAAATCTTCTTCAGTTTTTTTTACACTTTTTCCATTGGTAAGACCCCATCTTTGTGCCAATCTATGAATATGTGTATCAACTGCAAATGCAGGTACACCAAAGCCTTGGCTCATTACAACTGAAGCTGTTTTGTGACCAACTCCGGGTAGTTTTTCCAAATCAGAAAAATTATTCGGTATTTGTCCATTATGCTTATCGATAATAATCTTAGATAATTCTTTTATAGCTTTAGACTTTTTTGGCCCTAAACCACATGGTTTTATTATGTTATATATTTGTTTTTCAGTGAGCTTAGACATTTCAAACGGAGTCGAGGCTTTTGAAAAAAGAATTGGAGTGATTTGATTTACTCTTTCATCTGTACACTGAGCTGATAAAAGAACTGCAATCAACAATGAGTAATTATCAAAATGATCAAGTGGAATTGGTGTTTTTGGATATTTTTTATCAAGTATCCTTTTTATAATAAATGCTCTTTCAGATTTCTTCATTTTAATAAATGTAGCATAATATTTTGCAATTAATGAATACAGACAAAATTCAAAAATATTTACTTAAACTAAAAGATTCTTTTCTTGATGAAACTGAAGAAAATAGGAGAATGCTTGATATTTACGTTAATTATATTGATGGAAAAGCTAGTAATAAAGATATTGAGGAAGCTAATTATCAATTAAAACAAGTCTTAAGAAGTTTAGGGCTTGGTATTTTAGTAGTATTACCATTTAGCCCTATATCGATTCCTTATGTTTTAAAGAAAGCAAAAGAATTTGATATTGAATTGATTCCTGATTGGTATAAAGCTTTAAGTAAAGATAAAGATGAACTAGAATAGTTATGACTTTTTTGGAGAACTTATGAGAAACGTAGTAATAGTTGATAGTGTCAGAACAGGCTTAGCAAAATCACACAGAGGTGGATTTAACATGACCAGACCTGACGAGATGTTAGCACACATAATTGATGCAATGTTAGATAGAAATCCTGATATGCCTCCAGAGGCAGTTGAGGATATTATCATGGGTTGCGGTAATCCTGAGGGAGCTCAGGGCCATAATATTGGAAGAAATGCAGCTGTATTATCCAAACTTCCTATGACAACTGGTGGAACAACTGTAAATAGATATTGCTCATCTGGAATGCAGTCTATTTCGATGGCGGCAAGTCAAATTATGGCTGGTTGCTACGATACTGTAATCGCAGGAGGTGCAGAAACCATCTCGATGATGAATATGAATATGGATAATTTTGTTAACGAAAGATTAGCAGAAGAGGTTCCTGGAATATATTTTCCAATGGGTATGACTGCCGAAGTTGTTGCTAAAAGATATGATGTTTCAAGAGAAGCTCAAGATGAGTATGCATTTGAAAGTCAAATGAGAACTGCTGCTGCTCAACAGTCTGGTGCTTATGATGATGAAATTATTCCAATGGAAACTAAAATGTTACTTACAAATAAAGAGACTGGAGATTCAAAGGAAGTTGAATATACAGTCGATAAAGATGAATGCAATAGGCCTGAGACAACTCTTGAGGGATTAGCTTCATTAAAACCTGTCTTTGATCCTGAAAACGGTTCGGTTACTGCTGGAAATTCATCACAACTTTCTGATGGTGCTTCTGTAACTTTAGTTATGTCTGAGGATAAAGCAAAGGAATTAGGATTAAAGCCATTAGCTTATTTCCGTGGATTTACAACTATGGGATGTGAACCAGATGAAATGGGAATAGGTCCTGTCTATTCAGTTCCAAAACTTTTAAAGAATTATAATATGTCTGTTGAGGACATAGATATTTGGGAGCTTAACGAAGCATTTGCTGTCCAAGTGGTTTATTGCAGAGATAAACTTGGGATACCAATGGATAAATTAAATCTTGATGGTGGTTCAATATCAATTGGACATCCTTTCGGTATGACCGGTTCTCGTCAAGTTGGCCATATAGCGCGACAACTAAACAACATGGATAAACAATTTGGTGTTGTTACAATGTGTGTTGGTGGCGGCATGGGAGCAAGTGGCTTATTTGAAAGATATCCTTCTTGATATCTGAAACAGATATACTTAAGACATTTCAGCATCTGGTTAAGAGATCAGATGCTGACGAATCAATAATTATTGGATCTGGTGATGACGCTGCAGTCATCAATACAAAAGATAAATGTCTTGTTCACTCAGTTGATATTTCAAAGATTAATTCACATTTCCCAAGAAATTTCTTACCAAATGATATTGCATATCGTTCAATTGCAATTGCATTGAGTGACCTTGCCGCAATGGGAGCATATCCATCCTTTATCACCATTGGCCTTACTTGTGATGAAAAAAAAATTGAATGGTATGAAAGATTCTCAAAAGGAGTTGAAGAATCGATGAATGAATTTAATTTTTCACTTGTTGGGGGAGATATAACATATGGGGAGCTTAGTGTTTGCGTGAATGTATTTGGTTATTTATTTGATAAACCTTTACTCAGATCAGGTGCAAAACCAGGTGACAAAATTTTTATAACTGGTCAACTAGGACATGGTCAAAAAGGATTGGAAGATTTCAAAAGAAAAAATGATTCTATTTCACTTGAAAAGTTTAAAAAACCAACTCCTCAATTTAAGAAAAGTAAACATATCTCCTCTTTTGCATCATCTTGTGTCGATATTTCTGATGGACTAATCAAAGATTTGACTAGTATTTGTAGTATGTCTCAAGTTGGAGCAAAAATAATATATGAAGATATACCAAAATTGCGAGGTATCGATGATTTGTCATATGGAGACGATTTTGAGTTGTGTTTCACGACTTCAGACAAAAACATAAAACAACTTAATAAAGATGATTATTTTTGTATTGGAGAAATAACTTCAGATAAAGAAATTACTTTATTAAATGCAAATAATGAAGTGAAGCTTGAAAAAGATGGCTGGGATTCTTTCAAATAAAAAAATTGGAATAATTGGTGGTGGTATAACAGGAGTTGTTACTGCAATCTTTTTGGCAAGAGCTGGAAATAAAGTAACAATATTTGATAAAAATAAGTTATTAAGTGAAACAAGTTCAAGTACAACAAAACTTCTCCATGGAGGCATAAGGTACTTAGAAAATCTTCAAATAAAAGAGGTTAGAAATGGACTTAATGATAGACATTGGTGGCTTAAAAATTTTCCAAATAACACATCTGCAATTGAAATATTTATACCTTTTAAAAATATTTTTAGCATCAGATTTATAAAATATTTTATTGGTATAAAACTTTATGAATTTTTGTCTTTTAAAAAAAAATTGGGCTCTGGAAAAATTATTTTTGGAAGCAGGAATGTTATGAAAAACCAAGAAATGAATTTTTTAAACTTCTTGTCATTCATAGATGGATTTATGGATGATGAATTGTTGTCAGAAAAATTGAGGGATGAATTAAGTCAGTTAGACGTTGAAATTTATGAAAATTATGAAGTGAATGATTTTAATTTATCTGGTGCAGTAAATAATTTTAATTTTGATAACGTCATTTTGGCATCAGGACCATGGAACAAGATTCTATTGGATAAAAATAATTTAAAAACTGATAAAGACATTGATCTTATTAAAGGAAGTCATTTGGTCATAGATAGAAAAATTAATAGAGCATACATGTTTGAGGCAATATGCAAGAAGAGATATATTTTTGCACTTCCTTATAAAAATAACACCCTTTTAGGGACCACAGAAAAAAGAACGGATAGTCCTGATACCCCAATCATTGATGAAGATGAAAAAGACTACTTAATTCAAAGTTATAACTCTTTTTTCTCAAAACAAATCTCTTCGGAAAATATTTTGTATAACTACTCTGGAGTAAGACCTTTAATTAAATCAAATAAAAAAAATTTTCATAATTCATCAAGAGATTTTTATATAGATCAAAATGAAAAATTAATATGTGTTTTTGGAGGAAAATGGACAACAGCACCTTCTATTGCAAAGAAAATTGTTACAATTATAAATAATGGATGACTTTCCAAATCTAAAAAATCCTTTCCACTTTTTGGCAACACTTGGCGGAATTGGAAATATTCCATTAGCACCTGGGACTTTTGGCAGTATTTTCTCATGGCTGATATTTATATTCTTATCCCATTTTGTGAACATGTTATATGTAACCTTTATAGGTATTTTTCTATCTATTTGGATATGTGAGAAGGCTTCTAAAAACTTAATTCATAAAGATCATAGATCAATTGTGATAGATGAATTGATTGGAATATGGATTGCCTTGTTGCCAGTTCTCTATCTAGCTGATACTCAAAAAGAAAGAATTGTTTATGCGATTGCTGCTTTATTATTCTTCAGACTATTTGACATATTCAAACCATTTCCAGTTTCATACTTTGATGAAAATTTCAAAAATGGTACAGGTATAGTGATAGATGATCTAATTGCAGGTGTAATGGCTATTATACCTTCGTATATTATATTAACTCTTTTAACCTAGAGCTTATTTTATCTACAGATAATCCAGCATCATTGAGCATTTCTTCTCTTGATGCATGTTCAATAAATTCGTCAGGTATACCAAAAAGCTCAGACTCGATATTGATATTATTTTTTGAACAGAATTCTTGAACAGCGCTGCCAGCGCCACCCATAATTGATCCATCTTCTATAGATATAAATAGATCAGCTTTTTTTAGATATTGATTCAGGATTTGTTCGTCTAGCGGCTTCACAAATCTCATATCAATAAGAGTAAATTTAAATTTTTCTGATATTTCTCTTGCTATATGCAGCAGAGATCCAAAGTTAAGAATGACTTTATCTTTTCCTGCTTCATTAATAACTCTAGCTTTACCAATTTCGACTGTATCTAGTTTCTCATCTACTTTAACGTTAGGACCAACTCCTCTAGGATATCTAATTGAAGCAGGTCCTTTATAGTTAAATCCTGTTGAAAGCATCAACCTTGTTTCATTTTCGTCTGCTGGAGTACAGATAATCATATTTGGAATACATCTTAAATATGCAATATCATAATTTCCTGAGTGAGTAGGTCCATCTTCTCCAACCAGCCCAGATCTATCGAGAGCAAAAGTAACATTTAAATTTTGAACAGCTACGTCATGAATAAGCTGATCATAAGCTCTTTGAAGAAATGTTGAGTAGATAGCAACTACTGGTTTTTTTCCACCAATAGCAAGACCTGCTCCGAATGTAACTGCATGTTGTTCAGCAATTGCCACATCATAATATCTATCAGGATAATTTTTACTAAAAGTGACTAACCCAGATCCTTCTCTCATAGCAGGCGTTATTGCAATAAGATCTTCATCTTTAGCTGCCATATCATTAATCCAATCACTAAAAATATCTTGATATTTTTTTGCTTTCGAAGACTTTTGTTTAATTGAATTGATTTTACCTATGGCGTGAAAACCTATCCTATCTGCTTCAGCAGGATCAAGTCCAGCACCTTTTTTTGTAATAACATGAAGAAACTGAGGACCTTCAAATTCCATGAGATTGGAAATTACATCGTGAAGTTCTTTTATATTATGCCCATCAATTGGTCCAATATAATTGAGACCTAATTCTTCAAAAATTGTTCCAGGAGCAACCATAGCTTTCATTTGTGTTTCAACTTTTCTGGCAAGATGATACGCCTGTGGTAATGGCTTTAGAAAACTCGCTCCACTTTTTTTTATTCCTTTGTAAGTTTTAGATGCCCAGATTCTTGAGAAATAATTAGACAATCCTCCAACATTCTCAGATATAGACATGTCATTATCATTTAGAATTATCAAAACATTTGGCTTAATATGTCCTGTATGACTTAATGCTTCAAATGCCATTCCAGCTGTCATTGCTCCATCACCAATAACTGCAACATTTTTTTTCTCTGATTCTGCTTGAGAAGCTACTGCCATGCCAAGAAGTGCGCTTATGGATGTGCTGGAGTGCCCAACTCCAAATGAGTCATATTTACTCTCTGAAATTGAAGGAAAGGGCGCGAGTCCACCTTTTTTTCGGATTGTATGAATTTGATTTTTTCTACCTGTAAGAATTTTATGAGGATATGCCTGGTGTCCAACATCCCATACTAAATTATCGAATGGTGTATTTAAAAGATAATGAAGTACAACTGTAAGTTCAACCACACCTAGACCACCACCTAAATGTCCTCCACTTTGTCCAACTGAATAAAGCAAATATTCCCTCAGCTCATCTGATAAAATTCGAAGTTCATTAATTGAAAAAGATCTTATGTCTGACGGATCATTAACTTTATCCAGTAATGGTGTTTTTGGTTTTTGAGAAGGGATCTCTTTGAAAATTTTCAACTTATTTTTCTCTTTTTGTAATATAACGCGCTAATTCTATCAGCATTTCTGAATTAGAAATTTTTTCATCGTTTATTTCATCGATGGCTGATTTTGCTAATTCTTCTGATCTCTCTAATGATTTATCAATACCAACAATATTAATGTAAGTAGATTTTTTATTCTTTTCATCAGAATTGATATCTTTTCCTAATTTTTTGCTACTAGAAGTTGCTTCTAGGTAGTCATCTATTATCTGAAAAGCAAGCCCAATATTTCTTCCAAATGATTTAAATATTTTTTCATTTGATGATATGTTTTCTAGCTGACCAAGCATCACAGCACATTCTATCAATTTACCAGTTTTTAAAGAATGTATATTTTCAATTTCCATTTGTGAAATATCTTTTGATTCACTTTTTATATCTAGATGTTGTCCAAGGACCATACCATTTTTACCACATGCATTAGATAGCAATTTAATGGCCCTAATTTTTGACTCATCACTTAAATTATTATCGTCTGCAATAATTTCATATGCGAGTGCCTGCAGTGCATCACCTGCAAGAATTGCATCAGCTTCACCAAAAACAATATGATTTGATTTTTTGCCTCTTCTAAAATCATCATTATCCATTGCAGGAAGATCATCATGAATAAGTGAGTATGTATGAATTAATTCAACAGAGGTTGCTAGAGTAACTTTACTTTCATTTTTCAAAAAATTGTGTGTATCTGCAGAGGCAAAAATTAGAGCAGCTCTGATCATTTTACTCTCGCTCAGGGTTGAGTAATTCATTGCTTTCTCGATATGGTTTGAATCTCCAATTACAAATTCAATATTTTTAGAGACTTGATCTCTAACTTGAGACAAAAAATGATTGAGCATGATTTTGTTTTAGTTATTAACTTCGGTTGAAGAACCGTCATCTAATAATTTTTTAATCTTTAATTCAGCTTTTTGTAATTGTTTTTGACATTCCTTAACAAGGTTAACGCCTTCTTCAAAGGACTTCACAGAATCTTCAAGACTAATATTCTCATCTTCTAATTTTGTGACTATAGACTCAAGCTCCTTTAAAGATGCTTCAAAATCTATTTTTTTATCTGAATTTGCCATAATTTATTGTAAGTCATTAGCTTCAATTTTGAAGAATTTTTTATACTCATTTCTTAAAGCATATGGAAGTGAGAGGACTGCAGGAGTTAATATTAAAGTCATAAATGTACTAAAACCAAGACCCCATACTATTGATACAGCCAAGTTTGACCACCAGTCAACAACTCTACTTCCAATGACAATATCTCTGGATATAATGTCCAAACTAACTCCCATAGCAAGAGGAAGTAAGCCAAAAATAGTTGTAAGTGATGTCAATATAATTGGCCGAAGCCTTTGCTTGCAAGCATTAATAATATGCACAGCTTGTTCAACTTGAGGTGCTTCTTCTCTGAGTTTATTAAATGTATCAATCAAAACTATGTTGTTATTAACTACAATTCCTGCAAGTGTAACAATAGATATTCCAGTCATAGTAGTACTAAATGATTTACCCGTAATAAGTAATCCAAGTAACACACCAACAAAGGAAATTGTGACAGCCGACAATATAATAAAAGATTGATAAAAACTATTGAATTGAGTAATTAACATTAAAAGCATCATAAATATAGCTGTTATGCCTGCAATAACTATAAACCTATTAACGTCCTCAGTTTCTTCAGCCATCCCACTAAACTTATAACTAATTCCAGGACCAAGATCTATTGACTCTAACCAAAAACTTAGCTCATTAATTTTTTCTGAAACTTTTGATTCATCTTCGGTGCCAGCTCCTATTTCTTGAAAGTACTTACCATTTTTACGATTAACAGTTTGACGATTTTCTTTTGGAACGACCTGAACAAACGAACTTACTGGAACCGTTCCTTGTCTTGTTACAACATTTAAATCTCTTATACCAGTTATTGTTCTGTCAGAATCAGGAAATCTTGCTCTAATCTCTACCTCGTCTTTTGCGTCATCAGGCCTATATTCACCAACTTTGAATCCTGAAGTTAGCATCTGAACCAAGGCACCTACATCACTGACACTGACACCTAACTGTGCAGCTTTTTGTTTGTCTACTTCTACACTCCACTCAACTGAAGGATATGCTTTTGAGGAAAATATGTTATTTAAGCCACTCATATTGTTACGCATATAATTTTCGATTTTTGTTACAGCTTCGTTTACCTGTTCTTCAGTATCTCCAAATATATCTATTTCAATAGGCGAATCAAAAGACGGACCTCCTTCATCTGCTTCAATCTCAACTGTAATACCTGGCAGATCGTTAGTAGATTCTTTTAAGAGATCCATAATTTCAAAACCAGAGATTTTCGTTTGAGAGGGTTCTAGGGTTTCGATAAATCCACCCCCAACTCTATCCGATCCTGATTCCCACCAATTTGAACCAGATCTTAAATAAACATTTTTTATACCTTCAACCTTTAAAAATCTTTCTTCTACTTGTTCAATAATTTCTTTTGTTTCAAGCGCAGAGAAGTTACCCCTAGCTTTAATAGTGACATTGGCTTGAATAGGATCGACAATTGCAAAGTAAATCGTTCCCATGCCAGAAATTGAATAACTCAAAATTATAACAAGTAACAAAGATATTACTGCTGTTACGGTTTCGATAGGATTTCTTACAAATCGTTTTATGTATTTTCCATACCATTCAGTGAGGCGAACAAATACTGATGTATGACCTTCGTCACTATTCAAAGCAGATTCTTTTTGTCCAAAATATGCACCAAGAACTGGAATCACTATTAATGAATAGAATAAGGAAGCTGATAAAACAAAGAAAATAGTTATGGGAAGATACTTCATAAATTGACCAGTAAAACCAGGCCAGAACATCATCGGAATGAAGGCTGCAAGTGTCGTTCCTGTCGATGCGATTATCGGGTAGAACATTCTTTTAGAAGCTAGGGTGTATCCTTCAACTCGTGAAAGACCTTCTGCTATTTTTTTATCAGCATACTCAGTTATTACAATTGAACCATCGATAAGCATACCCATTCCAAGTAATAGCCCCATCATTACTAGGAAATTAACTTCCATATCAAGGGTATATAAAATTAAATATGTCATCAAAAAACAAAACGGAATAGAAAGACCAACAAGCATAGAAACTCTTGTTCCCATACTTGCTATCACAAGAACCATTATCAGAACTACTGCAGCGATAATATTGCCATTGAGTTCTTTAACCATTAAATTCGCATATATGGTGTCGTCATTAGAGACAACAATATTTAAATTGCTCGGAAGAGTTTTTTCAAAATCATATAGTATGTCTCTGATAGCATTTGAAGCATCAATAGCATTTGCACTTTCTCTTAGAGAAATTTCTAACGTCACGGCATCTTCACCGTTAACTCTTGCATAGGACGTGAAGTCTTTAAATGTTCTCTTTATAGTCGCAATGTCACCAAGAGTTACTATTGCGTCTTTAGTTACCTTTACTGGAATCGCATAAACATCTTTAGCAGACTCAATAATACTTGGAACCTCAATATTAAAACTTCCTCTTCCTGTATCCTGTTTACCACCTGGTATTATCAAATTATTATTTGAAACTGAGTAATAAATGTCTGATAAGGTAACTCCGTAAGATTCCATTTTTGCTTTGTCTATGACTCCCTCAAGAACTTCTTCAGGAGCTCCAGTCATTCTGACTTCAAGGATCTGCTCAATTGGCTCAATCATATCTTTGAGCTCTCTAGCATAAAAAACTTTTTGTCTAACAGAACTTCCTCCAACGATACTTATATTCATTACAGGAAAGCTAGCTTCGCTATACTCTTGAATTTGAGGATCTTCTGCCTCAAGTGGAAGTTGATATTTTATTTCTTCAACTCCCTGCTTTACATCAACTAAAGCTTTATCAATATCAAAGCCAACTTCAAATTCAAGGAATACTCTGGCATAACTTAAATAGCTGGTGGACCTTATGCTTTCAACACCTGTGATTGTTTTTAATCTATTCTCAAGAGGTCTTGCAATTAATCTTGATGTATCACTGGGAGAAGCTCCATCAAGAAAAACAGATACTGTAATAAAAGGTAGCTGAACATTTGGTGATGCTGCTATTGGTATTTCCTGCCTTGAATAGGTTCCCGCAATAATTACCATGAAAGCAATTAAAAGAGTTGTTTTTGCTTTTTTTATTGCAAAGTCAATTATCTTTGTCATATACGGTTGGTAATGACTTCTTGACCATCTTCGACAAAACCTTGCCCTTGAATTATTATTTCAACCTCGTCGGGAATACCAGTCACCCATAAACCTTCTTCTGAATCCTCAAGGATTTCAATTTCAACAAATAATGCAATATTTTTATTATTAACGATTCTTATGCCTAGTTTTCCTTCGTCATTTAAAAGAAGAATGGAAGGAGAGATTTTATGAGCTTTAACCTTATCTATTTCAATACTAATTTCAGCTGTTAGACCATCTTTAATTATTCCATCAGGATTTTTAATTTGTGACTCTACACTAAATGTTCTCGTATCTGGTGAGGCACTTTTTGAAACGAATGTTAGTTTTCCCTCAATATTTTGACCAGTAACTAATTCAACAAATACACTTTGATTAATTCTAACTTTATTTATGTCATATTCTGGCACTCCGGCAACTACAGATATTGGATCCAGTTGTATTATGGTTGAACACACCTGACCTCTTTCCAAAAAATTACCAGGCTTCACTATTTCTTCTATAAAGCCAGAGAATGGAGCCTTTACCTCTGTTCTATTTAATTCAACAACTCCTAAGCTACACAAAACAGTATCCTTTTCAATAAATTCACCCTGAACAGCCCCAATCATTACAACTTCGCCAGATGTTTTTGCTTTAACATTGATTCTTTTCTCAGATTTTGTTGAAGCTTTTAGTTTGATATAAGGTTGATATTCCTCTGCAACACTAAATACTGTTTGAACGTTAAATAAATCAGAAGAAGGTATTGGTTCTTGCAAATCATTATTTTTAAAAAAACCAGATATCATCCATAACAATATCGGTATAAGTATATATAGAGAAATTCTTATATTTTTTGTTAATTCCATTCTATTCGAATCTAACTTTTATATTTTAGATATTAATATTTTTAAACTTTATGTTTTTTTCTTAACTTATTAAATAAGCTTTTATTTAGCGGTTTTCTTGCATCAAGAAGGGTATTATCTTTAATTTCAAACTTTTTGCCATTGATTGCATCATTTTTAAGATTATTAAATATTTTTTTAAATGCTTTCAAATTTTCGGTTGAGTCCTTTTCATTTAAATTATTCCAACCAATTTTTTTACCAGCAAAATAAACAATAGGATGAGACCATTCAAATTCAGCTCTCGGCTGATATGATTTTCGAGCTTCAATATATGCTTCTTCAGCAGTTGGAAAGCCATCCATTTTATTAATTTCCTTACAGGCTTTCATAAGGTCGGTTAGTGTAGGTAAATAAGATTGCGATGAAATTACACTTTCTACAGCCTCAAGAATTACTGCGGGAGTTTCATTTTTTAAAGTTACTGCCCAGAGCTTTTTGCCTTCTTTAAGTTTTTCGTCAGTGCCAAAGACTTTGTAAAACTGATAGTGATATGCAAGCTCAAGCTTTAAAAATAAAGCATCGATTGATTCGATATATTCCTCTTTAGTCGAGGTTGATTTCGTTTGCCCAATTGCTGTCATTTTTTCTAGATTTGAAGTCTTGCGTGTATTTCCCTGGTTCAGAATATTTTTTATTTTCTTCATTATCACCTATTTCATTATCCATCATGTAGCGCCTTTTGACATGATCAATAAATTTAGAGTTCCATGTTGTAAAAGCTGAGCCTTTATCTTTCCAATAGAGAATAAATTCTCTCAGATATTTTAACGCAGAATCTTTAGTTATTTCAGATAGATTGAGAATATCAAATACATCATCGTCTGGAAACCAACTTTCGTCTAATACATAAGGCGTTGTTTTATTTGAATTTACCTCTTTTGACCACTCTCTTCTTAAAAAGTCTATGAACGTTGAGTTCCAATTATTTTTTTGTTGACCTCTCTCTATCCAATATATTTTAAATTCTTTTATCTTTAGATTTAAAAATTCGCTTGGTATTTTTGCCATACCAATAATTTCAAGCGTTTCATGAGACGGCATCCAATCATTACTAATTCTTTTTGAATTATTATTTTTTGATGCTGCTTTTACAGAAAAATTAGCACCATTTGAGGTATTTTTAATTTTTATAAAATCATATCTTAGTAGCTTATCAATTGATGATTCGATTTTTCCATCATCTAAATAATTAGCGTTTTCATTAATTGATAATACTAAATCATCATAAGATGAATTATCTAAAAGGTTTTGATTAAATAGCTCGAGAATAACAGCAGATTCAAGTCCTAGAGTTTCAGCAACTTCTCTTGAAAAAGATATTTTTATTTTTTTCAATTACTTACTGCCTCTCCTAGTTAAAACCGCTTGATTAAGCATGTTAAGACAAGATATGGTATCTTCCCAGCCCATACAGGCATCTGTAATACTCTGACCGTAATTTAAACTATCACCTATTTTTTGATTACCCTCATTCAAGTGGCTCTCAATCATTACACCTTTAATATTTTCATTTCCTTCTGCAATTTGTTCTGAAATTGATTGAATAACCGGTATTTGTTGTTTAAATTTTTTCTGGCTATTTCCATGACTCGCATCAATCATTATTGATTCATTTACTTCAGCTTCTTTAAGAGCAGTTAAAGTATTTTCAACTGATTCCTTATCATAATTTGGTACCTTACCACCTCTAAGAATGATATGAACATCATTGTTCCCAGCTGTTTTTAACATAGCGATGTCAGATTCTTTTGTTGCTCCAAGGAATACATGTGAGTGATTAGCAGCTTGAATCCCATCAATCGCAGCTTTAAGACCACCAGTTGTACCATTTTTAATTCCAACAGGACAAGATAAACCTGAGGCAAGCTCTCTATGAATTTGACTCTCAGCTGTTCTTGCTCCAATGGCTCCCCATGATATGACATCTGTTACATACTGAGGAGAAATTGGATCAAGAAATTCAGTTCCCGCCGGCAGACCCAATTTTGCAATATCTATGAGAAGCTTTCTGGCCATTTCAATACCTTTTGATATATTAAATGTTTCATTAATGTCTGGATCATTAATGAGACCTTTCCATCCAACTGTTGTTCTTGGTTTCTCAAAATATACTCTCATTATAATCAAGAGATTTTCACTATATTTTTGACTTTCAGTAACTAACTTTTGAGCATATTCAAGGGCACTTTCTGGATCATGTATGGAGCATGGACCAACTACAACAAAAACTCTATCGTCTTTATCATGTAATATTTGACTAACTTCATTTCTAGTTCCATAGACTAACTTTGCGATTTGATCGTCAATTGGATGTTTATTTACAAGTTCGTATGGAGCAGGAACTTTCCTTCTATCAATAATTCTTGTGTTGTCAGTCGAGTAATTCATTTATAAAAATCAAAAAATGGATGTCTATTATTAAATGAAAGCGTTTGAAATTGAATGATTTTATTTAATTTTCTTTTATATTTTATATATATAAAACATGGTATTTATAGTAAAAACACAATATATTGTATTAAAATAGACACTTTATTACACTATATAGTGTTTTATATGCTAGACAATAATATTGCACAATTAGAGCTTCCTACATACATGGGTGAGAAGTTCGAAAAGCTACCTGATGATCTTTTCATACCGCCAAATGCACTTGAAATTTGTTTAGAAACCTTTTCTGGTCCTCTCGACCTCTTGCTTTACCTAATAAGAAAAGAAAATATTAATATTTTAGATTTAGATATTTCAAAAATAACTGATCAATACCTTGAGTACATCGAGATGATTGATGCTTTTAAATTTGAACTTGCAGCAGATTATCTAGTTATGGCTGCTACTCTAGCTGAGATTAAGTCAAGGCTTATGCTGCCAAAAGATTCTTTTGAGGACGAAGAGGATGATCCAAGAGCTAACTTAATAAAGAGGTTACAAGAATATCAAAGATTTAAAACAGTTTCTGAAAATATTGCAATAATGCCAATGGTAGATAGGGATATTTATGTAGCATCTGCTCAACATCCAGAATTGAAAATTGAAACAAGAAATGAATTAAAGATTTCAATTGATGAAGTAAGAGATACTATTAAAGAAGTTCTTAACAGACCAAATTATAAAACAAATCATTTAATTGATTTTGAAGAACTTTCGACTCAAGAAAGGATACAAATTTTGCTAAAAATTCTATCAAAAAGAAATATCATAACTTTTTCTAAAACACTTCAGAAAAATGAGGGTAAAAAGGGTGTTGTTGTAACTCTTTTAGCTTCTCTCGAATTAGCCAAAGATGGCTATCTTGAGCTTATTCAAAATAAAAGCAGTGAGCTTTTTTTAAAATCAAAGGGTATTTAATTTGGATAATAATATTATAAATACGATAGAGGCAATCTTGCTTGGTGCTGGCAGACCAGTTCGAATGTCAGAAGTGAGATCAATTTTAGCTAGCGATGGTTTAAGTGTTGAATTATCTGATATAAAAAAATCACTGAATGCTCTTGAAGAAAGATATGTTGAGACGTCACTTGAAATTAAAGAAGTTGCTTCTGGCTACAGATTGCAAATCAAAGATCGTCATAGTACCTCACTTAGCCACCTCTGGAATGATAAGACGCCAAGGTCATCCAAAGCTTTGATGGAAACAATATCTATCATTGCTTACAAACAACCTGTGACAAGAGGAGATATTGAAGATATAAGAGGAGTAACAGTCAGCACAAAAATAATAAGATCTCTTCTTGAGAGAAATTGGATAAAATTATCTGGGTATAGAGAAGTGCCTGGAAGACCTGCATTATATGTCACTACAAAAGATTTTCTTGATGATTTGAACTTAAAAAGTATTAGTGAGTTACCAGATCTTCCAGATGTCTCAGAAACAAATGATATTGATCTTTTGTCACAAGTTGTCTAATTCATGGCAGAACGTCTGCAAAAATATCTTGCAAAAGCGGGCATAGGCTCAAGACGATTTTGTGAAGAGCTAATCAAATCCCAAAAAGTCTTAGTTAATAACAAGATTGCTCAAATTGGAGCTAAGGTTTCTTTAAATGATCTTGTTGAATACGATGGTAAGGTAATTGAATACAAGGAAGAAAGCTTAAGAGTTATTATGTTAAATAAACCTGAGAAAGTTATTTCGTCATCAAAAAAAGAAAAAAATATTCCTATAGTCTTTGATTATTTACCAAAAAAAGATGATGCAAAAAGATGGATATCAATAGGGAGACTTGATGTAAATACATCTGGCTTAATGCTATTTACAAATGATGGGAACTTTGCAAATTTTTGCATGCACCCATCTTCAAAAATAGATAGAGAGTATCTTGTTAGAGCAAGAGGCATATTTACTAATGAAAAAAGAAGAAAACTTCTCAACGGAGTTATTATTGATGGAGTAAAACATGTTTTTTCTGACATTGTTGAAGGTCAAAAAAATACAACTAATCAATGGTTTTCTGTTTGTCTAACAAGTGGGAAAAATAGAGAAGTCAGAAAGCTATTTCAATCTATTGATATGGAGGTAAGTAGATTAAAACGCACAAGGTTTGGACCGATCTTTTTACCGTCAACATTGAGAAAAGGAGATTGCAAAGAGCTTGGCGACCAAGAGATAAATTCTCTTAAAGATTATGGAACATATTCAGGCACATAAAGCTCTTTACAAAAAGGCAAGAGAACTTGGTTATAAATCTCTAGCTAGCCACATAAAAAAAACTGGACCCCTCAAGATAACTGTATCAAAAATGGATTTTATACCTCATTTAGTAAAAATCATCGTAGGTCAACAACTATCTGTTCAATCCGCAGCAGCAATTTGGAAGAGAACAGAAATAATTTTAAAAAATAATAAATATAAAAAACCAAATCAAAATTTAGATATTAAATTCAAAAATGCTGGGCTTTCCCGGCAGAAGATTAGCTACATCAATGGAATTATTTTTAATCAGGACTTAAAAAAGACTACAAGACGAAAACTTAAATCTTTATCTTCTGAAGAATACTTTAATCTATTAATCAGCATCAAAGGAATAGGGCCTTGGTCTATTGAAATGTCTAGAATATTTTTCATTGGCGATCCAGATATATTTTCAATTCTTGATTTGGGTCTTAAAAATGCTCATTTAAAGTTATTCAGCTTAAAGAATTACAACCAAGATTTTTACTACCAATTTAGTCCCTATAGGAGTTATATGTGCTTGTTTTTGTGGCGAGTGTTAGAAGATGAGAATGTTACGATATGAAATTAAAGCTCATCTCCATACTCAATATGAATCTCTGAAGAGTCATTACTATTTTCAGATAGCATCCAAATATAATAAGGCATTAATTCCTTTACTTCTTTTAGCTGATTAGGATTCTCTGCAGGAAATACATTAGCCCTCATATCAGTTCTAGTTGCTTTTGGATTAAAATTGAAAACCTTAAAATTTTTTTTGTGATCCATCTCGTCATTGAGAATTTCTGAAAGAACCTTTACTCCAGACTTGGAAACTGAATAAGCACCCCAAAAGGCTTCTCCTTTAAAAGCAACTCCTGATGAAGTAAAAATTATTCTTGGCATTTCAGCTAAATCCATTAGAGGTATTAGATATTTTGTGAGGAGAAAAGAACTTGTCAAATTCACTTTTAAAATCTTTTCCCATGTTTTAAGACTTATATTTTCAATGTTTGTCATTTTCTCAACTGTAGCAGCGTTATGAATTACATAGTCTAAAACGTTATATTCTTTAGCGATTACATTAGCTATTTCTTGAGATTTTTCTTCATCAAGTTTTTCCAAATTACAATTTATTATCAGTGGTTTCGATTGTGTATTTTCTTTAATATCGTCATATATTTCATCAAGTCTTTTTTCGTTTTGTGCGAGTAAAATAATATTAGCTCCTAACAAGGCCAATTCCTTTGCAACATATTTACCTATTCCTTTTGAGGCTCCAGTTACAAGGATATTTTTACCATTTAAAAAATTTTTTTCAGAATTACTTGAAGCCATAAATTTAAGATATTTTTTGAATAATTTCTTTTGGTAGTTTCACGCTCAAATCAGAAATACCTTCTCCTAGAGAGTAACCATAAAGGCAACCAATAAAACTTGCACCAGCTGAATTTGCTGCTTTAAGATCATTAGGGTGATCACCAAGATATACAGTGTTTTTAGGATTTACCTTTAATTTTCTACAGGCAAGCAAAATACCTTCAGGATCTGGTTTGGATATTTTAACGTCATCGGGACACACCAGAATTTTCGAATCTTTGAAAATAGTAAAGTGATTTACTATTGGCTTTGCATATAAACTAAGTTTGTTAGTCACTATTCCATAAGGGATATTATTTTTTTTCAAAAAATTTATCACATCTGGAATTCCATCAAATGGCTTTGAAAGATTAGTAGAATTTTTTTGATATTCATTTAAAAATTCATGTTTTATTTTATTTAAATCTTCATCTTGACTCGGATTTTTAAATGCATACTCGATAAGAACTGAGGAGCCTTCAGATATAAAGGGACGTAAAGATGACATACTTATTTGAGTACGATTATATTTCTTTAAAATTTTGTTTATCGCATTATGAAAATCTGGAGCTGTATCGATTAAGGTACCGTCGAGATCAAATAAAACTAACTTTGTTTTATATTTTTTTTGCATGCATTAAATAATTCACACCAAGATCATTGTTCAAATTAGCTTTATGCGTAATTGGGTTATAAAACATTCCTTTTGTTTCAAGTAAGTTCGCATTTCCAGATCGAACATAAGATGCAAGTTCAGATGGCTTGATAAATTTATCAAATTCATGGGTACCTTTTGGTAACAGATTAAAAATATATTCTGCTCCAACAATCGCCGTGATCCATGATCTTGGATTTCTATTAATGGTGGATAAAAAAAGATGACCATTGGGTTTCAAAAGTTGGATACATGTTTTTACAAGTGATTTCGGATCGGGCACATGCTCCAAAACTTCTAGGCAAGTAACCACATCAAACAATTCTGAGTTTTTGTTTAATAATTCCTCAGCAGTTTGTTCAAAGTAATTAATTTTTTTGTTACCTTTGCTTGCATGGATTTTAGCAACCTCTATACCAGGACCTGCAGCGTCAATTCCAGTTACATTTGCACCAGAGTCATATAGAGCTTCTGTAAGCAAGCCTCCACCACAACCAACATCTAGAATAGATTTACTTTCGAGATCTAATTTTTCCTTAATGTAGTTGGCCCTTAAAGGATTGATAACATGCAGTGGTTTAAAGTCTCCATTTTTATTCCACCATTCATCAGCCAGCTCTGCAAATTTATTTACCTCTTGATGATCTATATTTTCAGTCATATATATATTTTAACCTGCATTAATTTTTATAAAAAATTTCATATGAAATAAAACCGTACTTGAATTTCATTAAAATTATTCTTAAATAGAACAAATTTTATTCAATTGACTTTACGGAACTGTTAAGATTAACTTCACTACATAATTAATACAACTAAGAATTAAATTGAAAATAGCTGCATTAAAATCTACAAATTCAAAAGATGAAAGATCACCAATTCATCCTGATACAATTTCAATGTTGCTTAATCTCGGTGTCGAAATTAGGTTTGAGGAAGATATAGGCAATGGTATCAATGTAAATAATAAGGTATTTGAAGAACTAAATCTTACAAAATCATCTAGAAAAGATTGCATTAAAGATAGTGATTTAATCATAACTAATCAGCCACTAGAAATATCCGAACTCAGTGAGATCAAACCTGGGGCTTCGATTTTAGGCATGGTTAATCCATTTTCAAATAAAGAACTTATTGAAGGTTGCGCATCTAGAAAAATTAACCTTGTGAGTATGGAATTCATCCCAAGAATAACTAGAGCTCAAAAAATGGATGTTTTGAGCTCTCAAGCTAATCTTGCTGGTTATGTTGCTGTTATTGAATCATCAAGACACCTATCAACTGCATTACCAATGATGATGACAGCAGCGGGCACTTTAAAACCTGCAAAGGTGTTTGTCATTGGCGTGGGTGTTGCCGGTCTTCAAGCTATTGCCACTGCTAAAAGACTTGGCGCAAGAGTTGAAGCTTTTGACACTAGAGATGTGGTTGAAGAACAAGTTCAGTCATTAGGTGCGAAATTTGTAAAAATTGATCTTGGTGAGACTGGCGAGACTGATCAAGGATATGCTAAAGAGCTAACTCCTGAGCAGATTCAAAAACAAAAAGAACTTCAATCAAAAGTTTGTGAAAGGTCTGACATAGTTATTACAACTGCTCAATTATTTGGACGACCAGCTCCTTTGCTTATTGATAACAATACAATCGATAAGATGAGCTCAGGTAGTGTGATATTTGATATGGCTGTTGAATCTGGTGGAAATGTTGAAGGTTCCCGACCAGATGAAATAATAATTAGGAATGGGGTTAAAATCATTGGGATAAGCAACCTTGCATCAAAAGTAGCTGGACATGCTTCTTTGGCATTATCTAATAACTATAACAATTGGATTACTGATTTTTTTGATGAAGAAAAATCAAAAATAAATTTTGATTTTGATGATGAGATTATACAAAGCAGTGTGCTTGTCTATGATGGTGAAATCAAAAATGAGAGGTTTAAATAATGGAAGTTTATGTTCTTTTAGGGTTCGTATTAATTTTATCGATTTATTTGGGTCTTGAGTTGATATCTAAGGTACCTAGTACTCTACATACTCCTTTGATGTCAGGTGCAAATGCAATATCTGGGATAGCTCTAGTTGGTGCATTAGTGCTTAGTACAAATTCTCAATTGCAAGAGATTTTAGCTTTGCTTGCAATCACTTTTGCCTCAATAAATGTTTTTGGTGGCTATCTTGTAACAAATAGAATGTTAAAGATGTTTAAGAAGAAATAAAATGAGTTTTTTTAGCGACATATCTGCCATACAAAATATAGTTTACATATTTTCATCAATATTATTTATAAGCGGTATTAAAATGCTAGGCAAAGAAGATACCGCTGTAAGAGGTAATTTTTTATCTGCCTCAGCCATGTTCATAGCTGTTGCAGTTACCATCATTAATGTTGTAAATCCTGTTATTGTTTTAATTGGAGTTTCTATTGGTGCCGTAATTGGTTCATTAATCGCTTTAAGAGTAAAAATGACCTCAATACCTGAAATGGTTGCTTTGTTTAATGGTTTTGGAGGATTGGCAACATTTTTTATCGCTTGGTCAGAATTTAATGCAATTCCTGATAACGTTTTTCAGTTCATTGTCATTATGCTAACAACTTATATTGGCGGAGTAACATTTTCTGGGAGTATTATTGCTTACGGTAAATTGTCAGAAAAATTGAAAGTTAAGAAAGATTCTTTTGTAACTAAAATATTTACTACATTCTTTTACGCATCCATTCTCTTCCTGGTTTATTCGATAGGATTTACCGAAATCATAGAATTGCCAATAAACTTTTACACAGTCTTATTAATATTAACTTTGTTAGGGGGAATTGGTTTTGTGATACCAATTGGTGGTGGAGACATGCCAGTGGTTATATCCCTATTAAATTCTTTCTCTGGAATAGCTGCTGCTTTTGCAGGATTGTTATTGTTAAATAATGTTTTAATTGTCGCTGGTTCTTTGGTAGGAGCAAGTGGATTGATTTTGACCATCATTATGGCAAAGGCTATGAATAGATCCATTGGAAACATTCTTTTCGTAGGCTATGCTTCTTCATCGTCATCATCAGGATCTCAAGAGACTGGTGAGGTGAAGCCTATTAATGTAGCAGACGCTTATTTGATTCTTGAAAATGCTAGTTCAGTTCTTGTAATACCTGGATATGGTATGGCGGTTGCGCAAGCTCAACATGTTGTAAGAGAGCTTGGAGAGCTTCTAGAAGAAAATGGTACAGAAGTTAAATATGGGATCCATCCTGTTGCAGGAAGAATGCCTGGTCATATGAATGTTTTATTAGCTGAAGCAAATGTTCCATACGATGTTTTAGTAGAACCCGATGATGTAAATCCATCAATGGATACAGTTGATGTAGCAATTGTTATTGGTGCAAATGATGTAGTAAATCCATCTGCTACTGAAGAGCCTGGGAGTCCGATCTATGGTATGCCAATCATTGAAGTTCATAATGCAAGAACTGTTTTTGTGCTAAAAAGATCAATGTCAGCTGGATTTGCAGGTGTGCAAAACCCACTATTTTTTAAGCAAAATACACGAATGCTTTTCGGAGATGCCAAGGAGTCAATTGGCGGCTTAGTATCTGAATTTAAAGAGTAAATTCACGCCATAAATATGCTAAAATATACCCTTAAATATGGGTAATTTTTTGCATTAAATTTCAAGCAAAAAATAAGTAAAAAATGAGTGATTTTGCTAAAGAAATAATATCTGTAAACATCGAAGATGAACTTAAACAGTCATATTTAAGCTATGCTCTTAGCGTCATACATGGTAGAGCACTTCCTGATATAAGGGATGGCCTCAAACCAGTCCATAGAAGAATATTATATGCAATGTATGATCTTAAAAATTTCTACAACAGGCCATATAAAAAATCGGCAAGAGTTGTAGGTGATGTTATTGGAAAATACCATCCCCATGGTGACTCAGCTGTTTATGATGCTATGGTTAGAATGGCTCAAGATTTTTCAATGCGATACCCAATTGTAGAGGGTCAAGGAAATTTTGGTTCAATTGATGGCGATCCTCCAGCAGCAATGAGATATACCGAAGTGCGTATGGCCAAAATTGCTGATCAAATGCTTGGAGATATTGAAAAAGATACAGTTTCGTATTCACCTAATTATGATGGTAGCGAAAATATTCCTGATGTTTTGCCTACTAAAATACCTAATTTGCTTATCAATGGCTCATCAGGTATTGCAGTTGGTATGGCAACAAACATACCTCCACACAATTTGACTGAAGTTTTAAACGGTTGTGTAAATCTTATCAACAATCCAAAAATATCTATTGATGAACTTATAAAAGATATATCTGGACCTGATTTTCCAACTGGTGGAACAATTGATGGAAAAGCTGGTATTTACGAAGCTTATAAAACTGGAAGAGGAATTATTCATATCAGATCAAATACTTCTATTGAAGAAGATAAATCTGGTAAGCAGTCTCTAATAATAAATGAAATTCCTTTCATGGTGAATAAGGCCAAAATGCTTGAGAAAATTGCAGAGCTTGTTAAAGAAAAAAAGATAGATGGCATAACTGAGATAAGAGATGAGTCAGATAAGGATGGTTTAAGAGTTGTTATAGAAGTTCGAAAAGGAGATTCAGTTGATGTGCTTGAAAATAATCTATTTGCACAGACTCAATTAGAACAGTCCTTTGGTATAAATTTCACAGTTCTTGCAGACGGGCAGCCGAAGGAAGTTAATCTTAAAGAGATGCTTCAAGCATTTGTTAAACATAGAAAAGATGTAATTATAAAAAGAACAAAATATGATCTAAACAAGGCAAAAGATAGAGGACATGTTGTAGAAGGATTAATGGTAGCGATAGCCAATATTGATGAAATCATCTCAATTATCAAAAAGTCTAAAGATCCTAAGAAAGCTGCAGATTCATTATGTAAAAAAACATGGAAATCTGGTCCTGTAGAGGCAATATTAAAAAAAGTTGGTAATGATACATGTAAACCCAAAGGAATAAGCAAAGATCTGGGTCTAAAAGGCAAAAAATACAAACTTTCATCAGATCAAGCAAGAGCAATTTTAGAACTAAGACTAGGAAGACTTACAGGACTAGAACAGGAGAATTTAAGTAAAGAATTTTCTGAAATTGTAGAAAAGATAATGTCACTGCAAAAGATTTTAGATGACAAGTTAACACTTCAAGAGCTTATGATTTCTGAGTTAGAAGAAATTAAAAATAACTTTGGAGACGAGAGAAGAACTTTAATTAACGATACTAGAAGAGGTATAACAAACGAAGATTTAATTCCAGAAGAAACAAGAGTTTTAACAGTATCAAGAAGTGGATATGCTAAAACACAGCCATTAGATGAGTATCGTGAACAAAGAAGGGGCGGTCAGGGTAAAGCAGCTGCATCTGTTAAAGAAGAAGACCTTATTCAAAATTTATATGTTCTAAGTAGTCATGTTCAAATACTTTGCTTTACAACAAAAGGTAAAGTGTTTTGGTTAAAAGTTTATGAAATTCCTGTTGCATCAAGAACTTCCAAAGGCAGGCCTTTAGTAAATATGCTTAATCTTGATGATGATGAAAGAGTAAGTGAAATTTTGCCTGTCGAGGAATTTTCAGATGATAAGTTTATTTTTATGGCTACAAGAAAAGGAATTACAAAAAAAACAAATTTAAGTTTGTTTGCTAGAAAGTGGAAATCTGGCATCAAAGCAATAAATTTAGACGAAGATGATAGATTGGTTGGAACCGCTATCACAGATGGTAAAAAAGAAATCTTACTTGCTTCGTCTGCAGGCAAGCTCATTAGATTTAATGAGACTAAAGTAAGAGCAATGGGAAGAACAGCAAGAGGCGTTAAAGGTATGAAGCTTAAAAAAGACCAGAGACTGATTTCATTAAACGTTGCTGATCCTGAAAAAACTGTTTTATGTGTATCTGAAAATGGATATGGCAAGAAAACTAACTTAGACGATTTTCCAACGCACAATAGAGGTGGCCAAGGAGTTATTTCAATTAAAACAAGTGAAAGAAATGGCATGATGGTAGCAGCTACTTTGGTAAATGAGGAAGACGGCATTATGTTAATAAGTGATAAAGGAACTATGATTAGGACTAACGTCTCTCAAGTGCCTACGCTTAGTAGAAATACTCAAGGAGTTAAAATAATTACGCCAAAAGAAAATGAAAAGCTAACAGAATGTGTCACCATTCCAGAAGAGGAAGATCAAGAAGATTAAAATGAGGGGATGGAATTTTTCAGCCGGCCCTGCAGCAATACCTCAAGAAGTCATCAAAGAAGTCCAAGAAGAGTTGCTCGAATACAATAGCTCTGGCGCTTCAATAATTGAGATTGGCCATAGAACTGATATTTACTCTCAAGTCGCAGAGGAATCCAAAAATGATCTAATAGAAATATTAAAAATCCCAAATTCTCATGAAGTTCTCTTTCTTCAAGGTGGGGCAACTCATCAATTCTCAATGATTCCATTAAATTTTAGAAATATGGGCAACAATGCAGATTATGTTGTGTCTGGAACATGGTCTAAAAAGGCTGCTGATGAAGCATCTAAATTAATTGATGTAAATATCTCGGCGTCATCTGAAAATATGAGTTTTTCAGTATTTCCCAAATGTTCAGATTGGGATATTTCAAAACACTCGTCATATGTTCATTATTGCCCAAATGAAACTATTCAGGGTATTGCTATGCATGAAATTCCTAAAATAGATAAACCACTTATGGCAGACATGACTTCTGTAATACTTAGCCAGCCTCTTGATGTAAGTAAATTTGATTTAATTTATGCAGGAGCCCAAAAAAATATAGGACCTGCTGGCTTAACGATAGTAATAATCTCTAAAGAGCTTATGGAAAAAGGGGATTCTAGCCTTCCAAAGATCCTTCGTTACTCTGAGCATTCAAAAGCAAATTCAATGCTTAATACTCCACCAACGTTCTCTTGGTACTTTGCTGGCAAAGTATTTAAATGGATCAAAAGATCAGGAGGATTGGATTACTTTGAAGCTTTAAATAAAAAAAAGGCTGAAAAACTATATGATTTCATTGATTCATCAGATTTCTACGTAAATAATCTTCAAAAATCACAACGCTCTCTAATGAACGTTACATTTAATTTAAAAAATGATGATCTTAATAGTTCCTTCTTAGATGAGTCAAAAGCAAATAGTTTGCTCAATTTAAAGGGTCACGCTCTTGTTGGAGGAATGAGAGCAAGCATATATAATGCTATGCCCGAGGAGGGTGTGACGAAATTAATTCAGTTTATGAGTGAATTTGAATCAAAATATGGATAATTAAATGTCAAAAGATAATATAAAAAAATACAGAGATAAAATTGATCTAATTGATAAAAAAATTCTAAGATTAATTCAAGAAAGGGCATCTCATGCAGTATCCATTGGTAAGCTGAAATCTAAAATTAGCCCAAAATCTTCATTCTATAAGCCTGACAGAGAAACGAAGATTTTAAGAAATATAATCAAGTCAAATGAAAAAGGAATTTTGCCAGATACCAAAATTAGAGCAATATACAAAGAGCTTATTTCTGGCTGTTTATCTTTAGAGGAGGTTTTAAAAATTGCATATCTTGGTCCTGAAGGAACTCATTCTGAGGCAGCAGTTCATAATCAATTTGGTTCTCAGGTTGAAAGAATGCCATCTAAAACAATTGATGATGTATTTTTTCAAGTAATTCATGACGAAGTAAATATAGGCGTTGTTCCAGTAGAAAATTCCTCGGAGGGCGTAATTAATACAACGTTAAATTGTTTGGCTGATAGTGAAGATATAAATATTATTGGTGAAATTTATCTTGATATTGATCATCAGCTCGCTGCAGGCAATAAATTTGATTTAAAAGATGCATTTGCAATTGCTTCTCATCCACAAGCTCTTGGCCAATGTTCAAAATGGATTGAAAGAAATATTGGAAATATTAAAAGGCTTGAAATGCCAAGTTCAGCTGCAGCTGCTGACTATGCGAGAGAAAATAAGAATATCTTGTGTATCGTTAATTCAATGGCGATTGAAAAGTATAAATTAAAACTTATAAAACAGAACATTCAAGATTTTTCAGAGAACAAGACAAGGTTTCTAGTGATTGGTAAACATCAGATTGATGCGACTGGAAAAGACAAGACATCCATGTTAATTCAGACACCAAACACACCAGGTTCTTTAATGGGTGTTTTAAAACCTTTCGATAATAGAAAGATTAATTTAAGTAAAATAGAAACAAGACCGTCCAGAGGGAACATAAATTCTCATGACTTCTTTATTGACTGTGAGGGCCACATAAAAGATAAAAAATTATCTTTAGCAGTGAAAGAAATTGTAGAGACAGGAGCTATAGTGCGTAACTTTGGTTCTTATCCTGAGTATATATGAAGAATACAGTCGAAAGTGTCTTAATAATTGGTTTAGGCATGATTGGTTCATCCATTGCACTAGCATCTAGATCTAAGGGTATAAAAGTATATGGATATGATTTAGATAGTCCTTCTTTAAAACTAGCTCTAAAAGAAAAAATAATAGATGAATCGATTGAAAATTTTGATGAAGTAAATAATAAGAAATTTGGGGAAAAAGTTGATCTTATTATTGTTTCTGTTCCACCAAGAAAAACACAGGAAGTTTTTAACCAATTACAAGAAATTTGGAATACTTCCATAACTATTACAGATACTTCAAGTGTAAAAAATCACATAAAACTGGATGGAGCAGACAACATTGTTTTATCCCATCCAATTGCAGGATCTCACAAATCTGGAGCATTGGCTGCAGATAAAGATCTATTTTTTAATAAAAAAAATGTAATCTGTAATCCTTTTAATGCTGATGAAGAACATTTAAATAGATTAATAAACTATTGGGAAGACGCTATACAGATGAATACGAGCATAATGTCAGTAAGTGATCATGATTTAATTTTTGCAATGACGAGTCATTTACCTCACTTAATTTCATATGCACTAATTGATTCGATAAGACTATCTAATGCTGATGTAAATGAAAATGCCGGGGGAGGTTTGAAAGAATTCCTTCGCTTGAGTTCTTCTAATTCTGAAATGTGGAGTGATATATTTACTTTGAATAGAGTTGACTTAATAAAAGCTCTAGCAGGTTTCCAAATATCAATTAATAACTTATTAGAATTAATAACAGAAGCAAAAGAAATACCTGATGTTTTTAACCATTTATCAATTCTCAAAGAAGAATTAGATGAGATTAAATCATTTAAGGAAGAAAACTTTTGAATTTAACATCCAACCCTGTTCAAGAAATTTTTGGCGATGTTAAATGTCCAGGTGATAAGTCAATATCACAAAGAATCTTAATCATTGGCTCACTTTTAAACTGCGATATCAATGTAAGTGGATTTTTAAATGCCAAAGATCCTTTATCAACTATGGCTGCTCTTAATCAAATAGGAGCATCAATTAATAAAGATGGTGATTTAGTTAAAATAAAAAAAAGATCAAGGCCTTTCAATAGCCCAGAATCATCGATATATTTGGGTAACTCTGGAACAGGTATTAGGTTAATGACAGGATTAATATCAGGATTAAATTTAAAAGCAACATTGATTGGAGATGAGTCTCTTAGTCAAAGGCCAATGTCGAGAGTAGTAAATCCTTTAGTAAAAATGGGTAAAAAAATTTCAACAAATGATGGTAAAACTCCAATAAAAATAAAAGGAGGATCTATAAATGATAATTTTGAGTATCAAATGCCAATCGCAAGTGCTCAAGTAAAATCTTCCTTAATTTTGGCATCACTATCATCAGGAAATTCCATACATATAGAGGAACCAAAAGTTACAAGAGATCATACAGAGAAAATGATCGAATATTGTGGAGGGAAAATAGACGTACAAAACTCTTCTGAAGGCAAAATAATAACTCTTAATAAATCAAATTTAGCTGAAATCTCCTCGTACGAAGTGGTAGGTGATTTTTCTTCAGCAGCTTTCATAATTGTTGCTGCATTAATTTCTAAGAAATCTAAAGTTTTGATTAAAAATGTTGGGCTAAATGCAACAAGAAAAGGTCTATTGGAAGTCTTGCTAAAAATGAATGCAAATATAAAAATAGTAAATCGAAGAAAAACTTGTAATGAGACTTGTGGTGACCTTATTGTAGAATCTTCTGCTTTAGAGGGTATTGAAGTCTCAGATTCTATAATTCCTAATATAATAGACGAAATACCTATTCTGAGTGTTGCAGCTTCTTTTGCAGAGGGTGAAACAGTAATTAAAAATGCATCAGAATTAAAGGTAAAAGAATCTGATAGATTAAAAGCTACATCTGACGGACTTGAAGCTATGAAAATTAAGCATGATATCTTAGACGATGGTTTGATTATTTATGGCCAAAATAATGATGTACCTGTATCCAAAGAAATTGATTCGTTTGGAGATCATAGAATTGCAATGAGCTTTTTAGTTGCAGGCACGAGATCAAAAGAAGGAATCATTGTAAAAAATTGTAAAAATATAGAAACATCTTTTCCCGATTTCCTTAATACGATGAATGCTCTAGGAATGAAAATTCATGGATAGAATAAATGTAATCACAGTTGATGGTCCATCAGCATCTGGTAAAGGATCTCTTGCTAGAAAAATTGCTCAAATTTTTGATTTAGCAATTCTTGATAGTGGATCGCTCTATAGACTTTATGCATTTTTTCTTGAAAAAGATATTGATCTTAGATCTATTCCTAAAATTATTAAGACTAATATTGAATTTAAGATTACTCAAAATGACTTAAGAATTACTTATTTAAAAGATGATATCACTGATAAATTAAGATCAGAAAAAATTGCAGTTAAAGCATCAGAATTAAGTTCTTTAGCAGAAGTACGCGATGCATTATTTGATATTCAGAGAGCTTTTTACACTCATAAAGGCCTTGTTGCAGATGGAAGAGATATGGGAACAGTTGTATTCAAAGATGCAAAACTTAAGATATATTTGACTGCAACAGTCGAAGTGAGAGCAAGAAGAAGATATTTAGAGTTGCAGAAACGCGGACAAGAAGTTAATATGCCCGCTCTGATTGCTGATATTGAGCAAAGAGATTTAAAAGATAGTTCAAGAGAATTATCACCACTTTTGCCAGCAGATGATGCACATGTAATTGACTCATCTGATATGTCACTTGAAGATGTAATTAAAATTACTAAAAATTTAATTAAAGAGGAATATATATAAATGGCAGAATCGTTTTCAGCGCTCTTAGATGAAAGCTTAAATTCACTTGATATGCAACCAGGAACAATAGTGTCTGGTGTAGTTTTAGACGTTGATAATGACTGGGTTACCGTTCATGTTGGTTTAAAATCAGAAGGAATAATATCTTTGGATGAATTTAGAAATAACGATGGTAATTTTGATATCAAGATTGGTGATGAGGTAGAAGTTGCTCTTGAAGCTGTAGAAGATGGATATGGTGAGACAAGGATTTCTAGAGAAAAGGCTCGCAAAATTTCTACATGGAAAATGCTTGAGGAAGCTTTAGAAACTGGTGAGTTTGTAACAGGTAAAATTCATAATAGAGTTAAAGGCGGTTTTGCTGTTGAAGTGGATGTTGTTAAAGCATTTTTACCAGGCTCTCTTGTTGATGTCAGACCAGTAAAAGAGGCACCGGATATCGAAAATACAGTGCAGGACTTTAAGGTGATTAAGCTTGATTATAAAAGAAATAACGTAGTTTTATCTAGAAAAGCTGTTTTAGAAAAAAATAATTCAGCTGTTAAAGTTGAGTTGCTTAAAAACCTTGAAGAAGGCCAGATCGTGAATGGCACTGTTAAAAATATTACTGATTATGGCGCATTTATTGATTTAGGTGGGCTTGATGGCCTGCTACATATTACAGATATATCGTGGTCTCGTGTAACTAACCCATCTGAGCATTTAACACTAGGCCAAGAAATTGAAGTAAAAGTTTTAAGTTTTGATAAAGAAAAATTAAGAGTCTCACTTGGTCTGAAACAAATTCACAATGATCCATGGGAAAACGTTGAATCAAATTACTCTGTAGGCGGCATATACGAAGCTAGTGTTTCCAACATAACTGATTATGGATGCTTTGCACAATTAGAGGAAGGTATAGAAGGATTAATTCATTTATCTGAACTTGATTGGACAAGTAAAAATATTCACCCATCAAAAGTTGTTGAGATGGATGAAAAAATTAAGGTTATGATTTTAGAGATAGATCATGATAAGAGAAGAATCTCACTTGGTCTCAAGCAAACAAAATCAAATCCATGGACAGAGTTTGCCAACAAATATGGTATTGGCGATAAAGTTGAAGGTAACATAAAATCAATAACTGATTTTGGTATTTTTGTGGGTTTAGAAGGTGACATTGATGGATTAATACATTTGTCAGATATTTCCGATGATGATGATCCTAAAAAAACTCTTGAGCAATTTAAGAAAGATCAAAAACTAAGTTGTATTGTATTTGCAGTTGATGCAGAAAGAGAAAGAATTTCATTAAAGTTGAGTGAATAAAAATAATAAAGATACTTTTACCCGCTCAGATATAGAAAAATCTCTTAGAAAAGAATTTCCTGATTTAACAAAATCTCAAATTTCTATTGCTATAGAAGTAATTTTGGATTCTATAATTGAATCTGTTGCTCTAGATGAAAAGGTTGAAATCAGAGGTTTTGGAACTTTTTCAAAAAAATTTATAAGACCAAGGAGATTTACAAACCCTAAAACAAAGAAAGTTTCATATATTGGTGAAACAGCTACAATGCATTTCAAACCATCAAAATCCTTGATCAAAAAATGATAATTGTTGCTATAGACGAAATAGACTTTGATAGGGCATCGTTAATTATAGATAATCTTGATTCTACAAAATGTATGGTCAAAATTGGCAGCATATCTTTTAATTCAATTGGTAAGGACATAATTTATTATGCTGCAGAAAAAGGTTTTGATATCTTTTTGGACTTAAAACTTCATGATATTCCAAATACAGTCAAGAAAACTATTCAAGGTTTATCTTTATTACCAATCACAATGCTCACCATTCATACTTCGGGTGGAAAAGATATGATGTTATCTGCTATGGAGGCAGTAAAAAACTCAAAAATAAAAGTTTTTGGAGTGACTGCTTTAACAAGTTTAAGTGATGAAGACACATTAAGTATATTTAAGAGGACTACATCTGATCAGGTAAATGCTATGCTTGATATAGCTGAGTTCGCGGGTATTGATGGTGTTGTTTGTTCACCTCATGAATTAAAACTAGTTAACTCAAGACGATCTTTATTAGCTATAACACCAGGAATAAGAATCAAAGATTTAAAAGATGATCAAAAAAGAGTAATGACCCCAAAAGAAGCAATTGATATGGGCTCAGATTTCATAGTTATTGGACGACCAATAACTCTCTCTTCAGATATTAGTAAATCACTAAATGAGGTTTATGAGAGCATTCAATGAAGAGAGAAGATAGATCATCTTGTGTGTTTAAGAATGATAAAGTTAATTTCAGATCTTACATTAATGAATTCACAAACGATCTTTATAAAGCATTTGATCTTAGTGCAAAAAAAATAGGATTAGATTCAAAGATAGATGATTTATTTGATGGTAAATTAGTAAATTTTACAGAGGATTTGGCCGCATGGCATCCTAAGTATAGAGCTCAATATAATCCTAAAAAATCAGATACTTTTTCACACAAAATGCAGCAAAATGAACTCACTAGTTTTTATGATCTATGTGCTCGAGCAAAAAATATAGTAACAATTGGGATTGGAGGTTCGTATGAAGGACCAAAAATGTTTCTTGAAATTATGGACTTAACAAATACTGTAACTAACTTTTTATTTATAACTGGTTCTGATCTGTCTGAATTTAGGATGAAAATCAATAACATAGTGCCGAAAGACACAATATTTATTGTTTCGTCAAAGTCTTTTAAAACTTTGGAAACCCTAACGCTTTTAAAAGAAGCTCTTAAATGGTCTGGTGATATTAGTAAGTTTGTTGCAATTACTGCAAATAAAGATGAAGCACAAAAGCATAATATAAATTGTATTATTGAATTTGATCAAGAGATTGGAGGAAGATACTCAATTTGGTCAGAAATTTCTACTCTCTTTTACTGGCTCAACCAAGAAAATTTTAATGATTTTATGGCAGGAGGCAGACAAGCTGATATTGACTTACAGAGCGATGAAGCTTATTTGAAATTTGTAAAAAATTTATCATATAGTGATATTTGGCTTCATAATTTCAATAACAAAAACTCAAGAGCTGTTCTTTCTTATATTTGGACATGGAGATCATTACCTGATTACATTCAACAACTTGAAATGGAGTCTCTTGGTAAGCAACCTTGTTTAGAATCAGATTATAAAAAAACTGGTCAAATAATATTCGGAGGCTATGGACCGACGGCACAGCATTCATATTTTCAATTGTTACACCAAGGTACCCAAGATGTGTGTGTTGATATTGTTGCAAGCTTAGAAGACAAAAATAGCTTAAATTACATTCAGGCTATTACCCAGTCAGAGCTATTATCAGAAGGCTCAAAAGATTTTAAAGATCTAGAAAGAATTAATGGTAATGTGCCAACGAACCTTTTTTTAATTGAAAATTCAGATACATATAATCTTGGCTATCTGCTAGCAACATGGGAACACAGGACATATATAACTGCAACTATGCTAGGAATTAATCCTTTTGATCAATTTGGAGTAACTGCCGGTAAGATTTATACTGATAATTATCTATCTGATAAAGACTAAAATTAAAAGCTCATTGCAGTATGTCTATTAATTTAAAAAAAGTTCCAAATACGCCAGGAGTTTACAAATTTTTTAATAGAAAAGAAATAATTTATATTGGCAAGGCAAAGGATCTAAGAAAAAGGGTTTCATCTTATTTTGGCAAGTCTTTCAAAGACAGAAAAACTTCTCAAATAAAATTTCTTACAGATAAAATTGAGACATTTTCAACTAAAAATGAGGTAGAGGCTCTACTTTTAGAACAAACTTTAATAAAAGAAAATAAACCAAAGTTTAATATCCTTTTAAGAGATGATAAAACATATCCATATATCTATTTTTCTTTAGATCACGAATTCCCTGGCATTTATTCCAAAAGAACAAAAAAAGATGTTGATAAAAAATTCTTTGGACCTTTTGTAAGTTCAGAGGCCGTAAAGAAATCTATTAAAGAGATACAAAAAATTTTTAAACTCAGAAATTGTAGTGACAGTACTTTTGCAAACAGAACCAGACCCTGCATTGAGTTTCAGATGAAAAGATGTTCAGCTCCATGTGTTCAAAAAATTAACAAAGTTGATTATTTTGAAGATATCACAAGCGCTAAATTATTTCTTTCATCATCTGATACAAAAACTATAGAAAAACTTACTAAAGACATTGAAAAAGCAGCATTGAAACTTGAGTTTGAAAAAGCTGCAGAGTTAAGAGACCGTCTTGAAAGAATAAATCTAATTAAAGAAGAGCAGTCTGTAGTGACAATGGCTGGTGATGTTGATATATTTTCTATAAGCTCTGAGATGTTATATCTTG
>JH611156.1:805262-806593 GCA_000252525.1 SAR86 cluster bacterium SAR86A | reverse complement strand
GACTCAGTTTTCAGAGCTATGATTGGAGCATTTATTTTTGGCTTTTCATGGGGTGTCGTCTATCTAGCTCAATATGAACTTATTAGAACTACCTTTTTGACTACTGTGATTCTTCAATCACTTTTATTGTCTTCAGTTCTATATGCATTTCTTCAGATAACAAGAGATATCGCACGATTAATAATATATCCTTCAAGAGAGAGCCTCGATGCAAAGCCTATATTAATATATGGCGCTGGAACAGCCGGAAATGAGCTATACCAACTTATAAAACAAAATCCTAGAATCAAAATAATTGGTTTTTATGATAATTCTATGAAGTTAAAAGGCGCTTCAATCAATAATATACCAATCTATGGAAAGAATAAAAATATTAAAAAGCTTTCAGAAAAATTTGAAAATTTAGAAATTTATTTAGCTATTCCAAGTTTAAGCATGGAAAAGAGGAGAGAGATAATAAGTAGTTTAGAAAAATATAAAGTTGCAGTAAGGAGCATACCTGCTTTTCATGAAATTGTTGCAGATGAAAAGAAGATGGCTGAAATTCAAGACTTATCAATTGATGATATTTTACCAAGGACTAGGGTAAGAAAATCTGACGTATCATTTCAAGGCACTTCGGTTTTAGTCACCGGTGCTGGAGGATCTATCGGATCCGAAATTGTTAGACAGGTACTAATTGGTAATCCAAATAAGATAGTTCTTTATGAGTTATCAGAAATTAATTTGTACTCAATAGAATCAGAAATTAATTCAATTAAAAAAGCCAAAAGCATCTCAACAGAAATTATAGGAATACTAGGAGATGTTAAAGATCAAGAAAGATTAAGTAACATTATGAAGTCCCATCTTATTGATTATGTCTATCATGCAGCTGCATACAAACATGTTCCTATTGTTGAGTATTATGAAAACATTACTGAGGGTATAAAAAATAATGTTTTTGGAACAAAATCAGTTTGTGATGCATCAGTTAAGAATAATGTAAAAAAAGTTGTTGTGATTTCTTCAGATAAAGCAGTGAGACCAACAAATATAATGGGTGCATCAAAAAGATTTGCGGAAATGATTGTTCAATCAGCAGATAGTTTAGAGAATGAGACAATTTTATGCATGGTGCGTTTTGGTAATGTAATTAATTCCTCAGGATCAGTGATACCTTTATTTAGAAAACAAATTTCAGAAGGAGGGCCTGTAACAATTACACATAAAGAAGTCACACGTTATTTTATGACTATTTCTGAAGCCTCAAGCCTTGTAATTCAAGCAGGCGAATATGCAGTTGGTGGTGAGGTATTTATACTCGATATGGGAGAACAAGTTAAGATTGT
>JH611156.1:802656-804404 GCA_000252525.1 SAR86 cluster bacterium SAR86A | reverse complement strand
AGTTTTTCTTTGCCAACGAAAGGATTGATAGCTTGAACTTCCCTCCAAATTTTACTATTGAGGTATTTTCAGCAGTTCTTGATTCGCCTTGGCAAATTACTGAAACGGCTGATGGACATATAATAGTTGGTTCAAAAAAAGGTAGCGAAGTTGTTGCTCTTGTTGATGAAGATTTGGATGGAAGTTTTGAAAGTAAAATAATAGTAGCGAATGGTCTTCAGAATCCTGCAGGGGTTGTTTTTTATCAAGGAGATTTATACTTTGCAGAAATGGATACTATCTGGATAATTGAAAATATAGATTCATGGCTAAATTCAAGCTCAGAATCTCTACCAGAGAAAACAATTTACATGAATGATCTTCCGTCTGAAACTTGGCATGGATTGAAGTATATAGATTTTGGCCCAGACGGTAGTCTATATATTCCAGTTGGTGTTCCATGCAATATATGCCTTGAGCCACAGACAAAAGACCCAAGATTTGCAGCAATTCACAAATATGAAAATGGTAAATTAATAACTGTTGCAAACGGTGTAAGAAATAGCGTTGGGTTTGATTGGCATCCTGTTACTAAGAAATTATATTTTTCAGATAACGGCAGAGACTGGCTTGGCGATGATTCGCCTGCATGCGAGCTAAACGTAGTAAATGAAGAAGGTAGTTTCTATGGTTATCCTTATAAACATGCCAAGGATGTTATTGATCCTGAGTTTGGAGATATGATTCCTTCTGTAGATAAAGAGTTTGTTGATCCGATTGCTGAATTAGGTGCTCACGTAGCTCCATTAGGTATTGCTTTCTATGATGGTAAAGAATTTCCAGAAAAGTATCATAATAGTGTATTTATTGCGCTTCATGGTTCATGGAATAGAACAAAGAAATCTGGCTACAAAGTAATCTTAGTTAAACTTGATGATAATGGAAATTATCTATATCAAGAAGATTTTATAACCGGTTGGCTATCTAATGAAACTGCTTGGGGAAGGCCTGCAGCACCTTTCGTAATGAGTGATGGCTCATTGTTGGTTTCTGACGATAAACATAATGTGATTTATAAAGTTCAATATAAAGGTTAGATGCCTGAATTAGATTTAACGAAAGAAATAAACATTGCTATTAAAGCTGCATTAACATCTGGAAAATATCTAAAAAAAAATAAGATTGAATTAAATAAAACTGCATCAAGTGATCCAAGAGATACTAAATTAGAAGCAGATATAGCTTCTGAGAATTTGATTAAAAAAATAATTAATGAAAGCTCAAATTATGAGATTTTAGCTGAAGAAAGTGGAGAGTCTTCAGGAGATTTAGGAAGTACTTTTTGGGTAGTTGACCCACTCGATGGAACTGCAAATTATAACCGTGATATACCTATTTGCTGCGTATCTATTGGCATGGTTAAAAACATGAAACCATTATTTGGAGTAATTTATGACTTTAATAGTGACGAAATTTATTGTGGTGACTGTATTAATAAAGTAGCAACATTGAACAATTCTCCAATACAAGTATCGACGGTTGGTGATAAAAAGGATGGTGTTTTAATAACAGGTTTACCTTTTAATACTGATTATTCTGACACATCATTAAAAAATTTGATAAATGATATGCAATCTTGGAAAAAAACAAGAATGATTGGATCTGCTGCAATGGCTTCATGCTATATTGCATCTGGAAAAGCAGAAGTTTATAGAGAAAAAGGAATTTATCTATGGGATATATTGGCTGGTGCAGCAATTGTAGAAGCT
>JH611156.1:799178-802636 GCA_000252525.1 SAR86 cluster bacterium SAR86A | reverse complement strand
TGTATATATGCCTTGACCACAAACTAAAGATCCAAGGTTTGCTGCTATTCATAAGTATGTAAATGGAGACCTTATTACTGTTGCTGACGGAGTTAGAAATAGTGTCGGATTTGACTGGCATCCAGTCACAAACAAAATGTATTTTTCTGATAATGGAAGAGACTGGCTAGGTGATAATTCACCTTCTTGCGAGTTAAACGTTGTCGATATAGAGGGAAGTTTTTATGGCTATCCTTATAAGCATGCAAAGAATGTTATTGATCCAGAATTTGGTCACATGATTCCTGATGTTGAAAAAGATTTTATTGATCCAATTGCTGAATTAGGTCCTCATGTAGCGCCCTTAGGTATTGCTTTTTATGATGGACAGGTTTTTCCAGAAAAATATCAAAATAGTGTTTTTGTGGCTCTTCATGGATCATGGAATAAATATAATGGTAAATCAGGTTATAAGGTTGTTTTAGTTGAATTAGATAAAGAAGGCAAATATCTTAATCAAGAAGACTTTATTTCTGGATGGCTTGTAAATGAAGATGCATGGGGAAGGCCTGCCGCTCCTTTTGTAATGAGTGATGGCTCATTGTTGATTTCTGACGACAAATATAATGTGATATATAGAGTTACATATAAAGGTTAGATGCCTGAGTTAGATTTATCAAAAGAAATAAATGTAGCTATAAAAGCCGCATTAGCATCTGGAAAATATCTAAAAAAAAATAAAATTGAGTTAAATAAAACTTCATCAAGTGCTCCAAGAGATATTAAATTAGATGCAGATATTGCTTCTGAGAATTTAATTAAAAAAATAATTAATGAAAGCTCAAATTATGGAATCTTAGCTGAAGAAAGTGGTGAGTCTTCAACAGATTTAGGAAATACTTTTTGGGTAGTTGATCCACTTGATGGAACTGCAAACTATAACCGTGACATACCTATTTGTTGCGTATCTATAGGCATGGTTAAAAATATGAAACCATTATTCGGAGTAATTTATGACTTTAATAGTGATGAAATTTATTGTGGTGACTGTATTAATAAAGTAGCAACATTGAACAACTCTCCGATACAAGTATCGAAGGTTGATGATAAAAAGGATGGTGTTTTAATAACAGGATTGCCTTTTAATACTGATTATTCAGACGCATCACTAAATAACTTGATCAGTGATATGCAATCTTGGAAAAAAACAAGAATGATTGGGTCTGCCGCAATGGCTTCATGCTATATTGCATCTGGAAAAGCAGAACTCTATAAAGAAAAAGGAATTTATCTTTGGGATATATTGGCTGGTGCAGCAATTGTCGAGGCAGCTGGCGGATTAGCTGAAATCAAAAATGTTAGAGATAACTACCAAGTTGATGTAACTTTTTCAAATCAAAATATTAAAGATTAATATATGAAGACTTTGGTATGGCTCAGAAATGATCTCCGCATGGACGATAATCCGGCTTTAAGAGAGGCATGTAAATTATCGGAAGAAGTTCATTCAATTTATATTTACTCAAAAAATCAAAACAACAAACACAATGACGCAAATTGTAAAATAGATTTTTTTATAGAGAATCTTAAGGACCTTGCAAAATCTTTATCAAAAGTAAACATACCTTTAACAGTAATTTATTCTGACGGCTTCAATGATAATGCAGAAATCATTAAACAATACATCGAACTTAATTCAATTGAAAAGATTTTTTGGAATAATCAGTTTGGTGAAGACGAAATAAATCGAGATGAATCTGTGAAAGATTTATTGCAAAACTCAAATATTGAAATAAAAACATTCGACGAACAAGTTGTTTTTGAGCCTGGATCAATATTAACTGGAGAGGGAAAACCTTACTCAGTCTTTACCCCATTTAAAAGAAAATGGATTGAAAATTTCACTTTAGATAAGCTCGATATTGAATTCAAATACACAGAAAAAAAATCAACAAAAATAAAATCAAATATTAATGACTTTAATTTTAATTTTCAAAAAACTCACTCAGTCGATATGTCACTTTGGCCGATTGGAGAACACGAAGCTCAAATGAGACTTCACTCTTATTTAGATAAAAATATTTTTAAATATGCGCAAGATAGGAATGATCCAATAATTGATGGAACCAGCAGACTTTCAGCATACTTAGCCTCAGGCATCATTTCACCAAAAAGATGCATATTAGAAGCACTAAAGTTAAATAATTTTGAGCTAGATTCTGGAGAAAAGGGAATTGTGAAGTGGATTGATGAGATTATATGGAGAGAATTTTATAAAAATATAATGTTTTCTTTTCCAAAAGTTAGCAGAGGTCAACCCTTCCAAGAGTACACTAAAAAAATTAAATGGAGATTCAATGATGACGAGTTGAACGCATGGAAATCAGGCAATACAGGATTTCCTATTATTGATGCTGCAATGAAACAATTAATAAATGAGGGCTGGATGCATAATAGACTCAGAATGGTTGTTGCTATGTTCTTCACCAAAAATATGCTGCATGATTGGAGGCTAGGAGAGGAATTCTTTATGCAAAATTTAATTGATGGAGACTTTTCCTCAAATAATGGTGGATGGCAATGGAGTAGCTCAACAGGAACCGATGCTGCTCCTTATTTTAGGATTTTTAATCCATTAACCCAATCTAAAAATTTTGACTCTAATGGACTCTTTATTAAGAAATACATAAATGAATTAAAAGATCTTGATAAAAAAGATATCCACGACCCTGATGAAAGTATCAGAAATCATTGTAACTATCCATCTCAAATGCTTGATCTTAAGCAATCAAGATTGAGAGCAATTGATGCTTTTAATGATGCAAAAAATACTTAATTTTTTCTAGTTATCAATATTTCTCTTCTGTATACTGAAAGCTCAAAAAGAGGGGTGTATATAAATTATGAGTACTTATCCAAGTGACTTAGAGATTGCAAGTGCTGCTAATAAAATTTCAATTGACAAAGTTGCTGCAACTGTAGACGTAGCTGATGAGGATTTAATTAAATTTGGAGATGATAAGGCTAAAATTTCTTCATCATTAATTGAAAAAATAAAAAAAAATAAAGATGGAAAGCTAATATTAGTTACTGCAATATCTCCAACACCTGCAGGTGAAGGTAAAACCACTACTAGTGTAGGGTTGGTAGACGGCCTATGTCACATTGGAAAAAAAGCAATGATATGTTTAAGAGAGCCCAGCTTAGGTCCATGTTTTGGAATGAAAGGAGGAGCAGCAGGCGGTGGTTATGCTCAAGTAATTCCTATGACAGATATAAATCTTCATTTCACAGGTGATTTTCACGCGATAGGTGCTGCACATAATCTTCTATCTGCTTTAATGGATAATCATATTCATTGGGATAATCAATTAAATATTGATCCAAGAAGAATCACATGGAAAAGGGTCGTTGATATGAATGATAGATCCTTAGAGATAATCACATGTGGGTTAGGTGGAACAGGGGACGGCATACCA
>JH611156.1:741050-797607 GCA_000252525.1 SAR86 cluster bacterium SAR86A | reverse complement strand
AGGCAAAAAATACTTAATTTTTTCTAGTTATCTTATTCCTCTTCTGTATACTGAAAGCTCAAATGAGGGGTGTATATATTATGAGTACTTATCCAAGTGACTTAGAGATTGCAAGTGCTGCTAATAAAATTTCAATTGACAAAGTTGCTGCAACTATTGACATAACTGATGAGGATTTAATTAAATTTGGAGATGATAAGGCTAAAATCTCTTCATCATTAATTGAAAAACTAAAAAAAAATGAAGATGGAAAGCTAATATTAGTTACTGCAATATCTCCAACACCAGCAGGTGAGGGTAAAACTACTACAAGTGTAGGGTTGGTAGACGGCCTATGTCACATTGGAAAAAAAGCAATGATATGTTTAAGAGAGCCCAGCTTAGGTCCATGTTTTGGAATGAAAGGAGGAGCAGCAGGCGGTGGTTATGCTCAAGTAATTCCTATGACAGATATAAATCTTCATTTCACAGGTGATTTTCACGCGATAGGTGCTGCACATAATCTTCTATCTGCTTTAATAGATAACCATATTCATTGGGATAATCAATTAAATATTGATCCAAGAAGAATCACATGGAAAAGGGTCGTTGATATGAATGATAGATCCCTAAGAGATATCACATGTGGGTTAGGTGGAACAGGAAATGGCATACCAAGACAAAGTGGTTTTGATATTACGGTTGCATCTGAAATTATGGCTGTTTTTTGTCTTGCCTCTGATATTGATGACTTACAGAAAAGAATTGGAAATATTGTTATTGGTTATACAAAAGATAATGAGCCTGTAAAAGCTAAGCAACTTAAAGCGGATGGAGCAATAACTGCTCTTTTGAAAGATGCATTTAAACCAAATCTTGTACAAACTTTAGAAAATAATCCTGCATTTATGCATGGTGGTCCATTTGCAAATATTGCACATGGATGTAATTCTGTTGTCTCTACTAAGACTGCTCTCAAGCTTGCAGATTATGTTGTTACTGAAGCTGGATTTGGTGCCGATCTTGGTGCAGAAAAGTTTTTTGATATTAAGTGCAGAAAATCTGGTTTAAAACCAGATGCGGTTGTTTTAGTTGCAACAACAAAGGCTCTTAAAATGCATGGGGGCGTAAAAAAAGAAGAATTAAATATTGAAAATATTCAAGCAGTCGTTAAAGGTTGTGAAAATCTTGGGAGACATATTGAAAATATTGGTAAATTTGGTGTACCAGTTATTGTCGCAATTAATGATTACGTTACTGATACAGCAGAGGAGCATAAACAAATAATTAATTTCTGTAAGAATGTTGGTGTGCAATGTAAAATTTCTTCTCATTGGGAAAAAGGTGGCGAAGGAGCAGCTGATTTAGCTAAAGAAGTAGCAAAAATTGCAGATTCAAACTCTGCTGAATTTAAAACTCTCTATCCAGATAATATGAGTCTGTGGGATAAAACCGAACATATTGCAAAAAATATTTATGGAGCTGCTGAAATAATTGCTGATAAAAAAGTAAGAAATCAATTTTTAAAACTTGAAAAAGATGGCTTTGGTGACTACCCAGTTTGTATGGCAAAAACACAATATAGTTTTTCCACTGATCCTTTATTAATGGGTGCACCAAAAGGACATGAAGTTCCTATACGAGAAGTAAGATTATCCGCAGGTGCTGAATTTATTGTAGTAGTTTGTGGAGAAATAATGACTATGCCAGGATTGCCGAGAGTACCTTCAGCTGAAGCAATTGGTTTAGATGAGAATAAGGAAATAAAAGGATTATTCTAATAATTAGCATCTAGTTCATTTATTAGTATTTAGTTATAATTTTATTCTATTTTTGGAGATTAATATGAGCAACGATTTAAACTTCTATATCAACGGCGAGTGGGTAAAGTCAGAATCAAATGAATTAATTGACGTTATAAATCCAGCAACTGAAGAAGTTATTGGACAAGTTACCGCTGGCACGAAAGAAGATATTGATAAAGCTGTATCAGCCGCATTAGAAGCTTTTTCTACTTTTCAACAAACTACAAAAGAACAAAGAATAGAACTTCTCAATAACATAATTAGTGAGTATGAAAACAGATATGATGATTTTGTTCAAATTATCACAAAAGAAATGGGTGCTCCAATATGGTTATCTGAAGCTGCTCAGGCCAAAACAGGAATAAAAAATATTCATGAAACTTTAGATGCGCTGAAAGACTATGAATTTGAAAGACCTGAAGGTGACTATACTTTAATTAAAGAACCTATTGGTGTAATTGGCATGATAACTCCATGGAACTGGCCTATGAACCAAATAACAACTAAAGTTTCTGCAGCGTTAGCAGCAGGTTGCACGATGGTTTTAAAGCCTAGTGAGATATCACCTTATTGTGCAATGCTTTTAGCTGAAGTGTTTGACAAGGCTGGTGTGCCAAATGGTGTATTCAATGTTGTAAATGGATATGGTCCCACTGTTGGTGCAGCACTTTCCGAACATCCAGATGTGGCTATGATGTCATTTACTGGTTCAACCAGAGCTGGAATCGCTGTAGCACAAGCTTCTGCAGTTTCAGTAAAGCGTGTTCATCAGGAATTAGGTGGAAAATCATCGAATATAATCCTTGATGATGTTGCTGACTTAGAAAAATCTGTTAAAGGTGGAGCAGGACATTGTTTTTTAAATTCAGGTCAATCTTGTAATGCACCAACAAAAATGTTGGTATCTGCCAAGAATTACGATAAAGCAGTAGAGGTTGCAGTTGCTACTGCAAACAATACAACCGTTGGAGATCCTAACGGTGAATTTAGAATTGGACCAATTGCAAATAAAACTCAATACGAAAAGATTATTAAATTGATCGAAATAGGTATTGAAGAGGGTGCAACGTTAGTTGCAGGAGGAGTTGAAAAGCCTGAAGGATGTGAGAAAGGTTATTACGTGAGACCAACAGTTTTTGCAAATGTAACAAATGATATGACGATAGCTAAAGAAGAAATATTTGGTCCTGTTCTGGTAATGATCAAATATGAAAGTGAAGATGAAGCAATTTCTGTTGCGAATGATACGGAATATGGTCTTGCAGGTTACGTCCAAGGAGAGCCTGAGCATGCAAGGGAAGTTGCAGGAAAAATTCGAGCTGGTCAAGTAATCATAAATGGTGGCGCAAGAGGAACAGGCGCTCCTTTCGGTGGCTACAAAGCTTCAGGAAATGGAAGAGAGCATGGCATTCATGGTCTAGAAGAATGCTTAGAAACAAAGGCTATTATTGCTCCTTAGATTAATCTAGTAAATCTGGCTGCATTTTTATAATCTTATCAAAGGCAGGTTGGTAACTTGCCCATGCAGCAATATCATTTGCTATAAATTCTCTTGTTTTAATGGCTGTTTCGTGAGGAATAACTACTGGTTTACCAGCTGCCTCAGCCATTAATTGTGCTTGGCAACATCTTTCCATTGACATATAAAACCAAAGAGCAATGTCGACAGAAGGTCCAGTTGTTAATATTCCATGATTCTGAAGAATAGCTACTTTTTTGTCTCCTAAAGCTTTCGCAATTTCATCACCTTCATCTACTTCTTCGACCACACCTGAGAAATCTTTATAGATACCCTGATTTTCGTAAAAAGCACAAGCATCTTGTGAAATAGGATCAAGGAGTTTCCCAAGTGTTGAAAAAGTTCTTCCGTAAATAGAATGAGAATGTGCTGCAGCATTAACATCTGGCCTTGCTTTGTGTAACCTAGAATGTATAGCAAATGCTGCTACGTTTACATCACGATCGCCTTGGACAACTTTACCGTCATGATTCACAAGCAAGAGATCTGAAACTGATATCTGCGAAAAATGAACACCTAGAGGATTAACCCAAAAATGATCTTGGAATTCAGGATCTCTATACGTTATATGACCAGCTACTCCCTCATTAAATCCAAAGTAATCAAATAGTCGAAATCCAGCTGCTAACTTTTCAAGTTGATTTCTTCTTTCTTCTGCAGGATTAGCAAATTCCTGAAAAACTAAACCTTTATCTTTAATAGGAAGTCTTCCGTCAGTTGTATCTATTTTAATTGGCGCAACATTTGACATAGTTTTTATTCTCCAAAGCTCTTTAGTGTTAAAATAGCTTATCAAATTAAGAAACAAATATGAAATTTAGAACTGAAAAAGATAGCCTTGGAGAAGTTAAGGTTCCAGCAAAAGCTTTATGGGGTGCTCAAACTCAAAGAGCTGTAAATAACTTTCCAATCAGTGGCATAAAAATGGATTTTCCTTTCACGAAATCTTTTGTATCTTCTCTTGGTCTTATTAAAGATGCAGCTGCTAGAGCAAATTTGAGACTTAAACTAATTTCTACAAAAAAATCTAAAGCTATTTCTAGAGCAGCAAAAGAAGTATGGAAAGAAAAGCATCATAAAGAATTTCCAATTGATGTCTTTCAAACAGGTTCTGGAACAAGTTCTAACATGAATGCAAATGAAGTAATTGCAAATTTAGCATCAAGATATTCAAAGTTAGATATTAATCCAAACGACGATGTAAATATGTCACAAAGCAGTAACGATGTAATACCCACAGCAATTAAATTAAGTGCAATCATGGATCTTGATGGAAAGTTGTTCCCTGCTTTAGATGAGTTGATTGATAGTATTGAAAAAAAGGCTAAATCACTTGAAGGAGTTATAAAAACAGGAAGAACTCACTTAATGGATGCTATGCCAATTGATTTTTCTGAAGAACTTGGAGCTTGGGCCAGTCAATTAAGTGCTTCAAAAGAAATGCTTAGGACTATTGAAAAAAGATTTTTTGAATTGCCTCAAGGAGGAACTGCTGTAGGCAGTGGAATTAATGCTCATAAAAACTTTTCTAAATATTTTGCTCAAGAGTTATCTAAACTTTGTAATAGTAAAAAGAGATTTTCACCGAGTAAGAACTTTTATCACGAATTAAGTGCACAAGATTGCTCGGTTCAGCTTTCTGGCGAACTTAAAAATCTAGCAATAGTTTTAATGAAAATATCCAACGATTTAAGATGGATGAATAGTGGACCACTGGCTGGTATGTCTGAGATAGAATTAAAGGCACTTCAACCAGGTAGCAGCATAATGCCGGGAAAAGTTAATCCAGTAATTCCGGAAGCAGTCGCAATGGCTTCAGCAGATGTGATTGGTAATGATGTTTCTATTACAGTGGCAGCACAATCAGGAAGTTTTCAGTTAAATGTTATGTTGCCTGTAATTGCTTACAATCTCCTTAAAAGTATTAATCTCATTGCGGGTTCAATGAAAGCACTTTCAAAAAATGCTATCAAAACTTTTAAAGTTAATGAAAAGAATTTGGAATCATCACTATCTAAAAATCCAATTCTTGTCACTGCATTAAATCCTATTATCGGATATGAAAAAGCTGCAGAGATTGCAAAAAAAGCTTATAAAGAAAATCGACCTATTATTGAAGTTGCTGCACAAGAAACGGACCTATCTAAAGCAAAGTTATTAAAATTACTTGATCCTAAAAAACTTGCTAAGGGCGGAATTTAAAATTGGAAAATGATCTTACTAAAAATCGCTGTGAGGCATGTAGGATAGACGCTCCAGTTTTAACTGATAAAGAAATTGAACAATTGCTCCCTCAAATTCCATCATGGATTGTTTCTGAACAAGATGGGATAAAGAAATTAATTTGTTCATACGCTTTTTTAAATTATGAAGATTCAGTTAAATTTACAAATGAAGTTGCAAATCTAGCTGAACAAGAAGATCATCATCCTGAAATCATACTTGAATGGGGTAAAGTTACAGTTGTATGGTGGTCCCATAAGATAATGGGATTACATAAAAATGACTTTATTTGTGCTGCGAAGACAGATTCAATTCTTTAATACTACTTTGAAAATTTAAAGATGGAACAAAATGAAAAGCCGTTTCAATTTTTAGCATGGATAGCAACATTCATTCTTATTTTAGCTGCTATTCTTGCTAGTTTTGTACCTGCCCTTGAATATCATCATTGGGCATTTATATTGGCAAATTCATTATGGGTTGTAGTTGGATTTTTGTGGAAGGAGATGTCGCTTATAGTTCTAAATGCGGGCCTTACCATAATATATATTTTTGGACTTATTTTATAAAAATATAAATTTCGAAATAAAAATTAAGGTTAAGAACCATGCGCCAGATGAAATATTTCTAATCTGGCCTGTTGCTAACTTTAAAGATACATATGTAAGAAAACCTAACGCAATTCCGTCTGCAATTGAAAAAGATAAAGGAATCATAACAATAATTACCAACGCTGGAAGTAACTCAACAGTTGATGACCAATTTAACTTTTCCATGCCTCCAAGCATTAGTATTGCCACATATATTAGTGCACCAGAAGTAGCATATGCAGGAATTATTGCTGCAAGTGGTGATAAGAACATTGCAAAAATGAATAATGCTCCAACTACAATAGCTGTTAATCCAGTTCTCCCTCCAGCTTCTACACCTGCTGAGCTTTCGACATAACTTGTTACAGGGGAACAACCAAAAAATGTGCCGAATATGCTTGCACTACTATCAGCCTTGAGGGCGTTATCAAGACCTTTTGATTCTGCATTAACATCAATTAAATTTGCTCTTGTGGCAACTCCAACAAGCGTCCCAGTCGTATCAAAAAGGTTAACAAATAAAAATGACATAATTACTGTAAGCATGCCAATATTTAATGCTCCAAATATATCTAATTTTAAAAAAACAGGAGATATATCAGGAGGGTATGATAACAAACCATTAAATTGAACAAGCCCCAATGACATTGCTAAAAGAGTTGTAATTAATATACCAATTATTATAGCGCCAGGTATTTTTCTCACTGAGAAAATAGATATTACTAAAAAACCAACTGCTGCCAGAAGTGTTTCTACTTTTTTAAAATCACCCAATGATAATATTGTTGCTTCGTTACTTATAATAATCCCACCATTTTTGAGTCCAATCAGGCCAATAAATAATCCTACCCCAGCACCCATGGCAATCCTTAAATTTAGAGGGATACTTGTAATCATCCAACCTCTTAGACGAGTAATGCTCATAATAAAAAAAAGTATTCCTGCTATAAAAACTGCACCAAGTGCAATTTCCCATGAATAGCCCATTTCCCCAACAACTGTATAGGTAAAAAATGCATTCAAACCCATGCCTGGGGCTAAACCAATTGGCCAGTTTGCAATAAAACCCATAACAAAGCATGCAACCGCAGCTGCAAGACAAGTTCCTACAAATATTGCACCTTGATCCATTCCTGTAGAAGACATAATTTGTGGATTTACAAATATGATGTATGCCATAGTTATAAATGTTGTAAAACCAGCTAATAATTCTTTTTTAATAGTGGTATTATGTTCTCTTATTTTAAAAATCTGCTCTAAAGTTTTTTTCATAAAAATTTCGAAATTTAGCTTTTCAAGATTTTAAAAGTATACATTTATTTAACTTATATATAGTTAAATATTTTTAGAATAAATACATTATTGAATTTATTTTTTTGGCATGTAATTTGCATGTTTTTATATTAATATTATTTATTTTAGACGGGGATCTAAACATGACTTTTAAAAAACTAAACTTTATTAAGCTCAGCTTATTAGCACTTGTTTTTTTATTGAACATCAATGATGTGCAATCTCAAGAGCAAACTATCGAGGATGTGATTGTTAGTGCTGAAAAAAGAGATGAAAGCCTTCAGACTGTATCGCAAGCAGTTACTGCAATTACTGATTCAGAACTTGAAGCAAAAAATATTACTTCTTTTGTAGATTTAACCGCCATCGTACCAGGTGTCACGGTTGCAAAAAACGAAGGTTATAAAACGGTTATATCAATAAGAGGTATTGGTAATGAAACTAATCAGAATGCTATAGCTGCACCTTCAGTTGCATATCATATGGATGGAATTTTTATAGCATCTCCATTTTCGCTTCAAACAGATTTTATTGACATCCAAAGAATTGAAATTTTAAGAGGCCCTCAAGGGACTCTATTTGGTCAAAACTCAACAGGTGGTGCAATCAATGTTATCAGCAATAAGCCAACTTCAGAAGAGGCTTTTTCAAAAGCTGACATTACAATTGGTGATTATGGTTTAACTAAGATCAGAGGCACTTCAAATATACCTCTGTCTGAAACAGTAAGTACAAAATTCTCTTTTGCTACTACTGACAGAGATGGATTCTCTGAAAATACATTCACTGGACAAGATCTTGATGATGCTTCAAATGTGAGCATCAGATCAGATTGGATGTTTGAGCTTAGTGATACGACAAGTTTAAGAATCTTTGGTCAATATTTTGATGTAGACAGAAACGGTGCTGCCATTAGAGGTATTGATGACCAATCTTCAAACATGAGGAAACTCTCACAAAATACAATTTCTAATCAGGAACTAACTTCTTCAGTTTTTGCGGTGATTTATGAGTCTGATCTCGGCTATGCAAATTTAAAAATTTTAGCTAGTACCCAAGAAGACGATATCTCTGTAACTAGGGACAATGATCGACATAATTTTGGAGATCCTGTTCTCTCAATACCTGGACTAGGAGCTGGAGCAACTTACCAGCAAGCTGAGTTTCGTCCTGAAACTTCTCTCGTAGAGACTAAAACTTTTGAAATCAATCTTATTTCAAATGAACCATTAATGGATGGCAAGCTTGATTGGACACTTGGAGCTTTCTATATGGAGCATGAAATAGAAAATGTCATTAGAGGCTATAGAGACGATGATTTAGATGGTGTATTTAAGTATGTTTGTGATGAGCCGTTTGCTGATCCTAGTTACTGTTACACACATGATTTTGGTATCCCAGGAAGATTTGATATCTTTGGACCAAGTGCAGATGTAGACTTTTTCACAGATGCATTCCCATATAGAGAATCATTATCTGTTTATGCACAAACAACATATAGTTTTAGCGATACTTTTAGATTGGTTTCAGGTTTAAGATATTCTGAAGATACTTTTGGTACAGATGTTGCTAACTTCTTCAATGCAGGTGATCAATTCCAAGAAGAAGGTACTACAGACGAAGTTACAAGCAGAATTACTGGAGAATATGATCTTGGTGACGCAACAATGGCATATCTAACTCTTTCAAAAGGTTTTAAGCCTGGTGGAAGTAACCTAACTTTTGGTTTTGATGGTGATAATGCTCCACCAATGGTTTTTCCAACTTTTGAAGCTGAAACCGTTGATTCTACTGAAGTTGGTTTAAAAACTGATTTATTTGATGGTCAAGCGAGAGCAAACGTTGCAGTATTCTTCTATGACTATGAGAATCTTCAATTTCAAGCTACCGATCCAGATCCTTACAGAGGTGGTGTTGCGAATATTCCAGAATCTGAGATGTCTGGAGTAGAGATTGAATTTACCGGATTGATTTCAGATTCATTAACATTTGATATGAATTTAGCATTTTTAGACTCTGAAGTAACTTCAGATTATGAAGTATTAGACAATGTTGATGCATATCAATATTTCTTTGGTGAAGAAGATCTTCGTTATGGACTTAGAGAAAACATTAGAGGCAACAAACTTGCTAAAAGTCCTGAGTTTACAGCTGATCTCAGTGTAGTATATGAGACTGATCTAGCATCTGGTAATAGCCTTACAGCAATCATGCAGTATGTAAAAAGAGGTGAGTTTGAACAAAGAGTTTCAAATAATCCTATAGTAGACTCCATACCAGCTTACGACATATTTAACATAACTGTTGGCATTGATTTTATGAATAGTGTAAGTGTAGACTTCATGCTTCTAAATGCCACTGATGAAGACGGTATTAATTCAAGTATGACAGATGTATTTGGTGTTGCAGCATCAGGCCTAGAACTTATACCACCAAGACAAATAATGACTAGAATAAGTTACGATTTCTGATAAAAATCTAATATAGAGCTATAATCTTTGTTTTAAATATCTCAATTTAACATGGAAAAGCTCTATATAAGGTCCGAGGACCTGCTTAAAGACTCATTTCAATTAGCTTGGAATGTTTATGAAAGTGGTTTTAAACCCAATTATATTGTTGGTGTTTGGAGAGGCGGAGCACCAATTGGCATTGCTGTGCAAGAATTTTTAAGTGTACTTGGAGTAAAGTCTGATCATGTTGCAATTAGAACTTCGTATTACACCGGTATAGACTCTAAAAAAGACAGTGTTCAAGTATATGGCTTGAATTATGTAATAAGAAAGCTTGAATCAGAAGACAGACTTCTCATTGTTGATGATGTGCATGATACAGGAAACTCAATTTCTCAAATAATTACAGACCTAAAGAAAGCATGTAAAAAAAATACTCCTGAAATTAAAATTGCAACACCATATTACAAACCAAATAAAAACGAATCAGAATATAAGCCAGATTATTACTTACATGAAACTGATCAATGGCTAGTTTTTCCTCATGAGCTTGAGGGATTATCTTTGGAAGAAATTCAAAAAAATAAGCCTGAACTTCAAGATTTGATGGACAAAATTAAAGAATATCTTTAATTAGATATTGTTCTTAGCTAAATTTAATACTCTTTTTTTTCCATTTTTCTTTGGTTATAATCTGACATGGAAAAATTAAAACAAAAAGCGTTAACATTCGATGACGTATTACTTTTACCAAGCTACAGTGACTTTCTGCCCAGTGATGCAAATACTGAATCAAAACTCTCTAAAAACATCTCACTGAAAATACCTTTGATTTCTGCAGCCATGGATACTGTTACAGAATCAAGTATGGCTATTGCACTTGCAGAGGCAGGAGGTATTGGAATTATTCACAAAAATAATTCAATTAAAGAACAGGCTAGTCTTGTGAGGTCTGTAAAAAAATATGAAAGCGGTATTGTAAGGGACCCAGTCACAATAAGTTCAAAGAAATCAATTGGAGAGTTAAAACAACTTACATCTGAATTAAGCATTTCAGGAATGCCAGTTGTTGATGACGGTGACTTAAAGGGGATCGTTACAAGTAGAGATTTTCGTTATGCGGAAAATATGGAATCAGATGTTTCTACTATTATGACGCCGCTAGAAAAGCTAGTAACAGTAAAAGAGGGAGTTTCTCAAACAGAAGTAATGCAATTAATGTATAAAAATAGAATTGAAAAAGTTCTTGTTCTAGATGATGAGGACAAGTTATCTGGCCTTGTAACAATGAGAGACATTGAAAATACCGCTAAAAACCCTGATGCCACTAAAGATGATTTTGGTAGATTAATAGTTGGAGCAGCTTTGGGAACTGATAAAGATACTTTTGATAGAGCCGAAGCATTATTTAATGAAGGTGTAGATGTTTTAGTAATAGATAGCGCACACGGCCACTCTAAAAATGTTATTGAAACCATCAAAGCAGTTAAACAAAAATTTCCAAGCGTTGATGTTATTGGAGGCAATATTGCGACTGCAGATGCAGCTATGGAGTTAGTCAAAGCAGGAGCAGATGCAGTGAAGGTTGGAATGGGTCCAGGCTCAATTTGTACCACAAGAATTATCGCAGGTATTGGTGTACCACAAATTTCAGCGATATTTGATGTAAGTACAGCTCTAAAAAATACTGAAGTAGCTGTGATAGCTGATGGTGGAATTAGATTTTCGGGAGATATTGCTAAGGCAATTGCTGCTGGGGCTGACTCAGTAATGTTAGGCAGTCTGTTTGCTGGAACTGAGGAGGCTCCAGGAAAAGTTGAGTTATTTCAAGGTAGAAGCTTTAAAACATATCGTGGTATGGGTTCAATTGGCGCAATGACAGAGCGTGAGGATGCAAACAGATATATGCAGGAAGACGTCGCTGCAGATAAACTTGTACCTGAAGGAATCGAAGGTAGAGTTCCTTACAAAGGTCTTGTATTGAATGTTGTAAACCAACTTATTGGGGGTTTACGACAAAGCATGGGTTATATTGGATGCAAAAATATTTCTGAAATGCACAAAAAAAGTCAGTTCGTTGAAATTACAAATGCTGGCATGACAGAGAGTCATGTTCATGATGTTATGATCACTAAAGAGGCTCCTAACTATCAGAGAAGTTAGTTAGCAAATGAATAAACTATCAGTTAATAATAAAGCTATTGATACCATTTTAGTTCTTGATTTTGGATCTCAATATACTCAATTAATTGCAAGAAGAGTAAGAGAAAGTAAAGTTTATTCAGAAATTCTTCCTTGGGATATTAACGAACAAAAAATAAGGATGTTAAATCCAAAAGGTGTTATTTTATCTGGAGGCCCTAACTCAGTTACTGAAAGTTTTACACCAAGAGTTCCACAAGTTATTTTTGATCTATCAGTTCCAGTTCTTGGAATCTGTTACGGTATGCAAACTCTAGCTGAACAAATGGGAGGACACGTTGTGTCTGTAGATCAAAAGGAGTTTGGACATTCATCTCTTGATGTTGTTTCAAATTCAAAAATATTTGAAGGCATTAATAAAAAATTAAACGTTTGGATGAGTCATGGTGATCAAGTACAAGATTTACCAGATAATTTTAATCTTATAGCATCAACCTCGACTGCCCCAATTGCTGTTATGGAACACGAATCTTTGCCAATATATGGAATTCAATTTCACCCTGAGGTAACTCACACTGAGCAGGGTAAAAAAATATTGGATAATTTTATTTTGAATATATGTCATGCTAAAACTGAATGGAATATTGATGACGTAATTTCACAAAGAATTCATGACATAAAAGAAAAAGTCAAAAATGATAAGGTTCTTCTTGGTTTATCTGGTGGAGTTGATTCTTCTGTAACAGCAACATTACTTCATAAAGCAATAGGCAAGAATCTAACTTGTGTTTTTGTAGATAATGGACTTTTAAGAAAAGGTGAAGCAGAAGATGTAATGCAAACCTTCAAAGAAAACATGAGTCTAAATGTTATTAAATCAGATAGTGAGGAGATTTTTCTCAGGCATCTAAAAAATATTGAAGATCCTGAACAAAAAAGAAAAATTATTGGCAGAACTTTCATAGATGTTTTTGACGCAGAAGCTATAAAATTGAAAGATATTAAATTTCTTGCTCAAGGAACAATTTATCCAGATGTAATTGAATCATCTGGAAGCGAATCAAAAGAAGCACGAACTATAAAATCACATCATAATGTTGGAGGCCTTCCAGATGAAATGAAGCTAGATTTAGTTGAGCCCTTAAGAGATCTCTTTAAAGACGAGGTGAGAAAAATGGGTAAAGAGCTTGGATTGCCTCAAGAAATGTTAGACAGACATCCATTTCCTGGTCCTGGTCTGGGCGTAAGAATAATTGGTGAGATAACAAAAGAAAAAACAAAAATTCTAAAAGAGGCAGATCATATTTTTATACAGGAGCTTATTAAGGCTGATTTGTATGATCAAGTCTCTCAAGCATTTGCAGTTCTTTTGCCAGTGAAATCTGTTGGAGTTGTTGGTGATGAGAGGCGATATGCAGAAGTAATTGGTTTAAGGGCCGTTGAAACTGTAGATTTCATGACTGCTAAGTGGGCGCATTTACCTTATGATTTTCTTGAACTTGCAGAACAAAAATAGAAGGTAAGAGTTACACGAAAGTTACACGCTTTTATTTTAGTGCTTGTAGCCCTTTGTCTATAAGGCTCTGTAAATCAGCAACTATGGAGTGGGAATAAATTAGAAAATGAAGTTTTTTGGTTGGAGAATGGTATTTACTGGTCTGACCCTTGAATTTACTGTTGTTGGTTTTCTTTTTTATAGCTTTCCTGTTATCTGGCCTTACCTAATATCAGAATTAGGCATGACCGAAAGTCAACTTGGAATGGTTTCCGCATTCTATTTTATTCCTGTGGCTGTTTTGGCAATTATTGTTGGCCGTGCTCTTGATAAGTATTCTGTTAAAAATTTTATGATGATTGGGGCTATAATTTATGCAGTTGGACTTTTCTCTCTAAGTTTCATAAATTCTTATTGGTCGCTCCTCACGATTTATCTTACTATTCTTGCCTTGGGATCAATTATGATGGGAAATTTAGCAGTATCTAAATTAATCGCAAATTGGTTTGATAAAAATGCTGGCAGAGCACTTGGCATTGCTGCAATAGGTATTTCCTTTTCGGGGGTTATGCTTCCTTTGATTGTTGATCCTCTTCTTGAATTGGTTGGTTGGAGAAATGTTTATGTAATCTTTGCAAGTATAGTATTTTTCATTATTTTGCCTCTTGTTTTTTTTACTGTTATTGATGACCCTAAAGCTGTTAATCAAGTTAAAGATGGCGTAAAAAAAGATTATAAAGAAGAATTTATACCTGAAGAGATGACTGCGAAGGATCTTTTATCTAAGAAAGTTTTTTGGATAATTTCTCTGGCATTTGCCTTTCAATTTCTTTCCATGATGGGAGTACTCGCTTTCTTACCAATTCATGCAAGCAAAATGGGGTTAAATGAAACTTGGAATCTCTTGGGTTTACCGGTAAAACAATATGTTTTTGCTTATTCTCTAGCTGCATTTGGCGGAGTCCTAGGAAAAATAATATTTGGATATCTAATGGATATGATGAAAGCTGCACATCCTCCAATGATCGCAATGTTACTTCAAGCAATCGGAATTTTTGGTATTACATATTTAAATGAACCAAATATATTTCTTTTAAGTGCATTCATATTTGGTCTGGGTTTTGGTGCTGCAACGCCTCTTATGACGGCATGTTACCTAAGAATTTTTGGAGCACATAATCTTGGAAAAGCCAGAGGTATGTCATCTCCCATCATTTCACCACTCCAACCAATTGGCATTCTTATAACAAGCATCCTAATAGGTTTTCAAGATACTTACTTCGCAGCTTTTAATATTATGGGATGCTTTGCTTTAGTTGCAGTAATCTTGGCAAGCCAAATTCAAGAGCCTGAAAAAATTTAATCTTTGTGCAATTATTAAGTGGAAATAAGTATTGGGTATTAAATTGCCAAAACTACCAATATAATTAGTTTTGATGGTGGGAGCAAGCAAACAATACCGAAATTTTGTACTAATACTTTTAACAATCGTATACGGTTTTAATTTCATCGATAGACAAATAATGGGCATTCTTGCTCCATTTATTCAAAAAGATTTGGGACTGACAAATACTGAACTTGGTCTTTTGATTGGATTGGCTTTTGCTGTTTTTTATACTTTTGTTGCTATTCCGATTGCTTGGTTGGCTGATAGATATAATAGAGTAAATATATTGTCAATCGCATTGGCAACTTGGAGTGGTTTCACAGCTCTTACAGGCCTAGCAAATAATTTTATTCAAATTGGTCTTGCAAGAATGGGTGTTGGTATTGGTGAAGCTGGAGGAAGTCCACCCTCGCACTCAATAATCTCAGATTTATTTCCCAAAGAGGAAAGGGCAAGTGCTCTAGGCGTTTATTCAATGGGTATTCCAATTGGGATTATGGCTGCATATTTTGTTACAGCATCTTTAATGGGTTCTGGAGATGATGTTGATTGGAGAAGAATTTTCATTGTTCTTGGTCTTACAGGTATAGGTTTAGCAGTCATAGTGAAACTTGTCTTGAAAGAGCCTGTTCGAGGAGCCATGGAACTTAATCAGGGCACAGAAATTAAAAAACCACCTTTTAAAGAATCCCTAAAGGAGCTTATAAAAATTCCAGCTTGGTGGGCCATGTGTTTTGGTATTGCGTTTGGTTCCTTTGTATCATATGCAAAGTCAGCATTTCAAACAAAATATCTTGTAACTTTAGATCCAAGTTTTGATTTTCAAACTTTAGTAATCATATTAGGCATTATGAACGGAACTACTTATGCAGCTGGAGCTTTTTTTGGTGCACGTTTAGCAGACAAATGGGGAAAAAGAGATGTTAGAGCTTATGGATGGCTTCCTGCAATTTCAATTGGATTAGCCCTACCTGTAGCATTAATTACGTGGTGGGTCCCATCAATAGAAGTACATTTAGTTTTTGCAACTTTATTTCTGTTGTTGATTGGTATTTATCTTGGGCCAAGTTTTGCTATTGCTCAAACCTTGGCACCAATTCATATGAGAGCTATGTCAACAGCATTATTTTTCTTTATATTGAATATGATAGCTCTTGGTGGAGGTCCAACATTTGCAGGTTGGATCATGGATCTATTTAAAGAGAGTTATAATGAACTTGAATCAGTAAGATATGCGATGACAGTTACCTCGATATTTTTTATTCCCTCTGTTATAAGTTTTTTACTTGTAGCAAAAGTCCTTCCAAGAGACTGGAAAGCTGCTGAAGAAAGAAACCTTAAGTTGGCAAAGTAATTGTTATGAAGAAGATTTGCCTAATTTTTGGTCATCACAACACGAAAAATTCCTTTAATGCTGCTATTAGAGATACATTCATAGATGAGGCAACAAAACTAGGCCATAAAATTGATTTAATTAATCTTTTTGATGAAGTTGAACAACTACCTTTTTATAGAAGTGATATTAATCCTCCACCTGATCTAGTTTTAAGGTATAGAAAAAGACTTGAAGATGCAGATGTGATGTTTCTTATGAGTGCTTGTCATAACTTAAGAATGAACGGAATTTTAGAAAACTGGATAGATTGGGTGCTTCATCCAACTTGGTTTTTTTCATATAGATCAATCTTACCCGATAGCAAATTTTTAGGTAATTATGGTTATCCAGTTGCTGGAGCAATGAAAAATAAAATTGGGATTGTTTCAATGACTTACGGTGGGCCAATGGTAAGTTATTTTAATTTCTCATTGTTTGATAATATTCCATTCAGAAGACTAAAAAAGTCTGTTTTTCAGTTAGGAGGATTAAAAACTAAATATTTAAGATTTTATTCCGTTTTACCAAATATGGATAAGAAAACATTTGATAAGAATATGAATAAGGTCAGAGTTTTTGCAAGAAAACTTTAATTTTTAATGACAGAAAAACCAATTGATATTTTAAAAAAGGTAAGATCAATTGCCATAGTTGGTATAAGTAAAAATGTAGAAAAAGATAGCTATGTAGTGATGCAGTTTTTGCTAGAGAATGGTTACGATGTCTTCCCGGTAAATCCAAATTATAAAAACGAATTAATTCTTGGCAGAAAGTGCTCTGCATATCTAAAAGATATCGATGAAAATATTGATATGGTGGATATCTTTCGCAAAAAAGAATTTGTATACAACATAACAAAAGAGGCGATTGATATAAACGCTAAAGTTTTATGGACTCAATTGGATATTATTTGCATCGATTCTATGAATTTAGCAACTAATGCAGGATTAGATGTAGTAATGAATAAATGCCCTAAAATAGAATTAATAAATAATTCATAGACTTATCTAGAGATTTGGATTTAAATAAATTATGCAAGATATTTTAAAAGTTGAAAAAAATACTGATTCAATAGTTCGTTTAATTTTGAATGATGAAAAATCTGGTAACTCTTTGTCAGATGAGATGATTTCATTAATGTCTTCAAGATTAGAGGAAATATCAAACAATGAGGATATAAAAGTAGTTGTCATTGCTTCTACAGGAAAAATATTCTGTGCTGGTCATAATTTAAAGGAGATGACTGAGGCTAGACAGAATAATGATGAAGGCAAGAGCTACTTTACTAATTTATTTCAATCTTGTTCAGATATGATGCAATCTATAGTTAATTGTCCAAAACCAGTAATTGCAGAAATAGATGGTATTGCAACTGCTGCAGGCTGTCAGCTTGTTGCAAGTTGTGACTTAGCAATAGCTTCTGATACTTCATCTTTCGCTACTCCAGGAGTTAATTTAGGTTTATTTTGCTCTACACCAATGGTTGCGCTATCAAGAAATGTTAAAAAGAAAGATGCGATGAAGATGTTATTAACCGGTGAAATGATTGATGCAGAAGAAGCAAAAAGAATTTCATTGATTAATGATTATGTCGTAAGTGAAAAACTTTCAGTTGAAGTTATGAATTTAGCTAAGAAAATTGCAAGCAAATCTATGAAAACTGTAAATATAGGAAAATCAGCTTTTTATAAGCAAGCAGAGTTAAGTTTATCTGATGCGTATAGATATACTTCAGAAGTTATGGCGAAAAATATCATGAATGATGACGCTAAAGAAGGGATCGCTTCGTTCATTGAAAAGCGAGATCCTAACTGGGATTAATTTCCAATGAGCGACAGATTAGACTTAAAGAAATACATTAGAACCGTTAAAGATTTCCCAATTGACGGGATTGTTTTTAGAGACATTACAAGTTTAATTGAAACACCTGAAGCCTTCATAAAAACATGTGATGAACTAACCAGAATAACGAAAGAATTTGGGGCTAACATAGTTGCAAGCATTGAAAGCAGAGGCTTTATTTTCGCAGGTACAATTGCTAGAGATCTTGAGTTACCTTTTGTTCTTGCGAGAAAACCTGGAAAACTTCCAAATCAAACTTATAAAAAAAGCTTTGATCTTGAATACGGTAGCACCTCTATAGAGATACAACAAAATACTAATGTAAATAAAGATCAAAAAATTGTAATAGTAGATGATTTGGTTGCAACCGGAGGAACTGCCATTGCTTGTGCTGAGTTATTTACTGAAAACTTTAATATCAATGCCTCAGATATTCTTATTTTAACTGTTATAGATCTGCCAGATTTGGGAGGTAGCGATTTAATAAAAAATCAAGGGTATCACATAGAAACAATAGTTGATTATTAACTTCTTTTAGTTAGGTTTCGCCAAGCTCTCATTGCTGGCTTAAAGTTAAGAAATGGCCTTACAAGCTTATAGACAGAACCTGGTATTATTTCAGACTTACCTCTAAGCGAGGCTTTTTCAGTTTCTTTTACAACTTGTTCTGGATTAACCCACATCCAATTAGGAACTTTTCTTTCAAGATGATTCAATCCCGCTCTTTTGTGTGCATTTGTTCTTACATATCCAGGCAGACTTACTGTTACAGAGATGTTTTCATTTTTTAGTTCAGATGATATAGACCTGCCATATGCATGAATACCTGCTTTAATCGAAGAATAAAGGGAAGACTTAGGCATTGCTGTGGTTGCTCCAATACTTGAGATAATAACTATTCTTCCTGATCCTTTTTTAATCATTTCAGGAACATAGCCCTCAATTAAATCTATAACTCCTCCACACATTAAGTAGTAATAATATTCTTTTTCATCTGGATTGAGTTCACCAATGACGCCATTAATCGCTATACCTGCATTAGCCACTATAAGATCTGGAACATCTATAGTATTGATTATTGAATTAATAGACTCTTTAAGGCCTAAGTCATAAACATGAAAATTTGCTTTTTCATATGATAAATTTTCTTCTGAATTTTTAGATCGTTTTTGATCTTGAGAAATCAAATCTAAATACCAACCTTGTTTAGACAAATATTTTGCATATTGATATCCAATACCACTTGAAGATCCAGTAATTATTGCTTTCTTACTCATAGCTTTACCTAATAATAACCTCAATCATTTTTCTTTGATATGATTTAATTATGAAAGATATGTATGGTCGAATAATGATTGATGTTGAGGGGACTTCTCTGTCTCAACAGGACAGAGAATTAATTTCAAATGGAAATGTAGGTGGAATTATTTTATTTTCCAAAAACTTTAATTCATTTGAGCAAATATCTGACCTAGTAAATGAAATCCATGCAATAAAAGAAAACATTTTACTTGCTGTCGATCAAGAGGGTGGAAGAGTACAGAGGTTTTCTAAAGATTTCACACAACTTCCTTCTTTGCAAGATTTAGCTAAATATTCAGAGATTAATAATGATCCAGATATATGCAAAGAAGTTGCATGGTTAACTTCTTCAGAACTTATTGCTGCTGGAATTGATTTAAATTTTGCACCTGTTCTAGATATAGATGAAAGTGATTCAGCAATTATTGGTGACAGGTCGTTTTCTTCAAAAACTGATGAAGTAATCAAGCATGCTGAAAAATATATTGAGGGAATGCATGAGGCGGGTATGCAGGCAACTGCAAAACACTTTCCTGGACACGGGGGTGTATCAGAAGATAGTCATGTTATTTTGCCTGAAGATAAAAGATCATTAGAGCTCTTGATGAGATCTGATATTCAACCCTATATTAAATTAAATAAAAAAATCGATGCGATAATGTGTGCTCACATTTTATATTCATTAATTGATGACAAAATACCAAGCTACTCAAAATTTTGGATTAGAGACATTATTCGAAAAGAATTAAATTTTGAAGGTGTAATTTTCAGTGATGATCTATCAATGGCGGGTGCTGGAGAAGAGTCTTGTAGAGTGAAAGCCGCTAAATCAATTGAGGCTGGTTGCGATATGGTTTTAATTTGCAATAACAGAAAGGATGCTATCTCAACAATCAATTATTTTGATGAATTGGGAATTAAGCCAAGTAAAAAGATATCAAATTTGAAGAAAACTACTAATATAGATTGGGATGAATTAACCAATTTTGAAAGAACCGTTAATATTAAACATACATTAAAAAATATGAGGAGCTAAGATGAGAAGGATTGTTACCGGGCATAATGAAGAAGGAAAATCAGTTATTACAATCGATGGACCACCTGCAAGATCAATTGGAGAGGACGTTGGAGGCTTGTTTGAATTATGGAATACAGACGGTCAGGATATTATATCGTCAGATGTTATAGATCGTGCTGATGAAGAAATTATTCTTTCGCCTCCTAGAGGAGGCACAAAATTTAGATATTTTCAGATAAATCCAATACCTGAGGGTATTCCTGAAAACGTAATGCAAGATATGGCAGCTGATGCTTTTGAAAAAATAGGTGCTGGTCACCATAGAATTGATACATCTAAACATCCTGCAATGCATAAGACTGAAACGATTGATTACATTATTTTATTGAAAGGGGATGTAACTCTTATCTTGGATGAAGAAGAAATAGACATGAAACCTTTTGACGTTGTTGTTCAAAGAGGCACTAATCATGCTTGGGTAAATAATGGTACAGAACCTGCATTACTTATTGCAGTGTTAATAGATAGTAAAATTATTTAATTTAAAAGCCTGCTGAGCCGCTCATGATAACTTCATAAAAGTCACTTTCCAGAGGAACATAACTTTTTTCACCAGGCTTTTTAATGAATATCTGATCTTGACCTACTTTTTCAAGGTGAAATGCCTCTTCTCTAAGATCATTTTTCTTTAATTTAAAAGTTCCTGTAGTTTCAAGCTCTTCAATTATTCTTACAAACACAGGCTGGGCATAACTTGGAAGTTTCTCAGAAACAAAATCTGAGAATTCATTCCAATTAAATTCATCAATTGCACAATTGAATGCAACCATTCCAGCTCTACCCTCACTCTGAGGGACTTTTACACCAAAAACGTTTGCCATATTTACTTGTTCAAATGTATTAAGTATCTCTGCAACTTCATTAGTTGAAACGTTTTCAGATTTCCATCTAAATGTATCTCCAACCCTATCAACAAATTGATAATGCTTTCTTCCAAGGGAGAAACCAACATCCATAGTTTTAATTAGATCTCCAGTATTAAACCACCTGTCACCTTCTTCAAAAACGTTTGTAATGACTTTTTCTTCGCTAGCTTTTTTATCGGTGTAACCGTTATAAACTGCATTGGGACCAATCTTTACGAGAGCTAGTCCAGGTTGATGTTCTTGAACTTCGATATATTTGCCATTTTCATCTACTTTCAATTTATCTTCGGCAACGTCATATTCAAGTAAAGCTAAATCAACATTTGTCATGCCTATTGTTTGATCTTTATTTAATAAATTCATAAACATTCCGTTTCCTTCACTAGCTCCATAAATCTCGCAAATTCTCTCAACTTTAAATCTATTCCTGAAGCAGTCCCAAAGATCTGGCCTTAGACCATTTCCAACCATTTTTGAAATAGGATTATTTTTCTCTTCTTCGCATTCTTTTTGAAAACTAAGATATCTGCATAGCTCACCAACATAAACAAATGCAGTTGTATTAAATTTTTGTGCCTCTTTCCAAAACGCTGAAGCTGAAAATTTCCTTCTAATGAAAGTAGATGCTCCAACATGGATGCATGCACATAATCCAAGCATTAGACCAGTTGAATGATAAAGAGGTAAACAATTGTATAAGCAGTCTTCATTGTTCATTCTATAACCTGCTTTGGTAATATTTGTTGAAGCAGCAACTATTTTTGTATTTGGAAACAAAGCAGCTTTAGGCACTCCAGTAGTTCCAGAGGTAAAGATATAAAAAGCTGTGTCCTTCGCTGTGACGTTTCCTATCTCTTTTGGAGTTTGTTTTTCTGATTCATCTAATAATGTATCAAGATCAGAAGCCCAGCTTGGGCATGAATAATTTTCTCCATCTTTAACCCAATATATATTTGATTTATCTGTTACATTTATTTCATTAAGCACTCCCTCAAGCGGAGCAGCCAATTCAGCACCAATAATACATTTTTTTGAATCTGAGGAGTTTATGCAATGAACGAGAGGAGCTCCAGTTAGACTTGTATTAATTAATACACCGATAGCACCAATTTTGTTCAATGCCAATATTGAAATAATATACTCAGGCCTATTCTCCATAAATAAAACCACTCTGTCGCTGTGAGTTACTCCATCTTTGATGAGTCTATTAGCTAAAATATTTGCAGCCTCATTGGTTTGTGAATATGTCAATATCTGATCTTCAAAATATATAAAGTTTTGATTCCCATATTTATCTACACTATCTTGAAAAGTATGTGCTAAAGAAGCGTTATCATCTGGATTAGGCCACTTATACTTTAGAAGTGGAATTATGAAGCGCAGCTCACTGATAACCCTGAAAAATTCTAAGATATTCTTAATCATCTATTAAATTAATGTATATAGTTTTTTTATATTATAATCCTCTCACACTTTTAAATATATAGGGCTTAAATATCATGAATGTTGAGAATAAATTTGATTTTATTATCTTTGGTGCTTCAGGATTTACTGGAAAACTAGTTGTTGAGTATGCATTAGAAAAATATATTGATGACAAATCTGTTTCATGGGCGATTGCTGGCCGAAATGAAACAAAACTTCATCAGCTTAAAGATGAAATGAACATACCTGATGATATTGGTATTTTTATCGTTGAAAGCGACGATCAAAACTCCATTGAAGAAATGGTAGATCAAACAAAATGTGTATTAACTACGGTTGGACCATATCAATTATATGGGGAAAAATTAATTAGATCTTGTATTGCATCTGGAACGGACTATGTTGATTTATGTGGGGAGCCTGGTTTTATGCATAAAATAATATCTGATTGCTCAGCTGAGGCAAAACAGAATGGATCACGGGTAATATTTTCATGCGGTTTTGACAGTATTCCTTTTGATTTGGGTGTCTTCCTTGTCCAAGAGGAGGTCATGTCAAAAATTGGCAAATATGCACCATCTGTGAGGGGAAGGGTTAGAGCCATGAATGGTGAATTTTCAGGAGGAACTGCTGCATCAATGAAAGCAACAATGTCATCTCTAAAGACAAATCCTGAATTGATTAATGTCTTAATAAATCCTCATGGATTATGTGAAGGCATAAATGGTGCCCAACAAGAAGATGATACAAAGCCAAAATACGATGAAGAACTTGATGTATGGGTTGCACCTTTCTTCATGGCTCCCATTAATACAAAAAATATCCATAGATCTAATAAACTTATGAATCACATCTATGGAAAAGATTTCCTTTATAACGAAATGTGGATTACAGGACCAGGTGAACAGGGTAAAGCTGCAGCAGAGATGTTAGCAGGAAACAATCCAATTGCTGGCGATGATGTTCCTGCTCCAGGGGAGGGTCCATCAAGAGAAAAAAGAGAAAACGGGAACTATGATATTCTTTTTTGTGCTGATGTCGACGGAAAAGTTTTTAAAGCATCTGTTTCAGGTGACATGGATCCTGGATACGGCTCTACCTCAAAAATGATAACTGAAAGCGCTATTTGCCTAGTAAAAGACGCAAAAGAACTCGAGGGAGGAATTTATACTCCAGCAGCTGCTCTGGGTAACAAGTTAATTTCTAGACTGGAAGCTAATGCAGGATTAACTTTTATTATCGAGTAGTTAAAGCTCTCCTTTTTCCCTAAGTTTTGCTCGTATTTCAGTTGCACTTATAGAAGATATTTCCTCTTCAAATATTTCTTCTTCAAATTTGTAACCGACCCCTCTGCCATAGGTTATATTTGTGATATTCGGGACCAACATTATTTCGAAATGAACTCCTCTCTGGAAACCATCTGATTCGAGATTCTCTTCAATATTTTTACAAATTTCTTCCCAGCCAAAGGGATTATCATCTTGACCAGTGCCTCCAGAAACTCCTTCAACATCTCTTACTTGAATAACAACTTGACCAGTTTTTTTAATACATCTCTTAAAAAGCTCTTGATGTCCTTTGTGCCAAGGCTGCCATCTTCCTAACATTTGAACAGTTGGTTTTTTCCAGTCAAACATTTTTTAATATTTCCTTTGCAATAAATTCATGATTTTTATCATTCATCTCAGTAATTCTGAAGTTAACATCCTTAGGTTCTTCAAACATTTTATTTGTATCTTCAAACCTACCAGCTTTTATAGTATTCATCCAAACAGTTATATCAGGATCAAAATTTTTTTTAGTTTCCCTTGTTGGACATACAAAATCACATATAACTATTCGACCATGACTTTTTTCATAATCTGCAAGGTTTTTCATTCTAAGACTTTGTCTTATTCTTCCTTCTGGAGAGAAATCCCAATCATTAGCCATTTCTCTTACGATATCTGCGTTATACCATGCAGCCTTTAACAGAGGTTGTAATCTTTTTGCCAGATACGTTTTTCCACTTCCAGGAAGACCCATTATCAAAATTTTCATTATCTTATCTTTGAAATACTAAATATTTCATTTTTAAATTGTAGTCGCCTCTGAGACTTAATTGTTTTTAGTACTTTATTGTAAAGACTTTTATTGCTCTCTAAATTTTGAATATCTTTTTCAGGTATTTGCCCAACATATAAGATATTTGCCAATTTCGCATCACTATCGTGACCAAATAACTCAGAAATGGTTTGATCTGGAGTTTTTTTAAAATCGAACGCATAATTTTTTGGTTTAACATACCTGAATAAAGAATTCTCACATACTGGATTATCTTTGAGATATTCAAGAATATTTTTTGCAGTATTCGGAAAAGCCTCTTTGTCTTTGAAGGCTAACTTCAAAATTTTTTGTATTGATGGGCCCCCGATAGAATGAGTTACTAAAAGTTTCCCAGATTTATTTAGTAATTTCATCAGTGGTCCAATTACATTTCTAACTTTCACCTCAACTGATGACGCAGCTCTGTATGCTTGTGATGCAATAATTAAATCGTAATCATTATTTTTGTAATCATTCCTAAGAAATTGTTCAAGATGACCTTTATTATCCTCTCTATATATTCTTATTAGACAAGGATTAGAATAAGAAGTCCTTCCTTTATTATCAATCTCTATACCCCAATTCTTTTTTATGAAATTGCCTAGCTTACTTCCAGCAATTTGAGAATTAAATTCAAAAGAGTTATTACTTTTTAGGACTAAGTTAAATTCTTTTATTTTTTTATTTTTAATTTTTGAGGAATTTTCAATTAATCCTAATTCAGAAAACTTAACATTTGTCATAGTAACAAATAAATTAGGATGTTCAACAAACCGATCTGGCATCTTCTCTAAAGTATTTTTGAGATCTTCATAGCTGATTTCCTTTCCAGTAATTAAAAGCGAGGTATATGCATGATATCTGTGAAAGCTTTTTATAACATTTGAAATTATTGTCCCATCACCGGTGCCTGCATCAAGAATTCTTAGATAAGATTTATTTTGAGAAAGCCTTGCAATGTGTGGATATATTTCAGTTGAAATTATCTTTTTTTCACTAGTATTTTGTATAAATGAGAGGTACTTTAATCTGTCATCAAAAAATCTTTTTTTCCCCATAAAATATCCAAAAATTAGACCTATAAATGATAATCGAAATAAAGAAATAATGCATTTACTCTCGGGATATTTTGAGATTAAAATAGCATTAAAATTAGGGGGAATTCATGTCAGAATCAAAATTACCACTGCTTATAGGAATTGGCACAAGAATAAGAAAATCTCCATATTATGAATCAAATCTTAAGTATGGCGTAACTGGATTTACGGTATACAACAAGATGTATTTGCCAACTGGATTTTCTGGCCCTGAAAAAGAATATGAAAGCTTAATCAACGATGTTACTTTTGGAGATTTTGCAGCTGAGCGTCAGATTGAAATTAATGGAAAGGATGCATACAAATTTGTCAGATATATACAACCCAGAAACTTAGAAAAATGTGAAATAGGTTTTTGTAAATACATTATTCTTACCGATATGGATGGCGGTATAGTTAATGATGCATGTCTTTTGAGACTTGAAGAAAATAAATTCTGGATATCTCCAGGTGATGGTGACGTTATTTTATGGCTTCAAGGAATTGCGATAAATTCTGGTATGGATGTTTCCATTCATGAACCAGATGTATCACCCCTTCAAATTAGTGGACCCAAGTCTGGCAAACTAATTCAAAAGCTTTTTAATGGTGAGCATGACGATTTGGGATACTACAAGGCAAGACAAACTCAACTAGATGATATTCCAATGGTTATCGCGAGAACTGGATGGAGCGGTGAATTAAGCTATGAACTTTATCTTCAAGATAGAAAATTAGGAAATAAACTATTTGAATTAGTTTATGAAGCGGCTGAAGAATTTAATGGTCGAGTTATAGCACCTAATACAATTAGAACAATTGAAGGTGGACTTTTGTCATATGGAAGTGATTTTGGAAGAGAGCACAATCCATTCACAATTGGGTTCGGGAGGCTTGTAGATGTAGACCAAGAAATAGACTTTATTGGTAAAGAGGCATTGAAAAAAATTAAACAAAATGGAACTAAGGAGAAATTAGTTGGCTTAGAGTTAGAAGGTGATCCTTTAACAAAAGCACCTGAAAACTTCTGGCCTGTAAATGATAAGGATAAAAAAGTTGGTAGAGTCTCTAGAGCATACTACTCTCCAAGGGTAGGAAAGAATATTGCTCTTGCGATTGTTGATATTGAATATGCTGATGAAGGTACAATTGTCTCTGTTGATAGTCCATATGGTGATTTTGAGTCAAAAGTAGTAAATATCCCATGGTTTCAAGCAGACAAAGATACTCATCTCGACTAACAGTGTTTAAAAGTATTTTTATCTTGTTTTCAATTTTCTCAGTTAATACTTCATCTATGGTAATTGATAATTTAAATGATGTTAGAGCTAATTGGTCAGCAATATCTGATCAAGTTATGGGTGGCATATCTGAGGTAAATTTTTATGAGATGGAAGAAGATGGTCAAAAATTCTATAGACTTGAGGGAAACGTCAGTACCGAAAACAATGGTGGATTTATTCAATCAAGAGTAGGGTTGAACATAAAGGCAAAAGACTTTAATGGAATCAGAATCAAGGTAAGAGGAAATAATAATGAATACTTTGTTCACCTAAGAGCTCCAAGAATGTTGCCGTGGAACTACTATTATGCTGAGTTTTATGCATCAAGTGATTGGGAAATTATTGATATACCATTGTCTAGTTTTAAATACTCTAGAAATCAAAATGATAATTTGAATTCAAAAGTAATAAGGTCAATTGGTATCGTAGCTTATGGAAAAGATTTTTCAGCACAACTAGATTTAGCAAATATAGAGCTATATTAGAGTGCATTTTTCAGACCAAGAAAAAATCTTTATGAAAACTGCGATGCAATTAGCGCAAGAATCTTATAACCTTGGCGAAGTTCCTGTTGGAGCTATAGTGGTAAAGAATAATGAGATTATTGGAAGAGGTAGGAATACGGTAATCTCTGATAATGATGTGACTGCTCATGCTGAAATCAATGCTATCAGAGAGGCATCAAAAATGATTGGAAATTACAGGCTAGTTGACTGTAATATGTTCGTTACACTTGAGCCATGTCATATGTGCGCAAAAGCAATTGTTGATGCAAGATTGAATTCAATTATCTTTGCAGCAAAAGAACCAAAAACTGGCAGTATTTTCTCAATTGATAACTTTTTTGAAAAAAAAGTTTTAAATCATAAAGTTAATTACAAATTTGGATTATTTGAGGAGGACAGCTCAAAACTACTTAAAGATTTTTTTGAACAAAGAAGATAATCAGAGTTTTTTCATCATTGTTGTATGAGGAATATTTGTATCTGAACCATAAAATTTTCTAACAACTTGATAGCCTGATTTCTCATAAAATTTAATCACATGATCTCTTGCATTTAATACAATTTTTTTTGCATTTTGCTCTAAAGCATATTCTTCTAAATGCCCTATGATCTCTCTACCAATTCCCATTCCTTGCAAATTATTATTGACAGCCATATATCTTATTTGTGCTTCAGAGTCTGTATTAAAGTGCAGTCTTCCGCATGCTATTACTTCGTTATCAGACACACCAATCAGATGGTAGCTGGAATTTTCATATTCATCTTTTAACGAATCAATTGATTTTCCAATCGGCTTTCTTAAAATCCGCCATCTAAACAAATCATATTTTTTAAATTCATCAGAGTTTAATGGAGTCCTATATTTAATATTATTCATTTAATTCTAACCACACTGGACAGTGATCAGACGGTTTTTCCATTGAACGAGCATCATAATCAATGCCAACATTATTAATAGATTTCTTTAAATTATCTGATAATAAAATGTGATCAATTCGTAAACCACGTTTTGGATTTTGATCAAACATTCTAGATCTATAATCAAACCAAGAATAAATTGAGGATTCATTTGGAAATAACTCTCTCCAAGAATCTATAAAGCCTAAGTCTTTTATACTATTCCACATTTCTCTTTCTTGAGGTTGAAAAGAAGTCTTTCCCTCTCTCAGCCATCTCTTTGCATTGTTTTCTCCAATACCGATATCAATATCTTCAGGAGAAACATTAAAGTCACCCATAACAATCAGATTAGAGGTAGTTTTTTTAAGATCAATAATATGGTCTTTTAAGTCATTATAAAATTTTATTTTTTTTGGAAACTTTGTTTCATGATTAATATTTTCACCTTGAGGAAAATAACCATTCATTATTGTTATATCTTCATCTCCAAATTTAAAAGTAGACTGAATAAATCTTTTTTGATCATCTTCAGTATCATTAATAAATCCTTTAATTGTTTCTTTGGGCTTTGACTTACTTAAGATGGCTACACCATAGTGACCTTTTTGACCCCAAAATTCAGCATGGTATCCAATTTCATTGATGATCTCTAATGGAAATTCAGGATCATTTACCTTTGTTTCTTGCAGACCAATAACATCTGGATCTAAGGTATCTCTTAAATGTTCTATTTGATGAGGCCGAGCCCTAATGCTATTGATATTGAAAGATACTATTTTCATATTAATTAATCATAGTAATGATTTTTTCTTTCTCAAGATTCAAAAAATCATTTACTATTTTTGTTGATTCTATTAACTGAAAGTCATTTATCAAATCAATCCTATTAGAAGTATTAGATGTATCCTCATTTTCTTTATTAAAATCATTTAGCTCATCATAAGATGCAAATGCCTCAAGTCCAATAGACGATCTTCTTTTGTTCTCAACTGACAATAACCATTCTCTTCGTAAAATTTTCTGAGTTTTACGATCCTCGAGATTTAAACTTAAAAGTTTTTTATCTTTATTAAGATCATATCTTTTTCTTACTTCCTTTAAATAATTTAGATTTGGCTCGTATGCAAGTCTGTCGTTATGAAGCTTAATTACATCTTCAATAACTTCAGAATTAATGGAGAATTTTTTATGTCTGTATGGTCTTATCACATCCCACTCGAGTGCTGTTGGGAATGAACTCTCACCTACAGATTCAATATCCCAAGTTACTGGAAGTTCTATGTCTGGCTTGACTCCTTTATTTTGTGTGCTCATTCCATTTACTCTGTAATACTTAGATTCTGTAATTTTTATCTGGCCTTGTGAAAGATTTTCTAAGCTTTGAACAGTCCCTTTTCCAAATGTCCTTTGACCAATAATTAAGCCTCTCCTATAGTCTTGAATTGCACCTGCAACGATTTCAGAAGCTGAAGCAGAATATCTATTTACAAGAACAACAAGAGGTTTATTCCAAACTTGAACTGCACGAGAGTCTCCATATGGTTGAATGTATCCTCTTTTTTGCTTTACTTGGACAGTTGGTCCTGATGAGACAAATAATCCAATAATTTTATTAGCCTCAATAAGTGCACCACCACCATTATTTCTTAAATCTAACACAACCGCATCAACGTTATCTTCATTGAACTTATTCAGAATATTTCTTATATCTTTGCTGCTACTTCTATAATCAGAATTCCTATTTGCATATTCCTCAAAGTCTATATAAAAAGAGGGTAGGTCGATAACACCTATTTTATTATCATTCATTTCAAAAACTTGAGATTGAGCAGCTCTATCCTCAAGTTTTACTTCTTCTCTTTTAAGAGTAACAATTTTTCGATTATCAATATCAGAATCGAATGATATAAATTCAATTTGCAGTTCAGTATCTATCTCTCCTCTAATTAAGTCCACAACCTCATCAATTCTCCATCCAACCACATCAATAAATTCGTCTTCATCGCCTTGCTTTATTTTTGAAATTCTATCTTCAGGTTTAATTTTTCCTGATTTTTCAGCTGGACCACCAGGAACAAGACTAATAACTTTTGTATAGTCATCCTCAACACCTAAAAGAGCTCCAATTCCGCTGAGCTTAAGACTCATATTCATATCAAAATCCTCAGCAGATCTTGGTGATAAATAAGACGAGTGAGGATCAAATTGATTTGAAAGAATATTTACGGCTAATGAGAAGATATCTTCTTCTTTTTGCTGATTGATTCTTCTTATTCTATTTTTATAACGTTTGATAATATCTATTTTTGGATCTTCACTTACAGAGTCTGAAAGCATTGATACTAAAAGGTCATTTTTTGTCTCAAGCCTCCATAATGCTTTCAACTGTGATAAATCTTCTTGCCAAATATTGTCATCAGTGTAAATATCAAGAAATTCTTCCCTATCAAAATCAAAATTATAGTTTTCCAATAAGTCAATTTGGAATGATGAAAAATCAATTAATCGCTCAAAATACAAATTTATTATTTTGTAAGCCAAAGCTATATCGAAATTGTTAGTTTCGTATTTTGATTCTTTGATAAATGAGTCAACTTCATTTTGAATAAAGTATTTTTTATCTTCATCAAGTCTTTTGAAAACAGCGTTTATATAATTCTTATTAAAGTCTGTTTTATCAAAATTTTTTACATAATGTTCTCGTGAGAGTTTTTTGAAAATCTCATTACTTAAATTTTCTTTAACTTCACTGACTTCAATTGATTTATATGAATCAGATGAAACTGCAAGTGAAAAAATGAATAATATTGAGCAGAAAAAATACATATTTATTTTATAAGCCTTGAGCTTTTGCTGCTTCATTTCTAACGATTTCAGGAGCACCAAGTAGCTGTCTATTGAGACCAATCCTTTTAAACCAAAAATGTAATCCTAGCAGATCAGTAAAGCCCATGCCACCATGAACCTCTGTAGCTTTTTTTGAAACCATCTTAGCAACCTCAGAAATATGTGATTTTGCATGACAGGCCATTAATTTTGAATCATCATCATTATTATCAAAGCTATGAGCAGCATGCCAAACTAGTGAGTAACATGGCTCAAGATCTGCAGTCATCTCAGCACACATATGTTTGACAGCTTGAAACGATCCAATCACGCGATTGAATTGCTTCCTTTCTTTTGAATATGAAACTGCTTTATCAAGCATAGCTTGTGAAGCACCCAATGTGTCTGCTGCTGTGATAATTCGACCAGCATCTAATGCTTTTTCAATGGCATCTGTATTTTTTTTTGTATTCTCTAAAATTTCAACATTTGCATTACTAAACTTGATCTCTTTGTATGTTCTAGTTTTATCAACGGTAATTAGATCAACAATCTCTATATTTTTGTCTTCGATTGATACAATGCCAATTTTTCCACTAGCATCTGATACCAGAACATCTGTTGCATAATCGCAATCTATAGCAAATATTGTTTTGCCATTTATTTTCTCATTTGAAAAATTAATACTACTTGAATCTCTTGATCCAAAATACTCAGAAAAAGCAATACCAAATTTTGTGTTACCAGAAGACATTTCATTAAAAATATTTTCTTTTTGTGATTTGCTTGCACCTATTTGTATTGCTATTGGTGCCATGACATATGATCCACAATATGGCAGGGGAGCTACAGCTCCTCCAATACTTTGACTAATCGCAGTTGCGAACAAAAGATCTAATCCTAATCCACCATGTTCTTCAGGAACGAGAATGTTATTTATGCCTAGGTTTATTATTCCTGAGTGAATCTCATTTTTTTGATTTAGATCTTCACCTTTTGAAATGTTCCTTATCACATCAAGAGGAGCATTATCCTCAAGAAATTTTTTTACATTATCTTGAAAAAAAATTTGATCTTCGGACAACCCAAAATACATGTTATTCCCCTTTTTGAACCTTGGGCTCTCTTGGCATACCTAAACCTCTTTCAGAAATAATATTTTTTTGAATTTGACTTGTTCCACCACCAATAATTAAACCCAGAAAATACATATAGGCAACTTGCCATGAACCGCCATCTCTAATATTAGGGCTATTTTCATATAGGGTTCCAAGTTCACCCATTACGTCAATAGCAAATCCTTCTAGTTCATGTCTTAATTCAGTGCCATTGAGTTTTTGTATCATTCCAGCAATTTTAGTATCTTGATTTTTATTTAATTTTGCTGACAGAACTCTCAGTGAGTTGGATTGAAATGCTATGACTTTGCCCTGAATTTTCATGAGTTTATCTTTATAAACAGGATTATCGATAGCTTTTTGGCCATTAATTGTCTCATTTTTCATTATTTCAATTAGAGAATTTAGCCTATTCATCATCGCATTTGGATCAGAAAGTGAGCCTCTCTCATGACTTAAAGTTGCATTCGCAACTGCCCAACCTTCACCTCTTTTTCCAACAATATTCTCTTGAGGTACAGTTACATCCGTAAAAAATACTTCATTAAATCCGGCATTAAGAGTCATATCAACCAACGGTCTAATTTCTATTCCTGGAGTATCCATTGGAATTAAGATATAACTTATTCCAGCATGTTTAGATGCATCAGGCTCCGTTCTAACTAAGCAAAACATCATTTGAGAATATTGTGCAGTGCTAGTCCATATTTTTTGACCATTAATCACCCAATTATCATTAATTAATTCTCCTTTTGTCTGCAAGCTTGCAAGGTCACTACCAGCATTAGGCTCTGAATAACCCTGACACCATATAATTTCACCATGCAATGTTGGTTTAATATATTTCTGTTTTTGTTCTTCAGTTCCAAGTTCCAGAAGAGTTGGAACTAGCATATCTATCCCTTGACCACCCATTGGTGGAGGTATTTTTGCCTTGGCAAATTCTGAAGCAATTATTCTGCTTTTAATAATGTCAGCCTCACCACCATAGCCTCCGTATTCTTTAGGAATGGATCTAGCAAAATAACCCTGTTCTATAAGTATTTTTTGCCAGTCTGATCTTTTCATTTGTATTCCACTGGATTTAAATGAAGCTGATAGAGGCACTTTTGCAGAATCAGAAAAATTGACTCCACTATATTTTTTGCAGAATTTTTTTACCTCGTTTGTAAACTCTTTATATTCAGATCCAAAATTCAAGTCCATAATTTTTAATCCCAGTTAGGTTTTCTTTTTTCTAAAAATGCTGCAATACCTTCTTTGGCATCTCTACCCTCAAAGCATTTTGCAATTTGTTCTTTAAGGTAGGGAAGAGCATCATTAAAATCTTGTGAGTCTTGTTTTTCATATGCTTCAAGTCCAAATTTCATCGTTTCAGGAGCCAGAGAGGCCAACTCAGTTGCAAGTGCCTGAACTCTTTTATCTAAATTTGTTTTATCAACATGTTCATTTATTAAACCCCATTTTTTAGCTTTTGATGCGTCGATAGGTTGACCGCGCATAATAAAATCTAGACCAGCTCTCTTGGGCATCACTCTAAAAAGTCCTGCCATCACCATAAATGGCCACAAACCTCTATGGATTTCTGGTGCTGAAAAAGTTGCATCTTTTACAGCTATTGCATGAGTAGAATTTGTTACGATTAATAAAGCACCTGCAAGAACAGAACCTTGAATCTTACATATCACAGGTTTGTAAAGGTGTCTTAGCGATAAACTTATGTCATCAGCATTAGGGAGCTTTGGTACATTTGAAACAGATTCAGATCTGCTTAGATCTGCTCCAGCACAAAAAATATCTCCATTTGCGGCAATTACAACAACTCTAATTGCATCCTCTTGTTTTGCGTATGTCAATGCATAATTAAGCTCATCCATCATTACATTATTCATGGCATTTTTTTTCTCAGGCCTATTTAATGTAATAGTTAAAATTTTTCGATCTACTTCCAGACAAATAGTTTCAAAATTTAGTCCATCTAAAGATAATTTATCCATAATTAAGTTTCCAATAATATTGAATCAGGCACAAGAATTTTTTTTACTCTTAAATATTCTCCAAGAGATTTTGCCTGTCCATCCTTTCTGTTATTGGATGAAACACCATCTTCCAAGATATCGTGAATATAAAAATTAAGCGAATTAATATTTGGTAGTTCAAATCTTTCTATTTTATATTCTGATAAATCAGGCAATAACTCTTTAAGTTTTTCAATAGTTAAAAAATTATACAAGAATGAATATGAGAGGTTATTTTTTGCCCATACCCCTAAGTTTGCACAACCGCCTTTATCACCTGATCTCGTTCCGAATAGATCGCCAAAGTAAATTTCTTTCTGATCAGAAATCTCAACATCATCAATTGATATAGGCTCTCTTTGGTAATATATTTCTTCATAATCCAATTGACTAGTAGGCACAACTTCGATTTCTTTGCCGTCAATATGAACTTTTTCAGTGATATATTTACTATCAACTAGTGCTGGCCAATATATTATTACAGGTCCACTTGATTTAGGCCCACTTTCTGCAAAAAATCCTGGAATATTAGCTAAAGCTAACTCAATAATCTTTGCACTGAAAAGCCTTCCCACAAGTTCTTGATTGCTGGACTTCACTGAAATCACTAACGATGCCATAGCCTGCTCATTTGTTGTAGGATTTTCTTTATCAGTTCTTTGTAATTCAATAAAAACTTCATCGAATTGTTCTTGACCACCAACAGAATTAAACAGCACTTCTGTGAAAACTTTAGCTTTTTCTTCAATATCCATCCCGGTAAGAATAATTTCCATTCCATTTCTAAAACCACCTGCAAGATTAATACATACTTTGTGATCTTTTGGCGGAGAGCTACCACGACATCCTGAAACGTGAACCTTATCTTTCTCTAACTCTTCAATTTTTAAAGTATCAAAATGAGACACAACATCTGGATTCACGTATGCTGGAGAACTTATCTCATACAATAATTGCGCTGTAACTGTTCCTTTTGAAACCAATCCACCAGTTCCAGGATGTTTTGTGATGTTGAAACTTCCATCTTCAAAAATTTCTGCAATAGGGTAGCCAACATTATCAAAACTCGGTACTTCTTTAAAAAATGAATAATTACCACCTGTTGCTTGACAGCCACACTCAATAATATGTCCAGCAGCTAGTGCTCCGGCTAGTGCATCAAAATTGTCTCTTTCCCAATTAAATTTCCATGCTGCTGGACCTATTACAACTGCTGCATCTGTAACCCTTGGACAAACTACAATATCTGCGCCATGATCTAGGGCTTCTTTAATTCCCCAAGCACCAAGATAGGCATTGGAAGTTAGTGGCATATATCCAGATTTTTCAATGGATACATTTTTTTCAATATTAGTAAATTTTTGACCCTCTTTTTTAAGTTCTTCCATCCTAGGCATTAAATCGTCACCATCAATATATGCAACTTTCATATTTAAAGATTGTTCATGCAGAATTTTTTCTATTTCATTTGCCATTGATTTTGGATTAAGGCCACCAGCATTTGTCACAATTTTTATATTTTCTTTGTCGCAAGTTTCTGCTATCTCTTTAACTTGTTTTAAAAACGTTCCTACATATCCTTTATCCTCACCTCTTTTAATTTTTTGACTATAAAGTATTGTCATGGTGAGTTCAGCTAGATAATCACCTGTTAAGACATCAATTGGTCCTCCTTCAACTAAATCTTTAGCTGCTGACAACTTGTCTCCATAGAAACCACTGCAATTTGCAATTTTAATATGTTCTTTTTCCATCTAATTTTTTAACTTAATACCATTAAGTATTATTGAGGTGATAGAGTTAGCATTTTCATCCGGTGTTGTGCTAATAGACTTTCTATTTTTTTCATTTAGGAATTCTCTTCCAATGCTACTAAAGAGCACTGCAAAAACCTTTGTATTTATCTGTTGAATTTCTTTTTTTTCGATAGCTTCATTTAAAAGTTTTTCAGTATAAGTTGATATAAAATTTTCATGATAATCTGCCATTTTCTTGGATCCATCTATTTTTTCAATATCTTTCATAAATCTGTCAAATTTTGGACCAACTGCTTGATTGACAATAAATAAATACTTTTCGAGTCTTCTTATTGGAGATTCAATATTTGATACAGAGTCGAGGGCATGCTTACCTAGCTTAGTGAGAATATTGTCCATGGTCATTAAGATTAATTTATCTTTGCTGGGTGCAATTTCATAGAGAGTCCTCAAAGAAATTTTAAGCTTTGATGCAAACTCAGACATCGTTAAATCTGGAACACCTTTTTCAAGCATTTTTTCAAGAGACTCTATTATCTCTGTATGTCTTTTTGTTTGAATTTTAGGCTTATTAAAGATTTTACTTTTTTCAAACTCTATTTTCTGCATCTTATTCAACAATCATTAACAATGCGCCATTTTCAACTTGATCATTTACTGATATTAAAAGCTGTGTCACTGTTCCATCTTCAGATGCTTTAATGGAATGCTCCATTTTCATAGCTTCAAGAATTACAAGTGTATCGCCTGTTTTAACTTTTTTCCCTTTTTTAACTTTGATATCAATTACTTTACCTGGCATTGGTGCTGTAAGACCTCCTTTTGCAACCTCAAGACCAGGAATAACAAATTTTGGCTTAATATTAAGCATCACGTCTCCATAAGGCATATGTACTAAAAGTTTGTCTGCATCCTTCGTAACTTTTGCATAGTGTCTTTTGTCATCATAAACACAGTCAATACCATGATTATCAGCTGAGTATATATTTGCATTTTTTCCGGTTGATAATTTAAAAGAACCATCTCTCATAAGTTTGTATCCTATTTTTATTTCAGATCCTTCATGTTCAAAAACAACAGCTTGAGAAGGGAGCCTACCATTTGTCCATCCTGACGGCATAAAGTTTGCAACATTAGCATTATCTCTATTTCTTGCTTGCAACCATAAAGTTGCTACTGCGGTCACATGTTCCAGTGAATCTTGATCTAAAGTTAATTTTCTAGCAGGATTTACCCTATCAATGAAATCTGTTGTGGTGTTACCATCAATAAATTCAGAAGATTTAAGACAATTAATTAAAAAATCTCTGTTTGTTTTTACTCCACCAATATGAGCTGATTCAAGTGCCTTTGCTAACTTACCAGCCGCATCAGTTCTATTAGGTGCATATGAGATTATTTTTGCTAACATTGGATCAAAGTCTGTACCAACTATAGTTCCTTTTGTAACACCAGAGTCCCATCTTGCTTCCACAGATTCATCTTTATCAAAAGCTATTAGAGTACCAATCTCCGGGAGGAAGTCATTATTAGGATCCTCAGCATAAAGCCTAGCTTCAATAGAAGAGCCTTTCCAATTGATATCAGTTTGTTTAAATTGTAAAGGTTCGCCTCTAGCAATTTTAAGTTGCTCAGAAACAAGATCGATTCCTGTTACTTCCTCAGTAACTGGATGTTCAACTTGAAGCCTTGTATTTACCTCAAGGAACCAAAATTCACCTGTTTTATCATCAAATAGAAATTCAACCGTACCAGCAGATTCATATTTTATTTGCTTAGCAAGCTTTACTGCAGCATCTCCCATTTTATTTCTAATTTCATCTGTAACTCTTGGAGAGGGAGATTCTTCAATAATTTTTTGATGTCTTCTTTGGATAGAACATTCTCGCTCACCAAGATGAACTACATTTCCATGCGAGTCGCCAATAATTTGGATCTCAATATGTCTAGATTTTTCTACATATCTTTCGATAAAGATTCTATCGTCATTGAATCCATTTAATGCTTCTCTTTGAGCACTTATTATTGAATCTTTTAGTTCTTTTGATTTATTAACTATTCTCATTCCTTTTCCACCGCCTCCGGCAGCTGCTTTGATGAGTAGAGGGTATCCAATTTTGCTTGCTTGTTTAGGATTAGAAGTCATTGGAAGTGTTGGAACATCTGCTTTAATTGCGAGTTCCTTTGCTTTAAGCTTGTCACCCATCACGGAAATAACATGAGGTGATGGACCAACCCATATCAAACCAGATTTTTTTACTTTTCTAGCAAACGAAGCATTCTCAGAAAGAAAACCATAACCTGGATGAATTGCTTGAGCATCAGTTTTTAAGGCAGCTTCAATAATCTGATCTGCATCAAGATATCCTCCATCTTTGAGTTTTACAGATTCGTCAGCATCTTTTACAAAAGGTGCATCTTTGTCTGCATCAACATATACAGCAACTGATCTAATACCCATTTCTTTTGCAGTTTTAATTACTCTACAAGCAATTTCACCTCTGTTTGCAATGAGAATTGAATTAAAAATCATAATCTAAATACTCCATATTCTTTAGCACCTTCAATATGATTGTTATTCACGATTGATAAACAAAATCCTATGACATCACGTGTATCTCTTGGATCAATAATGCCATCATCAGTAAGCATACTGCTTGCAACTAGACCATGTGAAAGTTTTTCCAAATAATCTATAACCATTTCTTTTAATTGTTGGTCTGCTTTTTCGTCAAATTTTTTACCATCTCGCATTGCTTTTGCTCTTCTTACAATCGACATCACACCAGCCATTTGTTCAGGTCCCATAACAGCAATTTTTGCAGTAGGCCACAAAAAAGTGAATCTATTATTGTATGCTTTTCCAGACATTGCATAAGTACCAGCACCGTATGAAGCACCAACAATAAAAGTTATATGTGGCACTGTAGAATTTGAAACTGCATTAATAAGTTGAGATCCTTTTTTTATTATTCCTTGTCTCTCAAAATCTTTTCCAACAAGAAAGCCTGTTACATTATGAAGAAATATCAAAGGAATGTTTCTTTTATTACATAGTTGAATAAAACTCGCTCCTTTTTCAGCAGATTGAGGATATATAGGACCATTATTTCCTAAAATACCAACTTGGTAACCATGAACTGTTGCCCATCCACAAACAAGAGTTGATCCATATAATGGTTTAAATTCCTCAAATTTTGATCCATCTACAAATCTAGCAATTATCTCTTTAATATCAACCGCTGATTTAAGATCTTCACTAAGTATTCCAAGAAGTTCTTCTTCATCATATTCAGGTTCACTACTTTTAATATCAGGTTCGTTTCCTTTCTTAGTCCAATTAAGATGAGAAACTACTTCTCTACATATTCTTAATGCATCCATTTCATCCTCAGCTAAATAATCTGATAGTCCTGAAATTTCAGAGTGCATTTTAGCTCCACCTAGAGTTTCATCATCTGATTCTTCTCCTGTAGCCATTTTTACTAATGGTGGACCAGCCAAAAATGCTTTTGATTGATCTTTTATAAAAATATTGTAATCAGACATTCCTGGTTGATAAGCTCCACCAGCAGTTGATGAACCGAATACCACTGAGATTACTGGTATTCTTAACTTTGATAGCTCTGTCATCTCGTAAAAGAATCTTCCTGTTGAAGCAAAATGAGATTGTTGAAGTGTTGGTGCAATTGGAGGATTATCACCATCACCCCTAGATACATTTAAATCTCCACCAGCAGACTCAACAAAACTAATAAATGGAATTTTATTATCTCTTGATATTTCAATGGCTCTAGCCCATTTTTCACCAACATAAACAGTCATTGCTCCAGCTTTTACAGATGGATCGTTAGCAAAAATCACACACTCAACACCAGAAATAATTCCGATTCCAGATACGCATCCTCCACCAACATTATAGTTATTTGTACCGTATGCTGCGTATGGCTGGATTTCTAAAAAAGGTGTATCTGGATCTAAAACATTCATTACTCGCTCTCTGACTGGCATTTTTCCTCTTTTTGCAAGACGTTCATGATGATGCAAGCCGCCTCCAATTTCAGCGAGATCTAATAAACCATCAAGAAATTTTAATTTATCAAGCATCATCTCTTTATTTTTGATAAATTGTTCAGATTTTGTATCTAAAGTAGACTTTAGTTTAGGCGCGATATTTTCTTTTTTCATAAGCGACATAATTTATAGAAGGATGGTTATGGTAATATATTATCATTAATATTACCACAATTAAGATGTAGAATAACATTCTAAATATTCAATATGATTAAAATATACGGTACAGAGAATTCAAGAGCTGTCAGACCAATATGGACTGCTGAAGAAATGGGCCTAGAATATGAATTGGTCATGATGCCATTTCCACCAAGAGTTTTCATGAAAGAATATTTAGATATTAATATTCTTGGAACAGTTCCATATATGATCGATGGAAAGATAGAAATGACTGAGTCGGTAGCAATTTCACAATATCTAGTTGAAAGGTACGGGCCTTCAGATCTTCAAGTAAAACCTAGTGAGGAAGATTATCCTTTGTATTTAAATTGGCTGTTTCATGCTGACGCTACTCTTACTTTTCCCCAGACAGTTGTCTTAAGATATAAACTTCAAGAGCCTGGAGTTGCTGACGCAGCAGTAGAAGGTTACAGTCGATGGTTTGTATCAAGGCTTAAATTGCTTGAAAAATCATTAGAGGGAAAAGAATATTTATGTTCAAACAGGTTTACCATAGCTGATATCTGTGTAAGTTATGCGATAAATCTTGCAGAGGCTCTTGGAATAGAGCAGGCATTTAAGCCAAATATTACAAGATGGTCAAAAAACTTATTCTCAAGACCAGCTTTTATTAAAAGTAAACAATACAAGTATGAACAAAATGAATAAACATAAATATTTCATAGCTTTATTTTTCTTTTTTACTGGCTTTACACTTTCAAACCAGACTAATCATATCCAAACCATTTATCTTGGTTCAGGATGTTTTTGGGGTGCTGAGAAGGGTTATGAAGCCCTAGATGGAGTAATAAATGCTAAGTCAGGATATGCAAATGGATATGGTGTTAGCCCAAATTACAGATCAATTATCCAACTCAAAAATAAGTTCAACAAGAATAACTTTGCTGAGGTTGTGGAAGTTACCTTCAACAACAACTTTATTACTGTAGAAGAAATCTTAATGCATTTTTTTGAATCTCATGATCCAACTCAATATAACAGACAAGGTAATGACATAGGGACTCAGTACAGGTCAACAATTTTATATTCAGATGATGATCAGAAAGAAATTGCTGAAATGCTAAAGAAAAAATATCAAAACCTTTTAAGTGATTATGGCTATGGGTCAATTAAAACTATTATTGAACCGCTAGACAATTTTTATTTAGCTGAAGAGTATCATCAAGATTACCTTAAGAAAAATCCAAATGGATATTGTCCAGACCTATCGACTGGGATTGTCTTTAATAAGGAAGAAATAAAGCCCCTTGATAATACCGAATTAACAAAAGGTAAACATATTCTTGTAATAGATTCTCGAAACTATTGTCCATATTGTGAAAAACTTAAGAGTGATGTAACAAATGATTATAAAGGAAGCATCCCGATGACTTATAGAACTTCCGATCAATTACATGGATTAAGACTTGAGTCTCCAAGTTGGGCAACGCCATCTATTTTATTCTTGGAAGATGGAAAAGAAGTTTTTGGATATCAAGGATATATAGAACCTAAGGATTTTTACAAACTTTTAGGGAAATTTAAACTTGGTAATACTGAGGCATATGACGTTGCTTTTAACGATGGTACAGATGCAAGATTTTGCAAAGAGTATCAAATATTTAAAAATACGCCTGAAGGAGTTTTTGTAGATAAATTAAGTGGTGCACCTCTTTTTGATACAAAGGATAGATTTGTTTCAAGATCTGGCTGGCTTTCTTTTACGAGACCTGTTGAGGGATCGGTCTATGAACTTCCTGATAACAGTTATGGCATGAGGCGGACAGAAATAAGATCTGTATCGTCAGACATTCATTTGGGCCATGTTTTCGATGATGGGCCAAATGGGATGCCAAGATATTGTATAAATGCTACTGTTCTAGAATTTCAACCCAGAGAAAGATCATAATTTAATAACTTAGCCCATATCCAAAAACATATGTTGGATTTTCTGTATCGTCAGGCAAGTCTTCTTTCTGATTAATAACTTCTTCCATTGATGATGGTATTTCAAACGGAAGTTTCCCATTAGGATTAAAATCTCCATATATAGCTTCGTAAATCACTTGATCTAAAACACCAAATGTTCCAATTAATGCTGATGCATTTGACTTAATTTCACTCAGAATTGCTGGCCTATTTAAATCAACTACAAGAATAAGTTTTTTATTCTCAGAATATTTTTTAATTTTATTTTTTATTTCATCGTTAAAATTTAGATTTCCATTTGGAAATAAGGTACTTAAAAAATTATCAAATAATCTATTAATACCCGATTCCTGATTGCCATTAAAAACAGTATGAACATACATTATTACTACATCAGCATCTTTATGTGATTTGGTGACATTTCCAAATTTAGATCCAATTTTAATATCTAGCCCATCAATAAAAACCTTGCTCTCACTCTTGAGTGGCAAAAGCCCGTCATTTTCTAATAGCACAATTGATTTTCTTTGTGCATCTAATCCTGCTTGATTATGTTCATCTGTTGCCACAATTTTTTCAACATTATTAACATTTACATAAGGATCTTCGAAAAGACCTAAATCAAACTTATTTATTAAAATCCTTTTTACGGAATTATTAATATCAGTAACTGATATCTCACCATCATTAACGAGTTTGATAATATGTTCTGGATCATCCTCGCCTCCATATTGATCAATGCCGGCTAAAAAACTTTTTTTGTATCTCTCTTTAATTGAAAGATTTTCAACGCCCCAATGTCTTCCACTGATAATTCCCCAATCCGAACATATCACTCCATCAAATCCCAGTTCATCTCTCAAAAGGTCTGTCAGAATATAACTGTTAAAGCCAATTGCAACTTCATCATCTGAAATCCCCATAGGTATACCATAGTAGGGCATTATCACTTTTAAATTATTATCAATAGCTTTTTTAAATGGTACTAAATGATAATTAAAATTATTTCCAGGATATGTCTGATTTCTTCCACTATACAGATGCGGATCTAAGCCATCTTCCTGAGGTCCGCCTCCAGGAAAATGTTTAACCATTGTATGAACACTTTTATTTGTTATTTTTTTTCCTTGAAAGCCGTCCATGTATGCTAGTGTCATTTTTGATGCTAAATCTGCGTTAGAACCAAAGGTGCCAAAGTTTCTCGCCCATCTTGGTTCAGTTGCTAAATCTGACATAGGATGAAGAGCAGTCCTGATTCCAACAGCAAGATATTCCTTCCTTGCAATTTGAGCAAATTCATAAATTACTTTTGGATCATTGGTAGCGGCAAAGCCAAGTTGCGACGGCCATTTTGAGAATCCATCAACTGAAAATGATGCAATTCCTCCACCTTTTGGCACTTCATGAATTGGATCTGAGCTTATGCTTATCGGTATACCAAGACGAGTTTTTGAGGCTATTTTCTGAAAATAATTAATTTGTTTTGCTAGATTCTTTGGAGTTGGATTTCCATACAAATTAAAATGAGTTATATGATCGAAAACTATTTTAGCTTCTGTGCTTTTATTACCCCTAATAGCAATTTCGTAGAGCAACATAAATATATCTGGATTTAGAGTAAAAGGAGGATGAAACATTTGCCCAACTTTTTCTTCTAACGTCATTTTTGAAAGAAGATCGTCAGCTCTTATATTTGAGGCTATTCTGTAATCTTCATAGATATCGAGGTAACCATTTTTATTAAGATCTCTAAATGAAAAATTATCGTCATAGATAATGGAGGTTTCGACTCCTAAAGCTCTTTTAACTTTTACTTTACTTATTGGCTGATATAGATCAAATAACAAAAACAATGAAAGCAATGACAACAATGCTATTAATACCAAAAAAATTCTTTTAATTAAAGAAGATGCTTTAATCAAATCAGCTGCTTACCTAGTCATCAGAAAAGAATCCGTTGACTCGTTCGTAAGAGTCTATGAATTCTTCTTTGAACTTTTGAACAGTTTGACCAGCAGTAATTGTCTCATTTACAAGACCAATACCTTGTCCAACCCAATAGGTTTCTAATTGCTTTGCTCCCTCATGACCTATTGCAGCCTGATCTGCAACTTTCTTTAATGCAGGTTCGCTCACCATTGTTTGAAGTGGCATTGGAAGTGGTTCAGGTGCATCTTTTCCCTCCCATGCCTCAACCCATGGAGATGATAGTTGTCTAGAATGTTTTCCAGTTCTACTTTTTGATCGAACTGTATGACTTGAAGATGCAGCTATCATTTTTTCTTTTACATTGTCAGATGTTTCTGCTTCGGTGGTTGGTAAGAATACAGATGCACACCATACGCCATCAGCACCCATTGCCATCACTCCAGCCATTTGTTCTCCAGTACATATTCCACCAGCTGCAAGAATAGGTACATCACCATAATCTTTTAATGCTCTTCTAACTTCTGGCACAAGTACCATTGTCGAGACACTGCCGCAATGCCCACCACCTTCAGTTCCTGAAACTACAATTATATCTACACCAGCTTCAGCTTGTTTTACAGCATGCTGTTTTGCTCCTACCAATGCTGCGACAGGTACATTATGTTCTTTGCCCATCTCCAGCATCCATTTAGGTGGAACGCCTAAAGCATTAGCAACTAAACTTATTGGATGAGCAAATGCAACTTCTAATACTTCTTTTGCTCCATCTAAGCCTGCACCAAGCACACCATTTGAATTACTTTCTAATTCTTTGGAATTCTCACTACTTCTTAAATCAGACGCTTGAAGATCATATTGTTCAAGAATATCTGATCTAAAGTCTCGATGCTCTTGCGGGATCATTGCTCTGAGATCATCTGTAGTTAGATTTTCTCCTTTACCAACATACGAATTTGGGACAAGCACATCAACGCCGTATGGTTTACCGTCAACATGTTCATCTATCCAATTTAATTCAATTTCTAGTTTTTCTGGTGTTAAACCGACAGCACCAAGAACACCCATACCACCGGCTTTGGATACTGCAGCGACAACATCTCTACAATGACTAAAGGCTACCAATGGAAATTCAATTTTAAGTAAATCGCATATTTGTGACTTCATTTTTTCTCCTCAATTCTTATCACATAGTTTATATTACTTAATATTGATTGAGAATATTTTGATTTATGAATAAATTTACGGTTCCAGATATTTGTGATGAGCATGGTGAAAACATTAAAATTTGCGACCTTTTTTTAAATTCATATGGAAAGAATGATAAATTCTTTGGCCAGGTTGAAACTGCAAGATGTGAGCATTCAAATAGCATTGTCAAAGAATTAGTGGCTCAAAATGGATCAAACAAAGTTCTGGTGATTCAACATACTGGTACTGAAAAGTGCTCAATGGTTGGAGATCAAATTGCTCAAATGGCCTACGATAATCAATGGAAAGGAATAATTACTAACGGATATATTAGAGATATTGAAGTAATTAAAGATATTCCAATTGGAGTTTACGCTAAAAACTCTTATCCAAAGAAAACAGACAAATCAGTTGGAAAAGGCGAGATTGGATTAACACTCGAGTTTCAAAATTTTATCGTTCAAAAGGATTCATGGGCGTATGTTGACACTAATGGAATTATTTTTAGTGAAAAAGAATTAGAATTTTAATTCAGATATTTTTTGGTCTTTCTCAATCCAAATTTCTTCTATCCACGTCTTAAATTCGTCTCTATATTTTTCATCTTCTGAATAATTTCTATGTTTAAGATGAGTGGGTACAGCATAGCTTTTGATAAAAACCTTAACATCTTTCATTTCACCAGTTAGAAATGACCATGCACCTCTTTTGTTTGATTTATAGACAAGTGAAAAATCTATAAGAGTATCTATATTTGGCATTGCTGATAATGCAGTCGCCATACCTCCAACTTTTGGACTAAGGAGGTTTTTATATTTTTTTCCTTGTAAAGCATGTTTCTCATCAGTAAATCTAGTCCCTTCAGCATAACTAAATATTGTGGATGGAGTTCTTAAAAATCGTTTGCATGATTTGAGAGTATTTTTATAGTCTTTATGCCTCAATGATGGATTTTTTTTAATCGCTTCTTTTGAATGCCTATTTACAAATGGCATATTAAGTGTCTGATTTGCTAAAAAAACAAAAGGTATCCACCATAACTCTTTTTTCATAAAGAACTTTAACAAAGGTATTCTATGATTAGCAGTAACTAAAAGAACAAATATATCTGCCCATGACTGATGATTTGACATAGCCATATACCAAGTATTTGAATCAAACTTCTGTTCATTGATAACTTGAATTGTATTTCCATGCATTAAAAGCATTATTAACTTCAATCCATAAACCGTTATATCACCAATTTGATTCGAAACTTTTGCAAGAAATATTTTAAAAAACTTAAAAGGAATTATTATTCTGGGTATATTTATTAACGTCAGTGTTCCAAATCCTATGATTAACTCTATAAGTATCAGAAAAAAAGTTAATATCCCAATGACAGTTAATTTTACTGACTCCATACCCTATATAATAACAAATTTAAAAACCGCTTAAGTTAGCATATCTTTCAGTATGAAACTTTGAGCTACCAAATATCTGTTCCGCAACTCGAGCTCTTTTCAAAAAGAACCCTATATCATATTCATCTGTTACGCCGATACCTCCATGCATTTGAATTGCTTCATTTGAAACTAAGTGAAGGGTTTCACCAGACACTGTTTTTGCCAAACTAGAGAGTCTTTGCAGGTCATTTGATCTTTCGTCAGCCGCTCTCATAGCAGCCATTACTGATGATTTTGTTAACTCTATTTCACAAAACATCTCAGCTGCTCTGTGTTGAAGGGCTTGAAAAGAGCCTATAAGAACTCCAAACTGTTTTCTTTGTTTTAAATAATCAAGAGTCGTATCGAAAGCAGCCTCAGCATTGCCCAACATTTCTGCAGAAATCGCTATTCTCCCGATATCTAGAATATCATCTATTGTTTCACCAGCTGTTTCAAGATCTCCAAGAATTGCATCTGAAGAAACAGTAACATTGTCAAACGTGATGTTTGCATAATTTCTTGAATCAGCCATGTCGAGTTTAATTTTATTAATTCCATCTTGATCTGCATTAACAACAAAGAGGGTTAAACCAGTTGAGTCTCCCCTGGAGCCAGAAGTTCTAGCTAAAACAATAATTAAATCAGAGCTTGCGCCATCAATAACAAAAGTTTTCTTACCAGAAAGAATGTAATTATCTTTTTGTTTTTTTGCAATAAATTCGGTTTGAAATGGATTGTGATGACTTGCTTCATCAACAGCTAATGAGGTAGTTAGCTTACCATTAACTATAGCAGGCAAATACATTTCTTTCTGTTCTTGGGTTCCATAAGTATTTATGGAATAAGCGCCTAGAACACCAGTTGCAAATAGCGGAGAAGGAGTAAGAGTTTTTGCACATTCTTGAAGAACAACGCAAATTCCAGATAATCCAAAATTTGAACCACCAAATTCTTCAGGAATCATAATTCCTGGCCAACCAAGTTTTGACATTTCGTTCCATAGATTTTTATCCCATAAAATAGGATCATTGCTGTCTCTTAAAGATCTAAAATGATTAATAGGTGATCTCTCGTTTGCAAAGTTTGTTGCAGTATCTTTTAGAAATTGTTCTTCTTCAGTAAGAATTAGCTTCATAAAATTTATTGACTAGGCAATCCAAGAACTCGCTTTGAGATAACATTTAATTGAACTTCAGATGTTCCTCCTTCAATAGAATTACCCTTGGTTCTTAACCATGCTCTAGTTAAGTTTTTGTCACTATCTTCGAATTCATCGCCATCCCACGCAACTCCATTAACACCTGAAGCAGCAACCATAAGTTCATGACGTTTCTTATTGTGCTCAGTGCCATAAAGTTTGAACATAGAGGCTGTAGCACTTGCTTTTCCACCTTCATCACCAGCTCTTTTCAAAGTTAATCCAAATGCATGCTCTTTAATTTTGTGTGAGGAAATTTCAGATCTATAGAATGTATTTTTAATTTTTCCATCTTCCTCACCAAGATGTTTTTTTGCAATCGATACAACATCTCGTTTACTACCCATTCCAGCAGCTAAGCCAAAGTTAGATATGAATGCTCTTTCATGTTGGAGTAGTTTTTTAGCTATGGTCCATCCTGCATTGAGTTCGCCGATAAGATTTTCTTTTGGAACCTCAACGTTATCAAAAAATGTTTCGCAAAACGGAGATTTCCCTGAAATTAATGTAATAGGTTTAGTGCTAACACCTTTAGAAGCCATATCAATTAATAAAAAGCTGATCCCATCATGCTTCGGTTCCTTTGGGCCAGTTCTTACAAGAGCAAAAATCCAATCAGCCTTATCAGCATAAGAAGTCCATACCTTTTGACCATTTACAAGAAAACTCTCACCAATATCTTCTGCCTTAGTTGATAAGCTTGCTAAGTCTGAGCCTGATCCAGGTTCAGAATAGCCCTGACACCATCTGATTTCTCCTTTTATTATTTTTGGGATATGAAGCTTTTTTTGTTCTTCAGTTCCATATTCCAATAGGACTGGCGCAAGCATCCAAATGCCAAAGCTCAATAAAGGTTGTTTAGCCCCAATAAAAAACATCTCTTCATTAAGAATTTTTACTTCATCTTTTGTTAGGCCACCACCACCATATTCTTTTGGAACAGTTGGCATTGTCCATCCTTTTTCACCCATTCTTTCTAACCAGATTTTTGATTCAGGATTTTTATAAACTGCGTTTCTTCCACCCCATACTTCATCAACTGGTATTTTTGGGTCAGCACCATTTCTCATTGATGGTGGACAATTTTTGTCTAACCATTTTTTTGTATCTTCCCTAAATTTATTTAAATCAGTCATATTTCTTATAAGTTAAAAATAATAATTCAAATATTATATTCACAAATATCAAATTTTCGAGTCTTTAAAAGAAGAAAAAAAACCATAGAATTAAAAAATAAACCTTTTCAAGATATATAATCACCATTATGTTTAAGAATGTAGGCATATATGTTCGGCAGAAATCTAATCATGGCGTTGATTTAAGCGCTATGGATTCTATGATCAGTTTTTTGGCAAACCAAAATATTAATCTTAAGACAGACAAATCCTCTGACTACCAAAATGATCTCATTGAGTCTATCAATCATGAAGACTTAATCAAAATTGTTGATTTAATAATTGTGTTTGGTGGTGATGGCACTTTACTAAATGCTTCAAGAAAATATTTGGATTCTGAAATACCAATTTTAGGTATAAATATGGGAAACCTTGGTTTTTTGACAGATATTAAAGTTGAAAATTTTGAAAAATCACTAAGCAGTATTATGAACGGAAATTATGTTATTGAAGAAAGAAACCTTGTTTCCGCTGAATTCAATAATAATCACGTATATGGCCTCAACGAGGTAGTGATTCATTCTGGGTCATATGCGCAACTAATGCGATATCGTCTAACTGTTAACGAAAAAATAGTTTATGAACAAAGATCAGATGGATTGATAATCGCTACTCCAACAGGTTCGACTGCATATGCTTTGTCTGCCGGAGGTCCAATCATTCATCCAAGTCTTGATGTGTGGACAATACTTCCAATGTTACCTCAAAGCTTATCCTCGAGACCTTTCATTATTTCGTCTGATGAAAAAGTTGAAGTAAAACTGTTTGAGGGACCTGAAGAGAAAGCAAAAATATGTGTGGATGGACAAAGTGATATAGATTTACCATTTAATACTGAAATAGTGATTTCAAAGATGAACAAAACCCTGAAACTTGTTCATCCAAAAGATAATGATTTTTTTGAAGCTTGCAGAGAAAAACTTGGATGGAGCCTAGATATTTCTAAAAAATAAATTGATTAAGATTAATAATTTACATATACCAATAATATTAATCTCAGTTTGCATTGCGCTCATTTCAAATTTTGGTTCATTAATATTTGTCATAAAACCTCTCACATATACAGATTTTAATGTTTCAAATCTTGGATACGTATCGATGTTTTCTTTTGAACAAACATTTTATGAAAATAGTCAGTGGTGGAGATTGATAACTCCAATGTTTATTCATTTTTCATTTGCACATTTGGCTTTTAATTGTCTTTGGATATATATACTTGGTGAAAAAATTGAAAAATTTGACGGTAGCTTTGTTTTTTTCTGCTTAGTTATATTTTCAGCAATATTTAGTAATTCTCTTCAGTTTTTTTGGAGCAATACAAGTCTTTTTGGTGGTCTATCTGGTGTAATTTATGCACTAATTGGTTTTTGCATGGTCAATGAAATGGATTCACCATATGGTAGATATGATATTCCTCCTGGTTTGTATTTATTTATGATCATTTGGCTTGTGCTTGGTTTTTTGGGGATTGTAGAAATGTTTGGTTTTGGCGCAGTTGCAAATTTTGCTCATCTGGGTGGTTTGATCTCCGGTATAATATTTGCTGTAGTATATAAGTTTTTTCCTTTATACCGGAGTAACTAAAATGATCAAGAAAGCTGTTTTACCCGTTGCAGGTTTTGGAACAAGATTTCTTCCAGCATCAAAAGCCACCCCAAAAGAAATGCTACCAATAATTGATAAACCTCTTGTGCAGTATGCGGTTGAAGAGGCAATCGACATTGGTATTGAGGAAATCATTTTTATTACCAGCGATGATAAATTTTCAATAAAAAAACACTTTGAGAGGAATGAAAAACTTGAACAAAGACTTGTTGAAAACGATAAGGAAGATTTTGTTGATAAATTAAATCCAAAAATCTTTGAAGGCATAACATTCCATTATGTTAATCAAGAAGAACAAAATGGTTTAGGGGATGCTGTTCTTAAAGCAGAATCTTTGATAAACGGAGACGCATTTGCTTTGTTACTTCCAGATGACTTATTTTTTTCAAAAAATTCATGTTTAAGTCAGCTAAGCTCAATCTTTTTGAGTACTAATGCATCAACAATTGCTGTCAATAAAATTGATAAGGAAAATATTCATAAGTACGGTGTTATTAAACCGGGTAAGGAAAAAAATGAGGCAATATTAATAGATGATATTATCGAGAAGCCTTCAATTGAAGATGCTCCCTCAGACATTGCTGTATGCGGCAGGTACATTCTTACTGCTACTATCTTTGAACATTTAAAGAAAATTGAGTCAGATAAATCAGGTGAGATTCAGTTAACTGATGCTATAAAATCTTTACTTAGTGAAGAAAAAGTATATGCAAAAATTTATGATGGAGAAAAATTTGATTGTGGCAGTAAAATGGGATTTGTCCATGCTACCATAGCGCTCGCCTTGAGAGACAAATCAATAAGCCAGGATATACATAAAATAATTAAGGAAATAATTTGAATTTATTTCTAAAAATTTTAAGACTTTTACCACCTGAAATAGCACATAAGATTGCTTTAGATTTATTAAGTTTATCTTATAAGTTTGGAATTCTGAGTTTCATTTTCAGAAAACCAAATGATGAGAATTGCTCATTTGCTGGAATGGATTTAAGCAATAGGCTTGGAACGGCAGCAGGTTTAGATAAAAACGGAGATTACATTGACTGTCTAGGTGCACTGGGATTCGGTTTTTTAGAGGTTGGAACCGTTACACCTATGCCACAGTATGGCAATCCAAAACCAAGAGTATTTAGAAATTTTGATGAGAATTCTATTATTAATAGATTAGGCTTTAATAATAGGGGGGTCGATCGACTTGTTAAGAATTTAAAGTCTAGATCATTTGACGGAATAGTAGGTGTAAATGTTGGTGCAAATAAGAATTCAAATGATGAAGAAAGAATAAATGATTATTTGCATTGCATCGAAAAAGTCCACAAATATGCTGACTACATTACAGTTAACGTTTCTTCACCAAATACGCCAAATTTAAGAAATTTACAAAATGATGCAAATCTTCTTAATTTAGTTTCTAAAGTAGATAAACTAGTTAATAAATTACAAATAAAAATTCCATTATTTTTAAAAATTTCACCTGATGAAAATAATATAACAATTGAAAACATCATTGAAATTGTAAAAAATTCTATTTTTTCTGGAATTGTGGCCACAAATACAACAATTGATAAAACTTCATTATCAAATATTAAATACAAGAATATTGAAGGCGGCCTATCAGGAGAGCCTTTAATGAAGAAATCAACAGAAATGATTGAGCTGATAAATACAAAGGCAAATAAGACAATTCCAATAATTGGTGTTGGAGGAGTTATGAATAGGGAAGATTATCTTGAAAAAATAACTTCAGGAGCTGGTTTAGTTCAAATATATACAGGTTTTGTCTTAAAAGGACCAAATATAGTTAGTCAAATATTACCAGATTGACACTATGTATAATTTTTTAGATGCTTCACAGATTGTTAAGAGAAAATATTGAGATCTCAATTATGAATGTAATTATTCTTGATAATATTTCTATGTCATTGGTGCGTGAAAAATTCAAATCATTTCTTAAACTTAAGCAGTAATGACAGAAATACTAGTATTTATCTTTGCTGCTCTATTATTAATTGGTTCAATTTCAATTGCTATGCCTTCAAAAGCATCTAGAGAGATATCAAAACTTAGAATGTCTGCAAAGTTACTTGGTTGCAACATAACCTCAACACTTTATAGTAAAAATTCCTTTAAAAACGATCAGTCAATAAGCGTTAGTTATCAGATTAAAAATATTTCAAACATTAAAGAGGGTCATTTTATTAGAGACAAAAATGAATTTATCTTGTATTCTCCCGTCAAATTGAAGTATGAAAATGGATTTGAATCTATGATAAATGCTATAAATGATATTTCTCCAAACCTTATGGAAATTATTTTTACTAACTCTTCTGTAACATTTTTATGGCAAGAAAAGGAGGGTATTAGTGTTCTGGAAAATATCATTAAGAAAATAAATTATTTATAAAATTAACTTGCCAATAAGAGTTAATTAATGATATTTATAAAAAAGGAAGTTATATTTTAATGTCAAAATCACTCGTAATTGTTGAATCACCAGCAAAAGCTAAAACAATATCCAAGTACTTGGGTTCTGAATATATTGTTGAGTCAAGTGTTGGACACATAAGAGATCTTCCAAAAAAAGCAATATCAGATGGCAAGCGATCAACAATTCCAAAAAACATAAGTCCTGAAGAAAAGGAAAGATTAAAAGCCATTAATGATAGAAAAAGACTCATTCGAAGAATGGGTATCAATCCTGATAATGGTTGGGAGGCTGATTGGCAAATCATCCCAGAAAAAGAAAAAGTATTAAAAGCTCTTAAAAAGGCTGCAAAAAACTGTGAACACATCTATTTAGCCACCGACCTTGACAGAGAGGGTGAGGCAATAGCTTGGCATCTTAAAGAAGCTCTCGGTTCAGATAAATATAATTATTCTAGAGTCAGATTTAATCAAATAACAAAAGATGCAATTATTGAATCCTTTTCTGAACCTAAAGATATTGATTTAGATTTGGTAAAAGCTTACAGAGCTAGAAGGTTCCTTGATAAAGTTATTGGATTTGAGCTATCACCTTTATTATGGAAAAAAATTGCAAGAGGTCTGTCAGCAGGAAGAGTTCAGTCAGTTGCGCTTAGGTTATTAGATGAAAGAGAAAGGTCAATCCAAGAATTTATACCTGAAGAGTTTTGGGAAGTAAATATAGATGTTTTATCTAAAGAAAATGAAAAAGTTAAATTTGAACTAAATAGAAAAAAAAGCGATCCTCTTTTAAAAAAAGATGATGCAGAACTTATTAAGAATCAACTAAACACTCATGAATTAAAAATAAATGAAATTTCGAAGAAGCCTGTTAAAGTAAAACCAAAACCACCTTTTATAACCTCAACACTTCAACAGTCTGCCAGCACAAGGTTAGGATTTAATGTTAAAAGAACAATGAGAGTAGCTCAGAAACTCTATGAGGCAGGTTACATAACATATATGAGAACTGATGCTCCAAGTTTAAGCAAAGACTCCATAAATGATGCTAGAAACTATATTTCAGAGCAATTAGGTGAAAATTATCTTACAAATGCACCCAGAATTTATTCAGGTAATGAGAATGCTCAAGAAGCTCATGAAGCTGTAAGGCCTACAAATACTTTTTTGAAATCCTCTGATCTATTAAATCTAAGTGAGGAAGAAGTAAAATTATATAAATTAATTTGGGATAGATTTGTTGCATCGCAGATGCCAGATGCCGAATATCTATCAACATCTGCAAAGATAAATGTAAATGAAAATATATTCGTTGCTCGAGGCAGAGAATTGGTTTTTGACGGATTCACTAAAGTACAAAAAACATCAACAAAAGATGAAGAAATGTTGCCAACATTAAATGAAGGCGAGATTTTAATTCTCGAAAAAATAAATCAAGAGCAAAAATTTACAAAACCACCAGCAAGATTTTCCGAAGCTGCTTTGGTAAGAGAACTTGAAAAAAAGGGAATTGGAAGACCGTCTACCTATGCAAACATAATTTCAACAATCCAAGATAGAGGATATGTAGAAATTCAAAATAAAAGATTCTTTGTTAAAAAAATTGGGCACATTGTTGCTGAAAGGCTTATAGAAAGTTTTAACGATATTATGGATTATGACTTCACAGCTAATCTTGAAAATAATTTAGATAAAGTAGCAAATGGTGAAGCTGAATGGAGAAATGTTCTTGATGGTTTTTACAAATCTTTTCAGGAGGATTTATTAAGTGCATTGGATGAGCATAATGGTATGCGTGGAAATTCTCCAACTTTAACGAATATGCTATGCCCAGATTGTAATTCAAATAATCTCGTAATTAGAAACTCATCAAATGGAGTTTTTTTGGGTTGTTCAGGATACTCAAATGCAGGCGATCAAAAATGTAAAAATACTTTAAATTTAGTTTCTGGTGATGAAGCTATTAGTGTGGATGATAATGAAGAGGTAGAAAATCTGCTTATAAAAAGAAGATGCCCAATTTGTTCAACAAGTATGGATAACTACCTTATTGATGAAAATAAAAAAATTCATGTTTGTGGAAAAAATCCTGATTGCAGCGGTTATGAGATTGAAGAGGGTAATTTCAAAATAAGAGGCTACGATGGTCCCACTCTTGAATGTCATAAATGTGGATCTGAAATGCAGCTAAAAACTGGAAGATTTGGTAAGTACTTTGCATGTCAAAATGATAATTGCGGAACAACAAGGGCACTTCAAAGAAATGGTGAACCTAAGCCCATTACTATGGAGCCAATAGAGCTTCAAGAATTAAAATGTTTAAAATGTGAAGATCACTATTTGTTGAGAGATAGCATGAAAGGACTTTTCCTTGCAGCAAGTCAGTATCCAAAAAATAGGGAAACACGCGCACCTAAAGTATCTGAAATAAAAGACTTAGCTAATGAAATTCGAGAGGCTTGTAGATATTTACCAGATAAAAATAAACACGAATATCTTCTCACAGCACCTGAGCATGATTCAGATGGCAACCCTTATGTGATTCGCTATAATCGAAATGAAGACGTTCACTATGTTGCATCTGAGAAAGATGGAAAAAAGACAAAATGGACCGCTGCATATACAAATGGCGAGTGGTTAGAAACAAAAAAATAGTTGTGAATGAGAAAGAGCTTTCAAATCTTTATCAAGATTTATCTCATGATATTCTAAAAAAGCTCAAATTTGACCAATCAGTTGAAGACAATCAAAATCAACTTTTATTTTTGACTTGTTGTGAGAAAAGCCTAACTTATTTTGCAGACGAAGTTTCTTCGTATTTTAAAAATGATTTAAAAGATTTCAATACACTAAATTTTTTTTATAAGTGGAGAGAGCTAAGTGAAATCAGCACAATATCTAATATCATAGTAAATGAGATAGGCCAAAATGGATTTATTAATCAAATAAACCTTTTCAAATCAAATATTTTGCAAAAGGATAATGATAATTTAATTGTTTCAACTCAATCTAACGACTTGAAAAAATTTAATTTATTATTAGATAAATATGAAACATTCAAAGACTTGCTTCGCAAAATGCTTGATGAGTGTTAAGCTTTTAA
>JH611156.1:714019-741030 GCA_000252525.1 SAR86 cluster bacterium SAR86A | reverse complement strand
AAAGGAGGGTATTAGTGCTCTGGAAAATATCATTAAGAAAATAAATTATTTATAAAATAAACTTGCCAATAAGAGTTAATTAATGATATTTATAAAAAAGGAAGTTATATTTTAATGTCAAAATCACTCGTAATTGTTGAATCACCAGCAAAAGCTAAAACAATATCCAAGTATTTGGGACCTAATTATATTGTCGAATCGAGTGTTGGACATATAAGGGATCTTCCAAAAAAAGCTTCATCTGATGTGAAACGTTTTACAACACCTAAAAACATAAGTCCTGAGGAAAAGGCGAGATTAAAATCTATAAATGAAAGAAAAAGACTTATCAGAAGGATGGGAATTGATCCGGATAATGGATGGGAAGCAGTTTGGCAAATTATTCCAGAGAAAGAAAAAGTTATAAAAAATCTTAAAAAGATAGCTAAAAATTGTGAGCATATATATCTTGCGACAGACTTAGATAGAGAAGGTGAAGCAATTGCTTGGCATCTTAAAGAAGCTCTTGGATCTGAAAAATACAATTATTCAAGAGTTAGATTTAACCAGATAACAAAAGATGCAATCAATGAATCATTTTTAGACCCTAAAGAAATAGACCTTGATTTAGTAAAAGCATACAGAGCTAGAAGATTTTTAGACAAAGTAATTGGTTTCGAATTATCACCATTGTTATGGAAAAAAATTGCAAGAGGTCTATCAGCAGGAAGGGTCCAGTCTGTAGCTTTGAGACTTCTTGATGAGAGAGAAAGATCTATTCAAGAATTTATTCCAGAAGAGTTTTGGGAAATTGATTTGGATGTTGTATCTAAACAAAACGAAAAACTTAAATTTATTCTTAATAGAAGAAAAAATGATCCTTTGCTTAAACAAGAAGATGTAAAACTAATAAGGGATAAGATAAATGATAACCAACTCTCAATTAATGAAATCATAAAAAAACCTGTAAAGGTTAAACCAAAGCCACCTTTTATTACCTCAACGTTACAACAATCTGCAAGTACAAGGCTAGGATTCAATGTCAAAAGGACAATGAGAGTAGCTCAAAAGCTTTATGAAGCTGGATATATAACTTATATGAGGACTGATGCACCTAGCCTGAGCAAAGACTCAATTAATGATGCAAGAAATTTCATAAATGAGAATCTCGGCGAAAATTATCTTACAAATGCTCCAAGAATTTATTCAAGCACAGAGAATGCTCAAGAGGCACATGAAGCTGTAAGGCCAACAAACACTTTTTTACGTTCATCTGATTTAATAAATTTAAGCGAAGAAGAAGTAAAACTTTATAAATTAATTTGGGAGAGATTTGTTGCATCTCAAATGCCTGATGCTGAATACTTATCTACATCTGCAAAAACATTTGTTGATGAACATATTTTTGTTGCTAAAGGTAGAGAATTAGTTTTCGATGGCTTTACAAAAGTTCTCAAAACCTCCTCAAAGGAGGAAGATATTCTTCCATCACTCAATGAAGGAGATTCCCTAACAGTTGAAAATATCAATTTAGAGCAAAAGTATACGAAGCCGCCATCAAGATTTTCAGAAGCTGCACTTGTTAGAGAACTAGAAAAAAAAGGTATTGGTAGACCTTCCACATATGCAAATATAATCTCAACTATTCAAGACAGAGGGTATGTTGAAATTCAGAATAAAAGATTCTTTGTAAAAAAAATTGGTCATATCGTAGCTGAAAGATTATTAGAAAGTTTCGACGACATTATGGATTATGACTTTACTGCAAATTTAGAGAATAGTCTCGACAAAGTAGCTAATGGTAACGCGGACTGGAGAAATGTTCTTGATAATTTTTATGAATCTTTTCAAAAAGATCTTCATATAGCATCCGACGAATCAACAGGTATGAGACCTGGGAATATCCCAATTGAAACCAATATTTCTTGTCCATGTGGAAAAGCTTTTATGGTAATTAGGAACTCATCTAATGGAGTCTTTCTCGGTTGTTCAGGATATCAAAATATTGGTGATGAAAAATGTAAGGAGACAATAAATCTTATTTCGGGTGATGAAGCAATAAGCATTGATGATACTGAAGAAGCTGAAAATCTTCTAATCAAAAAAAGGTGTCCAAAGTGTGGTACAAGTATGGATAACTATTTGATGGATGAATCAAGAAAACTACATGTATGTGGCAAAAATCCTGATTGTGATGGATATCTTGTTGAAGAAGGTCAATTCAGAATTAGAGGATATGATGGTCCTACCCTAGAATGTCACAAGTGTGGATCAGATATGCAATTAAAAACAGGCAGGTTTGGTAAATATTTTCAATGTCAAAATGATAATTGTAAAGCTACAAGAGCTCTTCAAAGAAATGGAGAACCAAAACCTTTGACAATGGAGCCTATTGAGCTTCCTAATTTAAAATGTTTAAAATGTGAGGACCATTATTTATTAAGAGATAGTATGAAAGGGCTATTTCTTGCCGCAAGTCAGTATCCAAAAAATAGAGAAACACGAGCACCTAAAGTATCTGAAATAAAAGATTTATCTAATGAAATTGTGCAGGCTTGTAGGTTTTTACCTGATAAAAATAAACACGAGTATCTTCTCAGTGCGCCTGTGTATGATTCAGAGGGAAATCCTTATGTGATTCGCTACAACCGCAATGAAGATGTTCACTATGTTGCATCTGAGAAAGATGGAAAAAAGACAAAATGGACCGCTGCATATACAAATGGCGAGTGGTTAGAAACAAAAAAATAGTTGTGAATGAGAAAGAGCTTTCAAATCTTTATCAAGATTTATCCCAAGATATTCTTAAAAAGCTAACATTTGACCAAACAGTTGAAGACAATCAAAATCAACTTTTATTTTTGACTTGTTGTGAGAAAAGCCTAACTTATTTTGCAGACGAAGTTTCTTCGTATTTTAAAAATGATTTAAAAGATTTCAATAAACTAAATTTTTTTTATAAGTGGAGAGAGCTAAGTGAAATCAGCACAATATCTAATATCATAGTAAATGAGATAGGCCAAAATGGATTTATTAATCAAATAAATCTTTTCAAATCAAATATTTTGCAAAAGGATAATGATAATTTAATTGTTTCAACTCAATCTAACGACTTGAAAAAATTTAATTTATTATTAGATAAATATGAAACATTCAAAGACTTGCTTCGCAAAATGCTTGATGAGTGTTAAGCTTTTAATTTAAAGGAGAATCAATGGCAAATTACCTAGAGCTTGCTCAGCTACCAGACGGAACAATCGTTTTAAGAAGATCTGATGATCATAAAAATCCAATAGTAAAAATTGAATTTTCCAGAGAATCCAAGGATTTTTTGCAAGGTCAAGAATTGGCTGTTGCCAAAGAAATGATTAGAGCAGGAATTGAAAGTGTTAGTGGTAGTGTTAGTGATCTAGACGAATTTTTTGAAAAACAAATTGAAAGTTTTTCAAAGAAACAAAATATTATTCATTAGTTCCTTCTAAGTAAACCTACACTTTTTCCCTCAATAGTGAAATCTTCGTGTTCAAGATCTACTATTATGTTTTGAAAATCATCGTTGGCAGGTTCAAGTTCAACAATTTTGGGTGATTTCCGATTTAAAAATTTAATTGTCACCTCATCATCAATTCTCGCAATTACAATGTCACCATTTTTAACATCATGTGTTTTTTTCACTGCAACTAAATCATCTTCCATGATGCCAGCATCCTTCATACTTAGACCTTTAACTTTTAAAAAATAATCAAAGCTAGAACTAAAAAAATCATCAGGACAACTAATCTTATTTTCAATATTCTCTTCTGCAAGTGTTGGCGAGCCAGCTGCAACAAGGCCAATAACTGGGTAATTATTATCCATATTCGAACTTAAATCGCTATTACCTATAATAGATATACCTCTGGAAGCGCCGCTTTCAATAGATATAAACCCTTTTTTTTCTAAAGCTCTTAAATGAGTTTCTGCAGAATTGGGTGATTTGAAGCCTAATTCTCTGCAAATATCAGCTCTGGTTGGCGGAAAACCTGTTTTATTTAAGTAAATTTGAATACAATCTAATACTCTTTGTTGTTGTGATGTAATTTCTTTCATAGCAATAATAAATACTGAATATATATACAGTATAATATATTTAATATGTTTTATTCAAGTTAAATGAAATTAAAAAAATCAAAATTAATAATTGGTATTTCTTCAAGAGCTCTTTTTGATTTAGATGAGAGTCATGAAATATATAAAAAAGAGGGACTCAAGTCATATGAGGACTATCAGATTGAAAATGAAGATAAAACTCTAGAACCGGGTGAGGCTTTCGGCCTAGTAAAAAAAATTTTGAAGATAAACGATCTTTATGAGAAAGAAAATCGCATTGAGGTAATCTTATTGTCAAGAAATACATCGGACACTGGCTTACGAATAAGAAATTCAATTGAATCTCATGGTTTGAATATATCACGAGCAGCATTTTGTGGTGGAGAGAGTCCTCATAGATATGTCAAAGATTTTGGAGTACACCTATTTTTGTCAAGCAATATAGAAGATGTAAAACTTGCGATTGAAAGCAATGTTGCTGCAGCAACTATTATGTCTCGATCAGATAGCTCCAGGAGAGAATCTTCATCAGATTTACTAAAAATCGCTTTTGACGGAGATGCTGTAATTTTTTCTGATGAATCCGAAAGAGTTTTTCAAAAAGACGGGCTCAAGGCATTCATTGATAATGAGGTAAATTCAAAAAGTATATTAAAAGAGGGCCCTTTCAAATCTTTTCTTGTTGAACTAAATAAGATTCAAAATGAATTCCAAATTAATGAATGTCCAATTAGGACTGCTTTGATAACAGCCAGATCAGCTCCATCTGATAAAAGAGTAATAAAAACTTTGAGAGACTGGGGAGTTCGTATTGATGAATCATTATTTTTAGGAGGCATGTCTAAAAATAAATTTTTAGAATCTTTCGATGCTGATATCTTTTTTGATGATCAAAAAAAACATATCATTGATGCTAATGAAAGAACAACTTCAGGGCATGTTCCATATGGAATAAAAAATAATTAAAAATGGAAATAGTTTGTCTCGATATGGAAGGAACACTTACACCAGAAGTTTGGGAGAGAGTTGCTGCAAATACAGGAATAAAAGAACTAGGCAAAACAACTAGAGATATTCCTGACTATGGAGAATTGATGGAAATGAGGATCAAAATCATGTCAGAGAATGGTATAAAGCTGTCTAATGTTCAAGATGCAGCAGCTTCATTAGAACTTCTTCCAGGAGCTCTTTCATTTGTAAATAAACTTAGAGAAAAATTTCAGGTAGTTATTTTATCCGACACATTTCATGATGTCGCAAAACCATTAATGAAAAAACTAGGCTATCCTTTTTTGCTTTGTCATAATCTTAAAGTTATTGACGATGAGATAGTCTCATACGAGTTCAGACATCCACAAGCAAAGAAACAAGCAATAGAATCGTTTAAATCTTTAGGTTATAGATGTTTTGCGGCCGGCGATTCTCATAATGATATACAAATGTTTGAGGTTGCAGATAAAGGATTTTTTATAAACGCGCCTCTAAAAATATCATCAAAACATCCTGAAATTGAATCGTATGACAATTATAATGATCTTGAAAAAGCAATTTATAGTAACTCAATTTTTGTTCAGACATGACTGATAAATTAAAACTAAATAACTATAAAAGACCAAAATTAAATCTACCTAATGGCGAAAAGAGGCTTTTGCTGCATAGCTGTTGTGCTCCTTGTAGTGGAGAAATCATTGAAGCTATTGCTGCTTCAGATATTGAAACGACAGTTTATTTTTATAATCCTAATATTCATCCAATTGATGAATATGAAATAAGAAAAGATGAAAATAGAAAATTTTGTGAAAAAGTTGGTTTTAAATGTATAGATGGAGACTACGATAAAGATAATTGGTTTGAGAGAGTTAAAGGATTAGAAAATGAGCCTGAAAGAGGTGAAAGATGTACAAAATGCTTTGATATGCGATTTGAGAGATCAGCACTTTTTGCTTATGAAAATGGTTTTAATATCTATGCAACCACTCTTGGAATTTCAAGATGGAAAGATATGGATCAAATAAACAGTTCAGGACATAGATCTGCTTCAAGATATAAGAACATGACATATTGGGATTTTAACTGGAGAAAAAATGGTGGATCATCTCGGATGCTAGAAATTTCAAAAAGAGAGCATTTTTATCAACAAGAGTATTGCGGGTGTGTTTACAGTTTGAGAGATACAAATAGATGGAGAAGAAAAAATAATAGGGATAGAATCATAAGAGGAATCAAATATTATTAAGATGAAACCTGGTCAAAAATTTAGGAATGCCTTAAAAAATAATAAACCTTTAATTATTCCTGGAACCATAAATGCCTACAGTGCAAAGTTAGCAGAATTAGCAAATCATAATTCAATATATTTATCAGGTAGTGGAGTGGCTGCAGCTTCTTATGGGCTTCCTGACCTTGGTGTTACAACTTTAGAAAATGTATTAATTGATGCAAAAAGAATAACTAGTGCAACATCTTTGCCCTTATTAGTAGATATAGATACTGGTTGGGGTGACTTTGATGCTATCTCAAATACTATAATTGAAATGGGTAATGCAAATGTTGCTGCAGTGCATATTGAAGATCAGATTTTTGATAAGAGATGTGGCCATAGACCAAATAAACAACTTGTCTCTATTGATGAAATGCAAGACAGATTAAAAGCTGCGTTAGATGCAAAAATTGATGACTCTTTCTTTATAATGGCTAGAACTGATGCTCTAGCATCTGAAGGAATTGAGAAAGCTATTGAAAGATGTGGCAAGTATTTAGATGTAGGTGCCGATGGAATTTTTTTTGAAGCAGCGGTTTCAATTGAAGAATATAAAGAATTTAAAAATAATTTCTCTGCTCCATTACTAGCGAATATAACTGAATTTGGAAAAACTCCCCTGTTTACGCAAAAAGAACTTAGCGATGTTGGTGTCGATATGGTTTTATATCCATTGACAGCATTTAGGGCTATGAGCTTATCAGCTGAAAAAATTTATAATTCAATTATTAAAGACGGGACACAAGAGCCGCTGTTAGATATAATGCAAACCCGAGAAGAGTTGTACGAAGTTCTTGATTATTACAATTTTGAGAAACAACTTGATGAACAGTTTGAGAATAATAATAAGGAAAGTTCATGACAAAAAAATTAGAGGGAGCGGGTTTAAGAGGTCAAGTCGCAGGAGAAACTTCTCTTTCAACTGTTGGTCAAGTTGAAGGACTCGCCTATAGAGGACACAAAATAGAGTTACTTGCTGAAAAATCATGTTTTGAAGAAGTTGCTTATTTGCTTTTATACGATAAGTTACCTAATCAAAAAGAGTTAGATGATTACAAACAGTTACTTAAAAATCAAAGAGATCTTCCAGACTCATTAAAGCTTGTCTTGCAAAAAATCCCGTCTTCAGCTCATCCAATGGATGTTATGCGCACAGGCACCTCAATGTTAGGAAACCTTGAGCCAGAAGGAGAGTTTTCAAATCAATTGAACTCAATTAATAGAATGATTGCGACTATGCCATCAATTGTTACATACTGGTATAAATACTCTCATGAGGGCTTAGATATTGATCTAGTTAATGATGAGGATAGTATGGCTGGTCATTTTTTACATATACTCCATGGAGAAAAACCATCTGATCTTCACAGAAAGGTTATGGACGTATCATTAATTTTATATGCTGAGCATGAATTTAATGCATCCACTTTTACAGCAAGGGTCTGTGCGTCTACCATGTCAGATATTCATTCTTGTGTTGTAGCTGCAATTGGTTCCTTAAGAGGGCCTCTTCATGGCGGTGCAAATGAAAAAGCCATGGAATTAATTGAAAACTGGACTTCAAAAGAAGAAGCAAAAACAAAAATAATCGAAATGCTAGGTAACAAAGAGAAGATAATGGGTTTTGGTCATGCTGTTTACTCAATAAGAGACCCAAGAAACGCAGTCATAAAAGAATATGCTAAGGAATTATCTCAGTTGGCCGAAAATGATACTTTGTATCAAGTAGCTGAGGAAGTTGAAAAGGTGATGGCAGATGAAAAGAAAATGTTTGCCAATGCAGACTTCTTCCATGCTCCTGCATATTTTTATATGGGTATACCCACTAAATTGTTTACACCAATATTCGTAATGTCTAGAGTTTCTGGATGGACAGCGCACTGTATGGAACAAAGAGCAAATAATAGAATCATTAGACCTAGTGCAGAATATATTGGAGTTGAATCTTCAGATTGGGTTGATATTTCTGACAGGTCTTAAAATATGTCTTCAAATGTTGATCTGAATATCAGACCCGGATTTGATGGACTTGTCTCAGAAATAGCTAATTACGTTTCTTCATACAAAATTGAATCAGATTTGGCATTAGATACCGCAAGAAATTGTCTTATAGATACAATTGGATGTGGTCTTCTTGCTCTTCAATTTCCTGCATGTACAAAAATGCTTGGACCAATTGTTAAAGATACTAAAGTTCCTTTTGGTGTTAGAGTACCTGGTACAAATTATGAGTTAGATCCTGTTAAAGGTGCATTTGATATAGGCTGTACAATTAGATGGTTAGATTATAACGATACCTGGCTTGCAGCAGAATGGGGACACCCTTCAGATAATTTAGGTGCAATTTTGTCGGTTTGTGACTATGTTTCACAACGAAACATTGCAGATGGAAAAGAATCATTAACAATGCGAACTGTACTTGAGTCAATGATTATGGCTCATGAGATTCAGGGTGTTTTAGCTCTGGAAAATAGTTTTAATAAAGTTGGACTTGATCACGTCATATTGGTGAAGGTTGCTTCAACAGCAGTAGCAACTAAATTATTGGGTGGCTCTCTTGATCAAATTAAAGATGCTGTCAGTCAGGCTTGGCTAGATGGCCAAAGCTTAAGAACTTATAGACACGCGCCTAATGCAGGTTCAAGAAAAAGCTGGGCGGCCGGAGATGCTACTAGTAGGGCGGTAAGATTAGCTATGATTACTATGTCGGGAGAGATGGGATATCCTGGTGTTTTGTCTGCGCCAGTATGGGGATTTGAAGACGTTTCATTTAATGGTGAAAAACTCTCTTTACCTCAGCCTTTTGAAACTTATGTTATGGAGAATATTCTTTTTAAGATAAGTTTTCCAGCAGAATTTCATGCTCAAACTGCGGTTGAAGCAGCAGTAAAACTGCATAAAAGCATCAAAGACAAAATTGATGATATTAAATCTATCGAAATCACTACTCATGAATCTGCTATTAGGATCATTTCTAAGGTTGGGGAGCTTAATAATCCTGCTGATAGAGACCATTGTTTACAATATATGGTTGCAATTGGACTTTTGAAAGGCAATCTTGTGGCAGAAGACTATGAGGATGATGTTGCCAAAGACCCAAGAATTGATGCATTAAGGGAAAAAATGGTTATCAATGAGGATAAAAGATATTCTAAAGAATACTTAGAAGCAGATAAGCGCTCAATTGCAAATAGAATTCAAATTCATTTTAATGATGGAACTTCATCTAACGAAGTAGAGGTTGAATATCCAATAGGTCATAAGAGAAGAAGGGAAGAAGGTATCCCCGTGCTTGAAAAGAAATTTAAAGATAATTTAGACATAACATTTGATGATGAAGCATCTAGCAATATTTATGAACTATGCATGAATCAAAAAAATCTTGAAGAAACTTCTGTTATTGATTTTCAGAATCTATTTTCAAAAATCCCATAAAATAAAGCTTTTTTAGCTTTTTGGACTATAATTATCGCCATGTCAGGCAATGCGTTTGGAAAAATTTTTAAAATTATGACTTTTGGTGAAAGTCACGGCACAGCTATGGGTTGTATTTTAGATGGTTGTCCACCAGAAATAGAAATATCAGAAGAAGATATTCAGCTTGAATTGGATAGAAGAAAGCCTGGTCAATCAGATGTAACCACTCAGAGACAGGAAGACGATGCTGTTCAGATATTATCTGGAGTTTTTGAAGGAAAAACCCTTGGGACACCAATAGGAATGATAATTTACAACAAAGATCAACAATCTAAAGATTATTCTAATATTAAAGATGTCTTCAGGCCTAATCATGCAGATATTACATATCAAGCAAAGTACGGTCATAGAGATTACAGAGGTGGCGGAAGAGCTAGTGCAAGAGAGACAGCAAATTGGGTCGCAGCAGGTGCGATTGCTAAAAAGATTCTTAAAAAAGAAGGAGTTGAAGTAAATGGTTTTGTTTCTGCAATAGGAAAAGTAAGAGCTGAATCAATCAATTATAAAGATATAGATAATAAATACTTCTTTTGTGATGAATCTAAATTAACTGACTTGGATTCAATGTTTGATAATTTAATTAAAGAGGGTAATTCTGTTGGTGCAAAGTTAGGCGTTATTGTTAAGAATTGTCCTGTAGGTTTAGGTGATCCAGTTTTTGAAAAGCTGGATGCAAATTTAGCAAAAGCAATAATGACAATCAATGCTGTAAAGTCAGTATCTGTTGGTAATGTTGATGATCTACTTAATCTAAAAGGCTCAGAAGCAAGAGATGAAATAACAACGTCAGGTTTTTCATCAAATAATTCAGGCGGGATATTAGGTGGTATATCTAATGGTGACGATATAAGCCTCAGTTTTATTATTAAGCCAACATCAAGCATAAAAACAAAGGGTAAAACTATCGATAAAGATGGTAAAGAAGTTGATATAGAAGTTACTGGAAGACATGATCCATGTGTGGGCATAAGAGCGGTACCAATTGCTGAGGCTATGGTTAGCTTAGTTTTAGTGGATCATTTCTTAATTAATAAAGCACAATGTGCTGATGTTAAGCAAAATCTTCCATTTAGTGAATAAAAATAATGAAGACTTTATACGACAAACTCTGGGAAGAGCATCATGTCACCCAACTCGACTCGGGAGAGTCTCTTTTATACATAGATAGACACTATTTACATGAGGTCACATCTCCTCAAGCGTTTGAAGGATTATCAAAAAAAAATCTAAAGCCCTGGAGGCTCGATGCAAATATAGCTACTCCCGATCATAATGTGCCCACAACAAGAGGCAATAATTTTACATCCGATTTGATTAATGATGAGATTTCAAAAATTCAAGTAGTAGAATTAGATAAAAACTGTAACAAATTTGGAATAAAACAATTTGATATTCAATCAAATAAACAAGGAATTGTTCATGTAATTGGACCTGAATTAGGTTATACACTTCCAGGCATGACGATCGTTTGTGGTGATTCACATACTTCAACTCATGGTGCATTAGGTTGTTTAGCTATGGGTATTGGTACATCAGAAGTTGAACATGTTCTTGCAACGCAATGTCTCAAAGTGTCTAAGCTCAAGAATATGAATGTAAGATTTGAGGGTGTGCCACAGGTGAATGTTTCGTCTAAAGATATTGTTTTATATTTGATTGGAAAGATAGGCACTGCTGGAGGGACTGGCTATGCCATTGAGTTTTCAGGTTCATATATTGATAAATTATCTGTTGAGGGGAGAATGACTATTTGCAACATGGCTATTGAAGCAGGAGCAAAGGTTGGATTAATTGCACCTGATGAAACAACAATTGATTATGTTAAAAAAAATTCTTTCTTAGATGACGAATTATTCAATCAAGCGAAGCAATGTTGGAAGAGCCTTCGAACCGATGATAAAGCAGTATTTGATAATGAAATAGAAATCGATGTATCTAAAATTAAACCACAAGTGACATGGGGAACATCTCCAGAAATGGTAGTAAACTTTGATGACCCAATTCCAACAATTATTGATTCAAATGAAGAGAGCAAAAAGAATGTTGAGCTTGCTAGATCTTATATGGGTATTCAAAATGAATCAAAATTGTCTGATCTTGTATTTGATAAAGTATTTATTGGATCATGCACAAATTCCAGAATTGAAGATTTAAGACAAGCTGCAGAAATAGTTAAAGGTAAAACAATTGCAGAGAATATCTCTGAGGCTATTGTTGTTCCAGGATCGGGTTTGGTTAAAGAACAAGCAGAAAATGAGGGATTGGATAAAGTTTTTACTGATGCGGGTTTTATATGGCGCGATCCAGGTTGTTCTATGTGTCTGGGTATGAATCCAGATCAATTAAAACCTCACGAAAGATGTGCTTCAACATCAAACAGAAATTTTGAGGGTAGACAGGGTTATCTAGGTAGAACGCACTTAATGAGTCCTATTATGGCTGCATTTACTGCAATAAATGGAACAGTTGGTGACCCATCATGAAATCTAACAGCGAAGGATTAATAATTGATGGTGTAGTTGCTCACATAGACAGAGATAACATTGATACTGATCAAATTATTCCAACAGAGTACTTAAAATCAATTAAAAAATTTGGTTTTGAAGACTATCTATTTGATGGATGGAGATATAAAGATGATGGAAAGCTTGGCGTTACAAAAGAAGAAAGAATTATCGACAAAAGCTTTATTCTAAATAAAGAGCCATATAATGAATCTAAAATACTTCTCTCAAGAGACAATTTTGGATGTGGTTCTTCTAGAGAACATGCAGTATGGGCATTAAGAGATTTTGGAATTAAAGCTGTCATTGCGTCATCATTCGGAGACATTTTTTATAATAATTCTTTTAAAAATGGACTTTTGCCGATTATCTTAGATAAGAATGAAATAGAATTTTTATTTAGTGAGACTAAACAAAATGTTCTTGAACTATCCATAGACTTAGAAAAAAAAGAGATCATATACAATCAAAAATGTATAACATTCGAAGTTGAAAAACATCTAATCGATAGAATCATATTTGGTTTAGATGATATTGATATAACATTCAAAGATAAAGACAAAATAATAGATTTTGAAAAAAACAGAATCTCTACAAGGCCGTGGATATTCAAATGAGTAAAAAAATATTAATACTTCCAGGTGATGGCATCGGACAGGAAGTAACTTCCTCAGCCATACAAATTCTGGAATTCATTGTAGATAAATTTAATCTTGATTTTTCTACAAAAATTCTTGATGTTGGAGGAACTGCCTATGAAAAATTTGGTTCTCCAATTCCCGAAGATGTTTTAGTATCAGCAAAAGAGGCAGATGCAATTCTTTTTGGTGCCGTAGGAGCACCGCAATGGGATAATTTGAGCTGGGAAGATCGACCAGAAAATGCATTATTGACTTTGAGAAAAGAATTAAACCTGTTTGCAAATTTGAGACCTGCGTTTTTATTTGAAGAATTATCAAATGCATCTCCTTTAAAAGAAAAAATTATTCAAGGATTAGATATCTTAATTGTAAGAGAACTTACTGGAGGGATATATTTTGGTGAACCTCGCGGTGTTGTAAAAGATAAAAATCCAAACTATGCATTCAATACAATGGTTTATAACGAAGATGAGATCAGAAGAATTGCAAAAATTGCATTTGAATCAGCTCAAAAAAGAAAGGGTAGATTATGTTCTGTAGAAAAGGCAAACGTATTAGAAGTTTCAAAGTTTTGGAGATCAATTGTTACAGAGATGTCAGAGGATTATCCTGATGTTGAATTGTCTCATCAACTTGCAGATAACGCAGCCATGCAATTAGTTTTAGATCCTAATCAATTTGATGTGATAGTTGCAAGCAATTTATTTGGAGATATTTTATCTGATATTGCAGCCACATTAACCGGATCTATAGGCATGCTTCCTTCAGCTTCATTAGATAGCTCCTTTAAAGGGATGTACGAACCATGTCATGGCAGTGCTCCTGACATTGCTCAACAAGATATTGCAAATCCGTTAGCCATGATTGGTTCTTTATCAATGGCACTAAAATATTCTTTAGGAGAAGAAATGGTAGCAAGCAAAATTGATCTAGCAATCAAAAATTTAATTAAGCAAGGCTTTAGAACTAAGGATATTTCAAATGGTGAAAATTATTTAAAAACTTCTGAGGTTGCTCAAAAGATTATCGAGAATATTGAAAATGAATAGTCAAATTAACTTAGCACTGATCGGAGCATCTGGGGTTGTTGGTGAGAAAATTATGACTCTTTTAGAGAATAGAGCAACAAAAATAAATAATTTTTACCCACTTGGTGATTCTTCCGTTGGTAAAGAGCTAGTATTTAATGACAGTGCTTATGTAATTCAAGATCTTAAAGATTTTGATCATTCAAAAATTAATATAGCAATTTTTTCTGCAGGCTCTAAAGTTGCCAAAGAGCATGCAAGAAATTTTGTGGATAATGGAATATATGTAATTGATTTATCTTCTGAATTTAGATACGAAGACGATGTTCCACTTATTATTCCTGAAATAAATGGCGAAGAAATTAATAAACTTAGAGGACCATCTCTAATTGCTAATCCAAATTGCTCAACATCTCAATTATTGATGGCATTAAATCCTATTCATAAAGAACTAAAAGTAGACATTTTAAATGTTTCGACCTATCAAGCAGTTTCTGGAACAGGAAAACAAGCAGTACAAGAATTAAAAAATCAAATTAAAGATAGTTCTATAAACCAAGACGTTTATCCAAAAAAGATAGCTTTTAATGTAATCCCTCAATGTGATATCTTCCTAGAAAATAATTTTACAAAGGAAGAAATGAAACTTGTCTGGGAAACACAAAAAATACTTGATAAAAATATTGAAGTTCAGGCAACTTGTGTAAGAGTTCCTGTAATTAATGGTCATTCTGAAGCTGTATTTTTAAGAACAATAAAAGAAACTACTCGAGAAAAGGTAATTGAATTATTAAATAATTCAAGTGGAATTAAAGTAATAGATAATCCTGAGTCTCTCAAATATCCAACTCCGCTTGAGAATGCAAACGATACTGAAGATGTTTTTGTTGGAAGGATAAGATCACAAATTATAAATAGTGAAAACTGGACTTCAATGTGGATAGTTGCTGACAATGTTTATGGAAAAGGCGCTGCGTTAAATACTGTTCAAATCCTTGAAGGTCTAGTAGAGAATAATAAGTTATGTTGAGATATTTATTGTTATTACCATTGATATTCTGCATAAATATTTTTGCAGATGTATCACTTTCTTCACCTAAAATAAAACTCAATGATAAAGATCAGAGAATAATAGAGTTCAAGATTGAAAATGCAAGTATCAAAGATGGAGACATCATCTTAAATGAATATAAAACCAATAATCCTATAGATGAATCATTTATTGCATATACGCTTATAAATGATTATGGAAATTATCAAACATTTACTATTGTTCTAGATGACGAATATTTAAAAGATTATTTCAGCTTTAAAATCTTAATTAAAGAAAATTTTGCGAAAGATATTTTTATATATTTGCCTTCAAAAGTAAGAAATACTTTTAATAATTCAAAACCAAATAAACCTGAAAGAATTTCATCTGAAACCGCATTTTCATTAGCTAAAAGCAGAAGTGAAGCTTCAAATAAACTTGAGCAAGCTGAAAAAGTTGAGCCGGAAATTCAAGAAATAGAAATTATTAAAGGCTCTGAGATTACTACTGTCTGGAGCATGGCCGAAAAAATAAAGGGCCAAAATCAAGATATTTCAATTTATCAGATAATGTGGTCAATTTATCTTGGAAATAGTAAAGCTTTTATTGATGATAATATCAATCTAATTAGAAAGGACATCGATATCAGCATACCAACACAGTCTGAAATGAGACAGGTATCACTTGAATTTGCAAAAGAGTCATTCATAGAAATGAATGAATCTTTTTCTAAACGTTTTTCTTCAGCCTCAAAATCTCTATTGGTTTTAACTGCACCAAAGAATGCAGAAATTGAACAAAAAGAAACCACAGATATTGAGAAAAATGATGAACGATCTATTTCTACTGATGAGAATTTTACACCAGAAGATTTTATTGAAAATAATACTAAAGAATTAGGAGTAAATATCAGCGCTGAGTCTGCGGAGGAATTTCTTGAGAAAGTTGAAGATTCAAAAGAAGAAACCTCCAATACAAATTTTCAATTAATGGACATAATTTTTATATCACTAATATCTTTGATTTCAGGAATTCTGCTTGCGTTGATATATATAAATTTTAGAAAAATCAAAGATTCCAAAACGAGCATTGATTATGATTTTGATGAGCCAAAAGAAGATAATTCAAAAAACATCATGCCTGTTGATCTAAGTATTGAAAATGACGAATCTCAGCAACAATTAGATTTAGCCGTTATGTATATCGAAATGGATGATTTTGAAAATGCAAAACTAATTTTGAAAGACTTAATCAAAAAAACTAGCGATGAGTCATTATTAAATGATGCAAATATACTATTGGATAAAATACAAAAAGCGTGAGACTAGCTGCTACTCTTGAGTATGATGGAACTGAATTTTCAGGCTTCCAACGTCAAAATAATGCTGAAACAATTCAAGAACATCTTGAGGTTTCACTAAAAAAAATAACTAATGAAAACATAACTATTAATTACTCTGGAAGAACAGATGCTGGCGTACATGCAATTTCACAAGTTTTTGACTTTAAAACAAATATTGAAAGAGATGAAATTAATTGGATAAAAGGAATAAATTCAAATCTACCAAAATCAATCTCTGTTAAAGAAATATGTTCTGTTCAAGATGATTTTAATTCAAGATTTTCAGCAATAGAGAGAACATATTCATATGTGATATATAACTCAAAAGAAAAGCCTTTATTTTTTAATGATTTTTGCTGCTGGGTAACAAATAATCTTGATATTAAGAAAATGAATGATCAATTAGCAATGTTTATTGGGGAAAATGATTTTTCATCATTCAGAAGTATTAATTGCAATTCAAAAAATCCTGTAAAGACTATGCAAGATGTAAATTTAAAACAACATAATAAATTTATAATTCTCTCATTTACAGCAAATGCTTTTTTACAGAATATGGTTCGAATAATGGTAGGCACATTGATTGATATCTCAAAGAATGAAAATCCATTATCGGTAAAGGAGATTCTTGAAAAACGTGACAGATCATTTGCTGGAAGAACAGCTCCTGCCAAGGGTTTATTTTTTTTAGGTCCAAAATATAATGAAAATATAGATATTAATACCTATGAGAAAGATCTTCTTAATAGACTAAAGACTTAATGAAACCTTTAATAAAAATTTGTGGAATTGCAGACTTAAATTTTTTAAATGAAGTCATTCAGATCAATGAAATAAACTATTTAGGATTTATTTTTTATGAAAATAGTCCAAGAAACGTAACCAAAGATCTTCTAAATGACATTAAAAGATTTGATTTTAAAGATAAAAGACCGGTGTGTGTTTTTGTAAATGCCTCTTCTGAATTTATCAAGGAATCGATATCATATTTTAAGGATCCTCTTTTACAATTTCATGGCGATGAAACAAATCAATTTTGTTCTTCATTTAAAAAAGATTTTTGGAAAGTGATTCATGTAAAAAGTATTGAGAGTATAGATAGAATTGAAGAATATCCTGATGCATCGGCAATTCTTTTAGAGAACTATAAAAAAGATCAATTTGGAGGTACTGGTGAGTCATTCAACTGGGATATTGTAAAGAAAGCAAATTTTTCAAAAAAAATAGTTCTTTCAGGTGGAATTAATGTCAAAAATGTTGATAATGCAATAAGTACTCAACCATGGTGCATTGATATCAATTCTGGTGTTGAGTCTTCAATTGGTATAAAAAATATTACTCTTGTTAACAAGATTTTAGAGAAGTTTTAAATATGAGTTCAAAAACAAGTAATTTGCCTGATCAAAATGGGTTTTATGGAAAATATGGTGGTAAATTTGTACCAGAGACTTTGATGTATGCATTAGAGCAACTAGAAGAAACCTATAACAACTTGAAAGACAATAAAGACTTTAGAAAACAGTTTTATAAAGATTTATCTGAATTTGTAGGAAGACCATCTCCACTTTATTTTGCAGAAAGACTTACACAGCACTATGGTACTGGTTCAATATGGCTTAAAAGAGAAGACTTAAATCATACAGGCGCGCACAAAATTAATAATACTATTGGCCAAATTCTTTTAGCTAAACATATGGGCAAAAAAAGAATCATTGCTGAAACTGGTGCCGGTCAGCATGGAGTAGCTACTGCAACAGTGGCAGCACGACTTGGTCTTGAATGCCATATATACATGGGTGCTGAAGATGTTATAAGACAATCATTGAATGTATATAGAATTAAGTTATTGGGGGCTCAAGTTCATTCAGTTGACTCTGGTTCTGCAACATTAAAAGATGCTCTAAATGAGGCTTTAAGAGATTGGGTGACAAATGTAGATGATACTTACTATATTATTGGAAGTGTTACAGGACCCCATCCATATCCAATGATAGTTAGAGACTTTAATTCAGTAGTAGGAGAAGAATTAATTGAACAATCAAAAGAACTATTTAATGCAATGCCAGATGCTATTGTGGCATGCGTAGGTGGAGGCTCTAATGCAATGGGCGCTTTTTATCCTTTTATAAACATAAATCAAACGAGATTAATTGGTGTTGAGGCTGGTGGAGAAGGTGTAGAAACTGGTGAACATGCAGCTCCTTTAAATGATGGAGAGCCAGGTGTTTTACATGGAGCGCTAAGCTACTTGATGCAAGATGAAAAAGGTCAAGTGAAAGAAACAAAATCTGTATCTGCTGGATTAGATTATCCGGGAGTAGGCCCAGAACACTCATGGCTCAAAGATTCAGGAAGAGCTGAATATGTAGCAGTCAGCGATCAAGATGCTTTAAGAGCTTTTCACGAAGTATCAGAGTTCGAGGGTATTATACCCGCATTGGAAACTGCCCATGCTTTTGCCTATCTTGATACACTAATGAAAGAATTTGATTCCAAAGCAAATATTATTGTGAATGTATCGGGCAGAGGTGATAAGGACATTAATACTGTCGCAAAGATAGATGGCATTAAATTTTGAACAGACTAACTCAAAAATTAGATAAACTTCGTAAAGAAAATAAAAAAGCATTAGTTGCATATTTAGTAGCTGGTGATCCTGATATGGATTCAACGCTAGAAATAATGCATTTATTTGTTAAATCAGGAGTTGATATTATTGAGGTTGGAGTGCCTTTCACTGACCCAATTGCAGAAGGACCAATAATTCAAAGGGCGCATGATCGTGCTATAAGAAAAAAAGTTTCACTAGAAGATATCTTTACTCTTATTGAAAAATTTAGATCTAAAGATGATGAAACACCTTTAGTTTTGATGGGATACCTAAATTCTTTCATTTTTTATAAAAATCTAATAATTGAAAATAAAAACAATTCAGTTGACTCAATATTGGTAGTCGATATACCTGGTGAATTAAAAATAAAAGACTACGGTATTGAAAATGAAAATATCAATACAATTTCGTTGATATCTCCAACGACAAAAGTTGAGAGGATAGAGTCAATCGCCAATAATAGTTCTGGATTTATATATTACGTAACTTTGAGAGGAGTTACTGGATCTTCAAACCTTAACTCAGAAGAAATTATAAAGAACATAGATACCATAAAAAAATATGCCAAGGTTCCAACTCTTGCAGGTTTTGGAATTAAATCTGAAGAAGACGCAAAGCTGTTATCAAAACATTCTGATGGAGTAATTATTGGTTCTTCTATTGTAAAAATGATAGAGGATAATTCAAAAACCAAAGAATTTGCTAAGATAGGTGATTACTTAGTTAGTATGAAAAAAGCAATTACATGAACTGGTTAAGAAGATTGATACCATCAATTGGTACTTTCAAATCCAAAAGTAAAGTTCCAGATGGGCTATGGAGTTCCTGTAAGAAATGTGAGTCAGTCCTCTATGCTCCTGAATTAGAAAAATCTTTATTCGTATGTCCAAAATGTGATTATCATCTTCGAATTGGAGCCAGACAAAGACTAGACATGTTTCTAGACAATAGCAATTACTCTGAAATAGCACCAGATCTTACTACTAAAGATCCTTTAAAATTTAAAGATTCAAAACATTACACTTCAAGAATTAAAGAAGCCGTAGCTTCAACTGGTGAAAAGGAGGCGCTTTTAGTTGTTTCGGGTGAATTAGATCAGCGAAAAGTTATTGTTGCTGCATTTGAGTTTAGATTTATGGGTGGTTCGATGGGAAGCGTTGTTGGTGAAAAATTTGTTCAAGGCATCAAAACAGCTATAAAAAATAAATATCCATTTATATGTTTTGCAACAAGTGGTGGAGCAAGAATGCAAGAATCTATGATCTCACTTATGCAAATGGCAAAAACCTCTGCAGCTATTCAGAAACTCAAAAAAGAAAAATTACCATACATTTCTGTTTTAGTTGATCCAATTTATGGAGGTGTCTCTGCAAGCATAGCTATGTTAGGAGATATAAATATTGCTGAGCCAAATGCCTTGAGTGGATTTACTGGGAGAAGGGTAATTGAACAAACTGTAAGACTTGAGTTACCAGACAATTTTCAAAAATCAGAGTACCTATTAAGCAATGGAGCAATTGACATGATTGTTCATAGAAAAAACTTAAGATCAAAAATTAGCGGAATTTTAAAAAAAATACATAAAACTTAATGACTATTGAGAGACTAGTAGGATTATTTTTTTTTATTGGCTCAATTCTGATTTTAATTATTACATTCTATCCAGAGACTAATACGTTCATAGCTGATGATGATTTAACAGTAGATAAAAACTCATCATCAAACATAAATATCAATACTAATAATGACCTCCCAGAGAATTTTAAAAATTTTTCGATATCTGATTTTGATTTATTTGTATACAGAGCGCATGTACTTTCTTCAAAAGAAAATAGTGAAGCAATCGTTTACAAGGTTAATAATGGAGGATTGCCTGCCTTTTTTGAGGTATTTGAAAAGAACGATAAATTATTTGCTGTTTATGTTGGCCCTTTTGTATCAGAAAGTGATATCGTTAACAACATGGATACTATTAAGAGATTATCAGAATCTCAAAATGGGGAAATATTAAGGTGGAAGCTCTCGGATTAAACTTTGCTGATTGGTTCATTCTTGTTGTATTAGTAGCATCAGGATTGATATCTTTCTCGAGAGGATTTACAAAGGAATTTTTATCACTTTTTTTATGGGTTGCAGCATTTATCGCAGCAATAAGTCTAGAATATCTTGCAACACCAAAAATAAATGAATACATAGGTAATCCAGAAATATCCAAAATTTTGTCTTACGTTGTAGTTTTCATAGTATTTATTTTCATTGGTGGTATTTTGATAAAGTTCATTAGTAAGATTATAAAATGGTCAGGGGCCTCAGGTTTTGATAGATTTTTAGGAGTTCTATTTGGATTAATTAGAGGTCTGATAGTTTTATTTGTTATATTTTTATTATTACCTTCAAGCTTAAAAACTACTGATTTAATAAATAATTCAAAAATTACACCCTTAATTCAAAAATATGCACCACAGATTGAAGCATATTTTAGAGAATTAGTAGATAATAGAAATATAGTTGAGGAGGCTTTGGAAAAAATAGAACCTTTACAACCAAAGGAAGAATTAGTACCTGAGCCTAATACAAACAACACAAAAGATGGGGATTCTTAATGTGTGGGATAGTTGGAATTTCTGCTGAAACCAACGTAGCTGCAGAAATATATGACGCTCTTTTAATGCTTCAGCACAGAGGTCAAGATGCTGCTGGCATTGCTGTATGCAGTTCTGAAGATCAGTTAAATTCAAGAAAATCCATGGGTTATGTGCGTGATGTTTTTCAACAAAGGCACATGGAAAAGCTTGTAGGTAACTATGGTATTGGTCATGTTAGATATCCTACTGCAGGTGGTGCTGGAAAAGAGTTTGCTCAACCAATGTATGTTAACTCTCCATACGGTATCAGTTTAGCTCACAATGGAAATCTAACTAATTCAAAACAACTTGGTAATGAACTTTTTCATGCAGAGATGAGACATTTACAGACTGATAGCGATTCTGAAGTTCTTCTCAATATATTTGCACATGAGTTAGGAAAACAAAGAGAGATTTATCCATCCGCAGAACATATTTTCAAAGCTGTTGCTAAAACACATATAAGATGTGATGGAGCATATGCAGTTCTGGCTCTAATATCTGGCTATGGGATGTTAGCTTTTCGTGATAATAATGGAATAAGACCACTTTCAATTGGGGTTAGAAAAGGCAAAACCAGAAACGATTATATAATTTCTTCTGAAGATGCATTATTTACTCCACTTGGTTATGAAAAGCTTAGAGATGTAGATCCTGGAGAAGCAGTATTTATTGATAAACATGGCGAGTTATTTTCACAGCAATGTTCAGATAATCCTCAAAAAAGACCATGTATTTTTGAGTATGTTTATTTTTCAAGACCAGATTCTAAAATAGATGAAATATCTGTATATAAAGCAAGAATGAGAATGGGTACAAAACTTGCTGGCCAAATTAAAAAGACTAGGCCTGACCATGATATTGACGTTGTAATCCCAATACCTGATAGTTCTGTAACTGCTGCTCATCAATTAGCTGTTGATTTACAAGTTCCTTATAGAGAAGGTTTCGTAAAGAATCGATATATTGGAAGGACATTTATCATGCCTTATCAAGAAGAAAGAAGAAAATCAGTTCGTAGAAAGTTGAATATCTTAGATTTAGAATTTGATGGCAAAAATGTTTTGTTAGTCGATGATTCAATTGTTAGAGGCACTACTAGTAAAAAAATTATCGAAATGGCTAGAGAAGCTGGTGCAAATAAAGTGTATTTTGCTTCTGCTGCTCCAGCTATTAAGTATCAAAATCTTTATGGTATAGACATGCCTGCTACAGCTGAGTTGATAGCTTCAAATAAGAATAACGAGGAGGTAGCAAAAGAAATAAATGCAGACTGGCTTATTTACCAGACTTTGGATGATCTTATTGATTCTGTCAGAGAGGGCAATCCAGAAATTAAAGAATTTGAAACATCTATTTTCACTGGTAAGTATTTCACTCCATTAGTTGAGAATTATCTTGAAGAGCTTGAAATTTCAAGAAAAGATGAGCTAAAAATGCAAAGAGAAAAAACTAAAGCTAAAGGCTAGGCTGGATTAACAATATTCACAGCGGGTATCGTCGCGTTGTTGGCACTTTCAACATAAGTATCAATCTCATTAAAATTAAGATATCTGTATATTTCATCTGATAAGGGATTTATATCTCCCATATACTTATGATACTCATCTACACTTGGGAGTTTTCCAAGAACTGCCGATATTGCGGATAATTCAGCAGAAGCTAAAAATACATTTGCTCCATCTCCAAGCCTATTTGGAAAATTCCTAGTTGAAGTAGATACAACTGTTGAATTAGCTAAGACCCGAGCTTGATTACCCATACAAAGTGAACAGCCTGGAACTTCAGTTCTTGCTCCAGATACTCCGAATATATTATATATGCCTTCTTCTATAAGTTGCTTTTCATCCATTTTTGTTGGTGGAACAACCCAAAGTCTTGCTTTAATATTTTTATATTTTTGTAATAAAGTTCCCGCAGCTCTGAAATGACCAATATTAGTCATGCAAGAGCCAATAAAAACTTCTTGAATTTTTGTATTAGCAACTTCAGATAAGGGCTTTATATCATCAGGATCATTTGGACAAGCTAAAAGCGGTTCTTTAATTTCATTTAAATCAATTTCGATTATTTCAGCATATTCAGCATTATCATCTGCTTCAAGAAGTTGAGGATTTAAAATCCATTCCTCCATTGATTGAGCTCTTCTTTCTAAAGTTTTCGCATCACCATAGCCACTTGCTATCATCCATCTCAACATCACGATGTTTGATTTAAGATATTCTAATATGGGTTCTTCATTAAGCTTTACAGTACAACCAGAAGCAGATCTTTCAGCAGAAGCATCTGATAGTTCAAAAGCTTGTTCAACTTTCATATTTGGAAGGCCTTCAATCTCCAGACATCTTCCAGAGAAAACATTCTTCTTTCCATCTTTATCAATCGTTAACAATCCTTTTTGTAGCGCTGCATATGGAATTGCGTTAACCAAATCTCTCAGTGTTATTCCTGGTTGCATTTCACCTTTGAACCTTACTAATACAGATTCGGGCATATCTAATGGCATCACTCCTAAAGTTGCAGCAAATGCTACTAGTCCAGATCCAGCAGGAAAGCTGATACCTATTGGAAATCTTGTATGACTATCGCCACCAGTTCCAACAGTATCTGGTAAAAGCATTCTGTTCATCCAAGAGTGAATAATACCGTCTCCTGGTCTCAGGGAAACACCGCCACGATTCATAATGAAATCAGGTAGATTGTGTTGAGTTTCTATATCAACAGGCTTGGGATATGCTGCGGTATGACAAAATGATTGCATAACAAGATCAGCTGAAAATCCTAAACAAGCTAATTCTTTTAATTCATCTCTTGTCATTGGTCCTGTAGTATCTTGTGAGCCTACAGTTGTCATTCTTGGTTCACAATATGTGCCTGGTCTTATTCCTTCAACTCCACAAGCTTTTCCAACCATTTTTTGTGCAAGAGTATATCCAGATTTACTAGCATCACTTGTATCTGGCCTTCTGAAGACATCTGATGTCTCCAAACCTAAGGCTTCTCTGCTTTTGTCAGTTAATTGGCGACCAATTATTAATGGAATTCGTCCATTGGCTCTTACCTCATCTAATAAAACATCTGTTTTTAGTTTAAATTCAGATAGAGTTTCTTTAGTATTTGCATCAATTACTCTTCCTTTGAGAGGCTCTAGAATTATTTCTTGACCCATCAACATTTTTGAAACATCCATCTCTATAGGAAAGGCGCCAGAATCCTCGAGGGTATTAAAGAAAATTGGTGCAATTTTTCCACCAAAACAGTAACCACCTTCTTTTTTATTTGGTATGTATGGTATTTCATCACCCATATGCCATAAAACAGAGTTTGTTGCTGACTTCCTTGATGATCCTGTACCAACTACATCTCCAACAAATACAAGTGGATTACCTTTTTCTTTAAGTTTCTCGATTGTACCTAAAGGATCATCAAGACCTGTTCTAGGCATTTTAAACATGGCAAGTGCATGAAGAGGAATATCAGGTCTTGACCAAGCATCTGGTGCAGGAGACAGATCATCAGTATTTATTTCTCCTGAGACCTTAAAGACAGTTAGTTTAATTTGGTCTTTAATATCTTCTTTTTCAGTAAACCATTTAGCATCCGCCCATTCCTCAATAACTTTTTTAGCGTATTTATTCTTTTTAGATAACTCAAAAATTTCATTGAATGCATCAAATATTAATAGGGTTCTACCTAAAACGTGTGATGCAGTTTCTGCTAATTCCTCAATCTCTAAACATCTTATTAAAGGTTCTACATTGTATCCACCTAGCATAGTACCTAGAATCTCAACAGCATCAATTTTTGAAATGTAAGGACTTGATGCATTTCCTGTTGTTATATCGGCTAAAAATGCTGCCTTTACATATGCTGCTTGATCAACACCTGCAGGGACTCTCTCTTTGAGAAGATTTAATAAATAATCTGGATCATTATTTTTTTCTTTGAGAAGGCTTATAAGTTCTGAAGTTTGATCTGCATCAAGAGGTAAGGGCGGTATATTTAATTCAGCCCTTTCATCAACGTGTTTTTTATAGTCATCTAACATCGTCTGGTCTCCGATGGCAATATTTTACTCCTATAAGAAAAGATAGCCACTAAATAAGCTAAATTTAAATAAATTTTATATAAAAATCGGTTATTATTTTGAAATATGCCAAAGTTACAAAAAAAACGTTCATCCACACCCTGTTTAGGTATATGTTCAACTACGTTTGGGGATGAAGTTTGCAAAGGTTGTAAACGTTTCGCTCACGAAATTGTTAGCTGGACAAAATATTCTCAGGGAGAGAGAGAAATCGTAAATGATCGTCTTGAGAAATTTAAAATTCAAATACTTCAACATAGATTTGCTATCACAGATAAAAATCTTTTTGAGTCGATGCTTGAAGAAAAAGCTATTAACTTTAATCATTCTCTTGATCCATTAACTTGGATTTTTGATCTTTTTAGAGCAGCTGGATCTCAAACATTTGATATATCTAATTTTGGTATTAAAAGCTTAGTTCAATTTAATCCTAAAACAATCAGAGATGAGATTAATAATGAACTTCTAGAGTTATCTGAAGCACATCACGAAAGGTACTTCAAAAAAAATTAACCGAAATCTTTCAGCATAATTTTTAATTCAAGTGAGTGTTGTTCCTCTTCACCAATTTGTGCTCTAGCATATTCCTCAAGATAAACGGATTTATTTTCAACTGCTACAAGAAGTTTTTTGTATAAATTAAGAGCATACAGTTCATGCTCAAGACTCTCTTCAAGTATATCTTTTATAGTGTGTCTATTGGTTTCTTCGATCTTTGCAATTTTTTGACTTGGGTGACCATCAAGCCCTGCAATTTTTTCGCCTGCAAGTTGAGCATGAAGCAAAGACTCTGCTGCTTGTTCTTTCAAAAAAGTAACAATGGGTAGCCTATAAGGCCCACTTACCATCATTGAAGAGTGGGTATATCTAACCACTCCTGCTAACTCATATTCCATAATTTCATTAAGGATTGAACATACTTCGTTTGAATCTATCGACATATCTTCCATTATGATAAACCTCGCTTGATAATTAATATTACACTAATTATAATGAAATTATATTTGTTGTAAAGTATTGATATAAGGTGTTTTTTTAATGATAATTATTTTGATTATCATTCTCATTTAACAAATAACTTAAATCTCCAGAATAACAATTGAGCTATTATCGCGTAACAAATTTTTGCTATTTGCTTAATAGGTGGAACGCTTATAAGTTTTCCTAACCAGTTATAACCTTTCGTATTTTTCCAAACATAAATGAATGCATCTACACCAGATAATTCAGTACCGTTATCGAAGCTAACGTGTAATTTTTTTAGGTATTTGTCTTCCATTTCACTGCAATCAACAAAACTTAAGCTACATCTCTTTTTATAATGCTGAATTTCATA
>JH611156.1:710848-713999 GCA_000252525.1 SAR86 cluster bacterium SAR86A | reverse complement strand
GAAGCTTTTTTTATTTTTTATATTTTTTATACCAACATTATCTTTTGCCAATGATCTTTCCGATCAAAGAAAAGTAAGTGATCTTTCTGTTGAGGAATTAACTGAGATTGTGCGTATGATTGTTGAAGAGAGTATCGAACAATGTGTTGTCTCTGGAACAATGCAGGGTCGTGCTAAAGTTAATTTAAAGGTAGAAGGTGAAGTAGTAGCTAAAATGACTTGTGAGTTCAATAACTAATTATGTCTGACAAACAGCTCAATGTTTTTGACGAAGTTATTGAAGTATGCTGCACAAATCCAATAACTGGTTTTTATAGAGATGGTTTTTGTCATACAGACGAATTTGATCGCGGGATGCACGTTGTGTGTGCAAAAGTTACTAATGACTTTCTTAACTTTTCTAAAAGTAGAGGTAATGATCTATCTACTCCTAGACCAGATTTAAATTTTCCTGGACTCAAGGAAGGGGATTCTTGGTGTCTTTGTGCTGAAAGATGGAAAGAAGCTCATGATAATAATTGTGCTCCACCTATTTTTTTAAAAAAAACTAATAAGAAAACTCTCAAGATAATAGATTTGGATATTCTTAAAGATTTTGCTCTAGATTTATCATAATATGAATTTTGAAAATTTTTTAACAAATATTGAGCCTGACTATAAAAACAGATTCTTGAATGATATCTGGAATTTTACAGACGAAGATATTGAACATACTCATGATTTTATTCAGTTACTTTTTCCTCTAAATGAACAGAGTGAATCGGTATTTCATGGTTATTGTTTAAATACGAAGAGCAGTATTATCAATATTAAGTCTAACGACTTAGCAAAAAGCAATATTGTTACATCTTCTAAATGGTTTCTGAGCTTCTTAGAAAGAAATACTCACTGGAGAAGAAAGCATGATCACAATTACTTAAGGATAACTAGAATTATTAAATCACTAAGGTTGTTAGTTTCTGATGAAGAAGCAAATAAATTTTACGAATCATTTATAGAACTTATTGATGAAAGTCTTAGATCGAAAATTAACCTGACCACACTTTCTTACTGGGAAAATGCTTAATCATAAGAATCTAGATCAAAACAACTGACCCCATGTTCCTTTTCAAAAGACCATTTTCGTAAAATTTCATTTTTTTCTAACATTTGATTAATTTGTTTTAAGTGTTCATTTAAAATTCTTTGTTGAAATCTTAATTCTGCTTTTTCTTGCCTCGAGTTATGAAAACGTATTGCATGTTTCAACCTTACTGCACTGAATTCTAATCTGCTTTTTAAATCTTTTAACATAAAATAAACATCCCATGCCTGTAGATTTATTTTGGTGTAATCTGATGAGTCTTTATACCATTTCGGCATATACATACTTCCCCTCAAAGCTCGGTATTTATTTAATCTCCTTACCATTTAATTCACCATTGGCAAGTCATACCAATTAGTTGTATATTTTGGAGAAGTCATGTTTTGTTTCATCGGAGACCATTTTTTTGTATTTTGAGATGCATAATAAATTTGAGTTTCATAATTATTCATTTGATCTAGATATTTCATCAATCTAGTGTTTTGTTTGGGATCATTTGGATCTTTAAACAAAGAGTATTGTTTAATATGTTCACCAGTAAATTTGTTTAAGACTATTCCTGCTTTTGCATAATCATAGCCAGGTCTAAATATTGGTAACAAGCCTTTCTTTGCTGCTGTAAGAATATCCCTAGTATCATTTGTAGGAGTAAAGAGTTCTATTGTTTTCAAATCTGAGTGTTGAGGCTTATTTTTATTAAAAGGACTAGTTCTTACAAAGACTGATACCTGTGAACATTTTTGCTTCTCATTTCTGAGCTTTTCTGCTGCTCTCACGGCAAAATTGCTTACTATTGGTCTCAACTCCTTCAAGTTAGAGATTCTTTGTCCAAAACTCCTGCTTACAACAATTTGTTTCTTCGAAGAAATATCATCATCAATATCAAGACATCTTTCACCTCTTAGTTCTCTGACTGTTCGTTCAAGTACGACACTAAATTTTCTTCTAATACCTTGAGGATTAATTTCTGCAAGATCTAGCGCCGTATTAATGCCTGCTTTGTTTAAATGTTCAGTGAGCCTTCTTCCAACTCCCCAGACTTTGCTTACTGATGTATGTGCTAAGGCATTTCGAATTTCTTTTTTATTTGAAAGATGTAATACCGATGTAGGAATATTTTTTCTTTTTATTTCATTGATTGCTATTTTAGTTAAAGTTTTATTTGGAGCTATTCCAATTCTCACTGGTATGCCGGTCCACTGTCTTACCAAAGTTCTTATATGACAACTAAAGTCATATAAATTGTAATTTTGTTTTAATGTATCAAAATCTAAAAATGCCTCATCAATGCTATACACTTCTACTCTGGGCACAAAGCCTTCCAATATATTCATTACTCTAGCTGACATATCTCCATAGAATGTAAAGTTAGATGAAAATACTTGACCATTTTCTTTTAAGAAACTCTCCCTTACTTTAAACCAAGGGACTCCCATTCCAATCCCCATTTTTTTTGCTTCCGTACTTCTAGCAATAACACAACCATCATTATTAGAAAGAACTACAATAGGTATATTTTTTAAATCTGGTCGGAAAATTCTTTCACAAGATGCATAGAAACTTTCACAATCAACAAGAGCGAAAGCCATTAGAATTTATTAATTGCAGCCGTTACTGTTCCTACTATTTCTAGCTCTTGGCCATGGTTTATAAATATAGGAGGATATTCAGGATTATCTGGCATCAAACACATCCTTGGTTTGAGTTTTAACCGTTTACATACAAATTCACCATCTATAGTCGCCACAACTATGCTATTGTGAGAAGGTTTAATGCTTCTATCGACTATTAAAACTGCCTGATCAGTTATACCAGATCCAACCATAGACTGTCCTTGAGCTCTTACTAAAAAAGTAGCAGCACCATTTTTGATTAGGTGCTTATTTAAATCTATAGGACTTTCAATATAGTCACTAGCAGGGCTGGGGAACCCTGCATGGACCGATTCAAGAAAATAGGGCACAAATATTGCCGGCAGATTTTCTTCAGAAATTTTTCCGAATATAGTTAACTTTCATAGGAATTATTAAATACTGTATAAATATACAGTACATTTGAGTTAAAACA
>JH611156.1:709128-710828 GCA_000252525.1 SAR86 cluster bacterium SAR86A | reverse complement strand
CGCATACCATGTTGTATTTTTTTATGATGAGGATGGGTATTCAAGTCTTGATGAATTATATATTCCCAGAAACAATGAGTTTACTAAGTTTTCAAGAAAAGCGAGTAATAAAAATAATAGTATAGAGCTTATCAGTGGAAAGAATTTACCAAAATCATTTGATCAGAAAGGAGATGAAATGCACCTAAAATTAAATGGAGTTGATTTTAATATTCCTTTTGATGATAAAAGAAAGCTTTATCCAAAAGAAGCACTAAAAAAAGTCGTACCTGAAATTCAATCCTATAAAAAAATAAATGCATCATACAATATAGATTACCTTAAAAAATTAACACACTTAAAGCTTACTAATAAAAAGTATCAAGAACGATCTGAAGAATGTGCATTTCATAATAATTTTGTTTTTACCACTGGTAAAAAGAAAGAATTGATGATTGCGGGCCTTAATGTTTTTTATATGGTTACCCCAGTAGTTTCTAAGAATACAATACCAATCAAAGAACATATCTATCAATTAACTATGAAAAACCATGATATTTTGTCTGCTGCCGTTCATAAGAAAAATATTACTCAGATATTCGAATCTATTTCTTTAAAGGTCAATGGTAGCTACTATGATTCATTAAATGAACAAGTTAAGTAAACTAGTATAAAGTCAGATTTTCATTGATTATGATATTATCTATTAATGCCCAGACATAGAGGTACGTATAAACCCGATCATTCAGAACCCTACGAGGTAAGTAGATCACAGATACAATCCTTCATGAATTGTCCAGCTTGTTTTTGGATGAATAGGGTAAAAGGAATTAAATTTCCAGGAATGCCAGGATTTCTTTTAAACACAGCAACAGATACTCTTTTAAAAAAGATTTTGATGTTTACAGAGATATACAAAAACCACATCCGTTTATGGAAAGAAATGGTTTGGGTCACTTAGTGCCATTTAAACATGAGGAATTTGAATCTTGGACAAAATCTCTTCAACTCGGACTTAGAACTTATCATGAACCTTCTAACTTGATTATTGGTGGAGGGTTAGATGATGTTTGGCATAATTTGGAAACTGATGAAATTCATGTAGTTGACTATAAGAGCACAGCTGGAAGAAAAAATGAAGATGGAACAGCCCTTAATAAAATCTCTCTTTCAGGAGTTTATAAAGAGTCATACAAAAGACAAATGGATATGTATCAATGGATTTTAAAAGAAAAAGGTTTTAAGGTCAGTGACACTTCGTATTTTGTTTATGTGAATGGCGATCAGCACTTTGAAAATGGTATGTTAGAGGAAGCAACTGACAAAGGAATTATGAAGTTCGATGTCCAGCTGATTGAATATATAGCAGATAGCTCTTGGGTGGAGGAAAAGATTTTGAACTTAAAATCATGTTTAGAAGAAAAAGTTTGTCCTAAACACGCAGAATCTGGTTTTGGTCCAAAAGGAGACAAACAATGTGAGTATGCTGAGTTATTTCAAGGCATGCAAGAGCATAATTTATAAAAAACTTTTCATTCATATACGACATTAATTGTCGTTGCAAAGATTCATAATACTCCTATTAAATAAAAGGAGTAATAATGAATACAAACACATTAAAAAAAATTTCAAATAATATATCTGAAGATATTAAGATTATTGCTGAAGAAAATGAGCTTTATGTAAAGCAAATTTTAGAATGCGATAGAGTTATAAAAGAT
>JH611156.1:664908-709108 GCA_000252525.1 SAR86 cluster bacterium SAR86A | reverse complement strand
GCCCCGCAATTTTTTCACGTGCAAGTTGAGCATGAAGTAAAGACTCTGCTGCTTGTTCTTTCAAAAAAGTAACAATGGGTAGCCTATAAGGCCCACTTACCATCATTGAAGAGTGGGTATATCTAACCACTCCTGCTAACTCATATTCCATAATTTCATTAAGGATTGAACATACTTCGTTTGAATCTATCGACATATCTTCCATTATGATAAACCTCGCTTGATAATTAATATTACACTAATTATAATGAAATTATATTTGTTGTAAAGTATTGATATAAGGTGTTTTTTTAATGATAATTATTTTGATTATCATTCTCATTTAACAAATAACTTAAATCTCCAGAATAACAATTGAGCTATTATCGCGTAACAAATTTTTGCTATTTGCTTAATAGGTGGAACGCTTATAAGTTTTCCTAACCAGTTATAACCTTTCGTATTTTTCCAAACATAAATGAATGCATCTACACCAGATAATTCACTACCGTTATCGAAGCTAACGTGTAATTTTTTTAGGTATTTGTCTTCCATTTCACTGCAATCAATAAAACTTAAGCTAGATCTTTTTTTATAATGCTGAATTTCATAATTGCATATAGAGCATTTTTGGTTATATAAAACTTTAGAATTATTCATTTTCTCTTGATGTATATTTGTTTTTTAACAATCTCATGCATAATTATACAATTGAAAACTTAAGCGAGGTGACCATGAAGCTTTTTTTATTTTTTATATTTTTTATACCAACATTATCTTTTGCCAATGATCTTTCTGATCAAAGAAAAGTAAGTGATCTTTCTGTTGAGGAATTAACTGAGATTGTGCGTATGATTGTTGAAGAGAGTATCGAACAATGTGTTGTCTCTGGAACAATGCAGGGTCGTGCTAAAGTTAATTTAAAGGTAGAAGGTGAAGTAGTAGCTAAAATGACTTGTGAGTTCAATAACTAATTATGTCAGACAAACAGCTCAATGTTTTTGACGAAGTTATTGAAGTATGCTGCACAAATCCAATAACTGGTTTTTACAGAGATGGTTTTTGTCATACAGACGAATTTGATCGTGGGATGCACGTTGTGTGTGCAAAAGTTACTAATGACTTTCTTAACTTTTCTAAAAGTAGAGGCAATGATCTATCTACTCCTCGACCAGATTTAAATTTTCCTGGACTCAAGGAAGGAGATTCCTGGTGTCTTTGTGCTGAAAGATGGAAAGAAGCTTATGAATCTGGTTTTGCTCCTAAAATTTTCTTAAAAAAAACAAACAAGAAGGCCTTAAAAATAATTGATTTTGCTATTCTTAAGGAATTTGCATTAGATTTATCTTAAATAATTCTTTTTAATTTACTTTTGGTAACTCATACCAGTTTGTAGTGTATTTTGGAGAGGTCATGTTCTGCTTCATCGGCGACCATTTCTTTGTATTTTGAGACGCATAGTAAATTTGAGTTTCATAATTATTCATTTGATCAAGATATTTCATAAGTCGCATATTTTGTTTAGGTTCATTTGGATCCTTAAATAATGAATATTGTTTAGTCTTTTCATCAGAAAATTTATTTAAGATTATTCCCGCTTTAGCATAATCGTAGCCAGATCTAAATATCGGTAATAGGCCTTTTTTTGCTGCTGCAAGGATATCCCTAGTATCATTTGTGGGAGTAAAGAGTTCTATTGTTTTTAAATCTGAGTGTTGAGGTTTGTTTCTATTGAAAGGGCTAGTCCTTACAAAAACTGATACCTGTGAACATTTTTGTCTTTCATTTCTGAGCTTTTCTGCTGCTCTCACGGCAAAATTGCTTACTATTGGTCTCAACTCCTTCAAGTTAGAGATTCTTTGTCCAAAACTCCTGCTTACAACAATTTGTTTCTTCGAAGAAATATCATCATCAATATCAAGACATTTTTCACCTCTTAGTTCTCTGACTGTTCTTTCAAGCACAACACTAAATTTTCTTCTAATGCCTTGAGGATTAATTTCTGCAAGATCTAGCGCTGTATTAATACCTGCTTTGTTTAAATGTTCGGTGAGCTTTCTTCCAACTCCCCAGACTTTGCCTACTGATGTGTGTGCTAGGGCATTTCGGATTTCTTTTTTATTTGAAAGATGTAATACCGACGTAGGAATATTTCTTCTTTTTATTTCATTGATTGCTATTTTAGTTAAGGTTTTGTTTGGAGCTATTCCAATTCTTACTGGTATGCCGGTCCACTGTCTTACCAAAGTTCTTATATGACAACTAAAGTCATATAAATTGTAGTTTTGTTTTAATGTATCAAAATCTAAAAATGCTTCATCAATGCTATATATCTCTACTCTGGGTACAAAGCCTTCCAGTATATTCATTACTCTAGCTGACATATCTCCATAGAATGTAAAGTTAGATGAAAATACTTGACCATTTTCTTTTAAGAAACTCTCCCTAACTTTAAACCAGGGGACTCCCATTCCAATCCCCATTTTTTTTGCTTCCGTACTTCTAGCAATAACACAACCATCATTATTAGAAAGAACTACAATAGGTATATTTTTTAAATCTGGTCGGAAAATTCTTTCACAAGATGCATAGAAACTTTCACAATCAACAAGAGCGAAAGCCATTAGAATTTGTTAATTGCGGCCGTTACTGTTCCTACTATTTCTAGCTCTTGACCATGATTTATAAATATAGGAGGGTATTCAGGATTATCTGGCATCAAACACATCCTTGGTTTGAGTTTTAACCGTTTACATACAAATTCACCATCTATAGTCGCTACGACTATGCTATTGTGAGAAGGTTTAATGCTTCTATCGACTATTAAAACTGCCTGATCAGTTATACCAGATCCAACCATAGATTGTCCTTGAGCCCTTACTAAAAAAGTGGCAGCACCATTTTTGATTAAGTGTTTATTCAAATCTATAGGGCTTTCAATATAGTCACTAGCAGGGCTGGGGAACCCTGCATGGACCGATTCAAGAAAATAGGGCACAAATATTGCCGGCAGATTTTCTTCAGAAATTTTTCCGATATAGTTAACTTTCATAGGAATTATTAAATACTGTATAAATATACAGTATATTTGAGTTTAAAACAATGCTGTTTTTAGATTTTAAATTCTTTTAAATTTAGACTATTTTCTTCAATAGAAAGATACCAACCGTATTTATCCCAATCTCCAAGTACAACTCTTTTAGTTGAGTTATGTTGATGTATTTTTGGTCTATGTGTATGACCGTGAATAAAAATATCTGGGTTATTTTCTTGAATGAAATTGTTTACTGTTTCAAGATTTGCATCTGTTATTTCAAGGGACTTTTCAGAAGTAGCATTTTTACTTTCAGATCTTAATAAATTTGCAATTTCATTTCTTTCATCAATGCTTTTAGCTAAGAAATCTTTTTGCCATTCCTCAGATCTCACATTATTCCTAAATTCTATGTAGTCACTATCGTCAGTACATAAAAAATCTCCATGACTAAGAATCGTCTTCAAGCCATTAATATCTAAAGAATAAGGATCAGAAATTATAGAAATACCAACTTCATTTGCAAAAGTCTTACCTATTAAGAAATCTCTATTACCATGCATGAAAAAAACTTCAGGACCATCTATGGCGAATTCTGAAAGAGTAGTTTTTATATCTTTATGGAACGAATTATCATCATCATCACCAATCCATATTTCAAAAAGATCTCCCAATATGAACAGATGAGTGCAGGCTTCTTTAGACTCATTTAAGAACGCTTTAAAAGCATTAATTAAATCAGGTCTTTTTTCACTTAAATGTATATCTGATACAAAGCGCGGTTTCATTCACTAATAACAACAGACTCTATTGTGATTACTTCTTGAGGAACATCTTGATAAGCTCCAGATGAGCCTGTTGCAACTTCTGCAATTTGATCAACTACATCCATACCATCTGTGACCACTCCAAAAACTGCATAACCCCAACCTTGAGAAGTTTCTCCAGTATGATTTAAAAATCCGTTATCCTTATGATTGATAAAAAACTGGCTTGTTGCAGAGTGAGGATCCATAGTTCTAGCCATTGCAATGGTGCCTCTATCATTTGATAGCCCATTATTTGCTTCGTTTTGTATAGGACTTGTCCCACTTGATTTATTACTCATGTCAGCAGTAAGTCCTCCTCCCTGAATCATAAAACCATTAATGACTCTATGAAAAATAGTTCCCTCATAGTAACCAGATTCTGCAATTGATATAAAATTTTCAACTGTAATAGGAGCTTTCTCATTATTTAGCTCAAGATTTATATCTCCAAGTGATGTTTTTATGATGACTTCTGTCATAACTTTCTCCTTTTGCTGTTCAACTTCGGCAACATTATTATTTTCAGCACAAGAACTAACTAATATAAGAAATGTAGCTATAAAAAATGAAGTTGAAAATTTATATATATTCAATGAAATTCCTTGTTAATGTAATTATCTTATCATTAAAAATTATTATTCATAATGTAGTTTTCTAAATGAATATTTATCTTTTCTTCATTTAAACCAAAATCTTCAAGTGAATATATGTGCTTTTGTTTTTTTATTTCATTTTGACCTAACAGATACTTTTTCATTCTATTTTCTGTTTGAATATCAATATCTAAACCAAGTTTAATATATACATTTTTGATGGTAACAAGCGGGTCATTAATAAAATCTGAATAACTTATATCTACAATTTGATCCTCAGATAATTTTTTCTTGGCCTCTATACCTTTGTTTAAATTATGTTGCCAAAAATCTAAAATTACATCACCAATTTCCTTTGGGTTCACATTTTTTGAGAATGCAGATCTAATATTTTTTGCAAGACTGCAAAAAGAGGCAATCGATTCCATGGGATCTCTATGAATATTAATAAATTTTGCGTTTGGATAAGTTGATAAAATTTCTGGTATGTGTCCGATATGACTGGGATCTTTCAAAAGCCATCTTTTTGGCCTTCCACTTAATTCAAGCATTTGAAAAAACTTCTTATGCCATGCAAAAACAGAATTAAAACTGCAATCTTTAAGATATTCAACATATTCTGGAACATTTGCCATACACATATAAACAAAACTTCTAACATTAATCGTTGCAAGTAATTCACATTCTTCAGGAGTTTGAGCTCTAATGTGATGCATGTACCTTAATTTTGGGATTATTGTTCTGGCGAACTTTAGTTCGGCGTTTATTTTCCATTGACGTTTTTTAATATCAAAATCAGTTTTCACCAATGGAAGAGGTGACATAATTTCCCAATACTTTGGAGATCTGTGATTTTTATCAAGTGCAAGCAAATTAAATAAAAATGTTGTTCCTGATCTGGGCAATCCAGTAACAAAAATTGGATCAGCTGGAGAGGGAAGCACTTTATTTTGCATAAAGTCATTCAGCCTGCTGCGCATCTTAAGCCTGTCTTTAAGTTGATTCTTAAAAGCAAATGCTCCATACAAATTAAATTTATTGTGATTGTTTGCAGAATTAATAAGTATTTCAAGTGGCTCAGAATAATCATCATCACCAAGACGACCTTCAAGATTTCCGATCATATCCTCTACTTTAATTTCTCTTAACATTTCTAAAATTAATGATTTAAACTATAAGATACTCTTATATTTAATAATCTACAATTTTGGGTAATGAATATTCTTTTTTTATGTGTTGGTAACTCTGGCAGGAGTCAAATTGCTGAGGGCTTAGCTAGAGATATGCTTCCAAAGTCATATGACATCAGAAGTGCTGGATCCAAACCAGCAAAAAATGTCCACAATGATGCTATTTTTGTTATGAATGAAATTGGCATTGATATTTCAAGTAATAAAACAAAATCAATTGAAAGCCTTGATAAAGAGTTTGTGAGTAAACTTGATCATGTAATTACTTTATGCGCTGAAGAAGTCTGTCCCATTGTTCCAGAATCAACTAATACTTTACATTGGCCAAACGAAGACCCTGATAATGATACATATAACAAAGCTCAATCGGAAAATGCTTTCAGAAAAACTAGAGAAAATATCTTTAACTTACTTAAGAAGTTTTTTATTATGAATTCTTAGGTAAAAAATTTAAAATGGCTCCTCAGGTTGGGATCGAACCAACGACCAATTGATTAACAGTCAACTGCTCTACCGCTGAGCTACTGAGGAACGTTAATAGCAAGGCATTATAAGTAATTTTTTATACATAAGTAAATGACAAAAGCATTAAAGGTAGTATCTGATTTTGAACCAGCTGGGTCTCAGCCAGATGCTATTAATAATTTAGTTTCTGGATTGCAAGATGGTCTTTTACATCAAACACTTCTTGGTGTTACTGGTTCGGGAAAAACGTACACAATGGCAAAAGTCATTGAGGAAACTCAACGGCCTGCAATAATCATGGCGCATAACAAAACCCTTGCCGCTCAACTGTATGGTGAGTTCAGAGACTTTTTTCCTAATAATTCTGTTGAGTATTTTGTTTCTTATTATGACTACTATCAACCTGAAGCATATGTACCAACATCAGATACTTATATAGCCAAGGATGCTTCAATAAATGAGCATATTGAACAAATGCGACTTTCTGCAACAAAAGCACTCATTGAAAGGAAAGATACGGTAGTTGTTGCAACTGTCTCATCGATTTACGGTCTAGGAGCACCTGAATCTTATTTAAAGATGGTTGTTCATTTAGATAGAGGCGATATGATCTCGCAGCGAGATTTAGTTCTGAGATTATCTGCTCTTCAATATACAAGAAATGATCTAGATTTTAGAAGAGCTACTTTTAGAGTAAGAGGAGATACTGTTGATGTTTATCCTGCTGATTCTGATAAAGAGGCATTAAGAATTGAATTTTTTGGCGATGAAATAGAGCGGATTTCTTGGTTTGATCCTTTAACAGGAGTTGTGATTAACGAAGTACCACGCGTAACCATTTTTCCAAAAACTCACTACGTGACACCAAAAGAAACGGTTACAAATTGTATTCCAGACATCAAAGATGAACTCAAGTCGAGATTAGATTTCTTACGAAATAATAATAAACTTGTTGAAGCTCAAAGGCTTGAAGAAAGAACAAACTATGATATTGAGATGATGAGAGAGCTTGGCTACTGTCAAGGAATAGAAAATTACTCTCGTTACTTAAGCGGAAGAAAGCCTGGAGAATCTCCACCATGCCTGTTTGATTATATTCCTAAAGATGCAATTGTTTTTATTGACGAATCTCACGTTTCAGTTCCACAAATTGGAGCTATGTATAAGGGAGATCGATCTAGAAAAGAGACTCTAGTTGAATATGGATTTAGGCTTCCATCAGCTCTAGATAATAGACCTTTAAAATTTGATGAGTGGGAAATGTTAGCTCCACAAAGAATATATGTATCTGCTACTCCAAGTAGATACGAAAATGAAAAACAAGATAATTTAGTAGAACTACTAGTTAGACCAACTGGACTAACTGATCCTGATATTGAGATAAGACCGGCTTCTTCACAAATAGATGATGTAATTGGGGAGTGCAATGAAAGGGTAACAATGAAAGAGCGAGTCTTAATCACTACTCTTACAAAAAGAATGGCAGAGGACTTAACCGATTATCTAAATGAGAATAATATCTCAGCAAGATACATGCACTCTGATATCGATACAGTCGAAAGAGTTGAAATTATTAGAGATTTGAGACTTGGAAAATTTGATGTTTTAGTTGGAATTAATCTTTTAAGAGAGGGATTGGATATTCCAGAAGTCAGTTTAGTTGCTGTTCTGGATGCAGATAAAGAGGGATTTTTGAGATCTGATACTACTTTGATTCAAACAATTGGAAGGGCAGCAAGAAATTTAAGAGGAACTGCAATTCTTTATGCTGATAAGGTCACTGGATCAATGCAGCGAGCTATTGATGAAACAAATAGAAGAAGAGAGATTCAAGAAAAGTTTAACTCTGAGAATAATATCACGCCAAAATCTATATCCACTAAGGTCAAAGATATTATGGAAGGCGCAAGAATAATTAAAGGCAACACTAAAAAGAAAAAAGAAGATATTGAAAAAATAGTACCATTTAAGATTTTAGATGACACTGTAGAGAACATTACTGAAACACTTCAAAAACTTGAGGATGAGATGTTTGGCTTGGCTAAAAAAATGGAATTTGAGAAAGCTGCTGTCTGTAGAGATAAAATTACTTCGCTTAAAAGAAAATTAATTGATCTTTAGGCTGAACACAGGAATGTGCACTCATTAGTTGGTAGTATTCTTTTACACGACCAACATAATCAATTGCTTGTTGGCCTCTAGTATACGAAACACTATCGGTCAAATTAAGGTCTTCTCCTTTTAAAGTTTTTAACTTTTCCTCAATTTCCAACCATGAAACGTTTTCAATATTTTCATCTATAAGGCTAGCAACTTTTAAAATATTCGTTGGTCCAAGATTGTAGCTTGCCAAAACGATAGATAATTTGTCAGCCTCAGTTATACCTACTTTATTTTTTTCTAATAGCATAGCGAAATACCTTGAGCCACCCTTTATGTTTTGTTCTGGATTTAATCTTTTTTCAACACCGACTAATGCTGCTGTTTCAAGAGTTACCATCATCATACCTCGAACGCCCATATTTGATTGCGCTCTTGGATCCCATTGTGATTCTTGAAAAGAGATTGCTGCAAGTAGATTTTTATCAATCATTGTTTCTTCAGATGCTTCTTGAAACATTTGATCATATTTAGGATAACGCTCAATTAATAAATCTTTAAATTTATTTTTTTCAAAGTTGTTTAAAGATGAAATTGAATAAGTGTCAGATAAAATTTGATCGCATGAAATTTCTTTATTTATGTATGAGCAACCGGCAATTAAAGTAGCCAAAATTGGCACTAAAAAAAATCTATACATATTCCCCATTTTTAAATTATTTAATAAATAAAGACTTTATAATTGTTATATATACAATATTTCAGACTTAAAGAAGTGTCAAAGAATAAAAGCATTATATTTAAGGGCAATCACGGTTTTTCGAGATCTAAACTTGAGCAACTGACCCAACACTTCAACAGAGTTAATCAAACTAAAACAAACATTTCTTGCAATGAGATATATCTTGTGCAAATTGAATCAGATGATATTGATATTGATGGACTAAAAGATATTTTGTCTGCCGATGAATTTCAAGATGATTTTTCATTTTATGTTGGCCCAAGATTAGGCACAATCTCTCCATGGTCTTCAAAAACTGAAGACATTGTCAAAAACGTTGGTTTTAAAAATATTAAAAGAGTTGAGAGATTGTGTGGTTTCAAGTTGGATCAACTTGTAGAGGAAAGTCATGATTTTTCAATGTTCTATGATCGAATGACTCAAGAAGTATATAAATCAAAATATGATTTTGAAAATCTATTTGCTAGCGAAGAGCCTAGACCATTAAATTATGTAGATATCCTAAAAAATGGAAAAGAAGCACTTGAACATGCCAATACATCTTTTGGCTTTGCGATGAGTTCTGAAGAAATTGATTATTTGTTTAATTTCTATAAAAAAGAAAATAGAAACCCTACTGATGCAGAGTTGATGATGTTTGCTCAAGCAAACTCAGAACACTGTAGGCATAAAATATTTAATGCAAAATGGGATATTGATGGAAATCAAATGAATAATTCTCTTTTTGATTTAATTAAAGACACTAGCAAAGCATCTCCTGATGGAATTATTTCTGCTTATAAAGATAATGCAGCAATTATAGAGGGGGAGAAAATAGAGCGATTACATTTAAATGAATCGAACACATATGAACTGAAGCAAGATATTATTAACTCAACTATAAAAGTAGAGACTCACAATCATCCAACTGCGATTTCTCCCTATCCAGGCGCATCAACTGGTTCGGGTGGAGAAATAAGAGATGAGGGGGCTACTGGAAGAGGAGCAAAACCTAAAATTGGTTTAGTCGGATATAACGTATCTAATTTACGCATACCAGGATTGCAAAGAAGTTGGGAAAAAGAAGAAAAGAAGCCATCAAGAATAGCATCTCCGTTAGAAATAATGACAGATGCGCCTATTGGAGCAGCTGCATTCAATAATGAATTTGGTAGACCAGCTACATTAGGTTATTTCAGATCTTTTGAAACTGAATTCAACGAAAATGAGGCCTATGGATATCACAAACCGATTATGCTTGCTGGAGGAATTGGTGAAGTTAGGAATGCAAATAATTTTAAATTACAAATAGCAGAAGACTATTTAGTAATTGTGTTAGGTGGACCAGCAATGTTGATAGGTCTTGGTGGGGGTGCAGCATCTTCTGTTTCGTCAGGTGAAAGTGATGTTGATTTAGACTTTGCATCTGTACAGAGAGATAACGCTGAAATGGAGCGAAGATGCCAAGAAGTTATTAACAAATGTTCATCTCAAGAAAATAACTACATTGAATTTATTCATGATGTTGGTGCTGGCGGACTATCTAATGCAATTCCAGAGTTAGCTAAAGATTCTGACCTAGGGGTTTATATAGACCTATCTAAAATACCAAATGCAGATAAATCAATGTCTCCTATGGAAATTTGGTCTAATGAATCTCAGGAAAGGTATGTTTTGGCAATTCATAAAGACAATCAAGCATCTTTTGAAAAAATCTGTATAAGGGAAAGATGTGAATATGCAATTGTTGGCCACACTACAAAAGAAAAATCCGTTAAATTATTTGATGCTAACAAAAACAATTTTCCGGTCGATGTTCCTTTATCGATGTTATTTGGAGACTTGCCTATAACTAAGATGAAAGTTTCTCAAACACTTAAAGAAGAAATAAAAGAAATTGAACCGGATGATTATGACTTATCTGAAGTGCTTATTAAAACCTTGCAACATCCAACAGTAGCCTCAAAATCTTTTCTAATTACTATTGGGGATAGAACAGTCAGTGGAATGGTTGCCAGAGATCAATTTGTCGGGCCGTATCAAGTTCCAGTATCCGATTACAGTTTAAGCATGAGGTCTTATACATCTAAAAAAGGAGAAGTTGTGTCGATTGGTGAGAAACCTACCATAGCTATATCAAATGCAGGGGCTTCTATGCGTATGGCACTAGCAGAAGCGTTAACAAATATGGCTGGAGTTGTAATCAAAGGATTAAATTACGTTCAGGTTTCTGCAAACTGGATGGCTGCTTCAGGAGATAATCAAGAAGATTTAAATCTTAGAAATGGTGTTGAGGCATTATCAAAACTATCATCCAAGCTAAAGATATCTATACCAGTGGGTAAAGATTCTCTTTCAATGAAAACTAAATGGAACGAAAGTGATGCTGAGTTCGAAGTAAAAAGTCCATTATCAGGAATCATCACCGCAATGGCTCCAGTGGATGACATAGCTTTGTGCGTAACTCCAGAAATAGATATCAAGGCCGAAACCAAACTAGTCTTAGTAAAACTTAATCAGAAAACTAGACTAGGTGGCTCTATTTTTTCTGAAGTTATACAAGAAACATTCAACGAGACTCCTGATATTGATGATGCAGATAAATTTAAAGATATGTTTTATTTAATTCAAGATTTAGTAAAAAACAAAAATATTATCGCTTTGCATGATATTTCAGACGGAGGACTTGTTACTTCAATTGCTGAAATGTGCTTTACAAAAAAAATTGGAGCAACTATTGATATTTCAGATTTTGAAAACATAAATCAAACTCTATTTAACGAAGAAATAGGATTTGTCATTCAGATTGAAAACAGTCAACTTGAAAAGGTTTTGAAACTCTTTGAAGAAAAAAATCTATTTGCCAAAGAAATCGCAGATTTAAATAATAATAATTTTGTTATTAAAAGGAATAAAAAAATTATTTTCGAAGAAAAAATAATTAGGCTAGAAAAATACTGGCGAGAAACATCTCATGCAATTCAAAGTATTAGAGATAATAAAGAAATTGCAGATTCCGAGTTAGGATTGCTAGATTCATCTGAATATACTGGGCTAAATTCGAATGTTTCTTTTGATGAGTCTCAAATAATAAGTTTCAAAAACATAAAAGCAAAACCTAAAGTAGCTATATTAAGAGAACAAGGAGTTAATGGTCAGAATGAAATGGCTGCTGCATTTACCTTAGCAGGATTTGAAGCTCAGGATGTGCATATGCAGGATCTTTTAGATGGCGAAATTTCACTTAAAAATTTTAATGGGATGGCTGTATGTGGTGGTTTTTCTTATGGTGATGTATTAGGAGCAGGTGGCGGTTGGTCAAAAACCATTATTTATAACGAAAAAGTAAAAGATCAATTCCAGGCATTTTTTCAGGATGCGAATAAATTCACTCTTGGTGTTTGTAATGGTTGTCAGATGCTTTCAAATCTTAAAGATATTATTCCAGGTGGAGAGAATTGGCCTAGTTTCGAGAGAAATTTTTCTGATCAATTTGAAGCTAGACTTGTGCAGGTAAAGATTGAAAAAACTAATTCAGTGCTTCTACAAGATATGGAAGGATGGACTGTTCCAGTTGCATCTGCACATGGTGAGGGAAGAGCAAAATTTGATGAAAATAGTTTAATAAAATTAAAGAAAAATAATCAAATTGCGATGCGCTTTGTAGATTCTTTAGGGAAAGATACTGAGATTTATCCGCTCAATCCAAACGGATCACCCGAGGGAATTACCGGTATCACTGCTGGCGATGGAAGAATAACAATTATGATGCCACATCCTGAAAGAGTCTTTAGGAAACATCAATTGAGTTGGTATAAAAAAGATTGGAAAGAGTTCTCGCCGTGGATGCAGATTTTTATCAATGCTAATAATTTCGTAAAATAGTTACCAGAGTTTGATATCTTCTTCTCTAAAAATAAAATTATCCTTTTCGAGATCTTCAAGATAATATTTAAGAGTCTTTTCAACTGTTGGGAAAGCAATTTCATCCCATAAAATCTCATTATTCTTAAATAGTTTAACTTCAGAACTTTCAATAGTTGGTCCAAAATTATCATCCAAGAGATTTGCAAGATAAAACATATGAACTTGGTTGATATGTGGAAGACTGAACATGGTATATGGCATGATAATTTCTGCTTTCGAACCAGTTTCCTCAAAAGTCTCCCTTAATGCACCATCTTGGAGAGTCTCAGCATTCTCCATGAAGCCTGCAGGCAAAGTCCATAGACCTATTCTCGGATTAATATTTCGTTTTGCCATAAGAATCTTTCCATCTCGCATGCAAAGGGCACCTACGACGATATTAGGATTTGTATAAAATATTGTTTCACATTCATCGCAACAATATCTTTTTAGATTGTCACCTTCTGGAACTTTAAACTCCAAATTCGGATTTCCACAGTTTGAACAATATTTCAATTTTCTTCCTTATTTTAAGAATATAGAGGCTTAAGAAGTTAAACTAGCGTCTATGTTAGACAGCATAAAGCAAAAATTAGAACAAATAAATCTAATCGAAGTCACTAAGTACAAAAAAGCAGGCGTTTTAATATTACTTTTGAATGATATTGAAACAAATAAAATACAGATCCTCTATACCAAAAGATCATCAAAATTATCTACTCATTCTGGAGAGGTTAGTTTTCCAGGTGGAATGTGGGAAGAAGAAGATGCATCACTTCTAGATACGGCAATGAGGGAGTCAAATGAGGAAATTGGTCTAAAAATTTCAAATGTTGAGATGCTTGGAAAATTGAACTATTTATTATCCAGACACAAGATTGAGGTAAATCCATATGTTGGATACTTAATGAATCGTCAAGAATTTATAGGAAATTTTGAGATAGAAGAAATATTTACAGTTCCATTGACATTTTTATTGGATAATAACAATGTAATTTATAAAGAATTTAAAAGGAATGATTTAAAGATGTCTATGCCTAGTTGGGTTTATAATGGGCATCGAATATGGGGACTAACAGCTTTAATAACTGCTGATTTTTTAAATATTTGCTATGAAGCAAATATTAATACAGATATAGATTTAATTAGAGGATATGATCAATATTGATATAGACAATAAAAAACTTCAAACAGATGGTGAAAATTATTGGATTGCACCCAATGCCACCATTATTGGTGAGGTAGTTTTAAAAAAAGATGCTAGCGTATGGTTTAATGCTGTTTTGAGAGCTGATAATGAACCTATATTTGTTGGAGAGGGCTCAAATGTTCAAGACGGTGCAATAATCCATACCGACCCTGGCTACGCGTGTTCAATAGGTAAAAATGTTACGGTTGGACATATGGCTATGTTGCATGGATGTGAAGTTGGAGACGGAAGTTTAATCGGTATAGGTTCAGTTGTCTTAAATGGTGCGAAGATTGGTAAAAATTGCATTATTGGTTCAAAGGCACTTGTTACAGAAGGAATGGACATCCCAGATGGATCAATGGTTTTGGGAATCCCTGGAAAAATAACAAAAACATTAACTGATGAAGAGCAAAGCATAGTATCTATCGGTGCTGCACATTACGTTGAAAATTATAAGAAATATAAGAAATTAAAAATAAATAATGAAAACTAGCGAGATAAGACAATCTTTTTTAGATTTTTTTAATTCTAAAGATCATGAAGTTGTGTCCTCAAGTTCCCTCGTGCCTAACAACGACGAAACACTTTTATTCACAAATGCAGGAATGGTTCAATTTAAAGATGTATTTCTTGGAACTGAAAAAAGAAATTTTTCTAGAGCTGTAACATCTCAAAGATGCATTCGAGCTGGCGGTAAACACAATGACCTAGAAAATGTTGGGTATACACTCCGCCATCATACATTTTTTGAAATGTTAGGTAATTTTAGTTTTGGTGACTATTTTAAAGAGGATGCAATAAAGTATGCATGGGAATTTTTAACAGAGGTACTCAAATTAGACAAAGATAAATTGTGGATAACAGTTTATAAGGATGATGATGAGGCTGAGGAAATTTGGAAAAACATAATTGGAGTTGCTCCAGATCGAATTGCCAGATTAGGAGACGATGATAATTTTTGGTCAATGGGCGACACTGGCCCATGCGGACCATGTTCTGAAATATTTTTTGACCATGGAGAGCATATCGATGGAACTCCACCTGGTCATGATGGAGATGAGGGTGATAGATTTGTTGAAATCTGGAATCTAGTTTTCATGCAATTTAATAGAGATGAAAATGGAAAAACCTCAAACTTACCCAAGCCATCTGTAGATACAGGAATGGGATTAGAGAGAATCGCTGCTGTAATGCAAGGTGTAAATTCAAACTATGAAACTGATTTATTTTTGGATCTAATTGCAGCCTCAGAAAAGGTTTTAGGAAATAAAAATAGTACATCGCATAAAGTTATTGCTGATCATATCCGATCATCAATATTTTTAATCTTAGATGGAGTAATTCCTGAAAAAGAAGGAAGAGGCTATGTTTTGAGAAGAATAATGCGAAGGGGTATTAGACATGGTTATAAAATTGGGGCAAAAAAACCTTTTATGCATCTATTGGTAAAAGATTTAGTTAACTTAATGGGCTCAGCATATCCAGATTTAGAATCGAAAGAAAAAGATATTACTAAAATGATTCACGATGAAGAAATCAAGTTCTTTGAAACATTGGAAAAAGGAATCAATATTTTAGATGAAACAATTAATTCAATGAAAGGCAAAACTATTTCTGGTGATGTTGCATTTAAATTACATGATACTTTTGGATTTCCTTATGATCTCACTGCTGATATTGCAAGAGAGAAGGAGTTAAAAGTAGATGAAAAAAGATTTAATGAATGCATGGATATGCAAAAGCAAACATCAAAAGCATCCAGTAGTTTTGTTTCATCACTCCCAGCTGCAGCTGGAATAGATCAAACGGTTTTCCTTGGCTATGAGCAACTAGAAACAAATTCAAAAGTTTTGGTTATATGGAAAGAACAAAGTAGGGTTGATGAAGCTAAGAAGGATGAAGAAATTTTTATTGCATGTGATCAGACACCATTCTATGCAGAAGCTGGTGGACAAATAGGTGATAAAGGAATATTTGCATCTAAATCTTCTACTGGTACTATTTTAGATTGTAAAAAGCAGGGAAAAGTTTATATCCATAAAGCGGTCGTAAAAAAAGGGAAAATTAATAAAGGCGATGTAATAAAAATGAGTGTTGAGAAAGAAAAAAGAGCTGCCATTGCAATACATCATTCTGCAACACACTTAGTTCATGCAGCACTAAGAGAAATCTTAGGTGATCACGTTCAACAAAAAGGCTCATTGGTTGATGAGAATAAATTACGTTTTGATTTCTCTCATTCAAAACCATTATCTTCTGAAGAAATCTTAGCGATTGAAACCATTGTTAATAAAGAAGCATTAAAAAATTTAGAAGTTAAGACTGAATTAATGAAGCTTGATGATGCCCTCAAATCTGGTGCCATGGCATTGTTTGGAGAAAAGTATGATGATGACGTTAGGGTCCTAACTATGGGAGAGAACTCATACTCAGTAGAGTTATGTGGTGGCACTCATGTTGAAAGAACTGGCGATGTTGGATTTTTTGCAATTACTAGTCAATCAAGCGTTGCATCAGGCATTAGGAGAATTGAAGCAGTTGCTGGCATAAAAGCTCTCGAATACATCAATACTGTAAGAAATGCCACATCATCTATTCAAAAAATACTAAATGTTTCTGTAGATGACATCGAGGAAAAAATTAAATCTTTATTAGATGAAAATAAGAATCTCAAAAAAGCTGATAAAAAAAATAAAAATGTCGTCATTAAGTCTGAGAAACATAAAATAGAAGATTGGAGCCTTATTATTGAGCAGGTACAAGTCTCAGATACCAAAGATTTGAGGAATGTTGTTGATAATCACAAAAATACTAATGATAGATTATGCGTTGTAGTTTTTTCAGTTGATGATGATAGAGTCGCAATTGTCTCTGGCGTAACTAAAAATTTATCAGAAACAATTTCAGCAAAAGACGTAGTAAACATTATAGCCGGCAACATTGGTGGAAAGGGTGGCGGAAGATCAGAGTTTGCTCAAGGTGCTGGTGAGACAAAGAATATCGATGAATTCGTGACATCCATCTTAAATTCAGTACAATCCCTCGCAACATAACAGTACTATGACAAAAATTATTGTTCAAAAATTTGGAGGAACTTCTGTTGGCTCAGTTGAGAGAATAGATGCTGTTGCAGACATTATTGCTGATGCATCCAAAACTGCCAAAATTGTTGTGGTAGTTTCAGCTATGGCAGGAGAGACAAATAAACTTGTGAATCTGGCAAAAAACTTTAGTGAAAATCCAGATAAAAGAGAGTTTGATGCTCTTGTTTCAACTGGCGAAACTGTGAGTTCAGCATTGTTGAGTCTTGCACTTCATTCAAAAGGAATAAAAGCAAAATCTTATTCTGCCTCTCAAATTTCTATGAAGACAACTGATACTTATTCAAAAGCCAAAATTCTAGATGTGAATTCTGAAAAAATTCTTCAGGTAATAAAAGAAGAAACAATACCAATTATTACTGGTTTCCAAGGAGTAACAGAAGATGGTGACATAACTACGCTTGGCAGAGGTGGTTCTGATACGACTGCTGTAGCAATTGCAGCACAAATTGGAGCAGAAAGATGCGATATTTATACAGATGTTGATGGTATCTATACTACCGACCCAAAGATAGTACCTAATGCAAAAAAACTGGATTCTATTACAATGGAGGAAATGCTTGAGCTTGCAGGCCAAGGTGCAAAAGTTATGCAGACAAGAGCAGTTGAGTTTGCGAATAAATATAATGTTCCTGTGAGAGTTTTATCAAGTTTTAATGAGGGGAGTGGGACATTAATCACTTTAGAAGAGGAAAGTATGGAAAATGCATTAATTTCAGGGATTGCCTTCCAAAAAGATCAAGTTAAATTTACTCTTCATGGTGTTGGAGATATTCCAGGAACCGCGTTTAAGATTTTAGGGCCAATAAGTGATGCTGAAGTAGAAGTTGATGTAATTGTTCAAAATGTAAGTGTTGATGGAAAGACTGATTTTACATTTACTGTGCCTTATGAAGATCAAGAGACAGTCATTAAAATCATTGACTCAATTAAAGATGAAGTTAAGTTTAAACAAATGATGGTCGATTCAGACATTGCAAAAGTTTCTTTAGTTGGAGTTGGCATGCGGTCACAAGCTGGTGTGGCGAGTAGAGCATTTAAAGCACTATCTGAAAATGAAGTAAACATTCAAATAATTTGTACCTCAGAGATAAAGCTTACAATGGTAATTGATAAAAATTTAACTGATAAAGCTGTTAAAATTTTACATGAGGAGTTTGATTTAGAGAATTAGATGTACGACATCATTTTAAAAAATTGCAAGATCGTCAATGAAAACGCAATATACGAATCAGACGTTGCTATAAAAAATGCAAGAATAGAATTAATACAGTCTTCTATCGATCAAGAAGCAAAACAAATAATTGATATTGCAGGTAGATATCTCTTACCAGGTTTGATTGATGATCAAGTTCACTTCAGAGAGCCTGGCTTAACACATAAAGGAGATATCGCGACTGAGTCCAGAGCTGGTCTCGCTGGAGGTGTCACAAGTTATTTTGAAATGCCAAATGTAAATCCTACAACAACAACAAATGAGAATCTTACAAAAAAATTTGAAATGGCTAGCACGAGATCTCTCTCAAATTATTCATTTCATCTTGGTGGAAGCAACACAAATATTGAAGAAATTAAAAAAGTAGACATTCATCAGGCTGCGGCATTAAAAGTATTTATGGGCGCATCAACTGGAGAGATGCTGGTTGATAGTTTAGATGCTCTTGATGACATTTTTCACTATTCTCCCTTAATTGTTGTTACCCATTGTGAGGATCCAAAAAGAGTCAAAGATAGAGAAAAGCTTTTTGACGAAAAATACGGAGATAAAGTATCTGCAGAACATCATCATTTAATAAGAGATGATCAGAGTTGTTATCTTTCAAGTTCATTGGCAGTCAATTTAGCAAAAAAATATGATGCAGACCTGCATGTATTTCATTTAACTACTGAAAAAGAAATGGAGCTTTTTTCTAAAGGAGAGGTAGATAACAAAAAAATCACTGCTGAGGTCTGCGTTCATCATATGTATTTTAATGAGTCGTATTATTCAAATCTTGGAAATCAAATAAAATGTAACCCATCTATAAAATATGAATCAGATAGACAGGCTTTAATTTCTGCTTTGCTCGATGACAAAATTGATATCATTGCAACAGATCACGCCCCACATACGTGGGAGGAAAAAAGCCAAAATTACGTTGACGCACCTGCTGGACTTCCTCTTGTTCAGCATGGCTTGCAAATTCTTATGGATTTATATCATCAAGATGTGATTTCACTTGAGACTATTGTTAAAAAAACTAGTCACAATGTCGCAAAAAGGTTTCAAATTAAAGACAGAGGATATATCAGAGAGGGATATTATGCTGATTTTGTAATTCTTGATGCTGATAAATCGTATACAGTTTCCAATGAAAATATTCTATATAAGTGTGGATGGTCTCCCTTTAAAGATCATACTTTTCAATCCTCAATATTTATGACAATTGTTAATGGGATTGTTGCTTTTGAAAACGGTAAGGTTAAAGAGAATTTACCCTTTGGAATGCAAATAGAATTCGATAGATAAATTAGTTATCTTTATAAATTCAAAGAGTTATAATCCATTTTCTTAAACAAATAGGAGAGTTGGCTGAGTGGTCGAAAGCGCCTCCCTGCTAAGGAGGTAACTGGGCAACTGGTTCGAGGGTTCGAATCCCTCACTCTCCGCCAATTTTTATGATTTAATACGTTATGGCAAATGAACAAGTAGTTAGTTTTTTGAATGATTTCTCCATTGAAGTTACGCCTAATGCTGCAAAAAAAATTGATAATTTTTCAGATTACTTGTCGCCTGGGACTTTAATTTATATTGCACATATTGAAGGAACTCCAATAGAGGAAACTGTAGCAACGGCAAAAAAAATTACTGATCAAGGCTTTAAAGCAATGCCTCATTTTCCAGCAAGAATTATCAAAGATAAAGACACTCTTAAAGATTGGATTGGAAGATACAAAAATGAAGCAGGTGTTGAAAATGCACTTTTGATTGCAGGTGGTGCTAATAAGCCTTATGGTGAATTTGATTCTTCAATTCAATTAATCGAGTCTGAGCTATTTGATAAAGCAGGATTTAAAAACTTACATATAGCTGGTCACCCTGAGGGTAGTAAAGAAATTGATCCCGATGGAACTACTGCAAATGTTGACCAAGCATTGTCATGGAAAAATGAATTTAGCAAAAGAACAGATGCATCTATGGCAATTACTACTCAATTTTGTTTTGATTCTAATTCTGTAATTGAATGGGTGAATGGTATTCAAAAATCTGGCATAGATATACCAGTTCATATTGGTATTGCTGGACCTGCAAAATTACAAACACTTCTAAGATATTCTATTGAGTGCGGTGTTGGTGCATCAATAAAGATTCTTCAAAAAAGAGCGAAGGACATTACAAAATTATTACTTCCTTATAAACCGACTCAAATAATTAGTGAACTAGCTGCATACAAATCAAGTAATCCTGATTTTAATATCGAAAAGGTTCATTTCTTTCCTCTAGGTGGTATAAAACAAGTTAGCCAATTTGTTAAAGAGATTTAATTCTAAGAATTCTTAGCCTCTTAAAAATATGTAAAGATTTTTTACTTAATTTTTTTATATATCGATCAATATTAATGTAGTATCAAATATTACATTTTAATTAATAAGGGAGAATTAATATGGATCAATTTATGAATGAGATGGCAATCTGGAATGGAATGAATACTGCTTTCATAAGTAATGCAATTTTCTTTGCAGCTTGCTCGTTTTTAATCTGGGTTGGATTTAGATTTACAAGCAGAATCTATTACGATGGTGATGTTAATTTACTTGGCAAAATCTTTACAACTCTTTTTTGCTTATCAATAGCTGTCTTTACTCTAGTTACTATGGCTCAAGGCCAAAATATAGCCTTTGGATATGCAAATGCATTTAGTGCATTATCAGAAGTGCAAGATATTTCGTCAAATGCTGAAAACTTTGTCGCTATGGCTGACGGCAAGCTAGGAATAGTTCAATGGGTATTTTTAGGCTCAATTGTTGTAATGCAAATGACTCAAATTTGGGTTAAAAAGTCATAATGAGCAATTATAAATATATATTAAGTGCTTTTGTAATTTTATTTATTGTTAGTTGTGCACAAGAGGACGCAGCTGTCTCAGGTGACACTGGACCTATCTATAAAGGTCCTTATTACAATGAATTCTTAGCATGCAACGCTGGTCCAGCATTTGATGATGGGATTCAAGAAATGTTAGCTGCTTGGCAGGAACTGCCATCTGCTGCAGGTCTTGGTTGGGCTGGAGTATATGCACCAGTTGGAGAAGATCATAGATTTTCAAATGGTTGGTGGGAATTAGAATGGGATTCAAAAGAAAGCTCCGATAATGCTTTTAGCAATCCATCACCTGAGTTTCTTGCATGGTCTGAAAAATACGCTGATGTAATGACATGCGATATCGAGGGAAGATTCCCTTGGACATTCTACTTACCTAGAGATCCTGCATCATTTGGAGAGGTAATGGGTGAGCAGGGTTACTTTGCATCTGAATTTCTTGCTTGTAATTTTAAAGAAGGAAAAGTAAGACAAGATTTAAGAGCTGCTGTTGTTCAATTTAATGAATATCTTGATCAAAATGGTAGTGCAAATCCTTATTTCTTTGGCGTATATTTTCCAGAGTTTGATGGAGCTGAAGCTGATTTTCTATGGGGTAATTGGCATGCTAGCTTTGACTCAATGAAATCAGGTAATGCAGATTGGGAAGAAAATGGTAAAGCCATGCAAGCTAAATTTGATGAGATATCTACATGTATTTCTCCTGATTATTATGATAGCTATGAGCTTTACAATAATCCAAGCACCTAATTAATGGCAATTTTTTCGGAGGGGAAACCCTCCGAATTTAAAATAGTTCAGTTAACATACATCGAGCAGATCCTCCACCATATTTTTCAATGGTAGGAATATCTGAATGGATAATTTCTTTGTAACTTTTTAAAAGCTTATTTACCTGATCATCATTCAATGCATTGAATCCTCTGGATGAAATAATCAAGAAAAGTTCTCCTGCTTCATTTTTTGCTTCAATCGCGTTACCTGAAAAGTTTTGAATTTGCTCAGAAGTAAGCTCAACAACATCATGATGAGCATTTACTTTTTCTCTAACGTAATCTACATGCTCCTCTTTGATTACATCAAAACATATGCCAATGATATCTGTTCCAACGTACATTAATACATCAGTATGATATATAGGCGAGCCAGTATGACTTTCTGTTTCAAATAACACTAGTTCAAAATCATTGTTTCTACACCATATAATTAATTGAACAGCATTTGTTCTTGGTGATATTCCTGCATAGACAATCCTATTAACTCTGTCAAAAACCATACTGCTTGTTGACTCAAGAAATATTTCTTTGTTTTCAAGATATGAAAAGTCTGCAGTCAATTCATATGTTTCAGATAAATGTTCAATCATTGATAATTTCTTTTCCTTTCTTCTGTTTGGAGCCAACATGCTAAAAATCTGCATTGTTTTGTTATCGAATGTCATAAACCAATTTGGAAATATGTGATCGGGACATTCTTTTGAGCCTTTTAAGCTTGTTACCTGAATTCCTTTGGCTTCAATTTTGTCTTTTAAGTTATGAAATTCAACAAGTGCTTTTTTTGTTATATCTGCTATATCTTCATTTGAAGCATCTTCTTGATAGTGATTGGTATATGAAGTTTGTTCATTTGAATAAAAAGATTCAGGCTCAATCATAAATAAATGTGAAGTTGATTGTTTAGACATATATTTTCCTTGCCGACAAATGCTATCCGGTTAAAATACACCCATGCCATCAAGTTTACAAGACGAATATATTAAAAAAGAATCCTTATATGGTGCTAAAAATTATTCTCCATTATCTGTGGTGCTCAACAAAGGAGAGGGAGCATATCTTTGGGATGTAGATGGTAATAAATATCTTGATATGGTTTCTGCATACTCAGCAGTCAGTCATGGACATTCTCATCCAAAATTAATTGAAGTTATTCATGAACAATCAAAAAAACTATCAATTACATCGAGAGCATTTTATACAGAACCTTTTGCAGATTTTTTAGAAAAATTATCAAATCTGTCAGGATTTGAATCAGTATTAACAATGAATACTGGAGCAGAGGCAGTTGAAACAGCTATAAAAGCTGCGAGAAGGTGGGGATATTTTTCAAAGGGAATCCCTGAGGATAAAGCAGAAATTATAGTTGCAGATGGAAACTTTCATGGAAGAACAACGACCATTGTTAGCTTTTCAACAGATGATGCATATAAAAAAGGTTTTGGACCATTTACTCCAGGCTTTGATGCTGCAAATTTCTGTGGCTCCTGTGAGTGTGACTCTATTGAGAAGTGTTTGTCGATCAATACTTTTGAAAAAAAAATTAATGAAAATACATGTGCAATTTTAGTTGAACCGATCCAAGGTGAAGCAGGAATACGGGTTCCCAGAGAAGGATGGCTAAAAGAGTTAAGAGCATTGTGTACAGAAAAAAATATCCTTCTGATATTAGATGAAATTCAATCAGGGTTGGGAAGAACTGGAAAACTTTTTGCTTATGAGCATGAAAACATTAAGCCTGATGGCCTTATTCTTGGTAAAGCATTGGGTGGAGCTCTTTTACCAATTTCAGCTTTTTTAAGTTCAAAAGAAATAATGAATCATTTTAAACCTGGATCTCATGGGTCAACATTTGGTGGAAATCCTCTCGCGTCAAAAGTAGCTTCAAAAGCTTTGGATTTATTATTTGAGGAAAAATTGATTGAAAATAGCAAAACTATGGGTGACTATTTTTTATCGAAGCTCAAAGATATTGATTCGAAAATAATTAAAGAAGTCAGAGGAAAAGGACTTTGGATAGGCATGGAGCTCAATAATGCAGAAGTTAGTGCTAAAAATCTTTGCATGATGTTATTAAATGAGGGGCTTCTGTGTAAAGAGACACATGAGACAGTAATTAGATTTGCTCCTCCACTGATGATTGGAAAAAAAGATATTGATTGGGCACTAAATAAAATAACTAAAGTGATTACTTCAATTAAATAAATGAAAAAGCCAACTGATTTTCAAAGATTGGTATGGAAAGAAATTGAAAAAATACCATATGGTGAAACTAGGTCATATCGAGATATAGCAATTAGAATTGGAAGACCTAGGTCATACAGAGCAGTTGCAAATGCTTGTGGTAAAAACCCATTGCCAATCATTAGACCGTGTCATCGAGTTATATGCTCCAATGGTGAAATTGGAGGATACAGCATTAATGGAGGCACAGCATTAAAAAAAGCATTACTTAAGTGCGAGTCTTCCTAATTTTCTAAAGCTTTTGTTGCTTTCCAATTTAAAAATCTATAGTGAACTTTAGTCTTGGAGTCGCCATATGGAATCCTAGTAAAATCCTTTATATCAACTAAAGATGCATAAATCGCAGACTTAGATATTTCATCATAGCTGTCATCATCTAATGCACTTATTAGACTATCAACATATTTTGATTGTAGGTTCATTTTAAATGTAGTTGGCATTTCTCTTTGAACAAAGATAGCACTGAAAAGGTCAGATAGAACTTCATCTGGCATATAAGTGTTACCATATTGTGAACTGTCGACTAGTCTCTTCATTACTACTGGATGGAGTATGTGTGCAATTGCTCTTCCTTGAAGGCCAAGAACTAAATCATGCAGCTGTGGATCTTCATTTCCACCTCTTCTAGGACTATATGCAGCTCGTTTTTCACTTTGAAGATATTTAAGTAATTTTTCATCAAACGAGAAGGCATCATTTGATAAAAGCTGTTCTTTAATTAAACTCATGGCCCTTTTTTGATCTTCATAAGGAACCGCTTCAAATGGAGTCATGTCGATGTCTGGATCATTAACAATTCTATTAGAGTAAACTCCACCAATTAACCTTGAAACTCCATCAAGGAACCTTCCTTTTTCAGTTGTAAGCCTATAAAAATTTGATCTGAACTCTGTAGAAGTTTCTCCATCAGTAAGAAAAATTTCTGGAAGTTCAGCAATTTTTGCATTTAAAGTTTTTATTCTGTCAGAGGTATATGTAATAGGGTCATTAGACATATCACCTCTGTAGTTTCTTGGATCAATATTTACACCTGGCGATGACATTGCATCTCCATCAGTTCCAAATATATATTCTGGCTGAGTCGATTTTGAAAGAAGGTTTTCACGTTCCTCATCAGTGAAGCTTGGGGTATAACCGAATTCAATTGCCCAGATATCATAAAATCCTGGACCAGTTGGAAAGAAATTACCCTGTGGTATTCCTTCTGGTGCTAAATTAATTGGGTCATAGTCCATTACAGAGCCAATATGATTATCGCCAGTAATAGATACATCATGCACTTCTTTAGCATCATAAACCCAACTTGATTTAAAGTTATGTCTTAAGCCTAAAGTATGACCAACCTCATGCATTGTTAGTGATACTATCCATTGCTCAAGAGGATCATTTTCTTCAGTATATCCCCACAATTTTCTGTATGTATAACCCCTTTTAATCGCATTGAATTCTTGAACAATATCTGCAGCTATAATTTCACCAGTCCTTGGATTTGCCACACTAGGGCCATATCCAGAATATCTAGGTGAGGGTGTTGAAGCCCATCTTACAACGTTATATCTTACGTCGCCTGCATCCCATTCGGCATCGTCAGGTTGAATTTTTGCAACAATTGCATTCTTAAAACCTGCTTTTTCAAAAGCTTTATTCCATGCTTCGATACCTTTTACAACAAACGGACGTATTTCTTCTGGTGTTGAATTTTCAACCCAATATACTAAAGGCTGTTCAGGCTCAGATAACTCTGCATCAGGATCTTTTTTGACTAATCTCCATCTATTTATAAGGTCCCTAGCGTTATTGGAATCGTAGGTTGAAAGATCTGTAACTTTTTCAGAAAAATATCCAATTCTTTGATCAGCAATTCTAGGCTCAAACTTATCGTCAGGCATCTCTACAAATAAATGCAATCCATCTACAAATGTATATCTTTTATCTGTTATAGCATCAATTGATCTACCAGACTTTGGTTTAGGATTGTAAAAACCATACCTAACTTTAAATGAAGTATTTTTTTCGTAGCTTCTTACTTCATCAATGAATGTTTTTGACGAATCAGGCCTACCAAGTATCAGATTATAATATTCCATGTATTCTTTTGGAATATTAGGCGTAATAGCAACTAACATTTCACTCAGAAACATCTTATCTATGTTAATTACGTATCTGGAATCTTCTTTAACTATGACAGAGAATCTTCCTAAAAATGCCTCAATAATATTCGTCAATTTTGATTGAGATATTTTGTTTGAATCATCAAATGCGAACTTTGTATTTTTTTTGTATATACCGATATCTTCCTTAAATTTCCTGAACTCAAGAATAAATGCTTCACCCATATCTCCTCCACTTGGACCAGCATCTGAAGGACCGTTTAGAATGTAAGTAAAGTAAATGAATTCTTTATTGAGTTGATCGTCATTCAATATCATAAAATATTTATCTTTTTCTGTTTCATGCAATATATTCATGAAGCCATCTATAGATTTGTATTCTCCGTCTTCAAGAAACTCATCTATAGTTTTATACTCTTTCTTTTTTGACATTGGCCCTTTGGGCATTTTTGGTTGTTCTGAGGCATTTTCTTCAACTTCATTTTCATTTTCAGGCATCATCTCTGGATAAGCATTCAATCCGAAACTGAAAATTAATACAGATAAGGTAATGAAGTTTGCAATATATGACCTAATATTATTAAAACTATTCATAATAAGAATTCCTTTAGAAATTTGAGGTGTAATTCTATCTTAGAACTCGACTAACTGATAGTATATTGATATGAAAAATGAATACGCATTAATTACGGGAGCCTCTTCAGGCATTGGTTTAGAAATAGCAAAAAGGTTAGCATCTGATGGATATAATCTTGTTTTAACAGCAAGAAGAGCAGAATTATTAGAAGATCTTGCAAGAGAAATTAAACAATCTACTGGAGTTGAAGTTGATACCATTTCTAAGGATCTTAGTGATGCAAATGCCCCTCAAGAAATTTATGATTTTTGTCAATCCAATCAGTATAAAGTTTCAGTTTTGATAAATAATGCAGGCTATGGAATTAAAACATCATTTCATCAAACTAGCATTGAAGATGAAGAAAAATTTATTAGAGTTCTTGGTACCTCTGTAATTATGATGACCAAGTTATTTATACCAAACATGATTAATCAGGGTGGTGGAAAAGTTATGGTAGTTTCTTCAGTTGCTTCATTTGCAGCTCCATCGGCAATACAACCTTTGTATGGACCAATCAAGACTTTTATGAATAGATTCAGCGATTGCATAAATATTAACTATAAACACAAAGGTATTACTTCGACATCAGTGTGTCCCGGTTTTACAGTCACAGGATTTCATACAGCAAGCGGGGTTCAAGAAGAAATGGATAGAGTGCCAAAATTTATGGTTTTTTCAGCTGAAAGAATTGCAAATGAGGGCGTAGATGCAATGTATGCAGGTAAAAGATTATGTGTTCCTACAAAAACATATAAATTCCTTGTTTTTCTTCTTAAAAATATTCCACAATCAGTGTTTAATCTTTTAGGGAAATCGCTTGCTCCTGGAAGATATGATAGGAAGTAACTAACTTAATCCAAGCACTGCATCTGAAACAAATGGGTTTGATTGCCGCTCAGCCTCAAATGTAGACATTGGGCCATGACCAGGTATAAATTCAATATCTCTTCCTAGGGGCCATAATTTATCCTTAACTGATTGAATTAGATCATCAAAATTACCACCAGGTAAATCAGTTCGCCCAATTGAACCACAAAATAGAACATCTCCTACAATAGCTAATTTGCTTTCTAAGTTATAAAAGATTAAATGACCTGGAGTGTGACCCGGACAAAAATAAGTTTCTAGCTTTTCTTTGCCTATAGTTACTATATCCCCTTCATTAAGCCAAACATCTGGAGAGCAATCTTTTGAATTTAGCCCAAACATTTTTCCTTGTTCTGCAAGAGAATCTAATAAAAATTTATCATCTTTATGTGGTCCATGAATTTCGACTTTAAGAATTTGAGCAATTTCAGTAGCACCACCAGCATGATCTATATGACCGTGGGTTAGTAAAATTTTTTCTGGAACAAGTTCATTATCTTTAGCAATCTTTAGTAGTATCTCAATATCCCCACCCGGATCAACAATCGCACATTTTTTTGTTTCTGAACAATATAAAATTGAAGCATTTTGTTCAAATGGTGTAACTGGCTGAACTATTGCTTTTAACATAATTTTTAAAACAAATTATAGATAAAAACTAATTTTTTTACATATGAATTTCTTATCTCTAAGATTATTAAATGGAGCTAGAAGGATCAGTTAGGTTTAATTTTTAAAAAAATACTATAAAATAAGCTTCATTAACAACATCGGATATTAAAAATGAGTAAAAAAGTGTCTAAAGATGAAGCTTTAAAAGCTGTAAAAACTATAACAAAAGAGATTTCTGAAAGCTCTCTTGAGGCAGAAGCCCTAGAAGCAGTAAGAACTCTTATATTGTGGGCAGGCGATGATCCTGAGCGAGAAGGTCTTGTCGATACACCCAAAAGAGTTGTAAAAGCTTACAAAGAGTTTTTTTCAGGGTATGAAGAAGATCCTGAAGAAATCTTAAGTAGAACCTTTGAAGAAGTTGAAGGTTACGATGATGCCGTAATAGTGCGAAATATAAGAGTAGAATCTCATTGCGAACACCACATGGTTCCAATTGTTGGAGTCGCTCACATTGGCTATATTCCTAAAAACAGAGTCGTTGGAATTAGTAAATTAGCTAGACTAGTTGATTTATTTGGAAAAAGACTTCAAACACAGGAGACTATGACTGCTCAAATTGCTGACACAATTGATAAAGTGCTTCAACCAAAAGGTGTTGCAGTTGTAATAGATGCAAATCATCAATGCATGAGTACAAGGGGCGTTCATAAAACTGAGTCAAGCACCATCACTTCAAGGATGTTAGGTACTTTTAGGTCAGATAATAAAGCAAGAGAAGAGTTTATAAATCTTATACACTCACCTAAAAATTATTAAATGACAAGATCTCTGGAATCTTCCAGTATCAAGCCGAAAGTTCCAATTATTCTTGCTTCTGGTTCAGAAAGCAGGAAACAAATGCTTGAAGAAGCAGGTATCTTATTTGATGTCAAAGTATCCGATACTGATGAGGATAAAATCAAAAAACAAATCTCGTCATTACCCTTCAGTGAACAAGTAGTCGATTTGGCCAAAGCAAAAGCTGAATCCGTAAGTAGGGAATTTAATGAAGCTGCAGTAATTGGTGGAGATCAAATGTGTGTACTTGGCGATAGGTTACTGCACAAGCCTGGAAGTAAAGAAAGAGCAGTTGAAAGTTTGAAACTTTTGTCAGGTCAAAAACATTATCAGCATAGTGGAGTTTGTATTTTTAAAAATCAATCATGTATCTGGCAATACTCTGAAACCGTTGAATTAAAAATGCACTCTCTTACTGAGACTGAGATTATTAATTATGTAGAGATGGAAAACCCAATTAATGCCGCTGGATCATATAAATTTGAATCTTTAGGTTGCAATCTTTTTTCTTATGTTAATGGATCCTCGCATACTGTCAGGGGTATGCCGTTAATTCCTCTTTTAAATGCATTGAGAGAATTAAATATAATTAGTTTAGAATAAATTTATGAGCAACCATTTGGATTATCACTTATTCAATACACTAAGTGGTAAAAAAGAAATATTAAAGCCAAGTGATCCACAGCATGTGAAAATCTATGCTTGTGGACCAACTGTTTATAACTATGCTCACATAGGAAATGCGAGAATGGCAGTTGTATTTGATACTTTTGTTAGAACACTCAGATTTATTTTTCCAAAAGTTACCTATGTTTCTAACATAACAGATATAGACGATAAGATAATTGAAGCAGCAGTTGAGCAAAATGTTGAGATATCTGTGATTACAAAAAAATTCACAAAAATATATAACGAAGACATGGCCAAACTTAATGTTCTAGCGCCTGATGTTCAACCTAAGGCAACAGAATATATTCCTGAAATGATAGACCTAATTAAAGAACTTATCGAGAAGGATTTTGCCTATGAAAAGGACGGACACGTTTTATTCCATGTTCCAACTTATGAAAATTATGGCAAGTTATCAAATAGAATTAAAGATGAGCAAATTGCTGGAAGTAGAGTAGATGTTGCAGATTTTAAAAAAGATCCTGCTGATTTTGTTTTGTGGAAACCAAGTACTGGTGTGCAACCTGGCTGGGAGTCACCATGGGGCATTGGAAGACCTGGATGGCATACTGAGTGTTCTGCAATGTCTGAAAAGACTCTTGGATTGCCGCTAGACATTCATGGAGGAGGCAGAGACTTAATTTTCCCTCATCATGAAAATGAAATTGCTCAAAGTTGTTGTACTGCTGCAGAAAATAGTAATCCTGAATCCTATGCAAAATACTGGATGCATAATGGTTTTGTAACAATTGATGGCGAAAAGATGTCCAAATCTCTTGGGAATATTATTTTGGTTAATGAACTCACACAGAAATATCATGGAGAAGTAATTAGGCTAGCTCTTTTGTCCACTCATTACAGACAAGCACTTGATTGGAATGATAATGTAATTCATCAAGCTAAAAAGTTGCTGGATAAATTATATTCTTTATTAAATGAGCTAAATGATGTCAAAGAAAGTAAAGAGCCTGATAACGATTTAATTGAGATATTGTTAGATGATTTAAATACACCAGGTTTAATAGCGAATATAAATAAATTAATAAAAAATGCTGAATCTCGAGAAGAAGATGACAAACCTAACCTCAAATCAAATCTTTTACTAATTGGAAAACTAATGGGTATTTTGGAGGATCAATCATACAATCAGATTTCTGATGAATTCAAAGATAAAGTTGATAGCCTTATTGAAGATCGATCAAATGCGAAGAAAAAAAGAGATTTTGAATTAGCAGATAAGATTCGCTCTGAGCTAATAGATTTGGGGGTTGAAATAAATGATTCGCCAGAGGGAACCACATGGAAAGTTGTTAAATGACATCAAGCTTAAAAGAACAATTACCAGATGTATATGAGGATATTCAAGATACCCTTGAGAGCGCAAAATTGATATTAACTGATGCTGTACCAAACGCAAAAACGCTTTTTCATACCCCAGTTGTTTCTTTATCAAATGGCAGAGACATTTCATCAAGAGTTATGGTTTTGCGAGAGTTTGATCTGGATAAAAGAATATTAAGATTTCATACAGACAATAGAGCAGCAAAAATACAGGTCATAAATGAGAGCAATTTAGCATCTGTTGTTGGATATGATCCAGATTTAAAAGTTCAAATAAAAATGACTGGAAATGTAGATGTTCACATTAAAGACAAAGTAACCGAAGACGCATGGAGTGAATCAACTTCGAGATCAAAAAAATGCTACTCAGTCAAAGGAGGTAGTTCATTAGAAATCCAAAATCCTGCAGATTACGATATCAAAGACTTTGAAGTTGAGGAAGGTTATGAGAATTTTGCAGTCTTGATTTTTAATTTCATTTCTTTGGAATTTTTATATTTAAAAAGCTCGGGTCATAGGAGAGCTTTGCATAATTGGGAAGGTAAATATACTGCTACTTGGCTTGTCCCATAATCTGTCTAAAAAATAGACATAAATCAAAGTCTTTTATTTCAAAAATAATGTAATATTAAATCCTGTTTATAAATTTAAATATGGGAGAAAAATATGAGATTTTTATTAATTGCAACTCTTATGCTTTCTTTTACAGCATATGCTCAAGAAGAAAGTTCTAGAGAATTCGCAGATGGAGTTATTGAACTCACAACTGTAAAGGTGAAAACTAATTTCCTTCAAGACTATTTAGATGGTATTGAAAAAACATGGGTAGCTGCGGCAAAAATTCAAAAAGAGATGGGAATTATTTCAGACTATAACGTTTACATTGGTAATGATGGTTCTACTGTATATCTAACTACTGCATATCCATCATGGGCCAATAAAGCACCATGGAGTGAAGAACAAACCGCAGAATTTCAAGAGAAGTTTAGAAAAACAATTTCTCAAGAGGATAATGTGGAACTTTCTCAAAGCTACGAAGATATTCGTGAAATTGTAAGTGTTGAGCTTATTGGAAGATTAGTTTTTAAATAAAGGATACGAATAATGAAATATATAATTACTTTTTTAATTACTGTAAGTTTCGCAACAATGGCTCAAGAACCAGAACTTGAGGGATATACAAGTGTTTATGCAAACTATACTTTTTGTAAGTTAAATGATGGCGCTACTTTTGATGATGTTAGGCCATTCGTTGGTAAGTATGTTGAAAATGCAAACTCATTTGAAAATGAAGTTGATCTTGCAGTTTTATTTCCGTTGTATGCATCTGATCCTGACCATGATTTCTTTTTTGTAGCTCATGCAGATTCTAGGGAAGAAATGGGAGCATTTAATGACAAAATGTTTCAAATTTTTGCACAGTCTGAGGACAATGCAATGCCTCCAATGGATTGTGATGTCGAACTTGAAGCTTTTCAAAGAGTTGGTCCATCCTCATCGGATGCTGCCCCTCAGGGCAGAACAATAGTTAATTATTGGCCGTGTAAATACACACGTGGTTTTGATAGAAGAGCTATGCGAGAAGCCAGAAGACAAGCTGCTTTAAAACATTATGCTGCTGGTGCTGAGGGCGGATATAGATACATAATGACAAATAGTGGGACAGACAGGGAACAGGATGTTGATTTTTGGTTTTCAACTTCTGCTCCAAGCGAGGCTGCAAGAGGGAAAAACATTGATCTTTGGTGGTCTGAAATTAGGAACAGTGATGAGTGGGCTGAAGTAAGAAAACATGCTTCATGTCAAGATTCAGAAACCTATGCTGCATATCCACTAAAACAGTAAAAACTTTCTGAAGTTTAAAAAAAGCTGATCTATGATCAGCTTTTTTTTGGTGCCCTCTGCAGGAATCGAACCTGCAACTAATCCTTAGGAGGGATTTGTTATATCCATTTAACTAAGAAGGCATTAAAATTGTGATTTTGACAATTGCTAAATGATAACTTTACTAAACAAGAATAAATTATTTCTTTATTGTCTTGTAGTAATAATCTCATCTAGTTTTTTTGCATCATTAATTCAAACAAGTTTTGGAAAAGTTGATGTAAAGCTCATGAATCTTAAAACTCCTGATGGGCAAAATCTAGTTTATGATTTATATAAACCGTCTATTGCAACAGAAAATGATAAGCAACCGTTTATAGTTGTTGTACCAGGATTTCAAAGATCAAAAGAAGCACTTTCCAACATTGCAATTGAGTTATCGCGCAGGGGATATGTTGTAGCCCTTATTGATCCCTATGCTCAAGGCATGTCATCTTCGTCTTTAAGTAGGCTAGCGGCAACTACGCAAGGTTATGGCATGTTTGCTCTTGTTGATTATGCTTATGCTGAGAACTTTTCATTTATAGATATCAACAAAATTGGATCAACTGGTCACTCAATGGGCGGTAATGCCGCAATAAGGGGAGCAGATTATTTTGGTAAAGAGGCTATTAGGTCTGGTAAGAAAAGTAAGCTCGATTCAGTATATATTTCTGGATACGTATTAACACTTCGAGAAAATATATTAAGAGACTCAAAATCTAATATGGGTGTTAGTTACGCCTTATATGATGAAGGAGCTTTTAGGAATGACTTACAAGGCTGGGATGCAGGTAATATGAAGATTGCTCCAGAGTCACTAAGAACAGTAAATAGTGTTCTACCAAAAGATAAAAAAGTTACAGAGGTTGAACTAGGTAAATACTATGGAGAAAGATCAAACAATACATTAAGAGTAATTTTTAACGAAGAATTACTCCATCCATTTCAACCTTACAATAAAGAAGCCACTAAAAATCAATTAGATTATTTCGATAAAGTTTTTGGAGCACCCATATCAATAAATTCTAATAATCAAATTTGGCAATATAAAGAATTATTTACATTAATAAATATGATAGTTTCTTTGCTGATGTTAATTCCAATTGCAAAACTTTTTTTAAGCCTAAATTTTTATAAGGATATAGTAAAAGATATTCCAGCATCACTACCAGAACAAACATCAAAAAGTAAAATGATTTTTTGGTCTGTTTTCTTCTTAAGCGCTCTTATTGCATGCATCTCATTTATTCCAATGGTGGATGTTGCAAAAATATTATTTTATGAATCAGCAAATAGAGAATTAACGTGGTTTTTTCCACAAAGGATGAATAATTCAGTTATGTTATGGGCTGCATTTAACGGCTCAATTGGCTTAGTAATATTTTTTTTATCTTATTACTTTTTTGGAAGGCATCATGGTGTTAATACCAATTCATGGGGTCTTCAAATTAATAAAGTTGAATTCTTTAAGACAATAATGCTTGGACTCTCGATTTTTATTTGTTACTACTTAATTTTGTATTTTGTTTATTTTTTATTTCATGTCGATTATAGATTTTGGTTTATGGGAGTCAGAATATTTCAACCTGAAATGTTATTGGTTTTGGTGATGTATTTTCCATTATTTTTTATTTTTTTCTTTTCTAATTCTTTGCGAGTAAATGGAGCAATGCGTTTTAAAAATCAATCAGAATGGAAATCTAGGCTAATTGCAGGTTTTGCAAATTCTTTAGGATTAATGATGATAATTATTATTCAATATGTAACTTTTGCATGGACAGGAACGGTTTTTTGGACAACAAATTGGTTGAGCGTAAATCTTTTATTTGGAATTGTCCCAATGATGTTTATCTTGCCTTATTTCAACAGAATATTTTTTCAATTAACTGGCAGAGTTTATCTGGGACCCATAGTAACTTGCCTTATTTTTATTATGATATTGTCTACCAACACAGTTGTTTACTTACCATTATGAGTAAAGTTATTTTGTGTTTAGCTTTATTTTTAGTTTCTTGCTCAGGTTCAAGTGGCATGAATAACGAATCAGATGAAATAAACCAAACAAATAACAATAATTTAATTAACTTTAGTTGTAATGTCACATCTGTAAATACTGAAAACTGTAATGTAACTCAAAATCAAAATACTAGAGAATTCTACATTTTTAATCCTATTAATAATGAATCATTAAATAATGCACCAGTTGTATTTAGTTTTCATGGTGGTGGAGGAACTGCAACTGAAAATATGGAGTACAGTGGGTTTAGACAAATTGCACAAGAAGAAAAATTTATCTTGATTTATCCTCAGGGTCAATATTTTAGCAATAAAGATTCAACGGGCTGGATATTTAATGAAAATAATAATATTACCGATGATCTTTTTTTTATAAATGAGCTTATTGATTGGCTTTATGAGAATAAAAGAATTAATTTAGACAGAATTTATGCAACTGGTTTTTCAGTTGGTGCGGTAATGTCTTACGACTTAGCATGCAAGCTTAGCAACAAAATTGCTGCAGTTGCACCAGTTGCTGGAACAATGAGTTTGGATACTTATGAAACTTGTAGACCAGAAAAATCTAAATCAATTATTCACATTCATGGAGAATCTGACAGTATTTTGAGCCCAAGTGGGAGCGAATATTTAAAATCTTTTCTCGAATCAATAGAGTTTTGGGCAAATTTTAATCAATGTTCTTCTTCAAACACTGAAGGCATATCTGATACAAACAATGATGGTTATTCAGGAACAATTATTAACTATAATAATTGTTCAAACCAGGTAGCTGTGACTGGAATTCTTTTAGAAAATTATGATCACCAATGGCCAAGCATTGATAGTCAAAAAAATCAAAGTGATATTGATGCTGCAAGTTATATATGGGATTTTTTTAAAAAATTTGATGTTAATGGCTTAATTAAATGAAATTCCAAAAATATACTTATATCTCTATATAATAATCATATGAAATTAACATTACCGGACAAAAGCATAAGAGATTTAGAAAATGGATCCACTGGCTTTGATCTTGCGAGTGACATTGGGCCTGGGCTTGCTAAAGCTGCAGTTGCCGTTACTGTGGATGGTGTTCAAAAGGACTTACATGATCCTATTATGCAAGATTCTAGTGTTTCTATTATTACTATTGACTCAGAAGAAGGACTCGAAATTATGCGTCATACTTTAGCTGCTCAAGTTCTTGCACGAGCAGTTAAAAATTTATATCCAAAATCAAAGCTCGCAATTGGACCAACAATTAAAGATGGCTTTTATTATGACGTAGAGTGCAAGGAAACTATTTCGATAGACGATTTAGAAAAAATTGAAAAGGAGATGGATAAAATAGTTAAAACCAAATCATCAATAACAAAGAAGCTTCTGTCAAAAAAAGATGCACTTAAAGTTTTTAAAGATAAGGATGAATCTTACAAAGAAGAAATTATTAATGATTCTGACCAAGAGAACGAATTTCAACTTTATTACCAAGATGATGAAGATTTTGTTGATTTATGCAAAGGTCCCCATCTCCCAAGCTTAAATTTCATTGGTGCATATAAACTTACGACTATATCGGGGGCTTATTGGAAAGGGGATTCAAGTAATACAATGCTCACCAGAATATATGGCACAGCATGGAGCAATGAAAAAGATCTAAATGAGCATTTAAATAATATTGAAGAAGCACAAAAAAGAGATCATCGAAAACTTGGAAAAGAAATGGATTTATTTCATTTTCAGGATGAGGCACCTGGCATGGTTTTTTGGCATCCAAATGGATGGTCTATTTATAGAAATTTAAGAAATTTTGTTAGAAAGAGATTACAAGAAAATGACTATATTGAAGTAAATACACCTCAAGTCATTGATAGGAAGCTTTGGGAAGCTTCAGGACATTGGGATAAATATAGAGAGAATATGTTTATAACTGAAGTAGATGAAGAACATGCAAATGAAAAAAGAGTAAATGCTCTAAAACCTATGAACTGTCCTGGTCATGTTCAAATCTACAACCAGGGTATTAAGTCATACAAAGATTTGCCTTTAAAGTATGCTGAATTTGGCTTATGTCACCGATATGAACCATCAGGGACAATGCACGGCTTGATGAGAGTGCGTGCATTTACACAAGATGATGGTCATATTTTTTGCACCGAAGATCAAATTGAATCTGAAACCGGCTTATTTATTGAATTTCTATCAAACCTATATGCAGATTTAGGTTTCAAAGATTTTGACATAAAGTTATCAACCAGACCTGAAATGAGAGTTGGATCTGATGAGATATGGGATAAAGCCGAAGAAGCTCTTGAGGCAGCAATTAAAAATTTAGGCTATCCGTATAGAATTGATGAAGGCGATGGAGCTTTTTACGGTCCAAAGCTAGACTTTGTTCTTACAGATGCAATTGGCAGAGAGTGGCAATGTGGGACCTTCCAGCTTGACTTCAACTTAGCTGAAAGATTGGATGCTACTTATATTGGTGAAGATGGTAAAAAACATATACCTGTTATGATTCACAGAGCAGTACTTGGATCATTCGAAAGATTTATTGGTATATTAATAGAAAATTATGCCGGTAAATTACCATTCTGGTTAGCTCCTCAACAAGTTGTAATTGCATCTATTGTTTCAGATGCAAATGATTATGCTCTCGAAATTCAACAGAGTCTTAAAGATAACAAAATAAGATGTGAAGTAGATTTAAGAAATGAAAAGATTAGCTATAAGGTCAGAGAACATAGCACAAAAAAAGTACCTATCATTTTGGCCATTGGCAAGAAGGAAATGGCTGATAAAACAGTTTCCTTAAGAAGGATTGGAAGCAATGAATCATCGGTACTTTCACTAGATGATGCTATAAAAGATATAACTAAAGAGAGCAAGGCTTAAGCATAATGCTTGCAAAAGTTTTCATACTCCCAATAAGATTTTATAGATACTTTATATCGCCGTTATTTCCACCATCTTGCAGATTCGAACCAACTTGTTCAGCCTATGCAATTGAGGTAATTTTGAAAGAGGGAATTATAAAAGGAACCTATCTCGCAGCAGTAAGAATTTCCAAATGTCATCCATGGCATAAAGGCTCATAAATAAAACTTATTAATATATATAACTTTTTAATATAAATATTATATTTATTTAATTCATAGGTTATAGTTTCAACTATATTTTTAATAAATTAGCCATTATTGGGGGGACAAAGATATGGATAGTTTTTATAAGTTTTCATTTAAAACATTTGCGAGCATAACATTGCTTTTTTCATTAGGAGCAATTGCTCAAGAAATTGAAGAAGTCATTGTTACTGCAACAAAAAAAGAAGAGTCAATTCAAGACCTTGCTATCTCGGTTGAGGCTTTTAGCGCCGAAGATATGCAAACAAATATGATCAATGATCTCGATGATTTACAAGAAGTTGTTCCAGGAATGTCAGCATCTAAAGGTATCGGTTCAGGTGGCGCATACGCAATTAGAGGAACTGGTTCTTATGGTGTTGGTGCTGCAGTAGTCGGAGCAGTTGTTACTGCTATGAACGGACACAGTGTAAATACCTCGACTGTATTTGATATTGGTTTCTATGATGTAGAGAGAGTGGAGGTTCTAAAAGGCCCTCAAGGAACTCTTTATGGAAGAAATGCTGTATCAGGGGTAATCAACTTAATTACTGCAAGACCAGCAGAAGAATTTGGTGGATACTTTGACTATGATCTAGGTACTTACAATTCAAAAAGATTTACAACTGCCCTAAATGTCCCAATGGGCGATAAAGTTAGATCGAGATTTGCATACACTAGTTACGATAGAGACGGTTTTTCAGAAAACCTTAGAACAGGTCAAAAATTTGATGACAGAAGTGCATACGGTATAAGAGCATCTTTTGACTTCTTAATTTCTGGCGACACCGTATTGGAATTTACATATGATAGATATAAAGGTGATGACAACAGAAACAATATCGGTACATCTTTTTGTGTAAAAAATCTATTTTTTGGTTGTAATCCACTTGAAAGAGGAACTGCTAATATTACTGCAGCACCTACTGGAAGTACTGCTGCATTATCTGGTTTAGTTGCAGGACTTGTTCCGACTGCATGGTTAGATACTTATTCTAGTCAACCTGCTACAGCACCTGATCAGTTTAAATATGCATATTTAAATAAAGTACCAGAACATCATCAAATTGCAGAATTTACTACTTTAAAACTTGATCACGCATTATCAGATACTTTAACTTTAAATGTTAAGTACTCTTATGGAACAAGAGACTATTTTCATATGAATGACAATGATTACGGTTATACTTCAGATCCGCTACCAGGAGTACTTGGAAATGCAGGCATGGGTCTTCCTCCGATAAGCTGGGAAGCTGAATTTTATTCATTCAGTGAAATTGTTGATTCAAGTAGAACTTATGAATTTGCTGATGTAGATACATTTGATCAGCAGGCTGAGATTACGTTGATCTCTAATTTCGATGGACCTATGAACTTTGTAGTTGGTGCTTATCAGTTTGATCAAAGAAATCATAATAATTATTTAATTCAAACGGCAGCACTTAACATGATGAAATCATTTAGATCTCATCCATATAGTCAGTTAGTTTTTGGTGGGCAGTTTGATGGTTACGGCGGACTTCCATTTTATCAAACACTTATTTTTGGTTTGAGTGGGATTGATGCATGTCAATTGCCTATGGCTGGACCTGTAGCAAACGCTGTTCCAAGCAGTGCTAATCCTGCTTGTTTAGCATTTGCGTTGGCTGCTCAGGGCATCACACCATATGAATTACCGAATCGACTAGGTGGTTACTCAAACGATGATCACGTAAGAACAAAATCAACAGCTTTATTAGGTGAGCTTTATTATGATATTAGTGAAGATACAAAATTAACACTTGGTATCAGATACAACGATGACAAAGTCACAGATAACATAATGACTTGTCTAGGACAAATTCAATGTCCAAATTATACAGCTGCTGATTATGCATCTGGAGTATATCAATTTAATCCAACATCCGTTGTTATAGCTGACAGTGCAACTAAATTTAAAGTAGCAATTCAACATAACTTAGCAGATAACTCTATGGTTTACGCAAGTTATGCTACAGCTCAGAAGGCTGGTGGTAATAACCCAGTTATTGGATCAACACCTGATCCATATGCACCAGAAGAAACTGGAGTATTTGAACTAGGTACAAAGAATATTTTTGCCAATGGAGCTATTTTGCTTAATGCTGCATTATTCTTTAACAAGACAGATAAGATGTTGTTCTCAAATATTGAAGACGCAGGCTCTGTAAATTACAACATTGATGCAGAGATTAATGGTTTTGAAGGTAATTTAATAGCTTATTTAAATGAAAATTTGAGACTAGATTTTAACTGGCTACTTGTAGACAGTGAATTAGGTGACATTGGTAAGCCTATATTTAATCCACTTAATCCTGGAAATATAGCAACAGTGTTGGGTGTTAATCCTCTTGGTTATACTCCTGGAGTTCAGGGTTGTGGTGGTGCTGTCGCACCATGCGGACCAGGTAATGGTGGCCCTGGTAGTGTTGATGGTCTTCCATTTGATCCAGCAGGAGCAATTTCATACTCTTATGGACTAAGAGCTGATGGAGTTCCAGTCATTATGATGAAGTCATTTGGTTTCTTGTGTGCTGCTCCAGCAACACCTACAAATATTCTCACCATGCTTACTGGATTTAATCCTCTTGCAGGCGCAAGCTGTCCATTTGCTCCAACACCAGTTGATATTGATGGAAATACTGTTCCAGGAACACCAGAACTTTCATATAGTTTATCTTTAAATAGAGATTTCCCAATGGAAGATGGAGTTTTAACAGCAAGATTAACCTATAGATATCAAGGAGAAAGAGAAGGTAACGTCTTCAATGAAGCAAGAGCCCAGTTACCTGAGCATAAATTCTTCGATTTCTCAATGAAATATAATCCAAATGCGGGCAATTGGTATGTAGGTTTATATGCTAAGAACCTTGCAGATGATCAATATATTGGCGGTTGGGCTGCATCGTCACCTCTACAAGGGGGATCATACTTTGGAACCTATACTGACCCAAGAACTTATGGTGTAACATTTGGGCGTGATTTTTAATCCTTAGTTAAAATCAATTAAAAAGGCTGGTTTATCCAGCCTTTTTTCTATAGAATTCACCTTTATAAATTTAACTTATATTTATATATAAAATTTATATGTTAAATTTTGTTAAAACCATAAATAAATGCATAAACTTAATAACTATATTAGACAAAGGGGGATTTCTATGTCATTTAAAAACTTAATTTTACGGACTTCTTTCGTATTTTTAGCTTCATTTTTTGTACTTAATACTGTTGCACAAGAAATAGAAGAAGTTGTTGTTACAGCAACTAAGAAAGAAGAATCACTTCAAGACGTTGCATTAGCTGTCACGGCATTAAGCTCTGAAGATATCGCTGTACAACAAATATATGATCTATCAGATATTGTTGAATCTGTTCCAGGAATGGGTTCCGCAAAATCAGTTGGCTCAGGATCTGCCTACGTGATTAGAGGAATCGGATCATTTGGTGTAGGTGCTGCTAACACTGCCTCAGTTGTAACAGCTTCAAATGGCCATAGTGTGAACGATAGTGTTTTTGCTGACATTGGTTTTTATGATCTAGAAAGAATTGAGGTTCTAAAGGGACCTCAGGGCACTCTAAATGGAAGAAATGCTACCACTGGTGTCATTAACTTTATTACTGCTAGGCCAACTGGTGAAACAGAAGGTTCTATCGATGTTCTTGTTGGTAACTATGATGCTAAAAGAACAACAATGGTTTTAAATTCCCCGTTAACAGATAATCTTTTTGGAAGAATAGCATTTGTTGTTAACCAAAGAGATGGTTACATGGATAACCTTTATCTTGATTCTAAGTATGATGACAGAAATGAGTCATCAGTTAGATTATCACTTGACTGGCTTATAAACGACCAAGCTACATTAAGTTTAACAACTCAACATAATTCAGCAGATGATAGCAGACCTCAAGAGCATTTATCATTTTGTCAGTCTGATCCATTTTATGGCTGTAGCCCATTTGAAAGAGGACCAGGAAATACTGCAGCAGATTATAGAGGTCACTATGCTGGTGCTATTGGATTTTTAGCACATCTATACCCAGGTGTCATTACGAACTCATATGCAGGTGCATTAGTAAGTGATGACCCATTTAGAAAAGCATATCTAAATAAAGATCCTTCACATGATCAAAATACATCATTTAGTACTTTAGAGTTTAGACAAGAATTTGAAAATTATACTTTCGTAGCAAAATATTCATACGATACAAGAGAATTTCATCAAATGAACGATAACGATGGCTCAGTTGCTGTTCGTCCATTTCCAGGATTAGCTAAATTACTTAATCCTGCTATTCCAAATGTTGAGGGTATTATTGACTATCTTAAGTTTAGTGAGTTTACAGATAGCGCAAGGGCATATGATTTCTCAGATGTAAATTCAAATGATCAACAGTTTGAGTTAAATATAATTTCAGATTTTGATGGAGCATTTAACTATACTCTTGGTGTTTATACCTATGACGGAAGAAACAGTAACAACTATACAGTGCATACTGCTGGCGGTGCTTTCCTAGCCAATTTTGGAAATCACCCTTATAACGCAGTGTTCCAGTCATTAGGGCTTCCTGATATGTCAAGATATGGTGGTCTTGCATTTAACCAAGCTTTAGCAGCAGCAGCAGTCGGTGGATTCGCACCCTCTGGCGTTTGTCCGATTGTTGGTTCTTGGATGATACCTATTGCTGCAGCAGGTGGAGCAATCATGGACGTTTGTGCTTTATCAGGTTTAAGTGGCCCAGGATTGCCTGCGTTTAATACGCCAATCCAAATAACTGGTGTTCTTCAAGATACTCATGTAAGAACAAAGACAAACTCAGCTTTTGGTGAGTTTTATTTTGATTTAGATGAAATCACTAAATTAACATTAGGATTTAGATATGACGATCAGGTCGTAACTAACAGCGCTATTGCATGTTTAACAGAAGCAAATTGTGGTACTCCTCTTAGCTCTTGGCTTACTGGAACAGGCCCATCGACAGGTCTTTATGATAGAGGTGATCCTGACAATGTAAAAGCTAGATATGGTACTCAAGCAGATGAATTTTTATCATATAAATTTGCGCTCCAGAGAGATCTCACTGATGACATTATGATGTATGTTAGTTTTGCAACTGCATCTAAACCTGGAGGGTTTAATCCAGGTCTTGCAAGTGGTTCAGTTCCATTTAAATTTGATGAAGAAGAATCCGAAACTATAGATATTGGTTTCAGATCATCTTTAGCAGGTGGAGCAGTTAGATTAAATATGAACCTTTTTGTTGACAACAGAAACGGCATGCAAGTTGGAGCTATTAAAGATACCTCCGCGATTAATTGGAATATCGATGCAGAAATTAGAGGTTTTGAAGGTAATTTAGTTGCATTTTTAAACGAAACTTTAAGAATTGATTTCAACTGGTTGGTTTCAGATTCTGAAGTTGGTAGTGGCTCAGCGGCTATTATCGATCCATTAAATCCAGCTGCTGCTTCAGGAACATTTGGATATTTAGGCGCTCTAGATGCGGCAACACGAAATGCAGGTTTACTAACTGGTGCTGTTGCAGATAATAATCAAGTTGTATATAAATCTGCAGGATATATCTGTCTTACTCCTGCAGCACCATTACAGGGCGTACCTTGTTTAAATGATGGTATTGCTCAAGATATATCTGGAAACAGAATTCCAGGACAAGCAGATCTTTCTTATAATATTGCCATAACCAAAACATTCTTAACTGGCAGTGGTTCCGTTGATATAAGATTATCTAGAAAGTATTCAGATGGAGGTTATGCAGATATCTGGAATAATGAAAGATCTTATATACCTGAAGTAAAGAGTGGCGATTTACTTGTAAGTTATAGACCTAATGATGGAGATTGGTATGTGAACGGATTCGTTAAAAATTTAGACGATTCAAGAGACCTAATCTATCTTAGAGCAGGTAGTAACTTCCAAGGTGGTAACCTATAGG
>JH611156.1:662318-664888 GCA_000252525.1 SAR86 cluster bacterium SAR86A | reverse complement strand
GAGGCACTACAAGTAAAAAATTATCGAAATGGCTAGAGAAGCTGGTGCAAATAAAGTGTATTTGCTTCTGCTGCTCCAGCCATTAAATATCAAAATCTTTATGGTATAGATATGCCTGCGACAGCTGAGTTGATAGCTTCAAACAAGAGTAACGAGGATGTAGCAAAAGAAATAAATGCAGACTGGCTTATTTACCAGACTTTAGATGATCTTATTGATTCTGTCAGAGAAGGCAATCCAGAAATTAAAGAATTTGAAACATCTATTTTCACTGGTAAATATTTCACTCCATTAGTTGAAAATTATCTTGAAGAGCTTGAAATCTCAAGAAAAGACGAGCTAAAACTTCAAAGAGAAAAAACTAAAGCTAAAGGTTAGGGATTCACAATATTTATTGTGGGTATTTCTGCAGAATTTGCGCTTTGAATGTAACTATCAATTTCATTGAAATTTAAGTACTTGTATATATCAGATGCAAAAGGATTTATATCATTCATATATTTGTGATATTCCTCAACAGTTGGGATTTTACCTAATATTGAAGAAATCGCAGAAAGTTCAGCAGATGCTAAAAATACATTTGCACCATCACCCATTCTATTTGGAAAATTTCTTGTTGATGTTGAAATAACAGTAGAGTTTGCTATTACTCTTGCTTGGTTGCCCATACAAAGCGAACAACCGGGTAATTCTGTTCTGGCGCCAAGATCTTTAAAAATTTTGTATTCACCTTCTTCGATTAATTTTTGCTCATCCATCTTTGTTGGCGGGACAACCCAAAGTCTTGCTTTGGTTTCTTGATATTTATTTAATAACCTACTAGCAGCTCTAAAATGCCCAATATTGGTCATACATGAACCAATAAATACTTCTTGAATTTTTGTATTAGCAACTTCTGACAAAGGTTTTATATCATCAGGATCATTTGGACAAGCTAGAAGAGGCTCTTTTATTTCATTTAGATCTATTTCAATTACTTCTGCGTATTCTGCATTTTTATCTGCCTCAAGTAACACAGGATTTAAAATCCATTTTTCCATAGCCTGTGCTCGTCTCTCTAAGGTTTTTTCATCTCCATATCCACTTGCAATCATCCACCTGAGCATAACTATATTTGACTGAAGATATTCTATTATTGGCTCTTTATTTAATTTTACTGTACATCCAGATGCTGATCTCTCTGCAGATGCATCAGAAAGTTCAAATGCTTGCTCTACTTTCATATTTGGAAGACCTTCAATTTCTAAACATCTTCCAGAGAAAACATTTTTTTTACCATCCTTATCAATTGTTAGCAAGCCTCTTTGAAGAGCAGCGTATGGTATTGCATTCACAAGATCTCTCAATGTGATACCAGGCTGCATTTCTCCCTTGAATCTAACTAAGACAGATTCAGGCATATCTAATGGCATTACTCCAAGTGTAGCTGCAAAAGCAACTAAACCTGATCCTGCTGGAAAGCTTATACCAATTGGGAACCTTGTGTGACTATCACCACCAGTTCCAACAGTGTCTGGCAATAACATTCTGTTCATCCATGAATGTATAATGCCATCTCCTGGTCTAAGAGAAACACCACCCCGGTTCATAATAAAATCAGGTAAACTGTGCTGAGTTTCAACATCAACCGGTTTAGGGTACGCAGCGGTATGACAAAATGATTGCATTACTAAGTCAGCTGAAAAACCCAAACACGCCAGCTCTTTTAGTTCATCTCTTGTCATTGGTCCTGTAGTATCTTGCGATCCAACGGTTGTCATTCTTGGCTCGCAATATGTTCCAGGCCTCACACCTTTAACCCCGCATGCCTTTCCAACCATTTTTTGTGCTAAGGTAAAACCTGATTTACTGTTGTCCTTAGTTTCTGGCCGTCTAAATACATTAGATGTTTCCATACCTAGCGCATCTCTACTTTTATCAGTCAACTGCCTACCAATTATTAGCGGGATGCGACCATTAGCTCTTACCTCATCTAAAATAACATCTGTTTTTAATTTAAATTCTGAAAGCACTTCATTAGTGTTTGCATCTAGTATTTTCCCTTTAAATGGTTCAAGAATTATCTCTTGACCCATTAACATTTTTGATACATCCATTTCAATTGGAAATGCACCGGAGTCTTCAAGAGTATTAAAGAAGATTGGAGCTATCTTTCCTCCAAAACAATAGCCGCCTTCTTTCTTATTTGGTATGTAAGGAATTTCTTCACCCATATGCCACAAAACTGAATTTGTAGCAGATTTTCTGGACGATCCTGTTCCTACTACATCACCAACAAAAACCAATGGATTCCCTTTCTCTTTTAACTTTTCTATAGTACCTAATGGATCATCCAAACCAGTTCTTGGCATTTTAAACATTGCTAGCGCATGAAGAGGTATATCTGGTCTTGACCATGCATCAGGAGCAGGAGACAAATCGTCAGTATTAATTTCTCCTGATACTTTAAATACAGTTAATTTAATTTTTTCTTTGATGTCCTCTTTTTCAGTAAACCATTTTGCGTCTGCCCATTCTTCAATAACCTTTTTTGCATGTTTATTATTCTTAGACATTTCAAAGATTTCATT
>JH611156.1:562297-662298 GCA_000252525.1 SAR86 cluster bacterium SAR86A | reverse complement strand
ATGTTCTTGTTGGTAACTACGATGCTAAAAGAACAACAATGGTTTTAAATTCCCCATTAACAGATAATCTTTTTGGAAGAATAGCATTTGTTGTTAACCAAAGAGATGGTTACATGGATAACCTTTATCTTGATTCTAAGTATGATGACAGAAATGAGTCATCAGTTAGATTATCACTTGACTGGCTTATAAACGACCAAGCTACATTAAGTTTAACAACTCAACATAATTCAGCAGACGATAGTAGACCTCAAGAGCATTTATCATTCTGTCAGTCTGATCCATTTTATGGTTGTAGCCCATTTGAAAGAGGACCAGGAAATACTGCAGCAGATTATAGAGGTCACTATGCTGGTGCTATTGGATTTTTAGCACATCTATACCCAGGTGTCATTACGAACTCATATGCAGGTGCATTAGTAAGTGATGACCCATTTAGAAAAGCATATCTAAATAAAGATCCTTCACATGATCAAAATACATCATTTAGTACTTTAGAGTTTAGACAAGAATTTGAAAATTATACTTTCGTAGCAAAATATTCATACGATACAAGAGAATTTCATCAAATGAACGATAACGATGGCTCAGTTGCTGTTCGTCCATTTCCAGGATTAGCTAAATTACTTAATCCTGCTATTCCAAATGTTGAGGGTATTATTGACTATCTTAAGTTTAGTGAGTTTACAGATAGCGCAAGGGCATATGATTTTTCAGATGTTTATTCTAATGATCAACAGTTTGAGTTGAATATAATTTCAGATTTTGATGGAGCATTTAACTATACACTTGGTGTTTACACCTATGATGGAAGAAATGATAACAACTATACAGTGCATACCGCAGGCGGTGGTTTCCTAGCTAATTTTGGAAATCATCCTTACAACGCAGTATTCCAATCTTTAGGACTTCCTGATATGTCAAGATATGGTGGTCTTGCATTTAACCAAGCTCTTGCAAGAGCTGCTGTGGGTGGATTTGCCCCTTCAGGCGTGTGTCCAATAGTTGGGTCCTGGATGTTACCTATCGCTGCAGCAGGTGGAGCAATTATGGATGTTTGTGCTTTATCGGGTATCGGTGGCACAGGAATGCCAGCATTTAATACACCAGTTGAAATATCTGGTGTTCTTCAAGATTCAAACGTCAGAACAAAGACTAATTCAGCCTTTGGTGAATTTTATTTTGATTTAGATGAAATTACTAAGTTAACATTAGGTTTTAGATATGACGATCAGGTTGTAACTAATAGTGCTATTGCATGTTTGACAGAAGCAAATTGTGGAACTCCTCTGAGTTCATGGCTTACAGGTACAGGCCCATCAACAGGTTTATATGATAGAGGCGACACCGACAATGTAAAAGCAAGATATGGAACACAACAAGATGAGTTCTTATCTTATAAAGTAGCTCTTCAAAGAGATATTACTGATGACATTATGATGTACGTCAGTTTTGCTACTGCATCTAAGCCAGGAGGATTTAACCCAGGCCTAGCAAGTGGCTCAGTTCCATTTACATTTGATGAAGAAGAGTCAGAGACCTTAGATATTGGTTTTAGATCATCTTTAGCTGGTGGAGCGGTTAGATTGAATATGAACCTTTATGTTGATAACAGAAACGGCATGCAGGTTGGAGCTATTAAAGATACATCAGCTATTAATTGGAATGTTGATGCAGAAATTAAAGGTTTTGAGGGTAATTTAGTTGCATTCCTTAACGAAACTTTAAGAATTGATTTCAATTGGTTGGTATCAGATTCAGAAGTTGCTAGTGGTTCTGCGGCAATTATTGATCCATTAAATCCAGCAGCTGCTTCAGGAACTCTTCGATATTTAGGCGCTCTAGATGCTGCAACTAATAATGCTGGCTTATTGACTGGTGCCGTTGCAGATAACGGACAAGTGGTATATAAATCTGCAGGATATGTATGTCTTACTCCTGCTGCACCACTTCAAGGAATCCCTTGTTTAAATGATGGTGTTGCACAAGATGTGTCTGGAAACAGAGTGCCTGCGCAACAAGATCTTTCTTATAACATTGCTATTACCAAAACATTTTTGACTGGTAGTGGTTCCGTTGACATCAGATTATCTAGAAAGTATCGAGGCGAGTCCTATGCTGATATCTGGAATAACGATAGAGCTGAAATACCTGAATCTCATAATGGTGATCTGCTTGTTAGCTATAGACCTAATGATGGAGATTGGTATGTAAATGGATTCGTTAAAAATTTAGACGATTCAAGAGACCTTATTTATCTAAGAGCAGGTAGTAACTTCCAAGGTGGTAACCTATATGGAAGTATTACAGAGCCAAGAACATTTGGTCTAATGTTTGGTACTAAATTTTAATAGACTTACGTTATAATTAAAGCCCAGTTTATCTGGGCTTTTTTATTTATTATGGAAACACTACCCTACAAATCAGAACCAATTATTGTTACAGAGGAAATGTGTGACCTTAATGGTCATATGAATGTGAACTATTATTACAAGCTTTTTGATAGCACCTATACTTCTTTTTATATTAACGAGTTGGAATTTGATGATGCATATTTTGCCAGTGGTTTCTCAACATTTACACTTGAGGATAATATTAGATATCTCAGAGAATTCAGATTAGATGATAAAGTTTTTCCATCTTTTATGCTTTATAAAGCAAATAAAAAATTACTCCATTTTTTAGGTATTTTAGAAAACGAAAAAAACGAAACAGCAGCAATCTTTGAGACCATATTAGGACATATAGATTTAAGTAAAAGGAAAATTGTAAATTTTCCAGAGGATAAGCTTAAGAATTTAATCAATGTTAGCGAATCTCAAAGAAAAGAGTCAAATCTGTCATTTGAAGTAAAACTATTTATCAAAGACATAGATGCATAAATACTTAGCTATTTATTTTTTGGCTCTATTTTTTTCTTTTCCAGCTCAAAGTAATTCTTCATTCTCGGTAATGACATTGAATGTAAATAATCTTTTTGATGAATTAGATGATCCAAAAAAAGATGATAAAGCATATCTTCCTATTGAGTTAAAACAAACTAATAAACATATTAATTCATGCAATAGAGTACCAGTTAATTCTTGGAAGAATGAATGTCTATATCTTGACTGGGACACTGAAACTAAAGATGCAAAACTAAAGAATCTTGCAAGAGATATTTTGCTTTATGATGAAACAGGTCCAGATATACTAGCCTTGCAAGAGGTTGAGAATATTAACATTTTGGAGCAGTTATATAGATTACTTGAGCCTTATGGATACATTGATCTAGAGCTGCTTGAGAGTAAAGATTATAGAGGAATAGATACTGCCATCATCTCGAAATTTGAAATAATTGATTCAACACTTCATTACATTAAATTTTCTGGTGAGTTTGAAGACAAAGATACTCGACCTATTCTTGACTCAACGATTCTTATTAACGATAAAAAGATAAAAGTTTATAACGTTCATTTCCCAGCTGGATATCATGATGTTTCAATGAGGATAGATTCTTTAAATAAATTAAAAAAGCTTCTACAAATGCATAAAATGCCCACGGTCGCTTTGGGTGACTTTAATGTCAATACAGAAGAAGACTCTGAGCTATTTATATACAATGATCAAGAAGATTTGTGGGATGTTGCACATTTAATAGGTTGTGCGGATTGTAAAGGGACATATTATTATAGCTATGGGAAATCATGGAGCTTTCTAGATACAATTTTTGTATCAAAACAACGAAATATATCCTACGATACTGATTCTATAAGACTGCACATAACAGAGCATAATGCTTATAAAGATTCTGGGAAGCCAATCAGATTTAATGCTAAGTCAAAGACAGGTGTCTCGGATCATTTACCAATGGTTGCAAGAATAAAGATTAATTAGTAAAGAATTACTGGCGCCATCCGCCTCTGTCAAATACTCGCAAATAGGTTAATTGATCATGATCAGAATCATTTACAACTTTACAATAGTCACCAGATTCAACCAAAATTACATCACCAGCTGATAGCTCATATGAATCCTTATGCTCAATACCGTATGAAGGATTAGCGCCATGACCTTCATCAGAATTCATATATTCAACAATTTCCATGGTACCTCTACCATTAGTAATAATGTATACAACATCAGAGTCAATTAACTTGTGACCTTTAGTCGATGCTCCAGGCTGAATTACTGTTTTACTTGCAATTATTCTTTGAAGCAAATCATTAGACCAAACTGTATAGTCGTCTGTTACTTTTTGCGGTGAGCCACCAATCCTAAAATTTGTGTATTTTTTTGCCATATTAATTTTTCCTTGGGTAATTATAATTATTTCGACCTAATATGCCAGTATATAAGTGAATAAGGGTGTTGTTATTAGTCAATATTTAATATACTAAACCTAAGTTCAAACACTATCAGAGGAGTGCATTTTAATGAGTAAAACTTATACAAATCCTGAAACAATTGGTCTTCATGCAGGGTGGAGAAAAGATGAAAATACTAATTCGGTGGCTGTACCTATTCACCAAACGACTAGCTTTCAATTTGATGACACCGAACATGCTGCTAATCTTTTTGCATTATCAGAACTTGGAAACATTTATTCAAGAATAATGAATCCAACATGCGCAGTTTTAGAGGACAGAGTCGCTGCACTTGAAGGTGGAGTTGGCGCTTTAGCTGTTGCATCTGGGCAAGCAGCATCAGCAGTTGCAATTCAAAACCTTGCTGCTAATGGAGATAATATCGTTGCTTCTGCGCATTTGTATGGAGGCACCTACAATTTATTTAAAAATGTACTATCAGATATGGGTATTGAAGTCAGATTTGTTGATCCAGCAGATCCTAATAATTTTGCTGAAGCAACTGATGAGAATACTAGAGCATATTATGGTGAGGTTCTACCAAATCCAAGTTTTGAAGTCTTTCCTATTTCAGAGGTTGCTGAAATCGGTAGACCGCTTGGGATACCTTTAATTGTTGATAATACTGCAGCGCCTGTAATTTGTAAGCCATTCGATCATGGGGCTGCTATTTCAATGCATTCTACGACAAAATATATAGGTGGTCATGGAACTTCTATTGGAGGAATTATTGTTGATAGTGGTAATTTCGACTGGGAGGCCGTGCCTGAAAGACAGCCTGCATTGAATACTCCTGATCCATCTTATGGTGGAGCCGTTTGGACTGAAGCAGTTAAACCTCTTGGTCCAATAGCTTATATTCTTAAAGCAAGAACAACCATATTAAGGGATATGGGAGCAGCTATGAGTCCGTTCAATGCATTTATGTTTATTCAGGGATTAGAAACTCTAGCATTAAGAATGAGAGAACATAGCAGCAATGCTGAAAAAGTTGCTGAATATCTTTCCAATCATGATTCTGTTGAAAGGGTAAGTTATCCTTCTTTAATGGATGGATATGCTAAAGAAAGAGCTGAAAAATATCTCACAAGAGGTAATGGTGGACTTATGGGCTTTGAAGTCAAAGGTGGTAGAGATGCTGGAGAAAAATTTATTAATTCTCTTGAGATGGTTTACCATGTTGCAAACATTGGAGACTCAAGAAGCTTAGCAATCCATCCAGGAAGCACAACTCACAGCCAGCTCAATGAAGAAGAGCTGTTGGCAGCAGGAATTACGCCAGGCTATGTTCGACTTTCGATTGGTCTCGAGCATGTCGACGATATAATTGCTGACTTTGAACAAGCATTGTCAAAAATATAAAATAATTTGAGTCGAGATTTAGTAACTTATATTATTCTTGGTTCAAGAGATAGGCTAAAAAATATCAAAATTCCTCAGTCAAGTTCGACTGAGGAATACATTCCTGCTAACTTGGAAAAAAATGGAAATTCTGAAAAAAAACTTGATGATTTAGTTGGCTTAGCTAAAGGTAACATAATTGTCTTTTTACCTCCGTCTTCACAGCCAACTAAAAAATCTAAAGAGATATTAAAGAAAATTTCAATGATTGATATTTCTTCATGGGGTTGGTTTAAGTTTAGTAGTAAGAAAAAGAATTTTTTAAGTAATATCAAAAAAATTTCAACTCAAGTAAGAAGTATTCCTGATATAGAACAAGGAATTTTTTTTAATAAAAGAATTTATTTTTCAGTTGGTGGTATTGGTAAATTTGGAACATCACCTTTTAAAGAGCTTTCAAAAAGATTTTATTCAAGAATTGATCCACAAAACCCATTGCCAGCACTTATAATAAGGTCAAAAAATTTTAATATTTTCTGATGGATAACATTACATCTGTAATTGCTGAAAACATTTCTTATAAAGTAAATGACAATAAGCTATTTCATAATTTAAGTTTCTCATTAAACACGGGTGAGTCTTTGCATATCAAAGGACCAAACGGATCTGGTAAATCCACCTTATTAAGAATTATCTTAGGAATTACTAATCCAACCAAGGGATCAATCTCAATAAACTCAACTAAAGATAAGTGTTATTTGGGTCACAAGAACGCTTTGAAAAACTATCTAAGTTTGGATGATAATATTTTATTAATGGAGTTCGACAATCATCCATGCCTCAAAAAATACATTGAAATATTAGACTTAAAAAGATATTTAGATGTAAATGTTGCAAATTTATCTTATGGTCAACAGAAAAAATTAGGATTACTTAGATTATTCCTAAATAGTTCTGATTTAATTATTTTAGATGAACCTTTTGTTGGACTTGATAAAGAAACACAAATAATATTAACTGATTTTCTTACTGATCAGCTCAAAGAAAATAAAACTTTAATATATACCTCACATATTGAGTGCGATATTGACTCGAAAACACTGTTACTTAAATGAATGAATTAAAATTAGAGTATCTAAAGTTAAAGAAAAAGACTCGGAGTTGGTTAGGACCAATTTTAGTTTTTTGGTTAATTATGCTTGCTTTTCCTTTGACTGTTGAATTCATGCAAGACAAATTAGAAATAGGATTTTTTTCTGTTTTGTGGATTGCAATTTTAATTTCCATGATGCTGGCAACAGAAGATATTTTTATTGAAGATTATAACGATGGTTCATTAGAACAAACAATTATAAAGAATACCTCTTTTCAATTTTTAATTTCTATAAGAATTATTGTTTATTGGCTTATGATCGGAGTGCCAATTTCAATTTTAAGTTTTATATTTTCACTTGGCACATCAGAAGATTTATTATTGAGCATTTCAGTTATTCCGCTCTCAATTATAAGTTCATATATTTTTTTAAATTTGTTTGCTCTTGGAAGTGCACTTAGTTTAAATAAAGGCTCGCTTTTAGGTGCATTGATTACAATGCCGCTAGCCCTCCCAGTACTAATTGTTTTAGGTAAAAGTATTATTGCATTTCAGTTAGGAATCAATTACTTAGAATTTATACTCTTATTATTAGGCTGCTTATCTATTATAATAATTGCAGTGCCTATTATTGTATCTTTTATAATAAAAGCTCATTTAGAATAAAAACTATTCGCACACATATTACAGTGATAAAAAAATTCATACATCAGTTTGCATCTCCAAAAACTTACCTTTATCAGGTTAATCGTTTTTATCCGTATATTTTTTATAGTTCTCTAGTTATTTATATCATCTCTTTGATATGGGGGTTATTTTTTACACCTGAGGATTTTGTTCAAGGAAATTCTTATAGGATCATATATCTTCATGTGCCCGCATCATTCTTATCACAATCTTTATATCTTGCAATGGCTGTTGCAAGTGTTACTTATCTTGTTTGGAGAGTTAAATTAGCTGCATACTTAATTATTGCTATAGCTCCAATTGGGGCCATGACTACTTTTATAGCTCTAATTTCAGGTTCTATTTGGGGTATTCCAACATGGGGAACTTGGTGGCAATGGGATGCAAGAATAACTTCTACGTTGATACTTTTTATAATGTATTTGGGTTTAATTTCTCTTCATAACTCTTTTAGTAACTTCGAGAAGGCTGATAAATTAACATCATGGCTAGTTATTATTGGTGCAGTAAATATTCCAATAATTAAGAAATCGGTAGATTGGTGGAGCACTTTACATCAATCAGCATCAATAACATTGACTGAAAAACCAACAATAGATGTTTTGATGTTGTATCCTTTAATTGGTTCAATAATAGGATTTTTAGGCCTAATTACTTGCTTGGTTCTTACTTCATCAAAATATCAAATATTAATAAGAGAAAAAACTAAGTCTTGGATACGGGATTATGTTTAATTTTGCATTTAATTCTTTTGAAGAGGCCATATATATGAATGGTCATGGTATTTATGTATGGATTGTATTATTCATAGTTGTATCCTGCATTACTATTTTTTTTATAACCTACAGAAAAAAAATTCAAAAAATTAAAAAAAAGTTAAATGAATCAAATTAGAAAAAAAAGACTTTATAATATTCTGCTAGTTTCTTTATTTTCTGTTTCAGGAATATCATTAATATTGTATTCACTTAATTCGAATCTTGATTATTTTTTTACACCAACTGAACTAAAAGAACAAAATATTTCATCTGACAAAAGAATTAAAATAGGCGGCATGGTTTTAGAAGGCTCTGTTTTTAGAAATGATTCAAATATTAGTTTTACTGTTACGGATTATGAGAGTTTTGTAAAAGTGGAATTTAAAGGAATTGTCCCTGATTTGTTTCAAGAGGGCAGCGGTGTAGTTGCACTTGGTTATCTAAATGACGAAGTTTTTTATGCTGAAGAGGTTCTTGCAAAACACGATGAAAACTATATGCCTCCAAACATCGAAATAAATAATGATAGTTGAGATTTCTCATTTTTTAGCTTTATTAGCAACTGGATTATTCTTCTTGGTTGGTTGTTTTTCATTTATACGATCAGGAAACATCTATATTTCAAACCTGATTACAAGAACTTATTCTCATGCATTTTTATTGTTACTTACATCTTTTGCTATTTATGTTTGGTTAGCAATTACAGATAATTTCTCAGTTGCATATATTGCAAGCCATTCAAACTCAGATTTACCAACATTTTATAAAATCTCTTCAATTTGGAGTGCCCATGAAGGATCAATGTTTTTATGGATTTTATTTCTTGCTGCATGGGGATTCCTTTTTAATAGAAGTATTGATAATGAGGTTGTTCTAAAACCTTTAAGCATAGGCATTATTTCGATTGTATTGGTTGGATTCTTATCATTTTTGTTGCTTACATCTAACCCATTCGAGACGATTCTTCCATTTGGACCTCCCAATGGTGCTGATATAAATCCAGTATTACAAGATCCAGCTTTGGCTATTCATCCTCCAACTTTGTATTTAGGCTATGTTGGATTTGTGATTCCATTTGCATGTGCATTAGCATTTCTGATTAATGGAAATACAGAAATAAAGTGGGAAGAACTAGTAAGAAAATGGTCCGTTTCCGCATGGATATTTTTGACTCTTGGAATTACTCTAGGTAGCTGGTGGGCATATTATGAACTTGGATGGGGCGGTTATTGGTTTTGGGATCCAGTGGAAAATGTTGCACTCATGCCTTGGTTAGCTGCAACTGCATTTTTACATTCAATTAGTGTATCCGTTAAGTCCTCAAATTTAAGAATTTGGACCATCTTATTATCAATATCAGTTTTTTCATTAAGTCTCTTTGGAGCTTTCATAGTCAGGTCTGGAATAATTGATAGCGTGCATTCATTTGCAAATGATCCTCAGCGAGGCCTTTATTTACTTGCGTTTATTGGAACAATAATTTTTATTTCCATGGTTTTATTTGTAATTAGATTGCCTGTGATCAGATCAGCAGGCAGTATAAAAGCTTTTTCAAAAGAGTCCTTCATATCAATAAATAATATTTTATTTGGGTCGCTGGTGTTCTCAATTATGTTAGGAGTTACTTATCCATTAGTTTATGAATTCTTGTTTGATCAAAAAATTAGTGTTGGAGCTCCTTTTTATAACGCTATTTTCATACCAATAGTTGTTATAGCTTCAATATTTTTATTTTTTTCAATCGATTCAAAATGGCAAAGAACAGTAAAAATGAAATTTTTTGCTGGACCAACATCTTTTTCAGTTATTCTTGCTGTTATATCTGTGGTTTTGTGTATTTATTTTTTTAATACAGAATCATTTACAATTATTGCTTCACTATTTGCAGGATTTTTAATAATCCATAGATATATTATTGAAATTGCATCTTCAATTTTTTCTAAAAAGTATATTAATCCATTCAGTGTACTAGCACATTTTTCTTTAGGCCTATTGATTGTTTCAATTGCGTTTAACAGCATGTTAAGCACTGAAAGAGCCATTAATATAAAAATCAATGAATCTGAATCATATATGGATTTGAATATATTTTTTAAGGACATTAGTCTTGTTAATAAATCAAATCATGATGCTATAAAGGCTAATTTTCTTATTGAAGACTCTTTTTCAAATTCATTTTCTCTTAGTCCAGAAAAAAGAAAATATTTCACTAGAGGGCAGATAACTACAGAAACAGCAATCTATGTAACACCTCTTAGAGATATATATCTAACTATTGGAGATCAACTGGAGGATGGAAGCTGGATAGTAAATATTCAAATAAATTATTTAATCAGATGGATTTGGATTTCTGCAGTGTTTATGTCATTTGCTGGTCTGATGTTAATATTTTCTAAACAAAGACAAAAAATATGAGTTTTGTGCTTAGAGTTCTAGTACTTATTATTCCTGTATCTCTTATAGGACTCTTCTTTGTTTTGCTATCTACTGAAAATGAATATCCTGGAGCAGATTATAAAATTTTTGAAATACCTGATTTTTCACTTTCAAATTTAAATGGCACAAACGTAATTTCTAATAAAGATCTTAAAGGCGATTACTTACTAAATGTTTGGGCAAGTTGGTGTATTACCTGTATGGTCGAACATCCATATCTATCGAAGCTAAGTAATAATGGCATAAAAATCGTAGGACTTAATTATAAAGATGACAGAAGTGACGCACTTGTCTGGTTGAATAAATTTGATAATCCATATGATTTAATAATTCATGATTTTAAAGGAACTTTAGCATTAGATTTGGGAGTTACAGGTGCACCAGAAACATTTCTTGTAAATAACGGCAAAGTTGTGGCGCATTATCAAGGCGAAGTCAATCAAACTGTGTGGAATGAGGTATTTCAACCTATCATTAATTCAAAAAATCTTTCTTTAAAATGAAAAAATATACTTTGATAGCAATTTTCTTATCAATGAATATTTTTTCAGATATGGTTTACAAATTTGATAATCAGGAAGATGAATTAAGATTTAATAATTTAATTAAAGAAATTCGTTGTCCAAAATGTACTTCAGGTTCTTTGTCGAGCTCCAACGCACCAATTTCTGAAGATTTGAAATTAAAAATTGTTGAAATGATAAAAGATGGGAAGTCAGATTCAGATATTAAAGAATACGTTTCAGACAGATTTGGTAAAGAGTCTCTTTATGATCCAGAATTTACACAACAGACATACATATTATGGTTTGGACCACTAATTTTTATCGTAATTGCATTTATAATCTTTTTCTTTAGAAAGAAAACGTAATGACAATTTTTATTTTGCTAGCTTTTATAGCTATATTTCCAATATTAGCCTACTTGTTAGCAAACCAAACGACTAATAAAGGGATAATCTTTGGACTTTCGCTAATTGTTATTTCTTTGTGTTTAATCATATTCATTAGTAAATTTTCTGTAATGGGATCATTCAAAAAACAAGTATTGAATAATGAGATCCTGGAAGAAATTTATATTGATTCTAAAATTTCTAAAAATGCTTTTGAAGGAATTGAGAGTCTTCTTCAAGCTGATGAAATACAAGTTTGGCTTATAAGCTTTATAGGAAAAGCAATAGAACTAAATAAATTAAACTCTGCAGAAAGCTTAGTCACTTATGCTGAAAAATTTTTTACTTCGAATGAAGAAAAGTTAATTTTTTATAATTTATATACTGATCTCAGAGATGCAAAGTTTCCTCTATTTGCGAACGCAAATCTAAGCATAGAAAAAGATTCTGAATTTCCCTGTACAGAATTTAGTGGTTCAATCAAATTATTTATCTTAAATGGTCCTGAAATTCCAATTGCTGAAAAATTATTTAAACAATCTGAAGAAATATACGTCTCAAACAAAGATAGCTTGATTCCAGGATTTGATTTGTCTTCAGCGTATCTTAATGACGAAACTATTGAGTCAGTTATTGCAATTAATTGTAAAGATACAAGTCTTAATTTTTTATCAAAAGATTTAATAGTCTTAGAGAAAAATCAACCATCATTAAATTACAAAATTGAACTAAATGAATGGTTAAAAGAATCACAAGAGTTATAATATTATCAATATTTTTAGCTTATATAGATGCAGTTAAAGCACATAAAACTTTCAGGTTTTAAAAGTTTCGTTGATCCAACGAAAATTTCTTTCCCTACAAATATGGTTGGTGTTGTTGGTCCAAATGGATGTGGTAAATCTAATGTAATTGACGCAATTAGATGGGTGCTTGGTGAGCTTTCTGCTAAGAATCTAAGGGGAGAGTCAATGGTTGACGTTATTTTCAATGGATCTGAAAAAAGAAAAGCTTCTGGTCAATGTAGCATAGAGTTACTGTTTGATAATTCTAGTGCAAAGATTGGAGGTGAATATGCATCCTATAATGAGGTTTCCATTAAAAGAGTAATGACTAGAGATGCACAGTCTGATTATTTTATAAATAATGCAAAATGTAGACGAAAAGATGTTCAAGACATTTTTTTAGGTACTGGTCTTGGGCCAAGTTCTTATGCAATCATCGAACAAGGAATGGTTAGTAAACTCGTCAGTGCAAAACCTGATGAGCTAAGGACACACATCGAAGAGGCTGCTGGTGTTTCAAAATATAGAGAAAGGAGAAGAGAGACCGAATCAAGAATTAAAAGAACAAAAGAAAATCTCTCACGTGTAAAAGATATAAGAGATGAGATTGGAAGATTAATAAAAAGATTAGAAAATCAAGCAAAGGCTGCAGAGAAATATAAAAAATTAAATGATGAAAAGTCACAAATTGAATTAGATACAGCAATATTGTTCTCACTTGAAGCTAAAAATAACAGAGATGATCTTCAAAAAAAATTAGATTCACTTAATCGAGATTTAAAAATTAAAAATGCTGAATCTGAAACAATACAGTCACAGATAGATCAATTTAGGACTGAAAATGAATCTGTGCTTACAGAATACGAAAGTGCTCAAAAGAATTTTTATTCAATAGGAGCAGAAATTGCCAAAAGAGAAGCAAATCTTCAAAACATTAACAAAACTGAAAATGAAACAAAGTTTAAGCTTGAAAAGACTAAAGAAAATTTAGAGAAAGCAAAGGAAACTGAAAAAAACTTTGACGAATTAAGTCCAAGTGAACAAGCCATTCACATTTTGAACGAAATTATTGCTACGTTAAAAAAATATAGTATTCAAAATGATAGTATTTTAGATAAAGCAAACAAACTCAAAGTATTGCTTGCAGAAATTTTGAATATTGCTTCAGCACAATCAAAAACACTCACCGAAGAATATCAATCAAGACAAGAGGACCTTTCAAAAGAAATATTTGAAGCTGAAAAACTTAAAAGCTCTATTGAGGAAGAGATGCAAACTTATGTTGAAGAAAGCTCTCAAGCAGAATCTGTTTTAATATCTTTGAGGCAAAAACAATCAAAATTTAACGAGGATTTGAGAAGTCTTGAGAATAATAAATCTATTGTCGAACTTGATTCAAGATCTATTTCAGAAAAAATTACAAATATTAGGCTTGATTTAAAGACATATGAAATAAATTTAGAAAATTCAAACAAAAAAATAAAAGCTGCTGGTATAGATATTGAAAAAATAGATTTTACCAAATATGAAGACTTGTCAATTAGCGAACTTGAAGACAAGCTAGCTGATATTGAAGCAAAAATAATTAGATTAGGTGCTATAAATTTGGCAGCTCCTGAGGAAATCGAAGAAGAATCAAAAAGAAAAGAAGAGCTAGATAAACAATATGATGATCTTATTGAAGCTTTAGATAAACTCAATGGAGCAATAAAGAAAATTGATAATGAGACAAAAACTATCTTTAAGGACAGTTTTGATGCAGTTAATATAAAATTAAAAGAAGTCTTTCCAAAGTTATTTGGTGGAGGTTTAGCAGAACTTAACCTAACAGATGATGATCCTTTGCATGCTGGTGTCATTTTAATGGCAAGACCACCAGGTAAAAAAAATTCATCAATTTCTCAGTTATCTGGAGGTGAAAAGGCATTGACAGCTTTGGCTTTAGTTTTTGCTATTTTTGATCTTAATCCTGCACCCTTTTGTTTATTGGATGAGGTTGATGCTCCACTTGATGATTTAAATACCTTGAGATTTATTAATATGGTTGAAGAAATGTCTAAAACTGTTCAATTCATATTTATTACGCACAATAAAGTTTCTATGGAGCGCAGTGACTATTTAATGGGTGTGACAATGCAGGAGGCTGGCGTTTCAAGAATGGTATCTGTAGATGTAAATCAAGCACTTGAACTAGCTGAATCTTAAATGGGCACTAATTCAGATCTATATTTAATAGGAATAGCTGTTTTAATATTTTTGATAATTGTGTTTCTTTATCTAAGAAAGATTTCTAACTCAGGTAAGCTAAAGGTAAAGATTGAAGAGGTTCCTGAAAGCTTTAAAGAAGATAAATCTCTAGAAATTGAAGGACAGCAAGCATTTGAATTCAATGAAGAGGAGATTAAAAGCTATGAAGAAGATCAAGAACTAGCAATTTTAAATCTTATTTCTGTTGATAGATCTATGTTTGATAACGATCAAGTATACGGTTTTTTAACAAATTATGGTGCGATCCTTAAGAATAATTATTTCTCTTACCAAGATATTAATGGAAATGAAATATTTCGAGTTGCAAATGCCTTGAATCCGGGTACTTTTGACAATGATACAAAAACCTTTGCAATAGTAGCTGCTTCAAACCTTAGTTTAACTACTGATCCTGTAGATGCTGTAAAACAAATGATTGAATTTTCTGTAAGTTTTTCAGAAAAGTTTCATGCTAGTATTTGTGATGAGGAGAGGGCTCCAATAACAAAGCAAATGATTTCTCATATTGAGTCAAGAGCACAGGATATTGCAAGAATTAAACAAGTGCAGACTAGTACAAAAAAAGAGGTTGAATAGGCAATGTTGAAGCCATGGAGAATAATTCTTGAACTTGAGAGTGATAACAGTAGATTATTCAAAGAAGGTGTAATTGAAAAATATCTCAATGAGCTTGAATTTCAAGAGGGTTTAGAAATGTGTTTAGATCCATTAGTTACTTTTGGTGTAAAGCAAGTGCCTGATAGTGATCATGATGGTGAGGGCTTAGGATGGAATGAATTTAAAAAAGCTGCGAAACAGCTCATTGATAGAAAGAAAACAGGACATGCTGCCAGAGATTTGATAATTGAATTAGTTAATCAATCAAAAAAAAATCAATGGAACGATTGGTATAGAAGGATTCTAATAAAAGATCTTAGATGTGGAGTTAGTGAAAAAACAGTAAATAATGTTGCAAAAAGAATGGGAATTAAATTCCGTGTGCCGGTGTTCTCATGTATGTTAGCCCATGACGGAGCAAAGCATCCAAAAAAAATTAAAGGTGATTGTTTGGTTGAGTATAAATACGATGGTGTTAGAGTAATAGCAATTGTTAAAAATGGGAAGGCAACTCTTTACAGCAGAAATGGAAAAATATTTTATAATTTTCCTCATATAGAAAATGCCTTGAGTAAATCAGAATTCAATAATGTAGTTTTTGATGGCGAAGTAATGAGTGATGACTTTCAGGCATTAATGAAACAGGTCTACAGAAAATCAGGTGCAAAAACTGATGACGCCTATCTTGCATTATTTGATATTCTTCCACTTGATGAATTCAATTCTGGTAAAAGCAATTTAAATTCAATAGAAAGGAAAAATGAACTAAATAAATTATCAAAAAAATTTGATGATGTTATTAAGCTTGTCGATTACGAAGTTATAAATTTTGATGAAGAGAAAGGTCAAAAAAAGTTTGCAAAAATGAATAAAGAAGCACTTGATAAAGGTTTTGAAGGATTAATGATAAAACCAAATGATAACTTTTATGAGTGTAAAAGAAGTCACGCATGGCTAAAAATTAAACCTTTTATTGAAGTAACTTTAAAAGTGGTAGACATTCAAGAGGGTACTGGTAAACATGCTGGAAAACTAGGAGCTTTTAGTGTTGAAGGTGAGGATGATGGAAAATTCTTTTCTTTAAGCGTTGGCAGTGGTTTAACAGATGATGAGAGAGAAAGATTTTGGTCAGCCAAGGATAAACTAATTGGAAGAATGGTTGAAATAAGAGCAGATGCAATAACTCAAAGTATAGAGAGTGAGCACTTTAGTTTAAGGTTTCCTAGATTTAAAAACTTTAGAGGGTTTAAAGAAGATGAAAAGATATAACTTTTGTTACATTGCATTTTTTATACTAATTTTTGTTCTTCAGTCATGTGCAACAAAACCGCCTGAAAACCCAGATAACATCTGTCTAATTTTTCAAGAAAAAAGAAGTTGGTACAAAGCAGCAATTAGAAGTGAAAAAAGATGGAAGATACCACCTTATGTTTTGATCTCATTTGTTCATCAAGAATCAAGTTTTAAATCTGATGCTAGGCCCGAAAGAGAAAAAATTTTAGGAGTGATACCTTGGTTCAGGCCATCAACAGCAGTTGGCTATTCTCAAGCTTTGACAAAAACCTGGGATGACTACAAAGATGAAACGGGTAATACAAGAGCAAATAGAAAAAATTTTAGTGACTCTGCAGATTTTATCGGTTGGTACGCAAGCAAAGGTTATTATCAAGGTTTTGAAAAAACTGACGCAAGATCTTTGTATCTTGCTTATCACGAAGGATATGGAGGGTTTGAAAAAAAGTCATATCGTAAAAAACAATGGTTAATAAAGGTAGCAGATAGAGTTCAGGCAAGGTCAACTAAATACCAGAAGCAATACTGGGGATGTGCAAAGGAACTCAAAAAGAAAAAATTTATTTTCTTTTAGTTAGATATTTTGAATCTTAAAGTTTAGCTTTTCCATCTCATCAATATAACCCTCACCAGCTATCACTGCTCGCTTAGATTCATTAAAAAGATATTTTCTAGATACATTAATTAAATCATCAACAGAACACATTTTTACCTTTGATCTAAATTGAAGTCTTGTATCGAGATCTTTTTTATCAATATTTGCCCCAAAGTCACTCATTGCCTCTCCATAAGGTGATAAAGGCTTATCAATTCCTGAAATAACATTTAATATTCCTTCATCAAGTTGTGAAGGAGATATATTTTTTAGAGACCATTCTCTAGAATTAGAAAATTCATTAAATGTCTCCGTACATTTTGGATCTCTATAAGAAAAAAACTTAAAAACTTTGTTTTTAATGTCTTGCATAGCTCCAGCTCCATAAGCACCGCCTTTTTCCCTTATCGCTGAATGTAAGTATCCATTTCGTAATACAGCTCCCAATACTGTGAGTGCTGCAGCATCTTCATGTTTCATGTCAACTGTTGGGAATGTTTCAGCACAATAACAAACTTGAGCACCAGTAATCCAACCAATTTTTTCTGTTTGAATATCAAAGAGTTTTTGTTTGAAATTTGAGCCATTACTTTCTTTAAAATCAAAATTGATTTGAGAATTATTCTTTTCGATTGATGAAGCAGTAAATGTATGTATTGGACTTTCTAAAATTTTACTTTTTATTGATTGGAGTAGATCAATATATTTCTCTAAATTTTCATTTTTATCAATATTTTTAGACAAATCATTGGTATTTGTAATGAAATTAATACCTGAACCCATGTCATTGGTAGCTGCAATATTATTTATCTGAGCACTAGCGTTACTCATTGCTAAAACATGACCATTTTGAATTACAGACCTTTCATTTGCTGATGATATAAAATTCAACAAATCTTTTATTCTTTCTTTCTCATTAAATTTAGATTTAGAAACAGTACTAGCTATTAATTCTTGCATTTGGGGCTCATTTTTTTCAAGTGATTTTGAACTAACCTGTAATGCTAAAGAATAACTATCATTATTTTTGGGAATTAAAATAAATGATGCTGAAATGCCTCCAGTAACAGCAGATTGTATTTTTTGCATTTCTTCAAAAGATTTACCTCCAACTCCAACGTCAGTTAATGTGTTTGCAAATAATGATGCGACTTTAAACTCTTCCTCGGTTAGATCTTCACATGGATAAATTTCCGAATGGTAAGTAATGCCATTTGTGCCAGTATTATAAAAATAATTAAGTGTGTTGTTTGACATAAAAGTTTCTGCAACTGGATAGACTCTGCTCGATGGAATGTCATCTTTAGTAACTTTTGGCAAAATTTCAGGATCATCAACACTGTTTTGTCTTTCTTTTAATGACTTTGCAAGAACCTTTATTTCATTTTTATCATCACTTGTTAACGATTTAGATTTCTTTTTTATTTTATTAAGAATTTTTTCATCATTTTTTTTATTAAACCCAACATCTGGAATAAGTGAATAATTTAGTCTGTGATTGTTATTAATTAATTTGGCCTCTATAAGTTTTTCCATATATTTTGGTTTTGCAAGATTAGCTTTTACAATCTTAAAAGATGCGTCAAGATCAAGTACCTTTAGCGGATCATCATTGTGAATGCATGCTGGTAAACAGCTAAGCATAATTTGAAGTCCATAGGGCATGCCAGACCCAGTTATTTCTTTTTGCCTAATCTCAAGCTGATGTAAGGCAGAATCAATTATTTCTTTTTCAATCCCATCTTTTACAACATTCTTAAGACAATCTACTATCAGCTTTTCAACCTTTTCTTGCATATTTGAATCAACGCCTTCTAATCCAGCTGCAAAAACTAATTCTTTGTGATCAGTTTCAAGACCAGTAAGAGGCGATAAAGATTTACCAAACTTAGTGCTTTCAAGGGTCTTTCTTAATGGAGATGCTGAATTATCCAATAGAATATTTGACATGAGATATGATTCGAGCAACTCCACAGGATCATGACTTTCGCCAAGTAACCAGCTTAAAACCACATGATGATTATTTTCATCATTTGGAAGAGGGTTGTAGTACTCTGAAACAGTTTTTGGTGACGCAATCCTAACTTCATTTTCTACAAATATCTTATCGTTAGAGGGCTCAAAGTTTTTAAGTACATTTTCATCAATAAATTCTTGAATTTCTTCTGGATTAATATCACCAAAAGTAAAGAAGGTTGCGTTCGAGGGATGATAATGCTTTTTGTGAAAATCTACTAAATACTCATGAGTTAGATCGATAATGCTTTCAGGATCGCCGCCACTATTATGTTTATAAGTGGAAGAATCATATAAATGCTTTGACATGCCATGCCATAACTGACTTGAAATAGAGCTCATGGCTCCTTTCATTTCATTAAAGACAACACCTTTTATTTCAAGTTCACTATCAATATTGTTCTCTTCTTTAAACTCCAGCCTGTGTCCTTCTTGGAAAAAATCTAATTTATCTAAATTAGGAAAAAAAGAAGAATCAAGATATACACTAAGTAAATTTTTAAAGTCTTTATCATTAAGTGTTGCAAAAGGATATGCAGTCCAGTCACTTGAAGTAAAAGCATTCATAAATGTGTTTAATGATCTTCTAATCATCATAAAAAATGGATCCCTCACAGGATATTTTTTTGAACCACATAGTGCAGTATGTTCAAGTATATGAGCTACACCAGTTGAATCTTCCGGAATAGTTCTAAAAGCAACCATAAATACTTTCTCATTGCTCTTAGAATCCAGATGAATATGCTTGCAATTGAATTCAGATTCAGTATATATTTGAGCATTAAGGTCTAATAATTTTATATACTTTTGATCTTCTAAATTAAACATAATAATAAACGTAAATTACCTATGAAATATATAACAACTCTACTAAGTTTGATTGTTTTGATTGGATGTTCTACAACACAATCTAATATTCAGGTCGACTCAATCGAGACTTTTAATTTAGATAATTATAACGATTTTGATATAAAGATAAATACTTCTAATATCAGTGCAGAAATCAATCCAATTGTGCTTGAAAGGTTTAGAGAAGAGCTAAAAGGTGCTATTTCGGAACGTGGATTAGATTTCAATAAAGAATCAAATCTAATTTTTGAGATAAATTTTACCACTAAAGAATCTGTAGAATCAGACAGGATGGACTATTACTATTCAAGATATTATTGGGATTATTATAGGTTTAGAGACGATGTTTACACAGTTACTGAAAATATACTAAGAATTAATTTAAAAGACCTTGAAAAAGAGAGAACAGTTTGGACAGTTGTAACTGTGTGGCGAGATGGTTCAAAAAGATCAATATCGTCTGATGATGCTTCAGCTATTCTTGTAGATGAAATAATGCTTAGTTTTTTATAGGCAATTTATTTTGTATAAATACGCAATATTAACTTTTTTAATATTAACTTCCTGCTCAAAAGAAAACCTTGAGTTTAATGTTCCAACTACATCTGAAGTAGAAAAACTCATAAAACATTCAGATGAATTTAACCAAGAGGTAATTACATTTGATACCCCTGGTGGAAAAATTCATTTTGCTATTGGTTTTGGTATTGCAAATTCAATCATGGTAGAGGGTCAAGATGGGAATATCATCATTGATGCTGCTGATAGTAGATATGATGCTGAAAAAATATATGAACTATTTAGAAAAAAGAATTCAAATCCTGTCAAAGCAATCATTTACACCCATAATCATGGTGATCATACCTTTGGTGCTGCTTATTATTTAGATATACAAGATTATAAACCTCAAATAATTGCTCATGAGGATACTGATTATTACGTTCAAAGAATTATTGGGATTTTAAACCCAATCATCACTCAAAGAAGTGCGAGAATGTTTGGAACTTTTTTACCAGAAGAAGAGCTCATAAATGTTGGAATAGGGCCCCGTTTAAATGTCTCAAAATCTCCAAATGGTTATGTAAAACCAGACCTTACATTTAGTGATGAATTAAAAATTACAATTTCAGGTATTGAAATTGAACTTTATCATGCTCCAGGAGAAACAAATGATCAAATATTTGTGTGGCTTCCGAAACATAAATCGCTCATGCCTGGAGATAATATTTATAAAACGTTCCCTAATCTATATACCATTAGAGGCACCACGCATCGCGACGTAACAGGATGGATAGAAAGTCTTGACCTAATGAAATCATTTTATCCTGAATATTTATTTCCCAGTCATACAAGACCTGTTATTGGAAAAAATGAAATAAACAATATTTTTATTACATACAGAGATGCAATCCAATATATTCACGATCAAACAATTAGACTTATGAATGCAGGTTATTATCCTGATGAAATATCTGAAATGATAGAGTTACCTCAAAACCTGTCAAGCTCTCCTTTTTTATACGAATTCTATGGAACAGTTAGGTGGTCCGTGAAAAGCATATTTAATGGATATTTAGGATGGTTTAATGGAAATCCCGCTGAATTAGATCCTTTATCAAGAAAAGAGAAAGCAAAAAGGATATCAAAATTAGCTGGCGGAGAAAATGAATTGATAAAAGAGCTTAGACTAGCTGTGGATAAAGAAGATATGCAATGGGCTCTTGAATTAAGTGATTATCTTATTTCGCTAGACCTCTTTAATTCAGAGGTTAAAACTTTGAGACAAAAAGCACTTATACATGAAGGTGCTAAATCTTCCAATCCAAACAAAAGGAATTATTTTTTATCATCTGCCTTAGAGCTTAATGATGAATTTGAGCTGACTAATTTAATGAATATTGATGACACCTTTTTAAATAATTTATCGATTGACACCCTATTTAATGTTCTTTCCGTAAGGTTTAACCCTGAAGATCATGATGGGTCTCTATACAAGGTATGCTTTAATTTTAGTTCAGGATTAGTAAGAAGTATTACTCTTAGGAATGGTGTTGCTGTTATCTCTAATGAAGCGCAAAATAATTGTGATCTAGAGGTACTAACACAAGAAATTGAATTAAAAAGAGTTCTTACTGGACTAAAAAACCCTGTTTCATCTATTTCATCTGGAGAAATAGTTGTGCAAGGAGGCAATACAGAATTTCTTAAATTCCTAGCTATTTTTAGATAACTTAAGACTTTCCTGATGGAATATCTTTGTATGCAACTCCTTTGTCTGCCCTAGGATCTTGTGGAAGGCCCAAAACTCTCTCAGCAATAATATTTCTCAGAATTTCATCAGTTCCACCAGCAATTCTTAGTCCGGGAGCACCAAGCCATGCATTTTGGAATCTTCTTATATCTGGATCATCAGTTTTTAACATACCAGTCATATCCATTGAATCAATTCCAAAATTTCCTATATCTTGAAGTTTTCCAGCACTAACGATTTTTGTAATAGATGCTTCTGGTCCTGGTGTATCGCCTTTTGATAAAGCAGACATTGTTCTGAGTTTAGTATTTTTAAGTCCACTTGCTTCGCAGTACCAATCAGCAATAGATTCTCTTGCAGCTTTATCATTAAGGAGGGGTTCACCCTGATTATCTTGTGTTTTAGCCCATTTGAATGCATCCTCAACATCACATCCATCCGCGTCTCCAACAGCCAACCTTTCATTCATAAGGGTTGTAATCGCCACTTTCCAGCCGTCACCAATTTCTCCAAGTCTTTGTGAATCAGGTATTTCTACATCTGTGAAATAAACCTCATTAAAACTTGATCCACCTGTAATTTGTTTTATTGGCTTTACTTCAATTCCTGGAGATTTCATATCAACAAAAAAGAATGTTAAACCTTTGTGCTTTTCAAGATTTGGATCATGCCTAACTACAAGAATTCCATAATCAGAGAAGTGTGCACCAGATGTCCAAACTTTTTGACCATTTATTATCCATTTATCCCCATCTTGAACTGCTTTACTTCTTAGGCCAGCAACGTCAGATCCAGCTGAAGGTTCTGAGAATAATTGACACCAAATTTCCTTACCCTCAGCCATCGGAGGTAAGTATCTTTCTTTTTGTTCCTCAGAAGCATACTGCATCATTACTGGTCCGCACATACCTAACCCAATTTCAAAAATACCTTTTGGTACATTGAACTTTGATTCTTCATTAGCCCAAATAATTCTTTCTATTGGAGATGCGCCAATACCTCCATATTCTTTAGGCCAGTGGAGCATGGCCCAACCTGCATCATATTTCTTTTTTTGCCATGCTTTCGCTTCTTTAATTATGTCTTTGTTAGCGAAATTAGACTCAGATGGTGAACTATCTTTAAGCTGTGCATTTTTTTCTAGCCAATCTCTACATGTTTTTCTAAATTTAGCTTGTTCGGGGGTGTCGTTAAAATCCATAATTTTTCCTAATTAATATTTGATTGTTCAAGGCTGGTAACCAGTTTTTCTCTCCAGTTACTTAGTGAGCCTATATTTAAAGATAATAGTTTTGATCGCCTATAGAACATATGACAATCATATTCCCATGTAAAACCATTACCACCATGAGTTTGAATATTTTCTTTTGAGCAGAGTTGATATGCTTTTGTTGCGCTTACTCTAGCTGTAGCAGACGCCGAAGGTAAGTCAGCTGAGTTAGTCGAAAGCGCCCATGCAGCGTAATAACAATTAGATTTTGCAAGTGTTAAGGCAATATACATATCAGCTAGTTTATGTTTTATTGCTTGAAATGATCCTATTTGTCTTCCAAACGCATACCTCTCTTTAGAATAATTAATAGCCATATCTAAGGCTGCTTGAGATCCACCTATTTGTTCATAACCAAACAATACGGCAGCTTGATTCATCAAAGCTTCATATAAGTCCCAGCCGCCAGTTTCATCACCTATCAATTTGCTTGGAGAATTTTCAAATAAGATAGAAAAATAACCTCTGCTCTCATCAATATTTTCTTGTTTTTCGATTTTTACACCTTCAGCATTTAGGTCAACAAGCTGAAGAGAGATCCCTGAAGATGTTTTTGCAACCACAATTGCATGCGTAGCAATTTCGGCATCAGGTACAGCTATCTTTTTTCCATTTAAAATATTGTTATCACTTTGTAATGTAATATTTTCAGCAGTAGGAGCCTGTAAATCTTCAGCAACTGCAAGTGTTCCTATAACTTCGCCTGACACTAGTTTAGGCAGTATTTCTTTTTTAATATCGTCATTAGCATAATTAATTATGGCCTCAGTAAATAAATAAACTGATGATGAAAATGGCACAGGTGCTAAAAATCTCCCTAATTCTTCAGCAATTACACAAAGCTCTAAATGGCCAAGACCTAATCCACTATATTCTTCAGGGATTCTAATACCTGTCCATCCCAATTCAACAATTTTGTTCCAAAGCTCAACATCAACATTTGCATTATTTTCTAAAACAGACCTGTTGCGAGAAAGTGCATTTTCTTTCTCTAGGAACTTTCTAGCTTCCTCTTGAAGGAACTTTTGATCATCTGAAAAGTCTAAATTCATAAATACGTCTTTAAGTTAAGGTAAAATAGATAACCATTATAAGCTAAATAATTAATATTTTTAATTATAAAAAACTAGATATGAAAGTTGAAAGAAAATTTCCTGAATATTTGAAAAGAGCAAATAATGGTGGTCTTTTGGTAGGTTTTATATATGTATTGGTTTTTATGAGTATTTTATTTTTATGGATATGGCAAACCTTTGAAACTGAAAACGACAAATCATTATTAAACACCATCGATGAAAGACTTAATCTCATTGAGGAACAAATTAATATTGTTGATGAGACAAATAATGACACGATTACTGATATTTCATCTTCAATTCAATTTTTAGATAAGGAAGTTAGGAAACTTTGGGATTTAAGTAATAAAAGAAATAAAGTTAATATTCAAAAATTATCGGATCAAGCCATTAAAATAGAAGAAATACTTCAAAAACTACAAACAGATGTTGATAACAATCAAACAAATTTATTAAAGATGCGAAATAGCATTGAAACAAATATGCAGAATATTGAAAATCTAGGACTATCTGAGGAAGATTTAAATTCAATAAGAATGAATATCAGCTCAATTGATACTCAATTAATGTTACTTGATGATACTGTACAAGCTCTTAATAATTATAAAAATCAGCTAAATCAAACCATTCTTGAGATACAAACCCAAATCAGTTCATCTGAAGACCTAAATTCAGTCCAGGCGAATGAAAATTGACACAAATGATAATTAATAGTTTTATAGTTATATGAATAAATTTATCTTGCAATTATTTTTGTTCTTGGCTTTTATTCCATTAGCAATTTTAATTGGTTATGGTGTTTTAGTTGTCGCGCCAATTTTTTGTTGTTTTCTTGCAATTAATTCATATAAATTTAACAATTATAAGGAAATGTACACTTGGATGGGCATTGGAGTCTTATCTTTTTTATTAGCACTTTATATGTTGGGAGTGATATGAATACAATTTTTAAAGGCTATTTATTAATTATAGGCATCACATCTTGCGTAATGGGTCTTTGGGCTATGCTGGGACCTAATTTTGTTTCATGGTATCCGGCTTTTGATGGCGTTGAGAGATATACACCATTAGCGAACTTTATTAGAACAATGTCGGGAGTTTTTGTAGCTTCAGGTTATATTTTGATAAGGTTTATTTTTTCATCTTCAAAAGTTCAATTAGGTACTGTTCTGATCTATCTGTGCGTATTTATGCTTCTTGGAAAAGTATGTGGTTTAGTATATGAAGGATATCACTTTCACGATATTGTAGCTTCAATTTTAGGAGTCATAACGCTTATAGGTCTTACATACGTTCATAAAAAAAGAAAAGATTTAATAAACTACGACCTTTAAAAAAAACTCCACTAATACAATTTATCTATATATAATGCCAATGCCTGGGGATGTGGTGGAACTGGTAGACACGCTTGGCTTAGAACCAAGTGCCGCAAGGCGTGGGGGTTCGACTCCCTCCATCCCTACCAATATTGGATATAAAAAATAGATACTTTTTTTCTTAAATTACTAGTTTAATTCTTTTTTACATATATACTCACTTAAGTATGTTAAAAATTAACTTACATAAAAGCCGGGGAGTAGCAGCATAGCTGGGACCTGCTTTTATTGAATTGACCCAGCTTTTGCTGGGTTTTTTGTTTGAGAGGATATAAATTATGAAAAATTTGAAGACAATTTTATGCGCACTAATTTTGGCTCCATTCGTCTTGATTTCTCAAGAAGTTGAAGAAGTGATTGTTACTGCAAATAAGAAAGCTGAAACTGTTCAAGAAATACCTATGAACATATCTGTAATTACAGAAGCTACAATAGAAGAGAGAGGTATAACTAATCCTGAAGACTATTTGCGATCAATTGCTGGTGTGTCGACACCTGGCGGATCAAATTACTATACTTTCAGGGGGCTAAATACATCTACTTCGCAAAGATCATCAGGAACTTCTTCTACTTATATTGATGAAATAAACGGCTCACTAATGAGTTTATTTGATATTGAAAGAATTGAAGTACTTAGAGGGCCACAGGGCACACTCTATGGATCTAATGCTATTGGTGGAACAATCAGATACATAACTAATAAACCAGATTCAAGCGCAGCTTATGGAAAAATTAGGCTTGGTTATGGTGATAAAGTTAAAGCTAATGATCCTGAGACTAGCATCGAAATGATGTACAACATGCCTCTAACTGACAGTCTTGCTGTTAGAGCTGTATATTCGCAGCTTGTTTCTCCAGGTATCTATAAAAATATTCAGACAGGCAATACTGTTGGTGAAGAAGATGATTCTCAACTTATGATCACACTAGGATTCAATAATGGGGGCAAATTAACTGGAAGTTTGAGGTATGTTAATTTTAATAACAAAGCATATGGTATTTTAGAACCAGGTCAGAGCAAGCCTGGTAGTGCTGACGTTTATGTTGAAGGCTGTCCTCAAGCATCAAGTTGGTGGTATAACTGGGACGGTGATCCAACATGTTCGCGTTTGAGTGCGATATCGGGATTTGCAGCAACTGAAGCTGATTATCCTAATGGAAGCTCGGTACTTACAAACTATGACCCAAAATATGCTCATGCTTTAGCAGCAGATGAGTCTGAAGATATTACAAGAGAAACACTAATAGCAAATATTAAATATGATTTTGGTGCTTTCGATGCAAATTTAATTATCTCTGATAGAACAGTAGAAGAAGATGCTGTGACTGACTGGGCTAGAATTGATATGGATGATTATGTTCCTGCACCGCTTATTGTGGATGGTGACAAATATTATGAAGATACTACAGAATTGAGACTAGTTTCAAAACCTGGAAAATTTGAGTGGACTATTGGTTACTATAACTATAAATTTGAGGAACAACCTAATTCAATTTCACAAACTCAATATGCAGTCGATGCATATTGGCTAGATTATGTTACTTCGATTGCTGCTGGAGTTGATCCGGCTGTTTATGATGCTACAGCATATTGTCCACCATTTTGTTCGGATCATTTAGGCTATCCTTACTTGTATTATGCTTCATATACTGAATTTAATGAGCAAGAAGAGACATCTCTTTATGGTCAGTTTGACTACAACGTAAATGACAAATTAACGCTTACATTAGGCATTAGAGATTATGAAATTGAAGATGCATCAAAAACATATCAATACGGTATTTTTTATATGGATAGCACTGGCTGTGACGGTACTGATCCGGCAGGAACTGACTGTGCTGAATTATCTGGTTCAGAGTCTGATACTAGAATGAAATATGCTGTTAGTTATTTAGTAAACGAGGACTTGACCTTGTATGCAACTCAAGCAGCAGGGTATAGACCTGGTGGAAATCAGGCACCACTTCCTCCATTCTGTAGCAGTGATGAAGCAGCACAAGCAAACTTCTCAAGAAGATTCAATTCTGATGAGGCTGAGACAACTGAATTCGGAGTAAAAGCTAGAGGTGAAAACTATACGGCTAATGTTACTTATTTTGATGTTGATTGGGACGGAATAATAATCCAAGTCACACCTGGTTGTGGTTGGAGATATAACTTTAATGGAGGTAAAGCAGAGACTTCTGGTTGGGAGGTCGACTTTACTTACGCTATTAATGATTCAGTTTCCTTAGATTTTGCAGGAAGCTCTATGACTGCAGAAACTTCAATTGATATTGATTCTCTAGGTGCTTCTGCTGGAGATAGACTTCCAAATACTGTAGAAACCCAGTGGAATCTTGGTCTTGTCTATGACACGACCATAATGTCATATCCTACATATGCAAGACTGGACGTAAATTACTACGGAGATAGCTTTAATACTTTTGCTGAGAATCCTAATTCAAGTTCACCTGATTATACTAAGCTAAACTTTAATCTAGGATTAGACTTGAGTGAAAATTCTATGCTTCAACTATCAATAGATAACTTAACTGATAAGAGAACTGAGGCATATATTTATGCAGTTGATGACACATCATGGAGACCAAGAAACTGGATGCAGTGGATACCTCCAAGAACTATAGCGCTGAGATATACCTATAGCTTCTAATTTTATTTCAGATATGAGGAGTTCGACTCCTCATATCTGAAACATATATAATTGCACTCATGGATAAAGTAGCAATTTTTGGCAAAAAAGGATCTATTGCAAAATACGACCTAGTTAAAAATAAACCAGTATGGGTTGGAGACATTTCTCCAGGTTACAAGCCAAACATCATAGGACAATTCGAAGATTATATTATTGTTTTTAGCTCGTCATGGAGCTCTAAAATGGTTCATTGTTTTAAAAGTGATAATGGAGATTTTTTATGGTCTCATTATCAAGATTATCTTCATAGCTCAATGATTCCATTTATACCAAGTTCACATGATGGATACATGTACTTTCTTTCTTCCTCAAGAGAAATATCAAAAATGTCATGGAAGACTGGCAAGATTAAATTTCGAAAAAGATTCAAAAAATCTATGTTCAATTTTAATCAATACTTCTTAGTAATAATTTCTGGAGATATTATTTTAGTATCAAAAAAAGATGCACTTATTGTAGATAAAGACTCTGGAGATGTGCAGCCTTACTCTGATTTGGGTGAAAAACTAAATCTCAAAGAAATAACTGCAGCTCTTGGAGACGGTACAGCGTTTATGTCTAGCATATATCTTACTCATCCAAATCCTTCCTCAGATGGAACAGTTGCAGGTGGAGATGCTGGAGGAGGTGGAGGTGACTAATCCAAACCCAGGATACATATTATCTGATGAAATTTTAAGTAATAAGATTAATCATCCAAAACACAATATTTCATATCCTCATAAGCCTTCAGGCTCTTTGAACGACCTTGACTTATTTACTAAAGGACAACCAATTAGTTTATATAAAGAACTTAGAGAGAAATCTCCAGTATTCTTCCATGACCCAATGCCAACAGATCCTGAGCCTGGTTACTGGGTCTTAACTTCATATAACGACATAAAACATGTATCTATGAATCCTAAGATCTTCTCCTCACAATACTCTACTGGAAATTTATTAACTTTAGGCACTGAAGAAAATAGACACCCAAAACTTTTTAAATCTACCATCGACCATATGCTAAATTTAGATGGAGAAATGCATCTTGGGCTTCGTAAGGAACACATGCCATTTTTTAAATCTGGTTACGTAGATGAATTACAAAAAAAAGTGTCTGTTAAAGTTGGCGAATTATTAGATGTCATCGCTCCTATGGGTGAATGCAATCTAGTACAGCAAGTCTCTCAGCAATTACCAATATTTACGTTATCAGAGATCCTTGGCATACCAGAAGCAGATAGGCAAAAACTTGTTTCTTGGATGGAATTTCTAGAATTGGCTCAATACTTTACCTATGAAATGATAAAAGAACAGAACGAAGGAAAAACTGACAGTACACCAGATCCAGCAATGGTTGATATGTTTAATGCAATGGTTGACGAAATGTTTGAATATGGGAGATTCATTTTAAAAAATAAAAGAGAAAATCCATCCGACGATTTGTTGAGTGCAATTGCCAATGCAGAAATCGAAGGTCAACAACTCTCAGATGAATTTCTTGATGGTTCTTGGCTGCTAATAATTTTTGCAGGAAATGATACAACTCGAAATACTATGAGTGGCGGAATTAAGTTACTTCATGACAACCCAAAACAAAAAGAAATTTTATTAGAGAATTATGAGCTCTTACCAAACTTTATAAATGAAACTGTAAGATGTGTATCACCGGTTATCCATATGCGAAGAACATCTTTAGAGGAAACTGAAATAAATGGACAGATGATAGGCCCATACGAAAAAATTTCTTTGTGGTATGGAGCTGCTAACAGAGATCCAGAAATTTTCAAAGATCCAGACAAGTTTGATATTCTCAGAGAAAATGCTGAAAAACACTTAGCATTTGGTATTGGAAGACATACTTGCTTAGGCAAGCCTGTTGCATTGATGCAATTAAGAGAGTTTTATAAACAGTTTTTGACTCGTTTTAGTGATTTTGAAGTGAATGGTGACTGGAAAGTAGCACCAAATAATTTTGTACATGCAATTCAAGAGATGCCAATAAAATTTACTCCTGAATGATTATTCCATACCGATTTAAGATTATCTTTTTATCATTTTTAGCTGTATTTATCTGTTACATCGATAGAGTAAACATTTCTGTAGCAATAATTCCAATGCAAGAGCAATTTGGCTGGTCTGAATCTCAAGTTGGAATTATTTTAGGATCTTTTTACTTTGGATATATGATTACTATGATAGTTGGAGGATATTTAGCAGACAGATATGGCGGTAAAAAAGTTCTCGGATATGCTCTATTAATATGGTCATTTTTTACAATAATTACTCCTTTTTTCTCATATCAAGGATTGTGGTGGCTGATTTTAATTCGAATATTAATGGGGCTTGGAGAGGGCGTAACTTTCCCATCATGGCATGCTATATATGCAAGATGGATACCTTTTAAAGAAAGGACTAGAGCTGTAGGTTTCACAAATAGCGGAATTGCTGCTGGAACTTTGTTTGGATATGCAGTTGCTGCCTTAATCATAGCCAATTATTCATGGGAATGGGTGTTTTATACCTTTGGAGCTTTAGGCTTTTTTTGGTATTTTTTTTGGAACACAACTGTTACATCTTTTCCTGAAAGCAATAAAAATTTATCTAAAAACGAATTAGAATTAATACAATCAGAGGCACCTGCAAAAACTTCTGCTTCATCGATACCATTTCTCAAACTTATACAAAATAAGCCATTTATGGCAATCACTGTTGCTACATTTTGTAATAATTGGTCTCTTTACACATTTTTATCTTATTTACCAAAATATGTTAACGCTCCTGTCTCTCAAGGCGGTATGGGAATAGATTTAGGCTCAAATGCATTTATATATTCAATTGTAATTCCGTGTTTAGTCGCAATGATTGCGCTGATATTGGGAGGCTTTCTGGCTGATAACTTAATTAAAAAAGGTTATGAAGTTATCAAGGTTAGAAAAACTGTCAATTCAATAGGATTTTTTGGATCTGCATTTTTCTTATATTTAATTTCTTTTGAGGACTCTCTCTTAAATGCTGTAATTTTGCTCTGCTTAATTAACATTTGTTCAGGTATTTGTGCTGGTGGATTTGGAGTAAATCATGCAGACCTTGGTCCAAAATATACTGGTTCGTTAGTTGGAATTGCAGGAAGCATCGGAATGATTGCTGCAATTCTTGCACCTATAGTTGCAGGATTTATTCTTGAGATAACTAATTCATGGAGCTCAATTTTTTACATATGCTCCTTTGTTTTAATTTTTGGTGGAATTTTTTATCTAATATTTGCAAGTGCAAGTAGACAATTTAATTAGTAGTCATGTTTTGAAAGAAATCAAAAATTTCTTGACTTGATCGTTCCCTAGCAGTTCTCCATTCAGTTGTATTTGAATTATTTATAAGATTCATTCTTTTATCAAATACTAAAACTCTTGGAATCCCCTCTGCAGATGGAATTCCAAATTCTTCCATTAACTGCATGTTTATTTCATATCTTTTTACATCTATGTACAAGATTGCAAAATGATCATCTATGTATGATTTAATTTTTGGTATGTCCATTGTTCCAGAAAATATTCTGCAGTCAGGACACCAGTTTGCACCAAATATAATAATTGGTTGTTTGTTTGATTTCACAGTAGAGACGATAAAAGACTTCAGGTCGTCGACAGAATATACTAAACCATCATAAGGTTTTGGTAGGGGTGACACTAATTTGTCATTTTCATCAAGCATAATTTTCCCATTAATATTAATACAAACAATAAACAAACTAAAAAATGTAATATATTTTATTAAATCGGTATTCATATGAAATATATATATAATGAATGCTAATTTTATTACAAAATGGAGAATATGACTTGATTTGGATAAATAGAATTTATTTGTTGTTCATGGCAGTAATCTACGGAACTATTGGTGTATGGGCAATTTTAGATCCTTTGCTTGGAGCGTTAGAACTGGGCTACCCAAGTTTTTTGGAAGCAGTAGGACTATCAGTAACTTCTCAGATTGGTTATTCTGAAATTGCAGGAATATACGGAGGTCTTAATCTTTGTATAGGTATTATGTGTTTAGTGGGAATTTTTAAAGAAAATATTGGAATATTTTCAATCAAGTTAATAACTTTTATTGTAGGGTCAATTGCATTGGGCAGAGTTATTTTTTCGATGCTGCCGACCACTCCTGGATTCTATAATACTTTTTTTGTTTTTGAAGTTTGTGCTTTCTTTGTTGGAATAATTCTCCTTTATTTAAGAAAAGCTTAGATTAAGCTACTCAAACTAAGAATATACATCAAATAACCAGATACTAAGATCAGTCCAACTAGTTTAATTGAATTAATGCCAAATGCTTTAGACGAATAGGATATACCAATAATCACAAACAAGATTGTTGCAATAATCATTACAAAAAAGTCTCTTGATAGAATTAAGCTATCAAGCTGAACATTTGAGAAAAATCCGATAATTGGAACGACCAGAGTTATATTTAAGACGTTTGAACCAATTACATTTCCAACAACCATATCAGTTTTCTTTTTAATTACTGCACTAATCGTAGCTGCTAATTCAGGCAAGCTAGTTCCAATAGCTATGATGGTTAGTCCAATAACAAGCTCTGAAATTTTTAAAAGAACTGCAATTTTTTCAGCATATACCACTGCATAATTTGATCCAGCTACAAGAGCAATTAATCCAAATAAAAGTGCGAAAATTGTATAAATTGAACCTTCTTCAGGAAAAGAATCTTCTTGCATTTGATCATCATTAGACCTGTTTTGATATGTAACATATATAAAATATAAAAAAATTATTAGAAGTAAAACACTTTCAAATTTTGAAATTGATAAATCAATTAGTGCATAACCGAGAATAAATGATGATAATAAAAATGGAACAAATTGTACTAATGGAGTTTTTTTGGGTTTAGCAGCAATACCTATGCAAGAAACACCAAAAATTAAAGCAATGTTAGAAATATTTGACCCAACAACAGCGCCCATTGCTAAAGATTCACTCTCATTAATAATTGATGAGATGCCAACAAAAATTTCTGGAGCAGAAGTTCCTAAAGCAACAACTGTTAGGCCTATAGTTAATTCATTAATGCCAAGTTGCTTTGCAATTATTGAAGCACTATCTACAAATTTGTCAGCTCCCCATATCAATATTGACAAAGATAGGCCTAATAGAAGGAAATTTATTAAAAAATCCATAAATTATTCTACCCTAGATAACAATTAATTAAATTAAGTTTCTTTAATTTACATTACAATATATCTGGTAACTTAATTATGAGAAGTTGAATATGAAAATAGAAAATTTATTTAATATTGAAAATAAAATAGCAGTTGTTACTGGTGGTTCAAGGGGTATTGGTGAAATGATTACTGCTGGTTTTCTTGCAAACGGAGTAAAAGTATATATTTCTGCCAGAAAAGCTCCTGCTCTAATTGATAAAGCGAAAGAGTTGTCTGATAAATATCAAAATGAATGTATTCCAATTCCATGTGATTTAAGCTCGATGGAGGGCATAAAAGATTTTGTAGAAGTCTTGAAAGAAAATGAAGATGGTATTGATTTTTTGATAAATAATGCAGGAGCAGCATGGGGTGAGCCATTAGAAAGCTTTTCTGAACAAGGGTGGGATAAAGTTATGGACCTTAACGTTAAGTCCATATTTTTTATAACTCAGCAGCTTAGAGAGCTTCTCTCAGAAAGGGCTACTGAAGATGATCCTAGCAGGGTGATTAATATAGGTTCTATTGATGGCTTAAATGTTCCATCAATGGAAACATATCCTTATGGAGCTTCAAAGGCAGCGGTTCATCATCTGACCAGAGTCTTGGCTGCAAGGCTAGTTAGTGAAAATATTTTGGTTAATGCTATTGCACCTGGTCCTTATCCAAGCAATATGCTTGGTGCAGCTGTAAATCATGACTATAGCGAAATTGCAAAAAGAAATCCAAGGAATAGGGTTGGCACTCCAGAGGATATGGCTGGTTTAGCCATATTTCTTTGTTCTAGAGCTGGAGCATACACCGTTGGTGAGACAATAACTTCAGATGGAGGGATTGTGAAAACATCAAGTCACAATCTAAGTTGACTATATTTATCTTTGAGCGTGTTTGAAGGCTCTAACGATTAAATCTTTCATCCATATATGACCACCGTCACCTTCGTCATTTTTATGCCATATTAAGAAATATTCCATGGATGGAATATCTAGAGGAATTTCAGCAAAGGGTAAATTATTTCTATTTGCAAAACTTCTAGTACCCATGAGCACCAAATCTGTTGACTGAATGATAGTTGGTGCTATGAGAAAGTGCTGACACCTTAGTGCTACCTCTCTTCTGTAGCCAATTTTTTCTAATTCTGTGTCTATTAAATGAAGACCTCTTCTTCTATTAGAAACATGAAGATGTTTTTGATCAAGAATATCATCGACAGAAACATCTTTAATTTTAGAAAGATCGTGACCTTCACGATACATCACTACAAAATCATCTTCGAAGACTTTTTCTGAATTAATTTCATCTGATCTAGGTATTATTGGATCAACAACAAAGTCTAAATTATTGGTTGCAAGAGCATGAACTTGATCACTTCTTTGATAAGCGAAACTTCCAACAGAAATATTTTTAGAATCTGCGTATATTTCTTTCATGATAAATGGCAGCACTCTTCCCTCAGAAACATCTCCTAAAGAAAGTTTAAAATTTCTTTTTGATGATTTTGGATCAAACGTATCTGGCTCATTCACACTTTGTTGGATTAATGTAAGCGCATTTTGAACATCAGTAATCATATTCTCAGTCTTTTGCGTTGGAATCATTCCTGAGCCTGTTCTTACAAACAGATCATCATTAAATTTTTCTCTCAAACGCGACAAAGCATTACTAACAGCGGGTTGAGTAATACCAACCACTTCAGCAGCTTTTGTTAGACTACCTTCAGTATAAATAGCATTTAAAATTACGAATAAATTTAAATCAAAAGAACTTATTTTCATTTTAACGATTCCCCTTACGTTATTTTTTTAGCAAACTATATGTGTAAATTTCGTCTAGATTTGTACTCTACATACAGCTATCATAGAGATAGATACATACATACTATTCACCATATTTATAATAGTAACAAAATTTTTGATATAACGGGAGACCTTATCACATGATGCCTGAATTAAGACCAGAAGCTATCGACTTACTTGATAGAGTAAAAAACTTCATAAATGATGAAGTAAAACCAAAAGAACACGTTTTTCATGATCAAATAAAGGAAGGCGAAGATAGATGGAATCAATATCCTGAAGTAATTGATGAGCTAAAAGATAAAGCAAAAGCTTCAGGTTTATGGAATTTATTCTTACCAGAAAGTGAGTTTGGTGCAGGCCTAACTAACTATGAGTATGCTCATTTAGCTGAACAGATGGGTAAATGTCATATAGCATCAGAGGCAATGAACTGCAGTGCTCCGGATACTGGAAATATGGAAGTAATTGCAAGGTACGGTAACGAACAACATCAAGAGGAATGGTTGCAACCATTGTTAGATGGAAAAATAAGATCTGCTTTTGGTATGACTGAGCCGGGAACAGCCTCAAGTGATGCAACTAACATGCAAGCAACTGCAGTTCTTGATGGGGATGAATATGTCATAAATGGTGAAAAGTGGTGGACTTCAGGTGCTGGTGATCCAAGATGTAAAATTATCATTTTTATGTGTGTAACAAACCCAGATAATCCAAAACATCAACGTCATTCAATGATACTTGTTCCAATGGAAACTGAGGGAGTAGAAATAAAAAAAATGATGCATGTGTTCGGATATGATGATGCACCACATGGACATGCTCATATGAAATTTACAAACGTTAGAGTTCCAAAAGAAAACCTGTTACTTGGAGAAGGTAGAGGTTTTGAAATCGCACAAGGAAGATTAGGGCCTGGAAGAATTCATCATTGTATGAGGGCAATTGGTGCAGGCGAAGTAGCACTCGAGCTTATGTGTAAAAGAGGCATAGATCCCAACAAAGTAGCATTTGGTAAAAATCTTGCTCAATTAGGGGCTAATTTTGATTATATTGCAGAATCAAGAATTGAGCTTAATGCTGCGAGATTTCTAACATTGGACGCAGCAGTAAAAATGGATACAGTTGGTAATAAAGTTGCAGCAAGTGAGATTGCACAAATAAAAGTTTTTGCTCCAAATGTCGCTCTAAAAATAATTGATCGAGCAATTCAAATTCATGGTGGAGAAGGCGTTTCTCAATTAACACCTCTTGCAAGTATGTATGCTCACATGCGAACACTAAGATTAGCTGATGGACCTGATGAAGTTCATAGAAGAGCTGTTGCTAGATATGAGCTTGGTAAATATATGAGCTAACAGTTTGAATAATTTAATATTCTACGATACTGAAACTACAGGAATTCATAAAGATTTTAGTCAAATCATACAATGTGGTTCCATATTTACGGATATCAACTTAAATCAAAAGTCTGAACAAAATATAGGTAGTGCTCCTTTACCTTGGGTTATCCCGCAACCAAAAGCAATGCTTACAAATAAGAAGATTAATTCCTTTTCATCTAATATTTCGCATTATCAAATGATGAAAGAAATTCAAAATCAGTGGAAAGAGTGGTGCTTAGACTTACCAGCAATTTTTATTACTTATAACGGACATGCCTTTGATGAAGAATTAATAAGAAGACAGTTTTGGTGCAATCTTCTTGAGCCATACATAACAAACACCAATCAAAATGGAAGACTAGATTTAATGTTAATGATCCATAACATAGCTCCTTTCTTTTCCGAAGAGATATCAATACCTTATTTTGAAGATGGCCCTGCCTTGAGTATCAAACTTGAACATTTAGCAGATGAGCATGGAATTGACGTAAGCGATGCTCATGATGCAATTTCAGACTGTAAATTTATGATAGGTCTTTGCAAAGTTATTAAAGATAAAATACCTGAAGTTTTTGATTCATTTTTGAACATATCAACAAAAGAGGGCATTAAAAATCTTTTGTATTCAAACGAATTCTTAGCTCTTGGTGAAGTCTATAGAAGACATCCTTTTAAATATCCGGTTGTTATTTGTGGTGCTGATAATTCTAGACCTAACGAGATCTGTTTTTTTGATTTAAGTTTTGATCCCGATGACATTATTAATTTAGATTTCACTGAAATTAATAAAATGATTCAGTCTGGTAAAAGAGATCTACCCCTTAAAAAATATAAGATCAACAAAACTATACCTATTTGCTCAAGTAAGCTTTTAAAGAAAAATAACCACTTTGATATAACCCATGATGAACTCCAAAGACGTGCAGACATAGTTAGATCTAATAAAGATTTTTTTACTAAGGTTTCACAAGCTATGGAAGATAGGATAATGAATTTTCCTGAACCTGATTATATTGAGGGAACTATCTATTCAGGTGGATTCCCTTCATATAGAGATCAAGATTTAATGAAAGAATTCCATATAACAGATGATTTAGAGCAGCTAATAAAAATTTCCAGAAATTTTGAAGATGAGAGATTTCGTCTTTTAGCCGAACGAATAATTTGTAATAAATACTCAACAAATATTCCTGAAGATATTAAAAGTAGATATGACGATTTAATAAATGAGCGAGTTCACTCCGAGGGTAAATGGGGCTCTGTTGATAAGGCGCTTAATGAAATTGAAAAACTTTTAGATGAAAAAAATAATAAAGAAGATCAATCCATTCTCCTTGCAACAAAAGAACAACTGCTTTCAATGCAACAGTAAAGATGAAAATATTAAATTCAGGTTTAAAAATATTTTTTTGGATCATATTAATAATTTCTTTTGATACAAAATCTGATATCTCTGTCAAAGAGCTTGATTTAAAAGAGGTATTTAAGAGTGGAAGAAGTTTGATGTCTCTTGATAATGGTTTGCATTATCTTGAGGAGGAATCTGATTCACAAAAAGTACTTTTTATTGGTGTTCACGGCAGTGACAGCGAGGGATATGAATGGATATATCCATTAATAACAATAAATGATAATCAAAATTTAATGAGTTTCTTTCGTTATAACGACAATTTGTGTCCTAACAGAGCATTCGCAAATCTTTCTAATGAAATTAATCGTTTATTAGATCAAAACAAAAACATTGAACAGGTAGTTTTAATGGGGCATAGTTATGGCGCTATGATCATAGCAATGTTTTCAGAGGCATGGATCAACGAAGTACCATTAACTTTGCATACAGTGGCAGGGCCACTAACCGGGCCTGTGTCGTCTGATCTAAGATCAGGTCTTTTCAAAAATATGTGTAATTATTCTGCACCTAAATTTGTCAGAGATAACGTTTCTCTCTACCAGTGGAGAACAATTAAAGAACTAGATGGAGCATTTAATAATTTAGATTATGATCCTCAAATTATAGAAGTTGATGGAAGTAAAGTCACAAGATTACCTAAAACCTATAATGGAAGAAGACTTGGTCATAACTGGTCGATAAGTTGGGTCGCAGACCAACTTAAAAAATAATTATATTGGTGGGCGAGGAGAGATTCGAACTCCCGACTTCCTGCGTGTCGAGCAGACACTCTAACCAACTGAGTTACTCGCCCTTAGAGAGGAGTAATTTTACACAAAAAATTTATTAAATAATATTAATTAATTTTAGATAGATATTCATCAAGTCTGGTTTGATTCATAACAAATGAAGACTTGAATTGTGTTGCAACATTTTTAGCAGTTTCTATGTTTGAATTATCATCACCTACTTGTATTACACCAACCATAGCCATCATTGCATGAGGTGTACATTGATATCCATATACTCCAGGAATTTCAAAAGTTACTGAAATATCTCTGCTTAACTGTCCATTCCAAGGTGAAGCACCAGATGGAATCATGCCAGGTATAGATGCAGAGTTATGCGCAGCGTCAGTTGACTCAAATGTAACAGTATCACCAACATTAATTTTTAAAAACGCAGGCTCAAAAACCATAACACCAGTTGCACCTTGATTAAGCATCTTTACAGTATATGCTTCTGAAGTTAAATCTATACATATGAAAGATAGTATTAAAGAAAAAGATAATTTTTTTAATAAAATATGCATGCCATTATTATAAATACTTATAATTGAATATCAATGAAATTTATATCATTAATTATTTGCTTAAGAGATAAAAAAGGCTATATTAACAGTATATTTCAACAATATTTTTAAAACTTTTTATTATGAATTTAGAAATGCACATTCGAGCTTTTATTCTGTCATTCTTATTATTTCCCTATGCATCAAACACACTAGCGGATTATTTTCCTAATAATGAAAATTGGGACATTTCATCGCCTGAAGCGGAGGGTGTGAGTCCTAATAAAATTGACAAATTAATGGATTTATCATTTTCAGATGATGCAACTCAAGCAGTTGTTGTAATTAAGAATGGCAAAATAATTTCAGAAAAATATGCTAATGGATATGATCTAAATTCTCATGGCACATCCTGGTCGATGGCAAAGAGCTATTATGCTGCATTAATTGGAATTTCAATTGATCGTGGAGAAATTAACAGTCTTGATGATAAAGTTTCTGTTTATCTTGATTACTTTGATGACGAAAGATCAGATATTACTTTGAGAGATCTTCTCGATATGTCTAGTGGTCTTGATTTCCCGACTCATGAACATGAAAAAATGTTTTTTCAAGCAGATCATCTTCAATACGCTAAAAAAGTTGGTGTTGAAAAAAATGCTGGCGAAAAGTTCGAATATAACAATGTCAATTCTATGCTTTTAGGTGATATTTTATTTCAAGCAACTGGAAAAAAAGCTGATGTGCTTTTTGAAGAGAGAATTCTAGAACCTCTGGGTATAGGGGATTATAAATTATGGAAAGATGAAATGGGTAACGTGATGACATATTGTTGTGTGGATATGTCGGCAAGGGATTATTCAAAGCTAGGCTTATTATTTGCTAGAGATGGTAAGTGGAATGATAAACAGATTGTGTCAAAAGAATTTGTAGACGAAACTTTTCAGGTTGTATGGGAAACGCCAAGTAGATTCTCAGACTATAAACGATATTATTCTCTGCATTGGTGGGTATCAAAGTATGATGAAGAATCAAAAATATTTAATACAAGTGGAAAGTTTGGGCAATACACTTTTGTAGACAGAGAAAATGACGTTGTTGTAACAAGAATTTCAAAATATTCAGAACAAGACAATGGCTCTACTCAGAAATGGGGCATCATGAAATATCTTAGATGGGCAGGCATAGACAATGCTATTGCTATTGGTAGGATGTTGATAGCTTCAGGAACTATAGAATCTGGTTCAGATGTAATTACTCCATTTACAGAAGAGGAGGGAGAATCATACGAATTCTATGTGAAGTATCCTGAAATTATTGATTCGATTGCTGATTTAAGTCGTAATTAATATTTAATTCTCTAGCTTTATTTTTGAAGCTTTTGATGTCTTTTTTCCACTCTTCAAGATAATATCCATCATTACCTTGTTTGCTTAGGTATCTCAGAAAAATTCTACCATCCTCATCTTGATAACCCGCATGGAATGGCTCTCCAGTTGATTTATTTAATCTTTTGTACCTTTCATCCATTTATCAAGTCCACACAAACAATATCATCGGTATAGAGGCCAATATTATTAAGATATCCATTGGTAAACCCATTCGCCAGTAATCAGTAAACTTATAGTTACCAGGACCCATCACAACAGTATTACATTGATGTCCAATTGGAGTTAAGAATGCACAACTGGCACCAACAGCGACAACCATTAGAAATGGCTCAATTGCGTAACCAAGCTCTAAACCAATACCTACTGAGATTGGCGCCATAATGACAGCAGTTGCAGCATTATTGATAATATCTGTAGTAGCCATGGTTACAATTAAAATTATGAAGAGTATCCAAAACAAACCTAAATCGGATGCATATTGAGAAATAAATGATGCAATTTCAGCACTCACGCCAGTAGTTTGCAATGCAGTTCCGATAGGAATCATTGCCGCTAACATCACTATTATTGGCCAATCAATTTTTCTATAAAAATCATTATCAATAATTTTAATTCTTGCAAAGCCTAAGACACATAAAAGAAATGCAGGTGCAGCACTAAGATAATTAAATGAGACTAAAAAAATTGACAATAAAAAGAATGCCAATCCTTTTATAAGCCTACTTCTACTTGGAATTGTTTGGAGTTCTCTTTGTCTAAGAGGCATTAATCCAAGGTGTTTAATTTTATTCGAGACATCTTCTTCAGCAAGATCTCTCACTCCTAAGAGCAATACATCTCCAGCTCTAAACGTTTCGCGTGTTAATCTAGTTCTATATTTAGAACCTTTTCTCCATAGACCTAATAAGTTAAGTTCTTCAAAGGCTAACTTTAAAAAAAATTCATATTTTCTTCCAATCAGTCTTGATCCAGGAGTAATCATTACCTCAATTTCTTCAAGATCATCTTCATCAAATGAATGCAATTCTTTTGGTATTGAGAAATCAAAAATATCTAAAATGTTTCCAATATCATCAGGCGGTGTTTTGATGACTAATATTTGTCCTGCTTTAATTCGCATATTATTTTGTACCTTACGAACAGCACCACTCTCAGAAACTATCCCAAGTATCTCAGTATCTTCTCCAGCCCTTTTTTTGAAAGCATATAAGGTCATGCCGATTGAAGAACTATTTTCATTTACAATAACTTCAAATAAATATCCTTTTAGATCTATAAGATTTTCGTTTGATGGAATCTCTTTCCTTAAAAAAATTAATTTATTACCAATAAATGCAATAAACAATATACATATAACAGTAATCATTAATCCTACATATGAAAAATCAAAAAAATTGAAACCAGCATTAGATATCGATGCTTTATATTCTGAAATAATAATATTTGGCGGAGTTCCAATTGCAGTATTCATGCCTCCCAAGATACATGCGAAAGCTAAAGGCATTAGAAATTTTGATGGATGCCATTCCATTTTTTGACATATATTTAATGTTATTGGTAACAAGATAGCTAATGCGCCAATATTGTTTATAAATGAAGACAAAATTGCAGCTATAAATAGTAAAGAAACCATAAATTGAATTTCTGTAAATTCGCGACCTCCAATCAATTTACCAACAAGACCAGCAATACCAGAATTCGTTAAACCTTGACTGATAATCAAAACAAGAGCAACTGTAATAACTGCCGGATGAGCAAATCCAGCAAATGCTTCATTAGCAGGAATAATTTCTAATACAACTAAGATAAATAGGGCGCCTACAGCTAGAGCATCATATCTAACCTTACCCCATATAAATAAGCAAAGTAGAGCAATTAATGTTGATGAGAGTATTATCTGATCGCTCATAATACATCAATATTATTTAGGCATTGACTCAACATAAAGTGAAGTTGATGGATATGCAAACTCAGATTTATTATTTTTAACAATCTTCATAATGTTAAAAATTAAATTTTCTTTTACTTTATTAAATGCAGCAAAACCCATAGGATCTGCATAAGCAACTATCATCATATCAATTGAGCTTCCACCGAGTTCAACAACCCTAACTACAGGATCAAGATCTCCATCTGTAGCAAAGTCATTTGAATCAATAATATATTCTTTTATCTGATTTCTAATAGATTCTAATTGCTCTACAGACGTTGAATATATTAGGTTTATTTTCCAATTAATTCTTCTATTAATCATTTCTCCGTGATTAATAACTTTTACATCTGATAGATCTTTATTTGGTATTACCATTGGAGCTGTATCAAAAGTTCTAATAACAGTCGATCTAAAACCAATACTCTCGACAATTCCATGAAGTTGACCTGATACTTCAATCCTATCACCAGGCTGGAATCTGTGCTCTCCAATAATTAATATGCCAGATATTAAATTCTTAAAAAAATCTTGAGCACCTAAAGCCACTGCTACTGAAAATAACCCTAAACCTGCTATCAATGGACCTATTTGAATTCCAAATATATCTAGTATTATTGCAACACCAATGACCCAAACTATAAATTTAGAAGCTCTTTCAAGCCACATCTGCATTGATGCTGTTAACCATGTACTTGTAGATAATGCTGCAAAAACAGGTTTAACAGCGTTCGCAAGCGCACTAAATATTGTGAATATAACAAAAGCCTTTACTACGTTTGTTGCTATATCACCAATAAGGCCACTTAATGGAAGTATTAAGGTACAAATATAAAGTGCAATAGTTACTGGAACCAATCCAATAGGCCTTCTTAAAGCATTCAGAATTTCATCATCTATTTTTGATTCTGTGCTTTCAGCAAGCCTGCCTAGGGCATTAAGTATTACTGATATGATAAAGCCTCTAAATAGAAAAGCTGCTAGAAGTACAAGCAGTGATGATATCAAAGAACCCAAATCGATGCCTAGGAATCCTGAAGTCCAAACCTCTTTTAATAAATCAAAAAAATTTTGCATAACTAATTGTATCTTTATTTTAAAGTTATTTAGATAATTAAATCAAAAACAGCAAGCTATTTAGCAAAGTTATCTTTTATAAAATATGGCAAATATATTAAGTAGAATACTGCAATAGCCAAAGGAGTTGTATACAGAAGATGATATGGCGGATCTGGAAATACATCCATCAAAGAAGCTCCATCTGGTTTAGCCATTAGATACCAAAAATTAGCAGGCTCTCCAAGAATTAAATTAATTACATAGACAATTGGAAGTAAAACAAATGCTGTAATTAAAGAAACTTTAATAATATCCTTTGCATAAGGCCTGTTTCCAAGGGTAACAGTTGCAAACATAATTCCAACAATAATCATTCCATGACCTATCATAAAAAATATGTAATCTAAATCATGATGACTTATATCAGGAGTAAGTATTGCCATTGTTGCTCCCCCAAGACCCCAAAAGAATGCGCATAAATATAATATTTTAGGCCCACCAAGTAAAAACCATATAAGAAAAATTTCTGATAAATCGCACATGTGAAGAGGAATTGTTTCTCTCCAGTCATAAGGGTTAGCTAGTAGATATAAATCTTTGTATGGTGAAATGATTACGTGGGCGGCAATTACACCGGCAATAATTTTTTTCATAAGGGAAATTTGTTCATCCGCCTTACCTTTATAAAATTTTGGTAAAAATATTGAAACAAATGCAATCACAACAATAGTTATGACATGAACTGTTCCAAAAATTTCAAAAGGTGTCCCAAACATAAAACTTCCTATTAATTAATCCACGATTATATTATTAATTATGAGTTGTTGAAACTATCAAGCAAAACTTGCTCAGTTAAAATCGCTGGTAAAATTTTAGATTCACTCATACCAGGCTTCCAAAAAATATATAGTGGAACACCATTTCTATTGTAGGTTTCAAGAGTTTTTAGAATTTCATCATTTTTGTTGGTCCAATCTGCAACGATATACTCAATATTGTTTTCAAAAATATATTCTTTAACTGCTGGTCTTGACAATGCAATTTTGTCATTTGTTTGACATGTAATACACCACGCAGCTGTGAAATTAATCAAATACGCTTGATTTTTACTCTGATATTCATTTTCTATATTTTTATTCCACTCAACATAATCATAATTCTCAAGTTTTAAGGACTTTGTAGCTTGCATTTCATTTGATGGGATATCTTTAAATTGAAAGAAAATTACAAAAACTGCAATAGCTAAAATAATTATTCTGTAGCTAGATTTGTTTAGTCTTGAGCCTATCCAAATTAATAATGAGATCAATAAAATTGTAATTAACAGAAAAATTACTTCGTTAGAAGATGTTTGAACGCTAAATACCCATATTAACCATATTGATGTAGCAAACATTGGGAATGCAAAAAATTCTTTTAATGTGACCATCCAATTACCTGGTTTTGGTAAATAATTTATTAAACTTGGCGATGCTGATAAGACAAAATATGGAAATGCAAAACCTAAACCAAGCGCTGAAAAGATTGGTAAAGTTAATCCCGATGGTTGTATTAAGGCATATCCAAGTGCTGCCCCCATAAAAGGTGCAGTGCAAGGCGAGGCTACGACAACAGCTAAGATGCCTGTTGAAAAGGAACCAGCTAGACTTCCGCTAGAACCAAATCCACCAAGCCTAGTAAGTGATGAACCTATATTTATATCGCTGAGTAAGACTAAACCGATTACAAACATCAGCAAACTAAGCAATCCTACAATAGTTGGAGACTGCAATTGAAATCCCCAACCTAAAAATAAACCGGCTTGTTTAAGAAGAATCATTGCAAATCCAATTAGAAGAAATGAAATCATTACTCCTGCGCAAAATGATAAGGCATGTGCTCTAATTTTTGACGGTGATTGATTGCTCATTGAAACGAAACTTAGTACTTTTAAAGAAATTATTGGAAAAACGCATGGCATTAAATTTAAAATTAGACCACCAACAAAAGCAAAAATTAATGCTTGAAAGAATGAAATATTGAAAGAGTTTTGAGTTATATTTTCAATTTCAGCATCTATGATAAAACTTTCATTATTATTAATTGATAATACTCCAGATAGATTCTCAAAAGATTCCAAATAATCCACTTTTTTTATCGAAAGTAAGTAATTATTCTCCTCTTTAGAAAGTTTTTGGTTTTCAGCATGTTCTACAATATCTTGTTCATCAACAAAAAATATTGCGGAACTCACGTCAAATGGTGAAGAAAACCGAATATTAATATACTCACTGTCTACTGAAGCTTTAACAGGTAGTATTTGATCTGGAACTTTTAAAAACCAATCATTAAGAGAGGGATCACTCTTTATTTCATCTAGATTTGTCTTGATCAATGCCTTTTCAGGAACACAAATATCATCACAAATTAAAAAGTCTATGTTTGCTTCAATGTATGAATTTTTATTATTTGAGTTAGTGATTTCAAAAGGAAAAATTACAAAATTTTTGTATCCATATGTCATTAAAGGTTCATATGGGATTAAAGTTGGAGTTGGCCAATATATTTTACTGATGGATATATTGTTATCGTGAGACCACTTAACCTTTATAGGACCGCCTGAATCACCGGGATTTTTCCAATAGGTATGCCAATTTTCTTGCATATCCATTTTAATTCCTAAAAGAGTTTTACTACGATCTCCTTCTAGGCTTTCAAACTTAACTAACGAGACATTTGCATGACCTGTATCTACTATGACTGCTTCTAAGGCCAAGCAAAAGAATAATAGATAGGATATTTTGAGAAATTTCATAAAATGTAATTTTATCCTATAAAACATATGGGGTGCATTATGCACCCCATTTCACTTGATGTGTACTACTTACTTGAGATTCTCTTTGGTGATTTTATCTCAATTATTCTAGGCTTTTTCTCATCAGGAATAATTTTTTCAAGATTTACTGTAAGTAAACCATTGATTAGCTCTGCACCTTGAACAACCACATCTTCAGATAGAGTGAATTGTTGTTTAAAAGCTCTTTGAGCAATTCCTTGATACACAACCTTGTTTTCACCATTGATAACTTCAGTATTTGGTCCGTCATAACTAATTGTTAGAACACCATCTGCAAGCTCTATTTGTATATCTTCTTTAGATAGACCAGCAACAGCAATTTCGATAGCAAATAAATTACCATCTTTACTAATGTTATATGGTGGATAACTTGAAGAGCGCTCATTAGATTCAGAGAGTCTCTGCAACCTATCAAATAAAGGTTCAAAACCAAGTACACGCGTTGTGAAAAATGGATCTGTAAAATTAAGTATCATAATAGTCCTCCTTATAGCGACTAAATATGTGCATCTTTTCAGACTGCACTGGTTAAATGGAAATCCGTTATGGCATTTCCTTCACATTATATATATGGATATTTTATGAATTTTCAATCGTTAGTAATAAATAATTATGTAATAATCTTCATTAATGACCAGAACTTTTTATTACTTAATCTGTCAATAATATTATGAAAATTACACTTATAGCTTTATCAACCATGCTTCTAATACTTGATGTAAATTCTGAAAATAATGAAACAGTTATTGAAGAAGGGCAAACATGGGCCTTAGAGAAAAGAAGCACAAAGTTTTCTCCAACTAATTCTAAAGTTTTATATTATTTTTCTATTGATGCATTTAATACCTATCAAGCAAGAAAATTTAATGATTGGGATCAATTTTCTATTGTAGATGGGAGAAATTTAGTTAGATTAAATAAAGGCGATAGAATCAAAATTATAAAGCCCAAGCATCAAGAAGAGATATATGAAGTTGAGCTTTTAGATGGATTTGAAAAAAACAAAAAATACTATGTTATTAAGGAAGATCTTTTTTTAGATTTTTCTTTAATGGAGATATAGGATGAACTTCAAACATTTTATTTTAATAACAACTTTATTTTTAATTTCTTGTTCTAATATGTCTTTAACACCTGAGGTGGTGAGAAAATCAGATGTTCAAAAACAACAATATGTTGTGATTGGCACAATTTTAGATGTATCAAGCGTAACCATAGAGGGTGATAGAGAAACCGGTGCAGCTGCTGGTGCCCTGATTGGAGGTTCGGTTGGTAAGAATGTTACAGACTCTGAACCCGAATCTGATATTGCCGCAATTATTGGGGGTATAGTTGGATCTGCAGTTGGAGCAGAACTGGGGTCAAATCTTACCCAAAAAAATGGTATTGAATTATTAATTGAAACTAATGGTGGAAGAATGATATCGATCATTCAGGAAGTTGGGAAATATGATTTTAGAGTTGACCAGAAAGTTAGAATTATAAAAAGAAATGGCAAATCAAGAGTAATACCTTTTGATTAATGAGTGAAGAATCATCATTAATTTATAATAAAGCCCTAGATATATTATCAAGAAGAGAGCACTCTGCTAAGGAGCTTATTTTTAAATTAGAAAAAAAGTTTGACTCTACAGAAGAAATTTCCTTAACTGTATCAAAATTAAAGAAAAATAATCTTCTAAATGATTTCAGGTATGCAGAGGCATATGTAGTAGCTCGAAAAAGGAAAGGATTTGGCCCAAAAAAAATTAAGTTTGAGCTGTTATCTAAAGGTATAGATGAAAGTGATATACATAAGGTTTTAAACGAAGAAGGTGGATGGAAGAAGGCTGCAAAAAAAGCATTTGATAAAAAATTTAAAAATGGCCCATCAGAAGAAACTAATGAAAAACTTAAGCAAAAGAGTTTTATGAAGAATAGAGGATTTACTTTTCAAGAAATTGAATCAGTTTTCTCTGACGACATGTTATGATTCTTCGTTATGTCGTATGAAGTTTTAGCAAGAAAATATCGACCAAAGAGCTTCAAAGAAGTTATCGGACAAAAACATGTTGTCCAAGCTTTGATAAATAGTATTGAGCAAGAAAAAGTTCATCAAGCTTATATTTTTTCAGGAACAAGAGGTGTAGGTAAAACTACTATCGCAAGAATACTGGCAAAATGTCTTAATTGTGAGAGTAGTGATAAACCAACTCCAAATCCATGCAATAAATGCTCAAATACAATGGAAATTAGTCTTGGAAGAAGTGTTGATTTTCTTGAAATTGACGCTGCATCTAATACACAAGTTGAAAAAGTAAGAGAGTTAATAGAAACAGTTGAATATAAACCAGCAAAAGGCAGATATAAGATTTATCTTATTGATGAAGTTCACATGCTTTCAAAAGCTAGTTTTAATGCCCTTTTAAAAACATTAGAAGAACCTCCGCCTCATGTTATATTTTTATTTGCAACGACCAATCCAGAAAACATTCCAAAAACAGTGCAATCAAGATGTTTGCAGCTTAATCTTAAAACTGTAAGCGATGAGTTACTTATAGATCATTTTAAAAAAATTTTAAAGAATGAAAAAATTAAGCATGATGAAGAGTCTCTAATAATGATTGCGAATTCTGCTAATGGCTCTGTTAGAGACGGATTAACTCTTCTTGATCAAGCGATTGCCTATGGTAATGGTATGCTCTCAAAAGATGATGTTGGAAATTTGCTAGGCACAATTGATAATTCTTTAGTATTAGAATTAATCGAATCAGTAATTGAAGGAGATGCAAAAAAGGCTTTCAATATTTTGGCAAAAATTGAAGAATTATCACCTGAATATGATGTAATTTTACAAAATTTGATATCTATACTTCATAAAATCTCATTAGAGCAAGCATTAAACAATTCATCCGATGAAGATATTAAAAATTTGGCAGTTAAGATTGATCAAGAATTCTGTCAGTTGCTTTATGAAATCTGCCTTAATGCCTTTTCAAAATTTGATGTTCATCCAAGTCCTAAAGAATCATTAGAAATATGTTTACTAAGAATGCTTACTTTCAATCCACTGCAAAAATTAAGTGAGTCAAGTGTGAAAAATGGATCTGATATTGCTCAAAAAAAAAATCTAAACACTGAGAAAAAAGAAGAAACTGTTATAAAAAAAGAAAATAGCTTCCACTTAAAAGATAATAATGATTGGGTAAGATTTTTTCATTCAATTGAGTTAAGTCCTTTTGCTAGAAATTATTTCGGCAATATGTCGTTTATTGATTTTAACGACAATAAGTTAACACTAATGTCTGATTCATCTGCTGGCGAGGTACCAGAAAATATTGAGAGTGAATTTAAGTCAGCAATATCTTCTGTTTTTAATAAAGATATTGAAATAAATTATGAAAATGGAAATGTTAATGAGTCTCCAATTATTCTAGAAAATAAGAAAATGGAAGATAATATTAATAATGCTCAATCTAATATAAATAATGATGAATCTATTAAAAGTTTTGTTAAAAAATTCAAAGGCTCAATAAAAAAGGATAGTATAAAACCACTCAAATGAAACAAGATCTTGTAGCTGATTTAATTAATGCTTTAACTATCCTTCCTGGTGTTGGTAAAAAATCAGCTCAAAGAATGGCACTTTATCTTCTTGATAGAAATAAGGATGGCGCAAGTATTCTTGCAAATACTTTAAGTGATGCTTTAGATAATATTCAGAGATGTGAGTCTTGCAGAATGTTGACATCAAATAACTTGTGCAAGATTTGTCTGGATACCGCTAGAGACATAAAAAAAATATGTGTAGTTGAAAGTCCATCTGATGTTTTAGCAATTGAATCAACAGGGGGATATCGGGGAAAGTACTTTGTTTTGTTAGGCAGGCTTTCTCCAATCGATGGTATTGGGCCTGAGGAGCTTGGAATAAATGATCTTCTCAGTATGATTGAAAAAGAAGAAATAGCAGAAATTATTCTAGCAACAAGCAGCACAGTAGAGGGAGACGCAACAGCAATATACATTACGGATCATGTCAAAAATGCAAAAGTCTCAAGAATTTCTTATGGTATTCCAATTGGTGGCGAGTTAGAGTATGTTGATGGAACTACGATAGCTCGCGCTATCGAAGGCAGGGTTGAGATTAATGTCGATTAAGTCAGATAAATGGATAAAAAAAATGTCAATTAATGAGGACATGATAAATCCTTTCTCAGAGAATCAAGTTCGTCTTGATGAATCGGGCAATAAACTTATATCTTACGGAGTTTCTAGTTATGGATATGATGTTAGATGCTCCAATGAGTTTAAAGTTTTTACAAATATACATTCAGCTATTGTCGATCCGAAATCATTTGATGAAAAAAGCTTTGTGAATATTGAATCAGACGTTTGTGTAATACCTCCTAACTCTTTTGCTTTGGCAAGAACAATAGAGTATTTCAAAATACCAAGAAATGTTCTTACTGTTTGTCTTGGAAAATCAACGTATGCAAGATGTGGAATAATTGTAAACGTAACACCTCTTGAGCCAGAATGGGAAGGACATGTTACTTTGGAGTTTTCTAATACAACTAATTTGCCAGCAAAAATTTATGCTGGAGAGGGTGTTGCTCAGATGCTATTTTTTGAATCAGATGAGGAGTGTGAAACAAGTTATAAAGATCGAGGTGGCAAATATCAAGGGCAAACAGGAGTCACGCTACCCAAAACTTAAAATCTCTTTAAGTTCTAACTTATTTGTCCATTCTTCACTTTCATCAATAATTTTTAGAAACATATAATCTAATTCTTCTGCTAAATAGTATGTTGTTTTTCTAGTACTTCCTGGTTGAATGCGATCTAATACAACACAATTGTATTTTTCGTTATTAAAATCACACTTTATATTATTTGAAACAGAATAGTTGTATGTTTCAATACCACCTTCCTGCATGTTTATAAGATTAAGAGAAAATTGATTTACATTTTCTTTTATAAACTTTCTTATCATAATTTGAGCATTTAATGGATCTACAGCTATTTCATCACTTATAAAACTGCTCTTCCATGTATTTCTTCCACTTGACTTAATAATATTTTCTTGACGATCAAATTCTATTAGCTGATCTCTTTTGAGGAATTTTGGCCTTATTTTTATTTGATAAGAGTTAGATCTGACCCCAACTTCATCAATATCAAACTCTGATATAAAAAACATACTTGCTACAATATTTGAAGCTCTGAATTTTAATTCATAGCCATCATTGTTCTTTTTGAACTCACGAATACCCGATATTGATATTTCCTCAGAATCGAATTGATATTTTGCTTTGTATTGAGTAACTTCAGTTGCAATCATTGCACCGCAGAAAAAATACATTAAAAATAAAAATTTATTCATCGTAGTTAATTAATATATGATCAGTCACATCCATTTCATCGTTATACATAACAGTATTCACATCTAGATATATATTCTCCAAACAAATCTCATTAATAATTTCTGGCAATAATTGATGTTCTATCATATGAATTCTTTTTTCTATACTTTCAATATTGTCATCGTGAGTAATATTTATTGCTCCTTGAGCGATAATTGGGCCAGCATCAAGTTCAGGCGTCACATAGTGTATTGAAATACCATGAATTGCATCACCATTTTGTATAACTTTTTTATGTGTGTCCAGCCCAGGATATTTTGGAAGTAGTGATGGATGCAAATTTATCATTTTTCCAAAGTATTTTTTAGTAATATTTTCTCCAAGAATTCGCATAAAACCCGCTAAAACAATTAAATCGACATCATAATTATCTAAGGAATTTTCAATCTTATTTTCAAATTCTGTTCTTGAAGCAAATGAGTTATGGTCAATAACAACAGACTGTAAATTAAATTTTTGAGCCCTTTTAATGCCATAAGCATCTGGATTATTTGATATTACACAAACAATTTTTCCATTTATTCTATTAGCTCTACACGCTTCAGCAATTGCCTCTAAATTCGAGCCACTCCCAGATATTAAGACCGCTATTTTTTTCATTTTTTAAGAAAATATAACTTCTTTACTTCCAGATGTTTTTGAAACTGTTCCAATTTTATAATTTTTAAAATTAAACTCTGTTATAGATTTTCTTATATCTTCTTCTTGACTTGAATCAACAAATAAAACCATTCCTATGCCGCAGTTAAATATTTTGTACATATCATCGTTATGTATGTTTCCTTCGGACTGCAGCCACTTGAAGACCGGGGGAATATCCCAGCTATTCACACTCAATTCAATGCAAAGTTTTTCAGGAATTGAACGCGGCAAATTTTCCGTTAATCCACCACCAGTTATGTGAGACATTGATTTTATCTCATGTTTTTTTAGTAATGATGATATTAATGTTGGATATAAGATAGTGGGCTCAAGCACTTGAGTAGCAACTGCTTTTTTTTCATCGACACTTTTATCTGATTCAGCTAGAATTTTTCTTATCAAAGAAAACCCATTTGAGTGGGGTCCGCTTGATTCAATTCCGATTAATATATCTCCGTCGCATACGCTGTTCTTGTCAATTATATTTTTCTTTTCAACACAACCAACAGAAAATCCTGCTAGGTCGAAGTTATTATCTATATAATGGCCTGGCATCTCAGCAGTTTCTCCACCAAGAAGAGCACATCCAGAATTTTTACATGCTCCTGCAATACTTTTTATTATTTGCGCGGCATGGTCAACATCTAATTTTGATGCAGCATAGTAATCCAGAAAAAATAATGGCTTTGCACCTGTAACAATTAGATCATTTACACACATAGCCACTAAATCTTGTCCAATACCGTCAATGTAATTGTATTCCATTGCAAGAGAAACTTTTGTTCCAACACCATCTGTGCAAGCTACCAGGATTGGCTCTTCAAATTCTTTGCCAATTTCGTACATTCCTGCAAACCCACCAATATTTCCAAGAACATTGACATTTTGTGTAGATGCTACATCTGCTTTAATTTTTTCAATAAGTTCATTGCCTGCATCAATATCAACACCCGCAGACTTGTAAGGATCATTTTCTATAATTTCTTTTGTCATTTAAAATATCATTAATGAGATAAAATCTATGAGATTAATTAAAAACTTCTTAATTCTACTTATTATCTTTTCTAATACAGGCTTTGGAAAGGACTTTAAAGAACTTTTTGTAATTTATGAACCTTTGAATGATCCTGCATCAATTGAAAAATCAATTAATAGTTCATTTAATACAATGGTATTTAGATTAAGTGGGAGTGAATCTCCATCAAATATTTGGAAGATAATCAATGCTGGTAATGCCAGAAAAGATTTTATATCAAGCTATTCAATTAAAAATTTTGATGAAAAAAGTTTTTTACAGGTTAATTTTGACAAAGATGCTCTAATTAAAGTTTTTAAGGAGCTAAAAATTCCTGTAGTGGGTAATTCAAGACCCGTTGTACTAATTCTAATGAAGGTTGATTCTGGATCAATGGACCCTTACTTTATAACCTCATATGAAATAAAAAATTCTATAGATGAATTAATACAAAACGCTATTTTTAATTATTCAAATTCGAGAGGCATTTTTATTGAATTACCTGATATAGATTTAACTGATAGATTTGATTTATTAAAATATGAAAAGCTCATTGATTCAAAAGACTTTATTTCTTCAAAATATTTATCAGACAAAGTGGTAACTATAGACTTAACTAAAGTGGGGTTAAATAATTGGTCGGTCACAGGAGATGTTAATAATCAATATAGCAATGATGAATTTTATGAAGATTTTTTTGAGGACTTTGATAACTATATAGAATCAGAAATCGATATGCTTTTGAGCAAGAATGCTGTTGATATAACAAAAGAAGAACTAATAAAAATACACATTAACAATATTAATACTTTATTAGATTATAAAGAATCAAGACGCATAATCGAAAATATGGTTGGAACAATTCAAATGAAGATCATTTCTTTTGATACAGATGAAATTGGATTTGAAGTTAGAATGCTCGGTGGTTTCAAAACACTTGAAAAACAGATTACTGAGAATAGTTTTTTTGAAATTATCCAAGGTTCTTTAAATGATAAATATTTACGTTTGGAATATAAACAATGATTAAATATTTTATTTTTATTCCAAATTTACTTTCAATAATAAGAATTGCTCTCGTTTATCCAATTCTCAACAATATTTACGTTGGGAATTTTGAAACTAGTATTATTTTTTTTCTTATAGCATCTTTTACTGATGCCTTAGATGGCTATTTAGCTAGAAAAATGGACTGGCAGACCGAACTTGGAAGAATACTTGATCCTGTAGCTGATAAGCTTTTACTATCTGGAACAGTTTTTATATTTTGGATTAACAACTTTATACCATTTTATATTTTTGTAATTTTTATTAGCAGAGATGTGGCTATTCTTATTGGTGCTGCAATTCAAATGTCTTTAATTGAATCGGACACACCATCTCCTAACCTCCTAGGGAAACTCACAACGGGCTTACAAATTATATATATCTCAATCATTTTTATTAATGAGATATTTAATTTTGATATAAGTTTTAATTTCTTAAATATTTTGATTGTTTTTGTAACTATCTTAAGTTTGTTTGTATACACATTTAATTGGTATAAAGATCTTCGTGAATATCATAATGAATAAACCAAAACAATTAACTTTCCCATGGAGTAAGCCAAATAAATCAAGCTTGGATGAATTTTACTTTGATGAGGCTAACCATGAACTTAAAAAGATACTTGATACAGATGATGATACTTTTCTATATGGAATAAAAAAAACTGGAAAGACTTATCTCTTACAAGCTTTATGTAATAAATATGCTGATATTGACAAAATGAGTCTTTATTTGCCCCTAGCTGAGGCCAGTCAGCTAGATGCGAAAATTTTAGATGGCGTTGAACATATGGATATCATATGTGTTGATGACATAGATTTAATTGAGGGATTTAAAAATTGGGAAACTGCAATCTTTAACTTAATTAATAATTGTCAAACATCAGGATGCAGGCTTATTTTTGGATCCTCAAAAAATTCATCTACAATTAATTTTTCACTTAATGATTTAAAATCCAGGGTAAGAAAAATTGATCAGATTGAAGTTTTTCCAATTAGTGATTCAAATTTATCATCAGCGTTTGAGGAAATATCAAAACATCGATCAATTATAATAGGGGATAAAGAGTTAAATTATTTATTAACTTATACCGAAAGAAGCATATCAAGCCTCACAAATATTCTAAATAAGCTTGATGAGCTTTCAATTCAGCAGAAAAGAAAAATAACGATACCTTTAATTAAAGAAATTATTTAGCTTCTAAAAATTCGCATTGAAAACAATATGATGCGATATTTATGTCTTTTTCTTTATCAATAAATTTGTAATCAGAATTAATGATTTTCAACAAAGATGCAATATTTTTGTCAACATTCACTCTAACATCTAGGTTATCTAAAAGTTCAGAAAGAATTATTTCAAATGGATCCATTGGCTTCTCATATGAAACAACTTCGTAGTCATCAATGTCAGCAAGTTCTGCAGAGGATTCTATGGCATCTTTAATATTTCCAATTCTGTCAACAAGTCCTAATTCAAGAGCTTTTTGACCTGACCAAATTCTCCCACCTGCAACTGCTAGTATTTCTTTGTATGGCATCATTCTATTTTCAGCTACTTTTGAAACAAACTTGTCATAGGAATTATCAATGCTTGCTTGGATTGCTTTATTTACGTAATCTGGCATTGCCAGCCTAGAATCCCACTCACCAGCTTTTGTAGTGCTAACCCCATCGACCTGAATTCCAGCCCATTCATATATGCCATCTAATGTGGGAATTAACCCATAAACACCTATTGACCCTGTGAGTGTTTCTGGCTTTGCCCAAATTTCATCAGACAAGGTTGTGACCCAAACACCGCCTGATGCTGCAATATCTCCCATTGAAGAAACTATTGGTCTTCCGGTTTCTTTGAATTCATTGAGTGAGTTAATAATAAGTTCGCTTGCCAAAACACTTCCACCAGGACTATTAACTCTCAGAACAAGAGCTTTAACATTCTCATCTTTTATTGCTTTACGAATATTGCTAACTATGGTGTCTGATCCAGCAATATTATATGTTGCTTCGCCAGTTGTTATTGCACCCTCAACATTGATAACAGCAATTTTATTTTTTGAAACTTTTTCTTCTTCTTCAATTGTTGAGAGATATTCATAGATATAAACTGCATCAGGATATTCGTTTTTATCATTTTCTTCGTTAGGAAATTCTTCAAACATCCAATGCCTTAATTCCTCTCGTGTAACAATTTGATCAACTAAACCAACATTTAGTGCAATTTCAGCAGTTTCTGGATTTTCTATAGATAAATCCCAGATTGAGTCTCCATATTGTTGCATCGTACCTTTTGGAAGATTTCTACTTGTTTCAATCATATTAGTCATCTTCTCCCAAAGTGGATTAGCATATTCATTCCAAGCAAGCTTATCTTCCTCAGACATTGATGTTCTTGTATATGGTTCGGGACCGCTTTTATAGTCACCAGCAACAAATACGTGATAATTAAGTTTTATATTTTTATATAAATCTTTGTAATATTCTCTTTTTCTTGCGAACCCAAATGCAGAGACTTGACCGTAGTTATTTATCATTACATCAGTAGCTTGAGAACTTATCAAATATGCTGCGTTGCCATAATCTTCAGCATATGCGATTACTCTTTTTCCATTATCTTTTATATTTTTTACTGCGTTTGCTATCTCAAATGCAGAAGCATAATACATACCAAGTTCAGAAACATTAATATAGACAGCAGCTAATGATTCATCAGTTGCAGCATTATCAAGAACTTTAAGTAAATCATCTAATTCATGTTGCTTTACAGAGTTGCTTGCAAATATGTCGTCAAATGATGGCGCAGAACTTGTTGCGTTATCTACAACAACTCCTATTGGTTTAAACCAAAGGACTTTATTTTCAGTATCAATTTCTTCATCTTCAGTAAACATTGCACCGAAAGCTCCAAAAATTGCTACTGTTACAAAGATCAAAACTAAAACTGTAAATGTGTTAAGAATTAGTTTTCTCGTTGTTGATAAAAATGCATCGGCTTTAGACCAAATTGACTTAACTTTACTCATATAAATTCTCCAAGAAGGGGATTGATAATATTCTATAAATCAGACTAAGTAAATTGGTTTTAGTTCATTTTACTTATAATTTTGGGCCCGAACATAATATTAATAAATAATAAACATATTAAAACAAATTCAGTAACATCTAACCAATAAGGCACTGTTCCAAAAATCCTCAAAGAGGAAAATAAAAAATAAATAAGAAGAACGAAGCAAAACCATTGATATGCTCTTATAGATAATTTATTTATATAAATAATAAAAAATATGATTGGAAAGAGCCAAGCAACAAAAAGAACAAAATCTATTCTTTCAAGAAAAATATTTAAAACTTTTACAACAATAAGAAAGAAAAATAATGAATTAGTAACAAAAAGATATTTTTGAATGCTATTCACTTACTTTTAAAATAAGCTTAGCAAGTCTTTGACCGCATTGTTTTGCAATTTCATACTCATCTAAAGTAAGTTCATTTGAGGAATTAAAACTTTCAACATGCGATGGTCCATATGGTGTACCACCAGACTTTGTTTTATTTAATTGAGACAATGAATAAGGTGTTCCAAGAATAATCATTCCATGATGCAACATAAATGTAAGAATATTAAATAGCGTTACTTCTTGTCCGCCATGCATTGAACCAGTAGAGGTAAAAGCAAGACCTGGTTTGTTTTCAAGGGCATTCGTCGCCCAAAGATCTCCAGTTGTATCAAGAAAATATTTTAGAGGTGCAGCCATAGATCCAAACCTTGTTGGTGATCCTATTGCAATGCCACTTGAATTAATAAGATCTTCTTTGGTGCAATAAATTTCTCCTGAATCAGGAATATCAGGCTCAGTTTTTTCAGTATTTGAAGAGACTTTTGGTACTGTTCTTATTTTTACTTTTAGACCATGTTCTTCAGCGCCATCGCTGATAGCGTGCGCCAAATTTTTTACAGACCCTGAAGCAGAATAAAATAAAACTAATAAAAATTTATCATCCATATTTACTTTTATATTAATGTTTATATCATGTACGCGATGAAAAGAACGATTATACAACTTTTATGTTTGATGATTCTTGTTGGATGTCAAAAATATGATATTGAAGTATTTAACGGACCCAATACTAATCTTGATAGATTAAATGGCAACTGGGTTGTAATAAATTACTGGGCTGATTGGTGTGCGCCTTGTATAAAGGAAATACCTGAATTAAATGAGTTTGCAGATGAAAATGCTGATTTGATTGTTTACACATTCAATTTTGATGAGCTTGATATAGATGATCTAAAACCAGTCGCTAAAAAATTCAATATAGAAGTACCTTCTTTGATTTCACATCCTAGAGATATATGGGGGATCTCAACGCCACCTGCAGTGCCAGCAACTTTTTTTATAAATCCTAATGGGGAGTTGGCTTTATCACTTTTTAGACCTCAAACTAAAGACGAGCTAAATAAAATATTCTCAGAATTAAAGGAGAGCTTCTAGATAATTATCTTTAAGTAAAGATTCTGGATTTATTCTTACTTTTTCATAATAAACAGTCCAATGTAAATGAGGACCAGTTACTCTTCCAGTAGAGCCAACTTTTCCAATTTCTTGACCTTGCTTAAGAATATCGTCTTCAGAGACAGAAATTGAAGACAAATGACTGTATGAACTCAATAACCCTTGACCATGATCAATAATTAAATAGTTACCTGAGTAGAAAAAATTACCGATTAAAATTACCTTCCCATCTTCAGGTGATAATACTTTTGTACCTTCAGGTGCTGCAATATCTAATGCTAAATGAGGAGATCTTGGAGAGTTATTTATAAACCTCTTTTTTCCATATCGGCTTGAGATAATTCCATCCACTGGACTAATAAAGCTAAATGTTGGCTTCATTTTTTTTGAATATGTTTGAAGAGCCTTATTTATGATTTTAGATTCTCTAATTGTCCTGTCTTTGTCTTCATCACTTAAGTTAACAAGAGCATTATTTGTAATTGTTATCCTTGATTCTCCAAAATCTTTATTTTGAATAAATATTTTCGTATCCTCAAACATTACATATTGACCTTGTTTACTGAATGAGAGAGGGACAAGCTTGTAATAACTATTATCAATTTTTATTAATCCATTTGAACTAGTAAAAATACCTTTATTTACTTTTATAGGAAACAATTCGCCTGGCTGTCCAATGTTTTCAGATAAAACATCTAGAGTAAAAAAAAATAAAAAAATAATTCTTATATCAAATTTATTCATTTTTATTTTTAACATCTAGATCTAAAGATCCTTCACTTAACCTAGCACGCAAAGATTCTCCTTTTGAAACTTCCTTTATACTTTTAATAGCTGCCCCAGTTTTGTTAGTCAAGATAGCATAGCCTCTATCAAGGATTGATAAAGGGCTTAAAATTTCTAAATTTTTATGAAGCTTTATTAGTTGATTCTTTATATTTTTTACATTTGACGAGATTCCTCTTTGAAGAAATTCATTTAGTGAATTCACCTTATCGCTTAAATCTTGTAATCTTTTTTCTGGATTGAAATTATTTATATTACCAATTAATAAATTGATCTTATTATTGTAATTAGCAATTATTAACTTTTGATTTTGTTGAAGTCTTAAATCTGCATTATCAAGTCTTTGAGATATTTCTCTAAGCTTTGTAATAGGGTTTTTTAGTTTTGATTGATTTTGAAGAAGCAAATTTTTGAGTTCATCTATTTTTTTATTTAGCACACTTTCCAATTTCATTTTATATTCAATAAATTTATCTTGTAGCTGATAATTAAACTCTGTGAATAGTTCAGCAGCAGCAGTGGGAGTAGGCATTCTTATATCAGATACAAAGTCACAAATTGTAAAATCAATTTCATGTCCAACGCCAGAAATTGTTGGAATAGGGTAGTTATAAATTTCTCTAGCAAGTTCCTCATTGTTAAAGCACCACAAATCTTCAATAGATCCACCACCTCTAGCAAAAACTACAAGATCAATAGGACTAGATTCTGTTTTTTTATTAAATTCAAGGATACGTTCCATAGCAGCAATGATAGAGACATGAGCATTATCTCCCTGAACAGATGCATCACTTACAGAGATTTGCGTTGACGGTGCTCTCCTTTTAACTGTTGAGATAATATCTTGAAGGGCAGCAGTAGATAATGAAGTAATAATTCCAATATGTTTTGGAGATTCAGGTATTTGAAATTTTTCATCTAGATTAAATAAACCTTCTTGATCAAGTTTCTTCTTTAAAGCTTCAAATTGTTGCATTAAATTACCTGCTCCTGCAGGTTGAATGCTCTTTACGATCAATTGATAATCACCTCTTGGTGCATAGAGACTAACTTGTCCTTTCAAAACGCATTGGTCTCCGTTTTCAGGAGAAAAGTTTAGTTTTAAATTTTGGTTTTTAAACATGGCACATCTAATTGCTCCATCTTCATCTTTTAATGTGAAGTAAATGTGACCAGAACTTGGCTTAGCCAAATTAGAAATTTCACCCAAAACAGAAATGTTGCTAAAGTTATTTTCCAGCAGATATTTAGCTGATCTGTTAAGTTCTCCAACTGAGATTATTTCTTCATTCTGACTTACAATGTCATTTTGCATTTTTAAAGTATAACTTTATGAAAACTAATTTTCAGCGAAGTAATTATTTTCTTATACTTGCTTTAGGAGCAACTTTAATTGGGTTTGCTCCAATATTTGTAAAATGGAGTTCTTTGACACCAACAGCGATATCTTTTTATAGGATGTTTCTGGCAATTCCATTTTTATTCATTTTGAATTTTAGTTTAAATAAAACTCTTAAATTTTCAGTAAATAATAAAAAAACTATTTTTTATTCAGCTCTTGCTTCACTTGCTTTTACAACTGATCTTACTCTGTGGCATTTCAGCATGAATATTACCTCAGTTGCTAATGCAACCATCATAGTAAATTCAGCACCTATTTTTGTTGCAATCATTGCTTATATTGTATTTAGTGAAAAACCATCTAAGGGCTTTGCCAGCTCATTTTTGATTACATATATTGGAATAATTGGATTAGTTTATTTTTCAAATAATTACATTAACGGAAAAATTTTGGGAGATATTTTATGTTTAGTAGCAGCTCTGTTTTATGGCATATATCTGTTAGTAATATCTAGATTAGGTAGTGAGGACTCTCTAAACATAATTTTTTACACTACGTTGTTTTGTTGCTTGTTTTCTGCAATTCCTATGTTAATACAAGGTGGAAATTTTATTCCTTCTTCATCAATAGAGTGGATCAACCTTTTTTCATTGGCTATATTGTGTCAGCTTGGAGGACAATACTTCATAACCCATGGAATTGGGAAAATACCGGCATCAGTTGGTTCAATTGGATTATTGATGCAGCCACTTACTGCATCAATTCTGGCTATTTTCTTGTTCAATGAGATTTTAAATGTAATGCAAATTACTTTTGCTGTTCTAAGTATGTTTGGTATATATCTGGCTAGACTAAATATTTCTAAATCAGAGATTAAACAGAACTAATAAAGCATATTATTTTTTTTCTAATGATAGTATTATTAGCAACCTTAATTAATTATTAAGATAAAAGGGTGATTAGCTCAGTTTGGTAGAGCATCTCGTTTACACCGAGAGGGTCGGCAGTTCGAACCTGTCATCACCCACCATTAGGTTGCAGTTTTTTTTATAATATATATATTAAGCAATCTAAAATGTGGTCCGGTAGTTAAACGGTTATAATTCCGCCCTGTCACGGCGGCGTTCGGGGTTCGATTCCCCGTCGGACCGCCACTTATGTTATGAATACAATGATTCTGACACTTTTAATATTATGCTATTCATTAGTATTGGGAATTATTTTTGCCCAAGTATTATTAACGGCACCAGTAGTATTTAAAGTTTTAGATAGTCAAAATGCTTCTAAATTTCTCAGAAAAGTCTTTCCTAGATATTATTTATTATTATTTTTAATAACACTTGTTGCTTTGTTAATATCATTCTTATTTTTTAAAAAACTTGATGTATATATGGCATCTGTAGCAGCTGTTTTTGCAATATTAGGTTATTTAATTATTCCTATTACAAACAGTGCAAGGGATAGAGGCTGGGACAAATTATTTAAATGGCTTCATAATTTTAGTGTTTTTAATACTCTGGTGATTATGATTATTGCAATTATACAAATTTTTAGAGTAACTACTCTTTAATATAATTACTTGAATTAGAAAATTTAATCACCAATATGTCTTATAAATAAAATAAAAATATGAGTAAATCCAGAACAAGATCTTTTCAAACTGAGACAAAGCAGCTGTTAAAGCTGATGATCCATTCTCTATATTCAAATAAAGAGATATTTATAAGAGAGCTTGTATCCAATGCATCTGACGCACTTGATAAGCTCAGATTTAATTCAGTTCAAAATAAAAAATTGTCAAAATTTGCAAAAGATCCCTCTATCAAAGTTCAGGTTTTAAGTGACGAAAATAAAATAATTATTTCTGATAATGGTATTGGTATGAGTGAGGATGAGGTCATTGAAAATATTGGAACAATTGCTAGATCTGGAACTGCTTCATTTCTAGAAAATATTACAGGTGATGAGAAAAAAGATTCAAATCTAATCGGACAGTTTGGAGTGGGTTTTTATTCTGTTTTCATGGTTGCTGATAAAGTTCAAGTTATCTCTAAATCTGCATTAAATGATAAAGATGAGGGAACTTTTTGGGAAAGCACTGGTGAAGATAAATATAAGATTAAATCAGTAGAGAAAATCAATAATGGCACAGAGATACACATTTTTTTAAATGATGATAATACTGAATTTGCTGACATTGGTAGAGTTAGATTTTTATTGGAAAAGTATTCACAATATATAAATTTTCCACTTTATATTTCTGATGGTAAAGAGACGAATGAACGAGTTAATGAGGCAGAGGCTCTTTGGTTAAAATCAAAAAGATCTATAAAAGATGAAGAGTATAAAGAATTCTATAAATTTATTAGTTTTGATCAAGATGATCCACTTTTATGGATTCATAATAAAGTAGAGGGCAAAAACGAATATACAAACCTAGTTTATATTCCATCAAAACCACCATTTGATCTCTGGAATAGAGAGTCTCCAAGAGGACTAAAGCTATATATACAAAGAGTCTTCATTATGGATGATGCTTCAAATTTTCTCCCACTATATTTACGTTTTTTAAGAGGCGTTATCGACACGAATGATCTACCTTTAAATGTGTCAAGAGAAATACTTCAATCAAATCCACTTGTAGATACTATAAAGAAATCTATTACCAAAAGAACTTTGGACTCTCTGAAAAAATTAAAAGACGATTCCTATGAAGAATATCTTGAATTTTGGAAAGAATTTGGACTTGTCTTAAAAGAAGGTCCTGCTGAGGATATTGAAAACAGAGAATTAATCGCAAGCCTAATGCTTTTTAATTCATCAAATTTAAGTGATAGTTCTAAATATACATCGCTCGATTCTTATGTTGAAAATATGAATGAATCTGATGACAAAATATATTTTTGTGTAGCTGATACTTTTGAGGCCGCAACGAATTCACCTCACATAGAGAAATTAAAATCAAAAAATATTGAAGTGCTGCTCCTTACTGACCGAATAGATGAATGGTTGATGACAAGCATATTTGAATATAAAGGCAAACAATTGGTTAATGTCTCAAAAGAAAGTGTTTCTAAAAATGATGATGATAATAAATTAAACGAAAAAGATAGTGAACTTACAAAAAAAATAAAGAAACATTTAAATGATCGTGTCTCTGATGTAGTTATCAGTGATAGATTGATAGATTCTGCAACTTGTTTGATTCTTCCTCAGTCTGAACCTGGAGCTCAGTTAAGAAAAATTTTAGAAGCATCCGGACAAAGCTTTGGTACAACTAAACCAATTTTTGAAGTTAATAAAAATCATAAATTACTTAAGAAATTAAAAGATCTAAAAGGGAAGCAATTTAATTCTTTTGTTGATTTTTTGTATGATTATGCCCTAATAGCTGAAGGTGGATCGCCAAAAGATCCAGCAAAATACCTTCGTCAATTAGATAAATATCTGTCTTAGCAAATGAAAGAAAATAATAAAGTTGTTGTCCTTGGAGGAGGAAGCTTTGGCACGGTTCTAGCAAATTTAGCTGCATCAAATGGATACGAAGTTTCTTTATGGGTGAGGGACGCAGAACAGGCATTAAGAATTAATTCAGAAGGAGCGAATACTAATTACCATCCAGAATTAAAACTCTCAGATAAAATTGAAGCATCTGATGATCTAAAAAAAGTTATCAAAGATGCTTCGGTTGTATTGATTGCAACACCAAGTTCTATTTTTGAAAATATAACTAAGCGAATAGTACCTTTGATCGATAAAAATGCTTATGTAATTTCATGTACAAAAGGAATCCTTTCAAAACCTTTTCGTTTGTTATCAGATGTAATCTCAAGCCAGATTTCTAATGACATTGGAGTACTAAGTGGTCCAAATTTAGCAAAGGAAATTGCTGAAAGCAAAGTCGCTGGAACTGTTATTGCTAGTCATAGTAAAGAGCTAATATTATCTGTAAAGTCAATTTTGTCATCCGACACTTTTAAAATTTATTCTAGTCAAGATATGGAGGGAGTTGAATTGGCAGGAGCATTAAAAAATATATATGCAATAGTTTGTGGCATGGCAGAATCAATGAAAGTTGGTGAAAATGCAATCGGTCTCATATTAACAAGAAGTATGGCGGAAATGAGCAGATTCGCTGTTGCTAAAGGAGCCGATCCAATTACTTTCCTTGGATTATCAGGAATGGGTGATTTAGTAGCAACATGTACTTCAAAGTTATCCAGAAATTATCAACTTGGTTACTATTTAGGCAGTGGTTTAAATTTATCTGATTCAAAATTAAAAGTAGGTCAGGTTGCAGAAGGGATAAGAACGCTTGAAGTTATTAAAAGTGAATCTGATAAGTTAGGTCTGAATATGCCTTTGGTAGAATCTCTTTATAAGATTATCAATGAAAAATCATCTCCAAGTTCACTAATTGAAGATTTAATTAAAAATCCTCATGAAGTTGATGTAGAATTTACACATTAGGTATCAAAATGAACACAATCGATAAGGAAGAAATTTTAAAAACCAGCAAATGGATAAGATTCATATTTATGGTTTTGTATGCTTTTATTATTAACTTTGCGCTAACAATCTCAATTGGATTAGCATTTATTCAATTTTTATTTGTTCTATTCACTTCAAAAGTAAATACATCAATATCAAGTATTAATTCTCATGTTCTTGAGTTTTTTAATGATTCACTAAAGTTTTTATTGTTTCAGACAGAAGAAAAACCATTTCCTTTTAAAAATGATACTTCTGAAGAAAATTCTATTATTGAAGCTGAGTCTGAAGAGGTTGTAGAAAGTACAACGGAAAACGAAGATCAAGACAAATCTTAATTAAAAGCTTTTTCTGCTGAAATCAAAGTATGTAAGATTAACGTGTTTATCGTCATTGGTCCGACTCCACCTGGCACTGGTGTATAAGCTTTAGCAATATCCTCTATTCCATCTAAATCAATATCGCCGCATTTTTCTGGATGATATCCTGCGTCTATAACTATTGAACCCTTTTTGATCCATTCAGTTTTTATAAATTTTGGTATTCCAACAGCGCCGACAATCAAATCAGCTTCACTAATGATTTTTTCAATATTTTTTGTTCTGGAATGACATATAGTTACAGTGGCATTTAAATTTAACAACATCATTGCCATAGGCTTTCCTAGGATTGGACTTCGACCAATAACAACAGCATTCAGGCCTTCAACTTCAAGTTCATAATGTTCTATTAATCTAATAATACCAGCGGGTGTACATGAACCATATGCATCAATTCCCATAGACATATTTCCGAAGCCTAGACATGTAACACCATCAACATCTTTATCGATATGTATTGCATCAAAGCATTTTCTCTCATCAATTTGAGATGGAACTGGGTGCTGCAAAAGAATACCATGGACATTTTTGTCATTATTAAGTAATTTTATCTTGTCTAATAATTCATCTGTCGTTGTATTTTCTGATAATTCAATGGCAATAGACTCCATTCCAACCTTGGAGCAAGTATTTCTTTTCATTTTTACGTAGGTTTCAGAGGCTGGATCGTTTCCCACAAGGATAGTTGCTAGAGTTGGCTTTATGCCTTTTTCAGAGAGCTTTGAAACTCTTTCTTTAATAGAATCTTCACTAATTTTAGCTAAAACTTTTCCATCTAGAATAATCGCTGACATGCTAATATTATCTCACTAAACAATATTTATGCCCACGAAGATTGCTTATTTTTTATATTAACTTTAATATTTGCTTCCTCGGGGTATAGCGCAGTCTGGTAGCGCACTCGCTTTGGGAGCGAGTGGTCGTAAGTTCGAATCTTACTACCCCGACCATGCGCCTGTAGCTCAGCTGGATAGAGCAACTGCCTTCTAAGCAGTGGGTCAGGAGTTCGAATCTCTTCAGGCGCGCCATTTTTTTATATAATCCAAATATGTACTTATCTTTACTACTAATTTTGGTCAGCTTTTTTCTTTTAAAAGGAATTTTACAATCTGATAGCAAGCTCAAAAAGTATGTAATATTAATTACTTTTTATCTTAATTATTTTTTGTTAACCGTTTATGTTTTATTCAATTTTTTATCAGGAGATGGCATTAATGATGCAATAATTTTCCATGTTAAATTCGGAATCAATGGATTTGGAGTTAATGAATACATTATTCCTTCTATAATATTTATATTTTTTAACTTAATTGCTTTTAGTTCCTCAAGAATATTTTTAAGAAATCTGACTGATCAAAAAAGCAAACTAATAACAAATAGAACTCTTTCTTTAACAATTCTTGTTTTATCTATTATTTTTAATCCATTTTATAAAGATATCTATGAGCTTTTATCTGACAGATCAAATAATTATCAAGTAGATAAAAATTCTTTTTATGAACAAGATATTATTTTTAGTGATACTAGAAAAAATATAGTATTTATTTATTTAGAACAAATAGAAAGAACATATCTCAACGAGGACCTTTTCCCAAATCTTTTACCGAATCTAAAAACATTGGAAAAACAATCTATAAGTTTTACAAATATTGATTCACCAAGAGCAACTAATTGGACAATTGCAGGCATGGCAGCTACTCAATGCGGTGTTCCGCTTTTAACGCCAATAGCAAGTGAAAATTCTATGTCAGGAATGGATAAATTTTTACCACTAGCGAATTGCATGGGAGATATACTGAATGAGGAGAGTTATAAATTACATTACATAGGAGGTTCTGACTTAGACTTTGCTGGAAAAGGAAATTTTTACAAAACTCATAATTTTGATTCTGTAGAGGGATGGTATGAACTTCAAAACAAGATAAAGGATAAAAATTATAGATCTCCATGGGGAGTATATGATGATGAACTATTAGATATAGTGTATGACCGCATTGAAATCCTATCTAAAGCTAATGAAAATTTTGGTTTGTTTGCATTAACATTAGACACTCATCATCCAAATGGTTATATATCAGCATCTTGTGAAAATAAGATATACGGTGATGGAACAAACTCTATTTTAAATTCTATTCATTGTGTAGATGAACTTATTGGAAAGTTCATGGAAAAATTTTTGAATTCTGAAATCTACAACAATACGACCCTTGTTCTATTATCTGATCATCTAGCACTTAAGAATACTGCATCAGAAGTTCTTAAAAATGCAAATAGATCAAATCTTTTTATGATTTTCGATAAAGATGCAAAACCACAGTTAATTAATGATATTGGAAATTCTTTTGATATTGGACCTACTGTAATGAGTTTTTTAGGTGCAAACACTAATGGCTTAGGGCTGGGAAGAAATTTGATTACTAATGAGAGTTTGTCTTTAGATTTAAATATTAATGAAGTGATAGACGCTAATAAAAGAAAAATCTTGGAGCTATGGTCTTTCCCAAAGATTGATCAAGGATTTAGTATTTCAATTGATCAGCTTAAAATATTTTTTGGAAACAGGTATATAAATTTTCCTGCTCTTATAGTGCTTAATTCATCTAATGAAGTAGACCAAATAATGTTTGATTTTTATTATGCAAATCCCCTCAGCAATAAAGTTAATAGGTTGAATAAAAATGTTAATTTTATATGGCTTGATAAATGTGAAAAGATTTTCATAAATAAATTTATTAACAATAATAAAAATAAAGGATATTGTATTTTGCTAGAAAATAAAAAAAACTCTCAATTCGAAGTGATAGCTGCTGAAGAAAATAGAATTAATTCTGCATATTTAAAGAACTTTTTTAATAATGAATGAAATTGTAGCTCTGTATAAATTTGTTAATGTTGCTAACCCAACTGATTTACAAAAAAGATTAAAGTCTAGGCTTAAATATTTAAATATTTATGGAACCATTCTTATTAGTCATGAGGGTATCAACGGTACTATTTCTTCAAATAATCCAGAGAATTTATCTTCAGCAGTAAGCTTTATTGAGTCTATCAAAGGCTTTAAGAAACTTGATTTAAAATACTCTCAATCACAAAAAAAGCCATTTGTTCGACTTAAAGTTAAGCTAAAAAAAGAAATAGTCACCATTGGAGACCAGTCAATAAATCCTAATGAAGATGTTGGTGAATATGTAATGCCTGAAGATTGGAACGATCTCATTAAAGACAAGGATACAATTGTCATTGATACCAGAAATAACTATGAATGCTCTATAGGAACTTTCAAAAATGCAATTAATCCCAAGACAGATAAATTTAGTGATTTTCCTGAATGGATAAAAAATCAAAATTTTTCTGATGAAGAAAGAAAAAATAAAAAAATTGCAATGTTCTGTACTGGCGGTATTCGATGTGAAAAGGCTTCATCTTTAATGAAAATGAGAGGATTCGAAAATGTTTACCACCTCAAGGGTGGCATATTAAAATATCTTGAGAACATTCCCGCTGAGAAATCGCTTTGGAATGGAGAATGTTTTGTCTTTGATGACAGAGTTTCTTTAAAGCATAACTTAAAAGAAGGATCTTATGATATGTGTCATGGTTGCAGAATGCCTTTATCAAGATTTGAAAAACAATCTAAGCAATATGTTAAAGGCGTTGCATGTCCAAAATGCTACAAAACAACAAGCGATAAACAAAAAGAAAGATACAAAAGTAGACAAAAACAAGTGGAACTTGCAAAAAAAAGAAATACAAATCACATCGGTCCAAAAGAAGAGGTTTTAAATTAATAGAATGAAATATCCAATCTTATACTCATTTAAAAGATGTCCTTATGCAATGAGAGCCAGAATGGCGTTACAGCTTACAAATATTAAGTGTGAAATAAGAGAAGTAAGATTAAATAATAAACCCAAGCATATGTTGGAAGTATCTCCAAAAGGAACAGTACCAGTGCTCATATTAAATGACAGAACTATAGAAGAAAGCATGGAAGTTATCGATTGGGCTCTAAATCAAAAAAATGTATTTGAAGGAAATTTAAAAGAAAATCAGATTAAAATTTCAGATGAATTAATAGAAAGATTTGATGATAAATTCAAATACCATTTAGATAGATATAAATATGCTTCAAGATATGGAGATGTTGATGAAATTCATCATAGAAACAAGTGTGAGAAAATTTTACTTGAGATCGAAGATATTATTTCTGATGAAGAGTGGTTCTTTGGAAAAAAAATAAATAAATTAGATATATCAATTCTTCCTTTTATAAGACAATTTAGAATTGCTGACGCTGATTGGTTTGATAATCATAAAAGGTTAAAAAAAGTTAAAAATTACTTACATAATTTTCTTGCTTCTAAGATACTTAAAGACGTAATGATTAATTATGATGTTTGGAAAGAGGAATCAGAAATATCCTACTTTCCAATTACAAACCGATAAATTCATAAGATAGCGCAATTTTTTCAATTGCAGTTTTATATGCTGCAGTCCTAAAATCTGGTATTTTTTCATTTTTTAAAAATTCTTCTTTCACGTTTTGAAAACCGTCGATCATCATGTCATCAAGACCTGATCTAATTAAATCTATTTCTTCAATACCATCAACAAATTTTTCTTTATACTTTTCAGGCATAGATTTTCCTGTCATTGTCTCAATAGCTTCAATAAGTGTGTTTAATTGAATTTGATTTCTTCTTTTTTCAAGTCTCCCAAACCTAATATGCCTAAGATTTTTTACCCACTCAAAATAACTCACGGCAACACCTCCACCATTTGCGAGAATATCAGGTATTACAAAAACCTTTTTTTTATTCAAAATTTGGTTGCCTTTATAACTTATTGGTCCATTGGCTGCCTCAACAATTAGTTTTGCAAGAATGTCAGAAGCATTTTTTTCTGTAATGACATTTTCCCTTGCTGCAGGAATTAAAATGTCACATCTTCTTTTTAGAAGTAATGTTGAATCTTTTACAAAGGTAGCTTTTGAATAATTTTCAAAAGAATTATGTTTATCAAAATATTTTTTTGCGTGTTCAACATTTATTCCATTTTCATTAAATATACCGCCATTGTATTCAGCAATTCCAATTAGATTTAAACCATCATCTTCTGTTAAAAATTTTGATAAATGATAACCAACATTTCCAAAACCTTGAAGAATGAATGACTTTGTTGATAAATCTTCATCAAGCTTAACTTTTTTTAGTAATTCAGGATTTCTAAAAAATTCTCTTACAATAAACTGTACGCCTCTTCCAGTAGCTTCCTCTCTCCCAACAAGACCATTTTTACTCGTTGGTTTACCAGTAACACATGCAGATCCATTAATATCTGATGGATGAATTTTTCTATATTCGTCTGCAATCCATGCCATTTCCCTTGATGAGGTTCCAATATCTGGAGCAGGTACATTCATAGACGGACTTATTAAATCTCTTTTTATAAGCTCTTGTGCAAATCTTCGTGTAATTTTCTCAAGCTCTTTCTCATCCCATGAATTTGGATTTATTTTAAGAGCTCCTTTTGATCCACCATATGGAACATTTATGATTGCACACTTATATGACATCAAAGCTGCTAGAGCTTCAACTTCATCTGCGTTTGTAGCAAGGTCAAACCTAATACCACCTTTGGTAGGCTCCATATGCTCTGAATGCACAGACCTCCATCCCTCAAAGGTATAAATTTGTCCACGAAGTCTGACGCCAAACCTTACTGTGTAAGTTGAGTTACAAGTTATTATTTTATTTGCAAGACCTGCTGACATATCAGAATATTTAAGTGCTTTGTTAACGTACTTAGTTGTATCTGATAAGAAATTATTCATTGTTCTTAAAATTCAGTTGTAATCATATATCACTGAGAAAAAAATAGATAATAATTATATTTAAACTATAATAGCCAGTCTTGTGGCGGGCGTAGCTCAGTTGGTTAGAGCGCTGGATTGTGGCTCCGGAGGCCGTGGGTTCGAACCCCATCGCTCGCCCCAATTTAGGAAATAAAATGAAAGTAAATATTAAAAAATTAAAAGACTTAGAAAGAAAGATTACTATTTCGGTTCCTGTTGATGACTATCAAGAAAAGTTCAGCTCAAAGATAAGGAACATTAAATCTAAAGCAAAAGTTGATGGATTCAGGAAGGGTAATGTACCAAATGATGTCCTAGAACAAAGGTATGGCCCATCAATTCATGCGGAAGTTATTAATGAATTAATCCAAGACTCATATCCAAAGGCAATCTCAGATAATAAAATTAGACCAGCTTCCTCACCTCAAGTAACAATTGAGAATGAAGATCCAAAGAAACCTTTAACATATTCAGCAGTCATCGAAGTATTTCCAGATATAAAACCAAAATTCTCAAGATGGAGTAATTATGAGGAGTTTTCCATAGAAATTGAGGATTCTGATATTGACTTAGCAATCAACGACATAAAAAAAAGATATGGCGAGTGGAAAGATGTTGACCGAAAATCTAAATTAGATGACCAAGTAGTTATTGATTTTCTTGGAAAAATTAACGATGAAGAGTTTGAAGGGAATTCTGCTACAGATTTTAATCTCATATTAGGAAGCAAATCTATGATTCCAGGATTTGAGGATCAGCTTGTTGATAAAAAACCATCAAAATTTACTATTGATTGTAAATTTCCTGAAGACTACTTTAAAAAAGATCTTGCTAACGTTGATGCAAAGTTTGAAATTAATCTAAAAAAAGTTCAGGAGATTACAGAGGCAAAAGTTGATAAAGATTTGTTTGATAAACTCCAAATGGATATCAAGGAAAAATCAGAGTTTAGAGATGAAATTGCTAAAAGGATGGAAAATGAAGTTGAAATTCAAGAAAAAGATTTAACAAAAGAATCTATTTATGAAACTCTTTTAAATATGAATAAATTTAGTGCTCCTAAATCAACAGTGAATGAACAGGCAGACTTGATGAGAAAAGATGCACTTATGAGAATAGGTCACACTGAAGATAATGCAGGAGATGACTTATTTCCTGTCAGTACTTTTACTGAAAAAGCTGAAAAAAGAGTAAGGCTTGATCTTTTATTCGCAGAACTTATAAAACATTTTGATATTAATGTTAGTAAAGAAGATGTTGATAATTTTATTGAAAAAGAGTCATCAAGATATAAGGATCCTGAACAATACAAAAAATGGATATCTGGACAACCACAACAGCTAGAACAATTCAGAATGATTGTTTTAGAAGAACAATTGGTTGAAAAATTAAAAAATGCACTTAAATCTAAGAAGAAAGTGATAAAATTTTCAGAACTAGCAAACAGATAGGTTTAACAATGAATGATATCCAGCAAGCTTTAATACCAATGGTAATTGAGCAAACACCTAGAGGTGAAAGATCTTTTGATATTTATTCTCGTTTATTAAAAGAAAGAGTAATTTTTTTGTCAGGACCCATTGATGACTACATTTCAAATTTAGTTGTCGCTCAGCTTTTATTTTTGGAATCTGAAAATCCTGAAAAAGATATCTCAATTTATATTAATTCACCAGGTGGCAGCATTTCTGCTGGACTTGCTATTTACGATACTATGCAATTTGTTAAACCTTCAATTTCTACGATGTGTATTGGGCAGGCTGCGAGCATGGGAGCTTTACTTCTTGCTGGTGGTGATGAAAAGAAAAGATTTGCTTTACCTAATTCTAGAATCATGATTCATCAGCCTTTAGGAGGTTTCCAAGGCCAAGCATCTGATTTTGAAATTCATGCAAAAGAGATTTTACACATGAAAAAAATTGTCAATGAGATTTTGGCAAAGCATACCGGCCAAACTATTAAGAAAATCGAAAAAGATACTGATAGAGATAATTTTCTTGATGCAAAAGCGGCTAAAACTTATGGAATAATAGATAATATTCTAGAGGTAAGGAATTCTTAATATGTCAAAAGAAACATCTACAGATAAATTAAATTGTTCATTTTGTGGAAAAGTTCAAGATGAAGTAAAAAAATTAATTGCGGGTCCAAGTGTTTACATATGTAATGAATGCGTTGACTTGTGTAATGATATTATTGAAGAAGAGATCAAAAATGATGAAGATTCTCCATACGAGGAGCTTTTATCTCCTCTAGAAATTTATAATCAATTAGACGAATATGTTATCGGTCAAGAAAAAGCAAAAAAAGTCTTATCAGTTGCGGTATACAATCACTACAAAAGACTAAAAAGATCAGGTCTCAAAGATGATGTCGAATTACAAAAAAGTAACGTTTTACTTCTTGGTCCAACTGGGAGTGGAAAAACTCTACTTGCTCAAACACTTGCTAAAATTTTAAATGTTCCATTTACAATTGCTGATGCTACAACTCTTACAGAAGCAGGTTATGTTGGTGAAGATGTTGAGAATATAATTCAAAAACTATTACAAAAAGCAGATTATGATCCAGAGAAAGCTGAGTTAGGAATAGTCTACATTGATGAGATAGATAAGATTGCAAGAAAATCTGATAACCCATCTATAACTAGAGATGTTTCAGGAGAAGGAGTCCAGCAGGCTTTACTAAAGTTAATTGAGGGCACAATTGCATCAATTCCTCCACAAGGTGGAAGAAAGCATCCTCAACAAGAATTTATACAAATAGATACCTCAAATATTTTGTTCATTTGTGGTGGTGCTTTTTCTGGCCTTAACAAAGTTATCGAACAGAGAACAAACAAAACAGGTATTGGATTTAGCGCTGAGGTCGATTCAAAATCAAAAATTACCTCATTAAACAAAAATATTGATGATCTTGAACCAGAGGATCTTGTAAAGTATGGATTAATTCCTGAATTTGTTGGAAGACTTCCTGTAATTTCAAATTTACATGAATTAGATGAAGATGCTCTTGTAAGGATTTTAAAAGAACCAAAAAATGCACTTGTTAATCAATATAAACATTTATTTGAAATCGATAATGTTGAGCTTAACTTCAGAGACGAAGCTCTTAAAGAGATTGCTAAACAAGCAATTAGCAGGAAAACTGGTGCAAGAGGATTGAGATCGATTATGGAAGATTTATTAATGGAAACTATGTTTGAACTTCCAAATGATGATCTTGAGAAAGTTATCATTGACGAAAAGACTGTTGCATCAAAAAATGATCCAATAAAACTTTTAAAAACTAAAAGAAAAAAAACATCTTCTGGTAATTGATATTTATTTTAATATCCCTATATTAAAATAATGAGTGAAATTAAAACTGATTTACCCCTAATCCCTCTTAGAGACGTAGTAGTCTTTCCAGGTATTGTTACAACACTTTTTGTTGGAAGACCAAAATCTGTAGAAGCACTTAACGTTGCTATGTCTTCTAATAAAAAACTTGTATTAGTTAGCCAAAAAGATGCCGCTAATGAAGACCCAAAAATTTCTGACATATACGAATTCGCGTCAGTAAGTAATTTACTTCAACTCATAAAATTACCTGATGGGACTATGAAGGTTTTGGTAGAGGGGCACAAAAGATGTTCCATAAACAAAATTATTGATAAAGACTCATATACAGTGGCAAGAGTTATCGAGTTAGAAGATCCAGTTTTGAAAGATAGTGAATCGGCTAATCTGGTCAGATTGATAAAAGCAAAATTTGAAGATTACATTGGTATAACGAAGAGAATACCTCCAGAAATAGTTTCGACCGTTGATTCTTTAGATGATTTATCCAGACTCATAGATACAATCACTGGGCATCTACCAATTGAGACTTCGAAAAAGCAAGATGTACTTGAAACGATTGATTTAAAAGAAAGGTCTGAAAAAATTCTAACTTTTATTGAATCTCAACTAGATGTTGTTGATGTTGAGAAGAAGATTAGAGATAGAGTTAAAAAACAAATGGAGAAATCTCAAAGAGAATATTATCTGAACGAGCAAATAAAAGCTGCTCAAAAAGAGCTTGGAGAGATTGGAGAAGAGGGTGATGAATTAGAAAACCTTGAGAAGAAAATCCATGAAGTTGGAATGACTAAAGAGGCATTAAAAAAAGCTAAAAGTGAACTAGCAAAATTTAAACATATGGCACCTTCTTCGGCTGAAGCATCCGTTGTAAGAACTTATTTAGATTGTCTTGTAGACGTTCCTTGGAAAAAGAAATCAAAAATCAAAACAGATATTAAAGCTTCGATGGATATATTAGAGGAAGATCATTACGGACTCGAAGAAGTTAAAGAAAGAATAGTTGAGTATCTTGCAGTGCAAAAAAGAGTTAAATCTATGAAAGCTCCAGTTTTATGTCTTGTCGGCCCTCCAGGTGTTGGAAAAACTTCACTTGGTGAATCAATTGCTCGTGCGACCAATAGAAAGTTTGTAAGGATGTCCTTAGGTGGAGTAAGAGATGAGTCAGAAATACGAGGCCACAGAAGAACATATATTGGATCAATGCCAGGTAAGATAGTTCAAAAACTTAGTAAAGTCGGAGTAAAAAATCCATTATTTCTTTTAGATGAAATCGATAAGATTGGCATGGATCACAGAGGTGATCCCGCTTCTGCTTTATTGGAAGTTTTAGATCCTGAACAAAATAATACATTTAGCGATCATTACCTTGAAGTAGATTATGATCTTTCTGAAGTGATGTTTGTTTGTACAGCTAACAGCCTAAACATTCCAACTCCTTTACTAGACAGAATGGAGATTATAAGGATACCTGGCTACATCGAAGATGAAAAAGTGAATATTGCAAATAAATATCTTTTACCCAAGCAAATGTCTCGTAACGGCGTAAAGGATAATGAAATCAAATTAAATAAAGAAGTAATTTTAGCTTTAATTAGATACTACACTAGGGAGGCTGGTGTTAGAGGTCTTGAAAGACAAATTGCCAAAATTTTAAGAAAGGTAGTTAAAGAAAGATTAATTGCGAAGAAACCAAATTCAAAAGCCACTAGCATTACGGCAAGAAATCTTGAAAAATATTCAGGAGTAAGAAAATTCAAATATGGCATAGCTGAAAAAGATAATGCAGTTGGGCAAGTTACTGGCCTGGCATGGACAGAAGTTGGTGGAGAACTTTTAACTATTGAAGCTTCTAACATTGATGGCAAAGGCAGAGTAATTAAAACTGGTTCATTGGGAGATGTTATGCAGGAATCAATTCAGGCTGCAATGACAGTTGTTAGATCTAGAGCAGATTCTTTAGGAATAAAACCTAATTTTTATGAAAAATACGACATCCATATTCATGTTCCAGAGGGAGCAACTCCCAAAGATGGTCCTAGTGCTGGAGGTGCAATGGCAATCTCTTTAATTTCAATTTTTACAGGAATACCAGTTAGAGCTGATACAGCTATGACCGGTGAGATTACGCTTAGAGGGCAGATTCTAAAAATTGGAGGCCTTAAAGAAAAACTGCTTGCTGCTAAGCGAGGTGGAATAAAGAATGTAATAATTCCCAAAGAAAATGAACCTGACCTTCAGGAAATACCTGAACAGATAACTAAATCATTAAATATTATTCCAGTTGAGTGGATTGATGATGTCATTTCAGCAGCGCTTGTAGAAGAACCAACTCCAAAGACTAAGAAAATAAAAACTGAAAAATCTAAAACTTCTACAAAAACTGAAAATAAGACAGCCCACTAAAACCCTTTATTTGCTTGACTTTTAGGCTTAAAAGGCTTTTCATAGAAGGGTATTGATTAAATAAATTATCACAGAGGAGTAATTAATATGAATAAATCAGACTTGATTGATGCAGTAGCAGGTGACGCAGATCTTTCAAAAGCTTCAGCAGGTAGAGCTGTTGATGCAGTTTTAGATGGGATTGCAGGTGCTTTAGGTAATGGTGATTCAGTATCGCTAGTTGGCTTTGGTACTTTCTCAGTAAGACATAGAGCTGCTAGAGAGGGTAGAAATCCTCAAACAGGAGCTGCAATGCATATTCCAGCGTCTAAGGTTCCAGGTTTTAAAGCTGGTAAAGGCCTTAAAGATAAGGTTAAGAACAGCTAAGAATTTTTAACTTATAAAAGGGTGCTTACGCACCCTTTTTTTTATTCTATAATAGCGTCATCATGATGGAATCATTAAGAAATTTCCTCACAGGGCCGAGACTTATATTCGTTGTACTAGTATGTGCAGTACCTTTTGTTTTCCTTGGAACTGGCTCACTTCAAACAGCATTTACAGGTTCATTCGGATCAATAAATGGAGAAGATGTTACTGAAAATGATATTCAAATTGCCGCAAACTCAGCGGTTTCTAGATTTAAAAGTATATATGGTGATGAATTTGATTTTGATTCATTAGATGAGGAAATTAGATCAGACGCAATCAAACAAGAGCTTATCTTACAAAAAGTATTGTTGTCTGGGGCTAGATCATTAGGTTTTGTAAATGATGTTTCAAACATTGAAGCTCAAAAAGGGATTATCAGAACACCTCAATTTCAAATTGACGGTGTTTTTGATGAAAATGTTTATGAAGCCCAAGTAAATTCCAATGGTTTTACCAAGGAAGGGTATCTTGATGCTATGACAGAACTTTATGCTTCGGAGATATATCGAGATTCCCTGACAAGATTCAATTTTGTTACTGAAAAAGAAATATATGAACTAACAGCTCTTTTTGAACAAAGTAGCGATCTTGATTTTACTAAAATAAGTTTTGAGGGTCTAAAAAGCGAGATTGTAAATACGCTCGATGAATTAAAAAATTTCTATGAAGAAAATCAAGTTCTCTTTTATACCAATGAAAAAAGAGGATTCAAGTATTTTATAGTTGAACAATCTGATTACGAGGATTCAGTTGAGATCCCTAGTGACTATATTGAAACTGCCTATCAGCAGTATTTGGATAGAGCAGTTAATCAAGCTGAAATTAGATTTGCACATATCATGATTGATAAAAATAACTATGATGATTCAGGTGCTGCTTTTGATGCAATAAAGGCAATTGAAAGTAAATTAGATGCAGGTGATGATTTTTCATCCCTTGCAAATCAATTCAGTGAAGACTTAATCACCAAAGATAATGGTGGTGACCTAGAATACTTTGAGAAAGATATTTATCCAGTAGAGTTTGATAATGCAATTGAGCAGATGGAGTTAAATGACTATAGCGATATTATTGAGTTGCCTGATACTTATCATATTCTTAAAATAACTGAATATACTGAGCAAGATCCTTTGCCTGAAGATCAGATTAAAGATAATTTAAAAAAAGAATTAATTGAAACAGAGTCATTTGCATTAATGAATGATGACTTCAGCAATTTAGAAGATATGTTATTGGATAATAGCTCTATTGAAGAGATTGCAAATGAGATTTCTAAAGAATTACTTTCCTCTGATCTATATTCAATTGAGTCTTACGATTTCGAAATTAATGAACCTGCAATTAAAGAAAACCTTTTTTCAAATGAAATAACTCTTGATCAACCTATAGCTATTGAGTCTGGAGAGATGATTATTTTTATGGCATACGATAGATTAGAAGAACCAACTTTAAAAACCTTTCAAGACGTAGCAGAAGATACTGCTGATTATTTATCTGAATCAAAAGCCATTGAAAAAATTTCGCTTTTACAAGAGGAAATTCTTGAAAATTCTGAAACAGATGACAGAAAATCCTTTGTGGATACTTACAGTTATGTTTCTCAAGAATCATATGTTGATGTGAAACGATATTCATCTTTATTACCAAGAGAAGTACTTCGAGAGATATTTGATAGTTCTTCTGGGTCTACTTTAAATTTAAGCGCTAATAACGGCGATAGATATATAATTAATCTGAATAGCTTCACAAAGCCTTCTGAAGAAGATATACAAGAAATTATTAATGAATATACTGCATTTGGTGAAGATAGTTTTGCTACTAAGATGCAACAAATTATCAATGAAGATATATTTCAGAAAGCTGATGAAAATCTAAATGATCTACTTCAATTTTAAGGAAAGAAATAATGAATAAAAAATTTATATATATACCAGTACTCTTTTTGTTATTTGGGTGTTCAGAAAATATTTCACCTGTAGATTCAGGGTTAGCAAATCAAATTTATCATCATGGCAACGGATCCGAACCTCAGGGTATTGATCCTCATGTTGTTACAGGTGTGCCCGAACATCATATTTTAATTAGTTTATGTGAGGGTTTAACTATTCCTAATCCAAATCCAAATGATATGAATGGATATATGGCAGGTACTGCTGAATCTTGGTCAATTAGCGATGATGGTAAAGAATATATTTTTAATATAAATAAAAATGCTAAATGGTCTAATGGAGATCCTGTAACTGCTCAAGATTTTGTCTGGTCTTGGATGAGAATCTTGACAGCAAGCCTAGGCTCTCAATATCCTGATATGCTTTATTATTTAGAAGGTGCTTATGAATACCATAATGGCCTAATAGATGATTTTTCTAAAGTAGGTGTTAAAGCTCTAGATGACAAGACCTTAAAAGTTAATCTAAAGAATCCTACACCTTTTTTCTTAGGACTTCTAAGTCATTACAGCACATGGCCTGTTCATAAAGAAACTGTTTTAAAACATGGTGACATCGATGATAGAAATGGTGAATGGACTAGACCAGGAAATTTTGTTTGCAATGGCCCATTCCAGCTAAAGACTTGGGAACTAAATAATAAGATTGTTGTAGAAAAGAATCCACATTATTACGATGCTTCTATGGTTAGGTTAAATGAAATTCATTATTATCCTGTATCAAATGTAATGACTGAAGATAGAATGTTTAGGGCTGGACAGTTACACCTAACAAGTACATTACCATCTCAGAAATGCCCAATCTACATGGAAAGCAATCCAGACTTAAGAATAGATCCTTATATGGGGACGTACTTTTATAGAATAAATACAGAAAATGAAGTTTTAAATGATGTAAGGGTAAGAAAAGCACTTGCTTATTCTATTGATAGACAGTTATTGGTTGATAAAGTTACAAAGTGTGGGCAGATTCCAGCATATTCATTTACTCCTCCAGGATCAAATGGATATCAACCAAAAACACAAATCCCTTTCGACCCAGAATTGGCAAAGTCGCTACTTGAAGAAGCAGGTTTTACAAATGGAAACGAGTTTCCAAAATTAGAAATTTTATTTAACACAAATGAGGATCACAGAAAAATTGCTCTTGCAGTTCAACAAATGTGGCAGGTAAATCTTGGAATTGAGGTTGAATTAGTCAACCAGGACTGGAAAGTTTATCTTAATAGGGAAATGATAGGCGATTTCCAAATATCAAGAGCAGGATGGATAGGTGATTACGAGGATCCAAATACCTTTTTAGATCTTATGAGGCCCAATAGAGGTAATAATAAAACTGGTTGGGAAAACATGGAATATGATGCCCTGGTTGAAAAGGCTAACACAATTAATGATCAGGCTCAGAGATATGAACTTCTATATCAAGCGGAGGAGATCTTAATAGAGAATATGCCTGTAATACCCTTATATACATATGTTAGAGCTTACCAACTTTCATCAGATGTAAAAGGATTTAATCCACATATTCTAGATCATCATCATCCTAAATTTATTTATTTAGAAAGAGACTAGTCTTAATATGCTAGCAATTTTCATTCGCAGAATACTTATTGCAGTACCAGTTCTTTTTGCTGTTGCAAGCATAACCTTTTTTTTAATAAAGATCGCTCCAGGTGGGCCTTTCGATGCTGACAGAGCAGTTTCTCCTCAAGTATTAAAGAATTTGAATGAGGCTTACAACTTAGACGCTTCAAATTGGGAGCAATACTTAGACTATATGTCTGGACTTCTTCAAGGAGATTTAGGGCCATCTTTTAGATTCCCAGGTAGGTCTGTTACTGAAATGATTGCTACAGGTTTGCCTGTAACTTTTGAACTAGCTTTTTATGCAATCTTAATTGCATTAATGATGGGAGTATTTTCAGGCGTTTTAGCTGCGTTAAAAAGAAACACCGTCTTTGATTTCATTCCAATGGCAATAGCAATGATAGGAATATGTGTACCAACATTTTTGATGGGACCTCTGCTGGTATTGATTTTTGGAATAAATTTAGAAGTGCTACCAGTATCTGGCTGGGGACAATTGCCTGGAGACAAAATTTTGCCTTCTTTAACACTTGGTTTTGCTTATGCAGCATATATCGCAAGATTAAGCAGAGGAGGTATGCTTGAAGTTCTTAATCAAGATTTTATAAGAACCGCAAGAGCAAAAGGATTAACTGAGCGAATGGTTGTGATTAAACATGCTATGCAGGGTGGCTTAATACCTGTTGTATCATTTTTAGGTCCTGCTATAGCAGGCCTGTTAGCAGGTTCATTTGTAGTAGAAACTATATTTCAAATTCCTGGTTTAGGAAGGTTTTACGTAGAGGCAGCTTTTAACCGGGATTACACAATGATTCTGGGTACAACGATCTTTTTCTCAGCAATGATTGTATTTTTCAATCTGCTTTCAGATTTAGCTGCATTATGGCTTAATCCAAGATCAAGGGATGCATCATGAATAATAACTCTCTTTGGTCTGATGCTCTCTATAGATTGACTAGGAATAAGGCTGCTATGTTGGGAGGCTTTATTTTAATTTTATTAATTATTTGTGCAGTATTAGCTCCTTGGATTGCTCCATATTCTTATTCATATCAAGATTTAAATTTGGGAGCAAGTCCTCCATCTGGAGAACATTTGTTGGGAACAGATATTCTAGGTAGGGATCTATTAAGCCGAATATTATACGGAGCAAGAATATCATTACTTGTAGGATTTGTTGCAACTGGTGTTGCTCTTGTTATAGGAGTGTCTTGGGGTATTGTTGCTGGATATGTTGGAGGCAGGGTTGACTCTATTATGATGAGAATAGTAGATATTCTATATGGATTACCTTTTATTATTTTCATCATTCTTTTAATGGTTATTTTTGGCAGAAACTTATGGTTATTGTTTGGAGCAATTGGAGCAGTGGAGTGGCTGACAATGGCTCGTATTGTTCGTGGTCAAGTAATAGGTTTAAAAAATCAAGAATTTGTAATGGCTGCAAAGGCAATGGGAGTTAGCAATTTTTCTATGTTTAGAAGACATTTATTACCAAATATTCTTGGACCAATTGCAGTATATGCAACTCTCACAATACCTCAGGTTATGTTGCTAGAGGGTTTTTTAAGCTTTCTTGGGCTCGGTATTCAGCCGCCAATGAGCAGCTGGGGCACTTTAATTAAAGATGGCGTAGAGTCTATGGAGGAATACAGTTGGTTACTAATTTATCCTGGTATTACTTTTACAATAACTTTATTTGCTCTTAATTTTTTTGGTGATGGTCTTAGAGATGCTCTTGATCCAAAAACTTCAGACAACTAGAAAGCTTTAATAGCAATTTTAATAATTTGACCTGGTCTTAATGTCTCTTCTTTAAATTTATTAATATCCTTTATGCTTTTTACGGATACATCAAACAACTCCGATATCTTGTATAGGTTATCTCCTTGTTTAACAGAATAGAGTATTGTCCTTTTTTTTGATTCCATATTCCTATGAATATTTTTATTTCCAATTGTAAGTTGTTGACCTAATTGTAAGTATGAATTTACATCTATATTATTCATTCGAGCTAAATCAATAACCTCTAGGTTATATTTTTTTGCTAGCCTCCAAAGTGAATCACCTTCAGAAACAATATGCATTTCATATGGAATAAAATTATTTGATTCTGTCTTACTTAATGGAATCAAAAGAGTAGTATTTATTGATAGTAAATCATTTTCAAGAAAGTTTATCTCTCTAATTATCCTTACTTCGGTGTCATATTTTCTTGCCAATGACCATAAGCTATCACCACTTTCAACAGTATGTGAAATCCAGTTTATTTGATTTGAATCTGAAAAAGGATTTTCGGATGTCTGAAAATAATCGTACTGCTCAATAGGGATATAAAAAACACTTTTTTCACTTGGTGCTGATGCCCATTTTGTATATCCTGCATTCAATTTATATAACAACTCTGGTTTAATGTTTAAATATTCACTCAGAGTTAATATTTCAACTTGACCAGGTATTTCAATTTTTGCAACGACTGGTTCATATGGAATAAATGGAAGCTCGATATCATATTGATCTGAATTAATAATTAATTCTTTGATTGCGATAAATTTAGGGACATAATTTCTTGTTTGAATAGGTAGATCAAGTGACCAATAATCTGTATTGAGTCCTCGTCTTTGGTTCCTTTTAATTTGTCTGTCTAAAAAAGATGGCCCAGCATTATAAGCTGCGAGAGTAAGGTATAAATCTTGATCAAATCTCTCGTATAAATATTTTAAGTATTTGATTGCAGCAGTAGTAGATTTAAATGGATCATGTCTATCTTCATTCCACCACGACCTCTCTAAGTCATAAGTTCTTCCTGTTCTGGGCATAAATTGCCACATTCCAACTGCACCTGATGATGAAATTGAAAAGGGATCATAGTTACTTTCAATATATGGTAAAAAAGCCAATTCAATTGGCAATTTTGCATTTTCGAGCTCCTCAATTACAAAAAAAATAAAATAATATGAATCATTTAAAAACTCTTTAAATTTATCTAAATCTTGGAGATGCCTATTCATATACATTAGCGTTTGCTCATCCAAGCCATCTGAAGTGTATGAGGAATTAGTTTGAATGTAGCTCCATATATCAGAATGATAAGAAATTATTTTTTCTTGTTTTTTTAAATCAATTTCAAGGTTTTGCTTGTCAATATTATCACCAACAAACTTTTTATTAGATTCATTTATAGGAATCTGTTGACAGCTAGTAATTAGCAAGCCTGTAAATATTATTATCTTTAAAAATCGTCTTTCCATTTTCGCAAAGTTGAAAATATTTCAATTTCAGAGCTAACTTCCCCAAATTTTTTATTAATGTTATCAATTAAGTTTTCTTCATTACATCTAATGAATGGATTAATCATGTGTTCTATTTTTAAGCTTGAAGGTAATGAAGGTACTCCATTCTTCGTTTTTTCAATTATTTCTTCATTATATTTTTTAATAAATTGATTATTTGGCTCAACCGCACAAGCGAATTGTAAATTAGATGATGTATATTCATGACCGCAAAAAATTTGAGTATCTTCTGGTAATTTCGAAAGCTTTTTTAATGATTCATACATTTGGCTGTAAGTTCCTTCAAAGACTCTCCCGCACCCACCAGAGAAAAGAGTATCACCGCAGAAAAGAATTGATTTTCCATCCTTGAAACAATAAAAAGCTATATGATCAAGGGTATGACCTGGTGTTTCAATAACCTCAAATTTTAATCCGATTAAATTAAAAACATCATTTTGCTTAACTCTTTTGGTAATTGAATTTACATTATTTTTTGGGCCATAGACTTCAACTTTTTTGTATTTGAGAATCTCTTCAATGCCATTTGTATGATCATAATGATGGTGTGTAATAAGAATACCTTCCAAATCAATTTCATTAGATTTAATAAGATCGATAATCTGTTTAGATTCCCCAGGATCTATAACTATTGACCCTTCATTAGTTGTAACTAACCAAATATAATTATCACTTAGTGCTTTGATAGGTTTTATGCTTAACATTATGTTCTTAGTTTAATCGAATGAAAACAGTAAATATATATACAGACGGTGCATGCAGAGGAAATCCGGGAGATGGTGGATGGGGTGCTTTAGTAGAGTATCAAAATTTTAGTAAAGAGTATTTTGGTGGCCAGAAAAATACTACTAATAATCAAATGGAATTAAAAGCTGCAATTGAGGGTCTTAAAGCATTGAAAGAAACATGCAATGTTAATTTAACCACTGATTCGAAATATGTTATGGATGGAATTACTTCTTGGATAGATAATTGGAAAAAAAATAATTGGAAAAGTTCATCAAAAAAGGATGTTAAAAATAAAGATCTATGGATAGAGTTGGATAAATACAGGTCTATGCATAATGTAAAATGGATTTGGGTTAAAGGCCACTCAGGGCATGAGAAAAATGAAATCGCTGATATGTTGGCAAACAAGGGTATAGATAGCATTTAAAGTATGGCAAAAAAATATATCATTCTGGATACTGAAACAACTGGACTTGAGGTTAAACAAGGTCATAGGGTAATTGAGATAGGCGCTGTTCTTTTGAATGACAGAAAGAAATCGGAAGAACATTTTCACACATATTTAAATCCATCAAGACTAATTGATGAGGAGGCTTCAAAAGTTCATGGGATTACTAATTCAGATCTTGAAGACAAACCTGCTTTTGATGAAATCGCCGAGGAGTTTATTCAATTTATTGAAGGGTCAACTTTAGTAATACATAACGCACCCTTTGATGTTGGTTTTATAAATCATGAGCTTAAACTAGCATCTACGTCTTATCCAATGCTTGAGGAAATATGTGAGATTGAAGATTCTTTGACTCTGGCTCGTGATAAATATCCCGGACAAAGAAATTCTTTAGATGCATTAGCAATGAGATTTGATATAAGCGGTTATGACAGAACTTTTCACGGAGCGCTTTTAGATGCAAATATACTTGCAGATGTATATATGCAACTGACTGGCGGTCAGAGCAAGTTTGAATTTACATCGAATGGTTCCAGTGAGATTGTTAACGGAACTAGAGTAGATCAAGAAAGCATTGAAACTTTCGCAGATCTTGTGACTGTAAAATCTACAAAAAGTGATATCGATGCCCATGAAAAAAGACTATCAGAGATTGAAGAATCTAATAATCTTGAAACTTTATGGAGAAAATTTTAGTGTCAAAAGTTGTAACTAGATTTGCGCCAAGTCCAACTGGGACTCTTCATATCGGTGGGGTTAGAACTGCTCTTTTTAATTATGTTTATGCAAAACAAAACGAGGGATTATTTCTAGTAAGAATTGAGGATACTGATAAGGAAAGATCAAAAAAAGAATATGAAAAAAATATTTTAGATAGTTTAGCTTCCATAGGATTATCTCCAGATGAGAAGCCAATTAATCAATCTGAACGAAATGATGTATATGTTGATGCTGCGAAGAAGATATTTGATTCTGGAAATGCTTATTGGTGCGATTGTTCGAAAGAAGAGCTCGAAGAAATGCGAAAACAACAAGAAAAAGATGGTAAGAAACCCATGTATGATGGCAGGAGTAGAAATAAAGGATTAAAACAATCTGAAAATACTGTTTTAAGACTTGCAACGCCTGAAGATGGAGAGATTATTGTTAATGATCTCATTCGAGGCAAAGTAGTATTTCAAAACTCAGAGCTTGATGACTTAATTCTTTTAAGAAGTGATGGTACACCTACTTATCATTTGTGTAATGTTGTTGATGACTTCGAACAAAATGTTACGACAGTAATAAGAGGCGAGGATCATTTAAGTAATACACCTCGACAAATTCACATACAAAATGCACTAGGATATCCTGCATTAGAATATGCTCATCTTCCTCTTGTACTTGGGCCAGATAAAAGGAGACTTTCAAAAAGGCATGCAGCAACTAGTCTTGAAGAATATAAATCTGATGGATATCTTGATTCAGCAATCCTAAACACTCTTGCAAGACTTGGATGGTCAAAGGGCGATCAGGAAGTTTTTTATATGGAAGACTTGATTAGAGATTTTAATATTAGAGATGTTCAAAAAGCTGGTGCAATTTTTGATATTACAAAATTGGATTGGCTGAATACTCAACACATAGCTAATCTGAGTTTTGAAGATTTTAAAAAAGAGTTAAAACCTTTTTTAAAAGATTTATCTATTGATATTGATAATCATCAAAATGTTGATTTGTTATTAAGCTCAATGAGAACAGTTGAAAGCACCTTTAAGAAAATTGCTGATGACTTAATTCCTTATTACTTTGAAGTAAATACATATAATCAGCAGGCAATTGATAAATTTGTAGATAATGAAGGTCTTAAGATACTGAATGATTTGTCCGAAATTCTATTATCGATTGACGAGTGGAGCGAAAATAATATTGATAATGCTCTGAAGAATTATCAAAATGAAAATAATTGTCCTGTTCCAAAAGTAAATCAGCCCATACGTATAGCTCTTACAGGGTCAACTAAATCTCCTTCACTTGGCCTTACTCTTGCAATATTTGGTAAAAATGAAGCATTAAAAAGAATTGATAACTTAATAGATCACATAGGTTAATAAAAATATATAATTTTTTTATATATTCTCTGATACAAAATTGGACATATTCTTATTCCTAAGCCTATAATTAGGGCAGTTTTTATTGTTTTTTTATACAAGGGGGAAATAGTATGAAAAACTATCGGTATTTATTATCATTAATTTTATTAATTCCGTTCGCTGTTTCAGCGCAAGATAATGAGGACGCAAACGCTTCTGAAGTAGAAGAAGTCGTTGTAGTTGGTTCTCAAATTAAAGGAGCTAAAATTACTGGAGCTTTACCCGTTTCTGTTATCACTTCTGATGATATTGACGCACTTGGTATTGATTCAGGTGATGAGCTTCTCGATAACATTGCAGAATTTGGTCAAAATACATTTAACCAAAATGAGTTCAGCGGAGGATATAACGCTTCTAGAGGAGACGTTGGTGCCTTTAACTTAAGAGATATTGGTACAGGAAATACTTTAACTCTTCTAAATGGAAGAAGGTTAATACAATCTCCAGGCTATCAAACCGAGCCAATTCTTGGTGGTTCTATGCCAGTTATGACTACTAACTCAAATGCTATTCCAGTATACGGTGCTGAGAGGGTAGAAATACTTAGAGATGGTGCGTCTGCTATTTATGGTGCTGATGCTCTTGCTGGTGTTGTAAACACAGTTCTTAAAAGTGATTTTGTTGGACTTAACGTAAGGTTCAAAGCGATTGGATACGGTGATTGGGATGCACAAGATAACAAAGTAAGTGTTCAGTGGGGTCAAGATTTTGCTGATAACTTAAACATTTCTGTCTATTTTGATCACTATCAAAGAGAGGAAATTAGAGGTAATGAAGATCCAAAATGGTTAGCTCAAGATGCAAGGGTTGCTCCAGGTTTAGGCGCATACGACGGTACTGCTTGGGATGATACTTCATGGAGAAATAATAATGCGGCCTCTAAGTATGGTATTTGGAGAGGTGGCGGCAGTCGTTATCTTCATACAAGACCTGATACAGGAAACTGTGATTGGACAAATACTGGCGGACCTACTTGTTTATATGAAAGCACAAGTACTAACCCTAACTCTGATTCATTGAGAGCTTACTACAATGAAACAAGATGGATGAGACCAGATCTAGAAAGAAATAATTTATTTGTATTTATCAACAAAGAGCTTGATTCTGGTATAGAAGCTTATAGCGAAATAGGTTTATACAACTCAGTTGCTCATCAACAGTTATATGGTGGTACCACTCTTGGTGCTGGTGGTTGTGGAAGAACAGGCACATGTACTCAACCATACCTTGTCCCGTTATCAAACTATTGGTTAAACCAAATAGTAGATGCAGATGGAAATAAACTTGTTGATAGTTCACAAATAAGAAATGGTCTAGGTTTATACAAATCAAGACATAGATTTGATACTCCAAGAGGGTATTTCTCTCACAGAACTACAATCAGACTTCTTCAAGGTTTTAGAGGAATGACAGATAGTGGTTGGGATTGGGATACAGCTTTAATAGTATCTAATGCGAAATCTAAGCAAGATAACTACGGAAGACAATCTATGACATTGCTTGAACAAGCTTTAGCTTTGTCAACACCAGATGCATATAACCCATTCTGTGGAGGAAACTGCTCAGATGAAAGTCCATTTACAATTAATATTGTCAGAGGAAACACTACACAGCTTTATATGTGGGATTTCAAAATGTCTAACGGAAACATTTATGAATTACCAGCTGGTCCTGTTGGAATGTTAATTGGTACTGAATTCAGAAAAGAGAGATACACTGATGACAGGGATCCAAGAATTAATGGAACAATTAGATATACTGTTCCTGTAGGTCCAAGAGCTGGACTTACTTTCCCATTAATTTCTGATATTGTGAATTCAAGTGCTACTCCTGATTCACAAGGATCAAGAACAACTGCGTCTCTTTTCACAGAATTCCAGATTCCACTTACAGAAAATATTGACATGCAGTACGCTGTTAGAGCAGAAGATTCAAATGATTACGGAAGTACTGTTGTAAGAAAACTAGCTTTAGGTTGGCAAATTGTTGATCAGGTTAAGTTTAGATATTCTACAAACGAAACTTTTAGAGCACCTGCAATGATTTTGGTTAATGAAGGTTTCTTAGGTAGAAGTACCGCAACTAACGATGCTTTACTGCAATATGCTGCAGGCGAAGATCAAGATAATTATTCTATGCAAAGAATTACTGAAGGTAACAAAGGTCTTACTCCTGAAGAAGGTGAAAACGAATCTATTGGTTTTGTTTTAGAACCAGTAGACGGTCTTGTTATCACAATGGATAAGTGGTCTATTGAAACTACTGACACCATAGGTATCTTTGGTATGACGAATGCTATCTTGCTTGATACATTAATAAGAGCTGAGGGTGGACCAACTGAATGTGTTGGTAATCCAAATGTTAAGAGAACAGCATATGCTGGATACGATTTTGCATGGCCTTCATCATTATGTCCTGCTGGTGAAGTTATGAGTGTTAACGACTACTATGTCAACACTGATACTAGAACAATTGAAGGTAAAGACACTAGTGTTATGTATAACGTAGATACTGATTTCGGTGACTTTGGATTTAAAGTTATGCATGTTCATTACGATACTTTCAATCAAGCAGCTGGTGGCGATGCTAGAAGATTGAGTGATGCTGCTGACGGTATTCTTTCTGGCTTAGCATCAGTTAGAGGAATCGATAATCTATTAAATCTTAATGGTCGAATAGACGATAAATATACGATGAAGATGTCATATAGAAATGGTCCTTATGAAGTTCTTGTATCAGGAACACAATGGGGTTCATTCTTTGAATCAGCTCATACTGAAACTATTGATGGTGTCAGACAAATGTGGCCGGTTGATGAAATGACAGTCTTTAATGTTACTTTAGGATACAAATTTAAAAATGATCTTAGAGTTAGATTACAAGTTAAGAACATAGAAGACGAGAGAGCTCCACTTGCCGATGAAACATTCGGTATGTATTGGGGTGACCTTCATACTGACTTTGGACGAAATTATAATGTCGAATTTTATAAGAAGTTCTAAGATCTAATAATCTTAAAAAGGGAGTCTTTGACTCCCTTTTTTATATGTAAACAAAATGATAGAGTTTATTAATGTTTAGCAACAATAACGGTTTTTATATTGGCATAGGTGTTTTTTTAATTGTCCTTTTTATGGGTTTTTTCAATGTTATTCCCGAAAGCCTATCTTCTCTAGATGGAAAAAGTTTTAATATCAAAGACAAGGTTTTCTTCGTCAATAGTCAATCTGCGTGGTTTGTCCTAGCAATATTGTTATTAATGGCAATATGGTGGGCAACAGAAGCAATACCAGTAGCCGTTACAGCATTAATACCATTAGCATTATTTCCAATTTTAGATATCACATCATTTCAAGAGAGCGCTGCGCCTTTTGCAGATAAAAATATTTATTTATTTTTGGGTGGATTTATCCTAGCTCTAGGAATTGAGAGTTCTGGCTTACATAAAAGGATGGCGCTAAAGATGATAATCACTATGGGAACTAATGGAGCTGCTTTAGTTGGAAGTTTTATGTTAGTAGCAGCTCTGCTTAGTATGTTTGTCATGAATACATCTACGACCCTTATGCTACTTCCTATTGGTTTAGCTGTATGTACTGTAGTAGCAGAAACTATTCCAAATATTTCTGATCAACAACAACGACATTTTGATACTGCATTGATGCTAGGTATTGCATATGCTGCCACTATTGGAGGTATGTCAACTATTATTGGAACTGCACCAAATATTGTTTTTGTTCAATTTATGAATAATCAATTTGGAATAGATATAAGTTTTTTTGATTGGATGAAAATTGGTGTTCCAGTTGCTTCAGTTATGTTATTTTTTGCATGGATTATTCTTACAAAATATACATTTCCTACATCTTTCTCACTATCAAGTGATACAAAAATAAAACTCAATGGAATGTATGAGGAATTAGGACCTTTAACAAAAGATGAAATAAAGGTTTCTATATTGTTTTTCCTTGCAATAGCATTCTGGATCACAAGCAAAGCAATTAGAGAAAATTTAGGAATCGAGCTTCAAGATGCCGGTGTTGCAATAATTGCTGCAATTTTATTGTTCATGATTCCATCATCAGAAAATAATAAGAGCTTGCTTCAATGGGAAGCAACTACGAAATTACCTTGGGGTTTATTATTATTGTTTGGTGGAGGCTTATCACTTGGTGCTCAAGTATCACAAACTGGCCTTGGGCTTTGGATAGGTGAGGGCTTAACTATTCTAGAAAACGTACCATCAATAATATTAATACTTGCCGTTGCATCTATGATTATCTTTTTAACTGAAATGACTAGTAACGTAGCTACAACTGCAACTTTTTTACCAGTATTTTCCGCCGTTGCTATTGCAATTGGTATTGTTCCAGTAGCATTAACTATCCCGGTTTGTCTTGCTGCTAGTTGTGCTTTTATGTTGCCTGTTGCTACTCCACCAAATGCAATAGTTTATGGTTCAGGTAAATTTACCATTCCAACGATGATGCGTGCAGGTTTTGCTTTAAATATTGTAGGTATTTTTGTTGTAACTTTATTTGCTTACTTTTTAGCTCCATTAATTTTCTGATGAAAAAATTACTTACAACAATTTTATTTATCTCCCATTTGAGTGGAACAGATTATATTGATTATTTGCATCCTTTCCATCCAACAACCTCATCAAATGGAATGGTGGTTAGTCAGAATGCTCTTTCCTCAAATATTGGCACACAAATTTTAGACATGGGTGGAAATGCGGTTGATGCCGCAGTTGCAGTTGGATTTTCATTAGCTACTACATTACCAAGAGCTGGGAATCTTGGGGGAGGTGGCTTTATGCTAGTCTATATAAAAGATAAAAACGAAATTTTCTATATAGATTATCGAAGTAAGTCTCCAAGAAACTCCTCTATTGAAAAACTACTTGGTGCAAAAAAAATACCTGAAAGAAATTCAAAATTATGGGAGAGGGTTGATTACACCTACTTAGCTTCAGGTGTTCCAGGTACCGTTTATGGGTTATTGGAAGCGCATAAGAATTTTGGAGTGTTAACACTTGAACAAATTATGAAACCTGTCATAGAACAGGCTGAAAATGGAATTGTTGTTTCAAGTGATTTAAATTATGTCATTGATGTAACACCTCAGTTAAGGACTGACCCTGAATCATTTTCAATATTCTTTGATAACGGTGAGCCTTTAAAAGAATTCTCAATTATGAAAAGGCCTGACTTAGCAAATACATTTAAAGAAATATCTAAACATGGCGCCAAAGGTTTTTATGAAGGTATTGTTGCTGACAAAATTGTTGAAGCAATGGAAAAAAATGGTGGCTTAATTACTCATGATGATCTCAAGAACTACAAATCATTTTTTAGAATGCCTATTGCATTAAATTATAAAGGTCATATGGTTTATACAGCTGGACCTCCATCTGGTGGAGGAATTACTTTACTCACAGCTTTAGGTGTATTGAATAATATTGATATTAAAAAATATAAAAGCGATTCCACAAAGGCATATCATTTTCTTGCGGAAGCCCTTAGGAGGGGCCACAATAATAGATCTCATTTTGTTGGAGATCCTGAATACTTTGATGTTCCAGTTTCTAAACTGCTTTCTTCAAAAAGAATCAAAGAGCTTAGTAGTTCAATTGACTCAAACAAAGCAAGCTCAATTGAAGAAGTTATTCCTTTCAAACCAAGAATTAACAGTAAAGACACTACTCATTATTCCATAGTGGATAAGAATGGAAATGCAGTTTCAAATACATACACATTAGGACTTTCTTTTGGTTCAGGAGTTACTATCCCTGGAACTGGCATCTTAATGAATAGTCAAATGAATAATTTTGCATATAGATATGGTGACAAGAATGATATCAGCAGAGGAGCAAGTCCTGGAAATAGATTTGAGCCAGGTAAAAAGCCAATGAGTACTATGGCACCTACAATCATTTTTGATAAAAACAATGAATTATTTCTTATTACTGGATCACCTGGTGGGTCGGATATTCCAGCTGCAATATTAAGAGTTATTACTGGTGTGATTGATTTTGATTTGGATATAGGTGAAGCGACTATGTTACCTAGAATTCATAAGGATTGGCCTTATGTTGGGCTAGAACATGAGAGAGCAGTGAGTAGGGATATAGTAAGACGTCTTAAGAGCATGGGGCATGAAACTGAGTATGAAAATACTATTGGAAGTACCCAAAGTATTCATATTATTAACGGTGTTAATTATGGATTCGCTGACCTTAGAAGACCAAATGCTTCAGTTTCAGTACAGTCTAATTAATTTTTCTGTAATTTAATGGAGGCTCTCTATCACCAAGCAATGGCTTATAGATAAAATCTTCACCGGTTCGTTGCTTTAATTCTTGTTTGGAGATTTCTATTACCTCAGGATTTTCAAATATTTCTTTAATAGAATTCGCCATAGTTTTAGCAGCTAATTCAGCACCTTTGAGTCCTATAGAAGTTCCACCAGATGCAACTGCCTGCCAAGAATGAGCAGCTGTTCCAGGAACCCATGTTGCTGTTCGCAAACCAGCTGTAGGAACCACCCAGCTTACATCTCCAACATCAGTTGAACCATAACTATGACTGTATTTGAAAGGTAAAACATTTTGTTGGGAGCCAATTTTAAGATCTGGATTTATGAGAGTCTGATATATTTCCTGTGCATATTCATTCTCATCATCTGAATACTTAATGCCACCAAGTTTTTCTAAGTTCTTATGTACAATTTTTTGGATGGTATCGTTAGGCATTAGGGAATAATTCCCATGCATAACTTCATATGTCATATCGGTTTCTGTTCCTAAAGCAGCACCTTCAGCAATTTTAACTACCCTTTGAAACAACTCGTCTACAACATTCATTTGTGGATGTCTCACATAATAATAAACCTCTGCATCATCAGGCACTACATTTGGAGCTAAACCACCTTTAGTAATCACATAATGGATTCTTGACTCTTGTGGCACATGTTCTCTCATCATGTTAACCATATGATTCATTGCTTCAACACCATCTAAAGCAGAACGTCCAAGTTCAGGAGCTCCTGCTGCATGAGCTGAGATTCCTTTGAATTTAAATTTTCCTGATTTATTAGAGTTAGATGTTCTTGAATTAGCTGAATTAACATCATCAGGATGCCAATGAAGAACAACATCTACATCATTGAACAAACCTGCTCTAACCATGTAAACTTTTCCAGAGCCTCCTTCTTCTGCTGGAGTGCCATAAAACCGAATCGTGCCTTCAATATTATTTTCTTCAATCCATTCTTTGATTACTACAGCAGCCCATGCTGAAGCTGCTCCGAATAAATGATGTCCACAAGCATGACCTGCACCTGTTTCATTATCCGCAACTTCTTTAAATGGTGAGTTAGTTTGTGCAAGTCCTGGTAGAGCATCAAACTCACCTAAGATTCCTATAACAGGACCACCATTATTAAATTCAGCAATGAAACTTGTTGGAATACCTGCAACTCCTTTTTGGATTATAAATCCATTTTCTTCAAGTTCACTCGCAAGAAGATTTGAGCTTTTTGTCTCAAGATATCCCAGTTCAGCATAGTTCCAAATATCTAAAGCAATTTCTTCAAAAGAACTTTTCTTTGAGTCGATAATATCTTTTAATTCATCTGTAAAAATTGCTGACGAAAAACTTATTAAAACTATACAATTAATAGCAAGTTTTTGAATTTTATCCATTTTCCTACCCATTCATTAATCTCCATTGATTCAATAACTTCTTTATTTTCACTTGTTATTATATTTCTATTTTTATTAACGTCCTCAATATATATTACAGCTTTTTTAACTGATTCCTCATTTTTAATAATGGTATAACCTATGATATTACCTTCTCCAGACGTTTCTGAAGAAATTTTATATGGAACTTCATGGTTCTCAGCTTCTTCAGATACATCTTTAAAACTGTAATTAATTAAATTCCTCTTTCCCCATAAAGCAAATGACTGTTTAGTCATCATGCCTGATATGCCAGTAACAATTCCACATTTATTTTCTTCACTTCTAATCTTTCTTATCATTTGGACCGTTGAGTTTAATACGTAACTATTTAGAGGACCTCCAGCAAAGGACATGCCACCAGTAATAGATGACTGAGATATATTTTTAATTTTTAAAGCTTCTCCAAACATTTCAACTGCTGCTGGGAAACAGCTATAGAGGTCATAAATAATTTCACTTATGTTATTTTCCTTACAAATATTTAAAATAAATTCAGCAGCTAAATTCATGCCATATGATTTAGAAAGATTGGGTCTCAAAAGGGTGGGTATCATGAAATTATTTTCTGATGAGGCTAACAGATAAACTCTTTTACTCCTATCAATGTTCAGTAAATCAGCAACTTTAGATGAACATATTATTAATCCAGCTGCTTGATTGACATTCCAACTTGAACAATGAAATTTATTATATGGGAAAGCAATTTCAGGATTTATATTGCTAGAATTCAAGATTTCATCCGGCTTAATAGGATCATCAATCCATCCAACATCGTTTTTAGAAGCAATCTTTGAGAATTCAGAATAGAACTTTGCAATATACTCATGGTGTTGATTAAAGCTTTTTGAACTTCTTGCTCTGAGAGAACTTTCTATAATCGAATAATAACCAACCGCCATCATTCCTAACTCTTTTTTTTCAATATCTGCATAGAGGTCATCTTTAGCCTTAATATAAAAATCTGGATTTATATTTAGCTCTGTTTCTTCATAATCTTTTTTCTCTATTAACGCTTTTGTTCTTTTGTACCTAGACTCACCACCAACAATAAGACTTCCATTAATCTCTCCAGATAAGATTTTTTTACAGGCTGAATTAATTAAATTTTGTTGCAGAACTCCTATTTTTGTTACGTAGGTTTTAGTCTTAGAAAAATTATTTTTATTCGCTATCCATTTACCAGGATCTCTATATTTCCAATATCCTTTGGGAATTCGGATCTCATCAAGGTAGTTAACGATATTTTTGTTGCCGCAATCATTAATCGCTGCCTCAGTAACCTTATTCATCAATACTAAAGCTTCATCAAGATTATCAAAATTATCTTTCTGTTGAATGTCACCGATACCAATGACTACTGGAGCAGTATCCATTTAGATTTTATAAGGTTGCCATACCCCAATAGTTGTAACCAACAATTTTTGGGGTACTTGGAAGATACATTTGTTCTAATTTATTAATTTTAAGGCCTGATTGCTGGATTATTTTTGGAATATCACGATTTATATTGCAACCCCCAAATAACTTACCCCAAAGAGGATTTATTCTGTTTTGCCAATTAACAATGTTTTTGTCTGGTGCTATACCATGTTCACAAAACAGAAACATTCCATCATCTTTAAGAACTCTTTTCATTTCATTTAACGCTTCGCTTACTTGAGGAATCGTACAAAGGGTATATGTAACTAATACAGTATCAATAGAATTATTTGGTAAAGATATTTCCTCAGCACCATTAAGAATAAAATCTATATTAAGTTTAGTATCTTTTGCTTTTTTTAGCGCAATTTCATTTAGCTCCTCTGAAGGGTCTAGTCCAATGATTTTTTCTACTGTCGATCCTGTGTAATAGGGCATATTTAGACCAGAGCCTATACCAATTTCAAGTACTTTACCTTTTGCTAAAGGAACAATTTTATTTCTTTGATAATTGACTGGTTTTGTAGAACAACAACAATCTAAAATTTTAGGGAGTGCATATTTTTCGTATAAAGATGAAATCATTCTTCTAATTCATCCAAAGGCATCGCTGAGATATTAAAACCAGCATCTACGTATGTTATTTCACCTGTTATTCCACTTGCATAATCTGAGCAAAGGAATGCAGCTACATTTCCTACTTCATCAGCAGTCACTGTTCTGCCAAGAGGTGCTCTTTTAGAATGCTGACTCAACATTTTTCGAAAATTTTTCACTCCAGATGCTGCTAAAGTTTTAATTGGACCTGCAGAAATAGCATTTACCCTTATATTATCTTTACCCATTGAAGCCGCTAAAAACCTAGTATTAGCTTCAAGGCTAGCTTTTGCTAAGCCCATGACATTGTAATTAGGTAAGGTTTGTATTGAGCCTAAATACGTTAAAGTTAATAGCGCAGCATTTTCATTTAGGTATGGTTTGGATGCTTTCGCTAAAGCTGTGAAACTGTATGAACTAATATCATGAGCAATTTTAAATCCTTCACGAGTTGTAACATCTACAAAACTTCCTTCCAATTGATCAGCAGGCGCAAACCCTATTGAATGAACTAATCCATCAAATTTATTCCATTGATTTGTTAAATCTTTAAAGGCTTGATCTATCGAATTGTCATTTGAAACATCACATTCGATCAGAATCTCTGACCCTAATTCTTCTGCAATAGGCTTAATATTTTTTAAAAGCCTTTCATTTTGATAAGCAAAAGCAAGTTCTGCGCCTTGTTCATGCATTGATCTAGCAATGCCGGTAGCAATAGAATACTTATTTGCCACCCCAAAAATGACTATTTTTTTGTTTTTTAGCAACATTTTTTAACTATTTCCTTATTATTTTATTATTGTAAAAGAATTTCAGTAAATAAAGTAGATAATGATCATTTTGATAGAAATCTAACCAAATTAAACATACATTATAAATATTACTTATATTTAGATATAAATAATTAAAAAAGTTGTTGATTTATAGCAAAAACGCTGGAACAATAACCAAAATAAGCGTGAATGTGCGTGCAATTGTTCGTGCTTCACTAATTTAACTAAAACTACAGGGGAAATGTATGTTTAAAAAAGAAAATTACCTCATGTTGGTTCTAGTGATCGGTTTCGGTATATTTAATACCAATTTGATTGCTCAAGACGACGCAGAGGATGATGTAGAAGAGGTTGTTGTTACTGGATCTCGTATTGCTACTTCAGAATTTACAGGTGCCCAGCCAGTTGTTGTTATTGACCAAGAGGACATTGCAAGAACTGCTGAATTAGGTATCGCTGAAGTACTAAGAGAGTTACCAATTAACATCGCAGGCTCTTTCTTTGAGCGGTCAGGCTCAAGTGCTGGATCACAAGCTCAATTAAGTCTTAGAGGCTTAGGAGCTGGTAGAACTCTAGTACTTATTGATGGTAGAAGAATTCCATCATCACCAAAATTAGGTGGTGAATCAGCTAATATCAATACTATTCCAACAGCAGCTGTTGAAAGAGTAGAGATTCTTGCTGACGGTGCTTCTGCTGTTTACGGTTCAGATGCTATCGGTGGTGTTGTGAACATTATTACTAAGAAAGGATTCGACGGCATGATTATTCAGGTCGAGT
>JH611156.1:555381-562277 GCA_000252525.1 SAR86 cluster bacterium SAR86A | reverse complement strand
AAATTAAACATACGTCATAAATATTACTTATATTTAGATATAAATAATTAAAAAAGTTGTTGCTTTATCGTAAAAACGCTGAAACAATAACGTTACAAGGGTGAATGTGCGCACAAATGTTCGTGCTTTCATTAAATTAAAACTAAAACTACAGGGGAAATGTATGTTTAAGAAAGAAAATTACCTCATGTTGGTTCTAGTGATCGGTTTCGGTATATTTAATACCAATTTGATTGCTCAAGACGACGCAGAGGATGATGTAGAAGAGGTTGTAGTTACTGGATCTCGTATTGCTACTTCAGAATTTACAGGTGCCCAGCCAGTTGTTGTTATTGACCAAGAGGACATTGCAAGAACTGCTGAATTAGGTATCGCTGAAGTACTAAGAGAGTTACCAATTAACATCGCAGGCTCTTTCTTTGAGCGGTCAGGCTCAAGTGCTGGATCACAAGCTCAATTAAGTCTTAGAGGCTTAGGAGCTGGTAGAACTCTAGTGCTTATTGATGGTAGAAGAATTCCATCATCACCAAAATTAGGTGGTGAATCAGCTAATATCAATACTATTCCAACAGCAGCTGTTGAAAGAGTAGAGATTCTTGCTGACGGTGCTTCTGCTGTTTACGGTTCAGATGCTATCGGTGGTGTTGTGAACATTATTACTAAGAAAGGATTCGACGGCATGATTATTTCAGGTCGAGTTGGTGATCCTGATCTACCAGGTGGTGAGGAAGAAGCTTTCTCAGTCGTTGGTGGTATTACTGGTGATGATTCAAACCTAACATGGACATATGAACATTCACAAAGAGATATTGTTTATCTTACAGATAGAGATTACAACGCTGGTAGAGCTCCTACAAGCGATGACTGGTTTACTGGTTTTAGTATCTCAACATTTGCATGGAACTACATTCTTAGAGAAGATGACCCAGCTAACGGTTTAGTTGCTGGTCAGTGGTTACCTGCTGCAGAATGTGCTGGTGATGACAGATTTGTCGGTGGTGGTAAAACTTATACTTTAGGTAGCGCCCCAACAGGTGGATTAGATTACAACTATCTATGTTCATTCGACTATACTCAAATCATGGCTCAGGCTGCTGGTAAGAAAAATGATTTCTTAACAGTTAATTATGACAAGCAGATTAATGATGACATGAGTGCATATGCACAAATCGTTGTTTCTAGACAAGAAACATTCGGTAGATATGCTCCTCCTGCTGCATTTATTAATCCATATCCAGCTGGACTTGCTACTGCAAGAATTCCTGCTCAAGCTGATGGAACACCTGAAAGAGTTGTTACTATCAATGTTCCTACTCAATTAAGAAAAAGATTTATTGAGATTGGACCAAGAGCTTCGGAAGATACAGACTGGACAGGTAACGTAGTAATGGGCTTCAGTGGTACAGTAATGGATGACTACACATGGGATCTTTCCATGCAGTGGCACCTAGCTGACTTCTTGACATTCGACTGCTGTTATCTACAAAAGCCAGAATATACGCAAGCTGCTGAAGGTTTCAAAGATGATGGTTACTTTACTGTAAACGGTACAAAGTACTATTCACTATTTGATCCAGAAGTTGTTGCTTATTACTCTAGTTCACCTAACGTGAAATCTAAATCACAATTTAGAAGCTTAGAGTATACATTTGGTGGACCATTAAATATCGTACCTAATACTGACTTTATCCTTGGTGTTCAAGACGCTGAGTATTTATATGAAAATACATACGATAAACAATCAGAGATTGGTAACGTTGGTGGTTCTTCTGGAAACTCTGACGGAACAGGCAGAGAATATACAGCTTATTTCTATGAGTCAAAAACAGGACTTATGGATGGCGCTGCAGAAATTGATGTTGCTGTCAGATACGACGATTATAGCGACTTCGGTACTAACACTTCTTATACTGTAAAAGGTATTTGGGAAGTAATGGATGGTCTTACATTAAGAGCATCTACTGGTACTGGTTTTAGAGCACCAGGACTTGGTGATTTAGTTGCAAATACTTCATTTAGCGCCGATTACCACACAGACTATGTCAAATGTAATGCTAAAGGTATTGCTAGAGAAGATTGTCCTGAAGAACAAGTAAACACATATATTTCAGCTAATCCAAACTTAGGACCTGAAGAATCAGAATCAATGAACGTTGGTGTTGTCTACAGTGCAGGCAATCATTCAGTAGCAGTTGATTTCTTCAACACTGAAATTGATGGAATTATTACTGCTGTTACTGTACAGGATTATATTGATGCTTCATTATTAGGACCATCATATGTAGCTCAGCTTGAATCTCAAGGAGCATACTGTACAAGAGTAGGAACACAAGCTGACGCACCTCTTAACGAGTGTTTCAGAGGACCTATTAACGGTAACGAAACATCTGTATCAGGTACAGATATTAAGTACAGTGGCTTATTTGAAACTGGCGTTGGTGATTTTGATGTAAACTTCTCAGCTGTTGTTATGGATGAGTCTGAATCAGAAGCATTCTTTAACGGACCAGTTGTGAACTTTGTTGGATTAACATCAATCCCAGAATTCAGATATACAGTTGACGTAGGTCATACATTACAAGCTGTACCTAATTTGTACATGAGCTTACAGTATGAGTACATCGATGAGATAGCTGATACAACAGATGCTAATTACAAAGCTACTTCAATGGTAGATGACTTTGATCAAGTAAACTTAAGAGCTGTATACACAGTTCCAGGTATGGAAAACCTTTCGGTTTCTGTAGCTGTTAGAAACTTGACTAAAGAAGATCCGCCATTAACTCAAAGTGGTACATACAACAGACTGTTGCACACTGATATGGGTATGCAAACATTTGTTGGATTTACATTAGAACTGTAATAAGGTAATTTTCCAAAGAAAGAGGGCTTTTAGCCCTCTTTTTTTTGTTAAAATAAATCAATGAAGTTGTTTTTATTATTTCTTTCTTTTTATGTTGTTTCTATAGATCTTGAGTCGAGTGAAACAAATAATGATGAATGCATTTCAAAGAAACTACAAATTATGATGCCAGAATATCCCTACACCACCTATCAGGGTTACGCATTAGTCAATTTTGATGTTAATGAAGAGGGTAATTTAAAAAACATATCTGCTGTAGAGTCAAAATGTGCAATATCAAGGAACGATGATGGGAGTATTGAATTTAGAAAATGTCCTTTTTTTAAAACTAATTCAATTCAAGCTGCAAAATATATCAAATATTCACCACCAGTGGATACTTCAGGTAATCCTTGTACATTAAAAAATCAATCTCACAGATATACATACTCTTTATATAAAAGAAATGTAAAAGACCTAAATTTTTTATTAAGAGATGAATTTTACGAGATGAGAAAAAATGAAAAGTAGCTTTAAAATTTTTTATGTCAAAATGCTTAGATTTATTTTTGCTTACTTCAGTAAGTTTTTCATCAAGCTAATGAATATTTACGTAAAGTCACAAGCTAAATAATATTCAACTTAAATAAATAATGCGCTTATTGCTATACTTCCTAACTTTTTTTTCAGTATTTATATTTTCTGAATATAAAAATAGCGACGGAAAGTCTATTAATAAATCTTTTAAAGAATTGATGCAATGGCAAAGATCTAAAATTGAACCAAGCATATCTTATATAGACATATCTGAAGATTGGAAAAATTATGATCTTGAGACTTACGATAATTTTATAATTTGGATTGGTCATTCAACTTTTTTAATAAAAAGAAACGGTATAACTATTATCACTGATCCCATTTTCTCAGATAGAGCTTCACCTTTTCGTAATATTGGTCCTAAAAGACTAATTCCACCAGCATTATCTTTAGAGGATATACCAAATATAGATTTCGTTATCGTAAGTCATAACCATTACGATCATCTTGATATTCAATCATTAGTTAAAATATCTAAACTCCATCCTAAAGCAAAGTTCCTTGTTCCTGCTGGAGACTTAAGGTTGCTTAAAAGAAAAAAAATTCAAAATGCATCTCAATTTCAATGGTGGGAGTCATATAAAAATGCAGGGATTACATTCACATTTACGCCAGTTAAGCATTGGTCAAAAAGGGGCTTATTTGATAGAAATAAAAGTTTATGGGGCGGTTGGTTCGTTCAGTTTAATGATTACGCAATTTATCATGCAGGTGATACGGGCTACTCAAATGATTTTATAAAAACAAAAGAGGTTTTAGGTTCACCGAAATATGCATTAATTCCAATTGGAGCATATGACCCTGAATGGTTTATGGCTTCAAGTCATGTAAACCCAGAAGACGCTGTAAAAATAATGCTTGATTTAGAAGCTGATTATGCATTTGGTATGCATTGGGGAACATTTGTGCTTACTGACGAAGATACTTTAGAACCTCCAAAAAGACTTCAAGCTGCAACAAAGAACAACAATAACATTGATTTCAAATCATTGATGCCTGGAGATGTGATAAATTTAAATTAGATTTACTTAAAAATTATACTTAGGTAAGATGATTGTCTTTTGGGGCTATAGCTCAGCTGGGAGAGCGCTTGAATGGCATTCAAGAGGTCCGCGGTTCGATCCCGCGTAGCTCCACCATTAAAATTTGATAAGTTTTTTGTTAATCAAAACCAATTTATGCTTTTTTTTTACAAATAATTAATATTTTGTTAGATTAATGATATGGAATATTTATCTAATAAGCTTTTTAAACAATTTACTATATTAAATTTTATATTCTTGTTAAGTATAAATGTTCACTCTCAAGATCTTCCAGTAATTGCAATTACTGAAATAGAATCGTCTGTAGATAGTTCGTCATGGCTTGATTACAAAAATTCTAAATCACAAAATTTTCAAACAATGCTAGAAACTCAGTTAGTTCAAACCAAGCGTTTTAAAATTATAGAGAGAAATAGAATTGACGAAGTCCTTTCAGAACAAATTTTACAAGGAGAATTTTCTAATAATAATACAAGAATGAATGTTGGAGGTGTCGATTATATTGTTTATGGTTCAATTACAAAATTTGGATCAAAAACTAAACAAATTCAGACAAGTGGTGTTTCTGTTGTTAAATTGATTGCAGAATTTGGAGTTGATCTTAAAGTTGTCGATGTATTGACCGGTGAAATAATTAAGGCAGAAACAATTGATATCTCTCTCGAAACTGGTTCAGGTACAAGTACAAATTCATTTGGTATATCAGATACATTAGCTGATCCATTATCCGATATACAAAGAACTGCTGCTAAATCCTCAGCCGCTCTTATAGCAGAGTCAATATTCCCAATAAAATTAATCACATGGGAAGATGAGTTGCCAAATTGTTGTGGATATCTTAACTATGGCGATGCAATAATGACCGAGGGTGATATAGTTCGCGTTATCAAACAAGGGACTGCCTTTGTAGATCCTGATACAGGACTTAAATTGGGCTCAACTGAAAAAACAATAAGTAAGTTACAAGTAGTTGAAGTTCTTCCAAATTTTTCAAAAGCTAAATTGATTGAGGGAGAAAATCCAATTGGCGGTGAATTAATTAGATTCGATCTAAATAATGCTACCAAATCAAATAATAATTCTAATCAAAGAGAGAGGTTAGGCAAAGAACTTTAATCATATACAGGTTAAGCTTCAAGGAAAAAATTATGAAATACACACAAATACTATTCTCATTAATTATATTAATATTTGCATTCGAAACTGTTGCTCAGTCAAAAAAACCAGTTATTGGTATCGGTGATATGCGGTCTTCGGTTGGAGGAGATGTTAATACCTTCAGAGCAATGCTTGAAACAGCACTTGCGAACACAAATAAGTTTGATCTTATAGAAAGATCAAGAATTGGTGATTTGATAAGTGAACAAGCACTTTCTTCTGGAGGGATAACCCAAGGCAATGGACAAATTGGTGGCATTTCAGGTGTTGATTACTTAGTTTATGGGTCAATCACAAAACTTGGTGTTGAAACCAATGAATTTAATTTAGGAGATTATAAATCAGCTTCTGCTGATGGGGTTATGTCTGTCGACTTAAGAGTTGTAGATGTAAGTACTGGAAGTATAAAAATATCTGAGACAGTTGAAGTAGAATCTTCAGTAGCGTCAGCAATTAACATCGATGGCAGAAGTATTGGTGGTGATGAGGCAGACCCTCTAAGCACTGTTCAGAGAATTGCAGCAACTAAGATTGCTGGTAAGATTTCCCTAAGTATTTTTCCTATAAAGGTCATTAATGTAAAAGATGATACCGTATATCTTAACTATGGATCATCAGTACTTACAAAATGTTCTTGGGGAAATCCTGAGTCATGTTATTTAAAGATTGTTGAGCTTGGAGAGGGATTTGTTGATCCTGATACAGGTGAGGTTCTAGGGGCAGAAGAAGAATATATTGGAGCAGTTGAGGTAATTGAACCCAAAGGTAAATTTACTATTGCAAAAATTCTTGAGGGAGATATTTCAAGAGGAGCAATTGCTGTTTTAATATCTAAATCTGACGGGAATAAGTTAAAGAAAAGGATTAAGAAGAAAAAAAGATAAGGCTAATTCAGTTACAAAACTCGATATATTTGTTCATATTATTTTGACTTTGCCTTTTACTTTTAGCCTTATAACCAAAATTACTTAAGCTACTATTTCAAAATATTTAAACACGGACCACAGACTTAAATAGACTACACCACAAATTAGAACCCCAATAACAATGGTAGCTAATTTTTTAAACACATTAGACATGTTTACGATTAGTACTCAATTACTTGACCAGCAACTCCAACAGAACAATGAAATTGAACAATCTTCCACTGCCCATTTCTATATTCCATTACTCCGGTATACCTTATGTCTTTGACTGCTTCAGTTTTGCCATTTGATAAAAACTCCCAATCGACAGTTTCAGCAAACCATGCAGTA
>JH611156.1:553845-555361 GCA_000252525.1 SAR86 cluster bacterium SAR86A | reverse complement strand
GCCTTTAAGCATTTATCTTTCTTTCATAAAATATACCTTCATCTAAAGAGTGATTTTCTGCACCATTTTTCCATGTATTATTTGTGAACTCATGATCATCCCACACAACAATCATAGGCTTTGTCTTGTGCAAAAGTTGAAGATCTTTATCACTTTTATATTGAGCATGCCTTAATCTGTAATCTCGAAGTGAAATTAATTCATTAGAAGGAATACTAACTCTATCTAGCTCTGCAGCATTCTCAGATGCATATCCATTTTTATCATATTCATACAAGTAATCACCTAGATGTAAAACAAGATCAATTTCATCGTTATTAGCTATTTCTTTATATGCATTAAAAAAACCAGCAGGATAATTTGAGCAGCTACAAAAGGCGATATTAAACTCATCTGGATTATAAAAAGGTAAGGTAATTGTTTTGCCAATATCAGAAAATTGATTATTACAACTAAATCTATAGAAAACAGATATTCCGTTATATTGTTTAGGAATTTTTACATCAACTTTTACTGTAAAGTCATTATATCCTGATGCTTCTGTCTGACCTTGATTAATTATATTTATAAAATCGATATTATCTGAAATTTCCCAATTGACTTGAATAGAACTGTTACTGCTTTTTGTTAATTTCGTCCATATAATTACATTAGTGTGAGTAGGGTCACCGCTTGCCACACCATGATTAAAAAATATATCTTCACTTTTATTATTTTTTGATCTTAGCTTTAAACTTAATGAGGCCAACAAAAGGACAAAAAATTTTAAGAATGAACGTCTTTCCATAATTAAATATAACTCATAGTTGTTAAATAAATGTAACAATTAAGTGTTAATTTAGTTATTATTCTTTATAAATTACAATACCTGTTAGAGTTAGTTTCATTATTAATATCAGTACCTATTTTGCTTTTTAAATCTAAACATTAATTTCACCTGATTTTGACATTAATGTCATAAATTCATAGTAGTATCTATGTAATGGAGGATTATGATTATGAAATATTTTTTATTGGTAACCTTTTCAATATTTTCGTTTGCAGATGATCATGTTATTTCAACAGAGTTCTCAGACTGCAAAGGTAAAGTTGCAAATTATTACGTTTCTAAAATTATTCCTGGTGGAAGTGTAGAAGGAATGATGAAAGCAAGCGAGATGCATCAAAATTTTTATGACGAGCAAGGCGCAAACGTAAAAGTTTATCCAGCACTTCAATATTTAAGAACTGATGAGGGGACAGAAGAAGAACTTTATCGTATTTCAACAATGGTTGTTTGGGATAGTGTTAACTCATGGAATGAATGGAGAGAGAGCGTCGAAGCTCTATCAGAAGAAGATAGAGAAGTTGCTGACAAACAATACTATGCTTTTGTTGAAATGTATAACAAAAATACTGAGGTTGTTACTGAAAGAAGATGGTGTATGCTTTAATTATACCTAAAGCTCGGCTTTGACAAAGTTTAAAGGCATTTAAACGAATAGATTTGAAAGAGAGCAACTAAATGGCATTCAAG
>JH611156.1:432994-553825 GCA_000252525.1 SAR86 cluster bacterium SAR86A | reverse complement strand
TAGATATACAACACCACAAACTAGAACCCCAATAACAATGGTTATCTAATTTTTAAAGACATTTAGGCATATTTGCGATTAGTACTCAATTACTTGACCAGCAACTCCAACAGAACAATGAAATTGAACAATCTTCCACTGTCCATTTCTATATTCCATTACTCCGGTATATCTTATGTCTTTAACTGCTTCAGTTTTGCCATTTGATAAAAACTCCCAATCAACAGTTTCAGAAAACCATGCAGTATTCCCTGAATTACTAATTTTGAGTGATTTATTTTTCCTTTCTACACTAATCACATCAAAAGCATCAAATTGAAGAGCAACCGAATCTTCTAGCTCCTGCCAACTATCCCATCTCTCAGATGCATCTGTTCCAAATGTAACCATATCTTCATCTTTTGACATAGTTTGAGAAAATGCATCAATATCGCCATCAATGAACGAATCCCACATTTTTTGGATTAATGATTCAGCGTTTTCGTATGTTGGATTTGCAAATGTGATACCTGAAAAGGTTATTAGTAGTGTTGTTAATAAAATAAATTTGTTTTTCATAATTAAAATATCTTATCTAACTTTTTAAAAGTAGACCAGCCAAAGATTTAATTCCTTTTAGAATTATAAAAGTCTAAATTTGAGTCATTAATTGAAAATAACCTTACTGCAAAAATATCCTTCAAATAGTTTTGATAATTTTTCCAAGGCGCCTTATTACCCTGTTTGGGCATTTGATTTAAGCCTCTTTGGAAATATCCGGAAGTAAAATCAATTAATTGATCATCGCCATATGCAGTTTTATCATCAATTGGCTCACAACAGCTAACGCCTTTTTTATCCATTAAGTTAATCAACCTACAAACATACTCACATGTAAGATCAGCTCTAAGAGTCCATGAAGCGTTCACGTATCCAAATGAAATAGCAAAATTTGGAACCCCACTAAGCATCATTCCTTTGTAAGTTAATCTCTCATTAGGATTAACTTTCTCATTATCAATCGATACATTGATATCATTTAAGGCATTTAGTTCAATGCCAGTTGCAGTAATGATGATGTCTGCTTCAACTTTTTTACCTGAATCAAGCAATATTCCATCTGACAGAAATTCTTTAATTGTGTCGGTAACTATTGACGCCTTTTTGTTATTAATTGATTTAAATAAATCGCTATCAGGAAGCAAGCATATCCTTTGGTCCCAAGGTTTATAAGAAGGTGTAAAGTGGTTATCAACTTCATTAGAACCGATTTCATTTTTAGCCAGCTCTAAAATCCTATTTTTTGTTCTTTCTGGATATTTTCTTGCCATGTAAAAAGTAAAACTTTGATAGAGAATATTTTTCCATCTAATTAAAAAGTATGTAACTTTTGTCGGAAGTATTTTTCTTAAAAACTTATTAATTGAGTCTTCACTCGGACCTGATACAACATAGGTTGGCGATCTTTGTAACATAACAACATGTTCAGCTAATTCGGCAATTGCTGGAACTATGGTTACTGCAGTAGCTCCACTTCCAATGACTACAATTTTTTTATTTTTATAATCTAGAGATTCATCCCAAAATTGCGGATGAACGATTTTTCCTAAAAAATTCTCTTGATTTTTGAAAGCAGGCATATGAGGTTTTGTATAACTATAATATCCGCCGCATAAGAAGAGGAAATTACATGTCATATCTTCAAATTTCCCATTAACATTAATTTTTAGCTCCCAAATGGACTTCTCAGAATTCCAATTAGCAGAACTTACTTTATGATTTAATAAAATATCATTCTTTAGTTCGTATTCTTCAATTGTTTCATGAAGATACTCCATGATTGAGGGTCCATCAGCAATTGATTTATCATGAATCCATGGTTTAAATCTAAAGCCTAATGTATGCATGTCTGAATCTGATCTGATACCTGGATATTTAAATAGATCCCAAGTGCCACCAATATTTTCTCTTCCTTCAAGAATAGAAAAGGATTTATTTGGACATGATTTTTTAAGGTTATAACCGGCAGCAATACCTGAAATGCCAGCTCCAACCACTACAACATCTTTATGCATGTAGATATTGAACCAGTATTTGTTTAGAAATAAAAGTTAATTTTATAAATTGTCAGCGTAGTTATGATTTGTTTCGCTATGATGTTCTTCATCTGCACGAACACACCTGATTAAATCTGAAAGTTTAGAATCAGATCCTATTCCATAATAACTAATTGCTAGTTTTGGGGCAGGAATATTTTCAACTTTACCTGATTCAACCATTTCGAGATATTCGGTGTAACTTTTTACTGCTTCATCTTCGAAATAACCAATCATTCTATGTGCTGTTCGAGTGAAGAAGACATACATAAATAGATAAAATAATCCAAAAATCATTTGAGAAAACAAGACGATGAATCTTTCAAAATAATTAGGTTTAGCTATTTCAATAAAGAACATTAAATGCATTCTTTCGTTTTCAGCTTCAGCCAACATTTCTCTGATCTGTTCGCCATATCCAACCTTCATTTTTCTCAAACTTTTGAAGTGCATCCAAACACCTGCAACCATTCCTGGAACACCAGCGACTGTTTCTAATACAACAGCTCTATGACCATATCTTTTTGCAAAGAATGTATCCGCGATAAACCTAAAGAATTTTGTCATGGATAGGGCAAAAGCGTCAGAGATATTTTCTCTGCTAATTTTATCTAGAATTTGCATCTATTATAAGTACTCCTTATATATAATTATATATATTATTAATATATAAGTAAATAAGGAAAACTAATCTAATCTATTAGATTCTATTTGATTAATAATTATTTCAACTTGCTCAATGGCAAGACCAATATATGTTTCTGGATCTAATAGATTTTTGAGATCTTGATCTGTGAAATACTGAGATGCTATTTTGTCATTTTTGATTGCATCTGATAGTGAAATGTTTTCTGCAATTGCTTTCATTGCTATATCGTGAATCATACTTTCAGCAGTATCTTTCCCAATTATGTCAGCTAAGAAATATGTAACTCTTTGCGATAAGATCAATCCATTTGTAATGTTAAGATTTTTACGCATTACATCTTTATTAACTTCAAGTTCATTAAGAAGTCTAATAGCAGTATTGGTCATTAATTCTGCAGTAATTGATATGTCTTTGAGCGTTTCATCGCTTCTTGGTTGATCTCTTTCAAAACTGTTGACCATATCATCCAATATGATTTCTGATTGTCTTGGTATGATTCTGGAAAAGTTTACAAGGTTGCCTGGACCTCTTGGATTTTTCTTATGAGGCATTGTGCTACTTCCAATCGCTTTAAAACCTAGATTTTCAAGAGTTTCACCAATTTCAGTCATTTGAAGCAGGGTAAGCTCGTCTCCAATGCGCCCAAATGATTTTGATATTAAAGCAAGTGTAAGAGCGTATTCAGCAAAAACATCTCTAACTCCATGCCAATCCGCAATGTAGGGTGTTCCTAAGCCAAGTTCTTGTGACATAAGCAATTCGGTCTCTATACCTTTTGGACCAAGACCTAAATATGTACCTACAGCACCTTTTAAAATAACTGAACGATTTATTTTTTCTTCCACAGCTTTAAGCCTTTCAATATTTCTCCTATTTTCAGCCAACCATGTGCTGGTTTTTTTACCAAATGTTATTGGAAGTGCATGTTGGCCAATGGTTCTTCCAGCCATATAAGTTTCAATATTATCCTTTGTTAATTTGAGAAGAAGATTTTCAATTTCAATAAGATCGTCAATTAGAATTCCAAGCGATGCTTTTATTTGTAAAACTAAAACAGTATCAAAAATATCAACTGTTGTTGCTCCATAATGCAAATATTCTTCAGCTCCATTATCCAAAGATCTTTTCCATACATTCAGTCGTGAAACTAGTCTATGTCTTACAAACTCATTTTCAGCATCAACTTCAGTTTTAGGCATATATCTTACTTCAGCTTTTTTTGTAATTTCTTCTGCAGCCCACTCAGGAATTATCCCTTGAGATGCTTGGGCTCGTGCAAGAGCAGCCTCAATATTCATTACAATCTGATTAGTATTATCATAGCTGTAAATATAGGCAATATCTTTTGTTTCATCTGTAACAACAGACATTGAAAAGATCAAAAGAACTGAAAGTAGATTTTTCATCATCTCATTATATGAGTTATGATTGCGTAAGATAAGTATTATTTCTATTAAAAATGAAACACGAAATTTTTTATGTTGATGCCTTTAGCAATAAAGCTTTTACAGGCAATCCTGCAGCTGTGATATTTCAACACTTTGATGAAAAAATAATGCAACAAATTGCTGCTGAGAATAATTTATCTGAAACAGCCTTTATAGAAAATAACCACATTAGGTGGTTTTCACCTACTATAGAAGTTAATCTTTGTGGACACGCTACACTTGCATCAGCGTTTGTTTATTTCAACTACATTGATAATGCTGCAACATCAATAGAATTTGAATCTGCAAGCGGCATACTAAAAGTAAATAAAAGATCGAATATTTATGAGCTTGATTTTCCAAAGGATAATTTTCAGCAAATTGATGCAATTAAAAGTATAGAGATCGCTACTGGTGTTAAGCCCTTAGAAACATATATCGGAGATATTAATATGTTTGCAGTTTTTGATAGGGGAACCAATATAAAAGATATTCAACCAAATTTTGATGAGATAAAAAATTTAGATGGTCAGGGACTTATCATTTCCTCTACTGATGATGAGTTTGATTTTGTATCAAGATATTTTTGTCCAAAGTATGGAATAAACGAAGATCCTGTAACCGGGTCTGCTCATACAACTTTAATCCCATATTGGGCAGAAAAACTTGGCAAGGATAAACTTCATGCAAAACAGGTTTCACAAAGAGGCGGGGAACTTTTTTGTGAAAATTTAGATAATAGAGTACTGATAGGTGGAGAAGCCAAGATATACATGAGAGGAGAAATTGAGTTGAATTAGATCTTGATGATCTGTTTTCCAAAGTTTTTCCCAGTTAAAACATCTCTCAAGGCCTGTGGAGCATTTTCAAAACCATCTGTTATAGTTTCTTCATATCTAATTTTATCGTTCATAACATGATCGGATAAGATACTTGTAGCCTCAGCCCATTCGTTCATCCATTCAGTAACAACAAAGAATCGATGCTCAGGTTTTTTATCAAGTTTGCCAAGTATTTTAAAAGGTGTATCAGCTTCAATCATATTTTCTTCATTATATTGAGATATAAATCCACAAATCGGAACACGAGCATCATCATTGAGTAATTTTGAGACAGCTTGTGTGACTGGACCACCTACATTCTCAAAATAAATATCTACTCCATTTTTGCATGCATTCGAAAGAGCATCTTCAAAGTTTTCAGACTTATAATCAACACAATCATCAAATCCTAGGGTTTCTTTTACAAAAGAGCACTTTTCAGGACCTCCAGCAATTCCTACAACTTTACAGCCATGCATTTTTGCAAGTTGTCCAACCACAGATCCAACTGCACCAGATGCAGCAGATACTACGACGGTTTCATCTTTTTTAGGTTTGCCCACTTTATTCAGACCAAAATATGCTGTTCTTCCAGGCATACCAACAGCTCCAAGATAGGCCGATAAAGGGATATTTGATAGGGGTACTTTATATATTGATGGATCAGTATCTTTAGCTTTTATAAGTGTTTGCCAACCCTTATGAATACAAACATTATCACCAACTTTATATACGTCTGATTTACTTTCAACAACAGTTCCAGCAGTCTCACCTGTCATTGGCTCTCCAATTTTTGCTGGAGCAGCATAAGAAACACCATCATTCATTCTGCCTCTCATATACGGATCAATAGATAAAAATTTTACCTGGATTAAAATCTCACCACTTTTAAGAGGAACTGTTTCTTCTTCTACTAATTTCCAACATTCGTCCTCAGGCATTCCAGTTGGTCTTTTGTCTAATAAGTATTTTCTATTTATATTCGCCATTTTCTTTCCTAAATTAATTTTGTTAAATCTCTAAAATGTTTTCTACAGACAGTTTTATATATGTCATTACCACCTACTAGAACTTTTTCACCCTCTAATAAAACTTTACCATTTGAGTCAAGTCGAACCACCATAGTAGCTTTTTTATCGCATTCACTACATATAGTTTTTAATTCAATTAGATTATCCGCAATTGCAAGTAACTCCGAACTGCCATCAAATAACTTTCCTTGGAAGTCTGTTCTTATTCCATAACACATAACAGGAAGATTAATTTCATCAGCAATTCTCCCTAGTTGCTGAATCTGCTCTTTACTGAGAAACTGAACCTCATCGATGAATACACAACTTAATGATTTGTGGTCTTGATCTTTTATGTAGTCAAAGAAATTAAAATCTTTATCAATCGGTATCGCCTCGGCCTCAAGTCCAATCCTTGATACAATTTTTTTATCAGATTTTTTTGAAATTTCTTCTGGTAAAAATAAAATAGTTTTTAAATTACTTTCAAGATAGTTGTGGTTTGATTGAAGAAGGGCGGTTGATTTACCTGCATTCATTGTAGAATAAAAAAAATGAAGTTTTGCCATATAATTTATTATATATTGAAGTAAGTATATCTGAATGAATGTTTTTTTAGAGAATGGTATTACATGCTTAGATTTACATGGGGAGAGACACCCTGATGTAAAAGATGTTGTAATTGACTTTACCTACAGGTATCAAGATAAACTTCCATTACGAATAATTTGTGGAAATAGTCAACGCATGATTAATCTTGCAGAAGAATCTTTAATATCACATTCAATAACCTTCTCGTCACCAAGATTTGGTATCATACGTATTGAAAAAATTTAAGATTATGGAATTACAAGACATATTACTTTTTAATGATCAGCTCTCAGAAGAGGAGCTAATAATTCATCGCTCAGCTCGTGAATATTGCCAACAAGAATTATTACCTAGAATAGTTGATGCAAACCGTAATGAAACTTTTGATATTGGTATTTATAAAGAAATGGGAAGCCTTGGTTTTCTTGGCGCTCCTATCAAAGGATATGGATGTGCAGGGACAAACTATGTTTCTTATGGATTAATTGCTAGAGAAATAGAAAGAGTAGATTCAAGTTATAGGTCTGCATTTAGTGTGCAAACTTCTCTTGCAATGCATGCAATATATGAATTTGGTTCAGAAGAACAAAAAGATTTTTACTTACCCGTTATGGCTAAAGGGGATAAGCTTGGATGTTTTGGTCTCACTGAAGCTGATGCTGGTTCAGATCCTGCCTCAATGAAAACTAAAGCAATTGAGAAAGATGGCGGATATGTTTTGAATGGTTCAAAGAATTGGATTACAAATTCACCAATTGCGGATGTGTTAATAATTTGGGCTAAAGACGAACAGGAAATCTTAAGAGGCTTTATTGTAGATAGGGATTCAAAAGGTTTATCAACTCCAAAAATTGATGGAAAATTCGCATTAAGAGCATCTACTACTGGCCAGATATTTCTTGAAGATGTTTTTGTACCAAAAGATAAAATGCTACCCAATGTTCAAAGTTTTAGAGGTCCTTTTTCATGTTTAAATATGGCTCGATATGGAATTGCTTGGGGGGCCATGGGCGCAGCAGAGTTTTGTTGGGAAGCTAGTTTAAATTATTCTCTTGAAAGAGTTCAATTTGGTAAACCATTAGCAGCCAAGCAGCTTGTTCAGAAAAAACTTGCTGACATGCAAACTGAAATTACGATAGGACTTCAATCAGTTCTTAGACTAGGTAGACTTATTGATGATAATAAGATGAAACCAGAAATGATTTCACTCTTAAAAAGAAATAACTGTCAAAAAGCTCTGGACATTGCAAGAGTAGCGAGAGACATACATGGCGGTAATGGAATATCTGATGAGTATCATGTTATTAGACATTGTATGAATCTTGAAGCAGTGAATACCTATGAAGGTACATCAGACATCCATGGTTTGATATTAGGCAAAGCCCAAACAAACCATGAATCTTTTTAAATTAATTTTCTAGATACTTTTCTAAGAATTCTTCTTGAATATCAAAATATTCTAAAGTTGCAAGTTCGCCTCTGCATTTTACGCAATGGCCTTCTTGAGCTTGGAACATTGACATGTAAGTTTTACCTTCTTTTTCAAGTTTTCTTATTAATTCTCTAGCATGCTCTGGAGGAACAATTCTATCATTTGTACCTTGAAGCACTAAAACTGGAGCTTTTATATTTTTTACATAAAGGCTAGGGGATGTCTCATCAGCATATTTTTTTCCTTCCTCAGAAGAAAGATTTCCCCATTCAAGTTTCGCTTCATCTTCCCAACTGTTAAATACACTTGATTTACTTGTATAGTTTTCAAGAAGTTTTTGTTGGTTTACAACACCTACAGAATTAATGCCACATCTGTAAAGATCTGGAGTAAAAGTCAAACCTGCCATAGTCGCATATCCGCCATAACTTGCGCCAGCTATACATACTCTGTCTTTATCGGCATAACCATTTTCAATTGCCCAAAGAACTCCATCAGTGATGTCGTCTTGCATTTTCTTTCCCCATTGAGTGTTACCAAGCACATAATGATTAGTACCAAGTCCAGTTGAGCCTCTGAAGTCCATTTTTAAAACGTTATAACCTTTATTAGCAAAAAATTGTGTCCACCAATCAAAACCAATTCCTTGTTTTGTGTTAGGTCCACCATGAGGTAAAACAATCATGTAATTTCTTTCAGTTTTCTTTTTTGTCAAAGTTAAGTAAGCAGGAATTACAAGACCATCTCTGGCGGTATATTTGACTGGTATAGTTTCAGCCATAATTTTTCTATCTATCCAAGGTGCATAGTTATAAAGCGGAATTATTTGTGCAGTCTCTCTATTATAAAAATAATAATCACCTGGATTTGAAGGGCTAGAAACTCTTATAACCATCTTATTTCTATCCTTATCTCTGGTAACAGGTCTTACCCACTCATTAGGGAAAACTGCTTCTAAGCCATTGTAGATCTGAGCGATCTCTTCATCAAAATATACATTAACTGGCTCTTGCGCTTCGTAGGTTACGTATAAAAGCTCTCTAGTATCATAATCAACACCAGCAGATCCAGATGCATTTCTACATGTTCCAGTAAACCCACCAACATCATAGTTTGGATCTTGATAAAGTTTTTCACTAAATTCCTTTGTCTCAGGATCGTATAGATACAATGCATTTGTATCGTTATATTCAATAAGTTCACCACTTGGAGAAAATTTTGATCCTGTTACTAGCCAGCCTTTATTCGTTGCAGCAATAGGAGTGAAAGAAGGTTGCTGGCAAGTAAAACGCACATGTTCGCTCCAATCTTGAGTATCTTTATTATATGTATAAATAACTCGGTCTAGACTTTCATCGACAAGTGTTGCAATTGGGTAGCCATCTTGGTCTCTGTAAGTTCCATAAACTCTATCGCCTTTAGCATTTTTTGGTACAAATCCGATTGCTAAAAGTTTTTTCTTGCCGGTCATAATATTCATTTTGTAAAAGTCACTTCTGAAAGCTCTCCTTTCATTTGATGTAACGATTACATGGTCTGGATCAGCATCAAGTCTGTCGACCACACTAATATTTGTCCAACTACCTTGACCACCTTTCATTTCTTGTTTGCCAATAATTTTTCTTTTAGATCCATCAACATTAACAGCAAATGTTACAAGTGAATTCATGTTTCTACCTTTGGCATTTGTTAAACCAGGTCTATAAATAAATCTATCATCAGATACCCACTGGAATCCGTAAATGCTTTTTTCTCCAACACCATCACTAAAGACTCTTGATTGCATAGTTTCAAGATCTATGAATGTGAGTGACTGATATGTCATCTCATCCTCAACACCTTTAATTTTGTCTTGTTCGATATCACAGACATCTTCTCTTGGAGATCTCATGATGGCTAAATATTTACCATTTGGAGATATAGAGAACGTAGGTGTATCACCCCAGCATGACCAAACTTCGTTTGGAAGCTCATAGAATTCTTCTGAGGCTACATTAAATGAAAACAGTAATAAGAAAGAAATCGTTACATTTTTAAACATATTTTTACCTTAAAGTAGTGTGGATTTAGCTATCTATACTTATGTATAAATATAATTAATTCATATAATAAATTTTTAAATTCAAATAATCAAAGGTATTCATACAAAAAAAGATACAAATTTTTGATATTTTTGCTTTTAAATCAATGATTTTAAATGATATTACGATTAAATATTTTTAACATTAAACTTGATTTATACTAGCATTTGGTTACTATTTAGTCTGGATATTTAATATTTAGCGCAAATCATAGTATTTATGCGCATTTTTACGGGGAAAAACTTATGAATAATAAGCTATTTTTAACTTTATTTTTTGCATTTACGCTCTCATTAAATGTTTTTGCAGACAACCCAGGCGAAGAGGTTGTTGAAGAGCCTGTAGTTGCTGAAGAATCTACTGAAACAGAGTCTTCAAGTGATGATTCTTCATCCGACGATGCTCCTGCACCAGTGACCACATCAGATGATGATGAGGTTGTAACGCTGCAGAAGGTTGTTGTAACAGGTTCAAGAATTAAAAGAACTGACGTTCAAGGAGCACTTCCTACAATTGTAATAACAAAGGAAGATATTGATGCATCAGGTTTTAGAAGTGTAACTGAAGCACTTCAGTCTTTGCCTCAAGCTAATGCTTACAGACAAGACGAACAGAACGTTAATACATTTACACCGAACGCTAACGAGATTGATTTAAGAAGAATTGGTCCTGGAAGAGTTTTATACCTCATTAATGGTAGAAGAACTGCTGACTATCCACTTCCTTATAACAATGCTTCAAACTTTGTAAACACAGGCACCGTTCCCCGTGGTCTGGTTGATAGAATTGAAGTTGTATCTCAAGGTTCATCTGCGATTTACGGTTCAGATGCTGTTACTGGTGTTATAAACATTATTACAACAACTGGTAAAGACTTCTCTGAGATTGAAGCTAATGTTTCTGTAACTGAGCATGGTAACGACATGATTAGCAGTTTAACTTTCTCAACTGGTGGATTTACTGAAAGTTCAAGCTGGACTATAGGTATTGACGCTACTCAAGTTGACCCAATGTATTTAAGTGATAGAGAAGGTTTTGATGATTGGACTGACGGCCCAGATTATTCGACTACTTATATGAACCCAAGATGGGGTGCTGCAGTTCAAATGGCAGGTTTTGGTGCAGATACTGCTTCATATAGACCAGCAGACTTTGGAGGACCGGCTTGTAACTCTAATGAGTTGTCTGGTGGAGTCTTTAGAGATTTCAGTAGAGATAAACCAGAAATTTATGGTATTACTAATTATCCAGGATCTTATCAAGGATATGTTTGTATGTATGGCCGTGGAGCTAATGGTGGTGATACACAAACTATAGTTAACGAAAGAGAAGATGTAACAGTTATGGGAACATTCACTCATAATTTTGATAACGGTATTCAAATGGATGCTAGACTTTTCTATTATGAAGATACAGCATATCTAAGAAGCAACGTTTCTAGATATGTATCTATGGGTGATTACTTAGACCCTGTAGGTATATTGAGTACCGTTCAATCAAATGATCTTGTTCCAATTCAATTTGGTCAACAAATTACCTATTCTCTAAGATATTTCACACCAGCAATGGGTGAAGCTTTTGAGTCTAAGAGTGACTATACAGAGGACGTAACAGATTTATTCGTTGGTTTCAGCGGTGTATTTGATAACGGTTTTGAATGGCAAGCTGGTGTTAACGCTACAGAATATAACGCTCTTATTACAAGAAAAACACTAACATCTGGAATTAGAGATTATATGGCTGGTGTTGGAACGACTTGTGAAGATTCAATTAGACCAGACGGACTTTGCTATGGTTCATATTGGGCATATAACTTTGGTCCTGCATATGAGTTGTGGGATGCATATGCTGAGTATGGCAGAAATGGTGGACCATGTGGAGTTGATGTTTTCTATGGAAGAAATAACTGTTGGAGACCCGATCTTCTTTACGGAGCAATTTCTCCAGAACAATTTGATAGTTGGTTAGCCGATGACAGCACTGATTCAGCTTCAGAACAAATGCTTATTGACTTCACAATGAATGGTGAAATTGGAGACATCAAAGGAGCTCCAATTGGATTTGCGCTTCATGCAGAATATCAGACACAAGAATACTTTATTACTCCTTCAGCTGGTAGATTAGATGATGAACAATTTGGTGGCGACAATGCTATTGATTTCATCCAAGGCTCTACTAGGTATGGTGGTGGTGATAGAGATAGATATTCTGTTGGTGTTGAGTTTAGCTTACCTCTAGCTGATAACGTTGAAATGGGTATTGCTACAAGATATGACAAATACGATGACGATTCATCTAACGTTGGTGGAAAAGTATCATCTATGATGAATCTAGCATACAGACCAACTGAAGATGTACTTTTAAGAGCTTCAGCATCACAATCATTTAGAGCTCCAGATATGCACAGAGTTTATGCTGGTTCATCCTCTGCTTTTTATGGTGGTATAACCGATAGTGTTGCTTGTTTCTTGGATGCAGGTGGTTCTTCAACAAATTCGATAGGGCCTGGTCTGTATCAATTCTGTGATGCTCAATATACTGCAACTAGAAGAGGTTTTACTGGTGGTAACACTGAGCTGTATGAAGAGCAAGGAACTAACTACAGTTTTGGTATAGTTACAGAGCTTGCTGAAAATGTTTCTTTCCAATGGGACGCATACCAAATGGTTCTAGAAGAAGCTGTAAGATCAGGAAGCTATCAAGAGCTTGTTCACCAACAAGGTGTTTGTCTTTATGGTGATGCATTCTTAGAATTCTTAGATGGTAATTTACCTCCAGCTGATTGTAATCAGGTTAGCGAACTTCTCGTTCGTGGATCAACAACAGATCCAATAACTGGTGCTGCCTTATCAATTGGCCCTATTGTTTCAGGTACAATGTATCCGTATAACCAAACAAAACTTGAGTTTATTGGTCATGATTCATACCTTACATGGACTAAAGAAACAGAGAATGCTGGTGACTTTAGAGTTTCATTAGCTTCTTCAACAATTGTTAGAGTTAATAGACAAGAATATGCAAGTTCTCCTGAAGTTGATCTACTTGAGTACTTCATATACGAGCCAAGATCACAACAAAATATGACAGTTAGCTGGTCAAGAGAAGATCATGGCTTGACTCTATTTGCTGATAGACTTGGTCATATGAATATGTATCGAGGTGAAGTCAGTGATCCGCACATAACATATAACATGTCATATGGATATGATTACAGTCCTGATATCAACTTATACTTAAGTGTGAGAAACTTGACTGATGTTATGCCACAAAAAGATGGTGGTTTTGGATATCCATACTACTATCAAGGTGTATTTAGCGTATTCGGTAGATATGCTAGTGCAGGCTTTAACTACAGATTCTAATATAGAATAATGATTTAAAAACACCCGCTTTAAGCGGGTGTTTTTTTAGGACTTTAATTTTTAGGATTTATCACAATATACAACTAATACCGAAATAATATATACAAATCATATATAATTGCACAATGAAAAATACGCTTAAATTTTCAGCTATAACTTTTATTTTTTCTATTGGAGTTTTAGCTCAAGAAATTGTTGACGAAACTCTTAATACTCAAGTCGATGCTAATATTCCTGGAGTCGTTGCTCAAAAAGAAATTGATAATCTAGATGAGCAAGCCAAGAAACTTTATTACGAGTTTAAAGATACCGTTAGTGAGTATGAAGGTCTAAAAAGATATGACGATCAGTTAGAAAAAATTGTTTTTTCTCAAGAAGATGAAATAAGAGATATTATTCGACAAATCGATTCTCTTGATAATGTTAACAAAGAGATCTTACCTTTTCTTAAGGAAACTGTAGATTCGTTAAGAAAATTCATCAATCTTGATATGCCATTTCTTAAAGAAAGTCGTATTGCACGAATAGATGATCTTGATTCAATAATACTTCAGTCTAATGTAACGACTGCTGAAAAATTTAGAAAGGTATTTGAAGCTTATCAGTTAGAAGCTGCCTTTGGTAATACCATTGAAACATACCCAGGATTTATAGAGCTTGATGATCAAACAATAACGGTAGATTATTTCAGGATTGGTAGGTTAGGTTGGTATTACAGAAGTGCTAATGGAAGAGAAACCGGATATTGGGATAAATTCAATGAGGCTTGGGTTCATACCAATGGAAAGTTAAATGATGAAATTAAGCTTGCTCTTGATATTGCAAATCGTCAGACGCCTCCAAATTTTATAAGTCTGCCAGTTCAGCCAGTGGAGAAATAATATGAATATTAAACTAATTGCCATATTATTATCTTTACCTTTATTTCTATTTGCTCAGGAAAATGATTCTGAGGAAGAAGTTCCAATCCCAATTGAAGAGCAAAGAAATAACAAAATAAAAGCATTGCTAGATGTCGTAAAAGAAAACAAGTCTATTTATGTTCAAAAAGACCAAGTCAGGGTAAAAAATTTCTTAGATCTGGTTGATGAAAGAGAATCAATGCTTGCAAAAGCTAAACAAGATCTAGCAAATGAAAAACTCAGAAATGAGAGACTAGAGGCTAGATTTGAAGCTAATGAAAAGCAGCTAGCTGAACTTGAGGAATCATTGCAAATTAAGATTGGTGTTCTTGGAGAGTTATTTGGTGTTACAAGACAATTTGCGGGTGAGCTGCTTGCATCAACTGAAAAAGCAGTTACTTTCTCAGAATATCCAGATAGAGGCGGCGTTCTTAGGGATATTGGAGAAACGCAAGTTCATAGTCTAGATCAATTACAAAACCTCTGGATTAGTTACTTAGATGAGATAGTTTCATCTGGTGAAGTAAAAACAATTGATGCAAATATCATTGATAAAAATGGTGAGTCTATAACTGGTGAAATTGTAAGATACGGACACTTTACAACTACATATCAAAATAAATTTGTAACACCAGTTCCAGAACTTAATGGCTTTGAGTTATTACAAAGACAACCTGAAAGGGAAATCTTAAAAAATATTAGGAGACATCAACGAAGTGACGATTACAGGATTACTTCTATAGATCCAACAAGAGGATTCTTACTATCCCTTTATCTAGATAAGCCTGGCTGGATTGACAGAATAGCCCAAGGTAAATCAATTGGATTCATCATCATATTAATTGGTATTAGTGGTTTTGTTTTCTCAATATATAAAATCTATCAATTACGCGAGCAAGAACAAGATATTATTGCTGATGATGCGCGAGTTAAAATTGAGATGGAAAATAGCATTAAAAATACTACAAGCTATGAGTCCAAAGAAAACATATTAGATGAGTTCATAATCAATTACACAGGCAAACTCGAATGGGGCGCAAATTGGGTGAAATTCTTTGCAGCAGTTGCACCTTTACTCGGTTTGCTTGGAACTGTTATAGGTATGATTGAAACATTCCAAGCTATCACATTGTTTGGTACTGGAGATCCAAAACAAATGGCTGGAGGGATTTCTCAAGCATTAGTCACAACGATGTTGGGTCTAATTGTTGCTGCACCATTATTAGGTTTATATACGTATATATCTCAAAAAGTATCTAATCTTTCTCAAGTATTAGAAGAAAAAGCATCCTATCTTCTTGCACAGGATTAATCATGCTTGATGAATTATTTATTAGAGGTGGACCAGTACTGTATATACTTTTTGGTTTGACGTTTCTAATATTTACGCTTCTGGTTGATAAATATCTATTTATATTCGTTCAAAGTAAAACATGGGTTAACGCAAAGTTTACTAGCTTTGTTAATTCAAACCCACCTAGTTCAACAAAATATAAGTTTGTAGAAGCTACCTTAATATCAAATGTTAAGAGAAAAACTGCATCTAATATAAAAGTTCTCGATGGACTAATTGGCATGACCCCAATGATAGGTTTGCTTGGAACAGTGTATGGAATGATTGAAGTTTTTGAGGTCTTATCATTTATGGGAACAGGAAACCCTAGAGCAATGTCCTCAGGAGTTGCTAAAGCAACAATTCCAACAATGGCTGGAATGGTTATTTCCTTATTTGGACTGTATTTTAGACAAGATCTTAATCAACGAATGGATAAGATCATAATTAATCTCAGGGACTCTCTAAAATCTGAAGGTTACCAATTATGAGAAGAAAAAGAAAAAATATTTCAGACGAGAATCCTTTAGATTTAACACCTATGATGGATATCGTATTCATCATGCTTATTTTCTTCATTGTTACAACATCATTCGTAAAAGAAACTGGAGTTGATATTAGCAGACCGAATGCAGAAACAGCAGAAAGAGATGAAAAGGGAAATATTTTAGTTGCAATCACAGAAAACAATGAAATTTGGATTGATAAGAGGAGAGTTGATCTTAAAGCAGTTAGAGCAAACATAGAAAGATTAAAAATCGAATATCCAGAAGGATCTGTCATCATCCAAGCTGACACATTATCCAAATCAGGTTTATTAGTAGAAACAATGGATCAGATTAGACTTGCTGGAATTCAAAACATTTCAATTGCAGCAAAAAATGACAACTAATATAGCTGAAATAAGATCTAAACTATTAAAATTAGTTTCATCTGATGACAACAGAGCATTTGTTGTAGTTGCCTCAATAATAATAACTATAATTATTTTTTTGATTATTCAATCATTGATAAGTAGATCTGCTAACCTTGATCAAAAAGAAAAAAATCCGAACTTAGTTGAATTTATTCGTATCAATCAGGATGATAATTTGCAAGAGAGAACGAGACAAATTCCAGAAAAACCACCTCAACCAAAAAGACCACCTCAACCTGAAATTGAACTAGATGATAAAACTCCACCTCCGGTGCAACAATTTGATCTTGATCTGCCCGATTTCAATTTACCTACTGATTTCAGTGGAGCTTTTTTAGGGAACATAAATGATATGGGAAGAGGGACAAGTCAGCTCATACCTTTGGTAAAAATTGCACCTAGATGTCCTAGTGAAGCTGCCATGGGCGGCATTAATGGTTCTGTGGTGTTAGAACTTCTTGTTAATGAATCAGGAAGAGTAGAAACTATTAAGATTAAGCAAGCAAGACCATCAAGAATCTTTAATAAAGAAGCTCTAAAAGCAGTTAGAAGATGGCAATTTAAACCTAAATCAGTTGACGGAGTTACCGTTCCTCAATTAGGATTGCTAACCGTGGAGTTTGTTTGTGATGTTTAGACTATTATTTTTAATTGCATTATTGCAGTTTCATCAGCCGGTATTTTCAACCGAAGATACTGTTAGCCAGGCTGTTGCTCGGTATTTGACCAGAATTCATAAATATATGGAGGATGAGGACTGGATTAATGCAAAAAGAGAACTTGAGGTTACAGCGAGAAGATATTTTAAAAATGAAGATAGTTACGAAAGAGCACTTATAAATCAACTTTATGGACAGTTTTATGCTCTCCAAAGAGATTATAAGAATGCAATACCATGGTTTGAAAAAGCTATTGCTAAAGGAAGACTTCCTTTTGCAGCAGATCTTCAAGTTTCTTATAGTCTAGCTCAATGCTATTTCCAAACAGGTAGATACAAAGACGTCATCGCAACACTTGAAAACTATAGAGATAAAGCTTCTAAACGTGGACAAAATATGGCTCCAATTCAGCTTATGTTGCTTGGAATAGCCTATTATCAGGAACAAGACACTCTTAATGCTTACCTAAATATTGCTGAAGCAAATGCCACCGCCACAAAACTTAATGAAGAATGGCTCCAATATGAATTTGCGTTAGCAGTAAAGCTTGAAAAATATGATGATGCAGTCAGAGTTGGACAGTTCTTAATTTTTGTTAATCCTGAGAAAAAGTCCTATTGGAAACAATTGAGCGGTGTTTATTATGGTAGCGAATCTGAAGAACTTTCATTGGCTGGACTAGAGCTTGCTTATGAAAATGAAGTACTTGATAAAGAAAAGGATTACATCGACCTTGCAAGATACTTTATGTACAAAGAGTTACCAATAAAAGCCGTAGATGTCTTGAACAACGGTATTTCGATTGAAAAAGTAAAGAAAACAAGAAAAAATTATGAGTTTTTGGCTGATGCTTATTTCTTGTCAAAAGAGAAAGTTCAAGGCATAGATGCCTTAATCAAAGCTGAATCTATAGAATCTGATGCTAATTTATCCTACAAGATCGCTAGATTTGCTTTTGAAAATGAAGATTGGTCAAAATCGATCAATTATTTCAAACAAGCTAAAGACCAAGGATATGATAAATATCCAGGAAGATTAGAACTTTTGCTTGGAATATCTTATTTTGAGATTTCTCAATATCAACAAGCTCTAGTTTATTTAAATGAGTCTTTGGAAATTGATCAATCCACCTCTGCAGCTGAAGGATGGATCAATTACATAAATGATATTCTTGGAACTCAGAATACATAACTCTGTCTAAAAATAAGATGATTATTAATGTAAAAGACATAAAAAAGTCTTACACAGTTGGAACTCAAGAAGTAAATGCTTTGAGAGGAATAAATCTGTCTGTTGAAAAAGGTGAATTTATTTCAATCATGGGGCCGTCTGGTTCAGGAAAAACAACACTGATGAATATAATCGGTTGTTTAGATACACCTTCAAGTGGTGAATACGAATTAAATGGAAGTCTTGTTAGTAAGCTTGAAGACGATGAACTTGCTCGTATAAGAAATAAAGAAATTGGTTTTGTATTTCAGTCATTTAATCTTCTCGCAAAGAATTCAGTATTAGAAAATGTTATGTTACCGCTTAAATATGCTGGCTTTGAAAAGTCTGAAGCTGTAAAAAAATCTAATGAGGTAATTGATAAAGTTGGGCTTTCTGATAGGTTAGCACATACGCCTGCGGAGCTCTCAGGTGGTCAACAACAAAGGGTTGCTATTGCAAGAGCATTGGTTAATAAACCAAGTATTATTTTCGCAGATGAGCCAACAGGAAATTTAGATTCTAAAACTGGTAAAGAGGTTATGACTATATTTAAAGAATTAAATGCTAGCGGACAAACAATTATTTTAATTACCCATGAAGAAAGTATTGCAAATCAGTCAAATAGAATTATAACTATCAAGGATGGTCTGATAAAATCAGATAACAGGGGCACACATGACTAAAACTTTAACACTTACATTTATTGTATTGATGATTGTCGCATGCAGTGGCACGGATCAATCCAAAGAAACTCAATTTTACAAAAAACAGCAAACTGTTGCAGAAACTCTAGAGGTTTCAATTGAAGCATCTGGTGTTATAGAGGCAATCTCATCTGTAGAAATTAAATCAAAAGCCTCCGGTGAGGTATTATTTTTAGGGGCGGAAGTTGGAGACTTTGTTACAAAGGGCTCTATGTTAGCTCAAATTGATCAAAGAACAGCTAATAATATTGTCGATCAAACAAAATCAGATTTAGAAGCTTCTAAAGTAAGATTATTAAATGCTGAATCACAATTTGAGCGTGGACAAGAATTACATGCTAATGCAAGTATTTCTGATAAAGATTTTGAAGATATAAAAGAAAATTATGCTCAAGCAAAATCTACATTAGTTAGAAATGAAGTTTCATTTGAAAATGCAAAAATTTCACTTGATGACACTGTTGTTAAATCACCCATCGATGGAACTATTATTTCTAGACCAGTTGAAGTTGGTCAGGTTATATCCTCTCCAACATCTGCTTTTGGCGAGGGCAGTATATTAATGACTATGGCAGATCTCTCAAAGGTTCGAGTTCGAGCTTTAGTAGATGAGATTGATGTAGGTAAGGTATCAATTGGTCAAACTGTTTCAATTAAAGTTGCTGCATACAGAGATAAAGAATTTATTGGTACTGTATCTAAAATTGAGCCAAAGGCATATGTTCAGCAAAATGTAACTACCTTTCCTGTTTTAATAGATATTGATAATGATGAAAATCTTCTTCTAATTGGAATGAATACGGATGTGGTTATTGAAGTCCTGAAGAAAGATGTAGCCATGAGCGTTCCAACAATGTCACTTAGGACCAGAAAAGATATCTACACGGCAGCATCAATAATAAATATAGAAAAAGAAGAGATTGATAAATTTTTAGCAGAAAAGGTAAAAGGAGAAAATTTTAATAGATTTATTGTCATTACTGATTCAAGAAAAGGCCCAAATCTTACATGGGTAAAAGTAGGGGTTTCTGATTTAGTTAATGTCGAGATTGTAGAAGGTTTGTCATCTGACGATATTGTTTACATTCTTCCAAGTAAAAGTTTATTTGATTATCAAGAACGATTTAAGAAACGTGTAAGTGGTACTTTTGGATTTGGTTAATGTTAGTTGAAGAATCAATCAAGTCAGCCATATCATCGATTAAAACTAACCGAGTAAGATCTTTTTTAACAGCATTAGCGATTATCATTGGAACAGCTGCAGTAATTGCTGTAATTGGTATTGGTTCTAGCGCAAGCAAGGCTCTCGAAGAAGATATAGATGAATTAGGTCCGAGAACTCTATCTATTTTTCCCAGTCAAAGAAAAAGAGGAGGTGTCTCTTCTGGATTTAACCCTCTCGTTATAAAAGATGCTGAAGCTCTGGCAAAAAATACAGAACATAATTGGATGATTGCTCCAGCGATGTCTGGAAACAGGCAGGTGAAATATCAAAATAATAATATTAGTGGTGAGATTAACGGATACTTACCAATTAACTTTAAAGTAAGAGGATTCGATTTAGGCCATGGAAGATTATTTACTGACAAAGAGAACCTTGGAAGGAAAAAGGTTGTTGTATTAGGATCAAAAGTTCCTGGAGAGTTAAAAAAATCTGTTAAAGATATTCTTAATCAAGATATTTTAATTGCAGGAACTTCATATAGAGTGATAGGAGTTCTAGAAGAAGAAGGGTCTACTGGATGGCAAAATCCTGATGACGATCTTTATGTACCATTATTGACCGCATCACAAAGAATATTTGGTACTGATAGGCTTGGTTGGATAAATGTTGGAATTTCAAATGACACAAATGTTGATTATGTAATGATGACAATTGAAGAAATCCTAAGACAAAAACATGACATTGGACCAGGTGGAGAGAATGATTTTCGCATAAACGACTGGAGTCAATTTTCTGATCTAAGAAGACAAGCTACGGGAATATTTACTGCTTTAATTGCTGGAATTGCTGGAATAAGTCTTATTGTTGGAGGAATTGGTGTAATGAACATAATGCTGGTTTCCGTTACCGAACGAACAAGAGAAATTGGTTTAAGAAAAGCACTTGGTGCGACGCATAAATCTATAATGATGCAGTTTATAATTGAAGCAGTGCTACTTTGTGTTTTAGGAGGACTTATTGGAGTATTTATAGGCACTTCATTGTTATATTTATTTGCAACCTTTAATGATTGGCCATTTGCGATGCCAATTAGTGCAATTATTGGCTCAATAACATTTTCAGCACTTGTTGGATTATTTTTTGGTATATGGCCAGCAAAAAGGGCGGCTCAACTAGATCCAGCCGTTTCTTTGAGGTATGAGTAAATTTAAAGTAATTCAGTTACTTCCAGAGTTAAACATCGGTGGTGTTGAGAGAGGCACTAAAGACTTTTCAAAAGTTTTGGTTGAAAGAGGGCACGATTCTCTAGTTATTTCTAACGGAGGAATTTTTGAAAAAGACATAATTGAAGATGGAGGTAAACATATCAACTTACCGATCCATAAAAAAAGCCTATTTTCAATTAGATATGCCTCAGATCTAAGAGATATATATTTATCTGAAAAACCAGACATTGTTCATGTAAGGTCAAGAATGCCAGCATGGATAAATTATTTTGCTTATAAAAAGCTATCACATAAACCTCTTCTAGTTTCTACATTTCATGGTTTATACAGCACACCTTTATACAGCCAAGTAATGTCAAAAGTAGATCATATTATTGCTATATCAAAAACTGTAAAAGATTACATACAAAGCACTTACAAGGTTCCCAACGAAAAAATTACAGTTATTCCAAGGGGCTGTGATCCAGAAATATTTAATAAAAATCCTGTTGAAGAAACATGGATTAAAAAGTGGTATGAAGAGTTTCCACAAACACAAGACAAAATCATTCTTACCATGCCAACAAGAATATCTAAATGGAAGGGTGTTGATAGTTTTATTGATCTTGTAAATTTACTTGATGATGATAATTATCATGCCTTGATTGTTGGGCCGACAGCTAAATCAAAAAAATCTTATTTAAAACAATTACAAAACAAAATTTCAAATTATGGTATTGAAGATAAGATAACAATAACTGGGTCAAGAAATGATATTTCAAATATTTATAAAATTTCTGATTTTGTTTTTAATTTATCTATTAAACCTGAGCCATTTGGGCGAACAACAATCGAAGCAATTAGTAGTGGCAGTAAAGTCATTGGTTGGAACCATGGAGGCACTAAAGAAATATTGGAAGAATTATATCCTGATGGTCTTGTGGAGCTTGATAATATTGAAGATTTGGCGGAAAAAGTTATAAATCTATCAAATATGACCAACAATATGCCAAAAGAAAATATATTTACCTCAGAGAGAATGACAAATCAGACTATTAGTTTATATCAAGATTTACTAGCCAAAAGACTATAAGCGTCATTAAGTTCTTGCATTTTTTCTTCTATTGAAAATTCTCTTTCAACAAAATTAAAAATCGCTTTTTGATTATATAGATGAATATTATCAACATATTTTTCAAGCATATCTTGGAGAGCGCTTTGATTATTTTTTTCTGCTAACAATTCTTTAGGTAAAATTTGTGACATGTGTCCTACATCAGTGGAAATTACAGGTATTTCTAAATATAAAGCTTCTAATGCAACTCTTGGTCCTCCTTCATCTCTTGAAGAGATTATTAGGACAGATGCATCTTGATAGTAGTTTAGAAGTTCTTCTTTTTTAACAGCATCGATTATTTTGACCTTTTCAGATAAATTATTTTGCTCTATTAATTCATTAAGTTTATTTCTTTCTTTACCCGATCCGATGATTACTAAATTTGTATCAATGTTTTTCCAAGATGTTATAAGCAAGTCAAAGCCTTTTACCTTTTCTAATCTTCCTACTGCAAGAGCATGTTTATTTTTTTTATTTTGTATCTTTTTTAGTTTCGGATGCCACCAATTGTTGATGCAAATCGTTTCATGATTTATGCCTTCTAGCGCTTTATCACTAACTCCAATAATTAAGTCTGCTTTTTCGTAAATTTTTTTATTTTTTTTCACACCATGTATGGTTGCAACATGTTTATAATTTTTTGTTTTTATGGAAGAGATTATTGATGAGGTTTTACTTCCGTGTGTATGAATAATATCTGGATCTATATCTTTTATAAGTTTTTTCAATTGGTACTTGCCAAAAAAAGATCTTCTTCCAAAGTTTTTTACTTTATAAATATTTATACTCTTATCAAAATAGCTAGCAATAGATTCATTACATATAAGGATTAATTTGTGGGATGAAAAATTTGTTAAAACTTCATCGACGTGCTGTTCTATTCCTGCAAAACTATCACTAAGGACAAAGTGAACTATTTTCATAATTTATTTTGAATCTCGTAAGCCACTTTTTCTACTTCAGCAAAAACATCATTGTGTATATTTTGCTTTTCAAGCTTCATTTTAGAAAATCCTTTTGTTAATTCTGAACAGTCTACATAACCTATTTTCCTATTTTTAATTAACGTGTTTATATTTTCTACAACTTTATTACTACCCCTTCTAGCATGCATATTAAATAAATATGTATCACCCTTACAAGATAGGCTTTCATAAACCATATTTACGCTATCTCTTGTTATGAGCTTTGATTGTGATTGATGCATTATTTCCTCGATTGAAATATTAGACCTATTGTCATAAAAATCTACAAATGTAATTCTTTCATTATCTTTATATTGCGATGATATTTTTTTAGATATTTCTCTTGGAGTTCTTCTAGAATTGAATATATAACAATGTTTATTTGAATTAATGGATAAAAAATATTCCATCTGATCATATATATGATCTTGATCAAAAATATAATGTTTATTTTTACCTCCAATAGCAATCATGACGACATCTTCTCTTGTCTCTTTTAAAGATACAGTTACTAAAGATCCCTCATAGAAAATGACATTATCTTTAGAATTAAATTTATGTTTATCGTGAGATGGTGTACAAATAATATCAAATTTGGATTTATAAAATGTAGGAGACAATATCGCTATCACCTTTGTAGTTTTTTTTTGATTTTTTTTATTTTTGAGTAATATTGAGTGTGTTTTATGTCCAGCACCTATTAAAATATCGTAATAATTGCTTTTGACGTTATCAATTTTTTTTTGAAATAGGAAACTGTTTTTTACTATCCTAGAATCAATCTTTAAATTAAGTTTTTTTGATAACTCTTTTAAAAGAACATCTACTTGTTTCTCATGCCCAATATTATTATCTTTTACCCAAAGTACGTTCATTTAAGCTTATCAGTGTGTATAGAAAGAATTATACATGGGATAATGTTATCAATATTAGTTATTATTTGATTATGAGCGATAACAAAAGCATAGAGACAATAGCAAACACTCTCATATCTCAATATGGCGACGATGCCGAGGCAGTTGCTATGCTTCGAGCTGCTGAATATGCTGCTGATTTGAATAATGAAGAATGGATTAAGTGGGAAAACATAATTAAAAAAATTCACTCAATGAACGAATCTCCTAAACTAGATGGTTAATTTGAATTAAACATGAAAATATTTAATGAAAAAATAAAGACTATAGTGATATCTTCACTTGGAGCTTTTTTGTGTATTTATGCTATTGCATACTTAAATTTAATTGATGAGACTAATGTATGGTTAATTCCTCCTTTTGGAGCGAGCTTGGTTCTTGTTATGGCGGTGCATGATAGTCCTCTTGCTAGTCCAAGAAATGTTTTTTTTGGTCACGTTCTCTCTGCATCTTCTGGAGTTATGATTTATTATTTTTTTGGAGATGCTCCAATTGCTATCGCGCTTGGATTAAGTTTTGCAATCATTCTAATGATAATAACAAACACTGTTCATCCTCCAGCAGGTGCAAATCCTATAATTGCTATTTTAGGAGCAAAGTCATTTGAGTTCGTTATAATGCCTGTTGCTATCGGAGCATCCTTCATAGTAATTTTTGCTTTGATATACAATAAGATTTGGAAAAGATAACTAAGATTCGCTAGTTTATGGGGAAAATTGAAAATACTATTAAAGATCTTTTAAATACTGAATTTAATCCTGCAACATTAATCATTGAAAATGAAAGCTTCATGCATAACGTTCCAGAGAATTCAGAGAGTCATTTTAAGATTATTCTGGCATCTGACTGTTTTAAAGACGTATCAAATGTTAAAAGACATCAATTGATTTATAAGAGTTTAGAAAATGTGATGAACAAAATACATGCGCTTTCAATTTATGCATTTGATCTTGACGAAATAGAAAAGAATCCATCAGTAATAGATTCTCCAAATTGTGCAAATAAATAATGAGAATAGATATTAAAAACCTTGCATCTTTTCTTTTAGAAAAGTATTTGCTTGTTCTCTTTATTACATTTTTGGTAACTATAACCTCGGCTGTTGGATTAAATAATTTTAAACTTGATGCTTCATCTGATGCTTTGGTTCTTGAAAGTGATGAATCATTAAAAACTTATAGAGAAGCAGAAGATGAATTTGGAGATTCAAGTTTTTTAATAGTTACATATGAACCAAATAAAGAATTATTTTCTGATTATTCTTTAAATAGAATTGCTAATCTAGAAAACGATCTTAAAAATATAGACGGCGTTGATTCTGTTTTATCAATTTTAGACGCTCCAATATTTTTTCAACCAAGAGTAGGTCTTACTGAGGTTGCTGATAATTTAAAAGACTTAACCGATGAAAACATTAATCTCACTGAGGCTCGTGAGGAAATAATAAATAATCCAATTTATAAAGAGCTTATTATTAGTAATGATGGAAAAGTGACTGCAATGCAGGTCGTATTGAGAGGTAACGATGAATATGATGAGTTAATATCTCAAAGATATAATATTCTTGAAAAATTAGATTCTAAAGAAATTCTTACAAGTAAAAATAAGTCAGCTCTTTATGAAGAACTCAGCGAGATCAATAAGAGAATTAGTCAACTAAACAATGATGAGTCTGAATTTAGCAAATCTTTAATTTCTGAAATTAGATTAATTTTAGATAAATATAGAGATGAGGCCACAATATATTTGGGTGGCCCATCAATGATTGCTACAGATATGATGGATTATATTGAATCAGATTTGGTAGTTTTTGGTTCAGCGGTCGCATTAATATTTGCAATAATGCTTTATCTTTTCTTTGGTTCATTTTGGTTGGTTTTATTACCTTTATCAAATGCATTTATGGCAGCATTTATAACAGCTGGATTTTTAGGTTTTATGGATTGGAAGATAAGTGTTGTGTCTTCAAATTTTATAGCTCTGTTGTTAATTCTTACAATTTCATTAACTGTTCATCTGCTTGTAAAGATTAATGAAATAAAAAAGGAAGCTGATTACAAGGATGCAATAATTAAAGGTTATGATCAAATGTTTGCTCCATGCTTTTTTGCTGCATTGACTACTGCAGTGGCATTCCTATCACTTACTTTTGGTGAGTTAAAGCCAGTAATTGAATTTGGAAAAATGATGGCTTTCGGTATAACAATTGCCTTTATTTTAACTTTTACATTTCTTCCTTGTTTATTGTATTTAATTAAAAATATTTCTGGTAAAGATTATCTTTCGCTTTATAAGATCACAAACTTTCTCTTAAATTTTTCAAAAAAATATCAAAAATCAATCTCTTCAACATTCTTTTTAACATTTGTTCTTTTATGTTTTGGAATATCTAAATTAGAAGTTGAAAATAGATTTATTGATTATTTTGATAAAGATACTGAAATTTATAAAGGGATGTACGAAATTGATTCTAAGTTAGGCGGAACAGCAACGTTAGATATCATCATTTCACAACCAGAGGACGATTTTCAATCAATTGAAATAGAAGATGATATTTTTGACGATGATCTTTTTGAAGACGAAACTAGTTCTGCTGCAGGTTATTGGTGGAATATATATTCATTAAACGAATTAGAAAAAATTCATGATTATCTAGATTCAATTCCAGAAATTGGAAAAGTATTAAGTGTTGCAAGTGGAGTTAAATTAGCAAGAGAAATTAATAATGGCGAAGATCTCAATGATCTTGAGTTGGCACTTTTAAGATCTGTATTACCTGAAGATATTAGAGAGAGTCTTCTTTATTCATATATAAATAAAGATGATTCTGTTGTGAGAATATCAACCAGGGTCAACGAATCAGCATCGGAACTTAATAGAAATGATTTATTAAAAAAGATAAATAATGATCTTCAAAATAAGTTCAACCTAGATCCTTCACAATTTGAAATTACTGGATTAGCAGTTTTATATAACAATATGCTTCAATCTCTATTTAAGTCTCAAGTAGGATCATTGATGATAGTATTTGCAGTAATTTCTCTCATGTTATTGATTATTTTTAGGTCTTTTAAAGTAATGATAATTGGATTAATCCCAAATGTGTTTGTTGCATCATCAGTAATGGGACTCTTAGGGTTATTAAATATTCCACTAGACATTATGACTATTACAGTTGCTGCAATAAGTGTTGGCATGGCTGTCGATAATACAATTCATTACATATACAGATATAAAAAAGAATTAAAAAATACTGGTTCAGTAAATGAAGCTTTGTGTAATGCACATTCAACAACAGGAAGGGCAATATTCTATACAGCTTCTACGATATCAGCAGGATTTTTAATTTTATCTCTGTCAAATTTCTTCCCAACAATTTTATTTGGATTTTTTACAGCAATAGCAATGATTCTTGCCTTTTTATCATCTCTTACATTACTACCAAATCTATTAGCAAAACATAAGATTTTTCAATAATATAAATATATGGGACCATTAAAAGATATAAAGATTTTAGAATTTTCAGGAATCGGTCCTGGCCCGTATTGTGGCATGTTATTAGCTGATTTGGGCGCTGACGTTATAAGAATTAGTCGAAAAGAGACACAAGGTCTTGAGAGTAAATACGACGTTCACAATAGGTCTAAAAGAACAATCACTGCTGATTTAAAAAACAAAGCTACTGTTAATGAACTTCTTAGATTAATAAAACAAGTAGATGTTGTATTTGAAGGTTTTCGTCCTGGTGTAATGGAGAAGCTTGGTCTTGGACCGGAAGTTTGTTTAGAAGCAAATTCAAAATTAGTATATGGAAGAATGACTGGGTGGGGTCAAGATGGACCAATGTCGCAACTAGCGGGTCATGATATCAATTACATAGGTCTTTCAGGAGCTTTGAATGCTATAGGAAGAAAAGATTCTACTCCAACACCCCCTTTAAATTTAATAGGAGATTATGGAGGAGGAGGTATGCATCTTGCTCTTGGAATTGTTTCAGGCCTCATTCATTCTATGAAAACAAATGAAGGACAAGTTGTAGACTCTGCAATGGTTGACGGCTCATTATCTCTCATGTCGTTTTTTTACTCTCTTAAAGAAATGGGACATTGGCAAGATGGTAGAGAATCTAATTTATTAGATGGCTATGCTCATTTTTATGATACTTATGAATGCAAGGATGAGAAATATATTGCTGTTGGTTCAATTGAGCCTCAATTTTATTCTGAGTTACTTAAGAAACTGGAAATTACCGACGAAATATTCCAGGATCAGCATAACAAAGATAATTGGCCAAAACTAAAAGAAATAATGGCTCAAAAGATAAAACTAAAAACAAGATCAGAATGGGAAAAAATTTTTTCAGACAGTGATGCATGTGTAACACCTGTTTTAGATATGTCAGAAGCTCAAACAAACGCTCATAATTTGAGCAGAAATGCTTTTACTGAGGTGGATGGCTTTAATCAACCAAGTCCATCACCAAGATATTCAAAAACAAAACCTGAAATCAGACATAATGCAAAAAAAATAGGCACAGATTTAGAAGATATATGTAAAGAGTTCGATTTATCAATTGATGTTTTTAATTAAGCATCAAAAAAATTTACACTATTCTCATAAGTTTCTTTTCTCAAAGAATCTTCATCAACTTCCATAAGAAAAGCAATTTCATTGGCTATATGATTTAAATTTGATGGCTCATTTCTATTAGACTTATTTGGAAGATTTTTAGGAATAAGATATGGACAATCTGTTTCAATCATTAATTTAGAGAGAGGTATATTTTTTATAGCCTTACGAAGATCAATATTTCTTTTTTCATCACAGATCCAGCCTGTTAAGCCTACATAAAAATCCAGTTCTAGATAATCATCTAGCTGAGATTGAGTGCCTGTAAAACAATGAACTACAGCCTTAGGAATATCTGAGGAGTATTTTTTTATAATTTTCATAAACTCATCATGTGAATCTCTTTGATGTAAAAATAAGGGTTTATTTAATTCTATAGCTATTTTGATCTGCTCTTCAAATGCAAAAGTTTGTTCTTCATATGTTGAAAGATTTCTATAAAAATCAAGACCAGTCTCACCAACAGCATTTGGATTAAATTTTTTAATGAAATCATGTAAATCTTGAAGACTAAATTCATTTATTTCATTAGAATTATGAGGATGAACGCCCAAAGTAAAATATATGCTATCTGGGTACAAATCTTTAATTTCAATAATCCTTTGAACATCTTTTAACTGACTGCAAATCAACCCAAACTTTGTAATATTATTATCAAAAGATCTTGAAATCACATCATTGAGGTCTTTATCAAACCTTTCATTAGTAAAATTGCAAGCAATGTCAAAGATAGTATGCATATATGAATATGTTTTTAAAAATAAGATTATGAACTAAAATTATACAACATGAATCATTTTGAAAAATTTCAAGAGGCATTAGAGATTGAACAAAAAAGTGAAAATACCTTTACTCTAATTCCTAATACAAACTATTTTGTTGGAAATACACCACATGGAGGATATTTGATGGCTGTAATGCACAGAGCCCTGACTAATGTTTTGCCTCACTCAACAGCAATCAGTTCTTCTGTCCAATACCTTGATCGAATTGATCCTGAGCCTATTACTTTAGAGGTTGAGACATTCAAAGCTGGAAGAGGTAGTTCATCAGGTATTGTAAAATTGATACAAAATAATAGAGTTTGCACAACTTTTACTGGAACATGCTCAGACTTTAATCATATGAAAGGTTTTGATGGCCTTGAAACAGCATTACCAAAGATTTTTAATGATAAAGACAAAAGTGATTATGTAGCATTAAATTATGACGAAATCACTAAAGGCTTCACTCCATCTTTTATTCATCAACTTGAATGTTCAATTCATCCAGATCATGTTTGGTGGAAAAGAGAAAAAAATACTGATTCTTCTCAATATGATGCAAGATGTTCAGCTTACTTAAAAATGGGTGGAGGTAAACCAGATCAATTTTGCCTATCTTTTTATTCTGATATTTTACCTCCTGTGGTTTGTAATAAATACGGTGCATTGGGATGGGTTCCTACAATTACGTTAACCACTCATATTAGGCAATTACCAACAACAGAAGATATTTATGCTGACTTTAAAGCAACTGATATAAATAAAGGATATTTTGAACAAGATTGTAATTTATGGGATTTAAATGGAAATTTAGTTGCTTCGAGCCGACAACTAACTAGAATACTAAAGTCAGAGGAAAAATTATCACAACAATAAGGAAGTTAAATGCAATTTAAAGGAACAAAAGACTATATATCGACCGATGATCTAAGTATGGCTGTTAATGCTGCAAGATCGTTAGAAAGACCTCTATTAGTGAAAGGTGAGCCTGGAACTGGTAAAACATTGCTTGCCATAGAGGTTGCTAAAGCCTTAAAAATGGATCTAATTGAGTGGCATATAAAATCAACAACTAAAGCATCACAGGGTTTATATGAATATGATGCTGTAACTAGGCTTAGAGATTCTCAATTAGGTGATGAAAGAGTTAAAGACATTTCAAATTATATAAAAAAAGGTAAGTTATGGGAGGCCTTTACATCTGACAAGCAAGTAGTTTTATTAATTGACGAAATCGATAAAGCTGATATCGAATTTCCTAATGACTTATTACAAGAATTAGATCGTATGGAATTTTTCTGTTATGAAACAGGAGAAACAATTAAGGCAAAACACAGACCATTAATCATAATGACATCAAATAATGAAAAAGAACTACCAGATGCTTTTTTAAGAAGATGTTTTTTTCACTACATTCAATTTCCCGATCGTGAAACTATGAATCAGATCGTAAATGTACATTACCCTAAAATTAAAAAGAAGTTAGTCAAAGAAGCACTTGAGATATTTTTTGATCTTCGAAAAATACCTGGATTGAAGAAAAAACCTTCTACGTCAGAGTTAATAGACTGGCTAAAACTTCTTTTGTCAGATGATATGCCTGATGAAATTCTTAAAAATGCTGATTCATCAAAAGCAATTCCTCCATTGTATGGAGCATTGTTAAAAAATGAGCAAGATGTTCAATTGCTAGAAAGACTAGCATTTATGTCTAGAAGAGAAGCTAATTCAAAATAAATGTTAATAAATTTATTTCAAACTATTCGATCTGCGGGTGTGCCGTGTACTCTAAGAGAGTTATTAGATCTGCTTGGAGCACTAGAAAATCAACTCGTTTATGCTGATTTAGATGATTTCTATTATTTATCAAGAGCTACATTAGTAAAAGATGAAAAACATTATGACAAGTTTGATAAAGCTTTTGATATCTACTTCAAAGGAATTGAAAAGTTAGAAGATGTGTTTCAAGCACTTATTCCAGAAGATTGGCTTAGAAAAGCTTTTGAAAAAGAATTAGATCCAGACGAGTTAAAAAAAATTCAGTCTTTAGGTGGCTTAGAGAAATTATTAGAAGAATTTAAAAAGCGACTTGAAGAACAAAAAGACAGACATGAAGGTGGCAATAAATGGGTTGGTACAAATGGCACTTCACCATTTGGTCATGGAGGTCAAAATCCTGAAGGCATCAGAGTGGGTGGTGAAGGAGGTCAAAAAAAGGCAGTTAAAGTTTGGGAACAAAGACAATATTCAAATCTTGATGATTCTGTAATCATAGGAACAAGAGACATCAAGATGGCATTGAGGCGATTAAGAAAGTTTGCAAGACAAGGCAATGATTTAGAGCTTGATATGGATGACACCATTAAATCTACAGCTAAAAATGCAGGTTATTTAGATATAAAAATGGTTCCCGAGAGACTAAATTCTGTAAAAGTTATTGTCATGTTTGATGTTGGAGGATCAATGGATCCATATGTAAAATTATGTGAAGAACTTTTTTCTGCAATCAAGACAGAATTTAAAAATTTAGAATATTTTTATTTTCATAACTGTATCTATGAGTCTGTTTGGAAAGATAATAGGAGAAGAACTCAGGAAAGATTTTTAGTCCAAGATATCATCAACAAATTTTCATCTGACTATAAAATTATTGTAGTCGGTGATGCAACAATGGCACCTTATGAAATAACTAATGCTGGTGGAAGTATTGAGCATTGGAATGAAGAAGCTGGACATGTTTGGATCAAAAGATTGTCAGATCATTTTGAAAATATGGCATGGTTGAATCCTGTTCCAGACGACCACTGGGACTATACTTCATCAATATGCATATTAAGAGATTTATTTGAAGACAGAATGTATCCTCTCACCCTTAAAGGACTAGAAGATGGTATGGCGGATCTGTCAAAATGAATGTCGAGCAAGTTAAGATAAATGGAATTAAATGGGGCCCATTTAGACTTAGAATCCCTTTTATTCACATAAAATTTAGAACAGCTGAATTCCTTCAAGGAATGATTATTTCTGGCGCTACAGCTTTTGCAGGCATCCCAATTGCTATGGGTATGGGATTATCATTTGAAGAGGGTGTTGCATTATCATTTATTTCAGGAACTTTAATTGCTGCTGGCCCAATTGTTTTTGGTGTTCCATTTGCACCTGGCTGGATAACTCCAGCTTACCCAATAGTAATAGGTGTTTTTGCCACAATGGGATTTTACCTTCCTACAGGAGCTGAGTATCAAGTTGAAACTTTTCAGTTCATGGCAGCAATATGTATTGAATTTACCATTTTGGTCGCTTTTTTAGGTATGACTGGACTAAGTGAAAAGATTGTAAATAACATTCCTAATGCACTTAAATCTGGAATTATTCTTGGGGCTGCAGTCGCAGCGTTTTATCAAGTCTTTTTTAAGGAATTCGATGCAAAATATATGGACCAACCGATTGCTATGACAATTGCAATTGTTCTTTGCATACTTACAACATTTTCAGATCCATTTAAAAAATTAGCAAGCAAGAATGTTTTCTTTCAAAAAATAAGCTCTCTTGGACTTTTACCAGGTTTTTTGATTGCTGCTGTTGTTGCATATTCAATAGGTGAAGCTTCTTTAAATGTTACATGGGGATTTGCATTTCCTGATGTAGTTACTTTATTTGAAAGAACTTCTCCATTTTCTATAGGCTTTCCATCACTTAGTATGTACCTAGATGCAATCCCATTAGTAATTATTGGTTATATTATTTTGTTTGGCGATATTATTACTGGACAAGAAATTCTAAATGATGCTCAAAAACAGAGGCCAGACGAGCCTTTAAAAGTTGACTCTAATAGGTTTCATCTATCAATCGCAGTAAGAAACCTAATAGGTTTAATTTTTAATCCTAATTTTCCAACTCAAGGCGCATTATGGACAGGTGTTCATGTTGTAGTTGCAGAAAGATGGAAAAAGGGACCAAATGAAATGCCATCAATATTTGATGGACTGGGCTCTTATTATCTTATGGCAATACCTTTTTTATATGTAACGTTACCTTTCATTACTTTAATGGAACCGCTGATGAATATTGCACTTAACTTAACATTGGTACTTACTGGTTTTGCATGCGCATATGTTGCATTGGCTATACCAAAAACGAATGCAGAAATGGCATCGGCATTGTTTATATCTTTACTGATTGCATTTACCGGTGAATATGTATGGCTAGGTCTTCTTATAGGAATATTTTTAAGTATTTTTGTAGTTGGTAAACAAACATCTTCAAACCAGTCATGAGTTACGCACTAGAAATTGATAATCTTAAAAAAATATATTCTGGTGGAACAGAAGCTCTAAAAGGCATATCTTTGAAAGTTAATGAAGGTGACTTTTATGCTTTACTTGGTCCAAACGGTGCAGGCAAATCATCCACTATTGGAATAATAGGGACACTAGTAACAAAGTCATCTGGTAATGTAAAAATTTTTGGGATAGATCTTGACGAAAATGTTGCACAGGCTAAGTCAATGTTAGGAGTTGTATCACAAGAGATAAATTTTTCACAATTCGAAAAAGTATTAGATATTGTTACTACTCAAGCAGGTTTTTATGGCATTAAAAAATCAATTGCTCAGCCAAAAGTAGAAAAAATGTTAAAAAGGCTAGGCCTGTGGGATAAGAGGCATGATCAAGCAAGAACATTATCAGGTGGATTTAAAAGAAGGCTTATGATTGCAAAAGCTTTAATTCATGAACCAAAGTTGTTAATTCTTGATGAACCTACTGCTGGGGTAGATATTGAATTAAGAAGAGAAATGTGGGATTTCTTGAAAGAAATTAATTCTAATGGAACAACCATTATTCTTACAACACATTACCTAGAAGAGGCTGAGCAGTTATGTAGAAATATTGGAATAATTGATCATGGGGAGATAGTTGTTGATACAAGTATGAAAGAGCTGCTCAGAAAACTGGACGTTCAAGGTTTTGTTTTAGATCTTGAAGATCCATTGAAAGAAGTGCCAACTATAAAAGACTATTCTTTAAGATTAGAAGATCCTTTGACTTTAATAGCAGCTGTAAATAAAGAAAAGTCAATCAATAACTTATTTGATGAACTCAATAAGTTAAACATAAAAGTTAAATCTATGAGAAATGAATCAAATAGACTTGAAGAACTTTTTATTGAAATGGTAAAAAAATAATATGGATAAAGAAACAAATATAAATATCTCAGTAACGCTATGGACTTTAACATCCAAAGAAATCAGAAGATTTATGAGAATTTGGATTCAGACCTTAGTACCTCCTGCAGTAACAATGACATTATATTTTGTAATATTTGGATCATTAATTGGTCCAAGAATAGGCTCAATGGATGGTTTTGATTATGTGCAATTTATGATACCTGGATTAATAATGATGTCTGTAATAACAAACTCGTATGCTAATGTTGTATCTTCTTTCTATTCTGTAAAATTTCAAAAATCAATTGAAGAACTTTTAATCTCACCTATGCCAAATTGGACAATATTACTGGGATTTATTCTAGGTGGAGTCTGCAGAGGGGTTATGGTAGGAATTATTGTATTTTGTGTAAGCTTATTCTTTTATCCAGATTTTTCAATTGCTAATCCGGCGTTAACTATTTTAGTATTATTTTTAACTTCAATATTATTTGCTTTGATGGGATTCATTAATGCAGTTTTTGCAGATAGTTTTGACGATATTTCAGTAATACCTACTTTTGTTCTCACTCCACTCATTTATTTAGGTGGGGTTTTTTATTCGATTAACATCTTGCCTGAATTCTGGAGATCAATATCCTTAGCAAATCCTATGCTTTATGTGGTAAATACTTTTAGAGAAGGTATGCTTGGAATCAGCGATGTTTCAATATCATTTTCTCTGACAATGATATCGATTTTTATAATATTTTTTACAGTTAGCTCTTTATATCTGTTAAATAAGGGCATTGGCATAAGAGATTGAAAACTTCAGCACTAGGTAAAAAAATAAATCCTCGTAAGAAGGGGTTAAGCTTGTTGGATCCTATCAAAAGACAAAAGGATAATATTAAGTATGGAATTGATATTTGGAATGTATATGATTTTATGTATCTCAATCATAATAAAATTCCCCAACTTGTTGTCCTTGAAATTGTAATCCCTTATGAATCAGATCTAATTATCGAGTCTAAATCATTAAAATTATATTTAAATGAGTTCTATAAAAAATCATTTTCAAATAAGGAAGTTTTAATTAAAAAGATAAAATCACAATTAGAATTAACCATTAAGCATCCTATTAAAATTAAAGTTCTAAAGAAATTCAGACCTGAGCCTAAATATTTGGATTTAAATAATACAAAATTAAAAAAAACCAAGCCAAACACAATAATCAAATTCAATGGATTTAGGTCTATATGCCCAGTGACATCTCAACCAGATTTTGCAAACATTTATCTGTATTTAGATAAGAGTATTGATGTGGGTTATCTCAATAAATATCTAATGTCTTATAAGGAGCATGGAGGATTTCATGAAAAGTGTATTGATAAAATTTTTATAGATCTGTATTCAAAGCTTAAGCCAGATCATATTGAGGTTTGTGGAAGATTTCAAAGAAGGGGAGGAATTGATATTAATCCAATTCGTGGCACAAAAAAAAAGATTTTATTCAATAATTTTAGAGAATTTAATCAATAAGAAGATAATTTATTACTAAATTGATGGCGGAGGAGATAGGATTCGAACCTACGGTGCGTTTCCGCACACGAGCTTTCCAAGCCCGCACCTTAAACCGCTCAGACACTCCTCCGTGGCAAGAATTATAACTCTTGAAATTGAACACTTAAACAACAACCTATTTGTTTTGATTACAGTGTCTTATACAATTTCTAAATTAATTTTTCCAATCAGGAGGTGCCGATGGCCAAAATATTGCTCCATGAGCCATTGCCGGACCTTTACCACCATGAGGCCATTCCTCTCGATCAATCATAAATCCAGCACCACTTTGATTACCGATACCAAATTTGTCATCAATTGATAACTCTCCAGATTTAGAATCAAAATTTAACATTAAAACTTTCTTTTCAAGTTCTTTAAAAAAACCAGTCATTACAATTTTGTTGCCAGTTACATTCGGACTTAACCAGTGAGGACCTATATCTTCTCCTGTATTGAGTCTGTAAGTTTCAACAGGATTATATGGGTCTGAAATATCTAAGACTACTAGCCCATTAAACCCACCGCTATCACTGGCAACAGTTTGAATCCAATAATTTTCAAGTCTAACCGGCACTGAACAAAATGGCTTATCTGCAAACTTAAATACTTTAGTTATATTTGGATTTAATGTTTCAACTCCATCGAGAACAAACAAACCACAAGAGAATGTTTGAAACATAACTGTTGTTCCATCAGTCAATAGTCGGCCCTCAAACGGATTTTGATCATTAATCATGCCATTAACATTAGGTAACTTTACTGTAGAAAGAAGTTCCAAACTTTCCATATTCCATATTTGAATATGATATCCATTATCGGTTTCATGCATATCATAATTTGTTGTAACAATTCTATTATGCTCAGGTACAAGCACAATTCCATAAGGCCTCATAAAAATTGTCTCATCAAGTGGTTGAGCATCTGATGCTCTCAAATATTCGCCTTTATAATCTAATTCAACAATTCCACCAACGGTTTCTAATCCTTTTTTTGTTTGAAAAGTTGTAAGAATATTTCCATTTGGAAGTTCAGAATAGCTATGAGGAAAAGAATAGGGCTCTATCTTATTAAAATCATTAATTATTTTTGGTTTTACTGGATTTGATGATTCATATACATAGGTATGGCTATTATGAAAATCATTTGCAAAGATCATGCCAGAACTTGGTAAAAACAATGGCGTATGGTGAGCCATTCCCACGGTCTTAGTAGCTGGTATTGTGTTTAATAACTTACCATAAGTTCTTGATTCATCATCAGCATCAATAACCGCAAGGAAGTTTGGATCCTCAAAGCCAATATCATGCATCCAAACGTACAAATATTGATCACTATCGTTAGAAATATTCTTATTACATGAGATCAAGATAAGCACCAAAAATAGTTTCAAAAATATATGTTTCATAAAATTAACATTATCTAATTGAGAATAATTTTGCAATAACGTATGAATGGGATTTAACAAATTGTTATATCTTGTAACACTTTATTTTCTTATGTATTATTTATTGATGCCTTCAAAATACACCAAAGATTTAACAAACATTCTTGAGATGTTATGGAACATTGAAAAAGATTTAAATTTAGCCTCCTATAGCGAAACAGAAAAAAAGGTCTATCATGTAATTGCTTGGCATTTATCTACTTACGGAAACTGTAATATTACCGATGTTATTCAAAATTCAGGTTTTTCAAGATCAACAGTATATAAAACTATAAAAAAATTTGAACAAGCGAATTTAGTTTATATTCAGCAGTCACAAGGAGACAAAAGAGAGTTTAATTTAATTCTTGCAAATTAAAATTTCTAATTCTGATGAAACATTTTATAAAAGTGTCAATAACAGTATATGTATTTTCAATGTTTGTCTGGTCAATATGGTCATATTTACAAGTTGTAGATTTATTTAATTTAAATCCAGAGCGTGAGTGGTTGGGAAGTATTTGTTATCTTCCTCATGGCTCAAGAGTTTTAATGGTATGTTTCTTTGGATATTACGCAATACCAGCGTTATATTTGGCTGAAATTACTGGACCTGCTCTTATCGATCCTCTCGGATATGTAGACGGATGGAACTATGGAGCAGTTGGATCATTGATTGCTGTGGCAATAGCAGTAGAGTTGGTGAAATGGTCAAGAATTGCACCTGGTAAATTTTCATTATTTAAACCAGTAAGCTTTAAAAATTATAAGTATCTTTTTTTAGTTATTGTAATTTCTGCTCTTTTAAATGGTGTTTTAGCTAATCTAATAGTATCTCTAGTTAATAGTTCAGTTATTGTCGATGTGAGTACTGTTTTTAGATTCACTATTGGCGATATTATAGGAGCATGTACTCTAGTTGCTGCGTTATGGATAATTTTTACAACACTTGTAGATACAAGGCTTATAGTATCACCTGAAGAAGAATAAACTTTACTACTGTATAAATATACAGTATAATTTATTTATGAGTAAAATAATTCACATTAACGATCCAATATTGATTGAATATAATTCTTCTGTTGATAAAGAATCTGCAAAAAAAATGATTGCTTTCAAATATTTTAGTAATGACATATGCCTTTTAGACAAATATTTAAAAGATAAAGACGTAATTGATAACAGCTCAATTGCTCATATAGCATTTGAACCTAAGTCGCAGCTAGAATTTTCATTTTAATATCATAAAAATAACTTTATTTACATAACTGAGTGTATATAATTAAGTTTGGTGTCTTATTTAGTAATTTTTTAAGGGGATTGCTAGATATTTTATTACTACCCTGAACATGGAGGTGGTCCTATTAGTATTTATAAAACAACAGGAAACGGAGGATTTACCTTTTGACAGGGGTATGCTTTTGATTTCCGGCTAACAACTTGTTAGTAAACAATAGTTAGTTAACCCCCAATTTAAATTGGGGGTTTTTTTTACTTTAAATTATGGAATTAAGATATTGGGCATTATTAACTTTACTTGGTGCTGTATGGGGTAGTGCATTTATTTTTATTAAAGTTGCAGCACCTGAATTTGGTGCAGTTCCACTTGTACAGGCTAGATTAATAATCGCTTCATTAATTTTCATACCAGTTTTATTAAGAAAAAAATACCTCAACCAGTTAAGACCAATATGGAAGCACTCTATGTTGTTAGCTATTACTAATAATGCAATTCCCTTTACTATGTTTTCTTTAGCGAGTTTTGGATCAGATTCAAACATGCTTGCAATATTAAATGCAACTACAGCTTTTAATACTATGATAATTGCATACTTTTGGTTAAAAGAAGATGTAACAATAAAACAGTTGACTGGTTTAATAATGGGATTTATTGGAGTTGTAATTTTGGTAAATCCTGAGTCATCATCAACATCGATTATTTCTGCAGTTTTTTGTTTAATGGGTGCAGCCTGCTACTCATTCTCAACAGTTTTTATTCAAAAGAATTCAGCAAAAACTAATAAGCTTGTGTTGATAGGTTGGTCAATAATCTTTAGTGCTTTTATTATGATGCCTGTTACATTGTTTTATTTACCGCCTGAGATGCCTTCATCAGATGCCTTCTTATCTGTTGCATGGTTAGGTGGTGTCTCAACTGGTTTAGCTTTTTTAGGATATGTGAGGTTAATTGAAAAAATCGGTGCTGTTAAAACATCAACAGTGGCATATTTTTTACCAGTTTTTGGTATCATCTGGGGAAATATCTTTTTAGATGAGCTAATAACTCTAAGTGTAATAGTTGGTTGCGCAACAATATTGATTGGAGTATTTTTAGCAACTTCTAAAAAAATTAAGAAGCTTGAGGGAGAAGCTCGTGCAAAATAAAAGTTTAGATGATTTCCTAAAAGAAGCTAATGAACTGGTACCAAGACTTTCTTTTGAAGAAACAATAGATTTTATTAAAAATAAAGAGACAGTTATTATCGATGTTAGAGAAGAGTCAGAAGTTATTAATTATGGACTTATAAAAGAGGCTATTCATATTCCAAGAGGTCTTATTGAATTTAAATTATCACCAAATTCACCTAACAACCCTGTTGAAATAAAAGAGAATACAAATATATTAGTTTATTGTGCTGGTGGATATAGATCCGCTCTAGCTGGAAAAACACTTATCGAATTAGGATTTCCTAATGTATTTAATATTGGGGGCTTTGATGAGTGGATTAATTCTGGTGGAGAGATACAACCATATCTATAATTATGTATAATTGCATACAAAATTAGGGGATTTTAAATGAATAAACATACTTATTTAAGCTTATTTTTTTTAATTATTTTTTCAGTATCAATTTCTTCACAAGATAACGCCATTGAGGAAGTAATTGTTACTGCGACTAAGACTGAGAAAACACTTCAAGAAGTTCCTGTTGCTGTATCAGTTGTTACATCTGATGTTATTGAGAAAGCCACAATATTAGATACATTTGATTTAAAGTCTGTCATTCCTTCATTGGACTCAAGACAATATCAATCTTCAACCAATGCTACATTTTTTATAAGAGGCTTTGGTAATGGATCTAACAATCCTGGAGTTGAACCATCAGTAGCATTATTTGTTGATGGAGTTTATAGAAGCAAAACTCAATCACAGATATCAGATCTTCCAATGCTAGAAAGAATTGAAGTCTTGAGAGGTCCTCAAAGTACACTCTTTGGAAAAAATGCTTCGGCTGGTGTAATAAATATAGTCACTAAAAAACCTTCATTTGAAGAATCGACAATGATATCAGCAGGTATCGGTAAATATAATTCAAGGGTTGGAAAAATTTATACAACTGGACCACTCAGTGACACAACTGCCTATAGCTTTAATGCAAACTTTAATAAGAGAGACGGGCACTCAGATAATCCAGTAACTGGTAATTCAGTAAATAATAGAGATAGGTTTGGAATAAGAGCGGAACTTTTATTTGTTCCTGCAGACGATTTATCTATCAGAGTTACAGCAGATTATGATGAATATGATGAAATTTGTTGTGCAGTTGGAAGTACAAGCTATGGAACAGCAAATGTTGTTACCGCCTTATTTGGTGGACAGATTATCCCAAATGATCCTTACACAGAAAAAGCTTTCTTTGATTTCGATCCTATATCAGATGGAGATAACTCAGGAATATCAATATATATTGAGAAGAACTTAGAAAATATTAGAATTGAAAGTATTACCTCAAGTAGAAACTCTTACAATTTAGAGCTTCAAGATGTTGACTTTGAATCAGTTGATCAAATAGATGCAAATAGACTTGTTAAAGATCTAGATGCGGTTACCCAAGAATTTAGAATCTTTTCTGAAGATAACGAAAATATTAATTGGTTGCTAGGTGCATACTATTATCAAGAAGATATGCATTATGATAACTCAATATACTTTGGTTCTCTCTGGAGAGCATATATTGATGCTCTAGCACCTGGTGCTCTCGCAGGAGTTGCTGCTGCGTTTGGTATTCCAAACTCAATGCTTTTTGCTGAAGGACAAGGTGTAAATGAGATCTCAAAACAAGATAACAAAACAACATCAATTTTTGCTCAGCTGGATATTAAAGTCTCAGATAATTTAAATGCATTAATTGGTGCTAGCTATATTGAAGATGAGAAGACAGTCTCAGTTAATCAAGTCAACACAGATGTATTTTCAAATCTTGATTTTGTTGGAGCAGGTACATTAGGGCTTATTGCTGCTGGCATACCACCTGCACAAGCAGCTGTTTTGGCACTTGATCCTGCTTTTAATCCTCTTTTAGGATTGCAGGGTATTCAATTTTTACCACAATTTGTTAATTTTCCTAATGCTGCTCAAACTGGAAAAAGCTCTGATGATAATGTTGATTATACCTTTAAACTTTCATATCTATTAAACGATAAAACTTCAATCTATGGAGGTATTTCAACTGGCTATAAAGCCACAGCTTGGAATATTTCCAGAGACTCATTGCCTGATGCTGTTGAAATTGCAGCTTTAGCCGCAGCAGGAACTCCTGTAGGAGCAAATACGGGTACTGGAAGGCGATATGCTGATCCTGAAGAATCTGAAGTATTTGAAATCGGTGCAAAAATCAAATTACCAACAGGATATTTAAATATTGCAGTATTTGATCAAAAAATTGAAGGATTTCAGTCTAATACTTTTGTTGGAACTGGATTCATTCTTGCTAATGCAGGATCACAATCAACTGAGGGATATGAGTTTGATCTTGTAATGTCACCTACAGAGTCAATTGATCTTGCAATTAGTGGTCTATTTATGGATCCAATATATGATTCATTTCCTAACTCAAGTGCTGGAGATCTTACCGGCACAATGCCATCAAATGTTTCAAAAGATACTATTTCATCAACGGTCACTTGGAATTGGAATGTGAATAACTGGGATGGATATTTTAGATTGAGTCATTTATATGCTAGTGAAGCTAAGATGCTTGAGAATCCAGCATGGCAGGCAATACTTGAAGCAGCAGGTAATGGGATTAAAACACAAGATACCTTGAATTTCTCAGCGGGAATTGAGAAAGATAATTTATCAATTATGTTATGGGGCAAAAATATAAATGATGATAAGTACTTGATTTCTGCTTTCCCAGCAGTTGCTGATCCAACGTTTACTACTTTTTTTGGATATCCGAATGCATATTCATCATATGGACTAACAGTAAACTATAGTTTTTAATTGAATCTTAAATAAATAAAAGGGGGCATATGGCCCCCTTTTTTTTGAATGGCGCGCCCGGGAAGATTCGAACTCCCGACCCCTTGGTTCGAAGCCAAGTACTCTGTCCAACTGAGCTACAGGCGCAGAGAAGCTATAGGTTAATTGAAAGTGATCTAAGTATCAAAATAAATTTTAGATATTATTGTCATAAGATTACTCATAATTTATTATGCAATCATAGATTCTTATAAAAAGGGGAGTTATGAAGTATCTTAGAAATCTTATTATTCTTATAGTTGGGCTTTATATTCTTACGCTTGGTCTTGTATATGTTGATGTTTATGACAGCAGACCTTTAATAAGTTTATTTAAAAAAATGCAATCAGATTCTGCTCTTGAAGTTGTTGATTTTTCTGTAGATAGCACAAAAAATTCAAATTCTAGACCTATGCCAAATAAAGACAGAAATCCCTATTATGGTGATTTGCATGTTCATACAAAATATTCATTTGATGCATATGTATTTGGTGTAACAGCATCTCCAGATGACGCATACAGATATGCCAAAGGAGCAGCTGTGAAACACCCTTTAGGATACGAAATGAAACTTCGAGAGCCTTTGGACTTTTATGCTGTTACAGATCATGGTTTTTATATGGGTATGATCCAAGCATATGCTGACACCTCAACAGATATTTCTCAAAATGATTTTGCAGAACCTTTTCATAATCTTAATAGATTAGATAACTTAACGGTTGAATCAGCAGGCGAAAGGTCAAATATTTTTAGTTCTGTTTTGGGAGCTACGATCATTAAACCATATCCTGATTGGCATCCAAATTTACTTAAAGCATATTTTTCAAGAAATACACAAGGTGCCTTAAGATCTTTTGATTATGATATTCATAAATCAGCTTGGGCTGATGTAGCAAGATCAGCAAATGAACATAATGATCCTGGTAATTTTACCACTTTTATTGGGTACGAATTTACGACCTCAACAGATATTGAAGGTGGTAATTTACATAGAAATGTAATATTTGAATCGTCAAAAGCCTCAATTAGGCCATGGACAAGAATCGATTCTATTAATCCTGAAGATCTTTGGACATGGCAAGATAGACTAAGAGAAAAAGGGGTGGACACAATTTCAATGCCACACAATTCTAACGGTTCAAACGGTCAAATGTTTGAAATGGAATCATTTAAAGGAAATGCTCTTGATGTTGAATATGCTGAGAAAAGAATGAGAAACGAGCCACTGGTAGAAATTACACAAGTAAAAGGAACATCTGAAACTCATCCATTATTATCACCTGATGATGAGTGGGCTGATTTTGAAATCATGGATGTTAGGGTTGGAAGTAGACCACCAACATACAGCAAGCCATCTGGTTCATATGTAAGAGAGGCTTACTTAAATGGATTGACATTAGAGTTCACAAAACAAGGCAATCCATACAAATTTGGTTTAATTGGTTCGACCGATACTCATGTTGTAGCGTCATCTTTAGATGAATCAAATTATTGGTCAAAAGTAGGTCTCCTTGATGGCGATCCAGAGAATAGGGGATCTGTCCCATTAAAAGAAGAAAATGTTGCAAGATTAGAAGAATACATGAGGGCTTTTAATCAACCGATAAGCACTGTTTCTTTAGAACAAGGAGAATATGCAAATACTGGCTTTACACAATGGGGAGCATCGGGTCTTGCTGCTGCTTGGGCTGAAGAAAATACAAGAGAATCATTATTTGCAGCATTTAGAAGGAAAGAAACATTTGCAACAACTGGTCCTAGAATATCAGTAAGATTTTTTGGTGGATATAATCTTTCGTCAATTGATCTAAATTCTGAATCTTTGGTAAGCGAAGCTTACTCAAAAGGAGTGACTATGGGAGCTGATCTTTTAAATAATGATGACCAAATACCAGAATTTATTGTATGGGCATTAAGAGATATGAATAGTGCACCGCTGCAGAGAATTCAAATCATTAAAGGTTGGATTGATATGAATAGCGGTAGACCAAAAGAAAAGGTTTTTGATGTAGCTTGTTCAGATGGTTTGGAGCCAGATCCAATTACAAATAGATGCCCTGACAATGGAGCACGAGTAAATATAAATGATTGTTCTATCACTTCAAATGTTGGATCTTCAGAATTAAAAACTGTATGGAAAGATCCTGAATTTAAAGTTGATGACAAAGCCTTTTATTATGTTCGAGTGCTTGAAAATCCAACTTGTAGATGGAGTACATGGGATGCCATTAAATCAGGATTTAAACCACGAGAAGGTCTCCATGAAACAATTCAGGAAAGAGCATGGTCATCTCCTATTTGGTATATTCCAAAACAGTCTGAAGTTGAAGTTATTCCTCTTGGTGGAACAATACAGCTTAGAAACATAGATTAAGTTAAACTTGAAAAATAAAATTCTTGTATTTTTTATTATTGGCTTTGTTCTATATCTTATTGATATAGGCTTAAATAATTATGATGATAAAGAAATCTTCATTAGCGACAGCGAAATTACAAGCTTAATTACTGCATGGCGATCTCAAGTAGGTAGAAACCCTAATGATGACGAAGTTGCAAGGATAATCAACGATCTAGTCCAAGAGGAAATTTTATACAGAGAAGCATTAAAGTTGGGTCTTGATCAAGACGATAGAATTATTAAAAGGAGACTAGCTCAAAAATTATCATTTTTAAAACAAGAATCAGTTGAAAAATTACCATCAAGTCAAGAATTAAAAGATTTTTTTAATGACAATAAAGAAAAATATTATATAGAACCTGAATATACATTTACCCACTATTTTTTTTCTTCTGAAAACAACTCTTTTGATAGATCAAATAAAGCAATAAAAGATATTTATGGAAATAAACAAATTAATGCTGACCCTTTTCTATTAGGAAAAAATTTTGTTGATGTTAATCTTAATAAAATTAAAAATGATTTTGGAGAAAGTTTTACTCAGTCTATTAAAAATATGGAGTTAAATAAATGGGTAGGACCCATTAAATCACCTTATGGGCATCATATAGTTTTTATTTCAAATTATAAGAGTGGGTATTTTCCAGAAATATCTATGGTATTGAAACAAGTTGAAATTGACTTACTCCAATTAAGAAGAGATAGTGCAATTCAAGAATATTTAGAAGAAATACAGTCAGAATATAAGATTTACATAAATCCAGAGTTAACATTTTGATAAAGAAGCTTTATCTTGTTTTATTTCTTTTTACCATTACACATGTTAATGCGCATGAATTTAATCCGGCACATCTAGTTATTAATGAATTAAATGATGAATTAAATACATACGAAGCAACCTGGATGTATCCATATAAAAATATAGGAACAAGAGGCGAAGTAATCTTCCCAGATTTTTGTTCAGTAGAATCAAAAGATTTATATTACCAAGGGAAGTATATTAATGAGGAGTTAGATTTGACTTGCTCTTCAACAATTAAAGGATCCTTAATTGAGATTACAAAATTAAGTGTTTTAACAGATGCATTAGTAACAATCAATTTCTCTAATGACGAAACATTCGAGGGATTAGTTAATAATAAAAATACATCTATATTAGTCCCAAATAAGAACGAATATTTGCCAACTTCATACATTTATCTCGGTTTTGATCATTTATTAAATGGACTAGATCATATTTTATTTGTGGTTGGCCTTATGTTCTTAGTTGTAGGAACTATAAATCTTATTAAAACAATCACCGCATTTACTATTGCACATAGCATTACTCTTGGATTATCAGTTTTTAATATAATCAAATTACCTCAAGCTACAATTGAGATAATGATTGCATTGACGATAGTCTACTTGGCAGCAGAAATAAAAAATTCAAAAAAATATGAATTTACTCCTTGGAATTTAGCTTTTGGATTTGGTTTATTGCATGGTTTGGGTTTTGCAGGCGCTTTGTCTGATATTGGCATAGAAAATAATGAAATACTTTTATCTTTATTATTTTTTAATATAGGCATAGAAATAGGGCAGTTGGTTCTCATACCCTTTATATGGATATTTATTTTTATTGCAAATAACTATAATTTTTATAAAAAAAGTGTTGTCTTTAGCTCATATTTTGTTGGATCAATGGGCGCATATTGGGTTATAAGTCGTTTTATTAATTTATTTTATTAATTTAATATATGAAAATGTATAAATATTTCGTTACATCTATTTGTTTATTTTTTTCATTATCCTTAATTTCTGAAACTACATTAATAATTCTTGGTTCAGGAACTCCTAATCCAAACCCTGAAAGATATGGATCAAGTTATGCCGTTGTTGTTGATGATAAAGCTTATATAGTAGATTTTGGTCCTGGTTCAGTCAGACGCATGGCCGCAATGTCAAAAACTTGGGGTGGAGAATTTGAACAGCTTGAATTACAAAATATTTCGATAGCTTTTTTAACACATATTCATAGTGATCATTCAGCAGGACTGTCAGATTTAATACTTACGCCTTGGGTGATGGGTAGATCAACTGAATTAGAGCTATTTGGTCCTCCTGGTTTACAAAAAATGGCAGAACATATAACTAAAGCATATGAAGACGACATTAACTATAGATTATATGGATCTCAGCCCGCTAATAATAAGGGTTATATATCTATAGTTGAAGAGATTGAAAATGATGGATCTATTTACAAAGATAAAAATGTTGAAGTCATTGCATTTAAAAACGATCATGGAGACTTTGAAAATTCTTTTGGCTTTTTATTTATTACAAAAGACAAACGAATTTTATTCTCTGGAGATACTGGCGTAAGTGATAATTTAATGAATTATGGAGAAAATTTAGACATACTAGTCCACGAAGTCTATTCAAGTGAGACTTTTAAAAATAAAACAGATGATTGGCAAATCTATCACAATGCTCATCATACATCTTCAATCGATCTTGGGATTATTGCTAATAAACTCAAGCCAAAAAAATTAGTTCTTTCCCATATATTATTCTGGGGGGCAACAGAGGAGTCACTTCTTGATGATGTAAAGTCTAATTTCGATGGCAACGCGATTATTGCTAAAGACCTAATGGTTATAAGATAAAGTAAGTTTCTCCAATAATATAACCGCACATAAAAAATGCAAAAGCCCAAAGTGGCTCTGTTTTACAAAAGTGTATAACTCTTAAAATATAGTCAGTCATAACTATATTAAAGCAATTTATATGCCAATTATGATTATATAGAATGGCGCGCCCGGAGAGATTTGAACTCCCGACCTCTTGGTTCGTAGCCAAGCACTCTAATCCAACTGAGCTACGGGCGCGATTTTAAAGTTTTCTTGCTTCTTCTGGCAACATAACTGGAATACCATCTTTGATAGGATAAGCTAAGCCAGACTCTTCACAAATGAGCTCATGTGTATCTTCATTCAGATACAGTGATTTTTTTGTTACAGGACATACTAGAATATCTAGTAATTGTTCATCTATAATTGCCATAGCCGGAAAGTATACATGATGAAAGAAATTTTGTTTATATATGTTTCTTGTTACCCTAAAAATACTTTAAATATATGAATTCACTTAATTTAATCGCATTAGAAGATATTCCTTTTATCAAACCTGGGGATGACATCGCTGAGATCATTTTTAATTCAATAAACAAAAATAAAGTTGCAGTCTCTGATAATGATATTTTTGTTATTGCACAAAAGATAATTTCTAAATCTGAAAATAGGTATATGAATTTAGATGAAGTGGAGACAACTAAAAATGCTGAAAAAATTGCTCTAAAGTTAAACAAAGATCCTAGATTAGTCCAAACAATAATTAATGAATCTAATAAAATTATTTCAATAGAAAAAAAAATACTTATAGTTGAACACAAGCTTGGACATGTATGCGTAAATGCAGGAGTTGATCAATCAAATATAGCAAATGACAACTCAGTACTTTTACTACCTGAGAATCCATCAGAATCTTCAAAACAGCTTCAGAGGAAATTGTCACATTTACTTAATAAAAATATTTCTATTATTATCACTGACTCTATGACAAGACCTTTCAGGTATGGTGTTATAAACTTTGCATTATCTAGTTCAAAAATTCAAAGTCTAATTGATCTAAAGGGAAGTAATGATATTTATGGTAATAAAATAAAAGGAACAGAAGTAGCACTAGCAGATGAATTAGCAGCAGCTGCAGGTTTATTAATGGGGCAAAGTAATGAAAAAAAGCCTGTTGTAATTATTAAAGGTTATCAAGGTATTAATGAAATTGATAAAGATGCTGTAAATTTGATTGTTAAAGACGATGATGATTTATATAGATAAATTTATAATTATTTTATGAAGTTAAGTATTAATTTAAATAAAATTGCTCTATTAAGAAATGCAAGAGGTGAGAATTATCCAAATCTTGAACTTTATGCAAATAAAGCAATTGACTTAGGTGTAGACGGTTTAACTCTTCATCCAAGACCAGATCACAGACATGCTACCAGTAATGATGTTATAAATTTAGCTCAAATTGCCAAAAATCGATCCGTAGAATTCAATATTGAAGGTAATCCATTTTCTAAACCAAATAATTCTTTTCAAGGATTTTATGAACTGGTTAAAATTATTACTCCAGATCAAATCACCTTAGTTCCAGATAATGTAGATCAAATAACATCCGATCATGGATGGTCAAGCGGGGATCATGATATTGATTTAAAAAATATTATTATGAAATTAAGAGATGTATCCAATAAATCTCAAATTAGCTTGTTTATTGATAATTTAAATGGAATTGAATATGCATATGAAATGGGAGTCGATTTAATAGAGATTCATACAGGAGAATTCTCAAAAGGAATTGAAAAAAATGACATGTCTGTTCTAACAAATATTCAAAATATGATAAATCTTGCAAATGAATTGGGTTTGAAAATTAATGCAGGTCATGATTTAAATCTAGATAATCTGAAATATCTAGTCGACATGGGAAACATAAATGAAGTGTCTATCGGACATGCTATTATAGTAGACTCATTAAACTTTGGTTTTGAAACAACCATAAAAAAATATTTGGATATTATTAGGAATTAATATGAATATAGAAGAAAAACTGAGAGAACAAATTAAAGAAAATAATATATTAATATATATGAAAGGTACTCCCTATGAGCCAAGATGTGGCTTTTCGGCCAGAACCGTGCAGATATTAATTGAATGTGACTCAGAGTTTAGCTATGTTGATATTCTTGAAAACAATGATGTAAGAACAACACTTCCCAAAGTCTCAGATTGGCCAACATTTCCTCAGGTATTTATTAAAGGTGAGCTAATAGGTGGCGCAGATATAATTGCTCAAATGCATGAGAGCGGTGAACTGAAGAAACTTATTGATTCAATAAACGCCTAGTTATCAAAATCATTTACAATTTTACAAAAAACCTCTGCTGTAACTTTTGTGTCATAGGCTGCAGAATGTGCCTCATTGTTGTCATATTCTATTGATAATTCATCACAAATTCTGGCTAAAACAGTTTGACCGGTGGCAAGGGCGCCCAAAGATACAGTATCAATTACTGAAAATTTGTGAAATGGTGTTTTTTTTATATTATTTCTTTCAACAGCGGCATCAAGGAAAGATTTATCAAAATGAGCATTATGTCCAACTAAAATTGCTCTAGAACATTCGTATTTATTCTTTGTTTTATTAATTATTTTAAATAAGTCATCAAGAGCTTCAATCTCATTAATAGCATTTCTTAAGGGATGATCTAATTTTATTTTAGTAAATTCAAGAGACTCTTTCTCAACTATAGAATCTTGAAAGGGTGCTATATGATGTCTGATAGTCTCACCAGGTATGATATTTCCATTTTCAAACTCTATTAAAGTTATAGCAATTTCTAGAATGGCATTCTTTTTTGGATCAAAGCCTCCTGTTTCAATATCTACAACGACTGGAAGGTATTTTCTAAATCTATTTTTTAACACCTAATTTTTCTTGAAGTTTTGAATTTGAAGTAGTGTATCCAAATGGAACTCTTTCACCGGGATATATTCGCTTATAAGCCTCTTGAACCGCAAGAGTTGTTTCATGAAATCCTGAAAGTATTAAATCTAATTTGCCTGGATAATCATTAATATCACCTACTGCAAAAATACCATCTTTATTTGTTTGATAGTTTTCAGTATTTACTTTTATTTTTTTACCATTTAGGTCAATATCCCAATCTAAAATTGGACCAAGTTTTTTATTTAATCCAAATAGAAATAATAATTCATCAGCCTCATAATCTTCAATTTCATTTGATTCAAAATTTTTTAATGTGATTGACTGAACGATGTCATCTCCTTCAATTGAGTTTATAAGGTAAGGCGTTAATAAATTAACTTTTCCTTTTTCAACCAATGCACGCATCTGCTCTTCGGTATGTTGTGCACCTCTAAAAGCATCTCTTCTATGAACTAATGTCACTAATTTAGCAACTTTAGATAACTCTACTGTCCAATCAAGTGCAGAGTCACCTCCACCAAATATTACGACATTCTTATTTTTATATTTATCAACTGAGCGAACAGCATATTCCACACCTTTGCCAAGATATTTATCTGGATCTTCAATATTTGGTGGTCGTCTAGGCTCAAATGATCCTGCCCCTGCAGCAATAAATATATTTTTTGATATAAATTCTTTGTCTTCTGTTGTTTTAACTTTCCAAAAAGATTCATTTTCAAGAGTAATCTCTTCAATCAAATCAACTCTCTCAGATAAATGAAGATCATAATTAAAAGGTTTGATTTGCTCTAATAAAGCATCTACATGTTCTTGTGCTGTTTGAAAGGGTACTCCCGGAATATCGTATATTGGTTTTTCAGGATACAACTCAGCACACTGACCACCTGGCTTATCAAGATTATCAATCAGTGTACAATTTAAACCGAGTAAGCCAGCCTCAAATACAGTAAATAATCCTACTGGCCCAGCACCAATAATTAATATGTCTGTTTTATTCATTATCTTACTTTCATTCCTGGTTCAGCACCTTCATCAGGTGAAACTAAATAAATACCATCGTCATTGCTTGAAGCTAGAACCATTCCCTCAGATATTCCAAATTTCATTTTTCTTGGCTCTAGATTATTTACAAGAACAACTAATCTGTCAGTTAACTCGTCTGGCTTGTAAGCGCTTTTAATACCCGCAAAAACATTTCTTGTTCCAAGGTCACCAACATCAAGAGTTAGCTGTAGTAGTTTGTCAGCACCTTCAACATCATCGGCTTTAGTGATTTTAGCTACTCTTAAATCAACTGATGAAAAATGATTAATATCAATTAAATTTACGTTATCCATATCTTCTTCCTCTGGAATTATTATTTTTTCAAGTCTATTTAGCAATGGTTTGTAATTATTTATTTTTTTAGTTAAGGGTTTTTCAATGCTATCAAATGTAAAGTCAATAATATTTAAAAAATTAAATGCCTCATTTGTTAAGTTTGGTATTACTGGATGAAGATAAATCGATAAGATTTTAAATGCATTAAGTGCGGTAGTGCTTATTTTTACGGCTTCATCTTCATCTTTTTTCCAAGGCGTTTCTTCGTTAATATATTTATTGACATAATCAGCTAAATCCATAATTAATCTTATTACTTTTGAGTATTCTCTTTTTTCATATAAATTAATTATTTCATCTTTTTTATTAAGCAATGAATTAATTATTTCTGCATTTATGTCATCTGATAAGTTATTTTTATTTTTCTTTAAAAAAGAAGCTGATCTCGATGCTATATTGAGATACTTGCCCACTAAATCAGAATTTATTCTTTGTACATAATCATCAAAATTTAGATCGATATCTTCAACCTTATTATTAAGTTTTGCTGCGAAATAATATCGTAATGTTTCTGGATTGGTAATCTTTGCAAAATCCTTTGCTAATATTCCAGTTCCAAGAGACTTTGACATCTTTTCTCCATTTATAGTTAAAAAACCATGAACATTAATACCACTTGGAAGTTTCAATTTTGCTGAGCTTAACAAAGCTGGCCAAAAGAGCCCATGAAAATATGCAATATCTTTTCCAATGAAATGATAAATTTCATATGATGAGTTTTCTGACCATAGATCCTCCATCTCAATTTGATTTGAATTTGCCCAGTTAGAGATCGAGGCGATGTATCCTATTGGTGCATCCACCCAAACATAAAAGAATTTATTATCTTCACCAGGAATTTCAAAACCAAAATAAGGTGCATCTCTTGAGATATCCCACTTTTTTAAATCATCGCCAAGCCATTCTTTTAACTTATTTTTAATAGATTCTTGAATATCGACTTTCTCTATAAATTCCTTGAGCATATCTCTCTTTGCTGGCAGATCAAAAAAAATATGCTCACTTTCTTTTTTAACAGGTTTTGTATTTGAAATTGTAGAAACTGGGTTTTCAATTTCTAGAACATTGTAAGATGCGCCACATACTCCACAGTTATCACCGTGTTGATTTTCAGCACCACATTTTGGGCACGTACCTTTAATAAATCTATCCGAAAGAAACATCTTTTCTGTTTCATCAAAGTATTGTTCTACAACTGATTTTGATATTAGTTTGTTTTCTTTTGCACATTTATATATAAATTCAGAATATTTTTTATTTTCATCACTGTGAGTTGAATAAAAATTGGCAAAATTAATATCATAAAGTTCATAAGTAGATTTATGGTCTTGATATACATCTTCAATTAATTTCTCAGGCGTAATACCCATCTCATTTGCTTTAAGCATCACAGGTGTTCCGTGTGTATCATCAGCGCAGAAAAAATGACAATCATTGCCATTCAGATTCTGAAATCTTGTCCAAATATCTGTTTGAACTGCTTCTAGAATGTGCCCAAGATGCAATGGCGCATTTGCATAAGGTAAGGCCTGTGTAACAAGTATTTTTCTATTATTTTTTGTAGGTATGTCCATCTAATAAATGTATTATATGTGAAATATTAATTGATATGTCCATTAAAAATATTATCGCAATTTGTTCTGCTAAGGGCGGTGTAGGCAAAAGCACAATTACGGCTGCTATTGCACTAAGCATATCAAAACAGTATCAAGTCGGTATCTTAGATGCTGATGTTTATGGACCGAATCAACATATACTATTTGATATAAAGGATAAGCCTCAGTTCATAACAAAGAATGATGATAAGTACATAAAACCATTTATAAGTAAAAATATTGAGATTATGTCTATGGGTTTAATGACTGAATCTGACGAAGCTGTTGCATGGAGAGGCCCAATGTTAAGCAGTGCTGTTAGACAACTTTCGAATTCTACTAAATGGAGTAATTTAGATTTCTTATTTATAGATATGCCACCTGGCACTGGTGATACATACCTAACTATTTTTAAGGAATTAAATTTATCAAATGTAATTCTTGTTACTACACCAAATAAGCTTTCACATGCAGATATTAAAAAAACTATTAATTTAGTTAATAAGTTTAATGTTCCCATTATGGGCTATATTGAAAATAATATTTTTAATCAAGATAAAGATACTTTCTCAGAAAAATTAAGTATTAATAAATTAGGCAAATTTAATTTTTCTGAAAAAATGCTGAATTTTGACTTAGATAACGATATTGAAGATGCAGATCTTATCTCTAAGAAAATTATTGCACATGTATAATTTATCTATGAAGTTTTCATTTTTATTAACAATTATAATTTTGAGCTTAAATGTGTTTTCTGATGAGGTGAACGATCCTTTTGAGGATTTCAATAGAAAAACATTTGAATTTAATGAAAAGTTAGATGAAAAAATTGCAAAACCAGTTGCTGAAAAATATGCAAAACTTCCACCAAATATAAAAATTGGAATTTCTAATTTTTTTAATAATCTTGAAGAGGTTGAAACATTTGTAAATCAAATGCTTCAAGGTAAACCAAAAAAATCAATTAATGATCTTACAAGATTTGTAATAAATACAACTATTGGCATAGGCGGCTTTATAGATGTTGCATCTAAAATTGGCCTTGAAAGACATGAAGAGGATTTTGGTCAAACTCTAGCTGTTTGGGGGGTTGGACAAGGGCCTTATATAATGCTGCCTGTTCTTGGTCCTTCAACACTTCGCGATACTTTTGGTCGTCCAGTTTCCTCATATTTATCTGTAACATTTCATATGACGGAAACTGATGTAAATATTGCTTTAAAGGGTATTGATGCTATTGAAACAAGAGAAAAACTTTTGGGTATTGAAACACTCCTTTCTGGAGACAAATACTCTTTTGTAAAAGATGCATATATCCAATCAATGTATTATGAGATCAAAGATGGCATTGATGTTGAGGATGAATTTATTGATGATATGGATGATTTTTTAATAGACGAGTAAATCCTCAAGATCATTTCTAACACTTGTTACTTCGTTATTTTTCATTGCTTCAATTATTTTTAATCTAAAGTTTTTAGCATTCTTGTCACCTTTCGAAAGACCAAATAAATGTTTGAGCATTTTTGGTAGGTTATGACCTTCAGATGCTTTTATTTCAACATAGTCTAGATATTTATTAAGTATTTCCTTTTTTGATTTAACTAAAGGTTCTTCGTTGAATATAATCTTTTCGATATCTTTTAACATAAATGGATTGTCATATGCTGATCTACCGATCATAACTCCATCAACATACTTTAGATGCATTTGTGATTGTTCAAGATTCTTAATACCACCATTGATAACAATATCTAATTCAGGAAAATCTTGTTTGAGCTTATATACATAATCATATTTTAGCGGGGGTATATTTCTATTTTGTCTTGGACTAAGACCTTTCAAGATTCCATTTCGAGCGTGAATGATAAAAGTTTTAATTCCTGATTTTTTTACTGTAGAAATAAAGTTATGAATAAACTCATAAGATTCATGATGATCAACGCCTAATCTGCACTTGATAGTAACCGGTATCTCTACTGCATTTTGCATCTCGGCCAAGCAATTGGCAACATGTTCAGGTTCCAACATTAAACATGCACCAAATCTACCTTTTTGAACCCTGTCTGATGGACACCCACAATTCAAATTAATTTCATCATAACCATATTCTTCACATTTTTTTGAGCATTCAATAAGATCATTAATGTTTGAACCTCCTAATTGGACACCTACTGGGTGTTCCTCATTATTAAATTCAAGCTGTTCAAAACATTTTCCATGAACTAAAGAACCTGTAGCAATCATTTCTGTATAAAGAAAAACTTTTTTTGATATCAACCTTAATAAATACCTGTCATGCATATCTGTATATTGCATCATTGGGGCAATGCAAAGTTTATGACACTGTTCTCTTGGCATTAAAGGATGTTAGCAATAGAGATATAACCTACAATTGAAAGGATGATCGTATATGGGAGTGCCATATATACCATTCTTAAATACGATAAATTAATTAATGGAGCTAAGGCAGAAGTAAGCAAGAAAAGAAATGCAGCCTGACCATTTGGTGTAGCTATACTTGGAATATTAGTACCAACATTAATAGCAATTGCTAAATTATTAAATTGATCTGTTCCAACTGGAATTTTTTCTGCAACTTGACCAATATATATTGTTGCAACAAATACGTTATCGCTTACAGCAGATAAGAAACCATTAGCAACGTAAAATAAAGATGGTTGAACTGCTTCTGGTTGAGCCAATACATATAAAATTACTGGTTCAAAAAGTTTTTGATCATAAATAACACTAACTATTGCAAAGAATACAGCTAAAAGAGCAGTAAAAGGAAGAGCTTCGTGAAATGCTTCACCTAATTTATGTTCGTGAGTTATTCCTTTAAATGCAGTAAGAAGAACCATTACACTTAAACCAATTAAACCTACAGCTGCAATGCTAAAGGCAAGAGCAAAAACAAGAAAAACCAAAACAACTGACTCAATTAATAATTCAGCTTTGTCTTTAGTCGTAATATTGTCTTCTCTGTATTTTGAATAATCATTAAAAACATTTCTAACATTTGGTGGTAATTGATTACCAAAACCAGCAATTGAAAATTTTTCAACTAATATACAGGTTATTAATCCAGTAATTAAAATTGGCATTGTAATTGGAGCCATTTGGATAAAAAATTCCATGAAATCCCATCCAGCTTTACCAGCAATAAGTAAGTTTTGTGGCTCACCAACAGTTGTACATACACCTCCAAGTGCAGTACCAACCGCACCATGCATTACAAGATCTCTTAAAAAACCTTTAAAGTCTTCAAGCTCACTTGCGTTAAGACTATTAATATTTGAGTTATCTTTATAGTTATGATCTTGATCAGTGAAGCTGTTTCCAGACACTACGGCATGATAAATTCTATAGAAACCTATCATTACACCAATAAGAACAGCTGTAACAGTTAACGCGTCCAGGAACGCAGATAATACAGCTGCTGAGATACAGAACAAAAATGATAATAATGTTTTAGATCTAATACTAAGTAATAATTTTGTAAATATTGTTAACATCAAATTTTTCATAAAATATATACCAGCAACCATAAAGACTAATAACAAGATCACTTTTAAATTCTGCTGAATTTCGTAATAGACGGTATCTGTTGATGTAAGCCCAAGTATAAGCGCTTCTATTGCTAGTAGACCACCTGGTTGGAGTGGATAACATTTTAAAGCCATTGCTAATGTAAAAATAAATTGAAGCAAAAGAATCCATCCCAAAACAAATCCTGCATTGCCAGGCGATGTTATATTTAATATTAACAATAATAATGGATTAAATATGAGGAACCCTATTATGGTAGACTTATACCAACCGGGAGCATCACCAAGAAATAGTTTTTGAATTTCATTTAACATTTTTTTTACAATTTGAATTTATATGCATTTTAAAAGATTTTTTGACATTAAGGGCACAAATAATAATATTTTAATTATTTTTAAAAATAATAAAATTTTATATGAGCCAAATTTAAAAACATTTTTACTAGAAGAAAATCTATTAGATATTAATCTTAAAGATCATTTATTTGTTGGTATTGCTAATGATGGTAAAGACATTTACGCAGTTGATGCTTCAAATTCTACAAATGATTTCAATATAGGTTATGAATCTCTTATTGAATATGACTTAAGGCATTTATTAGCAATATCTCAACCAAATGATATTGTACTTATGGGAAGAGCAAATCAATTACTTCATTGGGTAAGAAGCAATAAATATTCAGGATATTCAGGCAAATTAAATAAATTTAATGAAAAAGAACAAGCAATGTATTGTACAGCAACCTCGTCAATGATTTATCCACAAATAGCTCCATGTGTCTTGGCAATGATTATTAAAGGGGACGAAATCTTATTGGCTAGAAATAACTTATTTCCAGAAGGTCTTTTTAGTGTATTAGCTGGATTTGTTGAGGTTTCTGAATCAGCTGAGGAAACAGTTGAAAGAGAGGTTATGGAAGAGGTTGGTATAAAGGTTAAAAATATTGAATACGTTGGAAGTCAACCTTGGCCTTTTCCATCACAGTTGATGCTTGGATACAAGTGTGAATATGAATCTGGTGAAATAGTTATTGATGAGAATGAAATTGTAGAGGCAAACTGGTATAAAGTGGATAATTTACCCTATGTTCCTCCAACAACAAGCTTATCCGGTAAGTTAATTAACTTGTTTGTCGAGGATCATTCTTAGCTCTTGTAGGAATCTCTTTTTTTACCTTTTTTTCTTTAACTATTTCTTTAATTGGAGATTTTTTCTTGTCATCAACATTGAGTTGTTCATTATTTTTCTTTACTGACTTAGTATTTTCGATATCCTTTGAAACATTTTTATTATCATTTTTATTAAAATCTTTTTGTTTTGATTTTTTCTGATTTTGTTGTTTCTTAGAGACAGGTTTTTTATTAGTTTTTGTTTTAACGTTCTCATTATTTTTTTGATAATTTTTTCTAGCTTTACTATTATTTTTTTGTTTATTTTGAGGTTTTCTTCTTGGCCTTCTTTTTATTGATTTCTTTTTTGATGTTTTTTCATCAACCTCGATGCCAGTGATTGTTTTTAACCACTTAACAATTCCAGCCTTTCTTCTTTTAGGCATTTTTGGTGGCTTTACACCATCTACTAGTGGTTTAACATTCTTTGATGAATTTTTATTGTCTCTCCAATTTGTATCAGGTTCTGGACTAGAAGGAGTTAATGCATATGAACTAATGTCCTTAACATCAGACTTTTTAACTCTTACAACCTTGTAATAAGGTCTTGTTTTATATGGATCAGCAATTATTAAAACTTTAATGTTATTAGTTTTTTCTATGTTAATAATGTCATATCTTTTTTCATTTAATAGATAACTTGCTACATCAGCAGGAACATAAACTTGTATTTCACCAGTATTATCTTTAGCAGCATCCTCACCTACAATTCTTAGTATTGATTGACCTAGAGACCTTGGTCCTCTGACTAAAACATGTTCAATATCATATGACTCGTTTAAAGATGGTCTTAATCTTTGTCTAGATACTTCAAGAAGACCAAATCTGGATATACCAGAAAATTGAACTCTTGCTCTATCAGAATAAACTGCTTTTCTAAAGGCTGACTCAACCTTATTTTGATTATCTTCATCAGTCATATCTATAAAATCAATTACTACAAGTCCACCAACATCTCTTAATCTCAACTGACGAGCAATCTCGCTAGCTGCCTCTAAATTTGTTTTAAAAGCAGTTTCTTCAATATCTTTTCCTTTTGTTGACCTTGCTGAGTTTACATCTATTGTTGTCATCGCCTCTGTAGGATCTATAACAATTGATCCACCAGAGTTAAGTGAGATTTCTCTTTGAAATGCCAACTCAATTTGAGATTCAATTTGATATCTATTGAAGAGAGGTATATCTTCATCATAGAATTTCACCTTATCTGAATGATCAGGGATAACAGCTTCAATAAATTCTTTTGCTTCAGTAAATATATCTTTGTCATCTATTAATATTTCTTCAATATCTTCTTTGAAGTAATCTCTAACAACTCTAACAATCAATTTATCATCTCTAAAAATTAATGATGGAGATGTTGCATTTGGAGTTGTATTGTTTATTTCCTCCCATAAGGCAAGCAAATACGATAGATCAAGACTTAATTCTTCAACTGTTCTACCAAGTCCGTTTGTTCGAACAATTGCGCTCATATTCTCAGGAATGTTTAATTTTTCTAGTGCAGCTTTTATTTGATCTCTTTCATCACCACTTATTCTTCTTGAAATACCACCTGATCTAGTTGAATTTGGAATTAAGACTAAGAATCTTCCGGCGAGACCAATTTGTGTTGTTAAAGCAGCTCCTTTAGTTCCTCTTTCTTCTTTTGTTACTTGAACAATAATTTCTTGACCTTCTTCTAAAGTACAAACATATTTTCCTTTCTTATCCTTTTTATAAAATTCTTTTGAAAGGTCTTTGAGAGGTAAAAATCCATGCCTATCAGAGCCAAAATTTACAAAAGCAGCATCTAGACTTGATTCAATGCGTGATACGGTAGCTTTATAAATACTACCTTTTAAAAGAGTTCTTTCAGGCGATTCTGTATCGAAATCATAAAGTTTAGCTCCGTCGACTAGAGCAACTCTCAGTTCATCTCCATAAGATGAATTAATTAAAATTCTTTTCATTTTTTTCTCCCTATTATTAGGAAGATAATTCAGCAGTACGCTATTTTAAGCTTTAATCATCAAGTCTTATGTATATTTGCTTAACGATTGACTCCAGTAGGAGCCGTAATTAGTAACTGTTGTATTTATCTTACTTTTATATTTATTTACTAGTTTTACTAGTTATTTAAAGTCATATCCTATAGATTTATCAAATGTCTGTCAAAATTGTTGAGGTTGATGTTGATAATGAAGGTAGGAGACTAGATAACTACTTAATATCTTATTTAAAAGATATTCCTAAAAGCAAAATATACAAAATCATAAGAAAAGGTGAAATTAGAGTAAATTCATCAAGAGCTAAACCTGATAGAAAGATCAAGAATGGAGATCTGATACGAATACCACCAAACTTAAATATTACGAAAACATCAATAAAATCAATACATATAAAACAACTTGAAAATTTAAAAGAAAAAATTATATACGAAGATAAAAATTATATTGTGATCAATAAAGACGCAGGTATAGCTGTACATGGCGGTTCAAAAAACTACATAGGCATTATTGATATTGCTAGAAAAATATATGGAAGAAATATAGATTTATGTCATAGGTTAGATAAGAATACTTCTGGTTGTTTGGTTTTAGCAAAAAATAAACAATCAGCAAAACATTTTAATAATTTAATAAAAAATAGATTAGTACAAAAGACATATGTGTGTGTTTTAAAGGGTAATATTAGAAAATCTATTGTTGTCAATCGCCCTGTTTATAAAACTAAAAACTCAAAGTCAAAAGAAGCACATTCAAAATTTGAGAAAATAAAGAATTTAAAAGGTTTTTCTGTTGTTAAAGTTAAAATCTTTACGGGTCGGACTCATCAAATCAGGATTCATGCAGCAATGATTGGTCATCCGATTGTTTTTGATAACAAATATGGTGATAGAGTACTTAACAACAATCTTGATAATAAATTGAAAAGAAGAATAGCTTTACATTCTCATCATGTGAGATTCAAAGATCAAGACTCAAAAATAATTGATATTAAGTGTAAAAATCCACTTGATATTGATATTCTCATCAAATCTTTGCATTAGTTTTGTTTGAATATTTATTTAATTTTGATAGGATACGCTTTTTTAGGGCTTAATTATGGCAGTACAGAAAAGTAAAGTTACCAGATCTAGAAGGGGTCAAAGAAGATCTCATGATGCTTTAAAATCAAAAACTCTATCTGTTGATCCGGTCTCTGGAGAGAAACATTTAAGACATCAGATGACCAAAGATGGTTTTTATAAAGGTAGGCTTGTAAAAGATTTAAGAAAACCTATTAAAGAAGAGACAGAAGAAGTAACATCTTAGTTATGCCTAGGCATATCAGTTTTGTTTTCCCAGGACAAGGTTCTCAATTTGTTGGGATGCTTGATAACATAGATAGTTCGTTAATAGCCACCATTAAAGAAGATTTAGCAAATCAATTTGATTTTGATCTAATCGATATTATTAATAATGGTCCTGAAGAAGTCTTAAATAAGACATCTATCACTCAACCTGCAATTCTTTTAGCGTCGTGTTTAGCATATAAACAATTACAACTTGAGATGGATATTAAGCCTGATCTAATGTGTGGTCATTCTCTTGGTGAATTCTCAGCACTTGTTGCAAGTGAATCAATAGATTTAGTTAATGCGCTTAAATTGGTACATAAAAGAGGTATTTTTATGGAAAACTGTGTGAATGGTTCTATGTATGCAATTTTGAATGCTAATTTTGATGATATTTTGAGAGTCTGTAATGAAGTTGAAAATAGTTTAGGTCAAATAGTATCACCCGCTAACATAAATGCGCCGAATCAAGTTGTTATTGCTGGAGAGGTTGAATCCGTTGAAAGTGTTATTAAAAACTTGAATGATATGGGTGTTAAGAGATGCATAAAACTAAAAGTATCAGCTCCATCACATTGCAAATTAATGAATGATGCTGCAAAAAAATTTGAAAGTCTTTTGCATGAAACTGAATTTAAAAATCCAAGCTGTCAGATTATTCATAATTACAATGCCAAAACTTCTTCTGATATTGACAATATGAGAACTAATTTAGTAGAACAGTTAACAAACCCTGTTCAGTGGATAAAAACAATGAACAACTTAAAATCATTTGAAGGAATAATTATCGAATGTGGCCCAGGTAAGATTTTGAAAGGTCTAGGTAAGTCAAATGATATAAATGATATTATTTCAACATCAGAAAATGATCATGTTGAAAGAATAAAAGAAATGTTATGAAAGAAATTATATTTGTATCAGGTGCATCTAGAGGAATTGGGAACAGTATTGCAAAATATTTTGCTGAAAAAGGTCATATTGTTTTAGGTACATCAAGAAGTAAATTTAAATTTGATACACAGTCAGATAAATTAATACCTATACAATTAGACATAACCTCTAGAGAAGATGTAAAAAATTGTTTTAAATACCTCAAAGAACAGAATCTACTTCCATCAGTTTTAGTTAATAATGCTGGCATTACATCAGATCAATTATTTTTAAGAATGAAAGATTCTGAATGGGATGATGTTTTATCAACAAACTTAACTGGTGTTTTTAACTTAACAAAAGTATTTATTAAACACATGATAAAAAACAAATATGGAAGAATCATTAATATTTCTTCAGTTTCAGGACTCATGGGTAACCCTGGCCAAGTTAACTATTCATCATCAAAAGCAGCGTTGAATGGATTTACTAAATCATTAGCAAAAGAGGTTGGTTCTAGAAATATTACTGTTAACAATGTTGCGCCAGGATTTATTGAAACAGATATGACTTCATTTATTGATGCAGATAAAAAAGATGAAATTATTAATACAATTCCATTAGGAAGATTTGGTAATGCGGATGATGTTTCAGAACTTGTTTATTTTTTATCATCAAATGAAGCTGCATATATAACAGGTCAAACTATATCCGTTGACGGTGGATTATTGATGTATTAAATATGTGCATCTTTGAACTATTGCATGTAAAATGTGTCAAATCTCAATATAGGTAATGGAGTAATTATGAGTGTTGAAGACAGAGTTAAGAAAATAGTTAGCGATCAACTAGGAAAATCTATGGATGAAATACAAAGTGATTCATCATTTGTAGATGACTTAGGCGCTGATTCACTTGATACTGTAGAGCTTGTTATGGCTTTAGAAGAAGAGTTTGATCTTGAAATTGCTGATGAGGATGCTGAAAAAATTTCTACCGTTAATGAAGCAGTTGAATATATAAATTCAAATTCATAACAAATTCTTCCGAATAGTTAATCAAAGCGTTTAAAATATTTACAGATTAATCTGTAAATATTATGAATTTGTTTAAATATACCGCTTTTATCTTAATATCCCTTATTTCGGTATATGCTCCTTATGTTGCATATCTAAATCACTCACCAAATACAGTTATTGAAAATATAGATATTGAAATCGGTGAATCTATAAGTCAAGTTGCTTTTGAATTATCAGATCATAACTTCCTAGATAAACTATTTTTAAGATATTTTATTTTTTCAAATAAAATTGACTCATTTAAAGCTGGTGAATATTCAATTAACAATAAGTCAATGAAAGAAATTTTTGTTGATTTTAGTTCTGGTAATACTGTCACACACAAACTAGTTATAAAAGAAGGTACTAATATTTATGAATTAAATGAGGTTATCAATCAATCTCAACTTAATAATGACTGTATTATGTTAAGTTGCATTCAATCAGATTTCGGATATCTAGAAGGAATTTTATATCCTGACACATATTTTTATAAAAAGGGTATGAAGGCATCTTCTATTTTAAATCTAAGCTACAACAGACTTAAATCTTCTTTAGATGAAATGCATTCGAGTTATCTCAAAAACAACAACCTCAATAACAGTGAAATCTTGATTCTTGCGTCAATTGTTGAGAAAGAAGCTGGAAACGATCAAGAAAAAGATTTAATTGCTGGTGTTTTTTTAAATCGACTTAATTTAAATATGCGACTTCAAGCTGATCCAACAATAATATATGGGCTTCTTCCTAATTTTGATGGCGATATTAAAAAATCTGATATTCTTGATAAGAATAACAAGTACAATACCTATATGATTAATGGACTGCCACCATCACCCATAGCTGTTTCTTCTCTTTCATCTATAAAATCTGTTTATGAAGGTGTTCCAAGTGATTACTTGTTTTTTGTCGCTGATTCTAAGACTTCACACTATTTTTCTAAAACATATAAAGAACATTTGAACAAAATAAAAGAACTTGGTCTTGATAAATGAAAATAATAAGCTTTGAAGGCATAGAAGGGGTTGGAAAATCGACTCAAATAAATTTACTGCAAAGTTACTTAGAAAAACAAGATTTTACTGTTGACGTTCTAAGAGAGCCTGGCTCAACGACTTCCGCAGAACATATAAGAGAAATACTTTTAAACAAAGAAAATGATATCTCAAAAGAAACAGAGTTATTACTTATGTTTGCAGCAAGATCTGATTTAATCAATAAAAGAATTCATAATAATGATTCAGACTTTGTCCTTCTTGATAGATATTACGATGCATCAATAGCTTATCAGGGGTATGGCAGAGGTATTCCATTAGATTTTATAGAAAATCTTATTAAGCTAATTCAATGCCCAAAACCAGATGTTAGTTTCTTGTTTGATTTAAGTGTTGAAGATAGTTTTAGTAGAAAAAAACTTGATGTGAAAGATAGAATTGAATCATCTGGAAATAGTTTTTTTGAGAGAGTAAAAAATGGTTATTTAGAGATTGCCAAAAATCAAAATGAAAGATTTCACATAATTGATGCTACAAAAGAAATCAATGAAATTCACAACATCATTAAAAAGGTACTAGAGTTTTGATAGATATTTCATTAAATTGGCTAGATAAGATAATTGAGTCAATTAATTTTGAAAAATTACCACATGGATTAATAATTAATGGTCCTAATGGAATAGGAAAAGAGTTTTTATCAAGAGAAATTGCAAGCAGGTTATTGTTAAACAAAACAACTAAAATTTTAGATAAAGAATTATTTAATTCTAATAATCATCCTGATTTTTTCATGTTAGATAAAGAACAAATTCTTCTTAAACATATAACTTTAAGAGAAAAGGAGTGGGATGATGAGCTTGGCCAGAGAAACGTTAATGATTTTTTATCAGTAACACCCTCAATTGCAATTAATAAAGTTGCATTAATTTTAAATGGTCAAACTATGAAAAAAGAATCCCAGAACGCGTTGCTTAAATCACTTGAAGAACCAGCCCCAAATACATTCATAATAATAACCACCAATAGGCCTAGGTCACTATACAAAACTATTTATAGTAGATGCCAAGTTATAAATATACCCCCACTATCAAATGACGATTTAAATGAATGGCTTTTAGCTAACGGTATCACAGACTTTAAATCGCATGATTTTCCAAGTTATAAAACGCCTTTGAGAATCATTGATGACATCTCAAACGATCAACAATTTAAATTTAAGGACTTTATAAATGTTCTCACTAATTTTCTTAATAACAATTCTGATCAACTTGCTGTAATAAAAAGTCTTAACAATCTTGATATTGATAAAATATCAAAATTAAACTTCATGGTTGAGTTTTTAAAAATTGTCTTAAAATCTAAATTACTTTCTGAAAATTTATCAGGTATATATAAGGATTTTAATAATGCAAAATTTAATAATTTAAAATTATCAAATATATTAAATGATTTAAATAATACTAGGGCAAAATATTATGAAGTTCCTCAAATAAATGAAGATCATGTACTGAACTATTATTTAAGTGAATTAAAGAACTCTATTAAGATATAGTTGTACCACCATCAACCACAATTGTTTGACCATTAATATAATTACCTGCATTTGAAGCTAGCATAACTGCAACTCCTGCAATTTCTTCTGGCTCTCCTATCCTTTGCATTGGAGTAGTCCCTAGGACAGTTTTTAAAATATCTGGATTTTCCCATAATGCTTTAGCAAAATCTGTTTTTATTAGGCCCGGTGCTATAGAGTTAGCTCTTATATTTTTATGTCCAAATTCTGTAGCAATATTTTTAACTATCATTACATCAGCAGCCTTACTAATATTATAAGCTCCAAGAATAGGACTACCTTTTATAGCTGCAATACTTGAAATTATTATGATGCAACCATCTTCGCGTTCAATCATTTCAGGCAACACCAAATTACATAAAATTTGATTAGATTTGATGTTGTTATTCATTACTTTATCGAATTTTTCACTCGGCATATCTAACATAGATCCCATAAATGGATTAGTGGCAGCATTACAAACAAGAACATCTATTTTTCCAAGCTTTTCTCTAGTTTTTTCTACAAGAACTTTTAATTGACTCTCATCACTTATATTTGCAGGTACAGAAAATGCTGACTCAGTGCCAACATCATTGTTAATTTCATTAGCAGCTTCGATACACATATTTTCTTTTCTGCTAGATATGATTACTTTTGCACCATGCAATGCACACTGATGTGCAATTGACTTACCTATTCCCCTTGAAGAACCAGTAATTAAAATTGATTTATTTTTTAGGTTAAATAATGACATATTTTCATTATAATTAATTTATGGATAAAAAAGTTGAAATATATTCAAGATCAAATTGTTCATATTGCGACATGGCTATGAATTTTTTTGATTCTAAAGGCATAAAATATGAAGTTTATGATGCTGATGACCCAAAAATATTTAACGAGATGCTTGAGCGAAATCCAGCAGCTAGAACAGTGCCGCAAATTTTTATAGATGATGACTTAATCGGCGGGTATACTGATCTAATCGATAAATACTCAGAATAATCATATGGAACAATTCAATAACTTTTTAGTTTTATTAGACAGTAATTTAAGTGGATCATGGTGGTTTCCAGCTTTATTGATTGGAACCGGTATATTTTTTACAATTTATCTGGGATTTCCTCAATTTAAATACTTTCGAAGTGCTCTAAAAATTGTTTCTGGAAAAAATACTAATTCTGATACTGAAGGAGAAACAACCGGTTTTCAAGCCCTTACTACTGCCATGTCAGGTGCTGTTGGTACTGGTAATATCGGTGGTGTTGCTCTTGCAATCTGGACTGGCGGACCAGCTGCAATTTTTTGGATGTGGATCACAGCTATTTTTGGTATGACAACAAAATATGTTGAAGTAACTTTAGGCCATAAATATAGAACCAAACTTAGTGATGGATCTATTTCAGGAGGCCCAATGTACTATATTGAACAAGGTCTTAATGTTAAGTGGTTAGGAGTAAATTTACCCGCTAAATCTATTGCAGTTTTATTTGCATTTTTCATGATGATTACTGCTATAGGTTCAGGAAACATGCCACAAATCAATAATATTGCACTTGTAATGAATACAGAATTTTCTGTTCCAAAGCTATTTACTGGATTATTCCTGGGTGTGTTACTTTGGATCATCATAATTGGTGGCATTAAAAGAATAGCATCTGTAGCAAGTAAAATTATTCCAATAATGGGATTAATTTATTTCGGTGGTGCACTAATAATACTTGTTGAAAACTACCAAAATGTCATTCCTTCTTTTAACGCAATTTTTTCTCAAGTCTTTACTGGCTCAGCTGCTGTAGGTGGATTTCTTGGTGCTAGCTTTGCCATGAGTTTGAAATATGGTGTAGCTAGAGGTCTTTATTCTAATGAAGCAGGACAAGGTTCTTCGCCAATTGCACATGCTTCTTCAAAAAATAAATCAATTGATCAAGGAGTAGTTTCAATTTTAGAACCTTTCATTGATACCATCGTTGTATGTAGTGTTACTGCACTGGTAATTTTATCTAGTGGTGTATGGACTCAAAAATTTGATACTACATTTTCAAAAACAGATATGGTAATTCTTGAGGGTGTCTATAGTGATGAGAAAAATATTGAAGGAATGTATATATATCCAGATGATATTTTTCAACTTACAAATTATGTTCAGTCTATAGATTCAAATGTTAAAGAGTTTAATGGAACTATAAATGTTGAAGATGGCCAGATAAAAAATAAAAATATTACTGTTCTTCATTCAAGATCTATTGCTGAAAATGTTCAAGTTTCAATGAATGACAATCTTGATAATCTATATTCAGGATCTTTAAATGTTGCAAACGGTAAAGTGACTGATCAAGTTACAATTAAAGGTAAGTCATTAGTAAGTTCCGCAGAGTTGACTGCAAAAGCATTTTCACAAGGAATACTTGGTCAATATGGTGGAAAGCTAGTTGCAATAGCTTTATTGCTATTTGCATTCTCAACATCAATAACCTGGTGCTATTATGGTGATAGATCAACAGCCTATATTTTTGGTGAAAAAGGCGTCATTTGGTATAGAAATTTTTATGTTTTATGCTTTATTTTAGCTGCTGTTATTGATACAACCGTTGTTTGGAACATTGCATATGTTGTTGTTGCTTTAGTTTCAATTCCAAATCTAATTGCAATGTTTTTCCTTAGAAAGGAAATGAAATTATTATCAGATGAATTTGAAGTAAGATAACTTTTCATTTTTCATTTAGTAATGCAATATCCAATAATATTTTTTTTATTTTTCTTAGTTTCATGTGGAGGAGGGAGTGGAGATCTTGAAGTCAACTCTAATAATTCAGATCCAATAAGTGGATATAAATATGTTCCACCATCTGGAACTTCTAATGATAATTGCGTTGCACGAACTTCAAATGTTATTTGGTCAGAAGATTTTGATAACAATAATTTAGATTTATCAAAGTGGGTTTATGATGAGGGCTGTAATGATAATGGTGGAGGATGTAATGGTAATAATGAACTGCAAAACTATACATCTAATGATACAGATAACTTATTTATAGAAAATGGGTATCTTAAAATTCAACCAATATTTGAAAATAATATTGGAAGTGACAATGTTCAACAGAACTTTACTTCTGCAAAAATAATGACGAAAGATAAGTTTGCAATTGATGTAAATAGTCGTATTTCTGTTTGTTTTCGTTTGCCAGAGGGAACTGGAATGTGGCCTGCAATATGGATGCTCCCATACGATGGAACACCATGGCCGAGTGGAGGAGAAATTGATTTGCTTGAGGCTAAGGGCAGATCTTACCCAATTGATGGATCGCCAGCACAAGACAATATCGTGAGTTCTGCAGTTCATTTTGGAACACAATGGCCAGATAATAGATACATTGTTGGTGAATTCTATTCTTCAAATGAAAATACTTTCCAAAATAAGTTCCATTCCATTACATTAATTTTTCAGGAAAATAACATTAATTTTTATATCAATGACGAAGTAACTCCTCATTTGAGTATTAATCCAACCATTTTTCCTCTCAATCAATATCAATACCCATTTAATAGACAATTTTATTTGATTTTAAATGTTGCTGTTGGTGGCAATTTTGATTCGGGAAGATTCAATCCTTCTGATTTTTGCATAGATTCAGTTTGTTCTAACTTTTCTGATAATCCTGATAAAAAAAGACTCTTGATAGATTGGATTGAATACGAAAAGATTAACTAGCTTCTAAAAGAGATACTATTTCTAAATGCTCTGTATTTGGAAACTGATCAAAAATTTCCACATTTTTTAATTTATGATTTTTTAATTTTTTAATATCTCGTAAATATGTTTCTGGGTTACATGAAATATAAATAATATTTTTAAAATTTTTGATAAGATCAATGACCTCATAAGTTAACCCTGATCTTGGTGGATCAACTAGAACGTGTGATATGTCTAAGCTATTAATATCAATTTCGTTTAATCTAAAGAATTTTTTGCCATGAAAAGCATCACAGACTTCTTCTGCTGATAATCGAGCATGCATAATATTATGTATTTGATTTTCATTCATTGCTTTTTTAAGACATTTAATAGCACTTCTATTATTTTCTGTTGCAAAAACTTTTGAAAAAATTTTGGATAGCGAAAGGGTAAAAGTTCCTACGCCACAATAAATTTCAAGCAAATCCTTTGGGTTTATCACCATTTCTGAAACTTTTTCTATCATCATTTCTAGTAAGAATTTATTGGGCTGATAAAAACAGTTATCTGTTTGATAATTTATATAACCATCAATTAAATTATCTAAATACATTTGATTAGTTGAATATACAAAATTTTTTGATCTTGCTATTAATAAAAGATCATATTTTTTTGAAAGGTTATTAATAAGAGCGATTAGACTTTCATTAATCTTCTTATGGTAAATAAGCGTTACCATTACTTTATTATCTTTATTAGATCTAAAATTGATTTGAAATAATCTTTCGTTTAACTCAGAAGAATTATTAATTTCTTTTATCAAACGAGGCATTACTTTTTTTATGCAACTCGCAGCCGAGGGAAAACTTTTAAGTAGTAATTTTTTATTAGGGCCATGCATAGCATAATGGTTATCGTAATATGAAAATTCACATCTACTTCTGTGAGAAGTTGATGGGCTTAAGTTTGTTACAACTTCAGATCTGAAATACGTTTTTATTTCGTTATTAAATTTTTCAAACTTATTCATAGAAATATTCTAGTTATTGTTAGGACAAATGATATAAAGAAAATATTTAGTGCAATAAACAGAATAATTAATTTAAATAAATTTACATTTTTAAGATCGTTTTCAAGATCATTTTTTTTTCTAATTCCAAAAAAAGAATTTATAATTCTTTTAAACCACATAAGTTATGAGTGAAATTATAAAAATAACCAAATCAGCTGAGGAATATTTAGCCAAGTTGATACAAGATAAAAATGAAACCGATCTTTCTATAAGAATTTTCATTTCTGATCCTGGTACTCCAAAGGCTGAAACATGTTTGGCTTATTGTAAACCAGATGAGGCAATGCCTGATGATTTGGTTTTAAATTTAGATTTAATTAATGTTAATCTTGAAAAAAGAAGTCTACCTTTTTTACAAGATGCTGAAGTGAATTTTGATAAAGATAATTTTGGTGGTCAACTAACAATAAAAGCACCTAATGCTAGACTTCCTAATATCTCTCCAGAAAGTCCTGTAGAAGATAGAATTAATTATGTTATTTATAATGAAATTAATCCTATGCTTGAATCTCACGGCGGTGAAGTATCCCTAGTCGAGTTTAATGACAAAGGTGAAGCAGTTCTTCAATTTGGTGGGGGTTGTCAAGGTTGTGGAATGGTAGATGTTACACTTAAAGATGGTATTGAAAAGACATTGGTTGAACAGATACCTGAAGTCACAGGCGTTAAGGATATGACCGATCACAGTATCGATGATAACGCATATTATTAAACTTTGATTATTGATACCAAGACCCCAAAGTATGGGTGGTCAAACAAATAAATTTCCTCATTAAAAACCCTTTGTTCTATATCGATAAATTTATCTAATCTTGAAGGTCTTTTTTTTACATTCGAACTCGTTTGATTATTTTTAATTTCAATTTTATCTGATTTGTTTGGTAAATATATTTGTAAATCAATATCATTACTATCAACTATGTTCTTCTTAATCAATGCATCGTATTCATTTCGATATTTTTTTGTAGATTCAAGCTGAAGATCGTTAACAATTCCAAGATATGCTTTAAGGTCTATATGCATAAATCTTTTTTTATAAAGCTTTAAAAAATAACCATATTCTTGATCACTATTTTCTAGAAAAACAAATTTACTGCTATCTAATTCATCAATACCTTGAACCCATGAGAATGATCCTAAAAACTGAACATCATTACTTTTAATTATTTTTTTTTGATAATCATCAAGATATATAACTTTATTATTTTTTCTAAACCAATTTTTTGGGTTTACTACATTCTTATTTTTGTCAGATAAATTTTCAGAAGAATTATTATTAATTGGCTTTAGATTTTTTAGCAAATTTTGAAAAAAAGAATCATTTTTGGGAAAGCTATTTAATGCTGTCTCGTTTAAATATAGCTTTGGCTCAACTAGAGTTATAACTGATTTTGAAGGTATGGTCAGTTCTTCAACAAAATTTTCACTTGTTGATACTTCTTTAAATTTAAAAATAACGATTTCAACTCTATACTCATCAATAATACTATTTTCTTCATTAGCATTAATAATAAAGCTACTAAATGCTATGAGTAAAAAAAATATTTTATAAAAGGGCATTAAGAAAATCTGTAACTTTTTGTCTCCTAGTTATAGATTCTAATTCATTCAATTTATAAATAAACTTATTTTCTTGATCAATAGCGAATTTTTGAGGGTCAGATTTAACTAGGCTAATTAACTTGTCAAACTTGCTCTCGCTAAAATCAGAAGTGATGAGGAAAGATGTATTTAATTTATTAGATTTTATACTTTTGATACCGATACTTCTTGCAATAATTTCAAGCTTTTTGTTTTCAATGATATTTTTTGTTTCTGGCGGCATTTTACCGCATCTATCAATAAGGTTATTTTTAATATCAATTAAATCGGCTGAAGATTTAATTTTATTAATTTTTCTATAAATCTTTAATCTTTCAATGGCTGATGGCAAATAATTATTATCAATATAAGCTGAATCATAAAAATTAATTTCTATATCATTGATTGTGGTGCTTTCTTGTGTGTTATCTAATGCGGATTTAAGCATTGATAAATACAAGCTCATACCAACATTTTCAACATGTCCACTTTGCTTATCTCCTAGCATTTCTCCTCCACCTCTTATTTCTAGGTCCTCTTGAGCTATTAAGAAACCCTCACCAAGTTTTGAATTTTTAATTACAGAAGCTAATCTATCTTTTGATAACTTAGGTATATCCATGTTTGGTACCAAATAATAACAGTATCCTTGTCTTTCAGATCTTCCAACTCTACCTCTAAGTTGATGTAGTTGAGCTAAACCAAAATTTTGTGAATTAATTACAATCATTGTATTTGCATTAGGTATATCTAAACCCATTTCTACTATTGTTGTACAAATTAATCCATCAAGATTACCGGCATGAAAAGATGACATAACTTTCTGAATATCTGCTTTTTTTAATTTTCCATGCGCAATACCGATTCTAAATTCTGGTAGCAATTGGTTAATTTCATTTTTTAAGTTTTCCATTTTATTTATATCATTTTGAACAATAAAACATTGTCCATTACGTGACTTTTCTCTCACCAATGCTTCTTTTAATAGTTGACTTGTATGAGTTTTTAAAAAAGATTTAATGTTTAATCTATTCGATGGCGGTGTTTGAAGAAAAGAAAAATCTTTTAAACCTGCATATACCATATTCATAGTTCTTGGAATTGGGGTAGCAGATAAATAGAGGATATGGATATTACTTTGTTTATCTTTGATAAAGTTTTTTTGTTTTATGCCAAATTTATGTTCTTCATCGATTATTAAAAGACCCGTTTGTTGAAACTCCACTTCATTATTAAAAATAATATGTGTTGTTATAAGAATATCTATTTTATGGTTATTGAAATCATTAATAATTTCTTTTTTATTTTTAAGAGTGGTATGTCTGTTAAGTTTTTTTATTGATACTGGAAAATTCATAAATCTTTTAACAAAAGAATTAAAGTGTTGATCACACAAAATTGTGCTTGGCACAATTAAAACAACTTGTTTTCCTGAAAAAGCACTAATATATGCAGCTCTCATTGCTACTTCGGTTTTACCAAAACCTACATCTCCACAAAGGACTCTATTCATTGGTTTAATTAAACTTAAATCTTTTTGAATAGAATTAAATGAAACAACTTGATCATGTGTTTCAGTAAAGGGAAATTCGTCATTAAATTCCTGTAGAGATTTATCATCTATTCTTAGTGAAAAAGATGATGATTTTTGTCTTCTTGATTCGATATCTAAAATTTCTGCTGCATGATCAATAGATCTCTTAATAGCTCGATCTTTTTTTTGTTTCCATTTAGTTGAAGAAAGTGAATCTAAAGCAATACCTTTATCAATATTTTTTTTATGATACGAAGTGATTTTATTTATATTTGAGAGAGGAACGTATAGATTTTCATTATCTGCATAAATAATTTTAATGTATTCATTGCTAGTATTATTAGCATCAACAGTTTCTAGACCACTATAAATTCCTAATCCATAATTTTCATGAATTACATAATCATTTTCTTTAAAAAGTGAGAAATCATTATTTTTAATTATATTCATATCATCTTTTTTCACTGATGATGTAAATGAATAATCTTTATCAATAACTTCTTTATGAAAGATATAGGTATTATTTCTCTCATCAAAAAATGGAGTTACTGGCTCGCCATACATTAATGAGATTCCATTGTTATGTTCTGAGAAATCTGAAATTATTTGCGTTTTATGGTGAATTTTTTTACATAGTTCCTCTATCTGATCTGCAAAAGATGTGACGATAAGGAGATTTTCTTTAAAACTATTTTTGTTAATAAGATTAATTAAATCATCAAAATTCTCGGGCTGAAGATTAATTTCTTTTATATTAATATTTTTAACATTCTTCAGTATTTGCTGTAATTCGTCTTTTTCTATATAAAGTTTATCTGGTTTTAATAAGGGTCTTTTATGATCAATATTTTCATCATTGAATCGTTGCTTAATAAACTCATCATATATGTCTATCTCATGAAATAAATTCAATGATGAATATATGTCATGATGATTAAACAATTCAAAAAAATTGACTGTATTTTTAAATAAAAGTGGTAGATAAATTTCAATACCTTCTGGAATATTGCCATTTTTTATTTTTTGAAAAATATCACAATATCTTTCATCATCATTTATAAAATAATTTCTCCATCTGGATATAAACGTTAATATTTTTTGTTCATTTAAACTAAATAAAGATCCTTTTGATAGAAAAAATTTATCAATGTTTTCAATTGAAAGTTGTGTTTCCGAATCAAAGAATCTTATAGATTCAATAGTATCGTCAAAAATTTCAATTCTTAATGGATTTTCATACATTGGTGAAAATATATCTACAATTCCACCTCTTACTGCATAATCATTAATAACCTCAACATTAGTTTTCTTAACATAATCTAAAGATTCTATTACTTTAACTAAATTAAAAACTGAAATTTTATGTCCCAACTTAAAGGTCTCAAATGATTTGAAATACTCAATTTCGGGATATCTTTCAAAAATATTCTTTATAGAAGTAATTAAGATATTCTTTGATGAATATGCTTCATTAATAATTTGAAATCTATTTTGAATAATCCTTTCTGGACTAGAGAAATGATCATATGGTAGAACTTCAGTCTCAGGAAAGAGTTTTAAGCTATCTTCGTCAAAAAAATATTTAAGTCCATTGTAAATATAGATTGATTCCTGATTATTTTTTGTAATTAAACATATAGATTGATCAGAAATTTGAAATTGTTCGAATATTTCATATATCAAATTTTGATACTTATTGTATTTATTTTTGAACATATTGTTGTGTATAATGAGGCACTTATTCTATCAATCAAATTATATTTTAAAAGAAAATTATGGATATAAACTTTACAAAAGAAGATATTGCTTTTAGAGATGAGGTTAGAGAATGGCTAGCTAATGATTATCCTAAGCATGTTAAAGAAAAAACTGATAATGGTATTGCCTTAACTAGGCAAGACATGGTCGACTATCACAAAGCTCTTTCAAAAAAAGGTTGGATGGGTTACAACTGGCCTGAAGAACATGGTGGAACAGGGTGGTCATCTACTCAACTATATATTTTTAATAAAGAGTTTGGCTTAGCTGGTTGCCCACCTTTACTTGCATTTGGAGTTAGCATGGTTGCTCCAGTAATCTGGACTTTCGGAAATGAAGAACAAAAGAAAAAGTTTTTGCCAGATATTCTTAATTTTGATACATGGTGGTGTCAGGGTTATTCCGAACCTGGATCAGGCTCTGATCTAGCATCATTAAAAACGAAAGCTGTATTAGAGGGTGATCATTACATAGTTAATGGCGCTAAAACATGGACAACTCTTGCTCAAAATGCAGATTGGATATTTTGTCTTGTTAGAACTGATAATAGCGGAATTAAACAAGAGGGTATTTCATTCCTATTAATAGACATGAAAACTCCTGGTATAGAGGTTAAACCTATCATAACGATTGATGGAGAACATGAAGTTAACTCTGTTTTCTTTACTGATGTTAAGGTGCCTGTAGAAAATCTTGTTGGTGAAGAAGGTAAAGGATGGACATACGCTAAATTTCTGTTAGCTCATGAAAGATTTGGTATCGCAGGCGTTGGCGCCTCAATGAGACAGTTAAATAGACTTAAAGGGATTATCTCAAAATTAGATAATTCTGAATTGCAGAAAAAAGTAAATGAACTAGAGGTTGCATTATCTGCAATTGAAATAACGGAACTAAGGCTTTTATCAGCACTAGAAAACGGAGGACACCCCGGTGCAGAATCTTCAATTCTTAAAATAAAAGGCACTGAGATGCAACAAAACTTATCTGAGTTATTTGTAGAAGCTGCTGGAGAGTATGCATTAATGTATCCAGGGCCTCATGGATATGAGAGTAATGATAAGCCAGCTGGACCAGAATATGCTGCTGAGGGTTTATCTGGATTTCTCAATTTAAGAAAAACATCAATATACGGCGGAAGTAACGAAATACAAAAAAATATATTATCGAAATTTGTACTAGGCGTATAAAAAATGAATCTAAATTATAGCGAAGAACAAACAATGCTTCGCGAGCAAATCCAAAAGTTTTGCGAATCTGAATATGACTTCTATAAAAGAGAAGATATAGTCAAATCTGATAGTGATTTTGATCCAAATGTATGGAAACTTTTTGCTGAACAAGGCTGGTTATCTATGCCTTTTTCAGAAGATGCTGGTGGACTTGGCTTTGGTGCAATTGAACTATCAATATTATTTGAAGAATTTGGTAAGTCACTAGTAATAGAGCCGTATCTAGCTACTGTGGTTCTTTCTGGATCAATTTTGGATAAATCATCCTATGAATCTAAAAATCAAATAATTGAACAGATATGCTCTGGAGAAATGCATGTCTCATTTGCATATGCAGAAGTTAATAAAAGCTATGATTATTCATCACCGAATACAACACTTGATTCTGGTAACTGTTTAAATGGAACTAAAACTCTTGTTTTAAATGGTGCTAATGCACAAAAATTAATAGTTTCATGTTCAAAAGGGGATGAACTAACTTTAGTTATACTTGATTCAAATACAAAAGGGGTATCTATTAATTCTTTTTCAACAATCGACGGCCAGTCATGCTCAGAAATATCATTTGAAAATGTTCAACTAGATTCATTAAATATAATTGCAACCGCAGATGAAGCAAAAAGACTTATAGATGAATCAATTAATCTTGCGACTTTATGTGTAAGTGCTGAAGCTGTGGGTTGTATGGAATCTTGTTACTTAAAAACATTAGAATACACAAAAGGAAGAGAACAGTTTGGACAACCTATATCTAATTTTCAAGTATTACAACATAGAATGGTAGATATGTTTATTGAGTCCGAGTTAGCAAAATCACTTCTAATTAAAGCTATGCTTGAAGTTAACAACAATTCAGATGATATGTTTAAACATGTATCTGCACTCAAGTCATATATTGGTAAATCTGGTAAGCTTTCAGCAAAAGAAGCAGTCCAACTTCATGGCGGCATGGGTGTAAGTGAAGAAATGATGATAGGTCATTACCTCAAAAAAATGATATCCATTGATGCCCTTTTTGGAAATGCTGATTATCATCTTAAGAAAATGTCCTGATTTCTCTTTTAGGTATTTAATAAAAACATTTATAATTAAAGTATGGGAGACGAGAGGGATATAAATTTTCAATCCACAGAGCGTCAGAAAAGAATCTTACCCGAAGATTCATTTGGTGATTGGAAATGGAGAGAAGCGCTTGCAGAATTAATGGTTCCATTAATTGGTTCATTGTATAGAGATGGAGTTAATCTCATGATTTATGGAAAATCTCTAGTGAATGAGTCTCCAGTTGCAATAATGAAAGCACATAGGTTTGCAAGACAGTCTGATAATAATGAATTAAGTGAATTTGAAACTTATCCAATGATAGAGTACATAAGTACACTAAATCTTCATGATTGTGAAATTGATATAGGCGAAATTGCAGTTAAGTGTCCTTTTTTTGATGAGATTAAAGAAGATCAATCAAAAATTAAAGATTATTTGAATAAAGAGCTTGAATCTGTAATAGATGTAGAAACTGTTAGACCAGACGAACCAAAGTCAATAGTTCTTTATGGTTTTGGAAGGATTGGAAGACTTTTGGCAAGAATGATGACGCAAACTACTGGTCCAGGTAACTACTTTAGAATTAAAGCTATTGTAATTAGAAAAGCTTCTGATGATGATATTTTCAAAAGAGCAAGTCTACTTTCTCGAGATTCTGTTCATGGACCTTTTGACGGAACAGTTAGGGTTGATGAAGAAAATACATCATTAGTTGTAAATGGAAACGCAATAAAAGTAATTTATGCTTCAAGCCCAGATGAAGTTAAATATGCAGATCACAACATTATTGATCCAATTGTTATTGATAACACAGGTGTATGGAGAGATGAGGACAGTCTTTCAAAACACTTAAAATCTGGAGCTAGCAAAGTTATATTAACAGCACCTGCAAAAGGTGATATTAAAAATATTGTTTTTGGAATCAACGATGATATTTTAAATGATAATGATGCCATTATATCTGCAGCTTCATGCACAACTAATGCAATTGTGCCTGTTTTAAATGCCATAAATGATGAATACTCAATTGAAGGTGGACATATTGAAACAGTTCATGCTTATACAAATGATCAGAATCTTATAGATAACTTTCATAAAGGTGACAGAAGAGGTCGTGGCGCTCCTCTGAATATGGTGATTACTACAACAGGAGCTGTTAAAGCTGTTGCAAAAGCGTTGCCTGAACTTGAAGGTAAATTGACTGGTAATGCCATAAGAGTACCTACTCCAAATGTAAGTTTAGCAATACTATCACTTCAACTTAATAAAGAGGTAAGCGTAACTGATGTTAATAACTACCTCAGAACTGTAGCATTTCATTCACAATATAGAGAAATAATCGGGTATGTAAATTCATCAGAAATTGTATCAACTGATTTTTATTCTAGCCCTTTTGCTTCAGTAATTGACTCACAAGCGACAATTGCATCAAATAAAAGCATAACTCTATATTGTTGGTATGATAACGAATATGGCTATTCAAAACAGGTACTTGGATTAGTTAAAAAAGTAGCTAATATTGAACTTCCAAGATTACCTAAACCAATTGTTTAAAACCATAGAAACAAAGGCTTTTTAGCCGTATAATTCTATTGTTTTTAACAGTTTCAAAGTAACTTTATAAAGGCACACAAATAAAAGTGATTAAAATATCAAAAGGTCTTGATTTACCAATATCAGGATCTCCATCTTTAGATATTAGTGATGAGCCAAAGGTCTCAAGCGTTGCTCTATTGTCTAACGATTATGTTGGTATGAAGCCAACAATGTTTTTTAAAGAAGGTGATCATGTTAATTGTGGTGAAAAAATATTTGAAGACAAAAAAAACAAAGGTGTTTTTTATTGTGCTCCAGGGTCAGGATTAATCAAAGCCGTAAATAGAGGAGATAAAAGAAAATTTATTTCTATAGAAATAGATTTAGATAATGAGGAAGAGTTCATAGAATTTAATGATCAAGAGAATTTTATTAATCTGTTACAAGAAACTGGTTTATGGAATTCTTTTAGAACAAGACCATTTAACAGAACACCTGCTATAAGTGATATTCCAAAGGGAATATTTATCAATTGTTGCGATACCAATCCTTTATCTGTAGATCCATATGAAATCATCAAATATGATCAAGATTTATTTGATTTAGGACTAGAAATATTAGTTAAAAAATTTGAATGCGACATATACGTAAATTATCAAAATGATAAATTTGAGAAAAATAATAAATCTGTAACTTACACACAATTCTCAGGACCACATCCTGCTGGCTTGAGCAGTACACACATATCACAACTTTGCCCAGTGAATCTTAATAAAATAGTATGGACAATTGGTTATCAAGACATAATTTCAATTGGACATCTAATGCAATACAAAACATTACGTACTTCAAAAATCATAGCTATCGGAGGTCCTTCTGTGTATGAACCATCATTGATTAGAACTCGAATAGCCGGAAATATTGATGAAATAACTGCCGGAAAGATTAACCCTAACTCTAGAATTATTTCTGGTTCAGTTTTACATGGGCATCAATCTGATGGTGTTATGAACTATTTAGGTATTTATGATAATCAAATTTCAGCAATACCTGATGAAGTGAATGAAATATTCATGAATTGGTTAATGCCAGGCAAGAATTTACATTCTAAATTAAATGTATTTATTTCTTCATTTTTAAAACCTAAAGAATTTATTTTTAATACGTCTATAGGAGGCGGGAATAGAGCAATTGTTCCTGTTAGTTCATATGAGGAAGTAATTCCTATGAATATTTTAGTTACTCAGTTATTAAAATCTTTAGTTGTTTCAGATACTGAAATGGCAATCGATTTAGGTATGCTGGAACTAGTACCAGAGGACTTAGCATTATGTTCGTATGTATGCCCAAGTAAGTACGATTACTCTTCTATTTTAATGGATAATTTAAATAAAATTTTTAACGAACTATGAAAATAATTAGAAATTATTTAAATAATGTTAAACCAAATTTTGTTGGAGAGGGTAAATATACAACTTGGTTTCCATTATTTGATGCAATAGAGAATTTAGTATTTTCATATGGAAAGAAAACAAAAAATCCAATACATGTAAGAGATGCTGTTGATATACAAAAAGTAATGGTTACAGTATGGCTTGCTACTTTTCCAGCTATGTTTTTTGGGATGTATAATCTTGGAGCCAATTCATTAGAATATTTAGAATCTATTGGTCAACAAAATACTGGTGACTGGCATCATTATTTTGTAAACATGGTGGGGTATGATGCTAATAGCTTTATTGCAAAACTATGGTTTGGTGCATGTTATTTTTTACCAATATATTTTGTTGTATTTACTGTTGGTATAGCTTGGGAGGCCTTATTTGCTATTGTAAGAAAACATGAAATTAATGAAGGTGCATTTGTTTCAACTGTTTTATTTTCTCTAAGCTGTCCACCAGACATACCTTTGTGGCAAGCTGCAATGGGTATATCGTTTGGTCTTGTAATTGGAAAAGAAATTTTCGGTGGAACAGGAAAAAACTTTTTAAATCCAGCACTTACAGGTAGAGCATTTTTATACTTTGCATATCCAGCTCAAATCTCCGGTGACAAAGTTTGGGTTGCAGGTATATCAGATTACAATATTATCCCTGAGGGTTATAGCGGTGCAACAGCTTTAGGCATGGCTGCTGAGAGTGGTATGGCAGGTATTACAAATTCTTATACTTGGATGGATGCATTCTTAGGAAATATCCCAGGCTCAGTTGGTGAGACATCTATAATTGCAATATTAATTGGTATGGTTATTTTATTAATGACTAAAGTTGCTTCATACCGAATAATTCTAGGAACGTTTATTGGAATGATTCTTATGTCATCAATTTTAAATATTGTTGGTTCTGAGACTAATCAAATGTTTTACATTCCTTGGTACTGGCATGCGGTTATAGGTAGTTTTGCATTTGGCTTAGTATTTATGGCAACTGAACCTGTCTCAGGCTCAGGCACTAATACTGGTAGATGGATATACGGTATTGTTATTGGTGTTACAGTAATTTTGATAAGGGTTATAAATCCAGCCTTCCCAGAGGGTATGATGTTAGCTATATTATTTGCAAATTTATTAGCTCCTGTAATAGATCATCTGGTGGTCATGTCTAATATTAAAAAAAGAAAAGCTTTATATAATGAATGAATCAATAATTAAAACACTAGCAGTAGCATTTTCAGTTTGTCTAGTATGTTCACTGATTGTTTCGGCATCTGCGGTTAGTCTTCGTGATTTACAAAAAGAAAACAAACTTAATGATAAAAGATTAAAAGTTCTGCAAGTTGCAGGAATATATGATCAAAACATATCTATTAGTGATCAGTTTAATCAGCTTGAATCAAAATTCATTGATTTTGACTCAGGAATGTTGATGGCTGAATATAATAATTTTAATATTGATGAATATGATCAAGTTGTTGTAACAAAAGATCCTGCTTTATCATCTGAAGTTCCTGCCTCCGAAGATATTGCAATAATAAAAAATCGTGAAAATGTTGGAAAAATTTATATCTTAAGAGATGATCTAGATAATATAAAAAAATTAATTTTGCCAATTAGAGGCTATGGTCTTTGGGGTACCTTATATGGCTATATAGCAATTGAAAGTGATTTTAATACTGTATCAGGTATAGAATTTTATGATCATAAGGAGACACCCGGTCTTGGTGCAGAAGTTGATAACCCTCGTTGGAAATCGTCGTGGAAAGGTAAAAAAATCTATAACAATGATCAAGTAGCATTAGAAGTTATCAAAGGAAAAGTTGATACAGGCGATATAGAGTCTGAATATAAAATAGATGGTCTGTCTGGAGCAACTATTACAAGTAGAGGGGTTACTAATATGGTTTCATATTGGTTTAGTGACTCAGGATATGCAAATCTTTTGAAGGAATTAAATTATGAATCTTAAACGATATCAAGAGGTCATAATCAATCCTCTAATAAAAGAAAACCCTATTACACTTCAAATATTAGGTATTTGTTCTGCTTTGGCAGTCACAAATAATTTATCAGTAACGATGGTGATGTGTGTCGCAGTAACTAGTGTTATATCTTTTTCAAATCTTTTTATCTCACTGATTAGAAACTATATTCCTACAAGTATCAGAATTATTGTACAGATGACTATTATCGCATCACTTGTAATTGTTGTTGATGAACTTTTAAAAGCATATGACTATGAGACAAGTAAGAAATTATCAGTATTTGTCGGATTAATAATTACTAACTGCATTGTAATGGGTAGAGCTGAAGCATTTGCCATGAAAGAAAAACCATTTGTTAGTTTTCTTGATGGATTAGGTAATGGAATTGGTTACAGTATTATTCTTATTGGAGTAGCTTTCATTAGAGAGTTATTTGGTTCAGGAACATTGTTTGGGTATGAGATACTGCCATTAGTTTCAAATGGTGGTTGGTATATGGGAAATAATTTACTACTTTTACCACCAAGTTCATTTATCATAATTGGTTTATTTATATGGCTAATTAGATCACTACAAAAAGAACAAGTAGAAGAAGACGACTTTGTTGTATCAAAGCATTCTACATCTCCCGATCTAACAAAGAGAGAAATAAATGTTTGAACACTATTTAAATATATTTATAACAACTGTTTTTATTGAAAATATTGCATTGTCACTTTTTCTAGGCATGTGTACCTTTATCGCCATTTCAAAAAAAATAGATGCAGCTTTTGGTCTAGGTGTTGCTGTAATAGTGGTATGTTTATTAACTGTTCCTCTTAATAATCTAATATATAACTATATTCTTAGAGAAGATGCTTTAACGTGGTTAGGAATAGAGGGAACTAACTTAGAATTTGTAGAATTGATAAGTTATATAGGTGTTATAGCAGCTTCTGTTCAAATACTTGAAATGTTTTTGGATAAATATGTTCCAGCTTTGTATAATGCACTTGGTCAATTTCTACCACTTATCACTGTAAATTGCGCAATATTAGGAGCTTCATTGTTCATGGTTGAAAAAGATTTATTGTTTACTGAAAGTATTGTTTATGGTTTTGGTGCAGGATTTGGTTGGGCATTGGCAATTGTGGTACTCGCTGGTATTAGAGAAAAATTGAAATATTCAGACATACCTGAGGGTTTAAAAGGCTTGGGAACTACTTTTATTATTGTTGGATTAATGAGCTTTGGTTTTATGTCATTTGGAGGAATATCTTTGTAGTATGAGTATTGATTTATTGTTAGGCGTCATTTCATTTAGTGGAATAATTCTTCTTCTTGTTTTTGTTATTATTATTGCAAGATCTCAATTAGTATCAACAGGAGATGTATCAATCGAAATAAATGGAGATTCTCAAAACCCAATAGTTGTCCCAGCAGGTTCAAAATTATTAACTACTTTAGCTGATAACAATATATTTTTAGCTTCAGCATGTGGAGGTGGTGGCACATGTAGTCAATGCAAATGTCAGGTATTTGAGGGCGGCGGTTCAATACTTGCCGCTGAAGAATCTCATTTTAATGCTACTCAAAAAAAAGATGGCTGGCGTCTATCATGTCAAGTTCCAGTTAAAAACGATTTAAAAATACAAGTTCCAGACGATGTTTTTGGTGTTAAAGAATGGGAATGTGAAGTAATATCAAATGATAACGTTGCAACCTTCATTAAAGAACTTGTTCTAAAACTACCTGAGGGAGAGAATGTTGATTTTAGAGCTGGTGGTTATGTTCAACTTGAAGCACCTGCCTATGATTTAGATTACAAAGAATTCGATATTTCAGACGAATATCATGAAGATTGGGACAGATTTAAAATCTGGGACAATAAATCAACTACATCAGAGCCAGTTATAAGAGCATATTCAATGGCAAATTATCCCGAAGAAAAAGGAATAATAAAATTTAATATCAGAATTGCATCACCGCCTCCAGGTCAAGACGTACCTCCAGGTTTAATGTCTTCTTGGACTTTCAATCTAAAACCAGGCGATAAAGTTAAAGTTTTTGGCCCTTTTGGTGAGTTTTTTGCTAAAGAAACTTCAGCTGAAATGGTTTTTGTTGGTGGCGGTGCTGGTATGGCACCAATGCGCTCTCATATATTTGATCAACTTTTAAGAATAAATACTGATCGTAAGATAACTTTCTGGTACGGTGCTAGAAGTTTAAAAGAAATGTTTTATGTTGATGAATTTAATGAATTAGCTGATAAATATGACAATTTTGAATGGCACGTAGCTTTATCTGATCCATTACCTGAAGACGATTGGAGCGGTGATACAGGTTTTATTCATAATGTACTTTATGAAAATTATTTAAAGAAACATGATGCACCAGAAGATTGTGAATATTATATGTGTGGCCCACCTATGATGAATAAAGCTGTTATTGATATGCTGCTAAATCTTGGAGTTGAGCCAGAAAATATTGCCCTTGATGACTTTGGTGGCTAATCTATAGTGTGACAAGAAAACTTTTTTCAAAATTAATTGCGTTAGTAGCAGGTATTGTTTTAACAATAGTTGCATATAACCACAATCAAACATCAATCTATCAAATTAATGGTCAAGCATATGGCACTTCATGGTCTGTTGTTTCTAGTCAGTATATCGGTGATCATCACAAAAATAATATTATTAACATAATTAATAATATTGATTTTGTAGCTTCAAATTATAAAAATAATTCTGAAATTTCAATAATAAATAATTCTCCATTAAATAAAATATCAATTTCCAATCATCTTTATAAAATCTTAAAGGTTGCTAAATATGTTGAAAATAACTCTGATGGATTTTATAACATTATGATGGCCAAGAAATCAGGTGAATTTGGATTTTCTCCTGACTTTGGCAACAAGAATATACAGTTAAATACTTCTACTTTTAGAATTGATAATAATGAGAAAATTCTTTATAAAAATTCGTCGAATTGGTTTGACTTATCATCAGTTGCTAAAGGTTATGCTGTTCAAGTAATTCATGAATATCTTATAAATAACGATTTAATTAATCACATGATTGATATTGGTGGTGAAGTTATTATTAATGGAACAAAGCATGGTGATAGTTGGAATATTGGTATTCAAGATCCTTCTGTTATTCAAAACAAAGCTATTAAAGTAATATCTAATAATAATTCAAAATTTTTGGCAATAGCCACATCTGGTGAATATAGAAATTTTAAGATTGATGATTCAGGCAACAGGATTTCACATACTATAAATCCAAAAACACTCAAATCAATTAATAATCAAATTAGTTCGGTGACAGTAATTCATGAGTCTTCAGCATCATATGCTGATGCTTTTGCAACTGCTTTTAATGCTATGGGCTTTACTAATGCCTTCGATAAAGCAAATGAATTGAACATAGCTGCAATGTTTATTCTTAATAATAACGAAATCATTTATTCTAATAAATGGTATGATCTACAATCATGAGTGAATTTATTTTAGGTTTTTTGATAATTGCTGTTGCTTTCATTGGATTAGCAACTAGTCTTTTTTTTAAAGGACAACCTTTAAAAGGATCTTGTGGCGGAATTGCAAATATGAAAGACGGCTCATCATGTGAAATATGTGGCAGAACCGATCCTGAGCAATGCAATAATTAATTAAATGGTCCAAGGCAATTACAAGCCAGAGTTTCAAAAAATATATGATATTTTTAACGATCAAATAAATTCTGATTATGAGCTTGGGGCTGGCATTTCAATTGAATATAAAGGCGAATTGATTGTAGATCTATTTGGTGGCTTTAAATCAGAATCTAAAACAACAAAATGGACTAAAGATACATTGGTCAATGTATGGTCGGTGACAAAAGCAGTTACAGGTATTTGTATTCTTAAATTGATCAGTGATGAAAAATTAGATGTTAATAAATTAGTATCTGATTATTGGCCAGAATATGGGTGTAATGGCAAAGAAGATACAAGAGTTATTGATTTACTTACACATAGAGCTGGAATGTTTGGTTTCCAAAATGGATATCCACAATCAAATTGGAATGATTGGGATTTATATGTAGATGCACTTCAAAATCAAATGCCTTTTAGAGAACCAGGGACTACTCAAGGTTATCACGCTGTAACATTTGGGTGGTTAATAGGTGAATTGATTAGAAAAATTGATGGTAGAAGTGTAGGAAAATACTTTGAAGACGAATTCGCTAAACCATTAAATTTAGATTTTCATATAGGATTAAAAGAGGAGAATCTTAGTAGATGTGCAGATGTAACATATAAAAAATTAGATTCAATACAACCTCCAATCGGATTTATAAAATACGTTCCAAATTTTATTCTTAATGGTAGTCTTAAAAGTTTTAAAAACTCGATAACATCAAATGATTTTTCGAAAGCGTTCAATTCTGAAAATTTTGATAAAAATAATCCAAATTCAGTCGATTGGAGAACAGCTGAGGTGCCCTCAGCTAATGGACATGGCACTGCAAGGAGCCTTTCGAAACTCTTTGGAACTTTATCTAATCTGATTGAAGATAATGAAAGTATTATTGATAAGGATGTACTTAAAACAGCAATTGAAGTTCATTCTTCTGGCCCTGATACAGTTTTATTTGGTGCTAATCTTAACTTTGGTTACTGTTTTATGGTTGAACAAAGTTTTAATCAAAATATTAACTTTGCACCAATTTTAAACACTCAATGTTATGGGCATGCTGGAATAGGTGGTTCAGTAGCATTTGGAGATCTCAAAAATAAAATTGGTTATTCATTTGTCTGTAATAGACAACAAAAGATGAAAGATCTTTATAAAACATCCAATCTAATTACAAAAGCTCTTTACGAAATATTAGATTAGAACTGATTCATTGTATTATCTTCACCGGCTGCTTTAAGCGCTGCATCTCCTGCAAAGTATTCCTTATGATCGTCTCCCATATCTGATCCTGACATATTTTGATGTTTAACGCATGCTATGCCTTGTCTGATTTCTTTTCTTTGAACATTTGCAACATATCCAAGCATGCCTTCATCTCCAAAATATTCTTTTGCTAGATTATCTGTTGACAGTGCAGCAGTATGATATGTGGGTAGGGTGATTAAATGATGAAAAATACCTGCTTCTTTTGAAGCATCAGCTTGAAATGTTCTAATTTTATCATCAGCTCTCATAGCTAATTCAGAATTATCATATTTTTCATTCATTAGATCATCTCTTTTATAATCTGATGTATCTTCTCCAGCTTCAGACATAGCATCAAATACTTGTTGTCTAAAGTTTAATGTCCAATTAAAAGAAGGACTATTGTTGTAGACAAGTTTTGCATTTGGTATTACTTTTCTGATTTCATCCATCATTGAAGCAATTTGTCCAATATGAGGTTTTTCAGTCTCAATCCAAATAAGATCTGCTCCATTTTGAAGACTGGTAATTGAATCTAAAATACATCTTTCTTCACCAGTTCCTTTTCTAAATTGATAGAGGTTTGAGGGAAGTCTTTTTGGTCTTACAATTTTACCTTTTCTATTAATCATTACATCACCGTGTTTCATATTAGTTTCATCGATTTCATCAACATCTAGAAAAGAGTTATATTTGTCACCTAAGTCTCCTTCTTCATGAGTTATAGCTAATCTTGCTGTCAAGCCAGCGCCAAGGGAATCTGTTCTAGCTACTATTACACCGTCATCCACTCCAAGTTCCAAAAATGCATAACGAACAGCATTAATTTTTGCTAAAAACTCAGCATGTGGGACAGTTACCTTTCCATCTTGATGCCCACACTGTTTTTCATCAGAAACTTGATTTTCAATTTGAATAGCACATGCACCAGCTTCAATCATTTGCTTTGCCATTAAATAAGTAGCTTCTTCATTACCAAATCCAGCATCAATATCAGCAATAATAGGGACAATATGTGTTTCGAAATTTTCAATCTTTTTCATCACCTCATCCTTTTTATTATCTGGTGCGCTATCAAGTTCTCTAAATAGACCACCTAATTCTCTTGCATCTGCTTGTTTAAGAAATGTATAAAGTTCTTTGATCAAACTAGCAACTGACGTTTTTTCATGCATTGATTGATCTGGAAGCGGACCAAATTGTGATCTTAAAGCAGCGATCATCCAACCTGATAAATATAAATATTTCTTATCATTAGTACCAAAATGTTTTTTGATTGATATTAATTTTTGTTGTCCGATAAACCCATGCCAACATCCTAATGATTGAGTATATTTAGATGGATCATTATCATAATCATCCATATCTTTTCTCATAATAGAAGCCGTATATTTTGCTATGTCAATACCAGTTTTGAACTGATTTTGAAGCCTCATTCGAGCAACATATTCTGGGTTAATTGATTTCCAGTTAGATGTGTTTATTTCAGGAATGTTGTTAGCACTCTCAATAGTATTGTTTAATTTTGACATTATTTTCCCCTGTTATGTAGTGAAGTTAATAATATTAGGAAAATTATGTCAATATGCTGATAAACGCACTATATAAAGGATTATTTATGTAGTAATACTACAGAAAAGAAAAATTTTAAAGTTTTTTAGCTAAACCAATATAATTAAAAGGCGTTAATTTAAGCAATTTATCTTTGGATGATTTTGATATTTTTAAATTAGTTACAAATTCAATATAAGTTTCTCTTGTAATCTTACGACCTCGAGAAAATGATTTTAATTGTTCGTATGCATCATTTATACCTTCATATCTCATTATAGTTTGTACAGCTTCAGTAAGGACTTCCCAATTATCATCAAGCTCATTATTAATAACAGTTTTGTTAGGAGTTAATTTATTTAATCCTTTATTAAGTGACGATAAGGCTAAATGGGAATAACCATAAGCATTTCCAATATTTCTTAAAACTGTACTATCTGATAAATCTCTTTGTAATCTAGATTTAGTTAATTTATCAGAAAAATGATTTGCTAAGGCATTTGAAAGACCAAAATTACCTTCAGCATTTTCAAAATCAATTGGATTAACTTTATGAGGCATTGTTGATGAACCGACCTCATTTTCAATTAAATTCATTTTAAAGATATCATTGGAAATATATGTCCACATATCTTGAGATAGATCTATTGATATATTATTAATTCTTATCATGACATGCATTACTTCAGCAATCCAATCATGTGGTTCAATTTGAGTTGTAACCTTGTTTTGTTGAATACCAAATGAATTAATGAACCTTTTGCTTGCTTTTTGCCAATTAATTGAAGAATCAACCATATTGAATGTATGATAATTTCCTGTTGCTCCTGAAAATTTAGCTAAACCTTTAATTTTTTTAAATGTCTCAATTTCTCTACTTAACCTTTTTGATATAACTTTAATTTCTTTACCTAATGTTGAAGGGGAAGCAGCTTGACCATGTGTTCTTGATAGAAATGTAATATTTTTCCATTTTGAAGACATTTTATTTAATTGGGTTATTAGTTTTGAAACTTTTTTTATAAGTATTTTGTTTCCATTTTCTATCATCACAGCATATGACAAGGAATTAACATCTTCGCTTGTAAGTCCAAAATGAATGAGATTTATATATTTAGTCAGATTTTTATCTTTTTTAAAATAATCTCTGATGAAATACTCGACAGCTTTTACATCATGATTAGTTTTTTTCTCAATATTTTTTATTCTTATTACATCCTTGTCTGAAAAATTTGTTTTAAATTTTTTTAATTTTGATATAGATGCTTTAGATAATGGTTTGAACTTTTTTGGATAATTTGTACATAAGAAGATTAACCATTCAATTTCGATCACAAATCTAACTTTTATAAGCGCAGACTCAGAAAAGCATTCAGTGATATCTGATACTTTATCCCTATATCTATTATCTAATGGGGAGAGATTATGATGCGAATATTTCATAAGTTTAAACTGAATTAATATTCTAATACGTTTCAGTAATAATTCCGCCTCCTAAACATACATTATTATCATAAAATACTGCAGATTGACCTGAAGCTACCGCTCTTATTTTTTCCTCAAACTTTATATTATATTTATTTGATTCTTTTACGATAGTGCATTTTACAGGTTTATGTTGATGCCTAACTTGCAACAAAGCTGTCTTAGGGTATTCAAAGTTAAATTCATTTATCCAATTAATTTTTTTCATTTTTAAGCCGCTATCAAACAATAACTCATTATCAACACCCTGACATACATGAACTTCATTTTTATTTATATCCTTGTCAAAAACATACCAAGGTAAATCTTGTTTATTTTTTATTCCACCAATATTAAGGCCTTGTCTTTGTCCCTTTGTGAACAAAGTGGCACCATTATGAGTTCCAATATTATTTCCAAATTCATCTAGAATTTTTCCTTTTTCAAGATCAATAAATCTACCTAAAAAATCCTTTAAATTTCTTTCACCTATAAAGCATATCCCAACAGAATCTTTTTTATTTGAAACACTTAAATCAATATCTTTGGCAATTTTTCTGACCTCGTCCTTATATAAATTACTTAATGGAAATATACATTTTTCGAACTCTGATGATCTTACTTCATGTAAAAAATATGTTTGATCTTTCTTTAGATCTTTTGCACGACATAACATTGGACCAATTTCAGACATTTTAATTGATGCGTAATGACCAGTTGCAATATAGTCAGCACCTATCGTAAAAGCATATTTTAAAAAAGATTTAAATTTTATTTCTCTATTACAAAGAATATCTGGATTTGGTGTTCTGCCGTTCTTATGTTCACTTAAAAATTCTTCGAACACATTATCCCAATATTCTTGTGAAAAGTTAGCTCTATGCAATGGTATATCTAATTTATCACAGACTAATGAAGCATCTTTAAAGTCAATTTCTGATGTGCAAACTTCACCAGGCTCACTTTGCCAATTCTGCATAAATAATCCTATAACATCATAACCATCTTTTTTTAAGAGATATGCTGAAACAGATGAATCTACACCACCTGACATACCAACAACTACAGTCTTTTTCACGATTCTATCTATGTTAAATTCATTCAATAATTAATAATTTGGAGTATAATTATCACCGATTTTACAGTAATCATCTATTTTTGAGGCTAAATTCTCTATGACTTACAAAAAAATAAAAATACCAAAAAAGGGAGAAAAAATATCCTATAAGAAAGGAGTATTAACAGTACCAGATAATCCAATTATTCCTTTTATTGAGGGTGATGGTATTGGTGTAGATATAACACCTCCAATGATAAATGTAGTCAATCAAGCAGTTAAGATTGCTTATTCTGGAGAAAGAAAAATAGAATGGATGGAAGTATATTGCGGTGAAAAAGCAACTCAAGTATATGATAAAGATACATGGTTACCAGATGAGACAATTGAAGCACTGAAAGAATATGTTGTTAGTATTAAAGGACCTCTAACTACACCAGTAGGTGGTGGCATTAGATCATTAAATGTTTCGTTAAGACAATTATTGGACTTATATGTTTGTTTGAGACCAATTAGATATTTTGATGGTGTACCATCTCCAGTCAAAAGACCACAAGATGTTGATATGGTTATATTTAGAGAAAACTCTGAAGATATATATTGTGGTGTAGAATTTGAAGGAAATTCAAAAGAAGCTAAAAAACTTGTCAAGACTTTAAAAAATGATTTTGAGGTTTCAAAAATTCGTTTTGAAGAAAATGTTGGAATAGGTGTTAAACCCATTTCTCAGGCTGGCACAACAAGACTTGTAAAAAAAGCAATTGATTATGCTATTGCAAATAACAGAACGTCAGTAACTTTAGTTCATAAAGGAAATATTATGAAATTTACTGAAGGTGCTTTTAGAGATTGGGGTTACGAAGTAGCAAAAAATGATTATGGCGGCGTTGAAATCGATGAAGGCCCATGGCAAGAAATAACAAACCCAAAAAATGGTAAGAAAATAATAATTAAAGATGTTATATGTGATGCATTTCTTCAACAAATTTTGCTAAGACCTACAGAATATGATGTTATTGCAACAATGAATTTAAATGGTGATTATATATCTGATGCCTTAGCAGCTATGGTTGGTGGAATAGGTATTGCTCCAGGTGCAAACATTTCTGATGATTATGCTGTATTTGAAGCTACTCACGGAACAGCGCCAAAATATGCTGGCAAGAATCAAGTTAATCCCGGAAGTATAATATTATCTGCAGAAATGATGTTGAGACACATGGGCTGGGTTGAAGCTGCGGATATATTAATGGAATCTATGGATAGAACTATTAGTGCAAAAAAAGTTACTTATGATTTTCATAGAATGATGGACAATGCAGAAAAAGTTACTTCATCAGGTTTTGCAGATGAAATGATTAAAAGAATGTAATGATTATATTATCGAAAGATAATGAGAATAATTCATCTTCAGATCTTGGGACGGTTGTCTTAGAAAAAGACCCACAAGTTAAAGAACCACCTTCGTATCAAGTTGTGTTAATAAATGATGATTTTACTCCTATGGAGTTTGTTGTATTTGTTCTGCAGACAGTTTTTGGTCATACACATCAAAAATCAACAGAAATAATGATGACAGTTCATACAAAAGGTAGGGGAGTTTGTGGTATATTCTCTAAAGAGATCGCTGAAATGATGTCGTATGAAGTAAATACAATGGCTAAAGATCACGGTCATCCGCTTTTAAGTGAAATAGAACCACTGACTGATTAAATATGTTTAGTAAAGATTTAGAACTATCTATAGCAAGCCTTTTTGACAAAGCTCATGAAGCTAATATTCAATATATAACTGTTGAGCATTTATTATTAATGATACTTAGTGATTTTGAAGTTAAAGAGTTTTTTAAATCACAGGATATCCAAATAGAAAGTCTTAAACAAAGCTTGAATGATCATCTAAAGAATAATGTTGTTGCAAAGATTGATCAACAAAAACCAGTCCAACCAACACTTGGATTTCAAAGAGTTTTACAAAGAGCGGTATTTCATATTCAATCATCTGGTAAAGGTGTGGTGAAACCAATAAATATATTGGTTGCAATTTTTTCTGAAAAAGAATCTCATTCTGTTTTTTTGCTAAATAAATTTAAATTATCACGACTAGATGTGGTCACATATCTGTCTCATGGAAAACCGTCAAAAAAATCAGAGAACGACAAAGATAATACAAATGAAGATTTACCTAATGAATCCTCTTCTTCAGAAAATGACTTTCTTATCAATTTAAATCAACTTGTTAGTGAAAATAAAATTGACAAAATAATTGGTAGAAAAAAAGAAATTGAAAGATTGGTTCAAATATTATCACGAAGAAATAAAAATAATCCGCTATTGGTTGGTGAATCTGGTGTAGGTAAAACAGCAATTGCTGAAGGACTAGCCTATCTGATATCTAATAAAAATGTACCATCTATTATGGAAAACAGTGTTGTTTATTCACTGGATATAGCTGCTTTAATTGCAGGTACTAAATATAGAGGTGACTTTGAAAAAAGATTAAAAAGTGTATTAAGCTTTTTGTCTAAGGAAGAGAATCCTATTTTATTTATTGATGAAATTCATACCATTATTGGTGCAGGATCTGCTTCAGGAGGCTCATTGGATGTTTCTAATTTGCTTAAACCTGCTCTTGGTAAGGGTCAAATTAGATGTATTGGCTCAACAACATTTCAGGAATATAGAGGTATATTTAATCAAAACCAAGCTTTATCAAGGAGATTTCAGAAAATAGATGTTATAGAACCTTCTTTTGATGAATGTGAAGAAATACTTATAGGTATTAAGGATATCTATGAGGACTATCATAATGTTAAATATTCAGCTGAAGCTATTAAGTCTTCAATTGAATTATCTTCAAAATATATAAATGATAGATTTTTACCTGATAAAGCTATCGATGTTATTGATGAAACCGGTGCTCTCTTAAATATTAATAGAAAAAATAAAAAAATAATTAAAGTAACAAAATCTCATATTGAAACTACAATTTCTAAAATTACCAAAATACCAGAACAGTCGATAACATCTAAAGATAAGAAGAGTTTAAAAAATATTGAAGAAAATCTTAAAAGAGTTATTTTTGGTCAAGATAAAGCAGTCGAAACATTATCTAATGCAATTAAACTTTCAAGAGTCGGTTTGAGAGATGAAAATAAAACTATAGGCTCATTTTTATTTACAGGACCTACAGGTGTTGGTAAAACTGAAATTTCAAAGCAACTTTCTGAGATTATGGGTATTGAACTTATAAGATTTGATATGAGTGAATATATGGAAAGGCATACAGTTTCAAGGCTTATTGGCGCTCCTCCTGGTTATGTTGGGTTTGATCAAGGAGGACTTCTTACAGAGGCAATTGTTAAATCTCCACATTGTGTTTTGTTATTAGACGAAATAGAAAAAGCTCATCCTGATATATTTAACATTCTTCTACAAGTTATGGACGCAGGGGTTCTTACTGATAATAATGGAAGAAAATCTGATTTTAGAAATGTAATTTTAATAATGACTACCAATATTGGTGCTGAGCTTTTAAGTAAAAGAAATATCGGCTTTGCTGAATCTTCAAACGAAACTGATGCTATGAACTCTCTAAATAAATTATTTTCACCTGAGTTTAGAAATAGACTTGATGAAACTATTCAATTTAACTATCTAGATAAAACAGTTATTTTATCAATTGTTGATAAATTTCTTACAAAACTTCAAGCACAACTTGATAAAAGAAATGTTGAAATTGTAGTTTCTAATAAAGTGCTTAATTGGATTGCTGACAATGGATATGACAAAGAAATGGGTGCAAGACCAATGGAGAGATTTATTTCTCAAAATATTAAAAAGCCATTGGTAGATAAATTGTTATTTGGTAATTTAAAATCAGGTGGTGTAATAAAAGTAGATCTTGAAAAAGGTAAATTGAAATTTTTAGAAGAAAAAAATAAAGTTAAAGTTTAGTTACCTGCCTCTAAAGGTTATCCTGCCAACTGTTAAGTCATATGGTGTCATTTCAACTTTAACCTTGTCACCAGTAAGAATCCGAATGTAATGTTTTCTCATTTTTCCAGATATATGTGCTGTAATAATATGGCCGTTATCTAGTTTGACTTTAAATTTGGTATTAGGAAGCGTCTCGATTACTTCACCATCAAATTCTAACTGATCTTCTTTTGACATATATCTATTTTACACTAATTTCTTTGTGCTAATTCGACTAAAATTGGTTTTAAGAAAGGTGAGGGTGCGTCATTATAAAAATCTTTAATAACTTTGTGTTCTTTACTTGTGTAGTAATTTAATATTCCCTTCTTATAACTATCTCTCTTTTGTAAATTTTTCCAGTATCTTTGAAGAAGAGGTGTTTTGTTAGTTGTTATTACTTCAGAAAGTTTTAAATCTTCTAATCTATTAAAAACACACATCATATTTATATCAATATGAGAAAATTCATTATAAAAATAAGTATTATCCTCATTTAAAAGTTCTTCAAACTTTATTAATTCATCTACAAATTTTTTTATTGCAATATTAGGAAATTTTTTTGCAACACCAAAAAAATACATTGATAAAAAAATCATTTTTCTATCCTTTCGTGGATGTTTCATAAAAATCTTAATAATAGATTTTAGAGGTAATTTCCTAATCATAAATTCAATCAAGGGAGCTGAAAAAACTGGAATTATTGTTCCAATAGTCGATGCAAACTTGTCACCTTCTGTTATGGTTGTTTGTTTTACAAACGATTTAACAGAGTCATCTTCTTCTATACATAAATTACTTTGAAATCTTTTATTTATTTCTTCAATTATGGTCGTGCTATTAACAATAACTTCATTGTTAATTTTAATAACCGGAACAGTTGCTAGAGGATTAATATCTAAAAAATTCTTGTCTAGATTTTCACCTTCTGCATATTGATCACATAATTTGATATGTCTTTCATCAAACTTTATATTTAATTCAAATAATGCAACTCTTACCATTTGACTACAGAATGACCAATTGGCATGAAATAGAGTTATTTTATGATCTTGCATTTAAAGAATCAGTCTTTAAATTTCTTTTTCATATTTTTGACTGCTTCAATTCCTGATACTGGCTTTTTACCTTCTGGAACAGTATTACCTTTTTTAATTAAATCTTCGAAAGGTGCGCCTGATTTAAACATTTTATGAAGAACTTCAACATCCATATTTGTTCCTATTGGCTCATCCTCAAAATCTGCAGAGATATTATTTTTGAATTCATCAGCCGATGAAAAATGTTCAAAGAAAACTTCAACAAGATTATTATCTGGATCTCTGTAGTATATTCCACTTATCCAACCATGGTTAATTGTCCACAAGGGGTTTAAACCTCTTTCTTTGGCACTGAAATAAAAATCAAACCATTTATCAATTGGATTTACTCTGTAAGATACATGGTCTAATCCTTCTATAGAAGGAATTTTTTTGTTCAAAAAGATTTTAAATTTCATAATGGATCTTTGAATAAAATTTAGACTATTTAAGACTCCTGATGTGTTTGCAATTGCTATTCTATGATGCTCATTGTCATATGCTAAAAAAGTTATTAAGTCGCTTTGATATAAAGGCTCACATCCAAACAAATTCTTATAGAAATCAACCATTTTTTCATAATTTGTAGTTTTGAAAGCAATATGATGAAAATCATCTGGTGAATAATCAGATTTAAAGTTTTGATATAGATTTTTATTGTATATTTTCTTCATAAAATCAATTACTAGATATTATACTTAGATGATATTTTAATAATACTAATATTATGAAACTTATAACTTTTTTATTAAAGGATAATCCTAAAAGTAAAAGAATTGGTGCAATCAAGAACGATACTGTAATTGACTTTTCATCATCAGACTTACCAAAGGATATGATTAATTTTATAAAGCTAGGTTCAACTGGTCTAGATATAGCCAATGATGTAATTGAAAATCAAAAGAATGCTCACGCAATAGATGATGTTATATTGAAAGCACCTATTGATAAACCAAATAAAATCTTAGCTGTTGGCCTTAATTACAAAAAACACATCGATGAAGCAAAAGAACTCAAAGATCACCACAGTAATGATGTTCAACTGCAAGACCAATTCCCTAATATTTTTAATAAACAAAATTCATCTGTGAATGATCCTTTTGGTGATGTTCATAGGCCAAATGCATCAGATTGGCTTGATTATGAGGGTGAACTTGGCTTCATTATTGGGAAGGAGTGCAGGCATGTTTCTTATGAAAATGCTAAAAATTGTATCTATGGTTATACAGTTGTTAATGACTTTTCAATTAGAGATTGGCAATTCAGAGGACCGCCTCATACTATGACTATGGGTAAATCATGGGATACACATTGTCCTTTTGGTCCCTATATCGTAACAAGTGATGAGATTGATGATCCACATAACTTAACACTAAAAACTTTTGTCAATGATGAAGAAAGACAAAATACTAATACTAATTTAATGATTTATGATTGTTATACTCTCATCGAGTATTTAACAACAGCTTTTACATTAGAACCAGGTGATTTAATTCCTACTGGAACGCCTGAAGGTTCCGCGGTAACGACTCAAAATTGGTTGAAACCAGGTGATAAGGTCAAAGTTGAAATAGAGGGACTTGGTTACATAGAAAATAACATAATTCAAGAACCAAATAATACTCAAAAAAGTTGAATAAATATGATGTGGCTATATGTGGATATGGTCCAGTTGGATCATTATGTTCATTACTTATGGCTGATTACGGTTATAAAGTTCTTCTTATAGATAAAAATATTGGAACAAGCCCAACTGCAAGAGCCATTAATACAGATGGAGAACAACTTAGGATATTTGATAAATTTGGATTAGCAGAAAAAATCATTGAAAATTCCAATCAGATTGAAAAAATTCATTTTTCAAAAAAGAGTCTTGAACCAATTCAAAGCATTACACAAACGTTAGGTGATTCATCAATGGGATGGCCTAATCAAGTTCTATTTTATCAACCTGAGTTAGAAGGATTTGTTCGTGAAGTGGTGGAGTCCAAAGAAAACATAGATGTAATGGAATTGTGCGAGTTAACTGATTTCAATGATAAAGGTAATGAAGTTGAAATAATTTGCAAAAATGAAAATCAAGAGATTAAATTTTTATCAAAATTTTTAATTGGTTGTGATGGAGCAAGTAGTTTTGTCAGAAAAAAACTAAATATAGATCTCGATGACTTTGGATATAATCAAAAATGGTTAGTTTGTGATGCACACTTAACACAGAATATTTATCTTAAAAATGAATTAATACAAGTTTGTGATCCAAAAAGACCATGCACATTCTTACATGGTAGAAGAGGGCATCTCCGTTTTGAATTTAGAGTAATGCCAGAAGATAATTTAAAAGAATTGAAAGATGAAGCTTTTATATGGAATTTATTATCTCCATGGATAAATAAAAAAAATGCTATTCTTGAAAGAGCTGATATATACAATTTTCACGCTTGTATAGCAAATAGATGGAACATAAATAATGTTTTAATTGCAGGTGACTCTGCTCATCAGATGCCTCCTTTCATGGGTGCAGGTATGGGAACTGGAATACGGGATGTAACAAACTTGTCATGGAAAATACATCTTATCCTTCAAAAAAAAGCAAATAAAAAAATTCTTGAAACATATCAGAAAGAAAGATATCCACATGCTAAATGGACAATAGGTCAAACAATAACTATTGGAGAATTAATTGAAGGATTTTGTGCTGCAGAACAAGGTAAAGAATTCATACCTGAGAAAAAAGGATATGATGTTAGATTTCCTCATATACCATCTGGAATTTTTAAAAATTCTAAAGATGGTATAACTGGTTATCCAATACCTCAACCAAAATTATTTATTAATAATAATTGCATAAAATTAGATAAATTGATCAACTCAAATTTCGTAATTATGTCAAAAAGTGATATAAAAAAAGTATCTGAAAAAGCTAACCAAATAATTAAAAAATTAGAAATAAAGTTTATTCGCATAAAAGATATTGATGACCCCGACAAACTTTTAGAGAAAATATTTGATTTATATAAATATGTTCTTGTAAGGCCCGATCTCTACGTATATGGTGGATCAAATGAAAATGATTTGTCAGAAATGATTGAAAGTATTGATAAAAGCTTTGAGTTAATTTGAAGAGATATTATTCCTGAACTTCATAAAATAGAAAACTAAAGTTAAAAGAATTAAAACTGGGATGATAATGTGTTTGAAAGTAAGAAATATAATCCATCCAAATACTAAATTTTGAACAATAGGGTGTGGCAGTTCTTTTTCTTTATATGTTCTCTCGAGCCATGGTGAATCCGTTATTCCTATATATCTATCACCATATAAGTATGACTGAACTGGATTAATATAAGGTGTTTCAATAATTAACGGATTTTCATCAAAGGTTTTTTTCATAGATTCAAATACATCAGGATACTTTTCAGATAACTCATATTTTTCATAGGGATCATCATTAACATTATATAATTCAAAAATCTTTTCTGAATTTTCGTTATAAACAAAATTTCTATAATAAAGTTTCCATTTATCATTAAATAAAGCTCTTTCATCATGAACAATAACGTTACCAGTCATAACGTTTTTAGGAGGTTTTATTTCATTTTTAATCAAGTCATTCCATCTATTTACGCCAGTAATGTTATTTTGATTAGGATTTATATTTAGTGCTCCGAATAATGTTGGTAATATGTCATCAACAAAAAAGAATTGATTAGATAAAGATTTTTCAAGTATACCTTTGTAATAAATCACTGCCGGAACTCGTATTCCACCCTCATAAGCTGAACCTTTGCTGCCCTTTAAACCCAATGTATTTCCCTTAGAATCTAATATGTCTGGTGCAATCGTTGCTGCTATTGGATCTATATCAAAAACAGGACCATTATCCGAGAAGAATATTATTATTGTTTCATTTAATATTCCTTTAGATTCTATTGCATCAATTATTTTTCCAATTTCTCTATCCAAAGTTATTATATTTGCTGCATATACGCGTTCTTTTTTATCACTTATGTCTGATAGATTATTAATAATTTTCTCTTCTGCTTGAATAGGTGTATGTGGTGCATTAAAAGCAACATAAAGAAAGAGGGGAGTTTCATTGTTTTTGTTTTCAATTATACGTATAGCCTCATCAGCAATAAGAGTTGTTGAATAACCATCTTCATATAATATTTCACCGTTTCTATGCCAATCTAACCTTCCTGAAAGAGCATGATCAAAATATCCTATTCCTCCACCTAGATGACCATATGTTGATTCAAATCCTCTATTTCTTGGAAGATATTCATCACTAAACATACCTAAATGCCATTTTCCAGATAAAGCTGTTTGATAACCAATTTCTTTAAGATATTCTGGTAAAATTTTATGTTTAAGCGGTAGACCATATCGCTCAGCAGTTGGATTATTTAATGGTCTGATAATGCCGTTTTTAAGACTATTAATTCCAGTGAATAAAGCAGCTCTAGTTGGACTGCATGTTGGCGCACTATAAAACCTATTCATTTGTAGACCATCATCTGCAAGTTTATCTATATTAGGTGTATTTATAGGGCCTCCGTTATACGAAACGTCACCCCAACCAAGGTCATCAGTAATTATAATAATAATGTTAGGTCTTTCTGATGAAAGAAGGCTTATTGAGAAAACTAATATTAAAATGTATTTAAGCATTAATTAATTATATTATTTATAAAGAAATGAAAGTATCAAATTCAAAAATTATAATTAATTGTGATGAAACAGAAATCATTAAATTAATAAAAAGTCCTAATAATTTAGAAAAATTTCATCCTTTTTGTAAAAAGAATAAGGTTGAGGTTTGGAACAAAGAAAAATCAATTGATTTCGTTGAATATCATAACAATAAAATATACAAACGTAAGTTTATAGATTGGAGTGATAATGGTTATAACTTGGATATCTATGAAAAAAGAAAACTTGCGAACATATCATGGAATGTTGTTAAAATTTCAAATAATAAATCATCATTAATAATTACTGCAGTCCCATATTTACCATTCAAATATAAAATTATTAACCAACTAATATTTAAATTATATGTAAAGCCTATGTTAAAAAACTACCTTAATTCAGTAGTTAAGGGACTTAAATATTACATTGAAACTAATAATATAATTAAAGAAGATCAATTTGGTAAACATATGTGGTATTCAACATACTAGATTTAACATAATATATATTATGCGAAACTATATATTTGTTTGTCATCTATCCCTATTCTATAATTTATACTTAAATTTAGCTGTATTAAGGAGTTTATAAGTATGGAGAATAACGAATTACTATATTTATGCATGGTTGCGTTTACATGTTATGGTTTTAATTTAGCACAGGGATTAAGAGCTGCTATAAATAGAGGTGACACTGTAAGAATTACTCCAAAGATATTATGTTTTGTTTTTTGTATATCTGTATCTGTAATTGCAATAATCATAAATCTTAAATCACCCTATTCATCCCTAATTATATATTTACACGTCTTAATAATGATTTTTCAATCTGCTATGATTTGGTATCGAAAACCAAACTAATTCACTACAATTAAATCTAATAAACAAGAATTAACTATGATTAATAATTTCAAAACAAAACTTTTACTAACATTGATTGCTACATCAATTCACTCTGATGATTTGATGAATCCAACAACATATTCCAAAGATTTATATACAGAGGTGATATTGGATGGAAATTATAGTAATGATATTTCTCATCCAGATGAATTTTTAGAATTTAGTATTGGTGAAAGGGTTGCAAAACCAAGTGAAATATCTATTGCAATTAATACATGGAAAACGCAATCAGATAGAATTAAAGTTGTTGAGTATGCTAAATCTCATGAAGGACGCCCTCTTCATGCTGTATTTATTTCTTCACCTAACAATATTAACAATCTTGATAATATAAAGAATTCTATAAATCAATTATCTGATGCAAGGGAAACTTCAGATAGAGAAGCTAGATCTATTATTGAGGAACTACCAGCAATTGCCTGGATGGCATACTCAATTCATGGAAACGAAACATCTGGTGCTGATGCTGCTTTTGCTGCTATTTATCACTTAATTGCCAGTAATGATGACGAAGTTTTGAACATGTTAGATAACATGATAATTATTATCGATCCATTAATGAATCCAGATGGTCGAGCTAGATTTGCAAAATCACTTGAACAATATAGAGGGACATCACCAAACTATGATGATCAATCATTGCTTCATACTGGTGATTGGCCATATGGAAGAACTAATCATTATTATTTTGATTTAAATAGAGATTGGTTTTACCTTACTCAGCCGGAAACAAAGGGACGAGTAAAACTTATTAATGAATGGAGGCCACAAATTCTTGTTGATGGTCACGAAATGGGTGCTCAAGATACGTTTATGACAGGCCCACCAAGAGAACCAATAAACAAAAATATCGATAAAGATCTTATTAAGTGGGGAAATGTTTTTGCACAAGATCAAGGCAGTGCTTTTGATGAAAGAGATTGGCGTTTTTATACTGGAGAATGGCATGAGGACTTATATCCAGGCTACTCTTTTTATGTTCAATTTAGAGGAACGTTAGGTATCTTATATGAGCAATCTAGAATGGCTGAGGATGGTGTAAGAAGACCTGAAGGAACAATTCAATCATATAAAGAATCTGTTCATCATCAATACGTTAGCACTATGACAAACCTTAAGTCATTAATGGTTAATTCAAAAGCTATGTATAAAGATTATTGGGATGGAAGAAAATATAATGTTTCAAAGAACAGTGAATATGCAAATCAGTCTTTTGTTGTTCTTCCCACTGCAAACAATACAAGAGTTAACACTCTTGCAGAAAAACTATTAGCTCAGGACATAGAACTCTATCGTAATACCAAGGATATCAATGTTGATAATGTAACTTTACAGTCAGGTGAATTTTATGATTCATATACTATTCCTTCTGGAAGCATGGTTATTCCTAACCTTCAACCAGAAGCCCCTCTTATTGCAGCAATATTAGAATTTGATGCAGACATTGATGAAGCTGTCCTATTAGAGGAAAGACAGAAAAGATTAAAAAACGGTTCATCAATAATGTATGACACAACAGCTTTTAATTTTACTATGATGTACGGACTTGATGCCTTAACAGTAGGCGAAAATATCGAATCTAATCTTGTTAGGTGGGAGCCAAATCAAATCATAAGTGAAATTACTGAAGATGCAGTAATGTGGGCAACTGATGGGATAGATGACAGATCAGTTGCTTTTGCTGCTCGCATGATGGAACAAGATGTTGAAGTGAGAATTGTTGATAAAGATGCTGTTTTATCTGGTCATAAATTATCTAGAGGTAGCGTTGTAGTAATTGCAATGGATAATCCTGAGATAAATAATCTGCCGGATATGATAAAAGTAGTTTCAGAAGAGCTAAATATTGCAATTATGTCACTTGAATCAGGATTTGGTCCTGAGGAATTACCTGATTGGGGTGGAAGACACTTTAGATTATTAGAAAAGCCACAAATCGCTATGCTAAGTCACGAAGGATTCAATTCTTATGATGTTGGAGTGAGCTTATGGTCAATTGATCATCATCTAGGTATAAGACATAGCCAACTTAATGCGTCATTAGCAAGTTACGGTGATCTCAGGAGATACAATACTATAATAGTTCCTAGTGGCAGGTCTCTAAATGAGTACACTTTAAAAATTCTAAAAGATTGGGTATCCCAAGGCGGCACACTGATTGCACATAATTCAAGTACAAGATCTCTTGCATCTGATAAAGGTATAGGTAGTGTAAAACAATTACAAAATACTTTTGAAAATAGCAAAGAATATAATTTCGATTTAATGAGAGAAATATATGCTCTTGATAATGATATTAACAAAGACATGACAAATGAAAACAATGTTAATTTTGAACTCAGTTATCCATGGGAAGAAATAGAGGAATTCCTTTCAGAAAATGAACTTAAGGATAGAGATAAATGGCAATCTATATTTATGCCATCTGGATCTTTTGTTGCCGGAAGAATTGATAATGAACATTGGTTAACATTTGGAACGACTGAAACTATTCCTGTTTTATATAGTAACTACCCTATTCTTATGACAAGAAGTAATTCAGATGCACCAGTTAGGATCGGAAATATGATACCCAATAACGAAATTGATGTCCCAAGAGTCGTAAATTGGTCAAGTATTCCTGCTGGATTTGATCTTAATGTAAGAATGAGTGGTTTAGTTTGGCCTGAAGCCTCACAAAGAATTGCTAACTCTGCATACTTAACAAGAGAAAGGGTTGGTAATGGCCAAGTTATATTATTTTCTGGAGAACCAAACTTTAGAGGTGCGACCCTTGGAACAAACCGACTCTGGCTTAATGCTATTGTATATGGACCAGGTCTTGGTACTAGATCAAAAATTGATCTTTAGTCGTTAAGAATAAATTCTCTTACCTCTTTTAGAAATCTATCAAATGATGGTTGGTGGTTGTACATCATGTGACCTGCTTCAAACTCAGAAAATACAACTCTATCCATATCAACAGAGTTGTCATACATAAAGTTTTCTGCTGTAAAGCATGGAGTTGCTAAGTCATAAAGTCCACATGAGACATACACCTTAAAATCCTTGTTATATCTTTGAGCCCTTGCTATGTGAGGAACAGTATTAACATATCCAAAGTCATTTCCTTTCCATTGTGTTGGATGTTTCCAACTAAAATATACATCTGAGTCACCACTTTGATATAGCATATCCATTTCAACACCTATGTCTGCAAACCAAGTATGTATTGCAGTTACATAGGCAGACATAAAACCTTCACTCGAAACATCAGTATCTGAATATTGACCACCAGCCATATAATCAGTATTTTTATATCTCGAATCTAATCTTCCAACAGAATATCCCTCATCTCTGAGTAATTCCTTTCGAAAACTTGATGCATCAACTCGCATATCAAAATCTTCAACAAAACGCATACTTAATCCAGTAAAGTATGAATATTTCTTCATAATGTCATTTTTTTCTTCCGAAGATATCCTTGTACCTTTAAGTAGAGCTGGTCCATATTCATTCAATGAAAAATTCTTAGAATCTATATAAAAATCTGCAAGAGATTTATCTGTATCAACTTTATCGTGATAATAAGCCGTAGCTGCATATGATGGTAAAAAGCCATAATGTGGACTGTTATTACCTGGATGAAATACTAAATATTGATAGTCTGAAGCTGGAGCAACCATTAACAACCCATTCACTTCAATTGGAGTAATACTTCCAGATCTTAATTCAGATACTAATAAAGGACCTCTTATACCTCCATAACTTTCACCTAATATATATCTTGGAGAATTCCATCGCTTATTGTCAGTTATCCATCTTCTTATAAACTCAGCAATTATTTTTGGATCTTCATTAACACCCCAAAATTCTTCACCAGTATGACAACCAATTGCCCTGCTGTATCCAGTTCCTATTGGATCAATAAATACTAAGTCAGCCTCGCTAAGTGGAGATAGTTTATTATCAACTATTTTATAGGGTGGCGAACCGTCATCAGATGCATTGCTTGGTACTTTAATGACTTTTGGACCAAGTACACCCATATGTAACCACAGGGACGCTGATCCTGGACCGCCATTGAAACTAAAAATTACTGGTCTCTGATTACCATTTTTAGCAATGTATTCAGTGTAGAAAAATGATGCTTGAGGTGCATCCGGGTTATCCTTTTCGTATAAAACTTTTTCTTTTAAACCAGCTGTATATTCAATTCGCTTTCCATTAAAGGTTCCAACATATTCATTTGTAAATGATCTTTCTGAAATATTATCCTTAGTAATATCTTTACAGTTTTCATCTATCTTACCTTCAGAACTATGATCATCAGCTGCTAATGCGATAGAAAATAATAAAATATATAAATACCTCATATAAATAATCTCCCTTAAATCATTTTTAATTAATTATATTATTACCAAATATATCAAAAAAATAATAAGTAATGTGTTACACAATTAAAATAATTTATCTTATTATTATCCTATGAATAAGCTAAAGATAGTTTTTAATTTCTTAAAAATTAAATTAAAGAATATAGGCAGTGTACTTTTAAAAGGATCAACAGCTTATATGATTGGTGCATTTGGTCTTATTCAAGTAGCAAGCATCGTTGCTGATAACATAAATATTGCAGAAAGCTTAGGGGTTACGAAAGAAATATTTATGCAATATTTATTTTTAGGAGTAATTTTTTTATTCCCTGTTTTCTTAATTGTTACATTCATTATTAAAAATAATTCAATTAAAAATGAAATTTTATCCAGTCTAGATAACAATCTAAGTCAAATAGACGATTATCGACCAAAAATAGCTGTAATTCCGTTTGAAAATCTTAATAAAGATAGTGATGGTCAGTTTCTTGTTGATGGAATTGCTGAAGATCTTCTTACTGAGCTCTCAATGGTTAAAGAAATTTCTGTTGCTACTAGAAAGACATGTTTTAGTCTTAGAGATAAAGATATTACAAGTCAAAACTTTAAAGACGAATATGGATTTGATTATGTAGTTACTGGAAGTATTAGAGCATCTGAAAATAGAATTAGAATATCCATAGAATTAAGTGATATGAAAGATGATAAAGTTATTTGGAGTAACAGATTTGATTCTGAGAATAAAGATATATTTGATATTCAAGATGAGATCGTAACAAAAATAGTAACTTGCATAGTTGGAGAAATTGAGATTTCAAGTCTTAAAAGAGCTAATAGAAAACCAACTGATAATATGACATCTTATGAATATACTCTTAAAGGCAGGGCTCTAAATCAACAATATGAAAAAAACGCTAATGCTGAAGCTATAAAAATGCTTGATGCAGCAATAGCAGCAGATAAAACTAACCCTCTACCCCATTCATGGAAGGCATGTACTATTGGTCAATCTCTTGCGTTAGGTTTCAGAGAAGACAATGAAGAAGCAAGGTCAGATCTTATGGCTTCACTAAGTAAGGCAAATGAATTGAATGATAATGATTGGAATGCTTTAAGAATAATTGCTGAAGCGCACTTAACCTTGCAGGACTTTGAAGGTGCAATGGTTTATGCAAATAAAGCATATAACTCAAATCCTAATCATCCATTCGTTTTATGGATCTATGGAAGAATTCTTCTTAGATATGGAAATTTAGAAAGTGGGATTAAGATTCTAGAACAATTATATGAAAGAGAACCCATACCAATGAGCGATATTAATACCGATAGAATGAATAGAGAATTGTTTTTAGCTTACTATTTAGATAAAGATTATAAAAAATGTGAAGAGACATTCAACAAAATTAATGAATGTACATTCAGAGAATGGCTTATAAATATTGATATAAAGATCAAACAAAATAAAGATTATGCTCAAGATAATTGGTTTGTTAGTGGTATTGAAAGATTTAATAATCTAGATAAAGAAAAAGAAATATCACTATTTCATCTAAATAATAAATTTATAAGTAATGAATTAAAGAATCTATCACAGAAGGTATTTGCATAAATGAACTATAAAAGCATATTAGATACAATTGGTAATACGCCAGTTTTCAAGGTCCAAAATATATCCATAAATAATACAAATCTTTATGTAAAGGCAGAATATTTCAATCCTGCAAGTTCAGTTAAAGATAGATTAGCGGTAAGTATTATTGAGAATGCTGAAAATAAAGGATTACTTGAGCCAGGTAACACAGTGGTAGAAGTCACAAGCGGAAATACTGGAATTGGACTTGCTATGGTCTGTGCAGCCAAAAATTACCCACTAGTAGTAACGATGCCAGATAGTGCATCGATTGAAAGAAGAAAATTAATGAGATTTTTAGGAGCAAAAGTATTATTAACGCCTGCAGCTGAAGGAGGAACAGGAGCTTATAAAAAAGCAAAAGATCTAGTTGAAAAAAACAATTGGTTCTTTGCTCGTCAATTTGAAACTGAAGATAATCCTGCAATTCATGAAAGCACAACAGCAAGAGAAATTTATGACGATTTTAAGGATATTGGTTTGGATTATTGGGTGTCAGGTTATGGAACAGGTGGAACTTTTACAGGTGTTTCTCGATATTTAAAAGAAAAAATGCCAAATACAAAACTCATACTAACTGAACCTGATGTTGCACAACTTGTAGGAAGTAATACAAAACAATCTCGAAACGATGATGGCTCAGCATCAAAAGGACATCCAGAATGGAATCCTCATCCTATTCAAGGTTGGACTACTGATTTCATACCATTAGTACTTCAAGAATCAATTGATAATAATTATTTTGATGAATTAATTCCTGTATCTGGTGAAGATGGAATATTTTGGGCTAATGAGCTAGCCAAAAAAGAAGGAATTATTACTGGAGTATCTGGTGGATCAACATTTGCAGTTGCTGTCGCTGTTGCAAAAAAAGCTTCACCAAATTCAAATATTTTATGCATGTTGCCAGATACTGCTGAAAGATATATGTCTAGTGTCTTATTTGATGAAATTAATACAGAAATGAATGATGATGAGTTGTCTATTTTTAACTCATGCAAATAAATAATTAAGTTGATAAAACTTTCGCAGGAATCCCAGCGACTGTAGTATTTGGGTCTACATCTTTTAAAACTAAACTTCCTGCAGCAATTGTAGAATTTTTTCCAATAGTAATATTACCTAGAACTGTACTTGAAGCATAAATTGATACACCAGATTGGATTTTGGGATGTCTATCTCCCCTTTCATTGCCTTTTCCACCTAACGTAACTCCTTGAAATATAGATACATTCTTATCTATTTTGGCGGTTTCACCAATTACAACACCTGTTGCATGGTCAATCATAACTCCTCCAAGAATCTCTGCAGCAGGATGAATATCTACACCAAAAACTTCAGAGGCTCTGTTTTGTATAAATAATGACATGGTATGTCTATCATTTTTCCATAAACAATTTGCAGCTCTATAAGCAGCCAGTCCTTGGAAACCTTTATAAAAAAGAATGGGTGTTGAATAATATTTACATGCAGGATCATTGTCTTTAAAAAAGATTAAATCCTCTTCTAATGATTCAGCTATACCATCACAGTTTTTGTAAACATCTAAAATAAAATTTTTAATGTCTTTAGATGAGAGAGCATCACTATTAAGTTTTGATGATATTATCGATGCGATTGCACTAACAAGACTGTCTTGTGAGAGAACCAATAAGTTTAAATATGGTTCTAAGGTAGGTTCAGCTTGAATTCTTAACCTTACCTCTTCTTTTATAACACTCCATACATCATCAGTCATTTTTATAAAACTGATTTTCCAATTGCAATTGGTCTTATAGGTGATGCAGCGCTACCTTTTGTTTTTAAAGGTAATATAACTACACAAGATAATTCAACTGCATTTGCAGCTAATTCATCTAACTTAAAATTTTCCAATGTATGTATACCAGATTGAGTTAAAAAATAATGATGTGCAGGATTAGCAATACCTTCTGGATTTTGATTAACTTCCTCACCCAACATTGAAGGATCTGCAAACGTATCAACTCCCCAAGTATCTAAACCGATACCAACAATTTGCTTTGAGGATAAATATTTAACAAGATTATAAGATACCCCTGGAGCCATCGAATAATAAATCCCTTTTTCATCAGGGTCAGCATAATTATCACTCCACCCAGTATTTATTAAAACAACGTCACCAGGAAGAATTCCTCTATCTTTTAATGAAGATTTTGCTATTGTTTTTTTAACATGATCAACAGTCACGTATTGTCCTGCGTCCATAGCAACACCATTAAATATATGTTTTCTGACATCAATTAAAACGGCAGTGGTAACAATTGGTGGAACAGTCTCAATCCCAAGTTTTTGAAGTGGAGATTCAGGAGTTGGTTTTACTTCATCAGTTGTTAGCTCATTAAAATATTTTATTTTAGATGTGTCTAATTCACCCTCACCATTCCATACTTCATCAACATAGCCGAAATGTCCCAAAGCGTCCATTTGAGTACCCTGATTACCATCATTAACATCAGCATTTAAAACATCCATGGTATAAATATGAACAGAACCTGGCCACCCAAGCTCAGGTAAGAATTTTGGTTGATATTCACCAGCAAAAGGAGATTTTGGCATAGTACCTGTCCTTTCATATGATAATTCATATGTCTTTGCACCAGGTTGCATCATCTGTTCAGCACATCTTAAAGTAGTTTCAGTACCAAGTAATTTAGTCATTCCTCTTTGATCAGAATAGTCACCAGATATAACTGATGTAGAAAAAGTTATTATCAAAATATACTTTATATAATTCATTATTTTTACCTAAATTAGTTAATCAACATATAAGCCGAAGCCTTCTTGTAAACCTATAATATCATTCAAAGTGCTCTTATTTTTATGTAAATAAAAATCTTTTGCTTCTTTCGGAAATAAAATAAAATTTAATAAATCAGTTGGATTTTTAGATATTTTTTTAAGTTGGTTGTCTGAGCAGAACTCTTTGAATTCATTTTTATAAAATTCTAAGTTTTGTACATCATCATCAATGTCAATATTTTTACTTGCTTTATCTATTTTTTTCTTGAGTTTTGGGCAAATATCACCAGGAATTTTTCCATATTTTCCATTCACCATGTCAATAAATTCTTTATTTAGTGTTTTATATCTTTGATCATCTAGAACGTTCATCAATGCTTGAGCACCTACAATTTGTGATGATGGAGTAACCAGGGGAACATATCCAACGTCTTTTCTTATTTTTGGTATTTCATCAATAAGTAATTTAAGTTTATCTGCCTTATTTAGATCTAGTAATTGTTTTTCTAATATACTCAACATTCCACCAGGGACTTGATTTATGAGCATATTGACATCTACTCCCCTCATCGACCCTTCATATTTCTTATATTTTTTTCTGACCTCATTGAAGTATTCAGAGATTTTTGTGAGTAATTTCATATCAAATGGATTCTTTTCTTCAGAATACATCATTGAGATAAAACTCTCTGTGGCAGTATGAGCATAAAGATTACTAAACGAAGAGATGCTTGTATCGATATTGTCTATACCAGCCTCATAAGCCTTAAAATTTGTCGCATCAGAGAGACCTGTTGTTGAGTGAGTATGTAAATGAATGGGTATATTTAGGTTTTTTTTGAGCTTTTTAACAAGTTCATAACATGTTCTTGGTCTCAATAAGCCTGCCATATCCTTTATAGCTAAAGAAGTTGCACCAATATCTTCAATATCTTTCGCTAATTTGATCCAATATCTTTCATTATGAACCGGACTAGTTGTATAACAAATTGTTCCTTGTGCATTTTCTTTACCTTTTTTAACAAATTTGATTGAAGATTCAATATTATTTATATCATTCAAGGCATCAAAGATTCTAAAAATATTGATGCCATATTTAATAGAGTTTTGGATAAAGAATTCGATTACTGAATCATCAAATTGCCTATAACCAACTAAATTTTTACCTCTAAGAAGCATTTGTAATTTAGTATTTTTGAAGGATTTTTTAAAAACTTTTAATCTATCCCAGGGATTTTCATCTAGGTAACGTAAACAACAATCGTATGTTGCTCCACCCCAAACTTCAACTGACGAGTAACCAACTTTATCCATATCTTTTAAAATTGGAATCATATCCTCAGTTTTCATTCGAGTAGCTATTAATGACTGTTGACCATCTCTTAAGATCACTTCAGTAATAGTTGGTTTTTTAATTGTCATTAATTAGATATGTATATTTACAATATATATTTTAATTTAATTTAAAGGAAATAAAAAACCCGCTCAAACAGCGGGTTTATATTATTGAAGTTACTAATCTATGAAGACAGTATGATCTTTACCAGATTCAGCAACACGAATGACTAGCAAATCAGAACAAGCCTCACCTAAATCAGGTGCATCATCTTCTCCACCATGTACCCAGTCTGATTTTTCAAACCAATACTCGTTATTTGAATATTTTTTCCACTTACCGGTTGATTTAGATTGAGAAACACCATCAAGAACATATACAAGAGTTCCTGCCGCAGGATGAAAATGTTTAGGAACTGTTCCCTGATTACATGTTTTTCTTCTTTCAACATGCATTTCCATTCCACCACCCATGTCAAAAACATCAGAAGAGACCATTCCTGGAAATGATTGTTCTTCAGAATGATCATCTGAATAAAGATCAGTTGCGATAAGCAATAAAAAACTAATTGATAAAAAATATTTCATATTATTCTCCTGTATAAAATTTAACTAATTGAACAAGTTCAACATTTATATTCTGTCTAATAGATGATACATCAGATGCAAAATCCATGTACTCCTTGGATGCAGTTGCTGACTTAATACCCTTATCCAATTGATCCATTGAATTAGCTCCTAAATAGACCATATGAGAAACATATCTATTACCATAGGCAATCCTATTCAAACCAAATGAACCATCAAATGTATTCAATTGAGAACTCATAAAATTTTTCCATGAATTCATATAATGAGATTCATGTCCTGGCTCAATATTAAAATTGTATTTTGCAAAAGCAGTATTATTTGTCCATGCTCTTGCAGCTACTAGGTTTTCAGATATCCAATTCCATGATCTATCTGTATCTGTATTATCTTGAAATGATTTAATCATATAAGCAGAATCTTTACACGATGAGAAAATAGCTCTACCTTTTTCCATCATTTCATAATTTTCATAAACCACTAAAATAAAATGGCTAGATCCTGAGCCACGCAGCGACCAAAGACTTACAAGCACTCCAGACTCTTCTCGCCACTTTTTTGCACAATCAGATTTATCAAACCTGTCTAATGCCATCATGAAACTAGCTGGATCTGTTACAGTTAAATAATTAAATTCAGCTACTGTTCCATCTGACTCCATAGAAACTGTTTCGTCAGATAAAAGATTTATTGAAGTTATAAATAAAAAAGAAATAATTAATTTTATAAACATATGTTTATCCTCCTAATCTAATAATAGAATTTTATATAAGTAAGCACCATTATTATGTATAAAATTTTTATATATATTCTTTCTATCTAACTAAACTAAAGTAATAATTTGTATTATTATTTAAGCTTAATTTATAGAGGAGAATGTATATGACTGAATATCAAGTATTCAACATGATGTATGTAGGGTTAATAAGTAATGCTATGTATTTTGTGGGCATGGTTTTATTAACTTGGCTCGGATTTAGAATGGCAAATAACATTTATAACAGTCAAGATGCAAATATGGGTGCTAAAGTTTTCACTTCAGCTTTTTGTGTTTTGGTTGGTGTAATGATGTTCTATACTCAGCAAATTGGTGCAGCTATATTAGATACTGCTGTAACAACATTGGCTGATATTGGAGCCCCATCTGCAGAAAGAATGCAAGAATATCCAGATTCACCATTATCTATAGGTGGAGCTGTTCAAACTTTATTTGTCCTTCTTGTAGTAGTTTTTCAATTACTAATTGTTTGGTCAAAGAAATAGATAAAATTAAAGGGGTCTTAATGGCCCCATTTTCATGTTTACTTCAAAATTATCAAGTCTAACGATTTGTTTTGTAATCTATTTACTGGCATTTTATTTTTCATTTATTCTTTTACCAGAAACAATTAACAACATTTGGTTAAAAATAACCATCTGGCATATTTATGCAACTTTATTTGTTTATTTTGGAAGTCTTGTATTAAAAAATTCAAGTTTATATGATCCTTTTTGGTCAGTAGCGCCATTAGCAATAGTTATCTATCTTGCTACCATTTCTGAAAATTCCTTTCTCACAAACTTAATAATATTAATTCCAATAATTTTTTGGGGAATAAGACTTACTAGGAATTGGATTTTTGGGTGGCCTGGATTAAGCCATGAGGACTTTAGATATATAGATCTTAAAAATACATATTGGATAAAAAGTGAAATAAATAATTTATTTGGAATACATTTATTTCCTACTCTCATAGTAAATCTGTCTCTTTATCCCCTTTTATACGTATTTACATTTGAAATATCAATTACGTTTTCATTGTGTATTTCATTATTGTTCACATTACTAGCTGTAGTTCTTGAGACTATTGCTGACGAGCAAATGAGGAACTTTAGAAATAATCCTGCAAACAAAGGAAAAACAATGAAATTTAAATTATGGAAATATTCAAGACATCCAAATTATTTAGGTGAATTATTGTTTTGGTTTGGTATATGTTTAATTGGCATAAATTCAGATGCTGCTCCAATTTTAATAATCCTTTGTCCAATACCTATGATGATGTTATTTGTATTTGTATCTTGTCCATTAATGGATGAAAGAAGTCTTAAAAATAGATCTGATTATCAAGAATATATGGAAAAAACGTCTCAACTTCTTCTTCTACCACCAAAACAGTAACTTTGAGATTAGATATTTAATGTGTAAAATTAAAGCATGAATGAACCAAACGTAGTCCAAAAATTCATTTGGATTGGTGAAAGAGCAATATTACTTTTAATCGCAGTAGCTACACTATTTGCTACAGCATCCGAGATTGTTAGGATAATTGAGGTTGAAACAGTAAATCTAAGTGATTTATTTCTGTTGTTTATTTATGCAGAAGTGCTTGGAATGGTTGCTTCTTTTTATGCTAATAATAGAATTCCAGTTACTTTACCTTTAATTATTGCAATGACAGCTTTAACAAGAATGATAATATTGCAAAGCAAGGATTTAAATGCCATTAATATAATATATGAAGCATCAGGTATTTTAATATTATCAATCGCTGCTTATATCATGACTCTAAAGGATAAAATCAGTCTTCAAAAAATTATGATGAGAGAAAAAATTGAAGATTCTGAAAATAGTTAAATAGAATTTTCTAATAACTCTTCATAAATTGGCATAGCCATATCGACTATTCTTTTCTCATCGTCAGTTAAAGTTATATCTTTTTTAATTTCAGGAGTAAAACTATCTGAATCTATTACAGACTTATACCAATGTGATGCCCACACACCATCGTAGCTTGCAATCCCTGGTTTCCATTTATACATTCTTTCATCTTCATCAATACCAATTTGATTACAAAATTTTGATAATATTTTTTTTGGATTTTCTCTTAGTCTCGAGGAGTCAATTATTAATGGATTTTCATCAATATAATTTTTAACATGATTATAAATATCGTATTGCTGTTGAAATCCTATATCTTCAAATTCACCATCTTTCCAAGATTTCATAAAACTTTTTACAACCATTTGTGGATGTCTTATTAGAAAGCAATTATTTAAAGAATTTATCCATTCATAATCTTTATCTAATATATGTTGCGTCATATGTTTTTGATATGTAATTCCCTTATGAATCTTATTACATAATTTTTTTACATCATCGATATTACTGGACTGACTTTTTATTACTTCTTTTTTCATAGGATGATCTTTACCGGTGTGTTTAAGATAAGATGCGTAAAAAGGTTCATCAATAACATTAGTAACATCTTTTCTGTTCGCAAAGCTTCTCATTAAGGCAGTAGATAAATTACGTGGGCCTGACCACATCGCAATTATCAAATTATTGGGCATAAATTAAGTCTTTATAAAGTTTTCTCAGCTTTTCAGTTACAGGCCAACCATGATTTACATTACCTATTAATCTATCATCAACATTAGTGACTTGAGTTAATGACCCGAGTGTACCTGTTATAAAAGCCTCTTGGGATGAATAGACATCTACTAAAGAAAAATTTTTTTCATATATAGGTATTTTGTTATTCTTGCATATTTCTATTACTTTTAATCTAGTAATACCATTCATGCAATAATCTCCGGTACTCGTCCAAACTTCTCCATTTTTTACAATAAAGAAATTACATGAATTTGTTGTATTAACAAATCCAAGTGGGTCTAACATCAACGCTTCATCTCCTCCCGATTTGTTTGCTTGAATGCACGCAATAATACAATTTAATTTTGAGTGACTATTTAATTTTGGATCTTGCGACATTGGTAACCCCCGAACTTGAGGAACAGTAACTAACTTTACTCCATCTGTATTAGGATGTTCCTCAGAATGCTCCATAATTATGACAAGGTTAATACCATCTTTTGATAACGATGGTTGTTGAAATGGTTTGATTTTATTTCCCCTTGTTACCATTACTCTTGCATGTGCAGCATCAGTTATATTATTTATTTTTTGTGTTTCGATTATTGCATTTGTAAGAAATTTTTTATCTTCATCAAGCCGAATATCAATTGCCTTACATCCTTCATATAATCGATCAAGATGTTCATCAAGAAATAACCAAGAATTATTGACTAATCTAATTCCTTCCCAAATACCGTCACCAAGCAGAAAACCACTATCAAATACTGATATTTTTGCCTGATCTCTATGAAAAAATTCTCCATTGATATATATTTTTATCTCTTCGTTTCTTTTATCTAGTTTGGTGCTTAAAGGCATTATTAAAATCTTATATTGCCTAATGATTCACAAGTATTATTGAATTCATTAATAATTTCATCAACTATTTGTTTGACTGATTTGACTTCATTTATTAATCCAATTGACTGACCTGATAATGCTGGTGCTGCTTCCATGTCACCGTCAAAATATAAATCCTTAATATTCATAAGAGCTGACATATCCATTTGACCAGAATCATTAATTTTATCTGTTAAATTTGATTTTAAGGCTCTAATCACAGGTTTAGATTTTTTATTAAGAATGTAAGTTCCATCAATTCCAGATTCAACTATTTTATTCTTAAAATTATCATGAACTGGGCTTTCAAGACTTGAAACAAATCTAGTGCCCATTTGAATACCCTCAGCACCAGCTGCAAAAACTGCAGCCATACCAGCTCCGTCTACAATTCCTCCAGCTGCTATAATGGGTATATCAATGTTTTGTTTGATTGATTGAATTAATACTAATAAACCAACTTCAACTGGACTTTTAAAGCCACCCCCCTCTGTTCCTTCAACTACCAATCCATCAACACCCGCATTTGCAGCTTTTAATGCCCCATCAAGACTTGGTACTGCATGATAAACAGTTATTCCAGCATCTTTCAAAACTCCAATATATTTAGTTGGGTCGCCAGCAGATGTTGTAACAAATCTTACTCCAGCATCAACACAAAAGTTTACCATCGAGTCGTCTTTAAGAAATAATAAAGGTAAATTAACTCCAAATGGTTTATCAGTTAAATCTGACATTAATTGGATTTCTTTCTTGCAATTATCAATTTCTCCAGATGAGGTTTCTATAATTCCCATTCCACCAGCTTCACAAACAGCGGAAGCAAGTTGACTTCTTGCGATCCAACCCATTGGAGCTTGAATAATTGGATACTTAGATCCTGTATGAGCAGTAACTCTATTCATAAAGTAATTGTATATATAAATTTATAAAATAGAATTCTTATCTAGAACTTTCTTTTCAACAGTAAATCCCTCAGGTTTTCCATTAATAAAATCTATTATTAATTGAGCATATTCAGGTCCTGCTTCTTCTTGAACAAAGTGTCCAGGACCGCTTATAACGATTTGTTGTGCTGTAGGTATCCTCTTTAATAGTTCAACAATCTCAGGATTATTACCAGTTACAGGATCATTATCGGAATTTGCAATTAAAAATGGTTTATCCCATTTTTCTAATACTTCTCTATATGCCATTTCATTTTTTCTAATTTCACTCGGAATTAGATACGGAAAAATCTGAGCTCCTGCTTTATATGTAGCATTTGGATATGGAGCTTCGTAAGCAATGCTTTCTTCCTCAGATACAGACCCAAGAATCTGCATAATTCCAGCAATGTCAATGTTATCTGTATACGTTGAGTACCTAATCCAATTTGTAAATCCATCGCCACCAATAAATTCTTCCCAAGTAGCAGGTCCTTGAAACCATATCGTAAATTTAAATATTGGCCATAATAAGTAACTTCTCAAGTCATTCATAAAACCTCTACCAGTTGCAGGCAAACTTGTATTGGTTGCAATAACTCTATCGAATCTATTTGGTTCCTCTGCTAATACTCGAAATCCAACAGGTCCACCCCAGTCATGAAAATGTGCAGTTATATTTTTTAAATCAAGCTCTACTACTAATTGAGTCATTTTTTCAACGTGCATTTGATGTGAATAATCATCTGTTGATATGTATTTATCTGATTTACCAAATCCAACCATATCTGGTGCAATAACTCTAAATCCTTCATTTACAAGGGTTGGTATCATCTTCCTAAATAAATAACTCCATGTAGGTTCTCCATGAAGCAAATAAACAATCTGTCCATCTTTAGGGCCTTCATCAATATAATGAATTCTTGTATCACCAATTGTTAAATAATTTGGTATGAATGGATAATCTTTTAAGTCTTCAAACCGTTCATCAGGTGTTCTTAATATTCCAGGAGAAACTAAATTGAATCTCTCATAATTAATAGATGGTTCAGAGTTTCTAATATATTGAAATAGCCCTATAGATATAATCAGAATAAAAAATAAAATTGAAAAAACTTTATTCATCAGTATTCTCCAGTAATATACTTTAAGATAATATATTGTCGTAATATATGTCAAAGGTGTATTAATTATGAAAGTTGAAAACAAAGTTATGCCCAGCGAAGCTCAAATAAATGGTTTCTTAGAAAATTCTGAAATTGGACCTATATCAATGGTGAATTTGCTTAAATACAAAGATAAAGCCAAATATGAAGATGGTCGAGATACCAATCTCACTGGAGAAGAAGCATATGGTCTTTACGCTGCTGAAGTAATAAATTTCGTTGAAAAGTATGGTGGTGAATTTGTTTTTGCAGGTAAAGTTAGTAGATTAATGTTAGGTGAGGTTGAAGATTTATGGGATGCTGTTGCAATTGCTAAATATCCTAGCAGAAAAGCAATGTTTGATATGACAATGGATCCGGAATATCAAAAGATCCATGTTCATAGAGATGCTGGATTAGAGGGGCAGCTTAATATAGAAACAATCTAAAAATATGAAAAAAATATTAATTTTTATAAGTTTTATCGTTTCAATATTTATTATTGGTCTAGTATCAATAAACTCTCATTCGGTTCAAGACAGAATTTTAAATATTGGTTTAAAAAATATATTATTAGTTCAGAGCCTTTTTTAGATAAAGAAGATACATTA
>JH611156.1:431036-432944 GCA_000252525.1 SAR86 cluster bacterium SAR86A | reverse complement strand
TTGCGCTTGTTTCAAATTTTGGTTCACTAATATTCATCATAAAACCACTAACGTATACAGATTTTAATATCTCAAATCTTGGATATGTTTCGATGTTTTCTTTTGAACAAACATTTTTTGAAAATAGGCAGTGGTGGAGGTTAATAACCCCAACGTTTATCCATTTTTCATTTGCACATTTGGCCTTTAACTGTCTTTGGATATATATACTTGGTGAAAAAATTGAAAAATTTGATGGAATTTTAGTTTTTTTCTCCTTAGTTATATTTTCAGCAATTTTTAGTAACTCTCTTCAGTTTTTTTGGAGCAATACAAGTCTTTTTGGCGGTCTATCTGGTGTTATCTATGCACTAATTGGGTTTTGCATGGTTAATGAAATGGATTCAACATATGGCAGATATGATATTCCACCTGGCTTATATCTATTCATGATAATTTGGTTAGTGCTTGGTTTCTTAGGCATTGTTGAAATGTTTGGTTTTGGAGCGGTTGCAAACTTTGCTCATCTGGGTGGTTTGATCTCCGGTATAATATTTGCTGTATTGTATAAGTTATTTTTTATGAATTGGAGCAACTAGAAATGATCAAGAAAGCTGTTTTACCAGTAGCAGGCCTTGGTACGAGATTTCTTCCAGCTTCAAAAGCTACTCCTAAAGAAATGCTACCAATAATTGATAAACCTCTTGTTCAGTATGCTGTAGAAGAAGCGGTAGATATAGGAATTGATGAAATTGTATTTATTATTAGTGAAGATAAGTATTCTATTGAACGACATTTTCAGAAGAACACTAATATTGAAAAAAGACTAATCGAAAATGGTAAAACAGAGTTTATTGAAAAGTTAAATCCTAAAATCTTTTCAAATGTAAAATTTCATTATGTCAACCAAGATGAACAAAATGGACTTGGTCATGCTGTTCTTTTGGCAGAACCAATAATAGCTGGAGATCCATTTGCTTTACTCCTTCCAGATGAATTATTTTTTGCACGAGAATCATGCCTTAATCAAATTAGTGAGATATTCAATAAGACAAACTCATCAACAATAGCCGTGACCAAGGTTGATGAAAAAAACATACATAAGTATGGTGTTATAAAACCAGGAAAAGTAGAAAATAATGCAATCCTTTTAGAAGATATAGTTGAAAAGCCTTTAAAAGAAGACGCGCCATCAGATATTGCTGTATCAGGTAGGTATATCTTAACTCCTACAATTTTTAATCATCTTAAAAAGATTGGACCTGGGAAGTCTGGTGAAATTCAAATTACTGATGCCATTAAAACTTTAATAAATGAAGAAAATGTTTACGCAAAAATTTATGAAGGAGAAAAATTTGATTGTGGCAGTAAATTAGGATTTGTTCATGCTACTATAGCTCTTGCTTTGAAAGATCCATCAATTAGTGAAAATATTAAAAAAATAATAAAGGAAATTGTTTGAGATTTTTTCTTAAAATTTTTAGACTTTTACCACCTGAAATCGCACATAAGATTGCTCTAGATCTACTGAATTTATCTCACAAGTTAGGTATTCTGAGTTTCATTTTTAGAAAACCAAAAGATGAGAATTGCTCATTTGCTGGAATGAATTTAAGCAACAGACTTGGAACTGCAGCAGGCTTAGACAAAAATGGAGATTATATTGATTGTCTTGGAGCTTTGGGATTTGGTTTTTTAGAGGTTGGAACAGTTACACCTATGCCACAATATGGCAATCCAAAACCGAGGGTATTTAGAAATTTTGATGATAATTCTATTATTAATAGATTAGGCTTTAATAATAGAGGGGTCGATCGACTTGTTAAGAATTTAAAGTCAAGATCATTTAAAGGAATAGTAGGTGTAAATGTTGGCGCAAATAAGAATTCAATTGATGAAGAAAGAATAAATGATTATTTGCATTGTATT
>JH611156.1:428762-430986 GCA_000252525.1 SAR86 cluster bacterium SAR86A | reverse complement strand
GATAGAGCTTCACCATTTCGTAATATTGGTCCTAAAAGACTAATTGCACCTGCATTATCATTAGAGGATATACCAAAGATAGATTTCGTTACTGTAAGTCATAACCATTACGATCATCTTGATATTCAGTCATTAGTTAAAATATCTAAACTCCATCCTAAAGCAAAGTTCCTTGTTCCTGCTGGTGACTTGAAGTTGCTTAAAAGAAAAAAAATTCAAAATGCATCTCAGTTTCAATGGTGGGAGTCATATGAAAATGCTGGGATTACATTCACATTTACGCCAGTAAAACATTGGTCAAAAAGGGGCTTATTTGATAGAAATAAAAGTTTATGGGGCGGTTGGTTTGTTCAGTTTAATGATTACGCAATTTATCATGCAGGTGATACAGGCTACTCAAATGATTTTATAAAAACAAAAGAAGTTTTAGGTTCTCCGAAATATGCATTAATTCCAATTGGAGCATATGACCCTGAATGGTTTATGGCTTCAAGTCATGTAAATCCAGAAGACGCTGTAAAAATAATGCTTGATTTAGAAGCTGATTATGCATTTGGTATGCATTGGGGAACATTTGTGCTTACTGACGAAGATACTCTAGAGCCGCCAATAAGACTTCAAGCTGCAACACAGAAAAACAAAATTGAATTCAAATCATTGATACCCGGAGATTTGATAAATTTAAAATAGATTTACTTAATAAGTATTTATATCTTTGGATGTCATTCTTTTCTTTACAAGAAAATTTAAAGCTAATGACAAAAGCAATGAGATAATTGCCCAAAATGTTAAAGTTATGGCCCAATCCTTAAGGAGAATACTTAGTGTTTCATTTTCTTGTAATTTTAAAACTAAGCCCGTAAGAAGTCCGCTTAATCCAGTTGGTAAGAAAACTATTAAAGTTCCATTCGTAAGTTCAAGAATTGCAAGGATTAAACCAATGATCAACCAAACATTTCCAGAATATAGTAGAGTTTCAATTATCATTTTTAGCTTCTTTATTTACAATTCCATCAAGAAATAGCTCTAGGGTACCAAGTGCTTTAGTTATATCTGATGGAATAAATAAGGTCTTTGTTTGATTAGACGAGGCAATATCTGAAAGTCCTTCAACTTGTCTTTTCATAATTTCATAATTTATAGCTGATTGACCATCATTATTTATAGCCTCAGCAATTAATTCAGTTTGCTTCGCATCTGCTTCCGCTTTAATTTTTACAGCATAAGCTTCAGCATCAGCCTCTACTTTAACTGCTTCTGCCTGTTTTTTTGCTTCATAGAGCTCAGCATCGGCTTTTAATTCAACACTTCTTTTATCGCCTTCAGCTCTTGCAATAGCTGCTCTTCTTTCTCTCTCTGCATTTAACTGCTGTCTTTGTGATTCCTTTGTTTTTTCATCAACTAAAACATCAAGTATTTCTGTTCTGGTTACCTCAACACCCCATACCTCTGCAGCTTTTGAAAGTCTTGCAGCAATTTCTTGATTCATTGCTTCTCGACTTGATTGTAAGTCATCTAGCTCAAGTTTTCCTGCAGCTGAACGGACTACTGAGATAGCAGTATTTTCAATCGCAAGGTCAATATTTCTAATTCTATAGACAGATTTGGCAGCATCTAGAACTCTAAAAAAAACTGTAGCTACTAATTCAACTTCAACATTATCTTCAGTAATCACTGACATCTTAAATGGAGGTAATTGTCTTTCTAATATATCTACTTTAAAAGCAACCCTATCAACAAAAGGGACAATTAAGGATAATCCTGATTCCAAGATTCTCGTAAATTTACCAAATCTCTCAATAACAAAAACTTTAGATTGAGGCACAATTTTGATCGATAAAAAAACTACATAAATTATTAAAACCACTAAGACAACTAAGACGATATTACTTGCTTCAATACCCATATTTCTATTTTCCTCTTTTTAATAATGATAGCATCTGAATTTTGGTATCTAAAACCAGATTAATTTTATTGTAGTACATTTATTGTTACAAATTTAAAGTAATAATATTAAAATTTTATTTACATTTTTATTATTTATTTCGTTGTTCTGTCAGAATTCTTTTTCTCAATATTATATAGAAGTCACTGATAAGATAGTTTAGGATTAGAAGAATACAAAAAATGATGAATATATGTAATCAATGGCTTTAATAACCCACCTACATTATAAAGAATATTTCCATAGTTTTTTATCTATGTTAGCTTATATGTATGACAA
>JH611156.1:348784-428742 GCA_000252525.1 SAR86 cluster bacterium SAR86A | reverse complement strand
ATATTCTTTTTTATTCCATTCATGAGAGACTTTAAGAAAAAAGCAAAAAAATTGGATATGCCATTAATTGTGCCAATAAAACCTGATCCAATCAGACAAAATACATTGACTGGAAAAATAGCTGATCATCAACCCTATATATTTGATGTATGTCATATGGGCCAGTTAATGTGTAACAGGGGTAAAGGAATAGAGTTTGCATATGAGTTATCAACTTTGATATGGAGCGTAAAAAATTGGAATACTGATGATAAATTAAAAGATCTATTACTAGAATTTGGAGAAGATTTAGATGAAGTAAGAGAATCAGTAAAATCAAATGAAAAAAGTTTAATTGAAGAAATAGAAATGAATCAATTAGATCAAAAAGAAGCTGGGCACCATGGAGTTCCCTTGAATGTTTATAAAGGAAAGTATTATTTTGGACAGGATGATCCATTTGAAGAGTTGATCAATGAATTAATAAACGATGAAGTAATTAAAGATTTTAAATGAAGGTATTAAGAACTCCGGATAAGTATTTCAAAAATATTAAGGGTTACCCTTTCGATCCAATATATACAGATATTTTTGCAGATGATGGAACTGAAATAAGGATACATCATATCGATGAAGGTCCATCTGACGGTCCAATTTTGTTAGCCATGCACGGCCAACCAGTTTGGAGTTATTTATATTCTAAAATGATACCTATTCTTAATGATGCTGGAATAAGAGTAATAGCACCAGATTTAGTTGGATATGGTAAATCAGATAAACCTGCATCTAGAGAAGATTATAGTTATCAAAATCAAGTAAATTGGATGAATGAATGGCTTATTAAAAATGATTTAAATAATTTGATATTTTTTGGTCAAGACTGGGGTGGGTTAATAGGCTTAAGAATGATTGCTGATAATCCAGATAGATTTATAAAAGTTTCAATGGGAAACACAGGATTACCATATGTACCCAATACATCAAAAGAGGTAATCGATAAAGTTAAGGAATTTAGAAAATCAAAAATAAAACTCACGCCAATGAGTATGTCAAAAGAAGTAAGAAAAATGGACTCTAGAGAAACTCATCCAGCTCTAAAATTTATGTATTGGCAAAAATTCTGTTGGGATACTAAAAATCTACCAGTTGGCCTATTGAATTCATCAATGATGGAAAACAAACCAGCAAAAGAAATTAGAAATCATTATATTTTCCATAGTCTAGGTTTATCAAAAATATCACCTTATATGAGTGATTTAATGAGAGCTTATGAAGCGCCATTTCCTTCACCTAAATATAAAATGGCATGCAGGGCTATGCCAAGTCATGTACCATTGATACCTGATCAATCATTAGACGCGCAAAAAAGAGCGAGAGATTTTTTTAATAAGACAGATAAACCATTCTTATCTGTTTTTGCAGGTAATGATCCTGTTACAAATGGTATGGAAAAAGATGTATTGAATATGGTGCCAAATGCTATTAGTGCAGCAAATATTGGTGGTGGTCATTTTTTTCAATGGACTAAACCGAAAGAATTATCTAAAGTATTAATTGACTTTATTAATAAATAAATATGATTGAATTATATACAGCCCCTACTCCAAACGGACATAAAGTTTCCTGCACACTTGAAGCATTAGAAATGGACTATAAAGCTATTCTTGTAAATCTTTCTGAAGGTGAACAAAAAAAACCAGATTTTTTAAAGATTAGTCCAAATGGAAGAATTCCTGCAATTATTGATACATCAAATAACTTATCAATTTTTGAATCAGGTGCAATTATGATTTATTTAGCAGATAAAGCAGAAAAACTCATAAGTAAAGACGAAGCTAAAAGAGCAAAAGTAATGGAATGGTTAATGTTTCAAATGGGAGGCGTTGGTCCAATGATGGGACAAGCAAACGTTTTTTTTCGATATTTTCCTGAAAAAATTCAACCCGCAATCGATAGATACCAAAATGAGTCAAGGAGATTATTTGAAGTTCTTGATTCCCATTTAGAGAAAAATGAATGGTTAGCTGAAGATTACTCAATAGCAGATATAGCAAATTGGTGTTGGGTTAGAACTCATAAATGGTCTGGTGTATCTACTGATGGACTAGAGCATTTAGAAAGATGGAAAAATGCAATGTATGAACAGCCTGGCATGCTAAAAGGTATTAAAGTACCAATTGAAATTAATATTGATAAAAGATTAAACGATGAAGAACAAACTAAAGCATTTATCAAAAATGCTCAAAAAATGGTAAAAAAATGAGGTCAAAAAATGATTAAACTATATTTAACACCGAGTACAAGAGCTGGAAGAGTTGCATGGCTCCTTGAAGAGTTAGAAATGGAGTATGAATTAGAGGTACTGCCATTCACTAAAGAGGGTTTAAAATCTCCCGAACATAGATCAAGACATGCACTTGGCAGAGTTCCTGTTATTGAGGATGGAGACGTATCTATTTTCGAATCTGGAGCAATCATTCAGTATATTCTTGATAAATACGATGACAAAGGTCTAAAGCCTGATGTTAATTCATCAGAATATCCATATTATCTTCAATGGTTTCATTATTGTGAAGGAATGGTCATGCCTCCAATGAACCAGATCGTAGTACAAACTGTTCTATTACCGCCTGATAGAAGAGATGAAACAGTATTAAATCAAGCTATGAATTTATTATCTAAATCATTGTCACCTGTTAATAGTTTTTTAGAAGGAAAAGATTATTTAATAGGAAATTTTTCGGCAGCAGACTGTATGTTAGGTCACTCATGTTTCATGGCTAATAGATTTGGAACTGTTAGTGATGAGATGGGTAATATAAAAAACTATGTAAAAAATATTGAATCAAGACCAGCATTTCAAAAAGCAATAATGCTTGGAACAGAAAATGCAGATCCGCTTGGATAAAATTCAATGTCTGAACCTATAAAAGTTTTTGGAAATGTAGGCTCTCCTTATACACAAAAAATATTATCACTTCTAAGATATAGAAATATACCTTACACAGTCTCTTGGGGTGATGTAGTTCATAATTTATCGTTGCTTAAAATAGATCCACCAAAACCGGTGCTTTTACCAACATTAGTCTTCAAAGATAAGAATAATTTAAATGTTTGTAAAACAGATACAACGCCTATCATAAGAGAACTTGAAAAATTATATAAACCTAAATCAGTAATACCCCCCTCACCTGTATTGGCATTTTTAAACTATCTTCTTGAAGACTTTGCTGATGAATGGACTACAAAATATATGTTTCATTACAGGTGGTACTTCGATGAAGATGCAGAAAATGCAAAAAAAATGCTAGTCCTTCAACATAAATTAAACATAGATAATGAATCTCTGAAGTTATTTGGTGATGTTATTGCTGATAGACAGATTAATAGACTCTGGGTAGTTGGATCAAATGATGATACTGCTGAGTTAATAGATAAAAGTTATAAAAGATATCTTAAATTGCTTGAAAAACATCTATCAGTTCAATCCTTTATGTTTGGTGAACGACCATCATCATCAGACTTTGGTCTTTATGGTCAATTAACACAATTAGTTGGTTTTGATCCAACACCAAGCAACATAGCATACAAGGAATCGCCTAGAACTATTTCTTGGGTTAATGTAATGTCAGATTTATCTGGATTGCATAATATGGGTGGCGTTGGTGAGTTTTTTGGAATTAAAAATGAAAAAGTCAATTCTAAAATTAATTACTTTAAAGATAATGAGATTGGTTGGATAAAATTAAATGAATCATCTGAAACTTTGAAAGAAATTTTTCATGAGGTTGGAAAAGTATATATACCATGCTTAATAGCTAATTCAGAAGCATATTTAAATGGTGATGAAATATGGGAAACTGAAATCGACGGATCTAAATGGAAACAAAAAACATTTCCATATCAAGTTAAGTGTCTTAGTTGGATAAAAGATGAATTTAACTCTTTATGTGGCGATGATAAAAAACAAGTTATGGAATTTTTGAAAGGAACTGGATGTGAATCAATACTAGATTAACTTCTCAGATCTATAATGATAAAAGAAAAATATTGTTGCTATAGCCGTTAATAAATGCCAATAACCATGTGCTTGGAACATTGAGTCAGGATCGCATGATGGGCTATCAGGCACTCCAGTTAACCAAATTGCAAAGGCGCTCATATATGCAATCATCCCAGCGAAATACCATCTATATGTTCTAATTCCTAAAGGCTTTTTGTTGGCTAATAATCCAGGTAACCAAAAAAATATAATCCACCAATATTCATTAAAATCGTTAAAAACTTCAGCTGGCATAGTTCCAAAAAGCATTAGAACTAAAAAACCTACAAAACCAGAGAGAATTCGCATTGTTGGTGACCAGAATCTATATAAAAACTCACTTATCACCCATAAGCCTATAGATACACCAAAAAGATCGAGACCAATACCCATTTCATATCCAAACATTGCCCTCATGAATGCATATACAATTATGGTCGCAAAATATATTTTCATTAATGTATTAACTGACCAATTAGACATCTTATAGCAGTTGTAAAGCCAAGGGAGAATGATATACATAACCATACTTAAATTGTCTGCCCAACCGCCCCACTCAGTATTAGTACCATGCATCATCATTGAACCAGGTCCAAGATATACAACTGCAACACCGTACAAAATTGTTATCTTATTTAAACCTGAAAATTCATTAAATGAGACTTCATTAGATAATTTATAGAGTATAAATAGTCCAGCAAACATAAAACCAAGATTGCTCAAAGTGTTTACTGGTTCACGAAAAGCTCCATCGCTTACTCTTTCACACCATCTTGAAGCTTCACCAATGAATGCTAATGACTCAGTTGATTGTATTAATTGTAGAGCGCTTAAAATATAGAAAATTAGGAGAAATAAAACACTTACAGTTAGTGTAATAATAAAAGCATTTTCTTTGACGAATATATTGTTCAATTAAATTTTTGAATCCATCTCTGGAAGAACATTAAATAAGTCACCTACTAGGCCATAATCTGCTACTTGAAATATTGGTGCGTCCTCATCTTTATTAATGGCAACTATAACTTTAGAATCTTTCATGCCAGCTAAATGTTGAATAGCGCCAGATATTCCAACTGCAATATATAAATCTGGAGCAACTATTTTTCCAGTTTGACCCACCTGATAGTCATTAGGCACAAAACCTGCATCGACAGCAGCTCTTGAGGCTCCAACAGCAGCACCGAGTTTATCAGCTATTGAATCTAATAAATGAAAGTTATCACCAGACTGCATACCTCTTCCCCCAGAAATCACGATATTTGCAGCCGTAAGTTCTGGCCTGTCGCTTTGAGCAAGTTCCTCAGATACAAAGCTTGAAATACCAAGTGAATCAGAAGCATCTACTGATACAACTTCTACTCCATTATTATCAGTTCCAACAGGATCAAAAGCAGTTGATCTAACAGTAATAACTTTTACTGCATCATTTGATTTAACAGTAGCAATACAACTACCAGCATAAATAGGTCTTTTAAATGTATCATCAGATTCAACAGAAATAATGTCAGATATTTGTTGCGTATCAAGTTTAGCTGCAACTCTAGGCATTAAATTTTTTCCAAATGTTGAAGATGGAGCAAGAATATGGGTATATCCATCTGAAATAGCTACAACAAGGGAAGATAAATCTTCAGCAATAAAATTCTCATAAACATTGTTGTCACAAGTTACAATTTTTGAAATCTCATTTAATGTTTGTGATTCACTTACTACAGCATCTATTCCTGATCCTGCAATAAGTATGCTGACCTCACCAGTAAGCTTGGATGCTGCTGCGACAGTGTTGAGTGTCGAACCTTTCAGTTTCTGGTTATCATGCTCTGCAATTACTAATATACTCATTGTATTACCTTAGCCTCATTTTTAAGTTTATCCATCAATTCATCAACTGTTTCTACCATAATACCTGCCTCTCTGGTTGGTGGTAGCTCAACTGACAATGTTTCTGTTCTAGAAGATACATCAACTCCCGTATCACCCACAGCAATTACATTTAGTTCTTTCTTTTTAGCTTTCATTATATTTGGTAATGAAGCATATCTAGGTTCATTAAGTCTTAAATCAGTTGTAATTATTGCTGGAATATTTAATTTTAAAGTTTGTAGTCCGCCATCAATTTCTCTAGTAACCTCGACAAAAGATGATTCGAGTTTTACCTCAGATGCATTTGTTGCTTGAGGATAATCAAGCAATGCTGCAAGCATTTGACCGGTTTGATTGTTATCACCATCAATAGCTTGTTTACCCAAAATAATTAGATCTGGTTTTTCATCGTCAACAATGTTTTTTAAAACTTTAGAAATAGCAAGTGGTTCAAGAAGCGAATCTGTTTCAACAAGTGTTGCCCTATCTGCTCCAAGTGCAAGTGCAGTTCTAAGTTGCTCTTGAGAGTCAGATTTACCAACTGATACTGCCACAACCTCTGTAGCTTGACCTGATTCTTTTAGTCTTACAGCTTCCTCTAAAGCAATTTCACAAAATGGATTAACTGCCATTTTTACGTTATTAAGATCGACATCGGAACTATCTGATAAAGGCCTTACTTTAACGTTATAGTCAACAACTCTTTTTATTGGTACTAGAATTTTCATTTGAAGTTAATATCCTTATAATTAGTCTAAATTGTACTTATAAATTAGAATATTTAATATAAATATTGCTTATTTATGTATTTATTAATTATAAATTCTACTTATAATAGACTATAATTATAATGTATTTAAATATGCAAATACAATACATATAAAATCTTATGCACAGAGAAACAATGGAGTATGATGTTGTTGTAGTTGGAGGTGGTCCTTCCGGACTAGCAACGGCTATAAAATTTGCTCAACTTAATAACGAAAATGGTACTAACTATAGTATATGCCTTTTAGAAAAAGGTTCTGAAATTGGTGCACACATCCTATCTGGAAATGTTTTTCAGCCAAATGCGCTTGACGAATTATTACCAAATTGGAAAGAACTAGGTGCACCTCTAAACACTCCAGTTAAAAAGGATAAACTTTTATTCTTGCTAGAAAAAATTGGTATTCCTGTTCCTTCTTTTTTAATGCCTCCAATGAATAATCATGGAAATTATGTAATTAGTCTTGGTAATTTATGCAGATGGCTTGGTGAACAAGCAGAAAGTCTTGGTGTTGAAGTTTTTCCTGGTTTTCCAGCCAGTCAATTAATTATTGAAAATGATAAGGTTGTTGGAGTTCAAACTGGTGATATGGGTATTTCTGAATCTGGAGAATTAAAGCCCGGTCATGAACCCGGTATTAACATTAGAGCAAAATATACAATTTTAGGTGAAGGTTGTAGAGGTCATTTAGGTAAACAAGTAATTCATAAATTTAATTTGAGTGAAAATAAGGATCCACAACATTATGGTATTGGATTTAAAGAAGTTTGGAAGATAAAACCTGAAAACCATGATGAAGGTTTGGTAATACATACAAATGGATGGCCTACTCCATTTGATACACCCTCAGGCTCATACTTATATCATGGAGAAAATAATGAGGTTTATCTTGGTTATGTAATACCTTTAGATTATAAGAATCCTCATCTAAGTCCTTTTGATGAATTCCAAAAATGGAAAACACATCCTGCTATCAAAAAATATCTTCACGAAGGAGAGAGACTAACATATGGAGCAAGAGCATTAATCAAAGGCGGATTACAGTCTTTACCAAAAATGGAATTTCCTGGAGGTCTTTTAATAGGCTGTAATGCAGGTACACTCGTTTTTTCTAAGATCAAAGGATCTCATACAGCAATGAAGTCTGGTGAAATAGCTGGTCAACATATTTATGAAGAGCTTCAGGGAACATCTGATCAATCATATGATTCAAGAATTAAAAACTCATGGGTTTATAGCGAACTTTATAAATCTAGAAATTTTGGACCCTTCTTCCACAAATTTGGTGCATTAATTGGAGCAGCCTTTAATGCAATAGATCAATTCATATTTAGAGGAAAGCTTCCGTTTACACTAAATCACGCTACTCCTGATTATGCATGTTTAAAGAAATCAGATGAAATGCCAAAAATTGATTATCCAAAACCAGATGGTATATATTCTTTTGATAAATTATCTTCGGTTTATTTATCTAATACTAACCATGAAGAAGATCAACCGTGCCACCTTCAATTAAAAGATCCTACAATCCCTATAAGTGTAAATCTTCCCATGTATGATGAACCTGCACAAAGATATTGTCCTGCTGGGGTATATGAAGTCGTTGAAAAAGATAATGAGAAAAAATTTGTAATTAATGCGCAAAACTGTGTTCATTGCAAAACTTGTGATATTAAAGATCCCTCACAAAATATAAATTGGGTTACTCCTGAAGGTCCTGGCGGTCCTAATTACCCAAACATGTAATGAAAAGAAATCTAATTTTAGCTATATCACCTTTATTATTAACATTTTCATGTGCTTCTATAGAAACTCAAGATGAAAACAATACAACATCAAGTATTATTAAAATTGATGAAAATGAGAAATTTCTAAATTATCTTAATGATGATTGGCAAAAAACGCTTGATGATAATCCCTTGTTTGCCTCCTACACTGGTGATAAAAGACAAAATAATAAAATTAGCTCTAATAGTATTGAGAATTTTGAAAAAAGTAAAAAATCAGATGAAAGATCATTAGAAAAACTTAAATCAATAGATGAATCAAAACTCTCAGAAGACAATAAATTAAATTATAAATTAAAAGAATTTGATCTTTTAAGTTCAATTCAAACAAAAGAGTTTCCCACCTACTATCTTAGGTTAAATCAAAGAGGAGGAATTCAAAGTTTTTATGAAACTGGTAATAGATTAGTTTACTCATCAAAACAGGATTATTTTGACTGGTTGGAAAGGCTTGGACAATTTGAGGAAAATATAAATAACGCATACGAGATAAATAAAAGAGGTTTATCAGAAGGTTATACTCAACCAAAATTAGTTACTAAGGGTGTAGTAGCTCAATTAGAATCTATTATTAATTCAGAAATTCAATCGAATCCTTATATGAAAGTTTTTATCGAGGCAGATGAAAATCTTTTAACAGAAGATGAAAAAGCTGAACTTATTAATAGTGCAGAAATATTAATAGAAAATAAAATAAATCCTGCTTATAAAAAATTACATGATTTTTTAAAAAATGATTATTTAATAAATTCAAGAGACAGCATTGGTATTAAAGATATTCCAAACGGTAAAGAGTACTATGAATTTCTTGCCAGATTTTATACCACAACTGACTTAACACCAGAAGAAATTCACAATATAGGTTTACAAGAAATACAAAGAATTAGATCTGAAATGGAGGAAATAATTCGACAAGTTAATTGGGATGGTGATTTTGGATCATTTTTAAATTATCTAAGAACAAGTCCAAGGTTTTATTATGATAATGGTGAGGATTTATTTAATGCATATCTAATAATGTCTAAAACCATAGATCCATTATTACCAAAAATATTTAAAGAATTTCCAAGAGCTCCATACGGAGTGAAACCAATTCCTGCTGAAAGTGCGCCATTTACAACTACGGCTTACTACAATAGTCCTAGTCCCGGAAGACCTGGTTATTTTTATGCAAATCTATACAAGCCAGAATCACGTCCAAAATACGAAATACCAGTATTAACTGTGCATGAGGCTGTACCTGGACATCATTTCCAAATTTCAATTGCACAAGAATTAGAAAACGTTCCTACCTTTAGAAAATATCAAGGAATAACAGCTTTTGTTGAGGGCTGGGGTTTATATAGCGAAGAACTTGGTGAATACATAAATATATATGATGATCCATATGATAAATTTGGACAACTTACATATGACATGTGGAGAGCTATTAGACTTGTTGTTGATACTGGCATGCATTATTTTGACTGGTCAAGACAAGATGCAATAAATTTATTTCTTGAAAATTCAGCAAAATCACAGCTTGATATAGAGAACGAAGTAGATAGGTACATTGCTTGGCCAGGTCAAGCCCTTGCTTATAAAATAGGTCAATTAAAAATTCTTGAATTACGAAATAAATCTGAAGAGTTGCTTGGAGATAAATACGATATTAAAGACTTTCATTATGAAGTTTTAAAAAGAGGCTCATTACCGCTTGATTTACTTGAGTTTTATATAGACAAATGGATTGAAGAGACTATTAATTCTTAGACCTTTTACATCTCTCACTACAATAAACAACGTTTTCCCAATCTTTTTTCCATTTTTTTCTCCATGTGAATGACTTTCTGCATACAGGACAAATTTTCGATGGTAATTTTAGTTTCTTATGCAATTTTTCCTATTACGTGATTAATATTAAAACTTCTAAGGTATAAATAATTATCTTCTTTATGATTTTGACTTATAGCCAGATCAACTAACTTGTAATAAGTATTTCTATTTATAAAGCCTTCAATGTTATTTCTAACAATAACTAATGGAACATATGACTCTTCATATTTTACTAACCTAGATACGTGGTCTTCATCTAGAAAAAAATCGTAATTAAGATTGGTTATTAGTTTTATGTTGTCATCAACTATTTCAAAATCAATAATTTTATAAGGGGCCAAGTCAGTTTTTACAAAGATTTTTTCAATTGGTGTAACTAAAAAATATGAATCACCTTCTTTTTTTAAGACACTTGCAAATAAATTCATTAATTTAATATTTTTTATAGCAGAACCGTCATAAAACCAGTTGCCTTCTCTATCAATTAGAAATTCATGTCCATCACATAATTCAGGATTCCATTTTTCAACTGGTGGAAATCTTTGATCATGGCCTTTTAGACTCTCTGTTATTTTAGAAATATTCATAAAATGCTCTAATAAGAATCAATAATGATATTAAACATAATACCAAAGACATAAAATACGAAATATATTTATTTGAATAAACATTGAAATTTTTATTTTTTGAAATTGTTGTTACATAACTTAAAAATAAAAACCATAAACAAGATGTAATGGCGAAATAAAGAGGATAAATATAAAAAAGAACATCATTTATTGAATCTACAAGGATTGTAAATAACGATACAAAAAATAAAAAAGCTTTTACATTAAATATGTTTGTAACTAGGCCGGCAAGAAAACTATTTTTATTTGTTTGAACAGAAATATTTTCTTTGGAAACATTGTTTGTCTCGCTTGTTAGCATACTAATTCCAAGATACATAATATAAGTTCCACCAACTAAACTAATTAAAAATTTATAAAGTTCATTTGAAACAATTATTATTGAGATTCCATTTACAGCTAAAATACAATGAATATATATACCAATGCCTATACCAAGCGATGCTTTAAAACCCTCAATTCTGCCATGAAGCGAAACTTGTCTTAAGACTATGGCAGTATCAGGGCCTGGACTTGTCAGTGCTATCAAATGAGCTAATGCTGACCACAAAAACATATTATTCGACTAAAGTTGGCTCAATTTGTAGTTCAATGTTAAAAACCTTTTTTACAATCTTGATAATTGCATTTGCATAATCAAGAATTTCAGCTTGGGTTGCATATGCATTCGTAACTAAAACAAGAGCATGATTTTTATATATTTCTACGTTTTTACTTTTTGGTATTCTATCTTTTACTAATTCGATTAATCTTGCAGAGCCTACTTTCACTTTATTATTGCCAATATCCCAAATTATTAATTCATCAAGAGAAAATTCGGAATCATCAATTTCAGATATTTTTACTTCTGCATTTTTAAAAAAACTTCCAGCATTAGGAATAATATTTGGATCAGGTAATGTTTTGTTTCGAATATCACAAATTAAATTAGAAAGTGTTTCCAGAGACAGGTTAGTTTTCTTAAAACCAATTTTATCCATATGATTAATAATCGAGTTATATTCAATATTAAATTCTTTTTTGCAATCAGTTTTAAAATCAACAGATATTATTAATAAAGAATTGTTTTTAAATATAGAATTTCTGTATTTAAATTTACATGAACTATTATTCAAGGATATAAACTCACCCTTTTCAATATCAAAACAATTAATTTTATCTATTAAATTAGATACTTCTTGACCATATGCTCCAATATTTTGTATTGGTGCTGCTCCAACAGTACCTGGTATTAGAGATAAATTTTCAAAACCATAAATATTCTTTTCAATACATATATTCACCAATTTATGCCAATTAACTGATGCACCAACGTTAATAATTTTATTATTTGAATCGTATAAAACATCATTAAAATTAGGTTTAATTACAATTCCATCAAAAAAATCTGGAGGTACTAAATTTGTACCCTCTCCCAAAACTAAATATTTAATTTCATTTTTATTAATAAATTTAGATAGATCTATGAGTTCATCTTGTTTTATAACTTCGATATAAAATCTTGCAGTGGAATCAATTTTTAACGAATTTGATATTTTATGATTCTCTTTTAGTAGCATCTTTAATATGTTTTCTTGCATTAATTAAATCTTCTTGAGTATCAATACCATGAGGAATATTTTTATCATAGTATGAAACGTATATATTTAATCCGTTATCTAAAAATCGAAGTTGCTCAAGTTTTTTGGTAAGTTCTCTTTCTGATGGATCAAAATTTATAATTTTTCTTAGAACCTTGAGTGAATAACCATAAATTCCTATGTGTTTTTTTAAATTATTGCCGTCTGAGATTCTATAAAAATCATTTGCATAACTATCTTTATTAATTTGAACTTTTACACAATTTTCATCCAATAAATCATTTTTTGAATGAATATCACTTGATAAAGTAATAACATCACAATCATTTTTTTTATAATCATTTATCATCTTCATCACTGCATCTTTAGGTAAAAAAGGTTCATCACCTTGAAGATTTATTATTAAATCCGAGTCTTTTAGATTCAATTTTGTTGACGCTTCATAGACACGGTCTGTTCCTGAAATATGTTCTGATGATGTCATGATAATATTATTTGTAACGTTTGATAGATTGTCTTTAATTTTATTTGAATCTGTAGCTACATAGACATTTGAAGTAATTGATAGTGCATTTTCAAACACTCGTTGTATTAATGATTTACCTTCAATATTCTGCAAAGGTTTATTTTCTAACCTTGTTGATCCAATTCTAGATGGTATCAAGATAAAAATATCTGACATTTTAAATAATAGTTTTTAGTTTATTTTCTAATTGATCTATAAATTTGTTATTTACATCAGCTTCAATCTTTAAATACCATATTTTGTTGTTATCAAATTCTTTACATTTAGATGCATCTTTTTCAGTCATAACTATAGGTAGATGGTCTAAATAATATAAATCACTTGAATCAAAATTATGATGATCTGGAAATGGATGACGTATAATTTCAAAACCTAATTTTTCAAGTAAATCAAAAAATCTACTTGGATTTCCAAGTCCAGCAACTGCATGTATCTGTTTGTGCATTGGCCAGTCTTCAATTCCATATGTTTTGCCTGACTTTAAATGAACAAATTCAGATGGACTAATATTCATTAAGAACTCATTTTCTTCAGAAGGACCACTGTTATTAACAACAAAATCAACTGTATTCAAACGCTTAATTGATTCTCTTAAAGGTCCTGCTGGAAAAGTTAACTTATTTCCAAACCTTCTTTTTCCGTCAATTACAGCAATTTCAATGTCTCTTTTCATATTGTAATGTTGCAAACCATCATCTGAAATAATTACATCACAATCATGATTCTTAGAAATTGTTTCAACTGCTCTAACTCTATTTTTATCAATATAAAAAGGGATATTTAATTTGGATAAAATTTGTGCCTCATCACCTGTTTGTTTGACTGGTGTATCCTGTTCAACCTTAAGTGTTTCTTTAAAGTTTCCACCATATCCCCTGCTAACAATTCCTGGTTTATAGCCTCTTTTAATAAGCTCAGAAGCAATATATTTAACCAAAGGTGTTTTACCAGTTCCACCAATTGTTAAATTTCCTACAACAATAACAGGAAGATTTGATGAGAATGATTTAATTTTGTTTTTTAAAAACTTTCTTCTTCTTCTTGATGTTAAATATGAAAATAAAAGAGAGAAAGGATATAACAAATATAACCATAGACTTTTGTTATACCAACTATCTACAACAAAACTTCTTGATGATTCATCTTCATATTCAGGTAAAAATAATTGAACTGATCTCGTAGAAGAAGATTTTATCTTTACTGAGTCTTCAAATTTATTTTTATACAAAGAGCTATAAATTGATTCATTCTTAATTAACTCTTCATGAGTTCCAGATTCAGAAATTATGCCATTATCTAAAACGATAATATTTGAGGCATTCTCTATTGTTGAAAGTCTATGAGCGATAACAATAGTGGTTCTGTTTGTAATTAGTTTTTCTAAAGCTTCCTGAACAATTAACTCAGATTCTGTATCTAGAGCTGATGTTGCTTCATCTAATATAATTATTGGCGAGTCTTTATAAAATGCCCTTGCAATTGCCAATCTTTGTCTTTGGCCTCCTGACAACAAAACACCATCATCACCAATTTCAGACTCAAATCCTTCTGGAAGATTTTCAATAAACTCCATGCAGCCTGCAAGTTTTGCTGATTCAAATAATTTATCAACATTTACCTCATCATCTCCATACGCAATATTTTTAGATATAGTATCGTTAAATAAAGATGGGGATTGATTAACAATAGAGATAGAAGATCTAAGATGTTTTAATGAAAAATTAGAAACACTTATACCATCAATAAGAATATCACCTGATGTATGGTTGTAGAACCTTGGAATTAAATTAGCAATTGTTGATTTGCCTGAGCCAGATTTGCCTACAATTGCAACAGTTTCATTTTTGTTAATGCAAAAATTAATATTTGAAAGAATTTGATTGCCAGTATCATAGGAAAAGTTAACATCTTTAAATTCAATAGTTCCTTCAATTTCAGTCTCAATATCTCCATTATCTTTTTCTATGTTTTGATCTAATTGTTCAAAGATTTCATTTGCAGCAGCTAAACCCTTTTGTACAACAATATTAATATTTGATAATTGCCTTATTGGTTTTGCCATTAAGCCTGCAGCCGTAAAAAAAGCAACAAAGGTTTCTGCATCTAAAGATATTCCCAACTGTGAGCCAAGAGCAAAATAAGCAACTATTGATAATGATATTGATACTAAAACCTGAATTATAGGAGTTGCTAAATTCCCTGTTGCTTCTAATTTTAGATTTTGATTTTTATTAGAAGTATTTGCTTCAAGAAATCTTGAATTCTCATATTCTTGTGCATTAAAACTCTTTATCTCAACGTGCCCGTCAACTGCTTCCGAAGCTATATGAGTAACATCACCCATTGCTGTTTGTATTTTAGCAGCCAGCTTTTTTAACCTCTTACCAGCGATATAAACTATTAACGCAATTAATGGCGCTGTAACAATTAACAATAGTGTTAGTTTAAAATTTAAGAACATTAAATATGCAAATAAACCTATTAGTAAAAACCCTTCTCTTATTAAAGTTTTTACCGCATTGGATGCAGCACCAGAGACTTGGGTAGTTGTAAATGTAATTCTATTTATTAATTGTCCTGATTGATTGGAATCAAAATATGATTTTGGTAATTCATGCAATTTTTCAAATAATTCTTCTCTTAAGTCGTGAACAATCCCAAAACCAACTTTTGACATGAAATAATTTCCTACAAAGAAACCAATTCCTCTAGCTAGTGCTATTAGTATCAATGATAAGGCCAGCAATGAACTAAAGTTTTGTTCTTCAGAATTTATGTAACCAATAATTCTTCTAATCCATTCAACAGCAGCAATATCTGCAAAAGCAAAACTAATAAAACCAAATACACTTATTAGAAAAGACCATTTATATCTAAAGGTATACCTTAATAATCTTTTTAAACTTCCTTCTTTCATCTTTCAATAGTTCTTATTTGAACTTCATTAAATCCATATTTATTAAGAATATCCATTATTGTTATAACCCAAACATGAAGAGAGTTACTATGAGCGCTCAGTATTAAAGATTCACCAGCATTCTCCAATCGAAAAATAGCATCCTCAATATCGTTTAAATCATTAATATTAAAATAATTTTCATTAATATAAATTGATCCATCTTCATAAATCATTATTTCATTACTCGTTTGGACAGTATTGTATTGAAATGATTCAGTTTTAGGTAAGTCTAGATTGAGAAATTGAGAGTCTCCAACTTTTGAGGTTACAACAAAAAAAATAACTAATAAAAAAACAATATCTATAAGGGGTGTTATTTCAATTGAAAAATTTGAATCTTTTTGATTTAAGAATTTCATTTATTGATAATATCGATAAAATCAGATACTTCGGTTTGCAGGCTAATAAGCAAATATTTAATTTTATGTTCAAAATACTTGTGAAGAACTAGACCTGGTACAGCTATCAACAAACCAAATGCTGTTGTGATTAAGGCTTGAGAAATGCCTGCAGCAAGTAAATCAGGATTTGCTCCAGAGGTTTCAGTAAGTCCAGTAAATGCTGTTATCATTCCAACCACCGTTCCTAATAAACCAATTAACGGGCTTATCGTTGCAGTTGTACCTAGCATAGTTAAGTTTCTCTCAAGAGAATATTGAACTTCTGTGGCCTTTTCTTCAATTTTGGATTCTAAATTTTCTCTAGGTAAGTTTTTATATTTAATGCAATTAATTAACAAAAAACCTAATGATGATAGATTTGATATTTCCTCAGCATGTCTTTTATCAATCATATCGTTATCCATTAATGTTTTAATTTGATTAGATAAACCATCTGGGCAAATAAGTCTTTTTTGAAGAAACCATGATCTTTCAATAGAAAAAGCTATTATTAAAACGCTGCATGCCAGCAATGGCCACATAAATATCCCGCCTGCTGTTATAAACTCATTCATAGATCTTATTCAATTTTGTTCCACTAATTTCATATATGTTTTCAAAAGAACTTATAAAATCATTATCATGAGTTGCAGAAATTAATGCAATACCGTATTTGTCAGACATTTCAAAAATTAAAGATTGGATTATTGATGCATTTTTTCTATCTAAATTACCTGTAGGCTCATCAAGAAATAAAAATTTAGGTTTTGTAACAATAGCTCTAGCTATTGCTACTCTTTGTTTTTCACCACCAGATAATTTCCATGGAAGATGATTTTTTCTTTCATAAATGTCTAATTCTTTCATTATTTTATTAACAAGTATTTTTGATTCAGAATTTAATTCATTTTTGAGGCTAAGAGGAATTGAGATGTTCTCCTCAACAGATAAGTCATCTAAAAGATGATGAAATTGATAGACGAAACCAAAATTATGTAATCTAATCTGTGATAGGCCATCATTACTCAAAGAAGCAAAGTCTGTTTTATCTAAATAGACTCTTCCAGAAGTTGGGCTATCAAGAGATGCTAAGATTTGAAGTAAAGTGGACTTACCAGCCCCTGATTTACCTGTAATTGCAACTTTGTCACCCTCGGTAATTGAAAGATTTATGTTATTAATAACCTCAATAGTATCTCCTGAAATCGAGAACGATTTTGATAAATCTTTACATTCAAGCTTACTCATGTCGTAGAATTTCCACTGGATTTAGCTTCGTAGCTCTCAAAGAAGGGAGAAAAGAAGCGCTAATGCTTAAAATTAAAGAAATAAGACATATAAAAAGTATCTGTTTATGGTCGATAAAATAAGGAAAATAATTTATGAAATATGCCTCTAAAAGATTTCTACCAAGCATCGCCTCCAATATATTGATTATATTGTTAATGTTTATTGTAAATAGATATCCAATCATAACTCCGATAAAGATACCTATGACACTTAATAAAATACCTTGAGTGAAGAAAATTAAAGTCAACTGGTTAGAGCTTGCACCTAACGTTCTGAGTATCGCAACTTCTCTTTCTTTTGATTTAACAGTCATTACGATTGTTGATAAAACTAAAATTGATGCAACAGCCACAATTAGAAATAACATCAAGCTAATTAATAGTTTTTCAAATTTAATTGCCTCAAATAATGTTCCATGTGTGTCTTTCCACGATGATATGTAGAAAGAATTACCAAGTTCAAGAGCAATATTCGAACCAATTAGATCTGCTTTAAAAAGATCTGTAGTTTTTATCCTTATAGATTCAGTTTGATCAGTACTAAATTTTTTTAATTTTTGTGCAGTTTTATGAGAAGTCAATACAAGGTATTGATCAATTTCTGTTCTTAATTCATAGATTCCAACAATTTCAAGAGTTACTGATAAAGGATAGGAGCCGATAATGGTTGATTTTATGTCAGGCGTTGTAATAACTATATTATCTCCTACATATGCTCCAAGATTTGCAGCTAACGATGAACCAATAATTACACTATTTTTATTATTAAGATTTTCAAAATCTCCAATGATCATATATTGTGGCAATATAGAAATTTCTTTTTCTTTATCAGGTTCGATGCCTATTAAACTGACTGGTTGATTTTCACTTGATGATGATATGAGGGCTTGAATTTCAATATATGGTGATGATTCATAAACATCATTATTTGCATTTATTTTCTCAATTAGTTCTTCGTAATTTTCAATGGAATCATCGTTATAAACAATTGCATGGGGAATTACACCCAAAATTCTATTTTCAAGTTCTTTTTGAAAGCCGTTCATGACAGAGGTAACTATTATTAGGCTTGCTACACCTATGGATAGCCCTAATATTGCTAGAATGGTGGTAAAAGAGAATATTCCACCTTTTTTAGATCTTAAATATCTATACCCTAAGTTAAAAGAAATTGAGGACACAATCCTATTTCATTAATTGTTTTAATACTTTCTCAATATTTTCTTTATAAGGTGGTCTTACAGCATCAAAAACTTTATCTAGCTTGAAGCTTACATCTTTATAGTAAGCCCTTGGATTAGAGAAATTTTTGAATCCCTCAAATGATTTATATCTACCCATACCAGATGGTCCAACACCACCAAAAGAGAGATCATTTTGTTGAAGATGACTTATTACATTATTGACAGTTACACCACCAGATGAAGTTTTATTAAGAATGTTGTCTTGCTCTGATTGATCATTGCCAAAATAATATAATCCAAGTGGTCTATCTTTAGAGTTAATTAACTTAGTAGCCTCATCTATCTCGTCATACTCAACTACTGGTAAAAGTGGTCCAAATATTTCCTCCTGCATGATTTTCATGTCATCAGTGGTATTTGAAACAATTGTTGGTGGAATTTTGAAATGTTCTTGTTGACTAAAATCCTCATTTGCAGGATTAATTTCATCAATAGTTGCACCCTTTTCAACAGCATCGTTAAGTAAGTCCTGAAGTCTGTCATAATGATTTTGATTTATAATAGAAGTGTAATCATCATTATCTTTTAAATCTGGAAAATAGTCAGATACAGCATTTTTAGTTTCATTAATAAAATCATCTTTTTGATCTTTATGAACAACAACATAATCTGGTGCTAGACAAATTTGACCAGCATTAAGTGTTTTACCAAACATTATTCTTTTAGCTGTTGTTTTCAAGTCAGCAGATTTACCAACAACAACAGGTGACTTACCACCTAATTCAAGTGTACATGGAACTAAATTTTGGGAAGCTGCGCTCATAACATGCTTAGCTACTGATCCACCTCCTGTATATAAAAGATGATCAAAATTCAGTTTAGTGAATGCCTCACCAACATCAGGTCCACCTAAAAATGTTGCAAATTCGTTCTGATCATATGCTTTATCACATAAATCTTTTAACAGAGATGAGGTAATAGGCGTATGCTCACTGGGTTTATGCATAACCTGATTACCTGCTGCAAAAATAGAAACAAGTGGAACAAAAGCTAGGTTCACTGGAAAATTCCAAGGAGAAATCATGCCAACTGTTCCAAGAGGTTCATATTTAATATATGACTTTGCACCCAATAATCCAAAAGGGAAATTTGACGATTTCTTTTCAATCTTGTTCCATTTTTTTACATTTTTTATGGCTAAATTGATTGCAGGCATTATTCCATATACATCAGATAACATAGAGGCGTTTTTAGATCTGTTACCAAAATCGGCATTCAAAGCATCAACAAAGTCATATCTATTATCCATAATCAAACTTTTAAGCCTCTGCAGTCTATCAATTCTAAGATCTACGGATGGAGAACCATTTTTAATAAAATACTCCTTTTGATCTTTTAGAACATTGTTCATCTCTTCATATGTATTCATAAACTCACCCTAACTCCTGTCTGCTTTGTCTTTGTTATTTGCAGACCTAATTAATTCTCTCATATTATTCCAGTCATCATCAGATAACGCATCAAGCTGTGAAAAAGTCCCACCACCAGTTAAATATTGACCACCATCAAGACCTATAGTTTGACCAGTGAGGTAATCACAACCATCTGACATTAAAAATGTAGCTAGATTTTGTAATTCTGACATTTCACCAACTCTGCCAAGCGGAACTGTTGATGTATAACTTTTTTGATCTCCACCACCAGGCATTAATCTATCCCAAGCTCCTTTTGTAGGAAATGGTCCTGGTGCAATACCATTAATTTTAATTCCATATTTTCCCCACTCTGCTGCCAATGACTGTGTCATTGCATGGATTCCTGATTTTGACATAGCTGAAGGAACAACATACGGTGAACCAGTCCATATCCAAGTTGTAAGAATATTGATAATCGAACCTTTAACACCCTGCTCTATCCATCTTTTGCCAACCGAATGAGTCATATAAAAAGTACCATGAAAAACGATATTAGCGATTGCATCAAAACCTTTATGAGATAAATCTTTAGTAGGTGAAATAAAATTTCCTGCAGCATTATTTACAAGTCCATCAAGAGGACCCTCATCAAATATGTTTTGAACATAATCATCTACATCTTTAGATGCTCTAATATCAAGAGTTTGTGTGTGCACATTTACTTTAAATTTTTCTTTTATTTCTTCTGCAGTATCTTGAAGCACATTATCTCTTCTACCACATATATAAATATCCGCTCCATACTCTGCAAAGTGAGAAGCCATTTCTTTACCAAGACCAGTTCCGCCTCCAGTAATCAAAATTCTTTTATTTTTTAATAAATCTTTTGTAAACATAATTAATTTGCCTATTTAATAATATCTATAATAGCATCTGCCCAAGTATCTGAATAATTTAATGACTCTACATAATCAAGATTATCCCCTCCAGCTTCTATAAATAGTTCTTTGTATTCATCACCTAATTCAATGATTGTTTCTAAACAATCAGCAGTAAAAGCTGGTGAAAAAATTAAAATATTTTTCTTTCCTTCTTTAGCTAAAGATTCAAGAACTTCATCAGTAAATGGAGTTAACCATTTATTAGTCAATCTTGATTGAAATGTAACTATGTAATTATCATCTTTTATATTAAGTTTACTAGCTAAAATCTTAGTTGTTTCATAAGTTGTGGCTTTGTAACAAAATTTATTTTTTTCAGTAATCTTAATTTCACAATCATGGTCACTACACACAGAATCTTCATAAACATTATCTACATGACTATTCGGAATACCGTGATAACTAAAAATAATTTTGTCATATGCATTTATATCGAATTTATTAGCTTTTTCAATCCAAGCATTTATAAATTTTTCATTGTCATAAAACTGGCTAATAAATTTTATTTTTGGAACAACCCATTTTTTTGAAATTATCCTTGAAACCTCCTCATATACCGAGCCTGTTGTTGCTGCTGCATAGTGAGGAAATAGAGGTAATATAATAATTTCGTCAGGATTTTTTAATAGAATCTTATTTATAACTTTTTCAAGAGATGGATTTTGATATCGCATGGCAAACTCAACATCATAATCTGGTAGTTTTGAGTTCAATTTTTCAGCTAATTTTTTGGTATTATAAAGAAGCGGTGATCCTGTCTCTTTATCCCAAACTTGTCGATAGATCTTTGATGATGAAAAAGATCTAAAAGGTACAATTATTAAATTTACTAAAAAAAATCTGATAATTGGATTTACATTTATTACTCTACCATCCATTAAAAACTGTCTTAGATATTTGAAAACACTAAAGTAATTGGGCTTATCTGGGGTACCTAAGTTAACAATAAGAAGAGTTTTTTTCATAAAGATCCTGATTTTTTAAGTATAGGTTGGCTTATTATAAATATTATTAAAGTTATACATAAGACTGAACTAAAATAATACAAGTATGCAGGATTGATTGAATAAATTGGCATTGCTATGAAAGGAGTTGTCATATGGCCAATCGGTATAACAGATCCTAAATATCCTGCAGCAGATCCTTGATTTTCAGGCGATTGTGCGAGGGATAACGAAGATGCTAATGCGGGTCTAGTCATACCAAATCCAAAACCAAGAACGATAATAGATAAATAATACACTGAAATTGTTTGATAAAACGCCATTGTGAAATATGAAAATATTAAAAGTAATGTTCCAAATAATAAAAGATTAAAATTATTCATCGGGAATGCATCTGTGAATATGTATTGACTTACAATTGTTGAAATAGATAAAAGAGCGAAAGTCATACTTATTAATGTTGGTAAATTATCAAAATCACTATACAAATCGGTGATATAAAACCCAATAGATTGAAGTAAGGATGCTTGACATAGACTTAAAACTGCAGCAAATGCAAGAAAGGGCCAAATTGTCGAGGAGTACCAATTAATTTTGTTAAGTTTTTTAACGGTGTTCTTTTTTTTAGTTACTGAATCTAGTTTTCTATAAATTCCTATCGCAGCAATAAATGCAAGCATAGAAAAAACATAAAAAGGTGTTTCATTACTAATTAAAAATAGAAAACCGCCCACTAATGGCCCCGCTACAGTTCCAAGCAGAAAGCTTGACTCTAATCTTGCAAATTTGACTGTTCGATTATCTTTTGAGGTTATATCAGCAATATATGCAAAAGATGCAGGTCTTGTGGCTGATCCAACAAGACCATTTATCAATCTTCCCAGTACAAGAGCTGGAAACAGTAAAGTAACACTAAGTAAATTTTTCTGTGCCAAAAAAAGAGGCGTAATTAATGCAATTAAAGATATTGAATACCCTACAAGCCCAAGAATTGCTATATTTCTTCTTCCATATTTATCACTTGTTCTTCCCCAGAATGCGCTTGTTGTTGCCCATGCCAAAGCTGATATTGCAAAAATTGAAGAAGTTTGTATTTCACTTAAGCCTAAATCTCTTGCAAGAGGTGGAACTAGAACAAAAACAAATGACTGACCAAGGCCTACTGTAAACAGGCCAAATTTCAACCATGAAGAGCCTGAAATAGACATTAATTAATTTTTGATATACCAATAATTTCTTTAATTGCTAGGATTTTTTCTTGAGCAAGCACACGTGCTTTTTTAGCCCCCTCGTGTAATACATCGTTTAAATAATCATTATTATTTTTAAGCTCTTCAAATTTAGCTCTTATTGGATTCAGTTCTTCATTGATTAATTTAAACAATATTTCCTTAGCATCACCCCAGCTTATGCCATCTTTATAGGATTTTTTTAAATCATCAATCTGACCTTCTGAAGCAAAATATTCATATAATGCAAAAACAGTGCAATCGTTAATATCTTTTGGTTCACCAGGTTCTAATGAATTTGTAATTATTTTCATTACTGACTTGCGTAACTCTTTCTCACTTCCTAATAGAGGAATGACATTGTTATATGATTTACTCATTTTCCTTCCATCAAGGCCAGGTACAGTATTTTCACTGTCTTGAATCATAGGCTCAGGGATAGTTAATATAGGTTTATATAAATGATTAAATCTCTGAGCAATATCTCTGGTCATTTCTAGGTGCTGAATTTGATCTGATCCAACTGGAACATGTGTTGAATCAAACATTAAAATATCAGCAGACATTAATACTGGATATGAAAAAAGACCCATATTAATTCCTTTATCAGGATCTTCTTTATTTAGTGAAATTGCCGCTTTATATGCATGAGCCCTATTCATAAGCCCTTTTGCGGTTACACAGTTAAGAATCCAAGTTAATTCAAGTATCTCAGGTACATCCGACTGTTTATAAAAAATAGTTTTATTAGGATTTAGTCCACATGCAAGCCAAGCCAAGGCTATATTTTTAACGGAATTTTTAATATCCTCTGAATTATTATTTTTAATAATAGAATGATAATCTGCAAGAAAGAAAAAGGACTCGCTTGAATCTTTTGCCATTTCAAGAGCTGGTCTAATAGCTCCTATATAATTACCAATATGTGGAGTGCCAGTTGTAGTTATTCCAGTTAGAATTCGTTTTTTCATTATGTATAATTATAAACTTCATAAGTGATTATTGTGGAAACTAGTAAAGATTTATTTCGTGAATTAGAAAAAGCTGAACAGCTTTTTTCTAATGGATCTATAAGAAATGGCCAAAAAGTTCTTAGAGAGGTTTTAAAAGCCTCAAAAAGCCTAAATAAAGTTTCAAATAAACTTAGACATAAAATCAACTACGTATTAAATGAGTCAAAATATTTTGATGAGATGTCTTCATTTGCAACAAATCCAAAAAGAGATAACTTGATAAATGAAGTGAATAAATTAGTTTCTAATCCAATTAAAGAGCCCAAGAAACATGCTCATGCAATTCATAATCTCCAAAGACAATGGCAATTATTAGATATATCTGGCAAGTCTGCTTCAAAAAACCAATGGAATAAATTTAATGATTTATCAAATAAAGCTTGGGAATCATGCAAAGATTATTTTGAAGAAATTAAACAAATTAAAATTAATAATGCAGAAAACAGAAAAAATATAATTTTTAAAATAAATAATTACGTTGAAGAGCATCAAAAAAAATGGCCAACGATTATTTCACTTTCAAAGTTTTTAAGATCTACTTATGATGATTGGCAAAAATTTGCTCCAGTTTTGGACAGCGACCTTGATAAACTGAAAAAACAATTTTTTGATTCAAGACAACCTATTATTAACGAGATAAAAACTCAAGAAGGTCAAAATAAAAAATTAAAAGAAGACCTTATTAAAAAAGTTGATGAAATAGATAACGAAAATAATGATGTTGCAATTCAACAATTTAAAAAAATCAAGAACGAATGGTCTAATATTGGACCAACTGGAAAAAAATATGAGCAAAAACTATGGAATAAATTTAATGCATGTGCAGATAAATTATTTATAGAAAAAAATAAAAAAATTGAAGAAGAAAAACTTAAACTTAAAAATCTTAATGACGAACTATTGAAAGGTGACATTGATATAAATACTGTTATTAAAGAATTGCCAACCTTTGAACTTACAAAAAGATCTGAAGAATATAAGACCATTTCTAAAAGTATCAGAAAAGCTAAAGAAGACCAATTTATAAAAATTAAAGGGAAAAAAATTGATGCTTATAAAAATATATTTGATGTCTTAAATAAACAAGCTGATATAGATAAAGCTCCGAATATTTTTAGTAAGGAAATTAATCAATCTTTTCAAAATAAAAAAACTGATAAAAATATGCTTTTATACCAGTGCATAAAACTTGAGGTTCTTGCTGGAATAGATTCATTAAAGAAAGATCAAAAAATTAAAAATCAAGTTCAGTTAGAACTTTTAAGCAATAAATTTAATAAAAGTTCTGAATTAAAAATAAATGATGTTGATTCTGTTCTAAGAACTTTTATTGAAAATTATTCAATGCATGATTCAAATGATGATATTGATAAGCTTTGGAAAAGAATTATCAAGTGTTTTGATAAGCTGATATAGAACCTATCCAATCTCTCTCAAGATTTGTTGATGCTTTTTAGCTGACAGTGAATAAAAAGAAAAAATTATAATAGGAAGTATCATTAACAAGGTGGTTACAGGGCCTTGAACAAATGCAAGTGTGTATGCTTGTTCAGCTGTATGATTTAAGCGATCAAAATTAATAAAGTTTAGAACTTGCCCAGCAAAAAAAGTTCCCAATCCAGCATTTAGTTTTTGCATGAAACCAACAGCTGCAAATAATATTCCTTCTTGTCTCCTTCCACTTTGGAGTTCAACCTCATCAGCAATATCTCCTACCATTGAATCACGCACCATTATTCCCATAATATTAAATGTGATCAAAACTAATAAAAAAGTGCTGATAAAGAAAACAAGTTCATAACTACCTTTTTCTGGTGTTAAACCAAGATTATAAAAAATAAATGCAGCAGGAGATAATAATCCGACCATGCCAATACAGATTAAAACAATATATTTTTTATCAAATAATTTCACCATTTTAGGTGTTAGTAAGAAAGCAAATATAGTTGCTACAAAATATACAGGTAAAAAATACTTTATTTGAGTCGCCTCAAAATCCCAAAAATATGTGTTAACAAATAGGGTTAACGTATTAGCAAGTCCCCATGCTAATGATAAGCACAAATTTCCAAAGAAAAATATCATAAAGGATTTATTACCAAGTGCTATTTTTAATTCCTTTAAGATTGAACCTAATGAAACTGAGCCAGACCATTTTGAAAGATTTTTTGCTTTATCTTTTGTTGTGTATGAACAATATAGAACTGTAATGATCATTATAATTGCTCCTGTAACTGCAAAGGGAAACCAAGCATCAGGATTCAATTGGCCTTGTGGATATTCTGAAGTTGATGCAAAGAAAACTCCATATCCTAAGAACGCATTACTTAAACCTGCTATCCAAGCAACCATTTCTCTCCATGACATCAACAGTGTTCTATCCTCATAATTTTTTGTTACTTCACCACCAAAAGCTCTATGAGGGATATCGAATAAAGTCATGCCTATTCGTGTGATGATAGTAAAAATTGTCATCCATACAAAAAGATCGTTTTGCGACATATCCCAATCTTGACGAGGAGCAAATAATAAAATATATCCAAGAGACATAGGAATAAATGATATAAACATGAATGGATGCCTTCTTCCTAATGTAGTATTTGTTCTATCTGAAATAGTTCCCATTAAAGGATCAGTAACTGCATCTACGCACAAAGCTATAAAGATTGCAGTACCAGCTAGTCCAGGATTAAGACCAATAATGTTGCTATAAAAAAATAAAAGAAAAAAGGTAAAGGTATCAGTTTTAATACCATTAGGTATTGATCCAATAGAGTAATTAATTTTGAAGCTTCTTGTTAGCATTTATTTATTTTAGGTGTGCCAAGAGATCGCTTTTAAATTGATCAAATACTGGTGGCTCAATAAGGTGACGCATATTATCAATAATTACTAATTTACTACCCTTAATTAATTTATTTGATCTGTAAGCATTTTTTACACCAATTAGAGGATCCTCTTTTCCATGGATAATTAAAGTAGGTGCTGATATAGATCTAACTTTTTCAATTCTATTTTTTGAGCCCAAAATTGCTGTGAGCTGTCTTCCAAATCCTGTATCGTCAACACCACCTCTCTCTATTGACAATTTAACATTATCGGAAAATTCTTGAGTATCTAGATCAATTCCTTGGTAACCAATTAATTTAAACAACTTTTTAGTTCTATTTACCCTTTCTTCAATCGTTGCGTCTACATTCTTTGTCCTTTCAATAAATAATCTTCTTACATCTTTGCTTGGACCATTAAACGGAGATGGAGTTGAGGCAGTCGAGGCTATTAGGGTAAACGTTTTAGTTTTTTCTGGATAAGAGGAAGCCATTATTTGAGCAATCATTCCTCCCATTGATATCCCTAAGATATGAGCATTTTCAATATTTAAATGATCTAAAACTGAAACACCATCATCTGCCATATCATCAATTGTGTATTCAGATTTTATTGGCAATCTCAAGTAATATCTTATGTAGTTCCTAATTATCGTTTTATTAACATTATCTTTATTAAATGAATCGTTTTGAATTCTTGATGACAATCCAGTATCCCTATTGTCATAAACAATTGGTCTAAAATTATTTTCTATTAAAAATTCTATTAAGTGTTGTGGCCAATTTATTAGCTGGCCTCCGATTCCTTGAACCAAAAGAATTGGCTCTCCATCTGCAGGACCATAATCTCTGTAATATATTTCGATATTTCCAGATTTTGCAATTCCCTCATCATAAGAGAAAAGATTAGAATTCGTAAACATAATTGCTAGGATTAATAATTTAGTTTTAATGGAAGTTTTTGATTCTGTCTTTAACATTTTGCCTTAATGTACCCCAAAAAAGCATCATGTCAAATGAGTGAAGATCTCCACTAAAAAACTTCATTTTTTTTATGTTATCGATTAGGGGGCCCTTGGTTTCAACCAATCCCGAATCAACATTAACAGCAGCACTAAAATCTTGAATCCTCGTAAGTCCAATAGATTTTTTAGCACCTGTATGTTCTGTACTAATTTGATCAGTAAAATTATAGTCTTTCGATTTATTGATGATTGACTTATTTATAGAAGAAATATGCCAATCTGAATCATTTGTCCAAGAGAATGGATTTGTAGAGACTATTTTTTGATACATTGGTTCCGCAGTCCATCCAGCTGGTGTCCAAAAGGGTGTTTTTTCTCTACTTCTTTGAAATCCTTCAACAACTGTAGACCAAGTAACTAAACAATTAGTATCAATATTGGATTCAGATTTTTTTATTGTTGGAAATAAATCATTAAACGATTTTTCAGGAATCATATAACCAATTGCATATGCGCATATAAAACGTTTTTGTAATGAAGAATTTTCAATCCTCTGTTTAATTAATCTATGCGTATGAAGGGCTCCTTGGCTGTGACCTGCAATTATAAATGGTTTATCGTCATTAAAATGCTCAATAAAATAATCAAAAGCATTCTCTATATCAGAATAGGCTAAGTCTAATGCTTTTATTCCATTCTTATTTTTATCAAAAAAAGAAAAGTAAGTCGCTTGTCTATATTCTGGAGCATATATGTTGCAAGATTCATTAAATACAGAAGCTTGATTTCCCAGCATGATTTCAGTTCTTTCAAATGCAGATCTTTTTCTATCCATATTCGAATTCCATTTCTTTTCATAAAAGCCAGTCGGATGAATATAAAATACATCTACAGGATTTCCTTTTTTATTAACCTTAAACGAATCATCAGGTATGAAAAATTGTTGAGCTTCCTGATCAGGTGTGGCTGCCCAATATACTAAATCTGCGTAATTTGGTGCTTCGGGAGGTATTTCATCATCGAAATTTTCTAAAGGAGTGACTTGATCAAGGAATTTCTTGAAATGATAATCGGTCATTTAGGACTGCAAATATATTGATCTTTTAGGTTTTTTAAACAACTCTTTTACCATAGGTATAAAGAATTCTAAATCAAGTGTATCGTATTCAGGGTCAAAACTAGATTGATCATACTTTTCACAAAATTCTTTGCAGCTTTCGAAATATGGACTTTTTATAAACTTGTCTCTCATATTTTTATCTAATCCCAAGAATTCAAAAAAATAATACCCCTGAAATATTCCATGATGTTTTACGATCCAGTAATTCTCTTCAGATACAAAGGGTTGAAGGATTGTTGCAGCAAATTCAGCATGATTAGCAGGTGCTAAGTTATCTCCAATATCATGAATTAAGGCACATACTACGTATTCATCATCTCTACCGTCTCTGTAAGCGCGTGTAGCTGTTTGTAAAGAGTGAGTTAACCTATCAACCTGAAATCCACCATAATCGTTTTCAAGCATTTTTAAATGAGTAAGGACTTTATCCGCCAAATGATCATAATCCTTTGCATTACTTGCAGCTATGATAGAGTAGTCTTCAGCATCTCCATCTTTCATTTGAGTGAATTTTGCTCTTTTTTCAGTCATTAAAAGATTATAGCAAAAGTATTATTATAATTTGAACTTAATAATTTTGTTACTCGCGCTTGCGGTTGCTATAAGATCATCTTTTTGAAAAAGATTTGCTGATGTAAACACGATGGATTTACCTTGTTTAATAATCTTTGCTCTAGATGTTACTTTATGATCAGGTATACATGAATTTAAAAATTTAACGTCAATATCCAGAGTTAATGGTAGATCTTCACCATTTGATTTAAACATAATACATTGTGCCATTGCTGCATCAAGCATTCCTGTAACAAAACCACCCTGCACTATTGATCCATTAGAATGAGTTAAATCTTCTGAAGGTAAGAATTCTGTTACCCACTCATGATTATTTTCATCATAGTAACCATTTTCAAAACCCAAAACTTTTAAAAATTCTGGTATTTCTCTGAAAAATTTTTTGTAATCTACACTCATCTTAATTTGGCGGAGGGAGTGGGATTCGAACCCACGGTGCCGATGAAGGCACGACGGTTTTCAAGACCGCTACAATAAACCAGACTCTGCCATCCCTCCGAATAACTCGAGATATTTTAAAGTTTTTTGTTCTATTAGCAATAGAATTAGCCTGCAGTATGTTCTTTATTTATCTATTTTTGAAATATTCACTGGAGATAAAATTGACTGCAGTGTAAAATATTTTACGAAAACAGCTTATTTTTAGGTGAAATAGCATATGAAAAAATTTAAATACTTATTTTTATCAGCATTTTTAATTGTATCTTTCGAATCTTTTTCTGCCGAATATGGTTATGTTGACGATGAAACTAGAATAAAACTAGTCAGAATGAACCAACTCATGCCTGAATATCCAAGACAAGCAATTAGATTAGGAATTGAAGGATCCGTAGTTCTTAAATTTAATGTTGATGAATATGGAGCAGTTCTTGATCCATACGTAGTTGAAAGTAATCCAGGTGGTATTTTTGATAGAGCATCAATAAAAGCTGTCAGAAAACTTATATATGAACCACCATTATTTGAAGAAAAAGCAGTTCCTGTAAGAAATGTTCAATTAACTGTGGTTTTTAAGTTGCAATAATCACTTTTTTTTAAAATGCCAATTAGACTTCAATTACTTCTTTTTGGGGTTGTTGGTAATATATTAGTAGCCGCAATATTTATTTTTTCTTTTGGTTATAGAGAAAATATTCAACAAGAGTCATCTAGTGAATCATTGTTAACTTTATATGATGCTGCATGGTACCAAACTTATAATCAATCCTTTGAGTCAATGGCTAAGTGGCAACCAACCTTTGGAGCAAATGCTTCATATTGGGATCCAGATTCAGAAATATTCATGGATGAAGTATTATCTAGCGGTAAATATACTAACCCATTCTTAGACACAATTACCTCAGATAGAATTGGTGATGCCCAATACATTATTGAATTATTTTTTGAAGAAGAGTTAGATTTTGGATATTTAAGTTACGTTATGGCTTATTTCCCTTCTGGTCAAAGAATATATTGTGGAAGTGCACTTGACCTTCAAGGTATTGATCCATGTTCTCCAAATGCTAGGCCTGATTTTTTTGTTAATCTAGATTCTTTTTTAAAGGATATATCTTTAAGACCAAAACAAAATATAGTAAAGATTGAGGATATATCAAACAATCAATCCTCTACCCTTAACCAAGGATACGCCTTTCCAGTAAAAGTTGAAGGGGAAACATTATCAATTATTGTGCTCGGAGTAGATATAAGGAAATCGCTTGAAGTTTTTGAAGATGAATTTGAGGTTAGAACTGCTATAAAAACACCAGAAAGCTTAATCTCACTTGATGATTATTTTACAAGCTATGGTAATGATGAAAATAATGTATTTGGAACTGAAAACTTTGATAAGTTAACAGATCAAGCTTCACAATATAGAGAAAATATTGGTGCAAGATATTCAACTCAAGATACTGAACTTGGGACATCAATAACTCTACTTCCATTAAGTTCATATTTATCAGCAGATGCTGCTCAGTTATTTATTTTTAAAGACGAAAGAGAGAATATTCTAAGAGCAACTAATGTTCTAAATATCACATATGTTGTGGCTATTTTTTCTGTAATTCTAATTATTTCTCTTATTGCATTTGTTACTACGAGAACATTTGGCAGTATTACAAAAGCTATTGAGGTTCTGGAAGGATTAACTCAAGGCGATAGTTCGCAGGAGATGCCTGAACGAAAAGGAATATTTGTCTCTGAAACAGATGAAGTTGGACACTTGTCAACCGCCTTGAAAAGCTATAAATCACATTTAGTTGAGATGGAAACTATCAGAGAGGAACAATCTAAAAGAAGACATGAGAGAGATGAGGTTATTATTGAAAAAATGTCAAAACTTGCAGATCAATTAGAGGGTGATGCAAGAACACTAATAGTTAATGATCTAGAAAAAATGAAGAAATTAGCAGAAAGTTCTGATAAAAATTCTAGTGAAGAAGCCTCAGTCGAATTAATGTTAATAGCTTTTTCTAGGATGTCAGATGAAGTGAATGCTTTAATTGATGCAAGAACACATGAGATGGAAACGGCTAGAGACGAAGCTAGAGACGCAAGTGATCAGAAAACTAAGTTTTTTGCAAACATGAGTCACGAACTCAGAACACCATTAAATGCAATTTTAGGTTATGGTGAAATGTTATATGAAGATTGTGAAGATTTAGGTTATGAAGATTTACTACCTGATCTTAAGAAAATTACCTCAGCTGGTTCTCACCTTTTATCACTAATTAATAACATCCTTGATTTGTCAAAAATTGAAGCTGGAAAGATGGAGCTTTTTGTAACAAATTTTGAAATAGAAAACATGATAGACACAATCAAAGATGTTTCTGCGCCACTTGCCTCAAAAAATGATAATCAATTTGTAATTAATTTTGATGGAGCTATGGGAGCAATGTCGCAAGATGAAACAAAATTAAGACAATGTTTAACAAATTTCTTAAGTAATGCTTTTAAATTTACCAAAAACGGAACAGTTACCTTAGATATAAAGTCTGAAGAGGTTAATAGTGTTGAGAATATCAATTTTTCTGTAACTGATACAGGTGCTGGTATGAGTCCAGAAGGTGTTGCTAAAGTATTTGAAGAGTATACTCAAGCAGAAAGATCAACCTCAGCTAATTACGGTGGAACGGGACTTGGATTACCTATATCCAAAAAATTTGCAGAACTTATGGGTGGCGACGTTACAGTAACTAGTGAGGAAGGTGTAGGATCTGTTTTCTCTATTATTGTGCCAAGGGAATGTCCAGAATATGAAGACGAAGTTGATCAAGGATTAATAAACATTGACTCTGATGAAAATCTTGTTGTGCTAGTTGATGATGATACGGCTATGCATGGCTTAATTAAAAGGACTATATCGAAGTTAAACTTAACCCTTTTGGGCGCCACTAATGGTGAAAAAGGCATGGATTTAATTAGAGAGGTCAAACCAAAGTTAATTCTCTTAGACGTTTTAATGCCAGGAAGAGATGGTTGGTCTATTTTAAAAGAATGTAAAACTGATAATGAATTGAAAGACATTCCTGTAATTATGGTCAGTCAGCTAGACCAATCAAACATGGCTGAGTCATTAGGTGCAAATGAGTACATGACCAAACCAATTGATAGAGAGCTGTTTCTGAATACAGTAAAAAGGATATTGGGATCAACTACAAAGGACAAAAAAGTTCTTGTCATTGATGATGATAAGGACGTCAGAGATTTGATGACACGATTATTAGATGATATTGGTGTAAGGCCAATAGATGCTAGAGATGGCAAAGAAGGACTTGAAAGAACTAAAGACAATCCCTCTTTGATTGTTCTTGATTTAGAGATGCCAAGAATGGATGGTTTCGAATTCTTAGATAACTATATTAAAGATACGCCAGAAGATAATAGAGCGCCTGTACTTGTATATTCTGGTAAAGATTTAACAGATGTTCAATCTGAGCTTCTTAAAGATAAAGTCGTTGGTCTAGTTAAAAAAGATGAATCGTCCATGGAAAATTTATCAAAAACTATTTCAGGATTGATAAAAGAGTCTTAAGCTAAAAAAGAATCAATTTTAGATAGAAGTCTTTTAAAGTCTACTGGCTTTGTATCAAAATCATCAGCCCCGCAATCAAGTGCTTTTTGTTTATCAGATTCTAAAGCATGAGCTGTTAGAGCTATTATTGGAATAGAGCTAATTTCTGGATCAGCTTTAGCCTGAGTAGTAGCATCCCAACCATCCACAACCGGTAAACCCATATCCATTAAAACTAAATCGGGTTTCTCTGATTTCATCATATCCAATCCAGCTTGACCATCAAAAGCTAAAAGAACTTCATACCCTCTTCTAGATAGTCTTCTTGAAAGCATATCTCTATTCATTTCATTATCTTCAACATATAGTATTTTCATTTTTCACCACTTATCTCAGAATTATTAAGCACAAATCTATTTCTACCAGATTTTTTTGCCATGTAAAGTCTTTTATCAGCTTTATTAACAAGATCGGATGCATTCTCACTTTCGTTAGAGAAAGCAACTCCACCACTTGAAGTAATATTTATAGTTTGATTTTCATACTCAATACTATTTTTTTGTATTTTATTTATCAAATCTTTAATGAAAGTTTCGGCTGTATCTTCGTCAATATACAGAATTGCTAAGAACTCTTCACCACCTATTCTTCCAACTTGATTTGGTTCGGATATCTCAGTATTTAAAAGAGTAGCAAAAGATTTAAGTATTTCATCACCACCAGCATGCCCATAGGTGTCATTAACATTTTTAAAGAAATCAATATCAAATATGATTATCATAAATGGTTTATAGTCTTTTCTTTTTTCTCTTACAGAAGCATTTTGAATCGTGTCAAAAATAACTCGTCTATTGGCTATTCCAGTTAATTGATCTGTAGTTGCTTGAATATGCAACTCGTTAACAAGCTCTTTTTCTCTTTCACGTAATAATTTTCGTTCAAGGGATGAAACAACTTTAGCAAGTAGAACTGTACCGTTAATTGGTTTAGGTAAATAATCCTGAGCACCTAATTGTATACATTTTGCAATACTATCAACATCATCAAATGCAGAAACCATTATGACCGGCAAAGATTCATTAGTATGCTTTGATCTAAATCTCTTTAAAAGCTCTAAACCATTGATATCTGGTAGAATCACATCTAATAAAATTAAGTCAGGCGTTTTTTTCTTAACTTCTGCAAGCGCAGTTTCACCATCATATGCAGTTCGAGATTTAAGCCCGCTCATAGATAATCTTCTTTCGAGAACTTCACAATTAGTTTTATTATCATCAACAATTAATATATCTGATGCTTTTATTTCATCACTTAAAGAAATGGAGTATTCAATATCTCCCAGGGATTTAAATAAAGCTTCAGCACTTTCAATATTTGAGGAAGATGCATCCTCCATTTCAACATCTTCTCCTCTAATAAAATCTACAAATGTTTCAATAGCCTTTTCAGTACTTCTTGCTAAATCAATAATATGTTTTAAATCATTGATTATAATTCTTCTCGTTCTACTTTCAGGAAGATCTTCTTCAAAATCTTCGATAAGTATTTCACCATAACCTATTATTGCATTTAGAGGAGTCCTTAAATTATGTCTTAATTCAGAATATTCTTCTGGCGATTTTTGTGACTTTGATGAGTTTTGGTTTGTATATAAATTAAAAGCCTCATCATATTGATTAATTAATTTTGTACAGGAAGATTTTATTTGATCTAGCTCATCATCAGAAGGAACATCTAATTTTGATAAAGCTTTTTCAACAATATCAAGATAATCAAAAATTGCATTGGCAGGAGTAACAAAATCTTGTTTAATTTGTGAAAGGATTATGTCTCTTGCGCCTGATTTACTTACCATCTTATTTCTCTATCTCAAACTCATCTACAAAACTAGGCATGTGCATTAAATAGCCCTGGCCAATAGTGCATCCTAAATCAATCATTTTATTTTTTTCTTCTTCTGTTTCAATTCCTTCACCAATCATTTCAAGTTTTAATTCATCACATACTTCTGCAACAAATTTTACTAATTTTGAAGTTGCTTCATCTGTTATGTTTGAAGTAAAGTCTCTATCCAGCTTTACAACATCTATTGGTAAATCTTTTATGTACTTTAATGAAGCATAACCAGCTCCAAAATCATCTAAAGCAATCTTAATACCTTCATTTTTTAATCTTCCCAATGATTCGCTTGCTTTTTTTATGTCCTCTAATTCAGCTGTTTCAGTTATTTCAAGACCAAATTCATTTGGTTTAATATCATTATCTTTCACAAACTTTGTAAAAATTTTACAAAATTCTTGATGCATTATTGTGTGAGCAGAAACATTCAAATATAAAGTTGTATCTTTTAAGCCCAATGAATCCTTGACCTCAAAAAACTTTTTGACTTGATTTAATGACTCTAAAACTATTAAAGAAAATAATTTTTCACCCTCAATAAGAGGAATTACTCTATCATTTGCAAAATAACCGCCCTCTCCATCTTGCATTCTCAATAGCGCTTCAACACCGGTGACTTTATTAGTGTTTAGATCATATTGTTTTTGGTATGCCAACTCGATTCTGTTATTTTCTATACATTGAATTGTTTCTCTTAAGGCATTCAGTCCGTCTCTTGATGAACATAACAATTCAATTAGCATAATCCCAGTATCGTCAGTCATTGGAATCATATGAACCCTTGTTCTCATAAAGAAAGATATTTTTCTTAATGAGATTTCTATTGGTGTATCGTAGTAAAGTGCAATTGAATCTAAGTCACCAAAATTATTTTTAATTTCGTCATCGATTTTTTTAATTGAAATTTCATTAAGTTGATCTAATTCAAATATATAAATAGCAGCCATGTTTGCCCAAGCAATAGAACCGTCCAGTTCATAAATAATATATGGGCTCGGATGATGTAAAAGAGACCTTGTTAAGTAATCTAATTCTTTATCTTTATGCTGAATCTTGTCCATATATTTGAGATTGTCTTATTTGTTCATCAACAAGTTCAACAAAATCCTCTGAAAATGTAATTTTTATATATTCCCATATTTCAAGATGTTTTGGTTCTTTAAAAAGTGTTTTGAAAGAAATCAACATTGATGACCATTCATCCTCATCTAACATTCCTATTTTATGCTGATAATGTTGATTTTCACGAGCTCTCAACATCAAACTAAAATATGTTAAATAAACAGAATTTTCTTCCTTTGAAAGCTCTTCGTTATTTCTTAATTTAATTTTTACAGCTACGATGTCTTTTTTCATACCTGCAAGTGCAAGCTTCTGATGTGAGTCTGCAATGTTTTGTCTCGCATTAGCTCTAGCAACTTTATTTTGTTCTTTTAGCTCTGTAACAAGGAAATATACAGTAACCAAAACTGTGAAAGGTCCAAGAGTTTGGAGAATTAAAATTATTGAGTCAAATGCCATAAATCGCCTATTAACAATAATCATTAAATATAGTGTTTTTTTTAATACACGTAAAGAAAAAACATATAAAACTTAGTGGTATAGCTTGTATAAAAGAGAAAATTTATAATACGCCTAAAACTTTTAGTTAACTTATAACTAGTTTATATTTTTATAATGAAATTAATCAAAGCTGATAATTATCAAACTTGGTATATTGAAGAAAAAAATAAATCAATAATCATCGATCCATGGTTAACTAATAGTCTTCAACCTGATAAATCATTTTTTATTCAAAGAAAAAAGAAAATAGCTACTTGTTTAACTAACAGTGAACTAAAAAAAATCGGTGCGATTATTATCACTGCTCCATTTGAAGACCATCTTCATGTTGAATCTATAAAATTCTTTGATAATAAAGTTCCTATCTATACCTCAAAAATTGTAAAAAGATTTCTATTAAATAGAAATATTCAGAATCCAATTTTTATTCTTAATGAACAAGGAACTGAGATATGTGGAATGAATGTTAAGTCATTGCCAACAAGCTATCCGTACTATAAATCTACATTTTCTATTCTTATTGAGGATAAGAATAGAAACAAAATTTTTCATGAAGGCCATGTTGTTAATTTTAGATACATTAAAAAAAATAAAATAAAAGCTGATGTTGCAATTCTTACAGCAGACAATGTTAAATTATTTGGACTAATATCACTTGGAATGATTTCATCAAAGACACTGTCAGCCTGCAACCTGCTTGAGTCAGAAAATCTATTTATTACAGGTAATAAACCTCAAGATACTACTGGATTAATTAGTAATTTTCTTAAAATTAATAATTATGAATTTGATGAAATATCAAAAAGTATAAAGACATATGCCAACTCTGGTGATTGTTTAGAATTAAACTAGATTACTTGTTTAATTGAATCTAGACAGTGTTCAATATTTTTTTTATTGCTAGATTGGCCCATAAGTCCAATTCTCCAAATTTTACCAGCAAGAACACCAAGGCCAGCTCCAATTTCAAGATTAAAATCATTTAAAAGTCTTTTTCTGGCAGCTAAATCGTCAACACCATCAGGTATAAAAATTGAATTTAGCTGCGGTAACCTATCTTCCTCTTTTACCAAATACTCAATTCCTAGTTCCTCTAGGCCGTTTCTCAATATAAGATGATTATCCATATGTTTTTTCCATGAATTTTCAATTCCAATCTCTTTAAGTATAAGTAAAGCTTCATGAAGTCCATACAAAGCGTTAATTGGGGCTGTATGGTGATATGATCTTCCACCTTCGCCTTCCCAATAAGACATAATTAGATTTAGATCTAAAAACCAGCTTTTAACTTTTGATTTCCTACTCATTATTTTTTCTTTAGCAGCCTCGCTAAAACTTATTGGAGAAAGACCTGGAGATGCTGATAGGCATTTTTGTGTTCCAGAATAGATGGCATCAATATTCCACTCATCAACTTTCAATGGCACTCCAGCCAAGCCGGTTACTGTATCAACAATAGATAAACAGTTATAGTTATGAGCTAACTCTGTTAAGGATTTAGGATCTGATAAGGCTCCTGTAGATGTTTCTGCATGGACAAATGCAACAATCTTAGTATCAGGATTTTCTTTTAAACATTCTTCGACTTTATTTAAGTCGATTTTTTGTCCCCAATCATCATTTACCATAACTGGGATGCCTCCAAATCTTTCAACATTTTCTTTCATTCTTTCACCAAAGAAACCATTTTTACAAATGATTACTTTGTCATTTTCTTCAACTAAATTTGCAAAACAACATTCCATACCAGCCATTCCAGGAGCTGAGACTGCAAAAGTTAACTCATTTGATGTTATGAATGTGTATTGAAGAAGTTTTTTAATCTCATCCATCATGGATATGAACTGTGGATCTAAATGCCCTATAGTTGGTCTAGCCATTGCTTCAAGAACTCGAGCACTTACATCAGATGGACCAGGGCCCATTAACATTCTTGAAGGTGGAATAAATGACTGTTCTTTCATGACGTAATCATACTCGAAAAAATAAAATTATTTAATACCCAGAAGCGTGTCCATCTTTTCTGCTCTCAGATGCACCATAATATACTCCATCCTTGATCATTATCGCCTGGTAACCTCCAAAACCACCAAGATCATATTGAAATTTATGACCCATTTTTTTTAATTTACTAATTTCATTCTTGTCAAAAGATTTTTCTAAGCTCAAATATCCACCGTCTAACATTTTTTCACCCGTAGGTTGAGATGATCCAACATGTCTTATTCTTGGAGCATCTCCTGCTTCCTGAAGATTCATTTTGAAATCGACTAGATTAACTATTATTTGCGCATGTCCTTGCGGTTGCATTGCTCCACCCATTAAACCAAAACTTATAAAAGGTTTATCATTCTTAGTAACAAATGCAGGTATTATTGTATGAAAGGGTCTTTTGCCAGGCATTAATGAATTCATATGATTCGGGTCTAGACTAAACATTTCACCTCTGTCTTGAAGCATGAAACCTGTATTATCAGGAACTACGCCTGAACCCATTCCTCTATAATTGCTTTGTATTAAAGAAACCATGTTTCCAAAACTATCTGCAACAGTTAAATAAATTGTATCTCCATTTTCTAAATTTCCAGGATTAAACAATTTCGATGATTTCTTTAGATTAATTAATTTTGATCTCTCATTTGCATATTCTTTAGAAATAAGTTTTTCTACTGGAATATCAGAAAAATTAGTATCAGCATAATATTTTGCTCTATCTTCATATACAACTTTCTTAGCTTCTGTAAAAAGATGGATGTAATCTGAAGTTCCAAATCCCATACTTTCAATATCAAATCTCTCTAAAATATTTAAAATTTGAAGAGCTGCAATACCTTGACCATTTGGAGGTAGTTCCCATACATCATAGCCCCTATAATTAGTTGAAACAGGATTTATCCACTCTGGTTCAAAAGAATTTAGATCTGACATACTGAAAAAGCCACCCTGAGCGTTAACAGTATTGACGATGTTTTCAGCTATTTTGCCACTATAAAAACTTTTTCCATAAGTGTTAGCAATTTCCTTATAATTTTCTGCCAAATTTTTGTTAATAAAAATCTCACCTTTTTTTGGAGTTTTACCATTAGGCATCCATACATCTTTAAAATTTGGATATGCAGCAAATATTTCAGATGATCTTTCAAGGTAATAAGAAACTAATTCAGTTACTGGGAAACCATTTTCAGCATAATTAATTGCATCGTTAAATAATTTATTAAACTCTAATAATCCAAATTTTTTATGAATGCTTACCCATCCAGCGACAGCTCCTGGAACAGTTACAGGCAAAGGTCCATAGGGAGGAATTTTTTCTAAGCCCTTTTGTTTAAGTTTATTTATTGAAATATTTTTAGGAGCTGGTCCAGATGAATTTAGTCCAAAAAGTTTTTTTTCGTCTGCACTCCATATAATTGCAAATAAATCTCCCCCTATACCGCATCCAGTTGGCTCTACTAAACCAAGTACAGCATTTGCAGCAATAGCAGCATCAATAGCATTGCCACCATTTTTAAGGATTGATATTGCTGTTTGAGTAGCAAGTGGATGGCTTGTTGCTGCCATTCCATTTGTGGCTATTACCTCAGATCTACTTGCAAACTCTAATCCTGTAATCCTGTCGTATCCAGTTACATTCAGTGAGAGAATAATAAGAAAAATGTAATTAAATTGTTTCATGAATAATTAATTTAGGAATTTACATATTAATATATACTTTATATATGAATAAGTTAATAGGATTATTTTTTATAATGGTAAGTTTGCCGTTAAGTGCAGATTTTGATAATAAATGTTCTGTTCTAATTACTCTTAGATTTCAGTCTAATGATGATGCATATAAAGATGCAATTAGTAAAATCGAGCAATGCCAAAAAAATGACATCATATCAGTTACAAGCTTTCTTGAGAAAGCTGTTAGTAAAATATACATTACTGACATAATACAGTCTTACTGCATGTTTAATCATGAAATAGTATCAATTATTGATGAAAAAACTTCAAATTTGAGCTGTGTTCACAGAGGAAAAAAACGCTCTGAGAGAAAGTTAGATTAACTTATAATATTTAAACCCATCATTACTAAAGCCACTATTGAAGGTAGCCATATCACTGGTCTAATTAAAGGAAATCTATATAAGTTCAACATCGCTCCAATTAGGTAAAGTATTCTGAAGCCAAACCATACTTTAGCTAGCATTAGATTATCAACATTATTAATTAGAGACAAAACACAAAATACGAGGAAAACTGGTAGCGATTGTCTTAGATTATCTGCTGCTAATGTCATTCTGGCAGACAGATCTGTCATATTAGAAATATCTCCACCAGTATAAGTCCATTCTAAGAAAGGGACTTTGTGCAAAGAAAAGCTCATTCTTAAGAAAAGATGTAAAACATAAAAAAGTAAGACATAAACTAATAATTCAACCATAATATTTTCCTCTCTAAATTATATCCTAATTGATTTTTTCATAAGATCAATACTTTAAATCTCTTTTAAGATCTCCTAAATAAACATCATAATTTTTCCAATAATCTAGACCTTTTTTGTATATTGGTTGCCTAACTTGTTCAGAACTAGGTGTTCTTACAGATCTTTTATTTTTATAAAAACTTAAACATTCGTCTTCAAAATCTAAATTGCAATAATTAAGGATTTTATTAACTGAATTTTCAAAATCGTTTACAAGATCTTCATATTTGATAGATAAAATTTGATTTGGTAAAACCTGATTCCAGTGTTCCATTAACTCAACATAATTATTATAGTATCCAGCTAAGTCACCAAAGTCATATGTAAATTCTTGACCTTCAGCAAAAAGTTGTTTGTAACATGAAAAACATGCTGACATTGAATTTCTTCTTATGTCTATAATTTTTGCATTAGGTAAAATTAATTTAATAAGTCCAATATGCCTAAAATTATTTGGCATTTTATCTATAAAAAAAGGTTTATTTGTTCTAAAAATTTCAGCGTCTTTAATATACTGCTCTCCTATCATCTTAAGTTGAGGTGCGGATAAAGATAATAATATTTCAGGATATCTCGAGGTTTTTTCTTGTACTTTTCTAAGATTCAATTTATGTGATAAAGCTAAAATATTTGGTAATTCATGAGTTGCCTCAACCATGGAATGTGAGGCCAAGATTTGTTCAATTAATGTAGAGCCAACTCTTGGGAGTCCTAGAACAAATATAGGTTCCTTTGTTTCTAGACCCCAATCTGCCTTAGAATCAAATAAATCACGTGTGCATACTTCTTTTTGATTCTTACATTCCTCGTCAAAAAGTTTTAAATCAAATTTGGTAAACTCTTTTTTAAGAGAATTACCATTTTGATAATTTGTAAAGGATTTATCATATTCACCTCTGTCTTCAAAGGCTTTACCCAAAGCAAAACTCATATAAATTTTTTCATTGTCATTGATGAATTCATCTTGAGTCATTTTTTCAAGTTGCATTATCTCTTCATCATTAAATTGATATGTTTTTAAATTGGCCAAACTCCAATATGCATCTCCATAATACTGGTCGATTTTGTAAGATTTTTTATAGGAATCTATAGAGCCTTTTAAATCTCCAAATGTTTTTTGAAGATGTCCTTTTGATACTAAAATTTCTGGATTTTTTTTATCAATATTTAAAATTTTGTTATAAAGTTCAAGAGCTTCTTCTTGTTTATTTGTTTGTTGAAGAGTTACTGCATACGCAATCATAAATCTCAAGTTATCTTTATCTTTTGAATATAACTTTTCAGCCTCCTCAAGAGCTTTAGCATATTTTTGTCTCTTAATAAGGACATCTATATAATCAAGTGCTACATCAAAATTATCTTTATCAAACATCAAGCAGCTTTCTAAAAGAAACTCACTATCATCATAAACATGCAGCTCCTTTCCAATTTTTGCTAGCAATCGCATAGCTTCGATGTGATGTGGATGATTTTTAAGAAAATCTCTACAAAGATGATCTGCTTTTTTATACTTTCCTTCATAAATAAAGCTGCTTACAGACTTTAGTTCTGGAGGTAAATTTTTAAGATACAAAACATTTTGAGTAGCTAAATCAATTATGTTTTGTTCAACATTTTTAATTCCAAGAATTCCAAGCCATGACGCATGAAGTGTAGGGTTATATCTAACAGCTCTTAAGTAGCTTTTTAGAGACATTTTATAATTATTAAGTTTGAAATAATTATGTCCAAATTCTTGGTAAGCTCTTGCATAACTAGGATCAATTTTAATAACGTTATTCAAAATTACTAAGGCTTCATTATATTTTTTTGAATATCTTGAACATAAAGATAAATAATACCAATAATCAATCTCAACTAAGTCTCTTTTATTATGTTCAATAAGCTTTATTGCTTCATCATATTTTTGAGAAGAAATCTCTTTTTGAATTTTTTTGACTGTTGATTCTTTTGAAATCATTTATTTATTATATTAAAAAAGGCCAGATAAACTGGCCTTTTGATTAATTTCTATTACCTTTAGAAACTATAAGATAATCTTACACCCATATTTCTAGGTCTATTGGTTGTTATTCTTGGAATATCATCCTGATCATTATAGTAAAGGTTTGCTCTTTCATCACCAGCATTTCTGATAAAGAATTCAACATCAACATCATTAATTGTCATACCATAAGCTAAGTCAATTATTTCATATGAAGGTTGATCTTTAACCTTTGCTGCCTCAAAAGAGTTGTATGTTTCAGAAGCACTCTTATAGACTACTTGTAAGTAACCATCATTTGCTCCCATATCTTTTCTAAGTCTAACATTCCACTGTCTTTTTGGTGCTAAAGGTAGAGCATTACCAATATCAACAATTGGAATTGTTTTAGCAACGTCTTCAACAATTTCAGTATCATTTAGTGAAATCGCTGCTGCAACAGTCAAAGTATCACTAGGATACCAAAGCATATCTGCCTCTACACCACTTATATCAGCGTTAGCTGCATTCTCAACAAACGTAATAAAGTTAACATGAACTGGATCAAACTGTGATACCTGAATACCTGTCCATTCAATGTTGTAGTATGTTGCATTAAGTCTCATTGCTCCATCCATTAGAAGAGTCTTAATACCGATTTCAGTATTCAACACTTCGTCAGATTTATAAGCTAATGGTATGTCAGCTCTGTATGTACCGTCACCTGGGCTACCACCACAATAGTTTGGATCAGTTGTAGCATATCCTCTACATTTTGGAGTTACACCAGCATTTCTGTTCCAGCCACCAGGTCTATAACCTTCGGATCTAGTAAAGTACATGAGAGTATTTTCATCTTTTTGATAACTTGCAGTGAACTTTGTAATAGTATCATTTTCAGTTATTGGCTGATCAGTATGTCCAGCTGTACTATTGTAGTCCCTTCCCGATTGAGAATTACTTGTTAAAAGACCAAATTTAGATTGTCCCTCATAATCTAAATCAAGCTCATAATCTCTCATTCCAAGAGTAAAGCTTAGCTGATCTGTTATTGGAAGTGTAACTTCAGCAAAGTAAGCAATCTGCTCATCAGTTCTGGTTATATCATTAAAGAATCTGTATTCTGGAGGTCTAGGATTAGGGTTATTTGCATAAACACCAGAAATAATTTGGTTATTAGGAACTGCGTATCCTAATAATGGAATTAAATCTAAAAATCCTAGGTATCCAAAATCATTTTGAGTATCTAGTACACTTTCTTCAATAAAAACACCTGCTGTAAATGAGAAAGGTAGTTCACTCAACTCATTAGTGCTAACTCTGAACTCATGAGTTGTTCTTTCATTCTCATCAACAACATCTACTCTTACTTCAGAACTTCCACAAGTCGGAATCATTCCAGCATTTGCTAGCTGTGAACCCCAATATGCGCAAGTATAATAAGGCATATAAGCACCGGTATTAATATATCCAGTGTAATCAACTGTTTGGTCTGCTTCTCTGTTTAAGAATGAACCAGTGTATAAAACATCTAACATACCCATTCTTCCATCAAGAGTAATAGCAGTTTGATCAAAAGAATCTTCTAAAGTGTCTGGTTGGAACCTCATTACTTCAAGATCACCAACAGCTGGGTCATAGTCCCAAACACCGTCAGATTCTAGTTGTTGATCAATGTGAGTTACAAGAAGTTCCCAATTATCATTAAAGGCCATTCTTGATGACAATCTAAAACCTTCATAAGTTGCCTCGTTAAAGTTTTTCTCAACCAACTCAGAATTATCTGTAGTTTTAAATCTTCCAACTGGGACTAAAGAAGCAAAAGATCCTTTTCCTTGTGAAGAAACTGTTCCCCCAACATTATCAATATATCCACCTTGTGTTGAATTATAGAATACACCTCTAATGGACCAGGCATCATTAATAGGTATATTTATAAAAGCATCAAGTGAATTACTTGGATCACCGCTATAAGTAGCAAAGGTTGACGTATTAAAGCCACCTTCAAAAGTATCGAATTTTGGTTTATTTGTAATAAGTCTTACAGTACCAGCCTGTGAACTTGCTCCAAATAATGTTCCTTGTGGTCCAGGCAATACTTCAACCCTTTCCATATCAGCAACATATACGTCAAGATTTCTTCCAGGAACTTGAGCTGGTTGCTCATCAATGTATAAAGCAACATTTGGTTGTGAACCAGCTGCTGTAGCAAGCATGACGTTAACTGAGTCAACTGCCAAACCTCTAATGTAAATAGTCGACTGTCCTGGACCTCGTCCACCACTTGTTACGTTTGGTAAATATTCGACATACTCGTCAAAATTAGAAACATTCATTTCTTTAAGAGTCTCTTCAGTCAAAGCTGTAACTGTAACTGGTATTTTAGAAGCACTTTCATCCTTCTTAGTAGCAGAAACAACAACCTCTTCTATTTGCCGCTCTTGTGATTCAGCTGTTTGCGGTATCATCGCAGCAACTGCACCAAGAACACCCAAAGAAACCTTATTTTTTAAATTATTAAGTTGTTCTTTTGTTTTAATTAAATTAAACATATGAATCCTCATAGTTAGTTAATATAAATTGCAAAATAAACAAGCCTGGTACCCCCAGAGACATTCCCCCCTAGAGAAGTTTAGCCATATTTATAGACCAGCAATTTCTGTAAATCGGTCTTGGGGTAATAATAACATCTTAAAAATATCATGCAATATACATATAACTGATACTGATATTAATTAATATAAAAATCTTATAACTGGATTATTGAATTCAATTATGTTTCACTTAAAACCTAAAAAATGAATAATATTAGTAAATCTCGATTTTTCACTGCTGTTGCTTCAATAATCTTTATAACGACTGTAGTTTCATTAAATTCATCTGTTTCAGAGGTTTTTTTCTTAAATTTACAAACTTTTTTGTCTAAATATCTTGGTTGGATGATTATTTTATTGGCTAATGGTTTTTTAGTATTTTCCATATATCTTTTATTTACTAGGTATAAAGATATTAAATTAGGAGGCTCAGGTGCTACTCCTGCTTATTCATATACCAATTGGATCGCAATGCTATTTAGTGCAGGTCTAGGAATTGGTCTTCTCTTTTATGGTGTAGCTGAACCTATAATGCATTTAAATTCATATCCAGGAATGATTGATGGCAACGTTTCATATAATGCTGGTAAAGCAATTGGATTAGCAAATTTACATTGGGGACTACATGGATGGGCAATTTATTCATCATTAGGATTATGTTTTGCTTTTGCTTCATATAATAAAAATCTACCCTTTAGAGTAAGTTCTCTTTTAGGATCGAAGGTTGCTTCAAATAAAAATCTTGCTATCACTATAGATGTCATTGCCATACTCACAACTGTATTTGGAGTTACAACTTCTCTTGGATTGGGTACAGTTCAAATTAGTGCAGGTTTAAACCATGTATTTGAAATAAATGAAAATTTCATAAATCAACTAATGATTATTGCCTTCATCACTGCAATTGGTCTTGTAAGTGTTTCATTAGGTTTAGACTCTGGTATTAAAAAACTTTCCCAAATTAATATGGTATTAGCAATATCTCTGTTGTTGTTTATATTTATTCTTGGGCCTACGATATTTATCATAAATGCGTTGATTCAGAATTTTGGTGCTTACTTAAATACATTGATTCAATCAGCTACATGGACAGAAGTTTACAATGATACATCTTGGCAAAATGGATGGACCCTATTCTATTATGCTTGGTGGTTTGCATGGGCTCCATTTGTTTCACTATTTATAGCAAGAATTTCCTATGGAAGATCGATTAAAGAATTTATTATTGGTGTTTTATTCGTTCCATCTGCAATAGTTTTTATATGGATGGGAGTATTTGGAAATGCTGCAATTTATCAGGTAATAAACGAAACTAGTCAAATTAGCGAAATGGTAAGCAGTAACCTGCCAGTAGCTTTATTTACATTATTTGATGTTTATCCAATAGCTCAATTTTTATCTATACTATCTTTAATATTAATTGTTACTTTTTTTGTCACCTCATCTGATTCAGGAGCATTAGTTGCCTCAATGCTTTCATCAAAGAGTCAGTCAAATATAAATGATGATTCGCCTATGCTTTCAAGAATTACTTGGGCGATCTTACTAGGAGTTTTAGCTGCTGTTTTGCTCTACGCTGGTGGATTGACTGCCCTTCAAACCTCAGTTGTAATTACGGGAGTTCCATTTGCTCTAATTGTTGTATTTGCTTGTAAACAATTCCTTAAGTCCTTAAAAGAAGAAATCATCAATTAGTGAATTTCTTCGTCGATAGAACTTAACTCTTCGTCATCCATTTCATCTTCATAAATTAAATCATTACCATTTTTAGTTGAATTAAATCTTTTTGATAACACAAGAGCTACATAAACAATCAATACTATTAAACCGATTTGATATAACATAAATTTTCTCTATATAATTACATTTTTTTATATATTAACCTCAAAAATAAAAGAATTTAATGGATGCATTAGATAATATACTTAATAGAGTATCTGCAAGAACATTATCAAATCCAATTCCATCTAAAGATGAAATGGAAACGGTATACAAAGCTGCTCTTCGAGCACCTGATCATGCATGGCTAAGAACTAGTAGTTTTATTGAAGTAAAAGAAGATGGCCTAGATAAGTTGTCAGATATTTTTTTTAATTTTGGAAAGACGATTCCTAATATAGCTGATGAAGTTCTAGAAAAATATAAAAATGCTCCCTACAGAGCACCAATGATAATAATTCTTGTTAATACCTTTAAGGAGCATCCTAAAGTACCACCTATCGAGCAAAAATTATCAACCGCTGCTGCTGCTCAAAATATAATGCTTGCATTAAATGCAATGAATTATGCATGTATTTGGAGAACTGGCAAAATGGCATTTAACAAAGTTGTTCAGGAAAATCTAAACCTTAAAGATCATCAAGAAATATTAGGTTATTTATATGTTGGAACAGAGGTTGGCAACAAGAAAAAAATTCCTAATCTTGAAATTGATGATTTTGTATCCTATTTATGAGCTTTTTTAAAATTTAAAGCAGCTATGTATGCCATAGATGTAAAAACTATTTCTGATATAAGAGATGATAAGCCAAGTGGAGCTCCATGATAGATACTTGAAATAACATTAAATATTGCTGCAAACATATAAACTAATCCACAACAAAATATAAATTCATACTTTTTTGTAAAAAAAGACAAAAAACACATTATTGAAGTAGCTAAGAAAAATGCTGTAAAGTCTCTTATTTGAGTATTTCGAGCATCGCCCTCCAAAAATGGCATACTTAATGTTTCAGCAGCAGTTGCAGGCGTAAATATCCATTGAGCAGCTATCAAAAACAAGACTACGCCTAGGACTATAGATAATGCATTCGCTATCTTCATAATTGTATTTCCTCTATATTTTTAAGTTTGTTATGCTGTATTATAGATTTTTTTCTATTAACTAAAAAACAATTATTACCATTTCCAAAGCTTACAGAATATGTTGGCAAATCATTAATTAAATGAAGTGCGCAAAAACCTTCAATCGCAATACATTCATCGATTTCATTGCCTTCTAAAATTTTTTTTACAAAAGGAATCCGCTCTGGCTCCTCATCATAATGCGGACAACATATACCTTTAACAAAACCTAGGCATGGAATTATAGCCTGATGTTCTTTCCAAGAGTCAGTAATGCCCTGTTCAAACCAACAAATTGCTCCTGCACTGACACCACTTAAAATAGCTCCTTTCTTATAAGCATTATATAAAAGCTTGTCTAAGCCCCAATCTCGCCAGACAGCAAGCATGCTTTTAGTATTACCGCCACCAATAAAAAAAATATCTTGATCTTTGATATGATCTTCTAAATTAATTGTTCTTTTGAAGAAATTTATATGTGAAGTTTTACAACCTAATGAATCAAAGGCTTTATAAAAATTATCTATATAGCCTTGATCATCACCTGTTGCAGTTGGGATAAAACATATATTTGGATTCTCACTCCGACATTGTTCTACAATATACTTCTCAATTTTAAGATCTTTGATTTCTCTTCCAAATCCTCCACCACCAATTGCAATAATTTGTCTCATTATTATCCTCTTATGTCGCTATATTTGTTTTTGAAAGTTATAAGTCTTTTTTTCCATTTTTCAGTGAGAAATGTAAATTCATCTGATCTAACAATAAATTCTTTGAACATTAAGTCCCTATCAACCATTAAAATTACAATTTGCTTTATTTCAGTATTAAACATCACATTATGTGCATTTGCATATGCACATCCTTGAAGAAAGTAATCTTCAATCCATTCTCTTTTTTTTATGCGCCGAGCGGTCTTAAAGTCTATCAACGAAGGAACGTCACCATAGGTTCCTACACAATCAGCGGTCCCAGCATATAAATTATCTAAAATTAAACCTACTTCTAGTCCCCAGACTTGTGAGATTTTGTTTAGGCCTAAATCAACAAATTTAGAAGTCATTTTTCTAGCCATGATCTGATCACTAGTGTCTTGAAAATGATCCCAATCATTATTACCCAAAAATTTTTCAATGGCCTCATGGACTGCCGTACCAATATCAGTGCTTTGCTTCATGATCCGATCTGCTTCAATGTCTCCAACTTTTTTTCTCCACTTTTCAATGCCATCTTTATTATCTGAGGTGCCAGATAAAACAGTAGTTACGCTTGGAACTAAATTGTTGTTTGAATCTCTATAATGTCTACCAATTTCTGTATCAACCCTTTCTAATTTCGGATAATTAAATTTATTCATTAAAGTGATTTGATAAAATTGATAGATCTTCCTCGAAATTTTTCCAATAATTTAGAGCTGATTTATAAATAGGTTGTCTTACTTGTTCAGAACTTGCTGTTTTTACTGGTCTTGATGATTTATAGAAATCCATACAAGCCTTTTCAAATGGAAGATTTAAATAATTCAACATTTTGCGGACTTCGTCCTCTGGATTATTTATAACATCCTCATATATAACTGTATGTATATCATTTGGGAAATACTCATTCCAAAAATTCATCAGTCTTACATAATCTTTGTAATATCTAGCAATATCATCTAAGTCATAAGTAAAATGCTGACCTTTTGCAAAATATTGCTTAAAGCAACTGAAACAACCATCCATTGGATTCCTTCTAGCATCAATAATTTTTGCATTAGGGAGTATCATTTTTATAAGTCCAATATGAGGAAAGTTATTGGGCATCTTATCAATAAATAAAACTTTCTCTCTTCTTGCCCACTTGGTTTCATCTATGTACATTTTTCCATACATTTTTAACTTTGTTTCATCTAGATTTAAAAGATTATTCAAATAATTATCTGAATTATTAATAGATTTAATTCTTCTACCAATAGTCATAATATTATGCAACTCTTGAGTTCCCTCAACTTCAGGATGGGCTGATAAAATCTGCTCTAATAAAGTGGATCCAGCTCTAGGTAAACCTAGAATAAAGATCGGTTCATTTGTATCAAATCCAGATGAAAAATTTATGTTGTCATAATTTTCTTCAAAAAAAGAAATTATTGAATCGATATTATTTGAGTTTTCATGCGCATTGTAGTCAACTAGTTTTCGCTGCATCCAATTACCCTTTTCATAATATTCAAATGATTTTTTATAATTTTTTCTTGATTCATAAGCCTTGCCAAGTGCAAAAAGCATTTGTATTTTTTCTTGTTCATGAATTTTATCTTCTAGTGAATTTTCCATTTTAAATATCTGTTTGTCAGAAAATTCATATGTTTTAAGGTTTGCAAGACTCCAATAACCTTCCCCACATAAAGGAAAAAGTTCTATAGCTTTATGATAAGCCTCTTCACATTCCTTTCTTTTACCAATAGTCTTCAAAGCATGTCCCATGCTTAAATATACTCTTGGATTTGAATCTTTTAATTTAAGTACTTCTCTGTAAGTATCAATACCAGCATTATAATCTGCAAGCTTTACATATATAGTACCCAACGCAATCAGAGCTTCTAGATTATAAGGATCAAGTTTTATTAAATTTTGAAATGCTTTTTTTGATTTATCTAATTTATTCTGAATTCGATAAACCTTTGCTAGGTTGTCCCATAATAGATGAAAGTGCTGATCAATTTTAATTGCTTTAATAAATAAGTTTTCTGCGATTGTATAGTTTTTGTTTTTGAATGCTAAAAGTCCTAAAAGCCTTAAGGCATCAATATTGTTTTTATCTTTTTTTAATACTTTTTTGTATGCTTCCTCAGCAAGTTTGAAACGACCAGCCTTAACATGTCTAATACCTTTATATAACTCTGAATAAGTTTTATCAGATTCAAAAAAATCTTGTATGACGTTATCTGATTTTTCTTCATCATCTATTTTAAGGTAATAGTTAGATAACTCTCTTGCAGTATTTATAGAAGGATGTTTTTTGTGAAGTAATTCTAAGGTTTCATGCGAACTGGATTCATTGCCTAAAAATAATAATAATTTATATTTTTTCTCAAGATTGAATTTGTTAAATTTTTCGATGTTAAGTACTTTATTTACAAAATGAAGTGACTCTTTTGGTTTATTAAGCTTGATATAAATATCGCCTAAAAGATTGAGTGACTTTATATGATTTGGCTCAATCTTAATAATTTCATTTAGTTGTTCAACAGACTCTTTTAGATTATTATCATTGAGTAATTTTACTGCGTTATCAAAGGCAAATTTTGCATTATTTAATTCAGGCATATAAAAAAATGATTAATCCAAATTGGAACTTATCAGTGATAAGTATAACTATTTTACTGTCATTGGTGTTATCAATATTTGTATTACTAGACCCGTCCTCAACATCAAAAATACTTAATTCAGTCTATTACGATCTTTCAGTAAAGTTCGAGTCATTTTTTATGTATGGGAGCTTTATTCTTCTAATTGTTTTACTTTTACTTGCCATTTCAAGGTACGGCACAATCAAATTAAAATTAAATAACAGGCCGACTTATTCACTTTTATCATGGAGTTCTATGCTTTTTGCTGCAGGAATTGGGGCAACTCTTCTATATTGGTCGACTGTGGAATGGATTGAGTACTTTAATATACTTAAGAATGATCAAATGGAGGATGAGAATATTATGATGTACTCCAGATCTTATCCACTTTTTCATTGGGGTTTTACTGCATGGGCAATTTATTGTTTGCCTGTAGTAGCATTTGGTCTAGCTTTAAGTCTAAAGCCTAAGTCAAAGCTCACTTTTTCTGGAATACTATTTTTTGAAAACAAAATAATAAAATTCTTATTAGATGTTTTGTTTATTGGAGCAATTATTTGTGGAGCAGGAGTTGGACTTGGTCTATCTTTTCCTTTGATCTCATCAGTAATTTCTGAAATTTTAAATATAAATAGAAGTATTACATTAGATTTAACAACAATATTGATTTGTTCTGCAATTTTTGCAACAAGTGCATATGTTGGAGTTCAAAATGGTATTAAAAGATTGAGTAATATCAATATGGTTTTAGTTATCTCTTTTTTAGCAATAATTTTAGTAATAGGTCCAACAACTTACATAATAGAAAATTCAATTAATACGATGTCGTTTTTCTTTTCAAGATATATTGATATGAGTTTAACGACAGGTACAAATATCAGTATAGATTGGACAGTTTTTTATTGGGCATGGTGGTATGCACTAGCACCAATGGTAGGAACATTTTTAGTAAACATATCCAACAATAAAACTCTTAGAGAAATTATATTGGGAACGATATTTATTGGGAGCTTTGGTTGTATATTTAGTATGCTAATTTTATCAAATTTATCGATTTCACTCTTTGAAAATAATACTCTAGATAGTCCCTCAATTATAGCTAATAATCTCCTGTCCAGAGAGCAACTTGTTGTAGAGACTATCTCACAAGTACCATATGGAGAAATAATGTTGGTTTCATTTGCATTAATCATAGTTATATTTTTATGTACAACATATGACTCTACAGCTTATGTTCTTGCGTCAGCATCAATGAAAAGTTCAGACATAACAAGCTCTAAATCCTTGAGACTATTGTTTTCATTATTATTAGTCGTTCAACCAACATTACTAATGTTTTTAAATGGTGTTGATTCATTTAAATGGATAATGGTTATTTTCTCCATTCCATTGCTATTTATTAATATATTGTTAATGTACTCAGTACTAAGAAATGTTTATTCAATTAAAAAATCATAAAGTTCATATATTTTCTAAGATGGAGATTGACACCTCTAAGAAAAGTATTTTATTCATACCAGGAGCAGGAATGGATCATAGAATACTTTCAATGTTTAAAATGGATTCATTTGTTGACGAATACAATATTATTGCAATTGATCTACCTGGACACGGTTATACAACAGGCCCTCTTTTTTATGACGTCGAAAGTCACACAAAATTATGTATTGAAGTTTTAAATGAGCTCAATTTAAAAAATCTTATTCTATCCGGACATAGCTGGGGTGGATTAATTGCCCTTGATCTTTCAACACAATACGAAAATGATATGACAATATGCATGAATATAGCCTATCCATTTTTAGTTGGTGACTTGCTTTTGGATTATGCAAAAGGAAATCTAGATCAATGCGTTGAGTTTCTTATGAAGTACGGAATTTATAAAATGCCTGAAACAGAAATAAAGACGTTGGGTTTTGGAGTAAAGGGGTCTGGTTTTTACGGAAGATCCAAAGGTGTCATTAAATCGCCTTACGGGACTAAAACAGTTGAAGATGATCCTGAGAGAGAAATCAAACTATATCCTTTAAAGAGACTATTTAACCAAACTGAAAAAGAAATTAGCTCTATTGATTTAAAATCATGTACAAACTTTAGATTAAAAGATGATCAAATATCGAATATTCAAAATGTTAAATACATTTTTTGTGATAAAGATAAACTTGCAAGATTTGATGCAGAAAATATTATCTTAAAAAATGTTAATCCAGAAGAAGACGTATTTATATTAAAAGAAACTGGTCATTTCCCCTATTTTGAGGATCCTGACCAGTTAGAAGATGTCTTTAAGAAAATTCTAAATTAATATCTATATCTTATTCTTATACCAACAACCTGTGGCTTGGTTCTAGTATCTCTATAACCAAAACCGGCATAGCCAGAACTTCCCACTGCTGAGAAGTCATCATAGGTTGAAAGAAGAGCATCCTTATCAAAGATATTTGTGACGTAAAATTCTATTGTTGAATTCTCATTTTCGATACCTGCTCTAAGATTAGCTATGCTATAAGATGGTATTAAAATTGGTGAATTTTCATAGGTTGAATTTCTATCGCCAGTATATGAGTAATCTAGGTTTACAAATCCTGGCTTACCATTACTCAAAACAAAATTCTTATCAAAAGATAAATAGTATGAGAGTTCAGGCATATAAGCTAGTCTATTACCAGAGTTAGCACCAAGCTCTCCAGACACATAATAATAGTCTTCAGATAATGTTGGATCCATTTTATTCATATAAAATGTCATGCTAGTTGAATCATCAAATGAATAAACTAAATTTAACTCCAGTCCGTTAATTTCAGCATTACCAACATTTTCAGTATATGCAACAGAGGTAATATCAGAGTTATAAGTTGAAGTCTGATAATCTGTCCAATCCATTCTATACAGAGCCCCATTTAAAATAAGTTTCCCATCTTGCAATGATGACTTAACACCAACCTCATAACTATCTAAGTAGTCTGCATCGTAAGTTTCAGGTATTAAACCCGCCTGAGATGGTCTTGGTCTATTCACTCCAGAGGGTCTAAAACCTTCAGAGTAACTTCCATAAACCATAACATCGTCTGAAATATCATGAGATATTGATACTTTTGGAATTGTTCCACTCTCTGATGATTTAAAGTTAAGATTACTAATACCAAATGAGTAGGATCCATAGTAACCATCACTTGCAACAAGATTCATCTTTTGATCATAATTTCTAAGACCAACAGTGAGTTCAGTTTTATCAGAAATATCAAAATAGGCTTCACCAAATATTGCATCTATATCGCCCTTTCTAACTAAATCAGCTTCCCAAAAAGTAGGATAGATACTTCCAGGTTGGAGATAATCAACATCAGTAACTTTTTCATTAGTTTCTTTAAAAGCACCAAGTATCCAATTAAAGCCTGATTCATTATTTGATTGAAGTCTAAATTCAGTAGAAGTTCTTTCAATCTCATTTGTTTGAGCATATGTCATACGAGGATCTCTACAATTTGAGATATTTCCGTAGTAGTAATAATCGTAGTAATCACAAACATAGGTTGGATATGCTGCATAAGCATAATATTCAACATAACTAGCATAGTCATATGTATATGCTGTATCTCTTTCAAATATTGAAGAGGTTAATATCATATCTATGTTATCTGAGATAGAACCTGTTAGAGTTAAAGACATTTGATCGAACTCGTCATCATATCTTTCTGCTGAAAATCTAGTATTACTTCTCTTTGGCATTGGAGAAGATTGATCATCAGTTAATGGATCTGTTTCATAAGAACCATTGTATTGAGATTCTTGTGTTAAAAATGATAGATCTAAATTGAAGTTATCAAAATCTGTTGCAAGTCTGATTCTGCTTCCAGTTTTCGATGCATCATTATAATCATCCTTTGCTACTGCATATGGTGCTGTGTAATTATTTATTGTGTAATTTATTCCATAATTTTGATAAGTATAGTCAGCCTTTTTATTGTCAATCCAACCACCATCTTGAACATCATAAGTACTTACCCTTGCTGCTAAACTAGACCCAAGAGGTATGTTTATAAATGCTTCAAGCGATTTATCATTTGTTCCATCTTCGATAGAGCCGTATTCAACATCAGCACCCATATCAAATCCAGATGGATCAGGTTTTTTTGTAATGATTTTTATATTACCTGATGTTGAACTTGATCCATATAAGGTACCCTGAGGTCCCATAAGCACCTCAACTCTTTCGATATCATAAATATGAAGATCTGGAGTAAGACTAGCGGCGGTTAATGGTTGTTCATCAATGTATAGAGCTGTTGTTGCTTCAGGTGAAGCATAACTGTTCATAATTGCACCATCGGAGACGCCTCTTATATAAAAATTTGATTTACCAGGGCCAACATTATTAAAAGTCACAGCAGGTGAAATGGATGCAATATCCTCTAAATTTTTAATATTCTTTGCTTCAAGCTCAGAAGATGAAATTGCTTGAACACTCATGGCCACGTCCTGAATGTTTTGTTCTTTTTTTGAGGCTGTAACTATGACTTCCTCAACGCTATCTTGTGCATTGACATTGTTAGTATTTGATACTCCAATACCAATTGATAAAGCACCAAGCCATGACATTGCGTAGTTATTATCTTTAAAAATATCTCTTAATAGAGAAGTTAAAGGATCAACTTTTTTTTCAAAAAGTGGTTTTAGTTGTATTCGTGACATGTAAATTCCCCTACTCTTAAAATGTGGTAATTACAATAATACCTCTATAGAAAAGTATTTCAAGGAAATGCGTTAATAAAACTAGAGCAAAACTATTGAGAAAACAGCCTTTGAAGTAAAAAATCGTTTCCCCACTCATTTATGGTATTTGAACAAGGCTCTAAATCGATTTCAGTTTGGTATTTTGTTCTACAAAATCCCATATATTCTTCAGTACCAGGCCAAGAATGTCCTTGTTCAGTATTGAGCAAGCTTACAATTCTAACACCGTCGTCACAATCAGAATATATTTGCTCTTTGATGTTATCGAATTCAATATTTGTTAAAAATTCTTTCTTTTTACAGTTAAAAGAAGTTGTCCATTTATTAACCAACGTTGACACTGGTGTGTAAAAATACTTATCAAATGAAACAACATTGAACGGAGGGACGACTTTATCTTCTGCACCAGCATAAATAATGTAATTGATTGGAGTTTTTGGTTCACATGCAAGACCATTTTGGGGAGATCCTACTACATTGATAACACCAGAAATGTCTTTTGAAAATTCACATGCTAATGCATGAGCCATTTTGCCTCCATTACTCATACCAACTACATATATTTTTTTTAAATCAAATCTTTTTTTAACATCATCAATAATTTGTTTAATAAACCCCATGTCATCACCACAGCTTGTCCAAGCACATCTTCCAGCATCAGTACCGATACAATTTGGATATTTTGGATAAACAACTGCATCTTCAGCACAAGTCTCACCAAATGGTGTCTTTGTTTTTGAGCCAGTTAGATCATTCCAAGACGAAATATATTCAGAAGAGATCTTTCCTCTTTCTAGTTTCTGCTCATAAAAATACGAACCTTGAGGATATACAGCAATAAAATTATATTTTTCAGCACTGTTGTTAAAACCTCCTGTAGTTTCCATTTCAAAACCTGTTGCAGATCCAGTATATCCATGAAGACCAATAACAATTTTATCTGTTTGGTTTGACTGTTCCTTGGGGATATATACAAAGTAATGTCTTTCTTCCTTATCAAAAAGCATATCAACTCGTTCCATATCGGCGTGTATAGCTGAGATATTTATTGATATTAGAATTAATAGAATTTTCTTCATATTTTTTCGATGAAATTAAGGAGCATATTGTAATTATTTTCTTTATTTATTTCACTAAATACCTCGTGTCTTGCATTATTTATTAATTCAAGCTCAACATTTTCAAATATATTACTCAGAAATTCATGTAATTTTTTAACACCTTTACTATTACCACCAACTGGATCATGGGTTCCTGAAATTATTAATAAAGGTATGTTTTTGCTCATTTCATAATTTCTACCATCAAAAACTCTTAAAAAACCAGATGATAAATCATTCCATAAACCATTTGTAACTGGAAAACCACATAAAGGATCAGCAATATATTCATCGACATTCTGGTTATCTGAAGATATCCAGTCTTTTGGTGTTCTATTAGGTGAAAATGATTTGTTATATTCTCCTAAAATCATTCGATCAAGAAAATAACCTGTGCTTTTCTTACCAAAAAAGGTGATAAGAAATGAAATAATAATTCTTTGAAATTTAATTAAATTTTTTGGTACTTTTGAGGATCCAGATAGAACACAACAATCAATATTAATACCCTTTTGTATTGCTCCAAGAGCAATCCATGATCCCATACTATGACCAATAAGATATTGTTTAAGATCAGGAAATTCTCTTGAAGATTCCTCGATTATATCTACTAAGTCATTTACGACATGATCCCAACCATCTTTATCAGCAAAATAACCTTTAAGATTATCTTCTATTCTTTTTCCATGGCCTCTATGGTCAATTGCTATAACATGATATCCATCTTCGTTAAGTTTATTAATTAACCAGTTATATCTTCCAATATGTTCAGCCATACCATGACTTATATGAAACATTCCATTGATTTGTTTATTACTTGATAGATAACGGTAGATGTATTTTTTATCTATAGAGGTGTTTAAATTCATAATTTATAATAAACTCATATAAATTATTTTGAAATATTTATGAGTGACGTCCATATTGCAGGTACAGGTATTTGGTTTCCTGAAGATATTATTACAAATGATGAAATTGTTTCTTCATTTAATAGTTATGTTGATAACTTCAATAATCATAATAAAAATGATATTGAGCAAGGGAATATTGAAGCAATGGAATATTCATCATCTGCGTTCATTGAAAAAGCATCAGGTATCAAAACTCGGCATGTAATTGATAAAAAAAATATCTTAGACATCAACACGATGATGCCAAGAGTTGTTCACGAAGATGAATCTAGATTATCAATTCATGCAAAAGCTGGAATTGATGCTGCAAAAAAGGCAATGGATCAGGCGAATGTGGGGCCTGATGATATTGATGGTGTTATCTTGGGAACATCACATGCTGCAAGGAATTATCCATCGGTAGCCATAGAGATCCAAAATGAACTAGGAATCCAAGGATATGCTTATGATATGCTTGTTGGTTGTTCTTCAACAACATTCGCTATCAATAATGCTTATAGTGATATAGCTTCAGGTCTGGCAAATACAGTTCTTGTGATAAATCCAGAAATATCAACTCCATTTGTAAATTATGCTAAGAGAGATATTCATTTTATATTTGGTGATGGTTGTGTTGCCACTGTTATTTCTAATAATAAAAAATCTAATAATCAATATAAAATCTTAGATAGAAAATTAATTACAAAGTTTTCTAATAACATTAGAAGTGACTGGAGTTATTTAGTAAGAGCTGCAAGTGACGAAAAATCTATTGAAGATTTATTATTTTATCAAAATGGTAACAGTGTATTTAAAGAAGTTTGCCCAATGGTTGCCGAGTTCATTACCACACATCTGAAAGATAATAATATTAATCCTTCCGAAGTATCTAAATTTTGGTTACATCAAGCAAATTCAAGAATGGTCAATTTAATAGTTTCTAAGGTTATTGGTACTGATGATTTTGATACATCACTGGCTCCATTGCCAATCGAGAAATTTGGTAACCTCGCAAGTGCTGGATCAATGTTTGCTTTTAATCTTCATAATGATCTTGAAAAAGGTGATAAAGGTATCATCTGTTCTTTTGGTGCAGGTTATTCAGTATGCTCAATTATCGTAGAAAAACAGTAATTTAAATAGGTTAAATACTTTAATCCAATTATAATTAACATATGGGTGAATACGACGCAGTTTGGGTTTTCTTTATTTCACTAGCCTTTGTAGGCTTTTATATTTTTATTGAAGCAAGGCCTAAAGGCTCAAACCTTTTTAGAGATATCTCTAATACTATTAGCAGATTCTTTAGAAAAAGGTGATGTTCAGACTCAATTCAAAAGCAAATCTTGTATTACTTATCCCATTAACACTAATTGTTGGAAGTTTTGCGTCTGCAAATACTGGAACTGATATGTGGTATCAAGGACTTATTAAGTCTGATTTAAATCCTCCAGGATATGTATTTGGAATTGTTTGGCCTATATTGTATTTACTAATGGGTATTACAGCATGGAGAACATTTGAGATAATAAAAAATCTTTTTTACGTTCAATTATTTTTAAATGCAATCTGGTCATGGCTATTCTTCTCTTTTCATTTACCACTTATTTCACTAATTGATATATGGCTCTTAATTTATATAAATATTAATATTGTTTATAAAGTACTAAAAATGGATAAATTAGCTGGATTGCTATATGTACCATACATTCTTTGGTTGTTGTTTGCTTCGTATTTAAATTTATTTATAGTTATAAATAACTAAATAAAGACAGCTATTACCGTTCCAGTCATACATGATGCAAGGGTGGCTCCAATCAACGCCCTCAGTGAAACTTTAATCAAATCTGGTTTTCTTTCAGGTGACATTGCACCTATACCAGAAACAAGAATTCCAACAGATGAGAAGTTAGCAAAACCACATAATCCATAAAGAGTAATTAATTTAGATCTATCAGACAAGATACCATCTTGTAAATTTGCGAGCTCGGCATATGCAACGAATTCATTAAGTGCTGTCTTTATGCCGAGTAATTTTCCAGATACTATTGCTTCATCCCAAGGAACACCCATCAACCATGCAATTGGTGCAAAAAGATAACCTAGTATCATTTGAAGAGACAGACTTTGACTACCAATAGAAAATATTCCCAGTAATGAATCAACAAGATAAACCAAAGCTATAAAAACTATTAAAATTGACCCCACTCCAATGGCAATATCAGTTCCATCTCTAGTGCCTTTAGTAATTGCATCCATTGTATTTTCATAAATCTTTGGAGTTTCATCTCCTTCAAAATCAGTTACTTCATTAGATGGCATTAACACGTTTGCAAAAAGTATTGCAGCTGGAACCGATAAAATTGAAGCAGTTAGAAAGTGTTGAATTAAATTTAAATCATTAAATTGAATTTGTAACATACTTACAAGCGCAACCATTATTGAACCTGCAACGGTAGACATGCCTGCGGTCATTAATATTAGTAGTTCTTTATTAGATAGTTTTGCAAGGTACGGCCTTATTAATAACGGGGCCTCTACCTGTCCAACAATAACATTTGCAGCAGCACCTAAGCCTATAGGTCCACCGATATTGAATAGTTTCTGACAAATTTTGGAAAAAACGTTAACAATAAATGGCAAAATACCCCAATACCAAAGCGTAGCTGTAATGGATGACATAACGATAATGAACGGAAGAATAGAAAAGGCAAATATTAAGGCCGATCCTTTTTGTGATAATTCGTATGGCAAAGCGCCACCACCAAGATAACCAAATACAAATTCTGTACCCTTTCCTGTTGCAACTTGAAGTGCAGCAACACCATCAGCCAAATAAGAAAATAAATTAGTTATTACAGGTATTTTTATTAAAATAAATGCAAGAACTAGTTGGAATAATATTGCATAAATAATGTGTCTGTAATTAATAATCTTTATGTTTGATGAAAAAGGAAAAGCAATCAAAACTAAACCAACAAATCCAATTAGGATTTGTATGATGTATAAAATATCCATAATAAATTAGTATAGCTTAATAGCTTTGAGTCTCTCATCAAGGAAATCATCAGCCAATATTCCATCATCATTTTCTCTAAAAACTGATTTTAGATTAATTGATGGTGCTGGATGAAGAAAAAAAGGAATACTGTATCTTGCTTTAGATTCTTGTTCTAAGTCTTGAATAACCCTATGAGTAGTACTTACAAGCTGTTTATCAGTAACTAATTGCATCATATCTCCAATATTACATACTATTGCATTCGAACTTGGTTCAACTTTAATCCATGATCCGTCTTTATTTAGTACTTCTAGTCCACCCTCCTCAGCACCAATTAATAAAGTTATTAGATTTATATCTGTATGCGCTCTTGCTCTATGTGGGTTTGTATTTCCTTGCACTGGCGGATAATGAATTGATCTTAAAAGTGAATTTCCTTTATCAATCCATGGCGAAAAATAGTCTTTATCTAGGCCAAGTGATAAAGATATTACAGATAGAACTCTTGATCCAATTTTATGAAGTTCATTATAAAGTTGGTCAAAATTCTCATTAAAATTTGGTACTTCATTTATATAGATATTTGGAGGAATTTTTTTATCATAAGAATCATCAATTACAGGTCCGTGATGCCAGAATTCTTTTTGATCAGCAATTTTTTCACCAACAGCGGTCTCAATTCCTTTTGGTGTATACCCCCTGGCTCCTTTAGAACCAACGGAACTATAGGCCTCTTTTTCTTGAAAATCTAAATCGAAGAAATCCTTTGAACAAGCGTAACATCTGTCAATTAGATCTTGTGAAAGACCATGATCAGTAATTGAAAAAAAACCATGGTTTGATAATGCATCCTTTAATATATTTATTGAAAAAGTATCTCCCTTTTCAATATCTTTAAAAGAAAGTTCTGGAACTTGATTAGTCATTTATAAATTTTAACAAAAAAAAGGGCAGTATAAACTGCCCTCATGTCATTTAATATCAATGTTTAAAATCTATAAGCTAGACCAAAGTTGATTTGCCACATTGATTGTCCATTAGCAGTTGAATAGAAATAACTATCGTCAGTATCAACACCACTAATTAAATATCTACCACTGCTATCAGCTCCATCGATATCAATAGCTCTGCTAACGTTGTAGTTAACTTCTTGAGCCCAACCTCTTGAGTTTGATAGTAGATTATATAAATTTTGAATGTCAAAATAACCGACTAGTTTATGTCCATTATCACCAAGCTTAATTTCTTGAGTAATTCTTAGATCTATTCTACCTTGCCATGGATTATCACAAGTATTTCTCGGGATAATAGTACCAGCATATGCTGAGATACATCCTTTTGAATTTACAAATGCCATAACCTCATTAGCAACATCTGCAGATGCAAATACCACATTAGGATCGTTAACGCCTGTTGGAATGTATGCTAAGTCATAACCATCTCTTCCACTTCCGTTAAATGAATCACCACCGAAAGTAATACTGTGTGGTTCTCCCGATTTTCTAATTCCTAATAATGAGAATGTAGTATCGTTATCTCCAATTATTTGAGTTGTATAGGACAATGCTAGAACAAACTTATGTTCATTCATAAACGATGATCTTGCTGCAGGAACAATCTCACCATAGCCTCTTGGTTGATAACCATATGAAGAACTGTGTTGAGCTGATGTCATAGCAGCAACATCTCTTTGTTCCATATTTGTATAACCAAAGTAGAACTCAACTCCATTTTCAAATCCTTTCTGAACAGCAGTTGTAAATGAGTATCCTCCACCAAAAGTAGTATTAGTAATATAGGTATTTTCTCTACTTGAAGTTACAGGACGTCCATCAGCTAGTACTGATCTTTCTGAATAACTGTAGTCTTTAAAATCAACATCTTTTCTAACAGTATCTCTGTTATATTCTAAAGAAATGTCGTAACCACTTGCAGTAAGCATGTCTAACTTAAGATTTCCTCTCCAGGTAGAAGGTCCTTCAAAGTCAGGATCTGTTCCATGAGTGTATCCATACCAGTTGGATGATGCTCCTTTAAGTGCACAAGTTGATGCTGCACTTCTATACCAGAAGAATCTTGGATCTGTTACCCCTGTAACAGCACCAGATGATAAATTTGGTATTGGGCCAGCACAAGCAGATGATGGTCCACCACCACCGAATCTACTGTAAAAAGAATCTACACTACTTCTTCCAAAACCGTTACTAAAGAATACTTTAGGTAGTCTTCCATGAAATAATCCATATCCACCAGTTAAAGATGCTGCAACAACCTTATCACTATCGCCAAAGAGTGAATCAGACACATCCATGTCAAACGAGAATCTTGGTTGTGTAATTGTGTAGCTTACAGTCGCATTATTTCTGAATCCAAATTTAGATTCATATGATGTATTTAATAGAGTTTGTTGTGGTATATCAAAATCATAATGTCTTACACCAAATACAAGCGATAATGTATCACTAACTTGCCACTCGTCCTGAATGTACATAATAGTCTCATCGATATCGAATCGAGCTGCAGGTAATGCAGGATCATCTCTAACTAAAGAATAAGGTCCGCCTGAATCAATAGATACAGCAAATACTTCAACTCTGTTGTAGTTTCCTGCATAGAAATCATCAAGACTGCTGAAATTCAGTTCACCTGTGTATCTGTTTATAAAAGAGTTGTAGATTGAGGATGAATCAGTTTCATATCCAAAAGTAATGTAGTGATCATCTAAATCAAGGTTACCCTTAATTGACATTAACTGCTGATCAACTTCAATCAAGTTATGTCCTCTATACCTATCCGCACCTACATAGATTATTTCTCTGTTAGGCAGCCCATATATGTGGAACTCAGGCATTAAACCTCCATATCCACCATCACCTGAATTAGCATCTTGCTCGAAGAAACGATCACTGAATCTGATTCTAGTTGAAAAACGATCAGTCCAATCTGAATAAATATTGAGTGTCACCCTATCAGTTTCAGGTGGAATTTCATAATAGTTATTTGAAAACACAGGATTTGCAGAACTATCATAGTTAGAGTAGAAAGAATCTTCAGTAACCTGATAAATCAACTCTGCTGCATGATTATCATTTATGTTTCCATTTAACTTAACCAATAATTGTTCTTGAGTAGTTGGAAAAGTAATACTGTTATATGAACCAGCTGTATAACCATATGTATCTAACATATGCTTAGCAACTGCATCCATGGTCTGTGATGAAGTACCCCATTTGTTTGTAGCGTTTGAGTCTGATGTTCCCCATAGACTAGGACGTGTGTCCTCACTTTCTTCATAACCAATAAAGAAGAATAACTTATCTTTAATTATTGGTCCTGATAAAGTTATTGCTAGTGCTTCTTCATCAAAATCTGAATATTCTTCACCATTTGGCAAATCACCAACATTACTTTTATCCCTTTGTGTTGTGTAGACAGAGCCATGGAATTCATTTGTACCAGCTTTGGTTACAGCTGTAATTGTTCCACCTGTTGCATTACCTTTTGAAACATCATATGGAGTTATGTCAACAGTAATCTCATCAACAAAATCAATACTGATTGGATTTTTCATAGTAGCAAAACCACTATCATTTAAACCAAATGCATCATTGAAGCTAACACCGTCAATGGTAAAGTCATTAAGTCTTGAATTTTTACCTAATACAGAGATCTCGGTGCTTCTTGCGTTGGCACCATTCACACTGACTCTAGGGTCAAATTTAAGATAATCAGCAATGTTCCTTGTAATAGTTGGTATGCTTGCAATTCTTTCACTAGATAAAACTGAACCGCTGTTTACTTTTGAAGTGCTAACCTTAGATGCTATTACTTGAACTTCATCAATATCATCAGCAATAAGATTAACAGCAATCTTAAGAGGTTCTGCAACTGTTAGACTCATAACATCAATAGTTTGTGTAGCATATCCAGTTTTTGAAATCTTAATTTTGTAAGGTCCACCTATTGGAAGAAAGTTAATATTAAAGTTACCTGATGCAGAACTTACAACAGTTTTAGTAGTGTTTGTTGGGGTATGTGTTGCTTCAACAGATGCGCCAGAAACATTAACAGTACCTTTTATCCTTGCTGTTGTATCAACGTTCGCAGATAAAGATGTTGTTAGTAATAATACAGGTAAAAACGCTAGTAGAATTTTTTTCATTGTATCCTCTCGAGTTAATAATTATTCACTTACTAGATTCTAATCCAGATTTACAAATTTATACATAGCATAGGACAATATTCTGAAAAAAATTACGTGTTTGTAACAAATGACACAAATTGCTGACAAAAATAATGCAAAATTCGAAAATATTGATGAAATTAAAGAAACTTTTTAATAATTAACAGAAATTGAATTCAATGTATTGCCATACATGTCCTTAATTCCAACATATATGGTTTTCTCAAAGACTTCCATGAAAACAAAATTCTCTTGAGGATAAGTTTCTCCAATCAGATATTTATCTGTTTCAACAAATGATGAACCAGGTTTATTCATTGATGAAGCTGTAATCTCAAATAAATTATTTTTTTTATATATTCCTGCGCGATGCCTGTCACCAGAAAAAAGTAATGTATTATCTTTATAATTATTGATTAAATTTAAGAGTTTATCTCTTTCAAGCGGAAAATTAGACCATTTTTCATATTCATGATCCTCAGCAAGAATTTGAATTGAGCTAAAAATAATTAAAAAATCAAAATCTTTATTTAATTCTTGCTCAAGCCATTGCCATTGATCGTATCCAAGAATAGTTGCATCAGGATTCTTATTTTGAACATAATCGCCATTAATAGTTGTTAAATTAGACCTAAAATATCTTGTATCAAGGAAAATCAATTTAAAAGTTTTATCAAAAAAGTTAGCATCTTTTGAAAAATATATACCTTCTCTACTTTGCCTGACATCATCTTTTGGAATTTGCCAAAAATCCAAAAATAATCTTTGTGCTTTTTCTTTATGTCTATATTCACTACCACCATCATTTTTTCCATAATCATGGTCATCCCATATAGCAAATTTTTCAATTTCACTTAAAAAATCAGGAAATAATTTCTTTTGTTTTTTATATGCCCGTGGGAGTTTCCAAAGTGATCCACTGGGGACATCTCCATATACGTTATCTCCCAAAAAAATGAAGTAATTTAAATCTTCTTCTTCAATCTGATTCCATATTGGTTGTGGAAAATCCTGATCAAGGCAAGACCCAACTCCAAATTTATACGAATCAGCTGTTAATACACCAGAAAATACACTTAAGAAAATAAAAGATTTGATTGATAATTTCTTTATCAATTTATTTTGATAGTGTTTGAACCAAAATAACTTTCAAGATTTTTTGGTATTTTGATAGAATCAGACCCATCAAAATTATTCTCTATTAAAGCAATCAAAGTCCGACCAACTGCTAGACCTGAGCCATTAATAGTATGTGCAAAATAATTTTTTCCTTCATCCTTAATCTTTATATTGGCTCTTCTAGCCTGAAAATCTGAGAAGTTTGAACACGAAGAAATTTCTCGATATTTATTTTGGCTAGGCATCCAGACTTCTATATCGTAGGTCTTACATGAACTAAATCCTAAATCTCCTGTGCATAGTTCTATAACTTGGTATGGAAGTTCAAGAAGGTCAAGAATTTCACAAGCATTTGCTAATAAATTATCTAAACACTCCATAGAGTTTTCTGGACTTGTGACTTGAACTAATTCAATTTTCTCAAACTGATGTTGTCTTATTAAACCTCGCGTATCTTTGCCATAACTGCCGGCTTCAGATCTAAAACATGGAGTATGCGATGTTACTTTTATTGGTAGGTCTTTTGGATTGAGAAACTCATCTCTGAATAAATTCGTTAATGGTACTTCTGCGGTAGGTATCAAAAATAATTTATCAGAACTTTGGAATAGATCTTCTTCAAATTTTGGTAGTTGGCCTGTTCCTGTTAAAGATTCAACATTAGCCATAAAAGGTACATAAAATTCTTTGTATCCATTTTTTATAGCGTTATCAATCATAAATGTAATTAAAGCTCTTTGCAGTTTTGCAATTTCTCCCTTAAGAACAGCAAATCTTGAACCAGCCAACTTAGCCGCCAACTCAGTATCTATTTCATTTGTAATTTCTAAATGATCTAAATCATTTTTTGTAGATATTTCACCAAATTTATTTATAACAACATTATCATTTTCGTCACTACCGGTTGGCACACTATCATCAGGGATGTTTGGAATACCCATTAAAAAATCATTTAATTTCTCTAGATAATTATTAAGTTCATCTTCTTTATCTTTTAAAGTTGCATTAATGCTATCAACTTTGCTTTTAATCTCTTCGGTGTCTTGTCCAGATTTTTTTCTTTCACCATATTCTGATGAGAGTTTTTTTCTTTCAGATTGGAGGTTTTCAACTTCTATTTGTAATGATTTTCTTTGCTTATCGATCTCATCAAAATGATTTTTATCAAGATCAAAGCCCCTATTAGCTAAAGATTTTTTTACCTCATCAAAATTTTCTCTAAGTAATTTTGTATCAAGCATTATTTTGTAAAACTGACCCCAATATAAGTTGCTAAAATTGTCAAAAAGATTGTAAGCATTATATACGAAACAGCAAAAATTATATTTGAATTAGAAATTAAAATAACCTGATGAGTAAATGCTGACATCGTAGTAAAAGATCCAAGAAATCCTATTATGAAAAAATAAAAATATATGTCTTTGTTTGAAACAAACGAACCTAATGCCAATCCAATAAAAAAACATCCAATAACATTTACGGTCAATGTTGCAATCCATGAAGAGTCTGGAAAATATATAGAAAAAATCTCGTTAGTGAAAAATCTTGAAACTGCTCCAAGTGCTCCACCAAGGCCAACCATAACTATGTTTAACAACATCTTATTTATAAAAATTTATTAAATTATTAATATCCATATTATCTTTAAACTTAACTTGGAGATGATTTTTGTTAATAAATTTAAGATCAATATTTTGTTCATTAATCTTAAGTTTAAATTCATAATCATTGAGCTCAGAGGATATGTACGAATCATCAAAGCCATCCACTAAGTATCCTAAAAAAATATTTTCCTTGATATCTTCTCTTCTGATTATTCTGACTTGATCAAAATCTAAGTCATGAATTTCAATTTTATTTTTATCAATAAAATAATTTTCTCTAAATGGTGTCGATATTTCTATTACGATCGTATTATCCTCAAGCCTCTTAAAAATACCTTCAGATTCCTCTATCAAATTTTTATTCTTGTTTAAACTTGTCTGAGTGAATGTTAAATCACTGTCAAAAAAATCATTTAATTGTTCTGAAGTTGATGACTCAATAGTTAAAGGAATTATCATCCATATAAAAAGAATATATTTCACTAATCTCTCTTTGGAACTAGAACTTCTCTTGAACCGTTTGAACTCATCTCAGAAACAAGGCCTGCCTCTTCCATTGTTTCAATTAATCTAGCTGCCCTGTTGTATCCAATTCTTAATTTTCTTTGAACTGCTGAGATAGAGGCTCTCCTTGATTCAATAACAAAATTAACTGCTTCGTCATATAGCTCATCCGTTTCTTCAGATGATGATGTTTCCGAACCAGACCAGCCAGGTATTGGTCCTGTATCTTGTGTTGATGATGTTATTTCATCAATGTAATTTGGTTCAGCTCTTGATTTCCAATCATTTACTACTCTATGAACCTCATCATCTCCAACAAATGCACCATGAACTCTCACTGGAACTCCTACTCCAGGAGGAAGATATAGCATATCGCCATATCCTAGTAATTGTTCTGCTCCTCCTTGGTCAAGAATAGTCCGAGAATCTATTTTTGTTGATACCTGGAAACCAATCCTTGTTGGGATATTAGCCTTTATAAGACCTGTTATTACATCTACAGATGGTCTTTGTGTAGCCAAAATTAAATGAATGCCTGCTGCTCTTGCTTTTTGAGCTATTCTTGCGATGAGATGTTCAACTTTTTTTCCAACAAGCATCATCATATCTGCAAACTCATCAACAACTACAACAATAGATGGCAAAACCTCAAGATATTCATCTTCGTCTTCCTTAAGAGGATTAAGAATTTGTTTGCCATTTTTTTCTGCTTCCAAAACTTTTTTGTTAAAACCAGCTAAGTTTCTAACACCCATCATTGACATTAATTTATATCGCCTATCCATTTCTGCAACACACCACCTCAATCCATTTGATGCATCAGTCATGTCAGTTATAACCGGCGTTAATAAATGAGGAATGCCATCATATACTGCAAGTTCTAGCATTTTTGGATCTACTAAAATTAATCTCACTTCCTCAGGGTCTGATTTGAATAGCAAACTTAATAGCATTGCATTTAAACCTACCGATTTACCAGAACCAGTTGTTCCAGCAACTAGTAAATGCGGCATTTTTGCAAGATCAACAACGATTGGATTTCCAGAAATATCTTGACCTAATGCAACACTTAAATTTGATGGAGATGATTTAAATGCTTTGGAGCTTAGGATTTCAGTTAATCGCACCATCTTTCTATTATTATTAGGGATTTCAATTCCAACGAATGACTTTCCCTCAATTACCTCAACTACCCTTACGCTACTTACAGATAATGATCTTGCTATATCTTGAGCAATGTTAGTAATTTTGCTAGCTTTAGTTCCAGGTGCCGGCTGTATTTCAAATCTAGTAACCACTGGTCCAGGTAAAACTGACTCTACAGTTGCTTCGATGCCAAACTCTTCAAGTTTAGTTTCTAGCAATGAGGCTATTTGATTTAACTCAGTTTCTGATAGAGAACTTCCATCATCTAATGCTCTGTCAAGAAGTTCAGTGCTTGGCATAACAGTTTTTTCTTTTTTTTCATCTTCTTCTTCTGTATTTAGTTTTGGAACCTCTTTTAATTGCGTTTCATCCTTAATAGGTAAGTCCGGTTGTTTAGATACGGCTGAAACATCATTAATTATTTTCTCTTTTGGAGTTTGAGGTTCAGATGAAATTTTTGGCTTAGAAGATTTTTTGACATTTTCTTTTATAGATCTAGATTTAAGAGATTGATTTATTTCTGATAAAAGTGATCTTATAGAATTAAAAAACTTTAAAAGAAAAGCAAAAATATTTTTTATCAAATTTAGTGAAAATTTTGATATGTTAATTATTAAGTTACCTAAAACATCAATTGTTTTAAGCCATGAAAAATTAAAAGAAAAAGACATAGCTGGGATGGTTAAAACAATCAAAAATATTAAAGTTCCAATATAACCAATCAAAGATGATAAAAAAGTTAATACATTGAGACCAATAACTCCTCCAAAATTTTCCGTTACATAAAAAGCACCTACTGCACAAAAGCTTAAAATTATAAAAAATGAACTAGCTAATCTTACTAATACTTTTAGAGCTGAGTTATATTTATCATCAATAAAAAGACTCTGTATAGCCCAAACTGATCCTATAAGTAGGACTAGGTAGCTGCCAAATCCTATCAAGGTAAACATTAAATCAGATATCAAAGCTCCAAGAGGACCGCCAAGATTATTGATTACATCATTGGAGTTTTTATTGAAAAATCCTGAGTCAGTTGCATCATATGAAACTAGTGAAATAAATATATAGAGTGAAAATGCTATTAGAAAAAAACTAAAAAAATTTAAAAGAGTATTTCTGATGTATGGAGGCATTAATCTATAAACATAATTTTATTGTAATTATAGGCATAATGCATAACAATTTCTTTATATTCAATTATAATTTCGTAAATGTCGGACAACCATCATAAGTTAATCATTTTAGGTTCAGGGCCAGCTGGATATGCTGCGAGTATCTATGCAGCCAGAGCAGGTCTAGAGCCAATCATCATTGCAGGTATGCAAGAAGGTGGTCAATTAACTACAACTACTGATGTTGAAAATTGGCCCGGCGATAGCGATGGTCTGCAGGGGCCAGAATTAATGGATCGTATGAAAAAACATGCACAACAATTTGATGTTGATGTAATTAATGATCATATTAATAGTGTTGAACTTAAAGAGAGGCCATTTAAACTGCAAGGAACATCAGAATACACATGTGATGCTCTAATTATTGCCACCGGCGCAAGTGCTATGTATCTTGGGCTGCCATCTGAAAAAGAATATTTGGGTAAAGGTGTTTCGGCATGTGCAACATGCGATGGCTTTTTTTATAAAGATCAAGAAGTTGCTGTTATTGGTGGCGGAAATACTGCTGCAGAAGAAGCCTTGTATTTATCAAGAATATGTTCGAAAGTTTATCTTATCCATAGAAGAGATGAGCTAAGAGCAGAAAAAATTCTACAGGATAGAATTTTTGACGAGGAAAAAAATGGAAAAATAGAAGTCTTATGGGATTCACAGCTTTCTGAAGTGCTGGGTAATGATATGGGTGTAACTGGGATTAAAATAGATACTAAAGGAAATATTTCTGAAAAAAGCGTAATGGGAGTATTTATTGCGATTGGTCACAAGCCAAATACAGATATATTTGATGGTCAGTTAGATATGGATAATGGATACATAATAATTAATTCTGGTTTGAATGGATCAGTTACAAGATCTTCAATTGATGGAGTTTTTGCAGCAGGTGATGTTTCAGACCAAATATACAGACAAGCTGTTACATCTGCAGGTTTTGGATGTATGGCAGCATTAGACGCTGAAAAATATCTCTCCGAAAAGTAATATTATGAAATATTCTGCTTACCAAGTTAGTGAAAATGATGGCAAATTTGTTGGAAAAATATGTGAACTTGAAAAGCCAGATCTAATCAATGATCACCTAATTATAAAAGTAAAGCACTCTTCTCTTAACTACAAAGATGCTTTAGCAGCAAGCGGTGCTAGAGGCGTTGTTAAATCATATCCTTTTGTACCTGGAATTGATGTTGCTGGTGAGGTTATTGAGTCTGGTTCTTCTGATTTCTCTGTTGGCGAAAATGTTATAGCAACAGGATATAAAATTGGTATGGCTGTTCCTGGTGGTTTTGGTCAAATTGTTCAATTACCATCAAACTGGGTTGTTAAGTCTCCAGATAAATTAAATAGCTCCGAAGCTATGAGTTATGGAACTGCTGGTATTACAGCTGCGGCTTGTGTAAAAAAAATTGTTGATGCTAATATTTCAAAGGACTTACCTGTACTAGTATCAGGTTCAACCGGAGGTGTTGGATCTATATCTGTAGGAATTTTAAAAAAACTAGGTTATCAGGTTCATGCAATCACAAGTAAAAAAGATCAAAACAAAACCCTTGAGGCTATGGGAGCAACTGAAATTATAAATAGAGATGATTACATTAGTGAACCAGCAAAAGCCCTTGATAAAGCAATATATGGAGCTGCTGTTGATACAGTTGGAGGTGATATTCTTGCTAAGATGATTTCAATGATTTCAAATCAAGGCGTTGTTTCATGTTGCGGCAATGTAGCTGGCGCAATGTTTACTTCATCTGTGTTCCCTTTCATACTAAGAGGTGTTCAATTGTCAGGTATAGATTCTGCAGAATCTTCATTAGCCTTAAAAAAAGAATTATGGGATCTGCTTGCAGATCAATGGTCAATAGATTTAACAACGCAAACCAAAACAGTTAATTTAGATGGTTTAAGTGTTGAGGTTGATAAAATTCTCAATGGCGGCCAAATTGGACGAGTTATCATTGAGCATGGAGAGTAATTATGAAGGACGATTATAAAGAATACTTTGATTCAGACGAGGCAAATCAAGATAGCAAAAGTGATGCTAAAGTTATCCTTTTTTTGATTGTTGTTGCTGTGATAGCCACAACTTACTGGGTATCAGTGCAATAACTATCTAGGCTTCATCCTCATACCAGAATCTAGTCTAATTGTTTCGCCGTTTAAGTAAGCATTTTCAACAATGTGAACTGCTAAATCAGCAAATTCTGATGGTTGTCCAAATCTATGTGGGAATTGGGTTGACTCTAACAAAGGATCTCTAACTTTATCAGGTGCTAACTGCATCAAAGGTGTATCAAAAATACCTGGAGCAATTGTACAAACCCTTACGGCATGTCTAGCGAGATCTCTTGCAGCAGTGAGTGTTAATCCAATAACTCCTGCTTTTGAGGCACTGTATGCTGATTGTCCAATTTGACCTTCATAGCCTGCTACTGAAGCTGTATTGATAATGACTCCTTTCTCGCCTTTCTCATCAGGCTCATTTTTATCCATTAGTTCTGCAGCAATTCTCATAACATTAAACGTTCCTACTAAGTTTAAGTTGATAATAAATTGAAATGCATCAAGTGGATGTGGCGCCTCTTTGCCTAAAATCCTACCTGGATAGCCAGTTCCTGCACAATTGACTGCTATGTGCAATCCACCAAATTTATCTTTAATCTGATTAATGGCATTTACTACAGGCTCTTCTTCCATTATGTTGGTAGAAACAAACATAACATTGTCATCACCAAGGTTTTCTATAATTTTATTAGCATTGTCTTCATTAATATCTAAAATTACTGTCTTTGCACCTTTCTCAACGAATTTTTCAACAGTTGCTTGACCAAGTCCCGACGCACCGCCTGTTACAAGTGCTACTTTATTGTCTAAGTTCATAGTATCTCCAATTTTTTGGTTTAAAAATTATAACTTTTTTTAAAAAAATAAAATATTTATATTTTTGGCATATAAATTGCATCTATATAGGTGAGTATATTTTAACAGGAGAAATTAAATGAAAAAATTATTACTTTTAATAACTTTAGTTTCATTACCTTCTTACTCAGCTGTAAGCGCTAACGTGAGCTTTGCAACTGACTACATATGGAGAGGAATGACCCAAAGTGATGGTCCGGCAGTTTCTGGTGGTTTTGACTACGCAGCAGATGGTGGCTTTTATGCAGGAATTTGGGGTTCTAATGTGAACTTTAACAACGGTGCTGGTTCAGAATTAGATTACTATTTTGGATACGGTACTGAAATGGGAAGCGTCGGTGTAGATATAGGCTACATAAAATTTGACTACCCTGATTCAGATCCTGATATATCATTTGAAGAAATCTATGTTGGCTTAAGCATGGGAGATTTAGGTCTTTTATTTGCGATGGGTCAAGATGGTGCTCCAGATTACACTGAAGTTTCATATGGTTTTGGTGCAGTAAGCTTTTCTTACGGTCAATACGATGATTATGGTGATAATCTAGGTGTTTCATATGGTTTTGGATGTGGTACCTATGATTGCGCAGTAACATACACAGATTTCTCTGACGATGGTTACGGCGGTGACGAAGATGCACTAGTATTCTCTGTTTCAGCGAGTTTCTAATGAAATTAGTAACTGCAATTATAAAACCCTTTAAACTTCAGGAAGTTAGAGAGGTACTTGTAGAAGCAGGTATTAAAGGTTTAACAATTACAGAAGTTAAAGGTTATGGTCGACAAAAAGGCCATACAGAGATGTATAGAGGTGCTGAATATTCAGTAGATACATTACCAAAGATTAAATTAGACGTTTTAATTGAAGACAACTCTCTTGACACAGTTGTCGAATCAATTTCTAAAACAGCTAATACTGGAAAAATTGGTGATGGAAAAATATTTATAACAAGCGTGGACGAAGTAATCAGAATTAGAACTGGTGAGACTGGTCCAGACGCTATATAGGGAGAAATAATTATGGAAGAATTAAAATTTGCACTTGATACGTTCTATGCTGTCATGGCAGGTGCATTAGTAATGTGGATGGCTGCTGGTTTTACCATGCTTGAAGCAGGGTTAGTGCAAAAGAAAGATGTATCTGAAATTGTTACTAAGAACCTAGGTCTCTATTCAATAGCATGTATTATGTACTTAGTTTGCGGATTTGCTCTTATGTATTCAGGCAGCAGTTCATTTTTCGGACTATTTCCTGGTATTGATACCTCATGGGGTCTATCAACTTCTACTGAAGCAGATCCTATTATGTATGGAGCAGATGGCTCAATAGCAGATGGTGATTTTGTTGGTTACTATTCTCATCAAGCTGACTTCTTTTTCCAAGTAGTTTTTGTTGCTACTGCAATGTCAATTGTTTCAGGAGCAGTTGCTGGAAGAATGAAATTATTGCCATTCTTTTTATTTGCTGTTGTATTAACTGGTTTTATTTATCCTACTCAAGGATTTTGGAACTGGGGCGGCGGATTTGAAGGAATGGGTATTTCATATTCCGACTACGCTGGTTCAGGTACCGTGCACTTATGTGGTGCAGCAGCGGCTTTAGCTGTAGTTACAGTCTTAGGACCAAGAAAAGGTAAATATAATTATGATGGTTCTGTTAACCCAATGCCTGGATCAAACATACCAATGGCTGCACTTGGTGCATGGATACTATGGTTAGGTTGGTTCGGATTTAATGGTGGTTCAGAATTAAAAGTTTCTGAAGTTAGCAGTGCTACTGCAGTTAGCCAAGTATTTTTAAATACAAATATGGCTGCAGCAGGTGGTGTTGTAGCTGCATTGTTATTAAGTCTTGCTTTAACAGGCAAAATGGATGTAACGATGGCTATCAATGGCGCTATTGCAGGTTTAGTTTCAATTACTGCTGATCCTCTAAGCCCAAGTGGTGGTACATCCGTTATCGTTGGAGCAATTGGAGGAATAATAGTTTACTTCTCTATTCTATTTTTAGAGAAAAGAGGAATCGATGACCCTGTAGGCGCTATATCTGCTCACGGTATTGTGGGCATTTATGGTGTGCTCGTGGTAAGTCTTACAGGTGGAGCTGATTTCCTTGGCCAACTTACTGGTGTTGTTATGATTGCTGCATTTACATATGTTGCTAGCTACGGTGTAGTTAAGTTTATTAATATGGTGATGCCAATTAGAGCAACTGATGAAGAACAAGACGCTGGTCTTGATGTTTCTGAGATAGGTATTGAAGCTTATCCAGAATTTAAATAAATTTAATATATGGGCTGTCTAGGTACTCCCCCCACTAACTAGCCTTTATTAAATTTTTAAAAGAGCTGTTATGAAAGTAACAGCTCTTTTTTTATGTTCGATTATGAAATTACTGAATTTGAATATTGTTGAAGAAAGTATGGCTCAACATCGCCACTGATTTGCTCCATTCTTTTATTTAAATAAGTTATAGCATCATCGATTTCTTCATTGGTAAATTCATTGGCAGCAAAATTTTTACCTTGAAGTATTGCTGCAGCATAATTTGTCGCATGATTTTTATAGGATTGCTTTATTGTTTCAGTTATTTTTACTGAACAATCATCGTATGAATCGTTATTAAAATGCATCACTTCACCAATATTTAAGTTTACATCGCCCTTATGGCCTCTTATGCCGTCTGAAATGCTTTTTAAATCTTCTTTAGAATCTTTAATATACTCACTGTTTAAATCTGTTAAATAAAGCTCAGTAGCTTTAGTTATATCATTAGGATCTTTTTCATAAGATATAGAGACTGGCACCACTTTAAGTGAATTAAGGTATTTATCTACTGACATTTTCTTACGTGCATTTAAATGTATCATTTTGATAACTGACGGATCGGTAAAGTCATTTCCATCTTTTGATCTTCCTTGTTTTTGCGCTATCCAAACTGACTCATTTTTATTTGAAATTGAATCCCAGATAAATTCAGATGCAAGATTTAAGCTTTGATATATCTCTCTTTTAGACTTATCGCTTCGATCAATGATAAAACTTTTATTCAATCTCATGAGATCGGATGCCCATTTTTCACTCAACAAATTATTTCCAACCGCATTATTTGTTGTTCCAAGATTATTTTTATGTAGTGTTAAATTTAATAATGCTGAATCAAGAGTTATATCCCGATGGTTTGATACAAACAAATATCCAGTATTTGGATTTAAATTTTCAATTCCATTTACAGTAAAATTCTTTATAGAGTTTTCTACCACGCTATTAACAATACTTTCAAAAAAATTTTGATATGACTGAACATCATGAATACTTTTAACTTTATTTCTTAGTATGAAGCCCAATATTTTTCTTGAGAAAGGCAAAAGCCTTAGATACGAATATTCACCATTTGCAAATAACATTTTTAGAAAACGACGATTATTAGATAAATCTACTAAAACTTCGTTTACTTCGTTATCTGTATAAGGCCTTATGGAGTCAAATTTGTTCACTTCGATAGTTCGAATTTGTAATGATCTTTATATTTTACATTAATAATGTATACAATATCGATGCATGAAAAGATATCTTGAATACGATGGGTTGAAAGTCCTTGCTCATAGAGGCGGTGCAGAGGAATCTTTTGAAAATACATTAGAATCTTTTGAATATTCTCAATCAATAGGATGCGAATTCATTGAGACAGATGTTCAAGCATCCTCTGACGGTGTTCCATATATTTTCCATGATGACGATTTGAAAAGAATTCTTAATAAATCAGTAAAATTTAATGAATTATCAAGCAAGGAAATTGATGAGCTCCAAATTTTTGAAAAGTACAAGATACCTAAATTGTCTGAGACTCTGATTCAGTTTCCTAATCTTCTTTTTCAAATAGATTTTAAAACTGATGAAGTTGTTGATCCTGCATTAAATGTTATTCATGAACTAAACGTGATGGATAGAGTTTGTATTGCAAGTTTTAGCAGTAATAGATTAAATAAAGTAAGATCCTTAAATTCTGAATTATGTATCTCGATGGGACCTAATGAGGTATTGCAAACATTCTTATCAAGTTGGAATCTTTATAAAGGAGAAATTGTTGGTGATTGTTTACAAATTCCAATTAGGTACTACGGATTAAAAATAGTTACAAAAAGATTTGTTGATTTTGTTCACTCAAAAGGTTTAAAAATTATGGTTTGGACTATTAACGATGTTAAGACTTTTAAATATCTAATAGATCTTGGTGTAGATGGAATTATTACTGATAAGCCTAAACTTCTTTTTGAAACCCTAGATACTAGTTAAGAAAATTTTTCATTAGTCTAGTAAGAACCGCATACATTGGAATAATGATTGCAGTGGTAATCAAAATTTCAACAATTGCAGAATAATCTAATAAACTTCTTATCCAAGGAATAATCATGAATCCCACAATCGCTCCAAGAACGCTATAAAAGATTATTGATTTTTTACTAAAAAGTTTCATCAGTTTTTACAAAGTAAAGAACAATCAGTCCCAGCACAAACAGAACAAGTATTGGGAGTAAACTTATTCTAACATTTTCAAACAAAGCAAGAAACAATCCAACTAAAGCTGGACCCATGAAAGCTCCTGCCTTGCCAAATGTATTAAAGAGACCAAAAAATTCTCCTGCTTTGTCATGAGGTATTAACTTTGCAAAAAGTCCACGAGAAGATCCTTGAATACCTCCTTGTACAAATCCAACCATAGCTGCAAGAATATAAAATTCCATGGCATTAGATAAAAAGAGTGTGTAAATAATAATCAATATATAAATTAATATTGAAAAATTGATAACAAACTTATCACTATATTTTTCTCCAACATATGCCCACATTAAGGTCGATGGAAAAGCTATAAACTGCACCATTAAAAGTGCAATTATTACTGAACTTGAATCGAGTCCAAGATTTAAAGCAAATGTTGCAGCTAATGCAACTACAGTATGAACACCATCAATAAATAAAAAAATGCTATTAAAATATAAAAGCATTCCTATATTGAGAGATAGATATAAATGTATTGATCAAATTCTTAAAGGAATTCCTGATGACCTGATTTTCAACAACTTTTGCACTGGG
>JH611156.1:346841-348764 GCA_000252525.1 SAR86 cluster bacterium SAR86A | reverse complement strand
AGCATGGGAGATCTAGGTCTTTTGTTTGCGATGGGTCAAGATGGTGCTCCAGATTACACTGAAGTTTCATATGGTTTTGGTGCGGTAAGCTTTTCTTACGGTCAATACAATGATTATGGCGATAATCTAGGAATTTCATATGGTTTTGGATGCGGTACATATGACTGTGCTGTTACTTATACAGATTTTTCTGATGACGGTTATAGTGGCATGGATGAAGATGCACTCGTATTTTCTGTATCAGCAAGCTTTTAATGAAATTGGTCACTGCAATTATTAAACCTTTCAAACTTCAAGAAGTTAGAGAGGAGCTTGTAGATGCTGGAATCAAAGGTTTAACAGTAACTGAAGTCAAAGGCTATGGAAGACAAAAAGGTCATACCGAGATGTATCGAGGGTCTGAATATTCTGTCGATACATTACCTAAGATTAGACTAGATGTGCTTATAGAAGATAACGCACTAGACACAGTTGTTGAAACAATATCTAAATCAGCAAGTACAGGCAAAATTGGAGATGGAAAAATATTTATAACAAGCGTCGACGAAGTCATTAGGATTAGAACTGGTGAAACTGGTCCTGACGCAATTTAGGGAGAAATTATTATGGAAGAAATTAAATTTGCACTAGATACATTTTATGCTGTTATGGCAGGTGCACTTGTAATGTGGATGGCAGCTGGATTTACCATGCTTGAAGCTGGAATGGTGCAAAAAAAGGATGTATCTGAAATTGTCACTAAAAACCTAGGCTTGTACTCGATAGCATGTATCATGTATTTAGTTTGTGGTTTTCAACTTATGTATGCAGGCAATAGTTCATTTTTTGGGCTGTTTCCTGAAATAGGCACTTCATGGGGCCTATCAACTGCTACAGAAGCAGATCCAATGATGTATGGAGCTGATGGATCAGTTGCTGATGGTACCTTTGTAGGTTATTACTCTCATCAAGCTGATTTCTTTTTCCAAGTTGTTTTTGTAGCTACAGCAATGTCTATAGTCTCTGGAGCAGTAGCTGGAAGAATGAAAATGCTACCATTCTTTCTGTTCGCTGTTTTCTTAACAGGATTCATCTATCCAACTCAGGGTTTTTGGAACTGGGGTGGTGGATTTGAAGGTTTAGGTATCTCATATTCAGATTATGCCGGTTCAGGCACCGTTCACTTATGTGGTGCAGCAGCTGCTTTAGCAGTAGTTACCGTGTTAGGCCCAAGAAAAGGCAAATACAATTATGATGGCTCTGTTAACTCAATGCCAGGTTCAAATATTCCTATGGCTGCACTTGGTGCATGGATTTTATGGCTCGGTTGGTTTGGCTTTAATGGTGGATCAGAACTTAAAGTATCTGAAGTAAGCAGTGCTACAGCAGTTAGCCAAGTGTTTTTAAATACTAATATGGCCGCAGCTGGAGGTGTAGTTGCTACTTTATTCATGAGCTTATTCCTCACAGGTAAAATGGACGTAACTATGGCTATTAATGGTGCTATTGCAGGTTTAGTATCTATTACAGCTGATCCTCTGAGTCCAACTGGTGGTACAGCAGTATTAGTGGGTGCACTTGGTGGAGCTTTAGTATATGTTTCAATTTTATTCTTAGAGAAAAAAGGTATTGATGACCCTGTAGGCGCTATATCTGCTCACGGTACTGTGGGCATTTATGGTGTACTTGTGGTTAGTCTAACAGGTGGAGCTGATTTCTTAGGTCAGCTAACTGGTGTTGCAATGATAGCTGCGTTTACATACATCGCTAGTCTTGGTGTAATTTATGCAATAAATTATGTTATGCCAATCAGAGCAACTGATGAAGAACAAGACGCTGGTCTTGATATTTCTGAGGTAGGTATAGAAGCTTATCCAGAATTTGATTAAATTTAATATATGGGCTGTCTAGGTACTCCCCCCACTAACTAGCCTTTATTAAATT
>JH611156.1:343032-346821 GCA_000252525.1 SAR86 cluster bacterium SAR86A | reverse complement strand
TATGACTGATCAGTCGAGATTAAAGCAATGTGCAGTATGCAATACAGTATGACACATCATAAATAAAAAAATGCTATAAAATATAAAAGCATCTGTATGAGAGATAGATATAAAAGTATTCATTAAGTTCTGAAGGAATTCTTGATAACCTGATTTTCAACAACTTTGCACTTGGTTCTTTGTAAGTTATTGCCAAGGGTATTAAGAATATAAACCACCATACTGATACTGTAATGAATGACCATCTGATGGCATCAGCCTGAGAACTCAAACCAAAAAGCTCTGGATATAAGCTCATACAAGCATTAATTAAGAATAAAAATCCACCACCAAAATAACCCCATGCATATCCATAGCCTGATATTTTAGAAAATAGCTCTGGTGAGGATATTTGAACAAGAATCTTATCGTATATTACATTTGAAGCAGAAAAGAAATAGTTAGCTATTCCAAAAAAGATTAATGCATACAGCCAAGAGCCTGCTTGTAAAGTATATAAAAAGCCAGTGCCAATAATTGAAATCATTACCATTGAGACAAATAATTTCTTCGTTGACCTGCTTATGTCAGTGATTGCGCCAATTAATGGTGCTGTAAAAAGTAAGGTTAGATTTGAAATGACTAAGGTCCAACTTAGATATTGTGCAGATAAAACTGATTCAATATTTGAGGACCAATATTGGTTATAAAAGATGGGGAAAAATGCTGCTAAGACAGTTGTTGCAAATGCTGAATTTCCAAGATCATATGAAATCCAAGCTTTAATTTCTTTGGAAAAATTTTTTTTAACTTGGGTATTCACATTAAATCTTAAAGTTTTTTGTACATTTTATATTAAAAAAAGCATTGAAAATGGAAATCTTTTTGCTATATTTTTAGTAGGGGGTATTTATGGACGATAGTTCAACGTTAAGACTTGGGAGTTATTTTGCACTAGGAATTGGGTTTATAGTGTTCACTCTTGGTTTTTTTGCATGGTTATATTTTTAGCCTGGCGGCCAATTTAAAGGTCTGCCTGACAATAAATGCAGGTGCAAGTGGAATACGCTTTGACCCGCTTTCGCACCATTATTAACCACCAATCTAAAAGTCTCATCTAATCCAAGCTGATCAGCAATTTGCCCAGCAACTAGCATCAAATGTCCAAGAATGGACTGATCTTCAGCAGTTGAATCTGATAACTTTGGTATAACTTTTTTTGGAATAATTAAAAGATGGGTTGGTGCCTGTGGGCTTATATCTTTAATTACGATGGATAATTCATCCTCAAAAATAATATCAGCTGGTATTTCCCTATCAATAATTTTTTCAAATAAAGTTTTTGACATCTATTATAAAAATACTCTAAAGACTCTATACGCAATATAAAAAATTGCAGCGGTCATAACTATTGCGAGAAAGATAATCAACAGGTCTCTGAGGGTTTGCAACAATCTTCCCTGCCTTTTTGCTTTTACAAGTTGAATTAAAAAATATACTAATGCAATTGTGCTTACTACTAAAATAAAAATACTTAACATTGTTTAACCTATTAAAGAGCCGACACCAGTAACTAAAAAACCTAAAGCTATGCCCCAGCAACAGCAGGCAAATACGTCAGCTAGGTAAAATCTTACAGCTTTTAGATCCGAAATTCCAAGTAAAAATGGAACTATTGGCCTAATAGCTGGAATAAATCTTCCAAGTAGAACCGTATAAGAACCTGTTTTATCTAAAAAACTTTGTGCCCTTTTAATCAGCTTCTCTCTTTTTGTCATAAATTTTGAAGATAGCAAGCTAGGTCCAACTGTCTTTCCAAAAAAGAAACCTGACATATCCCCTAAATGAGCACCGAGTGTAGCTACTGGAACAATTGCATAAATAGGCATTAATTCCATATTAAAAACAAAAATACAAACAGAGAACAAAATTGCACTGGAAACAATAATTCCTGATAAGACGAATGATTCTAAAAAGGCAAACAGAAATACTGCCATCCAGGCAAACTGTGAATTATCCGTTAAAAATGCTTCTATATTCTCAAACATAAATAAGGTAAGTATTTTACTTTAATGCGTAAAACTATTGATATAAATTTTATAAAAGATCAAAATTATTTGATGATTAGTGAGTTTAATATAGCTGTTTCAGATGATGAAATAGATCTACTAAAGCATAAAATTGAATTAACTAGATGGCCTGACGAAATTAATAATAAATGGTCACATGGAACTGATCTCAATTTTTTAAAAAGTTTTTGTCACACATGGCAAAACGACTTTGACTGGCGTAAACATGAAAATAAAATCAATGAGACTGGAAGTTTTAGATTTACCTCTGACTCTGGATTGAAAATTCATTTTTTACATTCAAAATCTAATACAAGTAATTCGCTGCCGATAGTCATGACGCATGGGTGGCCTGGGAGCGTTCAAGAATTCTTAAAAATCATTCCGATGCTTCATAAAGCTGCTCCAATGCCGATAGATATTATCTGCCCATCGCTTCCTGGATTTGGCTTTTCAGACAAGCCTACTGAACCTGGAATGAATTCAAAGGAAATTGCAAAAATTCAACACGAGCTAGTTCTAGCTTTAGGATACAAAAAATATGTTGTTCAAGGCGGTGATTGGGGGGCAACAGTAAGTAAATGGATGGCAGAATTATATCCCGAGCATTGTATAGGTATTCATTCGAATATGGTTTTGGCATGGCCACCAGCTGATAAGGATCCTTCAGAAAATGTAACAGACCAAGAACAAAAATTAATGAGTAACTACGAACGTTATAAACAAGAAGGATTTGGTTACTATGAAATACAAAAAACTAAACCGCAAACAATTGGATATGGTTTAAATGATTCGCCTGTTGGACTAGCTGCATGGATTGTTGAAAAGTTTTATGGATGGTTTGATGGTGAAGATAATAAGCTGGTTGTAAGCAACGATGAGGTTCTTGCAATTATTTCGCTTTATTGGTTTACACAATCAATAACTTCTTCAGCAAGACTGTATAAAGAAAACGGTGATCTTGGTTTTTCATTTGAAAAAATAAAACAACCTATGGCTGGTGCTGTTTTCAAAAGAGATTTAATTGCTTCGCCAAGAGCTTGGGCCGAAGAAATATACAATGTTGTTCAATGGAATATTTATGATGGTGGACATTTTGCAGCCTTAGAGCAACCTGAGTCACTTTCTAAGGATATTATAGAATTTATAAAGAAACTAAAGATCTAATTTTTCTAGAACATCAGCAAAAGAAACATATTTAAAATTCTGTCTCTTAACCTTATTTTTACCATCATTTGTTCCATCCTGCAGGACAAATAAACCCATAGGATATTTATTACCAAAATTGAAATTAATAACGTCAATACCATCAGTGTCATTAACATTATCAATGTCCTTGTTACTACCAACTTTAAAACTGCCTAGGTAGTTATAAGGCTCTTGTCGATTATAAATATTAAAAGAACTATCACCTTGAGATGAAACGATAACATAGCCATCTTTTTCAGAAGACTTATAAACTGTTACACCTTCAGGATCATCATCTATATTTCCAGATCTATTATCAATAATAATAGGATTTGAAAAATCTAACTCGTTATTTATTTTATAGGCTCTTAAAATACCTCTATCTTGTTCTTCAGATATAAAAAGAGTTCTATTTTCATCGTCGTAAACACATCCCTCAGATTGAGTTGCATTTCCATTATTAAATGTTGTTATAAGAGTCATTCCAAAGGGACCATAATTCCACATCTGTACCTTTGATCCCTCATCTTCTGTTAGAAATGCTATTAATCCA
>JH611156.1:315104-343012 GCA_000252525.1 SAR86 cluster bacterium SAR86A | reverse complement strand
TTTGGTGAAGCAATCTGTACTAAGATTTTGTCATAAAGCACATTAGAAGCGGAGAAGAAATAATTTGCTATACCAAAGAAAATTAAAGCATATAACCATGATCCAGCTTGTAATGTATAAAGTAAGGCCACGCATACGATTGAAATGGTTACCATTGAAACAAATAATTTTTTTGTTGATTTACTTATATCAGTTATCGCCCCTATTAAAGGCGCCGTAAACAAAAGAGTTAGATTGGAAATAACGAGAGTCCAACTTAAATATTGAGCAGATAGAATCGAGTCAATGTTTGAAGCCCAATATTGGTTATAGAAGATTGGGAAAAAAGGCAGCGATAACCGTTGTTGCAAAAGCTGAATTTCCTAAATCATAAGATATCCAAGCTTTAATTTCTCTGTTTAGCTTACTGGTTGGATTGTTCAAAATTAGAAGTTATTGTTATGTTTAAGGACATTTTATATTAAAAAATGTATTGATTATGAAATTCTTTTTGATATATTTTTTATGGGGGTAGTTAAATGGACGATAGTTCAACTTTAAGACAAGGCACATACTTTGCAGTGGGTATTGGGATAACAATATTTGCTCTAGGTTTAAGTGCTTATTTATTTTTTTAGCCTGGTGGCCAATTAAGCGGTCTGCCAGACAATAAATGAATATGTAAGTGAAATACACTTTGGCCGGCTTTTGCACCATTATTTACTACTAGCCTGAATGTTTCATCCAGTCCAAGTTGATTAGATATGTCTTTTGCGATTAGCATTAGATGACCTAGAACGTCTTTATCGTTATCAGTCGCATCTGATAATTTTGGTATTACTTTTTTTGGAATAATTAAAAGATGGGTAGGTGCTTGAGGGTTAATATCTTTTATTACAATAGCTATTTCATCCTCAAAAATAATTTCAGCAGGTATTTCTTTATCTATAATTTTTTCAAATAAAGTTTTAGACATTATTTATATAAAAACTCGAAATACTCTGAAGCCGATATAAAAAATTGCAGCAGTCATTAAGATTGCTAGAAAAATAATCATTAGATCTCTAAGGGTTTGTAGCAATCTTCCCTGTTTCTTAGCCTTAACTAATTGGGCCAAAAAATAGATTAACGCGATTGTACTTACTACTAATATAAAAATACTTAACATTGTTTTATCCTAATAAAGATCCTACACCTGTTACAAGAAAACCTAATGCTAGGCCCCAAAAAAAACAGGCGATTACATCTGCAATATAAAATCTTACAGCTTTTAAATCAGAAATACCAAGTAAAAAAGGCACTATTGGCCTTATAGCTGGAACAAACCTACCTAGTAATACTGTATAGGAACCAGTTTTATCCAAGAATTTTTGAGCTCTTTTAATTAGTTTTTCTCTTTTTATCATAAATTTAGAAGATAGAAGGCTTGGTCCAACTGTTTTACCAAAGAAAAAACCTGACATATCACCAATATGAGCACCTAAGCATGCAACCGGAACTATTAAGTACAATGGCATCAATTCCATATTGTAAACAAAGATACATACCGAAAATAAAATAGCACTTGATACAACTATTCCAGATAAGACAAATGATTCTAAAAATGCAAATAGAAAAACTGCAATCCATGCATACTGAGAATTGTTAGTTAGAAATGTCTCTATATTTTCAAACATAATGTATTAGTGGCATATTTTACTTAATCAAGAAAAGTATTGATATAAATTATTTAAAACATCAAAATTAATAAATGATTAACGAATTTAATATAAATGTTTCTCAAGAAGATATAGATCTTTTAAAGCAAAAAATTAAACTTACTAGATGGCCTGATGAGATAAATAACAATTGGTCTCATGGCACTGACATGAGCTATCTTAAAAATTTTTCTGATAAATGGTTAAATGAATTTGACTGGAGAACTCATGAAGAAAAGATAAATAATATAGGCAGTTACAGCTTTAAATCATCCTCTGGTCTAAAGATACATTTCCTTCATTCAAAATCTAATTCTAAAGATGCACTTCCAATAGTAATGACTCATGGTTGGCCTGGAAGTGTTCAAGAATTTATCAAAATAATTCCAATGTTGCATGCTAATGCTGCCAAGCCTGTAGATATTATCTGTCCAGCATTGCCAGGTTTTGGTTTTTCAGATAAACCCTCTAAACCTGGAATGAATTCAAAAGAAATGGCAAAAATACAACATGAATTAGTCATGGCTCTTGGCTATAAAAAATACATAGTTCAAGGTGGGGATTGGGGTGCGACTATTAGTAAGTGGATGGCTGAACTCTTCCCAGATAACTGTATTGGTCTTCATTCTAATATGGTTCTTGCTTGGCCCCCTGCTGATAAAGATCCAATGGAAGGAGTCTCATCAGAGGAAGAGAGATTATTAAGTAACTATGATAAATATAAACAAGAAGGTTTTGGATATTATGAAATTCAAAAGACAAAGCCTCAAACTGTTGGATACGCCTTAAATGATTCCCCTATTGGGCTTGCTGCATGGATTGTTGAAAAGTTTTATGGCTGGTTCGATGGCGAAGAAAATAAACTGGTTGTTTCTGATGAAGAGGTTCAAGCTATTATTTCGCTTTATTGGTTTTCAGAATCAATTACTTCCTCTGCTAGAATTTATAAAGAAAATGGAGACTTAGGTTTTTCATTTGAAAAAATTTCACAGCCTATGGCTGGCGCAGTATTTAAAAGAGATTTAATAGCTCCACCAAGAGCATGGGCCGAAGAAATATACAATGTTGTTCAATGGAATATTTATGATGGAGGGCATTTTGCTGCTCTTGAAAAGCCTGAAACTTTATCAAAAGACATACTAAATTTTATAGAAAATTTATAAATCGAGTATGTGTTGAAGTTGATCAAGAGAAATATATTTAAAGTTCTCTTTTGATTTAATAACATTGCCCGTATTCTTTCCATCCTGAACTACTATGATTCCATTTGGAAAGTCTTCATTAAAATAGTTGTTTTTTATTTCAATGCCATCGGTATCACTTACGCCATCAATTAAATCAGAGTCACCGACCACAAAGCTTGATATAAAATCATATGGATAGTTTCTTTGATAGATATTAAAAGTATTGTTACCTTGAGAGGATGCTACTAAGTAACCATCATTTTTAGAAGTTTTATATAAAGCTAATCCCTCTGGATCTCCAACAATATTTCTCTGTCGGTCATCAATCTTAAACATATCTTTTAATTCAAATTCATTGGTTAGCTTATAAGATCTAATAATTCCTCTTGCATTTTCTTCAGATACAAAAAGAGTCATATTTTCATCATCAAATACACAACCTTCAGATTCAGAGGCATTATCATTATTAAAAGTCGCCAGTAAGTTCAAATTATCGTTATCAAATTTCCATAATTGAATTCTTGGGCCTTTTGCCTCTGTAACAAAGGCAATGATTTCATTTTTAGCAGTTATACCTGCACAAATTCCATAAGCTAAAAAATTTGTTTTTTCGGAATGTGCAGATTTATCTGATAAAGCAAATTTTTTTGCCTTGGCTGCATTAGTCAAAATATAGTTTTTGTATATCCAGAGATCTATAGTGTTAGAACCAGTGTTAGTGCCAAAAAAATAATTTGTATCATTGAGAGTACGAATATCAAGGTTATTTATTCTTCCAGCCGATGCAAAACCGATAATCTCACCTTTAAGGTTGTATGAATAAACTCCATTGTATTTGTCAGTCCCAAAAATGATAGAAAGATTTGATTCAACCTCATTAACCCATATCGCAGGATCATCTGCGTTGCCAGTAATGGTTACTTGTGGAGTTTCAAATTTTGCATAGATTGTATTCTCAGCATTTAAAGAGATGCTTGATAGCAAAGAAATGCTCAGAACAAACTTGGTTAGTCTATATAATTTCATATAGTTGTTAGCTAGATTGTTTCAGCCAATTGAGCAAATACGCATGAGCGGCACGATGCGCTTCAATTTTACCAACCTCATTAAGTGAACCACTTTCCTTAGTGTTGAGGGCAAAGATTGATAATATTATCTGAGTTATAACCCTAAAAACTCCGTCTTTGTTAAAGATATCTGGAAGGGATATATTCATTTCAACAAAAGATTGAATTTTATTCGAGAGGTTATGAAAAGGTTCTTTTTCGACAGGAAGAATTGCAGAACTAGATAATAATAATTTTTGAGCTGATTCATGTTCAGAATAAAAATTAAATAAAATTTCTACAGATCGCATAACAACAACAGAGGGTTCAGATGTATTGATATTTGATGTCTTCTCTTCAAAATCTAACGCACACATATTAAGGTAATTTGAGATCAACATTGATTTAATTGCCTCAGGAGTTTGAAAAAATTTATAGGTTGAAGTTCTCTTTAATCCTGAGCGATTTGAAATATTTGCAATTGTTATTTGATCGATGCCATCTTCTAGAAGGATTTTTTCTGCTGTCTCTAAAATAATTTCAATTCTTTTTCTGCTTCTATCTTGTTTGGCAATATGATCCATATATTAATTATGGACAAATGTTGAAAAAAGTAAATCGTAAAAAAGAATAAATAGGGTGAAAAAACACCCTATTTTTATATTTTAAAACTTATATTCAAAACCAACTGAAACATATTCAGCATTCTTAGATTTATTATCATTTTCTAAATCAGAGTAGTGAACAAATACTTTAGCAACTTTTGAAATCTTATACGTATAACCTAAGGAATTTTGTTTTCCTGATTCAAGTTTAATATCAGAGCTAGCTGCTTGAAGATATACACTACCCTTATCTGAAACTTTTCTCTTAAGACTAATTAAATGTCCCTTCTCGGTTACGCCCGTAGATAATTTTTTAGTAGATTGATAGAGAACTCCTACATCAACACCTAAAGAATCAATTGGAAAGGTTGATGCAATTCTTTGATTGTCATAGCCTTTCCCATTTGAGTCTGATGCAAAAGCTAACTTCATAGATCCTCTTGAGTAATTCAGTGAGTACGAATCAAATGAACCTGTTGATTGGCTTATAGAATTAATGGTTACTTTAAGTCCTTTAACTATTTCTGGACTTGTGTAGCCGACAAAACTGTTCATTCTGTTCTCACCTTGAAAAAGATATTTAATATCAGCTCTAGTGTCATTAAATAAATCTACTTTCAATTGAGCAATTTTTAGAGCTGTATCATGAGTTCCTGTAAATATTTTTCCAAAATTTCCCTCAATTGCTATAAAGGTATTTCTTTCTTTAAATACCTGCTCACCATCTGCCCTTCCTCTTCCATCAGTTGGATCAATTTCGTTTTCAAATTGATAGGATATTTTTAAATTTTCATTTAAATCAAATTTACCTTTTATACCAAGCCTTGAGGCATTGTTTTTAAAATCTGTGTCTGTTTTAGAATTTTTATCAGTGCTTTCATAACTAGTATTTATCTTTCCGTAAAATGTAATATCAGAAAGTACATCGGAAGAAAAAAATAAAATAGCTAAAGCAGTACTTAAATACTTAAATTTTTTCATTTGGAATTAAACCCCAAAAACTGTCTTTAATATGAAATAAAATAATATCGTTAGGCTTGCTCCAGCTGGGATTGTTACAACCCAAGAAAGAACAATTCTTCCAATAGAACCAAGATCTAAATGAGAGACACCTTTTGCCAACCCAACTCCTATCACTGCACCTACTAATGTGTGTGTTGTTGATATTGGAAAACCTATATAAGTTGCAGCTACAACTGTTGATGCTGCTGCCATTTCGGCAGAAAAACCTAAACTTGGTGTTAAATGAGTAATTTTACTACCAACTGTTTTAATTACTCTTCCACCGAGCATTGCCAATCCGAAAACAATACCTATACCACCTATTAACAAAACCCATGGACTAACGGCTGCCTTAGCTCCTATTGCTCCTTCTGAGGCAACACTTATTATGGCTGACATCGGTCCAATAGCATTTGCAACATCGTTTGATCCATGCGCAAAGGCCATTGCTGAAGCAGTTACGATCATTAAGACAGCAAAAGCTGATTCAACACCGTATTCTTTAATTTTATCTTTGTTTAGATTTAATAGAATTGCAGTAACAATTGTGACAACTACTCCAAAACCAATTGTCACTAGGAGAACTTCATTGTCTGTTAAAGGTAGTCCAACATGCTTCAATCCTTTTCTTGCAGTTACAAGACCTATAATTACTGCAACAAAAAATCCATAAAAAGGTATCAAAGATACTGCTGCTTGCTCTGGATCTCTTCTATCTAAAATCAATTTTTTAGCGCTTAAGAAAATTAAAAATGCCATAGTTCCAGATACAGCAGGAGAAACTACCCAACTTGCAGCTATAGTTCCAACCTTGCCCCAAGAAACTGCTGCAAAACCCATTGAAACAATAACAAACCCAACTATAGATCCAACAATTGAGTGTGTTGTTGAAACTGGCCATCCTCTAGAGCTAGCAATAAGTAACCATGTTGCTGCAGCAAATAATGCCGACATCATTCCAATTATAAAAATATTTTCATTACCTACGTACAAATCAGGAGATACAATTCCCTTACGAATGGTGGAAGTAACCTCCCCACCGGCTAAGTAAGCCCCTAAGAATTCAAATATTGCAGCAATAAATATAGCTTGTTTAAATGTAATTGCTTTACTTCCAACTGAAGTTCCCATTGCATTTGCTACATCGTTGGCGCCAATCCCAAAAGCCATAAAAAAACCAGCAAAAGCTGCAATAAGAAGAATAATTGTTGGATCTAAAAATAAGTTTTCCATAATTTAAATTAAAGTTATTAATTAACGATATAATTAAATAATTCCTGTGTTACAGATATGTGGCAATTTAAAAAACTTTTTGTGATTTAATTTTGTCTGCTTTTAGTTAAAATTTAGAAATTTATTTATTAGGTAATTATGAGTCTAGTCCTTCTTGATCAAAGTGAATATAAAAGATTAGATGCAAAAGCATATGATCGTGAAAAAAGAAAGCTTCGTATTGAACTTCTTAAACTTCAAGAAGATGTCATAAAAAATAATAGAAAAATATGTATAGTTTTTGAAGGAAGAGATACAGCAGGAAAAAGTACTGCTATAAAATTTTTTTCTGAATATTTAAGGCCGCAACACTTCAACTATGTTCAACTTGGTATTCCTACCAAATGGGAATCATCACATTGGTTCCAAAGATGGAGCAAAGCTTTACCAAAAGAAGGAGAAATTTCTTTTCTTGATAGGTCCTGGTATACAAGAGCCATCACCGAACCAATAATGGGCTATTGTAATGAGAAACAATATAGATACTTTATGAAGAAAGTTAATAAGTGGGAGGAGAATCTAATAAAAGATGGGGTTGAATTAACAAAGTTTTATTTCTCTTTATCACAAGACCAACAACAGATAAGAATGAAAGCAAGAAAAAATTCTGAACTGAAGTATTGGAAGTTATCAAAAAATGACGAAAAAATTATAACTAAATGGAATGCATTTACTCTTTACAAAGAGCAAATGTTCAATAAAACTGCGACTGAAATCTCGCCATGGGTTTCAATTAATTCAAATAATAAGATGATTGCCAGACTTACATCGCTTAGATATCTTTTGAACAAAACAGACTATGAAGATAAAAAAATTATTAAGCCAGCTAAATGGTCTAAGTCTCTAAACAATTACTCAACTAACTTAGAGGGTATTAGGTTTGAAAACCTCTCTTATGATCAATTTATGGTTATAAGTAAATATAGTGATGACTCGTGAAAATTGCTTCAATAGATATAGGTACTAATGCTATTAAATCTAAGATTTTCGAAACAACGCCTGCTTCAATAAAATACATAGACGGCATACGCTCACCTATTCGACTTGGTAAAGAGGTCTTTGAGGATGGAAAATTATCAGATAAAAAACTTAAACAGCTGACAAAAACATTACAAAAATATCAAAAAAAATTTAAGAAAGACAAGATTGATCAATACGAGATTGTTGCTACTAGTGCATTCAGAAATACTTCAAACTCTGAAGAAGCAAGAAGATATGTTGAAAATAAAATTGAACATCCAATAAGAATTATTTCAGGACTTGAAGAAGCGAAATTAATTAGCTTCCATCCAAAAGCACAAAAAGGTAAAAATAAAATGTATGTAGATGTTGGTGGCGGCAGTACTGAAATTTACATCTATAGAAAAAATAATCATTATATACAGTCTTTTCAGCTTGGTGCGGTCAGGCTGATGCTTAATAAGGATGAGAAAAAAGAATGGTCAAGAATGGACCGGTGGTTAACTAAACATTCTCAAGTTGATGAAATTATTGGACTTGGTGGAAATATCAAAGCATTTTTAAATGCATATAAAGTAAAGAAAATGAAATCAGAAAATTTTCTTAAGAAATACAAAGAATTAAAAAATCTTGAAATTAATAAAAAAATTCAACAATTTGGTTTTGCTAGCGATCGTGCAGATGTAATTGATCATGCATTAGAAATATATGTAAGAATAATTAAAAAATTAGATATAAAAACTATTCAATCAACCAAATGGGGAGTATCAGATTCTATTGCTGTAAAAACTTTCCATGAGTTATACTCAAAAAAAATGTCAATCTACGAAGATAAGTAAAGAATGAAAAAATATATTTCAGAGTTTTTAGGAACTGCTTTTTTAATATATAAGTATTATTTCAGAACTAATTAATCAAAATTTCTGTCACTTGACCATCTTGAGTTTTTTTAAAACTAATGTTGATTAAATTCTTTCCTAACTTTGATGAAATTTCATTTGTAATATTTATAGAGTCTTTCAAACTATCTGAACTAAATGATATTTTTATCAATCCATCCTGATTAGAAACTTTTAGATTATTAGATTGAACTGAAATATTGCTTCTAATAAAATTTTCAATAGAAACCGGATTGGATGATTGTCCGAGAAGCGAACTGCTTAACAATTCAGCTTTTGAGATTACGTATTCATAATCACTCCTTGCCTTGTCTGCTTTCTTTTTAGATTGAGCGTAACTATTGAATGTATTATTAATTAATAAGAAAATGAGGCCGATTGATAAAGCTACTAAAGCTAACAATAACAGTTTTTTTTCTCTTGAATTAAGGTTATTAAAATATTCCATTATTTAAAACCTAGTTTTATTTCGCCAGAAACTTTGTTGTCTAGCATGACAACATCCTCATTAAGAATAGCTATATCAAAATTTTCACTGAGGCCTTTTATAATTTTGAATTGTGCTTCAGGCATATTACTAAATAATATATCTGCTTCATTTTGATCAATATCTAAATTAACACTTTCGAGATATTTATCACCCATTGAGACTAAAAAATCTAAGTTTTTTACAGGAAGTGTCCGTGAATTAACTTCCGTATTTACATTTGGAAGTTGTTTTAATATTTCATCTATCTGATTTCTTGGTGCAACAACCCTTTTAATATTATTGTCTATTTTTTTAAAGATACTGAATGTTGCGTCCTCATAGTCTTTGGCAGTTTTATTATTATTATTTATGAGTACAAGCGGTGTTGAAAAGATAATAATACAAGATGCTACAAATGCGAATATCTCATTCTTGGTAATATCAAGTTTTGCAGAAATATTTTTCAATGAAGGTTTAAATTTGAAGAAGTTAGGCAGCTTATCAAAATTCTTTTCAACAAAATTTTTATAATTAATTTCTGAATGAAACTCGCTTTCTCGAAATAATTTTTTTATATCTTCACTAGGACCATAAACTGTTGGATTAAAGTCAGGAATAACATTTCTAATAACCGTTAAATAATATTCGATTTGATTAGGCTCTATAGATGAGCCTGTTCCATCCTTATAAGCAAATATGAACTTATCATTTAACTGAGTAATGGTGTCAAGATCAGACGTTTGATTTATAAAATAATCAGGTATTACAATCGATTTGCATTTTAGCTTACTTAAGTGTGAATTAATTTCATCCAGCATGTTTTTATTAATAACAAAACCGTTTTTATCAAATATAAAAAATGAATTTTCTGAGACATCATTTGCAAGATCTGTATCGACCTCAGAAATAAAATTAGCAAGATTATTTGAATGGGATAATTTATCATTCTGAACAAATGTATGACTTGAAACTAAGGTTGAAGGCAACAAGTAAATTAATTTATCTTTGCTCTCAATAAAATCTAATTTATCTAAAGATATGCCATTAGTAGCCTTTATAAAGTTATCATCACTTGACAGTAAGGAATGCTTCTCAACCTCTAAATTTTCAGGAAATAATATATATGTTTTCATTAAATTCCATTATAAGTTCTTGAAAGAATATAGCCATTTTTATTCTTTCCATAAATTAAAGTACTTTTTGAAGAAGCAGAGTAACCTTCATAGTCTATAACCGTTTCAATGTTGAAAATATCTGAGGTGAATAAGATTTCTCCGTTTGGTGAGCTTAAATCAATATCATCAAAAGATTGTAGAAAAGCATTAATGTCTTGGAAGCCATTTAAGGGTATGTTTTCAATGATGTATTCTGAATCTTTTATATCAATTTTAGGAAAAAATGCTGTTAATAGAAGAATATTATTTTTATCTAATGTATTTATATTTAATTTTAAGTCTGTAGCAAACGGATAAGCACAGAAAAACTCTTTAAAAATATCCCAATCCACCAATCGAACAGATGGGATACTTTTTAACTCTTCTATATCTATCAACAATCTACCTCCACTGAATTCTCTTGGGTTATGCAGCGGACCTGAATAGTAATAGTCCTCTAATCCGTATGCTCTTGGATTTGAATTTTTATCTACCCAATCAATAATTTGATCAATGATTTCTTCTGCTACATTGTTATCTACTTCTGCTAGGTACATTAATTCACGAAAAGCATTCATACTTTTTTTATTTTCTTGATAATCTTCTTTCCCAGCTGTAACTAGCGAATTAATGTTAAAACAGTTAGAAGCATCGTCAATTGAACCAACTATTGTTGCTCCGTTTATTTCAAAATATATTTCATCAGTTAACAAAGGATTTTCTTTTGTTAAATTACTAGAATTGAATCTTGAGAATTTATCTATTTTATTTAAAGACATTGCCTCGACATTTCTAAATGCATTTAACGACAATGACTGAAATTCAATATATTGAGCTCTTTTTAAGGAAACTAAGTATTTATTTCCAAAGGTTATTGCTACAGCTGATAGCAATAACACTATCAATAAAATTGATATTAAAACAACTCCTTTATTTCTGAACTTCATAATCTATATTTGGCTCAATGATCCACAAATATTTTTTATTATTTTGAGTGAATTCTAGTTTTATTAATTTAGGGATTTTGTTACTTGTGTTTTGATCTATCGGCCAGCTTGAGTACCACTGGTTTTCATTGAGAAAAAGTATTTCAATTTCTGAAACACCCTCAATCACGTTTGATGAGATATATTCATCTAAATTATATGGGTTTGATGAAAAAAATTGTTTTCTTATAAATTTATCATCTATTAGCTCATACTCTACTCTTTTGATGGGCGATACTTCATTAGAAATAGAATTTACTTTCGTGTTAAAGAAAAATTTCTTAGTTATATTGTTACCAGAGAAGGTTCCATCTATCGAGTTGCCAAAACCATCTCGTAAATTTGTATTAACAATTTGTCTAATATCTCTTCTTATTACTACAGATGAAAAATTAAGATTTCTAACATCTGCCAGTCTTGATGTTGAAGTTCTTTCAAGTTCAAGCGATGACTGTAATATATTTGATGATATAACTGCGATCATAGATAAAATTACAAGCGAAATTAAAATCTCTATTAACGTGAATCCTTTATTCATCAAATATGAAACCTTTTGTTGTATATGTGTACTCATCTTTATTCTCAAGCCTTACTGAAATAGTAAAGTCAAAAAACTCATTGCTCATGTTTTTATTTATTTCTTCTTCCCAAAGCCATTTTTGTCCACCCATAATCATTTCACCATTTCTATTTATAGGTTTTAAAGGTTTCTCTATGGTGTGAATGAGTGCAATTCGATTACTTGCTACCTCTTTTGCAAGATATTTTTGCTCTAATTGAAAAGTTGATACCGAAGTAGAGATTATAAGATTGTATATAGTTATTACAGATATGCTTAATATAAATAGAGCTACAACTACCTCGATTAAACTAAATCCTTTCTCATTAATATTGCGTGATTTCATTTTGTATTTCTGCATTATTTTTTATAGTGATCTTTTGAATAAAATCACTATGATGAAGTTCTAAGGTTCCACCAGAATTTTCTCCAGATGGATAAAAGATTAGGATCGGTTTTTTTGATTTATCATTGCCAAGCTCTATATATGAACCATCAGAATACTTAAAGATTTTTTTTAAAGAGCTGTTAGCATCCCAAGATGTTTCTAAAAAGAGTTCGTTTTCATCACTAGGATCATTATTTGATAAATATGAAGCATAATGGCTGCTATTTGTGGCATACCATCCAATAACTCTGCCGGTGATGATGCTTTCCTCGGTTAAATATGTGAATCTTTTATCAATTGAATTTGACTGTTTTTCTATTGAATTTAATGAACTAAAGTTTAAAGTTATAAGAGTTGTAGTTATCCCAATTATTAAAATAACTACTAATACCTCAATAAGCGTAAACCCTCTTGAGAAAATTTTAGTTTTGCATCCAGTTTCCAATATCAGAATCCTCACCAGAACCACCCTCTATACCATCTGCTCCAAGCGTGTATAGATCATATTTGGCAGATCTTCTAGGTGGATATTCATATATATACTCTTTTCCCCATGGATCTTTTGGAATAGATGAAATATAACCGCCTTCTGGATATAAAAAAGGGTTTTTAAGTTCTGAATGAGGCATTACTAATGCATCTAACCCTTGAGATGTTGAAGGATAAGTTAGCTCATTAAACTTATATAGCTCGAGGGCTTTACCGGTATTTGCCATATCAGCTCTTATTTTTTCTAAATTTGCTCTTTGAAATACTGGATCAACACTGACAACAACTACAGTCGCTAAAATTCCTAATATAACTAAAACTGCCATTAATTCTACAAGAGTAAAGCCTTTCCGATTATTTTTCATATTGCTAAAGTATTCATTTGCATGATAGGTATTAGTATAGCTAGAACAATGAGCATAATAAATCCACCCATTAAAATAATTACAATCGGTTCAAGTAAAGATAAAAAAACTGAGCGTTTAGTTTCTATTTCAGCTTTCATAAACTGAGATACTTTATTAAACATTCCTGCTAAATTACCTGATTTATAACCACTTGAAATTAATTGAGTAAAAATATCTGGAAATATTGATTCTTGTTGTAAAGATTTAATAAAGTCTTTGCCTTCAACCACATCATTTTTAGCTTTTAATACAATGCTGGATAGATATTTATTATTAAAAATTTTGGAACACTCATCTAATGCTATATCTAAATTTGCTCCAGAAGAAATCAATAATTCCATAGTACTTGAAAACCTTTCTAATTCAGAATTTAGAATGAAGTTACCAATTAAAGGAATACTCAATATTTTTTTATCAAATGAAATTTTTTTATTTAAGTCTTTAACAATATTGAGATAAAGAAAGTATAAGCCTGCACAAACAATGAAGCTGACGATTAAAATAATTCCAATATTGTTTGATATACCTAATAATATTTTTGTAATTAAAGGCAAGTCTGCGCCAGCTTTAATAAATTGATTTACAACATTTGGTAAAACAAATGCTAATAAAGACACTATTACTATAATTGAGAATCCTATAAGAATTATTGGATAAGTAAGTGCAGAAATCACTTTTTGCCTTATGGCAGCGCCCTCCTCTAAATAATTAGCTAATTTTGTAAATACGGTATCGAGATTACCTGAGGAGTCTCCAGCTGAAACCATAGAAATATATGTATCTGAAAAAACACCAGGAAATTTTTTCATTGCAATTCCAAGTCTTCTACCTTGAATTATTTCTTCTTTTAGACCATATAGAACATATACAAGATTTTGATTTTTGGTTTGATTAGCTGTTATTTCTATCGACTCTACAAGCGGTGTACTTGCTTCCAAAAGTGTAGCAAGTTGTCTTGTCATTAAGACTACATCTTTATTTTTTATTCTTAATGTTTTGCCTAGGTCTTTTGATTCAATAACTTTAAGTGGAGTTAATTTTAAATCTTTAACTAATCTTCTGGCTTCTCTTTCAGATTCAGCGCTAATAATACCCTTTTTTTTAGAGCCATTATTACTTAAAGCTACATAGCTATAAGCTGGCATCTTCTTTTATATTGTTAACTCTCATTATCTCTTCACAGGATGTAACTCCATCTTTTATAAGGTCAACTGACGCCTCATCAATGGATTTATTTTCTTTAAAAACATAATCAGCTATTTCATTTTCTGATGCATTATTATGAATCAAGTCTTTTAAATTTTTATCAATCTGAATACATTCAGCTATAGCTATTCTTCCTTGGTAGCCTGTGTTGCTACAGTTTTCACAACCTTCAGCACTATAAACTGTTTCATTCTTTTTTAACTTAAAAATCTCTACAGCTTCATTTGATGGTTGAGAGGAAACTCTACAATTTTTACATAATCTTCTGACAAGCCTTTGAGATATTATCGTTCTGACACTTGAAGCTAACAAAAATGATTCAATTCCCATATCACGCAGTCTTGTTAAAGCTGCAACAGCACTATTTGTGTGAACAGTCGATAGTACTAAATGCCCAGTTAAACTAGCCTGGATACCAATCTGAGCGGTTTCCACATCACGCATTTCTCCAACCATAACAACATCTGGATCTTGTCTAAGTATTGCTCTTAATCCTTTTGCAAAAGTATAGCCAGTTTTTGTATTAACTTGAGTTTGTCCAATGCCGCTTAGTGTATATTCTATTGGATCCTCCACAGTCAAAATATTCTGGGACGAATCACTTAAATATCTAAGACCAGCATACATGGTTGTGGTTTTACCCGATCCGGTTGGTCCAGTAAATAAAATTATACCTTCAGGATCTCTCAGGGAAGATTTATAGTTTGATAATATTGGTGTTGGCAATCCCAGATCATCGATATTTATTTGTGCGGATTGTTTGTCAAGAATTCTTAGAACAATTCTTTCCCCATATGAAGAAGGCAATGTAGATACTCGAACATCTATATTTTTATCTCCCAGCGAAAGAGACACCCTCCCATCTTGAGGCAATCTTCTCTCTGAAATATCTAATCCTGAAATTATTTTAATTCGCGATATTAATACTGACGCAATTTTACTATCTTGTTTTAAGATCTCTTTTAAAATTCCATCTATTCTATATCTAACAACGATATGATCCTCATAAGGCTCAAAATGTATGTCGGATGCTCTGTTCTTAATAGCTTGACTGATTATTCCATTGATTAACTTTATGATGGGCGTATCATTATTGCCGCTTAGAAGATCCTCAGTAGCATTTATACTTCCTGCAAAATCTTGAATATCAAATTCATCTGATAACTCCTCTGATATGTCATTATTATGATTAGTATTTGAAAAAGATGTAGTTAAAATCTCATTAAAAGTAGCTGAGTCACATATTTTAAATTCAAAACTAGCGCGAAGATGTCTTTGTAATTCATGATAGGTTTGTTTTGATAGGTTATTTGTAGAAATAATGAGATATTTGTCTTCCTCCTGCGCAACAATGACTTCATTACTTCTTACGAAATCATATGGAAGCAAATCTGTCCTAACATTTTCGCTATTAATGGTCATATTTAATCTTTTGATTCTGTAAGATCAATAATATCTAATTTTCCGTTTAACTCTTTTTGTGCTTTTAGGTAATTATATTTTTCAAGTGAAACTTCTTCACTAGAATCTGAATCGGTAAGTATCGTAGGTTTTAAAAACACCATCAGATTTTTTTTACTAGTCGTATTCGATGAGGATTGAAATAGCCTACCAAGTAAAGGAATCGAACCAAGAACTGGTACCTTTGATATTACTTCTTGAATATCTTCATCAATAAGTCCTCCCAAAACAATAATTTGATTATTATCAACAAGAACGGTTGTTTCTATTTCTCTTTTGTTAGTTATTAAATCAAGACCACTTTGGGCAACACCTGCTACACCCGAAACACCTTGTTTAATATTTAAAATAACTGAAGAACCTTCATCAATTTGTGGTGTTATTTCTAATTCAATACCTACTTCTTGTCTTGACGTGGTCCTAAATGGATTGGAATTATTTGTACCCAAACTTTCTCCGGTTGTAATAGGTATTTCTTGACCAATAAATAATCTAGCTGGTTCATTGTCCATGGCCAATATTGATGGTGTAGATAATATATTTGAGTCAGTATCTGATGCAATTGCATTTAAAATTCCGATAAAATTATCATCGCCTTTTGTTAAATCTCCAAAACCAGCAACTAAACCTTGAGTATTGAGCAATGATGAAACTGCTGTTGTTGTTAGTGTAACATCTGTTGCATCATCAGCTGCTCCAGCAATTCCTAATAAATCTGGTCCAGAACCAGAAAATCTAGTGATTCCTATTGGTATACTTTCTTCATCATCACCAGTAAAAATAGCTTCAACACCAAGGCTTTTTGCAGCATTTTCTGATAAATCTACTACGATTGCCTCAACTAATACTTGTGCCCTTCGAATATCTAATTTAGCAATAATATTTCTTATTGAATTGACATTCTCCTCGGCTGAAGAAATTATTAAAGAGTTTGTTTTTTCGTGATGAGTTATAACAGTTTTACTTCCCTCAATATCACTCACAAAAGTTCCTGCAATTGAGGTCAATATAGGGGCAATATCAGCTGCTTTAGCGTATTTAAGATATATAACATCAGTAGAATCATTATCTGTAATGTCTTTATCAAGTGTATCTAATGTAGAAATAATATTTTGTGTTATTAAATCATTTGCGGATAAAATCACCGAATTCGACGGAGTGAATGGTATTGCAATAAATTGATTTATAGTTGGATTATTTTGTGATTTTAATTTTTCAAGAATTCTAACCGCTTCAATCGAGGACAAATTATCAAGCCTGATAATTGTAATTTTTGCTGTATTATTTTTATCTAGATCTTGTAGCAAATTTTTAATTCTATCTACATTGCTTGATCTATCAACAAGAAGGACTGAATTTACTGAGGGAATACTTGATAAATGAGCTTGCCTGCCTGTAATAGGTTTTATCATAGGCAAGATTTCTTCAATCGGCCTATTCTTTAAAGGAATTATTGCTGTTTCAAAGTTACCAGAACCATAACCGAAAGAATCATCTCTTGTTGCCTCATTTTCTGGAACAACTCTTAAAAACCCATCTTCCTCAATAGTACTGAAACCATTTACCTGAATTGTTCTCAAATAAACATTCCAAACCTGATCTCTGTCAAGATTTGCATTTGAGTATATTGTGATTTTCCCTTTAACTCTTGGATCTAAGATAATTGTTTTTTTTGAAAACTGAGCAATGTCCTGAGTAACTTTTTTGATATCAACATCTTCATAATTAAGAATAAATGTTTCTTGTGCGCTAGCAGCTATAAAGAAAGCTGAGATTGCAAAAAAAGCTAATTTTTTCTTAAATAATTTCATTTTTTTATTTTCCAACAGAATTCTTTATTTTGTATAGTTTTCCTTTATTGCTGAATATTACCTCATCTTCGTTAACAGCAACAAGCTCATACAATCCTTCAAGTTTATCACCACTAGACACAACAAACTCTTTGTTGCCTTTTTTTAGAATAACAGAGAAATCAGTTTCACCAGACCTATAACCAATTAATTGATAATCAAAGTTAATATCATTAGAGCTCACATCAATATTAGACGATGTATCAATTGATGAGGTAAATTCAATGTCTTTGATATTTGGTATATTAATTTCTTTGATGTTTGGTTTATTGAAAATTTGAAGAACTGTATATGCAGTCATTAGGATTGCTACACAAACAATTACAGCAAATATAATTTTTTTAATATTAATTAAATTCATAGCAGAGAGGAACTAGTTTATCTTATTTTATAAATGAAAGTTAAATGTTAAAGACAGAAAAATTATGCCAAAGGCACTGTGAACCAAAATATAGAACCTTTTGATTCTGAATTTTGAACACCAACCTCACCATTGAGGCTATTTACTAAGTGCTTTACGATTGCAAGTCCAAGCCCACTACCCTGATTATCGGTTGCTCTTGCAGAGGCAGTTCTGAAAAATCTACTAAATATATGATCCTTATCCTCTGGAGAAATACCAGAACCGTTATCTTCAACAATAACTTTTATATATTCATCAACTTCATTTGAAGTAGCGATAATTATCTTAGAATTATTTTCAGAATATTTAATAGCATTATCAATTAAATTATTCATAATTCTTTCAAAAGCTTGTGAGTCAGCAAGTATTTTTCCTTTATGGTTAGCTTTATAAATAATATCAATATTTTTTTTCTTTGATAGGGTTTGTAACGATTGAACATATGTTTTAAAGAAGGTATCCAAATCTAATTCTTCGAAATTTAATTTAAGCTCTCCATATTCAATACGAGACAAATCCAATAAAGAAGAAACCATGTCAGTAAGTCTTTCTGCATTATGTAAAATTGCATTCGCAAAAATTTTGGCTTGCTCTTTATCATCCAAAGCACTATCTATAAGTGTTTCAGAATTTGCTCTAATAACACTTACAGGTGTTCTTAGTTCGTGTGATAGATTTGAAATAAAATCTCTTCTCATTGAATCAAGACTTCTTAATTGAGTAATATCATGGACAACTACAATATATTCTTTGGTTGTTTTGCTCTGATTGATTGTAGCTAAGACCCATTTATTTGATTTGTCACTTAGTTCAATCTCAAACTCTATATCAGCGTTTTTCCTTTTTTTTGATCTTCTAAAAAGGTATCCAAGTTGTTTAATATCAAGATCTTTAATGTTTTTACCACTTACATTTTTTAAATTAAGTATTTGTTTAAATTGATCGTTTTCAAAGGTTATATTCCCTTTATTATCTGTAACAACAATTCCCTCACCTAGGTCATCTAGTACTGATCCAAATTGATCTCTTTGTTTTGCAATTAGATTTATATTATCTTTAAGATTTTCCGAAATTTTGGAGATACTTAATGCAACATCACCAAACTCTCCTGAATCTTCTTTCAGTGCCTTTATGTACCTTTTTTTTGCACTCCCATCAGCTATTTTTGCAGCGAGTGCCTCTAAGTTAGAAATACTTTTATATGAGAAATTTGCAAAAACTATTGAAGAAATTGTAGCGATAATAAATAAAGAAAAAGCAACCAACAATAAAGGAATATCAGAATTCACGGAGATTATATTTGAGAACAGCACACCTATTCCCATAGATATTGAAACAATTATGAACGTTCGTAATCTATATCCCATTATCTAATCTAGAGATCTTGCAAATTTGTAACCAACTCCTCTGATTGTTTGAACGTATTTGCCCATTGGTCCAAGCTTTTCTCTTAATCTCTTAATATGTGTATCAACGGTTCTGGTTGTTACTTCAGAACTATATCCCCAAACCTCTGATAGTAATTGGTCTCTAGACTGAACTCTTCCTCTTGTATCAACTAACTGTCTTAATAATTTAAATTCTAAAGCGGTTAAGTTAATTCCAACATTATCAACATGAACCTCGTGAGAATCAATATCTATCCTAAGGTCTCCAAACTGTCTTACAACCTCAAGGATCTCTTTCTTTTCTGAACCCCTTTTTAAAATGGCTTTTACTCTTAATATTAGCTCTCTAACGCTAAATGGTTTTGTAACATAGTCATCAGCCCCTAATTCAAAACCAACCACTTTATCCACCTCATCGTCTTTGGCTGTTAGAATTATTATTGGAATGGTTTCGGTCTTGGGGTCTGATTTTATTTTTTTACATAAATCTAAACCCGATCCATCAGGCAACATAAGATCTAAAAGAATTAAAGAAAATGTATTTGAATTTAAAATTGATTCAGCTTGAGATAATGAAGATGAACAAGTAACAGTAAAGCCTTCTCTTGAGAGATTGTATTCCAGATTTTTTCTTATATCTGGTTCATCTTCAATAACTAATATATTCAAAGTAACCTCAATATTTAGATATGTATTTTTACTTTTTTTTGGAAATTTTAAAAGTAAAAAATTAAAAATTATTCTTCAATAAAATTTTGTCTCATAGTTGGTTTATCAAATTTACCTGAAGCAATTTTTGGTAAAGGATTATAAGTAAATTTTATTTTTACAGGTATTTTGAAAGCAGCCAATTTATCAGATAAAAATTCATTTAATGATTCGACAGATAATTTTGATCCTTCCCTGAGACAGATTGAACTGCATAGAATTTCACCTAATCTTTCATCAGGTATGCCAAAAACACTTGCCTCAAGTACATCTGGATGTTCATAGATTGCACCTTCAACTTCAGGACAAGCTATATTTTCACCACCTCGGATTACCATATCCTTTAACCTGTCAAGAATATATAAAAATGGGCCATCAAACTTACCTAAATCACCCGATTTAAACCAACCCTCTGAATTGATGCACTCAGCAGTTGCATCATCATTTCTCCAATATCCTTTCATGTTCGACTGAGATCTGATTGCAACTTCTCCAATTTTACCTTCAGGTAGCTCTTGCCAATTTTCATCGATGATTTTAATTTCAGTTAAAGGCGGAACTACTCTTCCTGCGGATGAAGGATTGTTTATGTATTCATCGCCAGCACCCATTGTTCCAAGAGCATTTGTTTCTGTTAAGCCATATCCAATTCCAGGACGACCTTTAAAGTTTTTATCAAGTGCTTTCACATGTTCAGCAGGTCTTGGACCACCCCCACCACCAAGCGTTCTTAAGGATGATAAGTCATAACTATCTCTATCTGGATGATTTAGTAATTCCCATGTCTGGGTTGGAACGCCTGTTATATCTGTAATTTTTTCGTTATCGATTAACTTAAGAGCTTCGCCTGTATCCCATTTCTTCATCATTACAACTTTTCTACCCACAAGAATGGATAACAAGAAAGCAACATGACTGCCTGTTGCATGAAATAATGGTACACATAATAAAATTGATGAATCTCCACTTGCTAATGAAGTACTGTCCTTGCCTAGTCTTTTTTCTCTTTCACTAAGAACCGAAGCCATAAAAGCCCAACTAAACATAGAAGATATTAGTCCTCTTTGAGTTGAAAGGACACCTTTTGGCCTACCCGTAGATCCTGAGGTGTAATATATGGTTGCATCATCATCTCTAGAAATTTCTACCTCTGGCCATTCATCACTTTCATTTTTAATAAATTCTTTAAAATCTGTAAAAGTTTCGTCAGGAGTATAGCTCGATATAATTTTAGTAATATTTATAGATTCTAGGCCTTGTAATCTTTTTTGATCTGCAAGAAGAAGTTTAGATTGTGAATGTTCTATGCCATAAATCACCTCATTAGGAACCCACCATGAATTTAGCGGAACGCAAACCGCACCAATACCAACAATTCCCATGTAAGCAAACATAAACTCAGGATTATTTTGCATACAAATAGAAACTTTATCTCCTTTTTTAATGCCAGCATTTATTAAAGCATTGCCAAATTTTGCTGCAATCTTAAAAGCTTCAGCAAACGTGAATCTCTCTTCCTCAAACACCAGAAACTCTTTATCTCCATGCATAAGAGCAAAGTCAAAGTATTTTCTTAAACTATCAGGGAACGAGGCATATTCATTAGTAATTATTCCAAAATTATTTTTATATTCTCTTGTCTCAAAAATTTGACCTTTTTGAGTAAGTTCGTTGGTTATTTCGTTAAATAATTTATTAGAATCATTCATAAATTTTCTTTATTATAGTTTTACGATATTTTACTATTAGATAAGTAACTATTGCGATATTAATTTTTTAAGTAAATAGGTACACATTTTTAAGAGGGAGATACTATGAATCTTGATTTTGCTTCAGTATGGGAAATGATATCTGATATTGTTCCTGAAAATAATGCTCTAATATGTGGTGACGAAATAGTCTCATGGAAAGATTATGATGATCGATCAAGCAAAATTGCATCAGCGCTTTCCAATGCAGGATTAAAAGCAAATTCAAAAGCAGGACTTTATCTAAATAACTCAAACGAATATTTAATTGGTCAAAATGCAATCTTTAAAATTGGTGGTGTGCCTATAAACGTTAATTATAGGTATGTTGCAGAAGAGCTTATTTATTTATTAGATAACTCAGACTCAGAAGCAGTTTTTTATCATGCATGTTACAGCTCAAGAATTAAAGAAATTGCAGATTCTTTACCAAATATTAAAGCCTGGATTGAAGTAGCGGATGGTACTGAATCACATTTTCCAGACGCACTAAAATATGAGGATCTTTTAGAAAACTCATCTCCAATGGAAAGAATACACAGAGATCCAGAAACTGTTTATATGCTCTACACCGGCGGTACAACAGGTATGCCTAAAGGAGTAATGTATAAACAAGGTGAGTTTTTAGTTTTTCTATTCAGAACACTTAAAGCAATGGGTTACGACGTGCCTGAAGATATTAATAATCTAGAAGAGCAAATACATGATTTTAAGAAAAACGATACCTTTATAAAAAGCCTCATTGGTTGTCCCTTAATGCATGGCACAGGTATGTGGTTAGGTGCATTTTTACCACTACTTTTGGGAGGAACAGCAATAACTTCAAGAAATCTTGGGTTTGATGCAGATCAATTATGGACTCAAGTCGAAAATACTCAGACTTCAAATATTGTGATTGTTGGAGATGCATTTGCAAAGCCAATGTTAGATGCGCTTGATAGAGCTGTTGATCAAGGTAAACCATATGACTTAAGTACAGTAAAAATAATTATTTCTAGCGGTGTCATGTGGAGCGAAGAAGTAAAAAATGGACTTCTAAAGCATCATGATATGCAATTAATGGATACTATGGGATCAACCGAAGGAGGAATGGGTAGTTCAGTATCAACCAGAGATAATCCTCCAAAAACTGCAAAGTTTTCATTAAACCCAGGGGTTATTGTTATCGCAGATGATGGCGAAATACTTCAACCAGGTTCAGAAAAAATTGGGCTAATTGGAACAAGTGGATTAGTTCCAGTTGGTTACTATAAAGATGAGAAAAAATCTGCTGAAACCTTTAAAGAAGTTAATGGAGTCAGGTATAGCTTTCCTGGTGATTATGCAAAATTAGAAGATGACGGAACCATCACTTTGCTTGGCAGAGGAAGTAACTGCATCAACTCTGCTGGAGAAAAAATATATCCTGAGGAAGTTGAAGAAGCCATAAAACGAAATGAAGAAGTTTTTGATTGTCTGGTTGTTGGTGTTGACGATCCAAAATTTGGACAAAAAGTTATTGCAGTAGTATCACTAGAAACAAACAAAGACATTAGTGAAGATGAACTTGTGAATTCAACAAGGAATTACATTGCTGGATATAAATTACCTAAAAAAGTAATCTTTGTTGATGAAGTCCAACGTGCTCCGAATGGGAAAGCGAATTATAAATGGGCAAAAAATGTTGCTAATGAAGCAACTGCATAATAAAAATTACTTAGTCATTTTAGCTAGTTTTTTTCTAGTTACTTATGAAATTGGTTCCACCGAACCAATTTATTCAATTTCAAAAAAATATGAACCTGCACAAAAAAAAATATCATACAGTAAGAATGGTATGGTCACTACACAGCACTTCATAGCAACCAAAGTAGGTGAAAAAATCTTAAGTAAAGGTGGTAATGCTTATGATGCATCTATTGCTATAGCTTTTACACTAGCGGTTGTTCTCCCAAGGGCAGGAAATATTGGTGGCGGTGGCTTTATGGTTATGTACGATAATGAGACTATGCAGCCCTACTCTATTGATTATAGAGAAAAGGCACCGGAAAAATCTCACAGAGATATGTATTTAAATGAAGATGGTAGTTTCAATACTCAAAGATTATCAACTTTTGGATACTTATCGAGTGGTGTTCCTGGAACAGTAGCAGGTTTATGGGAAGTTCATAAAAAATTTGGCTCTTTACCTTGGTCGTCTTTACTTGAAGATGCAATTTATTATGCTGAAAATGGTTTTGAGATTACTCCATACATGAATGATGTACTTGTTAGATATAATCAAAAACTTTCGTTTTATGCTGAAACAAAAGAAATCTTTCAGAAAGATTATCCTGATTTTGCAAATAAAAAACTGATTCAAAAAGATCTAGCTAAAACATTAGAAATTATTGCTCAGAATGGACGTGACGGTTTTTACAAAGGCGAAATAGCGAAAAAAATATCAGCTGCTATGAAAAAAAATGGTGGCCTGATATCAATAAATGATTTAAAGAACTATGAGCCAGTATGGAGAAAACCACTTGTATCAAATTATAAAGGTAATGAGATTATAACCATGGGACCTCCATCATCTGGTGGTGTTCATATAATACAAATGCTTAAAATTCTTGAAAACTATGATCTAAATTCTCTTGGGCATAATTCTGGACCATATATGAATCTTCTCGCAGAAGTAATGAAATATGCCTATGCAGATCGTTCAAAATATTTAGGTGATCCAGACTTTTATGAGGTCCCAATAAACAAGCTAACCAGTAAGATGTACACAAAAGATATATCAAAAAATATTAAAATTGGATCAAGAAAGAGCTCTGCTGAAATATCTCCAGGAAAGTATTTTGATCAAGAAAGTCATGAAACGACCCATTTTTCAGTTGCAGATAAAAAAGGAAATGTTGTTTCTTCAACTTATACACTTAATTCAACTTTTGGATCAGGTGTAGTTATTAAAGGTACTGGCATTTTAATGAACAATGAAATGGATGATTTTTCTTCTGCTCCAGGTATTCCAAATCAATTTGGCCTTCTCGGTGCTAAGGCAAATGAAATTGCACCTTTTAAAAGACCATTAAGCTCAATGACACCCACAATTGTAATGAAAAATAACAAATTATTTTTTACTACTGGAAGTCCTGGAGGTGCAAGAATAATATCTGCAGTTCTTCAATCTATACTTAATGTTATCGATTTTGATATGAATTTAGAAGAAGCTACATATGCAAAAAGAATTCATCACCAGTGGCAACCAGAAAGATTGGAGATAGAATTTTCTATAACCAATGACCAAAAAAACTATTTACAAGATGTTGGATATAATACAAAGGTCTCTAACCCGCTTACATGCATTCAAACTATAATGTTTAAAGATGGTATTTTTACCGGCTATGGCGATTTTAGAAGACCAGATGCTTTTGCTTCAGGAAATATAAATGATTGATAAATTATTAATAATTGGAGCCTATGCTGTTCCAGTGATAGCACTTCTTCTTTTTTGTTATTTCATAACAAGAAAAAAATAAATTGAACAACATATACAGTTACAATAATTTTGGAAAGACTCTGATGGAGTTTTCGTCATTAGAGTTATGTATTTTTGTCATGCTATTTTTATCAATTGGAAGCTTTGTTTCTACCTTGATTTACAGATTTTCACCAAAGAACAATCTTTCACTTTATAAATTGTTTATCGAAAGATCAAATTGTGATCAGTGCAAATCTCAAATAAATTCATATCATCTTATTCCAATATTTGGATACATATTTCAAGCAGGAAAGTGCAAGAAATGTAATCATAAAATTTCTATTTTTTATCCAATAACAGAAATTTTCTTTTGTTTGTTAGGTATTGGCATCATTTATACATATGGTTTATCAATTTTCTCTGCATACTTAATCATGCTTTCAATTGGGTTTTATACTTTATTTTTTTTAGACTTTAAGTACCTGTATTTACCATTATCAATAAATCTAAGTATCTTTTTAATAGGATTTAGTGGAAATGTTTTTTTCTCTTTTTCTTTAGATGAAACAATTACTTTTTTTAACTTATCTCCAATTACTTTTTCTTTATCAGGCTTTTTAATTGGTTATAGTTTTTTATTTATTACAAATTTTTTATATAAAAAAATTTCTACCGAAAATGGCATTGGGGGTGGAGACTTTATTTTGTTCGGTGGAATTGGAAGTATATTTGGTCCATTTTCACTTGGTCCAATTCTATTTATTTCATCTTTAACTGGAATTATTTTCCACATTGCTAAGAAAGGAAAAAATTCAACAGAAATACCTTTTGGATCATTTTTAATTTTAGGTTCTGTGATTTATTTTTTTATTAAAAGATATGAACTATTTAAAAATTACCTTGTCATATAAATGAAGGCCTTTGAATATCCTCTTACATTCATATCCCCTAGGTCTTAAAAGCAGGCAAAAAATGCCTGCTTTTTTTTATAATTTTATTTTTATTAACAGAAATATGTTATAAATAGATAAATTACTTTTAGATGAATAAATATGAAAAAATTTACTTTACTGCTTACTTCAATATTTTTAATTAGTGCTTGCTCTCAAAGTGATAACCAAAATCAGGCTGAAACAAGTGATGCACCTCCATCTCTAGTAGAATATGTTTGGCATAAAGCTGGATCAGAGTTTTCTGCAGAAAATCTAGCAATGTTAATCAGATCTTGGAATGGCATGATTGATGATGCTATGTGCAATGGCATGATGGGTGCAAATATCTTAACTCCTGAGGTTGCGAATGAAGGATACGACTTTATTTGGGTTTTACTATGGGATTCTCAAAGCAGCCGAGACGCATGTTGGGATGATTGGACTACAAATTTACAGTCAAATTGGGACACCATGATAGATGGCATTATGCAATATGATTTAGATAATGTTTATCTTTTTGGTTGGACAATAGGACAGTATCCAAAAGTTGAAAATGATACTGGCTCATTTGTTAATAGCTTTAATTTCTGCAACTACAATGAAGGCTACTCTGAAGCTGACCTTGATACTTTTAGAGATGATATAGCTGCAACAAACTGGAGTGATTCATACTGGTATGGGCTTTTGGATCCAAAATTTGAACCAGCGGATCCAGCACCAGACTTTGTTTGGTTAGATTTATGGGCAAACAGTGCTGAAAAAGAAATTGCACAAAACAAATATAACAATAGCGATCTTCCTTCAACAACAGGTGCAGCATTCACTTGTAACAATGTTGATTTTTCTGGAGTAGCTATTAGAAGATAATGGAGCGGGTGACGGGATTCGAACCCGTACCAATAGCTTGGAAGGCTATTGTGCTAGCCATTAACACCACACCCGCACAGTCGGGAAATTATAATAAAAAAGGGAGCAATATGCTCCCTATTTTTATAAATACTCAAGTTATGAGAAAAGCATCATATGCCCTAGCATCGATGCATTTAGCATTTTCAATAAATTCTTTTTTAATATTTTCTGCTATTGGGTTTTTAATCCAATTTGAGCTAATCTCACTAGAAAAATTTTCTTTATATATATTATTTATCCATATGAAAGAATTAGGATTATCTTTTTTATGAAGATACAAAGCTTCATATGATATGTTTAATGATTTTATCTCCAAAGCAAATCTCTCTATCGCAATTCTAAAAGTTCCATAGTTATATCCCTCGTTATATTCACATCGTAAAATTTCAGAGACATAGTCAGAGTTATTTATGTCAATTTTATTAACTAATAAACTTTGTCCATACAAATCTTCCTTATCAAATTTACAACCTGCAATTTCATCAAACCCCCTTCTACTTAATCTATCAAGAATATAGTTATATATGTCCTGATCTGAGTAGTTTTTGATATTAATAATAAATTGATTCACATAATTTGGTTTTGGAAAATAAACATTAATGTCGTATTTGACATTATTTTGCTCAAAATCTGACCTTATTAATGTTGAGAGAAACGATTCAAGATTTAGTAAGGTATAACCATCATTAAGCTTGCATTCAAAAAATTCAGCTGAAAATTCAAAATTAGGTTCTATTAATAAATTTGCCTCTATTTGGTTTAGGA
>JH611156.1:289799-315084 GCA_000252525.1 SAR86 cluster bacterium SAR86A | reverse complement strand
AATGCCTGCTTTTTTTTATAATTTTATTTTTATTAAGAGAAATATGTTATAAATAGATATATTACTTTTAGATGAATAAATATGAAAAAATTTACTTTACTGCTTACTTCAATATTTTTAATTAGTGCTTGCTCACAAAGTGATAACCAAAATCAGGCTGAAACAAGTGATGCACCTCCATCTCTCGTAGAATATGTTTGGCATAAAGCTGGATCAGAGTTTTCTGCAGAAAATCTAGCAATGTTAATTAGATCTTGGAATGGTATGATTGATGATGCTATGTGCAATGGCATGATGGGTGCAAATATCTTAACTCCTGAGGTTGCGAATGAAGGATATGACTTTATTTGGGTTTTACTATGGGATTCTCAAAGCAGCCGAGATGCATGTTGGGATGATTGGACTACAAATTTACAGTCAAATTGGGACACCATGATAGATGGCATTATGCAATATGATTTAGATAATGTTTATCTTTTTGGTTGGACAATAGGACAGTATCCAAAAGTTGAAAATGATACTGGCTCATTTGTTAATAGCTTTAATTTCTGTAACTATAATGAAGGCTATTCTGTGGCAGACTTAGTAACTTTTAAAAATGATATTGCCTCAACAAATTGGAGTGATTCATATTGGTATGGCCTTTTAGACCCAAAATTTGAACCAGCGGATCCAGCACCAGATTTTGTTTGGCTAAATTTATGGGCCAACAGTGCTGAAAAAGAAATTGCACAAAACAAATATAATAATAGTGATCTTCCTTCAACAACAGGTGCAGCATTCACTTGTAACAATGTTGATTTTTCTGGAGTAGCTATTAGAAGATAATGGAGCGGGTGACGGGATTCGAACCCGTACCAATAGCTTGGAAGGCTATTGTGCTAGCCATTAACACCACACCCGCTTAGTCGGGAAATTATAATAAAAAAGGGAGCAATATGCTCCCTATTTTTATAAATACTCAAGTTATGAGAAAAGCATCATATGCCCTAGCATCGATGCATTTAGCATTTTCAATAAATTCTTTTTTAATATTTTCTGCTATTGGGTTTTTAATCCAATTTGAGCTAATCTCACTAGAAAAATTTTCTTTATATATATTATTTATCCATATGAAAGAATTTGGATTACCTTTTTTATGAAGATACAAAGCTTCATATGATATGTTTAATGATTTTATCTCCAAAGCAAGTCTCTCTATTGCAATTCGAAAAGTTCCATAGTTATAACCCTCGTTATATTCACATCGTAAAATTTCAGAGACATAATCAGGATTATTTATGTCAATCTTGTTAACTAATAAACTCTGTCCATAAAAATTTTCCTTGTCAAATTTACAACCTGCAATTTCATCAAACCCTCTTCTACTTAATCTATCAAGAATATAGTTATAAATATCCTGATCTGCGTAATTTTTGACGTTGATAATAAATTGATTCACGTAATTAGGCTTTGGAAAATAGACATTAACATCATATTTGAGGTTATTTTGCTCTAAGTCTGATCTTACTAATGTTGATAAAAACGATTCAAGATTTAGTAAGGTATAACCGTCATTAAGCTTGCATTCAAAAAATTCTGCTGAAAATTCATAATTAGGTTCTATTAACAAATTTGCCTCTATTTGTTTAGTATTCTCAGATGAGCAAGAAATAAGTATTAATGAAATTAACGAAATAGTTTTTGGAAAACTCATAAGCAAGATTATAAATAAACTTAGTATTATTTGTATTGTTTAAATAAAAAAACCCAATCATATGTTGGGTTTTTTTAAAGATAAGTTTTGTTTAACTTGCCATTGAATTCCAAACTTTATAAATCCTGCCAGATTTCATAAATTTATGGAAACGTGACAAATGTGTTTTAAATGTTTTCATAAGAAATCCTTCTGTTTTATTGTTACAAATTTGTGACAATTGTTACATGTATGACACAATATTGTCAAACTTATACATCTAAAATGCATTAAAATGGCGTTTCAAAGATTTTTTATGAAAACCCTAAAAATAATATTACCTGATCAGCTCTCTGAAAATAATCCTATATACAGCGATCTAAATAATGACGATTATTTAATGTTTTATGAGCCTTTAGATACATTTTTTGAAATAAATCATCACAAGCAAAAAATTGTATTTTTAATTAGCTCTTTTAGAAAAATTATTAACAACAATTCACACAAAAACATAATTCATAGAAAAATCACAAAAAATTCCAAAGAAAATTTGAATTCTTTTCTTAATAAAATTAATCAAGAGCATAAGTTTCAAAAAATTGTAATCTCTAAGCCCTCAGACTTTGATGTTTATAAAAACTTGATGTTTTTTTGTCAATCAAATGACATTGTTCTTGAGGTTTTAGATGATGTTAAGTTTATATCTGAAACAGACGATTTTACAGACTGGGCTTCAGATAAAAAAACTAGAATACAAGAATACTATTATAGATGGTTAAGAAAAAAATATAACATTTTTATGAATGAGGATTCCAAACCTGTTGGTGATAAATGGAATTTTGACAAAGACAATAGAAAAGGTATTTCTCATCTTAAAGATGAAATTCCAAAAAGAAAAACAATTAAGGCTGATAAGGTTACTTTTGATGCAATGGTTGATGTTGAAGAGTGTTTTCCAAATGCAACAGGGTCGCTTGAAAACTTTAATTGGGCAACTACTCATGAAGAAGCTGAAAATTTATTAGATGACTTCATTGAAAGATTTTTAGTTAATTATGGTGCTTTCCAAGATGCAATAAATAAAGAAAATACTTTTATGTTTCATTCATTATTGTCTCCTTATCTCAATTGTGGGCTTCTCGATCCAAAAATTTGTATTCAAAAAGCAGAAAAAAAATATTACGAATCAAATGGAGAAATTCCAATAAACTCTGTTGAGGGATTTATAAGGCAAATTTTAGGGTGGCGTGAATTCATAAAAGGAGTTTATTGGGAGAATATGCCTAAGTATAAAAATTTAAATTATTGGTCCCATTCCCTTAAGCTCAATGATAATTGGTACGAGGGTGATACAGGCATACCGCCTCTTGATGATGCTATCAAAGAGTCAAAAAAGTTCGCATACTCACATCACATTAATAGATTAATGATCATAGCAAATCTTATGAATTTGACTGGAATTCATCCGAACGAAATGTATAGATGGTTTATGGAGATGTATATTGATGCCTATGATTGGGTGATGGTACCAAATGTCTATGGAATGGGTTCATACGCTGATGGTGGAATATTTTCAACTAAGCCATATATCTGTGGTTCAAGCTACATGCTTAGGATGTCAAATTATTCAAAAGGCGATTGGTGCGATACTGTTGATGGCTTATATTGGAGATTTGTTGAAAAAAATATCAAGTTTTTTGAATCTAATCCAAGACTTGCAGTGATGACAAGATCTTTAACAAATATGAATAAAGAACGAAAAAAGACTATTTTTAAAAGCGCAGAAGAATTTATAGATAGAAATACTGCCTAATCTTTATAGTCCAGGTCTTTTAGAAGAAATTTTATTGCAGGTTGTGTCATTTTCTTGGTGTTATGGTCTATACCTCTCATAACTGAAAATCTCCATCTCAAAGGCGTATTAAATTCGTTTCCAATTCTTATTAAGTGATCAAAATAATTTATTCCCCTATCGTACCGATTAGATCCCTGCAACATTGATCCTTTTGTCCTATTGAGTGTTGAATGATTAGGATTATTATCCTTATCACCAAGAAGAAACAAAACTTCTTTTGACATAAGCCACTCTATTCTGCCAGGTTCTAGAGGCATATCTTTAATGCCATATGGAAAAGGCGAGCTCTCTATAAATGTATACCACCCTGCACTTCCGATTGCAGCTTTTTCAATGGCTTTATCAACACCATACATTAAATATCTATGAACAAACTGCGATCCTCCTGAGAATCCATATATTAAGTATTGTTCTGAAGAAAGATTATATTTATTTTGAAAGTAGGCATAGAATTTTGCTATCGAATCATTTAACCAAACGCCTTGATCTTTAATGATTTTTCCAGAGTATGATGCCATTCCAAGCGTAGCAAAATATGGATGATCATTTTTTTTAAAGTGCGGCGCCACCAATATAACATTTTTATCTTTTGCAGCATCCAGCCACATTGAGAGATATCTATCTGCATCTCTTGACGCTCCATGAATTATAAAAAGTACTTTAGTTTCGGTATTTACTTCTGCTGGCAAGACATAGAGAAGATCAACATCAGCTTTTTCCCAAGCAGAATATCGCACCACACTATAATCAGAAGAAAAACTATTATTAGCTAAAAAAAATATTAAAAAAATTTTCAGTAATTTTGAATATTTCATCATTTTATTCTATCAATGAATTTTAAAATATAGGTTAAAATATAAAATTAAATTTATTAAAAAATTGAAAAATTACTCTGAAATCGTAAAAAGCATCCATAACTCAAAGTATAAAATAACTTTTGTATCAAGTGGTGGAGGAACTAATGCCATATCGTCATTGCTAGAGGTTCCTGGAGCCAGCAATACTATTCTTGAATCTTACATACCATATTCAAAAGAATCGATGGATAAATTCTTAAATAAAACTCCTGATCATTACTGCTCACTTGATACATGTTTAAGTATGGCTGCGAATGCTTATAAAAAATCACTTGAAATTAGTGATAAAACAAAATCAAAATATTTACTTGGCCTTGCAATTACAGCAAATCTTGCCACAACATATGAAAAAAAAGGAGATCATAAATTTTTTATTGTGATTCAAGCAGATGATTACACAGAATACCTTGAGTGTTACCTTGAAAAAGGAAAAAGGTCTCGAAACGAGGAAGAAGAGTTAATTACAGAATGTGCTATAAGTCTTTTATCAAAATCATGTGGACTAGAATATCCTCTGCCAGAGCCTGGAGAAGAAATAAAAGTAAAAAAGGTTACTGCTGAAAAGCCTTGGAAAAAATTATTTAATAATAAGGTGGGTTATATATCAAATAATAAAAATAACCCTGAACTTATATTTCCAGGTTCATTTAACCCATTACACGAAGGTCACTTAAAGATGCGAGAACTCGCTGAGAAGAAAACAGGCATGCATACAACATTTGAAATATGTGCGAAGAATGCTGATAAGCCACCGCTAACATATGTTGAAATTAAAAGAACAATTGATCAATTTCAAAATGATGAAAGTTGGATGTTAACTTCAGCAGGTAGATTCAGTGAAAAAGCAGAAATGTTTCCAAATTCAGTTTTTATAATTGGAGCAGATACTCTAATGCGAGTATTTGATGAAAAATTTTATAAAAATCATAAAGATATGATGGAGCACATTCAAAGATTCAATGATCATAATATTAATTTTTTAGTATTTGGAAGAAAAGTAGGTAAGAAATTTATTTCACTAAATAAAATTAACGTGCCAAAAATTATTGAGGACAGGTGTACAGGCTTTGAAGAAGACAGTTTTAGAGATGATATATCATCTACAGAGTTAAGATTGACTCAAAATAATTAGTTATGAGGTGGTAACTTGGCCTCGACAAACCATTCGTGAACTCTTTTAACTGGATTAAACTTTTTTAATCTCATTTTTTTGTTTTCGAGAGTAAACTTTCTAGTTTTAATTGCTGTGTAATGATAGGTATGACTATCTCTAGTTTCATCCTCAGGAATTAAATATACTTTTGTTTGTTTTTTATCTGCCATAAGTGGTGATGATTATACACAATGTATTCAATAAATTTAGCTTTTATTTAAATTTTTGTAAAAACCAAGGTTGCCGTAAAGCGGCGTCCTTTCTTTAGTAATTACTCCTATAGAGACTAGCTCCAACATTTTTTTATGGCTTTGATATTTATTTGCCATGAAATTTTCTATAAATGCTTTTTTATCAATGTATGGATAAAGCGATCTAATGAGACTACCTGCAAGCAAAATACCATTACCACTTGAATACGTTAAAGATAAATCTGACAAAGTTTCTGCAAGACTCTTTAAGAAACCATTGATAACAAAAACTGCATCAGCATCATTTTTAATAAATTTCTCAAATATTTTTTCAGAAGAGATGGTATTGCCTGTTTTTAAATTATAGATAGATGCTATAGCTGTTCCAGAAATAATTTTTTCTAGGTTTAGATTATCCTCATTATTTAAATTGAAGTTTTTTTGAAGCAAAGACGATGCATTAGTTGTATTGCCAATTTCGGTAGGTAAAACAGTTTGATTGTTAATTGACAGAGCAGCGCCTAAGCCAGTTCCAGGACCAACAAACAATCTGTTCTGGTTGAATGGTTCTCCTTTTTTGATGTATTCAACACTATCCTTAATAAAGTCATAGCTATATGCTATTGCCTCCCAATCATTTAAAAGAAAACATTCTTTTATAGAAAATTTCTCTTTTATTTTTGTTGGATCAAAAGTATATTCCTGATTTGTCATAGAAATGACGTTATTGATTTTTGGGCCTGCAACAGAAAGAATTAAAACGTCGCTGTCATGTTTATTAATTAATTTTTCTAAAAAAGAGTCAAAGTTTTCTGGATCAAATGACGATTTTTCGATCTCTGATATATTATCATTGGAGGCATTTGCTACAGCATGACGCATGTTTGTTCCGCCAATATCAACAAGCAATAAATTATCCATGAATTAATCCTGGTAGGTTAAACCGTATCCAAATTTATACAGAGGATAATATTCTTTTTGCTTAATATTTAGAGGATTGTTTGAATTCTTGCTTGGCCAAGAAAAAGGCAATTTACCTGAAAAATCATATTTAATATTATTTTGATTATCTGTAAATATTACATCACTGATACCTTCTACAGCTGTACCGGGCAACCACAAACTTACAAAAGCATCTGAAAAATTTAGCTCCTGGTCAACAATGAGAGGTCTTCCAGAAATAAATAAAGAAATCAAAGGAATGCCATCTTTTGATATTTTCTTCATAGCCTTAAGAATATTCTTATTTTTAGGACTAAAATCTAGTGAGGTAATATCTCCCTCACCCTCAGCATACGGTGTTTCTCCATAAATAAATATGACTACATCTGGTTTTTGATCATAACTTCCATCTTCTGAGTATTCCACTGAACCTCCAGACATCAAAACATTTTCAGAGATTGAATCAAATATACTTTGTGTGTTTGGGAAGTCCTGATTTGAAATACTTGTACCCTCCCATGTTTTACCTTGCCATGTTATTGTCCATCCACCCATTTGATTTTCAATTAATTTTGATTGAGGCCCGACAATAAGATATCTTTTTTTAGGATTAAGAGGTAAAACTGAATTCTTATTTTTGAGCATTACAAGAGACTCTCTTACAGCTTGCCTTGCCAATTTTCTATGTTCAGAATCTCCTATAAAATTTTCATTGAATGCATGAGGCACTCTGCCATCAAATAATCCAAGATGTTTTTTTACACTGAGTATTCTAGCTACTGCGTCATCAAGTCTTTTCTCAGAAATTACTCCAGACTTTACTTGATCATAAGTGTTCCAATATAAAGCCTCCCATTCAGTTGGCACCATGTATACATCTACGCCTGCGTTAAATGCCTCTGGGCAATTTGCATCCTCACATTCAGGTAATTGACCATGCCCATTCCAGTCTCCAACTACAAAACCATTAAATTCCATCTGTGATTTTAAAATATCATCTAAAAGATACTTATTCCCATGACTTTTAATTCCATTCCATGAGTTAAAACTTGCCATTACTGATATAGCACATACATCAATTGCATCATAGTAAGGCTTCCCATGGATATTTTTAAGAGATGACTCATCGATAATTGTATCGCCCTGATCAACACCATTTTTTGTTCCACCATCACCTAAGAAATGTTTTGCAGTTGCCAAAACATGATACTTATCTAAGAATTTTTCATTTTCGCCTTGTAATCCAATAATAAAGTTTTTACCTAATTCAGATACTAGGCTTGCATCCTCAGAATATCCTTCATATGTTCTGCCCCAAAGATCATTTTGTGGCACAGCAATTGTTGGAGCAAAAGTCCATATAATTCCTGTTGAAGCTACCTCTTTTGCGACAGCAGCTCCAATTTGCTTCATAAGCTTTTGGTTTTTAGCTGCTCCTAATCCTATGTTATGTGGAAAAATTGTTGCACCAATTACGTTATTATGGCCATGCACAGCATCTGTACCCCATAAAATTGGTATCTTCACACCATCAACGACTGTTGATGCATCATAGTACTCCTTACTTAGATTTTTCCAGTCATCAATGCTGCTATTTTTATTCTTATTTGGAAATCCGCCTCCTCCATTAAGAATAGTTCCAAGATGAAATTTCCTAACTTGTTCTATGGTTATGCTATTGATCTCAGGCATGATTATTTGACCTATTTTTTGCTCAAGACTCATTTTAGAGATCATTTCATTAACAAAATTAGAATGATTAGGTAATTCACAATCATTTGAATCAGACCAATCAATTTCAGCTGAGAGAAAAGAGCAAAATACTATTAATAAAAATAATTTTTTCATTTTTTAAGCGAGTGTTATGTAAATGATTGCAAGAACAAAAACAATTACACAAGTATTAAAATTAAAAGATTTTGAAGTTGAAAAATTTATACTACTTAAGTCAATTGCTTTTGCTTGATCCTTGTAACCTTGCAAATATGATGTATACCAACATCCAATTGCAGATAAGACAAAGACTATTGTCATTCTGTGAATAAATGGTAAGTCTGGATAAATCAAACTAATTAAGACAGAAGCGAATAAAGAAATTAATGCTGCAATTAAAACTGACATCGATGTAGCTTTTTTCCAAAATAAAGCAACTAAGAATATAACAACAATCCCAGGTGAAAAATATCCAGTGAAGTTCTGAATGTATTGAAAAATTGATTCGAAGCTACCTAAAAGTGGTTTTGCTATTAATGTTGCTATTAAAAGTGAAATTACAACTGTATATCTACCCACCTTTATTAAACTAGCTTGATTATGCTCTTCTCCTTTGAAATATCTATATATATCCATCGTGAATATAGTACTTATGCTATTACTCATTGAAGCAAGTGAGGAGACTATAGCAGCTATCAACGCTGCAAATGTAAGACCCAAAAGTCCATTTGGAAGTAAAGACATCATAGTTGGATAAGCTTGATCGGATTTTTCAAGAACAGGAAATAGAATAGCTGCACATATACCTGGGAGTACTATTACAATCGGCATTAAAAGTTTCAAATATGCAGCGAACATAACTCCTTTTTGAGCTTCTTTGATTGATTTGGCTCCTAGCGCTCTCTGGGTGATGTATTGATTGAATCCCCAATAAAAAAAGTGACCAATCCAAACACCTAATCCAAATAAAATCCAAATACCTGGTAAGTTTTTATATGAGGGATTGTCACTCGAAAGTATCATGTCAAATTTTTCTGGCATTTGATCAAAGACTATTTTCATACCATTAACAACTCCAGTTGATTCAGAAATTGTATTTAGCGCAATGAAAGAAACTGCTAAACCACCAAAAATTAATAGAACAACTTGAACAACATCTGTCATTGCAACTGCTTTAAGTCCTCCTGAAAGGGAGTAAGCCAATGAAAATATAGCTAAAACAACAAGGCCATAAAATAAATCCAATCCAGTTAATGCATTAATTGCAAGAGAACCAAGCCAAAGAACAGAAGTTAAATTTATGAAAATGTACACTATCAGCCAAAAGAAAGACAAAACTAGACTAACGCTTTTATCAAAGCGTTGTTCAAGAAATTGTGGCATCGTATATATTTTTTTTTCTAAAAATAATGGTAAAAAATATTTAGCCATAACTATCAAAGCTATTGCTGCCGTAAGCTCCCAAACCGCAATTGCCATTCCAACAATAAAGCCTTGGCCCGACATTCCAATGATTTGTTCAGCAGAAATATTAGCTGCAATTAATGAGGCGCCAATTGCCCACCATGGCAATGATCTACCAGCCAAGAAATAATCTTCTGCACTTCTCTCTGAACCTCTCTTATTTCTTGAAACGTAAGTAGCTAGAGAAATGATTCCAATACAATATAAACCTACTATCACCCAATCTAGTGTGTTAAACATATATCTAGCCTAATTTTTAGAAACCATATTGTAACAATTATTTGAAGGAGTCTTCTAAAAATTTTATGTCATTAAGAACTTCAGATAGATGATTTATAAACTGAATTGCATACACTCCATTTATAACTCTGTGATCATACGATAAGGATACTGGAAGCATCTTAACAGTCTCTAATTTAAGTTTATCTAACTTTAAAGAATCAAATGTTCTAGATAATCCCAAAATACCAACCTCAGGCGGATTTATTATGGGTGTAAAGAACTTTCCTCCAACACCACTGAGCGAGGATACCGTAAAAGATGCACCTTGAAGATGTTCGTTTTTTAAACGTCTCTTTTTTGCTAAGTCTGCCAATTCCTTGACCTCACTAGCAATATTTGAAATATTCTTTGAATCAATATTCTTTATATTAGGAACAATTAACCCATACTCTGTGTCAACAGCAACTCCAATGTTAATAAAATCTTTGAAGATAATGGTATTGAGATCTTTAGAGAGCGAAGAATTCATCATTTCATATTCTTTTAAAGACACTGACAAACCTTTTAATATAAAAGCTAGAGGTGATATTTTTACTTTATATTTTTTGCATAATTTTTCCCTGATTTTCATTAGCTTTGAAATATTGATTTCTTCATGTTGCGTTACATGAGGAATATTTACCCAAGAAGAATGAAGATTGTCTAAAGACGTTTTCTGAAACTTTGTTAAATCAACTTCTTTGGTATTACCCCATTCAGAAAAATCAATATCTGGTTGAGTGCTTTTGAATGTTTGTTCTTGAGGTGAAGACAGAATATTTTTTACGTATTGATGAAGATCTTCTTTTAAAATTCTACCCTTAGGTCCTGAACCAGCAACCAAAGATAGATTAATTCCAAACTCCCTTGCAAGCTTTCTTGTAGCAGGACCTGAATGGATATTTTTAGACTTATGATTATTTAAATTTATTACATTAGATTCTTGTTTGGACATTACATTCGCAGCATCATCGACAGCTGATGGAGGATCATCCATAAATGTTTTTTCATCAACAGAAACTTCTTCTTTGGTATCTATATTTGTTTTGTCTACTTCTTTGTTTTCTTGAACCTCTATTTCTAAAAAAGGCATGCCTACTTTGACTTTGTCACCTACATTCAAAATGACTTTATTGACAATACCATTCACAGAAGATGGTATTTCCATAGCAGCTTTATCAGTTTCAAGAATTAAAATAGGTTCTTCGGAATCTACCTCTTGGCCAGATTCTACGCATATCTCTATAACTTCAACTTCATCAAAATCTCCATAATCCGGCAAATTAATTGTTTTTACGTTTGACACTATATTTCCCAAGGATTTGGCTTGTTTGAATCAATACCAAGTTCTTTGTAGTAATTCTCGATTTGGTTTTTATCGATTTTGTCATTCTTATATAAAGCATAAATAGCAGCTCTTGCTATGCTTTTAGAATCAACTTCAAAAAAATCTCTTAAAGTTTGTCTTGAATCACTTCGTCCATATCCATCAGTTCCTAGGGTTGTATATGAGGAATGGATATATGGCCTGATTTGTTCCGCATATGATCTCATGTAATCAGTTGCAGCAATTACTGGAACATTGCTATCAGAAAAACATTCTTCAACATAGGTCAGTTTCTGTTTACCACTTGGATTTAATTGATTGTATCTTTCGATCTCCATCCCATCTTTTCTCAGTAAATTAAAACTTGTGACACTCCATACTTGTGCTTTTATTTTAAATTTAAATAATATATCTTTTGCTTTTAACGCTTCTCTTAAGATTGCTCCTGACCCAAGAAGCCTAACATCATATGATTCATTGTCTGATAATACATACATACCCTTTATGATTCCCTCTTCACAATCTTTTGGCATTTCGGGATGAGTGTAATTCTCATTAATTGTGGTGATGTAATAAAAGTAATTTTCTTGATCAATATACATTTTTTTAATGCCGTCTTTCACAATTGTTGCTACTTCATATGCGTATGTTGGGTCATATGATAGACAGTTAGGAATTGTAGATGAGAGTATATGACTGTGGCCGTCTTGATGCTGTAAACCTTCTCCATTAAGAGTTGTTCTCCCAGATGTAGCACCAATTAAAAAACCTTTTGCTTGTGCATCACCTGCAGCCCAGGAAAGATCATGCACACGCTGAAATCCAAACATAGAATAAAACAAATAAAAAGGCACCATTGGAAAATCATAATTTGAGTAGGCAGTTGCTAATGCAGTCCATGCGCTAAATGCACCAGCTTCAGTTATTCCCTCTTCCAGCATTACACCATCCTTTGATTCCTTGTACCACATTACCTTATCTGCATCTTCTGGTTCATATTTCTGACCTGCAGAAGAATAAATACCTACTTGCCTAAATAAAGCCTCCATGCCGAAGGTTCTAGCTTCATCAGGAACTATAGGGACTATTCTTTTGCCAATTTCAGGATCTTTAAGTAAATCAGTAATTATTCTTACAATTGCCATGGTTGTAGAAATTTTTCGATCACCACTTGACTCAAGTAGTTTCTCAAAAGGTTTGTCGCTTGCTATTGAGAGTGGATCTGATGAGGTTCTTCTTCTTGGAATAAATCCACCCAATGCTTCTCTTGTTTTTTTGAGGTATTGTATCTCTGGTGAATCTTCGGGCGGTCTAACGTATGGTAATTTCTCTATTTCTGAATCTGGTACGGGAATATTAAACTTATCTCGAAAAGATTTTATATTATCCATAGATAACTTTTTTACTTGGTGGGTAGTGTTATCAGCCTCTCTAGATCCAGTCCCATAACCTTTAGTTGTGAGGGCAAGAATTACAGTTGGCGCTCCTTCAGAATTAACTGCTTTATGATAAGCTGCATAAACTTTATATGGATCGTGTCCTCCTCTATTTAACTTATAAATATCATCATCCGATAGGTCTTTTACCATTTCCAGAACCGAAGGATCCTTCGCAAAAAAATTCTCTCTCGTATAAGCGCCACCTTTTGCTTTAAAGTTTTGCAACTCTCCATCTACTACAACATCCATTAAATCCTGTAATTTACCCTCAGAATCTTTTGCCATTATTGGATCCCAGAATCTGCCCCAAACTACTTTAATGACATTCCAGCCCTCACCTCTGAAGGAACCTTCGAGTTCCTGAATAATTTTTCCATTCCCTCTTACAGGACCGTCTAATCTTTGCAGGTTGCAATTGATAACAAAAATTAAGTTTTCAAGCTTTTCACGTCCAGCTAATCCAATAGCTCCCTTTGATTCAGGCTCATCCATTTCACCATCACCACAAAACACCCAGACTTTACGATCATTTCTTGGGACCAGGCCTCTTGATGACAAATAACGCATTACATGTGCTTGATAAATTCCAAGAATGGGCCCTAGACCCATTGAAACAACTGGAAACTGCCAATACTCAGGCATTAACCATGGATGAGGATAAGATGACAATCCAGGCTTAGTTACTTCTCTTCTAAAATTATCTAAATCCTCTTCATTGAGATAGCCTTCCAGAAAACTACGAGCATAAATTCCAGGAGAACTGTGTCCCTGATAGTAAATCATGTCTTCAAGTTGATTATTAGACCCCCTAAAGAAATAATTAAATCCAACATCGTATAAAGTTGCAGCTGAAGAAAATGTAGCTATATGCCCACCAAGCTCATCATCGTTCATATTTGCTCTCAAGACCATGACTAAGGCATTCCATCTTATTAAAGATCTAATTTTTCGCTCCATGAAAAGATCACCAGGCATGGGAGCTTCTTCTTTGACAGAAATCGTATTTTTAAAAGGTGTTGTTAAATTATATGAAGGTATAGCGCCTTCTTGATTGAGTCTTTCAGCAATTTTTGTAAGAAGATAGGAAGCTCTATCAACACCTTCTTCCTCAATTACACTGTTAATGGCCTCAAGCCACTCATTAGTCTCTATTGGATCAGAATCTTTATTTCTCAAGATAAACTACCGATAAAATATTGTTAGATTATATTATATGCTTTCTAAAAATTTATTATTTGTATAGCATCTGAATGTTTTTCTGAGAATATTCCAGAAACCATTATAAATTTCAGTTTTTTCTTTTTAGAGAAATATTTTTTCAAGATATTACTGCATTGTTTGATTGTTTTATCATGATTTGAAATATCTTTAATTAGAAATGAAACAGTCGAACCTACTAAACTGAGCTGTCTGAGAGTAACTTCGTTATTTGTAAATGAAAAAATGGGAACTCCATGAGGTTTTGCATTTGCAATATATGTTGCTGTATCACCAGTTCTTGTAATTGCAATAATTCCATCTGCTTTAATTGACTCAGCTAAATTTTTTGCAGCTTGACCTATATATTCCCAATCAGAATTTTTTTGTAGATTATTTTCATAGCCGAGTGTTTTAAATTTTTCAGTTTCAGCAACTATAGATTTCATAAACTTTATACATTCCTCAGGGTATTTACCAATACTAGTTTCTCCAGATAGCATTACGGCATCTGCACCCTCATATACTGCATTTGCAATATCAGTAACTTCAGCTCTTGTTGGAGTGGGATTATTAATCATAGATTCCAATAAATGAGTTGCAACAATAGATCTCTTTCCATGAGTTGCGCATGACAACATTATTTTTCTTTGAATGTTAGGAAGATTGGTTAAACTTGTTTCAATTCCTAAATCACCTCTCGCAACCATTACGCCCCAACTTGATTTACAAATATCCTCAATATTATCAAGACCTTCTTGATTTTCTATTTTAGAAATAATTTTTACAGAAGATTTATTTTTATTTATTAGTTTCTGTAATTCAGTAATATCATCAGCACTTCTTACAAACGAGAGTGCAATAAAATCAACTCCGCTCTTAATACCAAATTTTATATCTTCAATGTCTTTAGTAGTGATTGAAGGTAAATTAATTCTTACGCCAGGTAAATTGACATGCCTTTTTGAACCAATTTTACCTCCGTCAATTACTTTGCACTCTAAGGTCTCATAATCCTTGGAAATTACTTCAAAATTGATTAATCCATTGTCAACAGAGATTTTTGACCCTTTTTTGACACTTTGGATGAGGCCTTTGTAATTGATTTTAATTGAAGAAGTTTCTACATCAACTTCATCTCTAACGGTTAGAGAAACTATATCGCCAGATTTTAAATCAATAGGAAGTTTTGTGTCGCCAGTCCTAATTTCAGGACCTTGTGTATCTAGAAGAACCGATACATTGGTTTTATTTTTTTTATTAATTTTATGAATGAATTCAATTATATTAGAAGCATTTTTATGAGTAGCATGTGACATATTAATTCTAGCTACATCCATTCCTGATAAAACTAAGTTTTCTAATGAAGAATAACTATCAGTGGATGGTCCAATAGTGCAAATAATTTTAGTGCGAGTAAACATATTCAAGAGAATGATATATAAAAGTGTTGTATATACAACAGATATAGAGACATTTTATGTATTTATTTAAGACAAAAAAAAACAGAGTTAAACTCTGTTTTCTTAGTTCGAGTTCCTTAGGGGTCTAAAGTGAGATTTTCTTTAGCTCCTTGAGTCCTTTCTCTTGAACTCTTGGTGGATCTGCAAGCTCTTTTTTATCGCCGACTCTTGCAAATGCTTTCACCCTTCGGTCTCTTCCTTCAGCTTCTCTCTAGGTCTCCCGTCTGCAGTTGGTCACTAGTCGGTTGCTGTTGGTATTATTTATATTACTCCATTTTTAAAAGTTGTCAACACTTTTATTAAAAAAAATTAATCTTTTTTTGCATCTTAAAAATTACGGTATTTTTTTATAAATTATAAGTTTAATATATATAAATTATGTACAGATTTTTAGGCAAAAAAGAGCCATTAAAAATATATAAAACTCAATCTAAATCATTAAAAAAAATATCAGCAGTTGCATCACAACTTCCAAAATTACTTTTAACAAATCAAGTTCAGAAGACTATAGATGCTTTAGATAAAAATGATTTTTCAGTACAAAAAATAATTAAATTAAATTCTAAAGACGAAATTAATTTAGCTATGTCGCAAATTAGTTTTATAGCTCATGCATATATTTGGGGTGACTCTAAACCGAGACAAGTTCTTCCTGAGGTAATTTCTAAACCATGGGTAGATCTGTCAAACTATCTGGGTAGACCTCCTATTCTTAGCTATGCAAGTTATTGTCTTGATAACTGGTATAAGATAAATCCTAAAAAACCAATCACACTAGATAACGTTGCTCTTATTAATAATTTCTTAGGTGGTGTTGATGAGGATTGGTTTGTTACGATTCATGTTTGCATTGAAGATGCGGCTGGTGATGCAATAGAAGCTGCAAAAAAATTATCCACAATGAACAGGAATAATTCTCTTAAAGATTTTCTAGATGAATTAAAAAAAATCAAAAAGTCGCTTAAAAATGTAAATACTATATTTTCAAAGATGCCAGAAAAATGTGATCCATATGTCTATTACCACAGAGTAAGGCCATACATATTTGGAACAAAAGATAATCCTGATTTAAAGAAAGGGTTAATTTATGAAAATCAATTTGACAATAAGCCTCAGTTTTTTAGAGGTGAAACTGGCGCACAAAGCAGCATCATACCTTTTTTAGATGGAGCTTTAGGTATATATCATTCAAACGACAACTTAAAACATTATCTAAATGAGATGCGAGATTATATGCCGCCAAAACACAGAAAAATGATTGAAGATGTTGAAAAAAAATCTCAAGCTAAAAATTTAATTCACAAATCAAAAACTCTTACACATGAATATAATTTATGCCTTGAAGAAATTAGGAAATTTAGAGCAAAACATCTTGAATATGCTGCATCCTATATACACAAGCAAGCTCAAATGAATTCCGATGTGGGGACTGGTGGATCAACAGTCAGGGGTACTGGCGGCACACCCTTTATGAAATATCTTAAAAAGCATAGAGATGAGACTCATAATCAAAAGATTTAGATTCCTTCAACAATTGATACATATCTAACAGCTGAATCCTTTACATGATCTAATGCAGATTGATAGTCTGAAGATTTATAACATTTAACAGCATCATCATAACTTTCAAATTCGACAACAACAGTTCTATCAAAACCAAAATTTTCAAATTCTTTTTGATGGCCTCCCCTTACTATAAATTGCCCACCATATTTTTTGATAATTTCAGTAGCCAAATTTATGTATTTTGAATATTCTTCAGTATCAATCAATTTTGCTCGCACAACCCAATAGCCTTTTTTCATATCATTTTCGTTTTAATCTCATCTCATGAAGAATTGGCTCTGTATATCCGCTTGGTTGCGTCCTCCCCTGTATGGCAAGATCGCATGCTGCTTTAAATGCAATACCATCATAAGCAGGTGACATTTTTTTATAGTTAACATCATCTTTGTTTTGCAAGTCTACGACTTTTGCCATTTTTTTCATTGTTTCAATTACTTGCTTTTCAGAACAAAGTCCATGATGAAGCCAGTTTGCAATATGTTGGCTAGATATTCTGCAAGTCGCCCTATCCTCCATCAATCCTATATCATTTAGATCAGGTACTTTAGAACAACCTATCCCTTGATCAACCCATCTGACTACATAACCAAGAATCCCTTGAGCATTATTATCAAGCTCTTCTTGTATTTCCTCAGCTGAGGGCATTTCATAACTTTTAATTAATGGAATTTTTAAAAGGTCATTTAAGCTAGCTTTATCTCTATTTAAAATTTTATCTTGTTCACTTTGAACATAAATTTGATGATAATGAATCGCATGAATTGTTGCAGCAGTTGGAGAAGGAACCCAGGCACAATTAGCTCCAGATCTTGGATGAACTGATTTAGCTTTATACATTTCTAACATCTCATCAGGCATGGGCCACATTCCTTTGCCTATTTGTGCATTCCCTTTAAATCCTGTTTCAAGACCAATATCAACATTCCAATTTTCGTATGCATTAATCCAATTTTCTTGTTTCATCCGAGTTTTTGTAACCATGGGGCCTGCTTCCATACTGGTATGAATTTCATCACCAGTTCTATCTAAAAAACCAGTGTTAATAAAAATTACACGATGTTTTGCTACCTCTATACACTCTTTTAGATTGACAGTAGTTCTTCTTTCTTCATCCATAATTCCAACTTTTACTGTGTTCATAGGTAAATTAAAAGCATCTTCAATCGCTGCAAAGAGATCACATGTGAATTTAACTTCTTTTGGACCATGCATTTTGGGCTTAACAATATAAATACTTTTTGTTTTTGAGTTCTTGTATTTTCCGTTGCCAACTAAATCATGAATTCCTATGCATATTGTGAATACTGCATCCATTATTCCTTCAAATACTTCATTACCATTCTTGTCTCTTACTGCAGGATTAGTCATTAAGTGGCCAACGTTTCTTACAAGCAGCATACTTCTTCCAGGCAAAAGTATCATTCTTCCATTTTTGAGTAAGTATTTGCGGTCAGGATTAAGCTCTCTGGTAATAGATTTTCCACTTTTTTCAAATGTTCTTTTTAGATTACCTTTCATTAAGCCTAGCCAATTTCTGTAAACAATTATTTTGTCCTCATCATCAACTGCAGCAACAGAATCTTCACAATCTTGGATAGTTGTTATAGCTGATTCCATTAAAATATCTTTTATACCAGCTGGATCTTCTTGACCAATAGGATGATTTTTATCTATCTGAATTTCAAAATGCAGATTATTATTTTTGAAAAGTAATCCGTATGCTCCCTCTCCTTTATCCATGTAACCAATATATTTTTCTTTCTCCTTGAGGTTTACTTTTTTTCCATCATTAAGGGTCATTAATATTTCACTGTCTACAAATTCAAAATTAATAACGTTTTCGTACTTACCAAATTGAAGGGGTATTGTGTTATCGAGAAATTCTTTTGAAAAAGCAATGACCTTATCACCTCTAATTGGGTTATATCCACCTTCTCTTTCAGCTCCATTTGAATCACTAATAATATCTGTTCCGTATAAAGCATCGTATAGACTACCCCATCTTGCATTAGTAGCATTTAGTGCAAATCTAGCATTCATTACAGGAACAACTAGTTGAGGACCAGCAATCTTTCTTATCTCTGGGTCAACATTCCAAGTTTTAATTTTAAAGTCAGAGCTTCGAGGGTGAATATAGCCAATATCAGTTAAGAAGTTTTTATATTCTTCTGAATTAAAATCTTTATTTTGAATATGCCAATCATCAATCTTGCTTTGAAGATTTTCTCTTTCATTAAGCAGTTCTCTATTTCTTTCTGAAAATCTTTCGACAATATCCTCAAAAGTTTTCCAAAAGTAATCACTTGAGATATTTAATCCAGGCACTAACTCTTTTTTTACAAATTCATCTAAGTTAGGCGAAATTTTTAAATTATTGGTCGCGCTCTGTTCGAGGTTTTTTTCACTTGACTGAAATTTTTTTATAAATTTATTTAAAAAATTCATGCTGCAATTATATCAAGTTGATAGCATTAACCAATAATACATATTTAGTTATTAATCTATAAATATGGTCTATAGTCCCATATTTTATTTGTCATATATTTAATTATCTGAGTATTCTTCATAAGATAATTTCTCAAAAAAATTAAAAGCGGATGTTTTAAATGATTTAGCTTTCCTTGATTAAAAGAAGATTTAGCTACAAATTGTATTCTCTTTTGCCTAAGTCGCTGATAGTTAATTTGAATATCCTTTATAGAACTATACTTTGAAAATAAATTACCTAATAAAAATGAATCTTCTAAAGCAAGACAACCACCTTGACCAATAAATGGCACAATTGGATGAGCTGCATCTCCCAAGAAAGTGATATTTTCTGAAAATAATAAATTTATTTTTGGTCTTACGAAAACACCCCATTTATAAATTTCATTCGTAACCTTGAGATCTTTATATTTCATTAAAATTTCTTGGGGTATATCCTCTTTAAGATCATCATAGGTTCCTTTTGCATACCATGATTCCTTATGTTTTTTATTTTTTTTAACAGCTGCAACAAAACTTGTTTTTTTCTCATTGATTGGGTAAGTGACAACATGGAAATTTGGGCCTAAATGAAAGTTAATATCTTGTTGTTTTTGATCCAAAATAGATCTCCATACCGAATAACCACTGTATTGTGGTTTACTACTTTCCAGAGTTCTCAACCTACAAATAGAATTAATGCCATCACATGCTGCAATATGACTAACTTCATATGATGAGCCATTTTTAAAAAAAACCATTTTATTTAAATTATTTACATTAATAAGCTCATAATCAAAGCAAACCTCTCCACCAGTATCTATGTATTTATTTAGTAAAAGATCATATAAAGATTTTCTTGATGTTGTTACAACATTACTTTCAATGGATGTAATCTTTTTAGAGCCTGAAAAAAAAACTGCTTTTTGGGGATTGCCAGAAATTATTTTTAGGTTATCCAATATCTCTAATTCACTTAAAACATATTGACCATTTTTTGATATTGAAATGCCAGCTCCATATTCACTGACAGATGAAGACTTCTCAAAAATTACAGATTTTATATTTTGTTTATTTAGTATGATTCCCAAAGCAAGACCTGATATGCCTGCTCCAATTATTGCGATACTATTTTTGTAAATTTCCACTAAATTATTATGCCCATTTATATCCAAAAAAAAAGGGAGCCTAAGGCTCCCTAATATCAATGATTTAATAATCTACTGCATTGCCATCCCAGAATATGATCTTGCATTGGTACATGAAAAACCTTGAAGATTATCATAAGCCTCTGAACCATATAGTTTTTCATAAAACAGATCAGCATTCTTACCTCTTTCAGAAATTGAGGAAGTGTACATAAGTCTTATAAAATCAACGCCATCAGGCAAGGCCATACCAGCATCTGGAAAAATCATTTTTCTGCCAACTGTATCTCCTTGAGAAGCTGCATAAACTGCGAAGTCTTTGTAAGCATCGTAAACTTGTCTTGCTGTATAACCTTCTGCCATAGAACAATCAGCATATGTTGCATACATCATATTTCCAGCATCAGTGCTTGCTGGTTCAGAAACGACCCACTGCCATGTATCAACCTGACGAGAATTTGTGACAGGTAAAGATTCTAATAATTTTGCACCACCACCTGTAATCCAAGTCTCAATTCCATTAAATTGCTCACTTGGTGTTGGCCAAGTATTTACCCACAGAACCTCAACTTCATCTAATTCTGAATGAAAATAAGGCTGAAGTATTGCAACAGTCATATTATCGTATGTACCATCTTTCGACTCAGCCCACTTGGCAAACTTGCCATACCATGCTGTTAAATCATCAACATCTTTATTATCGTTAAATGTTCCTACGTAATATTCTGCTTTATTTGCATCAACTTCATATTTAGGCTCATAATCCTGTGCATTTATTGATACGCTTAAAACAAAGATTAAGCTATAAATATATTTCATAATAATTTCCTCTCCTTAAAAATAATTAATATACCATTTAAAAGAAGAGTTATATTTCAAATTATGTATTTTTTTTGTATCTAATTGATTTTTCCATATAGGTTATATTGGGATACAAAGTTCCAAACCTCTGAGCTTGCACTTATTCCATAATTTGAAATTCTTGGCCATGTATGTCCCATTGAGCTATGTAAATATAATTTTACATTTACATCGTTAAGACAGTTTTTATATTCCTGAATGTTTATCACGTATCCTTCACTAATATTTTCAATATTGGTTTCATCTGGCTCAGAAGAGCAAGAGTTATACTCAGACCAATATTCCATAACCTTTGGAATACTCTCCATGTAAGATAAACCGTTATATGGAACTGTGTAATCAAGCAACCCGTGGATCTGTAATATTGGAGTTGCATGTGTTGGATTACAATTAGCAAAAGTCTCAGGTGTCATTGATCCAGTAACAGAAGCAATTGCTGCTATTTGATTGCTTAGATTGCAAGCAAGGTGGTAGCTCATAAATCCACCATTTGACATGCCTGAAGAATAAATCCTGGTTTGATCAAGATTTATTTTATTTTTAACTAGTTCGATTACAGTATCTATAAATTCAATATCTTTAACATTGCTACCAACTGTCCAGCCTCCAACATTCCAATGGGATGAAGAATTTGTTATTGCTGTATTCATTGGAGCTCCTTGAGGATAGACAACAATTAGATTGTTCTGGTCAGCGATGGGAATATAGTTTGTATAACTGAAATGATTTCTAGCAGTACTTCCGTACCCATGCAATGCAAATAGCAATGGAATACTTTTTTCAGTATTAAGATTATCTGGTACATAAATAAAGTAATACCTTTGTAATCCATCATGAGTTAAGTCACATCTTCTGAGTTTGTTGTTCCATGAAGTAATTTCACAACTCTCTGAGATGGAGGTTACTATTGGATTTGAGTTGTTTGAATCATTTGGTGAACTATCTGAAGATCCACCTCCCCCACAAGAGACAATAAAAAATAATAAGAGGAATAAAATATTTCTTTGAAAATGGTGCGGTACGCCGGTCTCGAACCGGCGGCCTTCTGCTTGGCAAGCAGACGCTCTACCAACTGAGCTAGTACCGCATTGGGAAGTTAATATACATTCTAAAGATAAAGCTTTCAAGAATTTAGATATGCTTTGATAAATTAAAAAAAAACGTTTTATTTAATTTTAATTTCATTAATTTTTTTGAGGAATTTATCCTCTTGAGAAAACAATATAAAGTAAGCTACATCGGCTTCAAATGGAAGTGCTATTTCCAATTCTGCATCAACATATCCACCAAAAAAATCACGGTCCTCAAAATCTATATGTTGTGCATGTATGTAAAAAGGATCGCCCAGACCAATCATGAATATCTCTTTTTTACTTTTATCCAGAACTTGCAAAGCATATTTATCAGAAGATGAGAGCATCTTCATATTTTTAATTGCAACTGTTGAAGGCTTACCAACTCTTGAATCTTTTATTGAGATCCCAAATCGACTACCTTCAATTCTATAAATTTGAGCGTTGATTTCATCCTGGAGTGAATAGTAATCTTTTTCAAAATCTTCCTTTGAGATTGGTGGAAGATCAGCTATTAAATCTATACACATAAACAATACCAATAATGTGTTTAAAATTCTTACCATTTTTCCCAATTAATCCCCCATGTTACGCCCATTGGACCCCTCATATACCCATAGTTAAACTGAGTATAAGTTGATGGATCAGGATCATATGACCAAGAACAGCGATTATTAGAATCGTATTCACACCAATAAAAGTAAGACTGAAAGGCGCCTTCATAAAAGTCAGTATTATCAAGAACATCGTCACTTGCAGTAATTGTTCCAGTCAGATCCACAGCTTTTGCAGTATATATTTCCACACTATTATCTGCAGGCCTATCAAAAATAACAGTTTTTTGATTTTGTTTTGAAGTATCTTCCACTCCATTTTTGAACCATTTGAGTGTAATTTTAGATGTGTCGTATTCAACATCCAAAGCTATTTCAAATCCAACATTGGCCTGTCCAGCATCTTTGACAAGTCGAACATCATCATTATCGTAAAAGCCTTGATTTTGAATTGAGCCTACTGCAAAACCTTCGACATTTACTGGTCCATAACCAGCACTAGTGCATTTATCCATTACAGAACAAAATGTTGGTCTGTAATTGTCATAAAGACCATAATAATTGCCTTCAAATAAGCCAACACCACTACATTCAGGGTTCTTTCTAACAAAAGTATATGTATTGTTTCCATTTGAGTCTGTTGTAGTCCTCCACTCGTTTATAAAACAATCACAATCAGCAATGTTAATACCAAGATCATCCCAATCAGCGATAGTTCCATCTCCGTAGTTGTAACAAACCTGAATATCTTTACCTAAAACATTTAGTTGGTCCGGAATGTGGTGATTCCATTTTAAAATAGAGATATCTGACTGAGTAGTTGTATTTACGTTGTATCCTCTATCTGTTAAATCTCTTTCATCAGTTCTATATTCATCTCCCATATATCCGTGAGCATGACCAAGTTCATGCATCAATGTATGTCTTGTTCTTTCAGGATCTGTATCACGAATTCGTTGAATATTTTTATATCCTTGATTCACACCTCTTCCAAGACCTGAATCAGGATTAACTGCTTTTGTAAGAATTGAAACTAAGACATTATCCGGTAACATTACATCAAAAATTGCTTCATCTAATTCGCTTATACAATAAATGTCTTCGTCAAAGTCATAGCAACCAGTTCTAACTCCAACTGGAGATGTGCCATCTGGATCAACAGGTTCAGCTGATACAACTGTAAAATAATCTTCTCCAAAAAATTCTGATGCATCCGATGCATTTAACTTATTTACTGATGCAATAAGCGCTCTTCTATATAAACTAATATCCGTATTGCCATCTAATGAATCACCAATAAATAAATATTTTGTTCTTCCTGTTGACTGAGGATTTCCAATTAAATAATAAACGTAGTAATCTTTTTGAGTTTTTGCGCCGCCATCATACCCATCCTCGGGATCATCATCTTGACTAATTGTAACCACCGTTTTGTTAGAGATATGCCATGTTGTATATGTATCTACTCCGGTTAGACTTCCATCTGATACTATAATTTCTGCATCAAACAATCCTGCTGATGTTAAAGATGTTAAATCTAAAGTAATATCACCAGAACCATTCCCAGATGCAGTAAAAGTAGAGGGAACATCTTGACCATTTACCTTCGCACTAAATGATAATTCATCGTCTGAATTATCAACATCGCTATAGGTAACTGAAAATGATGGATTCTGATCAAATAAAATACTATTTTCATCAAGCTCGTTATTCGAAACTATGCTTATTGAAGGAGGGTCATTGATGGGATTTACTGTAATCGTAACAGTGCTAGTTTGGGTAACACTTTTTTCAGATGCAGTAACACTATATGTAAATGAATCTTCCCCATTGAAATTTGAATCAGGTGTGTATGTAACTGAACCGGATGATGATGAAATATTAATTTGACCATTCGAAGTTCCAGAAGTTAGCGAATATGTCAGCGTTACAGGTTCATTTGCTCTAGCTGCAAAAGAACCGTTAAATATATTATCTTCATCAACTGAAATAGAATTAGGAGCAAGTGTAATTGCAAATGGGACACTGGCGTCACCTCCTCCTCCACCACCACCACAGGAAGAGACAAGAACAAGTAAAT
>JH611156.1:288027-289779 GCA_000252525.1 SAR86 cluster bacterium SAR86A | reverse complement strand
ATCTACTTCATATTTAGGCTCATAATTTTGAGCATTCATGGATGCACTAAAGACAAAGATTAAGCTATATATATATTTCATAATAATTTCCTCTCCTTATTAATAATTAATATACCATTTTAACACTTAGTTATATTTCAAATTATGTATTTTTTTTGTATCTAATTGATTTTTCCATATAGATTATATTGGGATACGAAGTTCCACACTTCTGTGCTTGCACTTATCCCATAATTTGAAAATCTTGGCCAAGTGTGACCCATAGAGTTATGTATAAATAATTTTACATTTACATCATTAAGACAGTTTTTATATTCCTGAATGTTTATAACATATCCTTCAGTGATATTTTCAGTTATGGTTTCGTCTGGTTCTGAGTTACAAGAACTATACTCTGACCAGTATTTCATAATCTTTGGAATACTCTCCATGTAAGACAAACCGTTATAAGGTACTACAGTGTCTAGCAATCCGTGAATCTGTAATATTGGAGTTGCATGCGTTGGATTGCAATTAGTGTAAGTCTGGGGTGTCATTGATCCAGTAACAGAAGCAATGGCCGCAATCCTAGAGCTTAAATTACATGCAAGGTGATAGCTCATAAATCCACCATTTGACATGCCTGATGAATAAATCCTAGTTTGATCAAAATTTATTTTGTTGTTAATAAGATCTAATAAAGCATCTATAAATTCAACATCTTTAACATTGCTACCAACTGTCCAGCCTCCAACATTCCAATGCGAGGAGGAGCTGGTAAGTGTTGTGCTCATTGGAGCACCTTGTGGATAGACAACAATCAGATTATTTTGATCAGCAATGGGGATATAGTTTGTATAACTAAAATGGTTTCTTGCAGTACTTCCATAACCATGCAAAGCAAAAAGTAATGGAATGCTTTTTTCATTATTTAAATTATTAGGTACATAAATAAAGTAATATCTTTCTAGTCCCTCATGCATAAGATCACATCTTTGAAGTTTATTATTCCATGTTGTAATTTCACAATTCTCTGAAATAGAAGTTACGGTTGGGTTTGAACTACTTGAATTTTCGAGCGAACTGTCTGACGATCCTCCTCCTCCACACGAAACAATAAAAAATAATAACAAAAATAAAATAATGTTGTGGAAATGGTGCGGTACGCCGGTCTCGAACCGGCGGCCTTCTGCTTGGCAAGCAGACGCTCTACCAACTGAGCTAGTACCGCGTTGGGAGACTAATATACAATCTAAAGATGAAGCTTTCAAGAATCTAGATACACTTATAAAAATTAAAAAATATTTTATTTAATTTTAATTTCATTAATTTTTCTGAGGAATTTATCCTCTTGAGAATATAATACAAAATAAACCACATCAGCTTCAAATGGAAATGCAATTTCAAGCTCAGCATCAACATATCCACCAAAAAAATCACGATCTTCGAAATCAATATGTTGCGCATGTATATAAAATGGATTGCCCAGACCAATCATAAATATTTCTTTTTTATTTTTATCGAGAACTTTCAAAGCATATTTATCTTTCGATGAAAGCATCTTCATATTTTTTATTGCAATAGTTGATGGTTTACCAATTTTAGTATCTTTTAATGAAACTCCATTCCGACTTCCTTTAATTTTAAAAATTTGGGCATTTTTTTCACTTTGAAGTGAATAGTAATCTTTTTCAAATCTTCCCTAGTGATTGGAGGAAGATCAGCTATTAAGCCTGAACACACAAATAAAACCAAAAATGTATTTAAAATCTA
>JH611156.1:248014-288007 GCA_000252525.1 SAR86 cluster bacterium SAR86A | reverse complement strand
CTTCTGTTGACTGAGGATTTCCAATTAAATAATAAACGTAGTAATCTTTTTGAGTTTTTGCGCCGCCATCATACCCATCCTCGGGATCATCATCTTGACTAATTGTAACCACCGTTTTGTTAGAGATATGCCATGTTGTATATGTATCTACTCCGGTTAGACTTCCATCTGATACTATAATTTCTGCATCAAACAATCCTGCTGATGTTAAAGATGTTAAATCTAAAGTAATATCACCAGAACCATTCCCAGATGCAGTAAAAGTAGAGGGAACATCTTGACCATTTACCTTCGCACTAAATGATAATTCATCGTCTGAATTATCAACATCGCTATAGGTAACTGAAAATGATGGATTCTGATCAAATAAAATACTATTTTCATCAAGCTCGTTATTCGAAACTATGCTTATTGAAGGAGGGTCATTGATGGGATTTACTGTAATCGTAACAGTGCTAGTTTGGGTAACACTTTTTTCAGATGCAGTAACACTATAAGTAAATGAATCTTCCCCATTGAAATTTGAATCAGGTGTGTATGTAACTGAACCGGATGATGATGAAATATTAATTTGACCATTCGAAGTTCCAGAAGTTAGCGAATATGTCAGCGTTACAGGTTCATTTGCTCTAGCTGCAAAAGAACCGTTAAATATATTATCTTCATCAACTGAAATAGAATTTGGAGCAAGTGTAATTGCAAATGGGACACTGGCGTCACCTCCTCCTCCACCACCACCACAGGAAGCGACAAGAACAAGTAATGCAATAAATTTTGAGGATTTCATTTAAAGAAATTATACAAAAAAAAGAGGGCTAAATGCCCTCTTTTTTCGTTTTAATATATTTAAAACTTAACCCTGAATCCTGCTTTATAAATAGGTCCATGATCCTGATACAAGAATGTCATTTCTTCATATCTTGAGTAAAGCTCAACTTCAGAATCAGTTATATTAATTGCTTCAAAAAATACTTGGGTATTTTCATCAAGATTGTAATATGCATTGAAGTCTACTTGAGCTCTCTCAACAACATATAGTGGATTATATTGATCCATACCAGCATATGTTTCGCCTTTGAAGTTATACAAAAGTCTTACTGAAACTTTTTCATCTTCATAAAAGACTGAAAGGTTTGCAGCATCACCAAATCCAGGTAGAGCAAATTGCTCTCCTAATGCAGCTCTATCAGCATCGGTATCACCACCTACAAATGTTGCGTTTGCAACAACACCAAAGTTGTTTTCAAACAAATGTTGGATAGCAACCTCAAATCCATCAAGATCTCCACTGTATCTATTAATTGGTTGAGCTAAATTGAAGATATAAAAAGGATCATCAGAATTACCAAGGAATACTGCATTTCCATTTCCAGCATCTGGAATACAATCTGTTGAACCATTACATCCAAATGTAAAGCCTGTATTTACAAGCCATGCCCAATCATATGCATTTGACCAACCACAAGCCCAATAACCTTGACTTGCTGTCCATTGACATAATGCATCATCATTCTCAGGAACAATTAAAGCACCTCTAGGTCCGGCAGTTACATCTCGTACACCATTGAAAGGTCCACTTGTTAAACCAGCGCCATGATAATCTTCAATTTGTTTTACAAAATAATTAACAGCAAAATAGCTTCCTTCAGCATAGTAATGCTCATATGCAATATCAAAGTTTGTTGATTCATATGGCTGCAAATTAGGATTACCAGTTCCAATTGTAAGTGGATATCTAGGATCAAATACTCCAACACTTACTGTAGAGTCCATCTGTTCTAGAGATGGTCTTGCAATTGTTTTACTTGCAGAAAATCTTACAACTTTGTTTTCAGCTGGTTCTATTGTCATATTGAAATTAGGAAGAATATAGTCAGAACTTCCTTCACCAGTATAATCTACCGGAGCTGTTACAACTCCAACCTTGTTCCCATACATAAATGCACCTAAGCTCCATGCGGTATTAGTTGGGACAACTGTTGTTGCAGTTGAAGCTCTATCTTCCTCTTCATATCTGATACCAAGTTGAGCTCTAACTGGCATACCTGATGCAGTTTCAGTTTCAAAATTAAAGTTTACAAATAATGAATTTAGTTCTTCAACTATTATTCCATTTGAGTCTCTATCACCATAACAACCATCAACAACACCTCTAGTGGTTGTTCTACTGCCATCGTATCCAACATTTCCACCAAGACCATTTGGATTTCCGTCAGCATCAACAGCATCTTGAGCTATACAAGCTGCTGGCCATTGATAGGGGCTATTATTTGCGTTCCACCATGTTCCGTCAGCTCCAGAGAAATCTCCGACCATACCTGCGGCACCAAACCAATAAAGTGCATCCTCTTTACTGATGTTTAAATAATAGAATGGAGTACCTGAGCCTAAATATCCTGGCACAGATACTTTAGTCCAAACATCATCTGGCATGAATGCATATGTCATCATGATTGGATTACCATCTGCAATCTTTCCATTTATTAATTGATTGAACCATTTCTGATTTGTGAATTTTGTATTCATCTCAGAATAACCAAATTCAATAGATGTTAATGAATCCATAAAAATTTGATCATTGTTATCCCATGTACCTATTAGTTGAAATTGATCAAGCTCGCTTTGTCTTTCTTGATAATTTAAGAAGGCCTGTCTTGGACCCATGTCACTACCATCAAATTCTGTCACGTCAATTGGAGTACCTTGGAAATTTTTATCCATATTCCAAGTAAGTGCACCTACTTTGTTTCTACCGAAGTCGAATGATCTTTCTCTTAAGTAACCAGATGCTTCTTGCACTGGCCACCAACCCCAACCGGCCCATGCTCCGTTTGAAAATTGCAGAATATTGTTTTGAGTTCCACCAGGAGTACCTTTAAATGCTGCAGATGAATCATGATAATCAAGAACTATATTTAAATTATCATTCACCTGATAATCCATGTTTAAGCCAATAGATTGATTATTATTATCTGAATTCCCATATTCGAAATCATTTTGCCAGCTATCTCCATCTGGTGTTGCTAGAGATGTACCAGAAATTACGGCGCCTCTCTCATTAATAGAGGCAACTGTTGTATTCCATCCAGCAAAGTAAGAGCCAACAGTTATACCTGTGAAGTCAAAACTTGTGCTTGAAACGGTGTAATCAAGAGTAGTAACTAAATTACCGCTTTCCCACTGAAAAGTAGTTTGTAGATTATCTCTTTCGCTTTGATTATCTTTAAATTTATAAGCAAGAGACTCAGGATAGAAAAATACTCCGTCAGCTCTTTTATTAGCAGAGGTAATTGATGCAGAACTAGGAATATGATTCCTTTCATTTGAAGGAAGCCAAGTAATCTCATTTGTACCTTCTTCTCTGTTATGTCTTTCTTGATGAGATCCTGAAATTGCAAAACCCCATTTAGAACCCTCAAACTCACCATTGGTTACGTAAATAAAATCCAACTCAGGAGTTAAATCATCTCCTGTGACATTTTTTGTGTGATTTTGTAACCTAAAGCTTACTGAACCACCTTTGTCTCCTTGGAGTGGTTTTGCAGTAACCATATTAATTGTTGATCCAAGTCCACCAGATGGCAAAACTGCGTTCGCAGATTTATATACTTCAACAGCTGCAACACCGTGTGATGAAATATCACCAAAGTTAAACGATCTTCCTCCACCATACTGCGGTGGAACTGTAGGCATTGTCCTTCCATTTAAAGTAACTAGATTAAATTCTGGTCCTAAGCCACGAACTGTAACTTTTGTTCCTTCATCATTACTTCTCTCAGTAGTGACACCCACTAGCCTTGAAAGCGCTTCAGCTAAGTTTCCATCTGGAAATTTACCCAAATCTTCAGCTGTAAGTGCATCAACAACACCTACATTTTTTCTTTTAATTTCAATAGCGTCTTTCAGACTTGATTTAATTCCGGTTACTACAACCTCCTCAACCTCTTCTTCTTCAGAATCTTGAGCTTGAACAAAAATAGATAGTGGTAGAAGTACCAATAAAGATAATAAATACTTATTCACATGAACCCCCTAGGTATGCTTTAGATTTTAAAGAGTCATTAGACTTTTTTGACTAGTCTATGTCAAGCAATTATGTATTTTTTATATTTATATAAATGATTAGTTTTCAATAAATTTAAGTGTCTTCTCACCAAACTCTGACCACCATTCCATTCCCATTAAGTGAATTCTTTCTAAGTTTTCATCAGAGTCGTCGTCTAGGAGCTTATTAACTTTTCCAAGAGGAGAATTTATCCTCAAGTAATTGTCATCAAAGAAGCTTTCAGATATCTCATTATGGATTTCGGAATCAAGCAACATGCCTATAATATCGTTTCGAAGCCAACCAACACCTCCCCATTTTGTTGAATTTTCACCACTTATTTTATTTTTATTATGCCCTGATCCAATGCTTAAAATTTTGATATTTTCGTTCTCTAAAATTTTTTTCGCATAATGATATCCAATTAAAGTTGGATTATTAGTTACAACACTGCCATCGACCATCCATGATTTGTCTTGCATTTGATACGTAGGAAAATACATTGGAGCAGCACTTGAGGCTGCAACTGCATCTAAGAAGGTTACGTTTGGAGTATTTATTGAATCGTGAATGACGGATTCTCTTGATTCAATATTATAAGATAGACACAAGAAAGGTTTATTTGACTCTTTCAGAGTGCTTTTACCAAAAATCTCATTCAACATCTCTAGCCTGCCTTCATTTTCATAACGAGGTCTTGCTTGAATAAGGCTAGCTTTATCCCAAAAAAATGATGATTTCATGATTTTATCTAAATAATGTTTTGACCAATATCTTTTAATCTTGTCTGCCGTAAAGCCACCATATGCAAAACAAGCTGCATTAAATGCTCCAGCGCTGGTGCCAATAAACATGTCAAAAATATCTGAAACTTTTTTTCCACTTTCTGCTTCAAGTTTTTTTAGAAAAACTATTGATGCAATGGTTCTAACGCCTCCACCATCGAAACAAATTATTTTTTTATTTGAAAATCTTGTTAAAAAACTAAAAAAGTTCTTCATTGTCTATTTTGTTGAAAATTAATTATTTCTTTTCCAAGTTTTTCTGATGCAGATTGAATGCTCCCAAGATTAGTGACGTCTTTGTAACCTAAATCAATTAAAATCTTTGTTGCTTTCCCTGAGCGGTTTCCACTTCGACAATATAAATAAATTTTTTCATCTTTAGATGTTATGCCTACGATGTCAGAAATATTTTGCCATTCAATATTTTTTGAATTAATGATATGGGCATTTTGAAATTCTTCTGGAGTTCTAACATCAATAATAACTTCTGATTTTAGTATTAAACAAAAGCTAATTAAAAATAGCAGTAAAGTTGATCTTTGCACTTATGCCCAATCTTGTAAAATTAAATCCGATGCTTTTTCACCAATCATAATTGTTGGAGCATTTGTATTTCCACCTATTAATGTTGGCATTATTGATGCATCAACAACTCTTAAACCATCTATACCATGTACCTTCAACTTATTGTCAACAACTGCCATATCATCAGAACCCATTTTGCAAGTTCCTACTGGATGATAGACCGTATCAGCGTCTTCTCTGATTGCTTGCTCAATATCATTATCATCTTCTAAGTTAACTGGTCGCAGAGTATGCTTGGCAGTATATTTACTTACAGGATCCTTGTTTAAAATACTCATCATTTTTTTATAACCAGCTACTAGATCTGAAACATCATCTGGATGTGATAAAAACTTAGGGTCTATCAATGGATCATCAAGAGGATCTGCTGAATTCAATGTCACCTCACCTCTCGATTTAGGTCTTAATAAACAAACATGACAACTAAGACCATGTCCCCAAACAGAGGTTCTTCCATGATCAATTACCATTGCAGGAGCAAAATGTAATTGTATATCTGGAATATTTTTCTGGTCACTGGATTTAATGAATCCCCCTGCTTCTGCAACAGTGGATGTAAACATACCAACTTTTGCAAAAACATATTTAAGGATTTCTAGTGGAAACTTGTAAAAAATTGACTTTAAAGAAAAACCAATTAGTTCAACTGAGTTGTATTTATGGACTGATAGATAATCTATATGATCCTGGAGATTCTTTCCAACTCCAGGAAGTTCATGAACATGATCTATATCATGCTTAAGAATTTCTTCAGATGGTCCTATACCTGATCTTAACAATATTTGTGGTGAGCCAAAGGCTCCAGAACTTAGAATGACTTCTTTAGAGGCTTTAATAGTGATCAATTCACCATTTTTGTTTAAACACTCAACACCAACTGCCTTTTTATTTTCAAAAAGAATTTTATTAACATTGGTATCTGTCATTATGGTGAGGTTTTCTCTGTCTAATGAGGGAACAAGGTATGCTTTTGCTGCACTGCAGCGTTTTCCATCCTTTTGAGTTGTTTGATAATATCCAACACCTTCTTGATTAGCACCATTAAAGTCATCGTTATAACCAAAAATTTCTGAGCCAGTTTTAACAAAATCATCGGTAGGAGTATTTTGATTACGTATTTTGCAAACATTTAAAGGGCCATTCTGTCCATGGTAATCGTCGTCAAATACTTCATTATGCTCAGCTTTTTTAAAATATGGTAAAACTTCGTCATATGACCAACCTTCATTGCCTAATTCAGACCAATGATCGTAATCCCATCTATGGCCTCTTACATATAGCATTGCATTGATTGAACTTGAGCCTCCTAAAGTTTTTCCTCTAGGCTGAAATCCCTTTCTATGCTCCAATGTTTCTGCTTCAACTTTATGAGTTCCACCAGCAGAATCCACGACTTCTTGAACAGGCTGGGCAACTACCTCTTTTTCAAATTCTTTTTGAGGGACAGTATCGTAATTCCAACTGTACTTACTTCCATCTCCAAAAAAAGCAAAACCAATAGGGATATGTATTCTTGGATCACTATCTTTTGAACCAGCTTCGATCAAGCAAACATTAAAATTCGGATCTTTACTCAATCTGTTGGCAAGAACACATCCAGCTGAACCAGCACCTAAAATTACAAAATCAAATTTTTCCACTTTTAAATTACCCCGAGAAAAAAATCCATGTAATAAGTTTATGATTTAGAATCGTAAGTGTAAACTTTGTTCGTTAATTTTTAATATGAATACATTCTATATATTAGTCTCTATTTGGGTTTTGATAGGCATAGGTACTTTTATTTATTTGTTTTATGAGAATGCTCCCTATGGACGTCATATTAAAGATGGTTGGGGTATTAAAATTCCAGCTAGACTTGGTTGGGTAGTAATGGAGTCTCCATGCGTAATTCTTATGATTATTTATGCATTACTGGTCAAAGATCAATTAGAAAATATTCACAAAGTTTTTCTTTTAATTTGGTTAGCTCACTACATCCATAGAACATTTATTTACCCATTTTTAATTGAGATGACTAATCCGGAAATGCCTATTTCAATTGCAGCTTCAGCATTCTTTTTTAATCTAGTAAATGTCAGCATTCAAGCCATAGGTATTTTTTACTTTACGGAGTATTCTGAGGACTGGATATCAAATCCAATATTTATTTTTGGGTTGTTGATATTTTTAATTGGTATGTATATCAATATAAGATCTGATTACATAATTTTATGGCTCAAAAGGGAAAAGGGTCCAGGTTATCATCTACCAAATTCATTTTTATACAAATATTTATCTGCGCCTAACTACTTTGGTGAAATAATCGAGTGGATTGGATGGGCAATTCTTACCGCAAGTATCTCTGGTGTAGTATTTTTGATTTGGGTAATTGCAAATCTTTTTCCAAGAGCGATTGCTCATCACAAATGGTACATTAGCAAGTTTGAAAATTATCCTAAAAATAGAAAAGCAATAATCCCTGGAATTATTTAATAAGCCCCATTTCTTTAATCTGATTAGCAATCTCAATAATTGACTCTTCAGATGATCTTGGTTTCCAACCAAGAATATCTTTTGCTTTAGTTGCTTTAACAACACTCCTGACTCGACCTAAAAATGGTGAAGCTACTTTTAATTGTTTGTTAAAGTTTCCTAGAATTTTAGCTACCCAAACTGGTACTGCGATTTTAGGTGCTTTATCAAACCCATTATCCTTGAGTATTTTTGCGATATCTTTGTACCATAAGTCTCTTTCAGCAAGTGCAAATCTCTCGCCATTACTTGCATCAGTCTGCATTGCAAGAATATGCGCTGTTGCAACATCTCTGACATCAACAAATCCAAATTGGATAGGTATAGCCAATGGCATTTTTCCAGTAACAACCATTTCTATCGCGCTGTTAGATACACCAAGATCACCTGATAAAGATGGGCCTATTACTAGAGCAGGATTTATGACAGCAAAATCGAATGGGTTCCCTTCTTCTTTTAAAAATTCCCAAGCTGCTTTTTCAGCAAGAGTTTTACTTTTTGCATAATTACTTATATTTGGATTATCTGGATCAGACCAATCGCTTTCATCATAAAAAACCTTTTCTTCACCTGTCTCAAATATTGCAGCAACCGATGAGGTTAATACTACTTTTTTAACACCATGTTTTTTTGCAAACTTTAAAGCCCTTTTAGCACCTGCAACAGCAGGTTTTACAAAATAATCTTCTGTGTGATTTTCAAGCGCTAATGGTGAGGCAACATGCAAAAGATAATCACAACCTTCCATACCATCGTCCCAACCTTCGTCGTTTGTTAAATCAAAAACATATAAATTTAAATTTTCAGTTGAGGTTCCAGAATTTTTTAGTGCTTCTATAACTTCATTTTTTCTTTCTGGAGATCTTATTGAGCCATTAACAGCATAGCCTTGATCAAGTAACTGTTGAACACAATGAAGTGCTATATATCCAGTGGCGCCTGTGACTAAAACTTTTTCCATAATTTCTTCTCCAAATTATTAAAAATTATAAATTAATTTAAATTAGTTTTCTCAATTGCGGCTGCGTACTTGATTATTTCTTTATCATCCCATCTTCGACCTATTACAGAAATACCAACAGGAAAGTCATTGATTTTAAAGTATGGAATAGTGATATGAGGCATTCCATTGTGAGCTGCATAACCTCCACTATCAATCATAATAGTATCACTCATCGCAGGCCAATCACCGCCTTCATAATTGATTTTCCATGGAGTTCCTCTAGTGAGACCAATAAATGCATCTAAATCATATTTTTCCATTAACTTGATAGTTTTTTGATAGGAATTTTTAATTTTATATTTTGACCATTGATACCATAAGTAACTGTTGCTATCTAAGGACTTATAAAAAATATCTTGCCCAAAATAAGGCATTATTAATTCTTTATTTTTAATATTGTAATTAATAATATCCTCTAGCTTTTTCATTGCGGAGTTAGAGTTTTTTAAATAATCTTCAAGCCCTTCTCTAAATTCATAAAGGAGTATGTAGTACTCAGCATCTCCTGGATAAATTCTGTTATCTTCAATATCCACAACAATTCCACCTAAGCTTGAAACAATGCTCTTTATTTGATTGTGTAAATCTAAAATTTCAGAATTACTATATTCAGAATTTAATAAACCCAATCTCACGCCATCAAGTCTTTTATTTTTTGCTGCATTAGCGAAATCAAATTCAAAATTTACAGGGATACTCAATGTTGCTTGATCATTCTCATCAACTCCAGAAATGACTTCAAGAGTTTTGGCTACAATATTGACCGATTTACCCATTGGTCCAGCTGTATCTTGAGATGAAGAAATTGGAATTATCCCTGATCTGCTAACTAGACCGGTAGTTGGCTTCATTCCTACTATTCCGTTTATTGATGACGGACATGATATTGAACCATTTGTTTCTGTTCCTATTGCAATCTCAACAATACCCATAGCAACCGCAACTGCAGATCCTGAGCTAGAGCCACACGGATTATAATCATTATTCAGATAATGCTTAGTTTGACCACCATAACTAGACCAGCCACTAATTGAATCTTCAGACCTAAAATTTGCCCATTCAGATAGATTGGCTTTTCCATAAATAAAATAATTTGCATTTATTAACTTATCAACAATAAAGGCATTCTTTTTTGCAATATTGTCCTTAAGTGCAAGTGAGCCAGCTGAGGTAATTTTATTTCTAATATCAATATTATCTTTTAAGACAATATTTATAGAGTTTACTTCGATATCTTTTGAATAAACCTCAATCAAAGAATTTTTCTCATCTTCTGCAATTATGAAAAATGATAAGACAATAAAAGTTAAGAAAAAATATGATTTATCAATCATTAATCAAGCGCTTCTTTAACACCTGGATGAATAATATTTCCATTTGAAATATTCAACCCATTGTTTAAATGCTCATTTTCTTCGAGCGCTTTTTGAATTCCTTTGTCAGCAAGTTCAGTTATGTATGAAAGTGTAGCTTTATTTAGAGCCAGTGTTGCTGTAAGTGGAACGGCGCCAGGCATATTAGTTACACAATAATGAACAATATCATTTTTTAGGAAAGTTGGATTATCATGTGTGGTGGGTTCACTAGTTTCAAAGCAACCTCCTTGATCAATTGATACGTCTACCATAACAGTCCCAGGATTCATTGATTTCAACATCTCTTTTTTAACAACCTTTGGAGCTTCCTTTCCAACAACATAAACACTACCAATTACTAAATCAGATTCATTTATTGAAGACTGAACAGATTCATCAGTCGATAAAATATATTCTATATTTTCTGATCCCAATTCACTCTCGAGCTCTGATAATTTTTTTTGAGATGAGTCAACAACTTTTACATGCGCATGATTTTCTAAAGCCTTGTATATAGATTGTGTACCGGAAACGCCAGCTCCAATTACGGTAACTACCCTGGGATCGATATCTTTTAGATTTCCAATCATCACTCCTTTTCCAAGATTTTGTTTCAATAAATGATACGTGCCAACTGTAAATGCAAGTTGACCTGCAATAGTGCTCATTGGTGCTAATAATGGCATAGATCCGTTATCAGATGTAACAGTCTCATAAGCAATACCAGTAACACCAGTATCAATTAATTTTTTAGCATTTTGTGGATCACCAGCTAGATGGAGATATGTGAATAAAGTTAGGTCGTCTCTCAAAAATTTATATTCACTTGGAATCGGCTCCTTTACCTTTACTATCATTTCAGATGATTTATACACATCTTCTGGTGTTTTTAAGATTTTTGCTCCAGCACTTATAAAGTCTTGATCAAAAAACCCTATATTGGCGCCAGCGCTCTCCTGAACGAAAACTTCATGTCCTTTTTTAGTTAGTTTTGAAACAGAATCTGGAGTCATACCAATTCTATTTTCATTATTTTTAACTTCGGACGGAACTCCTATAATCATAATATGTAAAATGTACCACAAATGAATGAAGCTACATAAAGTAGCTTCAATTTTTTATATTTTTTAATCTCTTGAAGTGAAATCAGGCATAAAGTCTTTTTGGTCACCAATATAAAATGTCCAGCCATGATAAACATCAGGAACTTCAGCACAAGTTGCAAATTTACTAAACAAAGGGAACATATCATCACGAACATCTTTTTCAAATAATTCAGTTGCTTTGTCATTAGATTCTTTACTTTTTGTAAAATTACCCCACAAAAAATCAACATCTGCATCTACGTGAGAACCATCTTCGTTTTTATGCGCAAAATAATTAGCATATGAATAACCGGTGCCATCATAGTTAGAATTTCTTACTGCATCAGTAAAACCAGGTAAAAATGCTTCAGCATTTTCTCTATTTGATCCTTCAGTATAGTTGCATTGATAAAATTCTGCATAAAAGTATCCGCTTTCATTAACAGCTCCATACGTGTTCGGTAGAATTGGATAGATGCCATCAAAAGAGTTCCTTCCTTCTCCATCACAAACCATTACATTTGAAAATTCTTCAGCCCATGCTTGTCCATCTTCATTTTGTGCCCAAGAATCCCATTCTGCATCGGCTTCTTCTTTTGAATTCCAGTTAAGCTCCCACCAGAGAGTATCTCCAAATGCATTAGTATCTGCAGCAGGAACATATCCCCATACACCAAATAATGACTCGGCAGTAATTAACTTCTGCCAAGCAGCTATCATTTTTGTTGCATTTTCTGCATTAAAGTCTGGGCCTGCTGTACAAGCCATGAATTCTGCATAAGCCTTTCCACCAGTACTCTCTAAGGAATCTACAAATTCTGAATAACTATCTCCACTTGTATCAGATGAGTCAACAGCAGTCTCCTTTGCACAACTTGCTACAAAAATAGCTATAACGGCGCTAGCTAATAATGATTTATTTTTAAGTAACATATTTTTCTCCTAACTAAATGTTTAATTTTTATGTCTCAACATGAAACAATTTTGTATAAATTCTCCAAGTATCATTTTTTTTCAAGAAAGAAAATGAATCAACAAATATCATTCCTAAGTATGCCTCTCTTATTTGAACAATTGCAGTATCTCCAACAACTTCACATGAAATTACTTCAAGAAACTCTTCATCACCTTTTTCTTTTGGTGATGGCTTTTGAGCATCTACAAATCCAGCAAATTCATCTAAATTCATTTCATGAAGACCATCAGGCAAGTAACCTGAAATCATTGCGTTTTCATCGAAAGCCTCTTTGATTTTATTAGGGTCAGATTCAATACATCCCTCGTAATAAGTATTTATACAATTGTTGATTAATTCTTTGTCACTCATTTGTTAAATACCTTTTGGAATCCCAAGTCTCTTTACGCTACTTACAACCCCATCCCAGCCTCCAACTAATAGTGGATTTAGGATATCTGCAATTCCAGTATCTATTCTCCATTGAAGATATGTTTCATAATTTTCTAAACTTGCCCAATCCTCAATCAAAGTAAAAGTGTTTGTTTTTTCTTCGTAATATACATCAATAGCATTACATCCCTCGAAAGCTCGAGTATCAACAAGTGCTTCTTTAAAGACATTTGCCATATCATCAGCCATGCCATCATTTACTTTAAAATCTGCGATAACTAAATATTCCATTTTGAACTCCTATTTTTATTTCATCCTCTCTACATATAAGATACTACTAAATTTGTTATATATCGATATTTTTATGTTTAAAATATATCAATAAATTTACAGAAACTTTAAATGAAATGAATGAAGCAAAAAATCTAATACACAAATGGCACGAAGTTGTTGGAAGTGATGATCCGTTATTGTTGGAAAATATTATTTCAGATGATGCAATCTTTTCCTCACCAGTAGTTTTTACTCCAATGGAGGGTAAAAAAATAACTATGATGTACCTAAGTGCAGCCGGTCAGTCGTTTAACATGGAAAAGTTTAAATACACAAAAGAAATTCATGATGGTCTTAATTCTGTTTTAGAGTTTGAGACTTATATAGATGATATTTCTGTCAATGGTGTGGACATAATAGAATGGAATGAAGAAGGTAAGATCTGTAACTTTAAAGTAATGATAAGACCTTTTAAAGCCGTGCAAAAAGTTCAAGAAAAAATGATAGAGGCTTTAGAAAGTATTACTTAGCTTTTATCTTTGGGTCTTGATTCATTCACTACCAGTTCTCTCCCATCAACCTCAGTTCCGTTTAATGCTTCGATAGCAGCTTCTGCTCCATCACTCATTTCAACAAAACCAAAACCTCTTGAACGACCAGTTGCTCTGTCTGTTATTATTTTTGCTGAAGTAACTGTACCGTGTTCAGCAAAAACGTTTTCTAGATCTTGGTCTGTTAATCCCCAAGAAATATTTCCGACATATATATTCATTAATTTATCCTAAGTGAGAAAATGCAATCTTACATTAAATATGCTGAAATTGGTGAAAAATTATTAACTTAATTTAATTTATAGCCATTTATACATTAATATTATTTCATGGAAGTTAATTGGATTGTAATAGGTTGGATAATTGACATGATATTAAATGGAATTGTGTGGGTTATTATTGCAGCATTCGGTTTGGTATTAATTGATGTTACTGATAAGTGGACAAGAAAAGCTATTCAATGGATGGATGTTGCCGATAAATGGATAAGAAAATTTGTAGAAGACTCACTGGAATGGATAATAGAAAAAAATCTTAATATTTTTTCTGCATTCTTATTTGTAATTCTATTCGGGGTTCTTTCTCAGTTAGGAATACTTCCTAAATTAATATCATGAATAATTGGGTTAATTGGGTTATCTTTGGTTGCTTAGCAATTGTTATTTTTATATATGTAGTCAAACTGGCATATAGCTAGTTATTTAAGGACACAAGGAACATCGGTGCTTCTATCTTTTGGTTCTAATGAATTAATCTTCCATCCATCAGAAGTATTGATATAAACATAATGTGTCCTACCTTCGAAAAGCAATTTATCATTATTATCGAATCTAGAGTAATCAGCGCATAATAAATAAGTATCATCATTAATATTAGTTACGCTAATATAATCTATAACGCTGTATGCGTAACCTTCTTGAATATTGGCTTTGAAGTCTTTAAAAAAACGAATCACATCTTCATTTGTTTCCGCAATGTCATTAAATGATTTTAATTCAACTGGGGTATCAAAATAACTAGCAATACTTTCAAAATCATTGGCAATAAAATCATTTACATAGAGTCGATATAATTTTTGTATTTCAAATTTATTTAAATCATCTTCATTATTTACAGTACAGCTTACTGCAGAAAAGACACAACAAATCATTATCAACTTTTTCATAACATCTCTTGTTAATAGATAATGCCAGGCTAGCTTGTAAAGATAAATTATATATTTTATGTATATTGTTTATATCAAATTAATATCCTATGGACACATAACCCATAAAAAAAGCCCACTAGTGTGGGCTTTATAGTAAATTGGCATCCCGTAGGGGAGTCGAACCCCTGTTGCCGGGATGAAAACCCGGTGTCCTAGGCCTCTAGACGAACGGGACAGGATAAGATGTGTATTATATGGAATCAAACAAGATTATCAAACACAAATTATTTGAATTTTTTTTGAATGGCAGAGAGAAATCCTCTCATAAAACTTGCTTCCATTTCATCAGGCTGAAGTCTGGTGAACATCCTTTTTATTCTTGAGATAATCTTTTTAGGATTATCTGGATCAATTACGTCTATGTCTACAGCAGTATCAATAAAGTGATCAATAAGCATCTGTAACTGCTCAGAGTTGACCTCAGGATAATCCCGCCACTCTTTATTTTCTAGATTAGATGAGGCTTTTAAAATTTCATAACAAATTATTTGAGTTGACATAGCTATATTTAAAACGGGATATTCAGGATTAGCAGGTATCTCAATAAGTTTATTGGCTAGCTCTAGTTCATCATTAGTAAGTCCCCTATCCTCTTTACCAAAAATAATAGATATCTCTTTATTAGAACTAGTTTTTTTATAAATATCATTAGCTGCTTCTTCCGCATTCATAATTGGCCATTGAATAGATCTATCTCTTGCTGAAGTTGCGTAAACAAAGGTACTTTCTTTAATAGCCTCTTTTATAGACTTATAAACTGTTGCGTTCTTTAAAACATCCGTAGCATTTCCAGATAGAGCAACTGCATCATCTGATGGAAAAATTCTTGGATTAACGAGTGAAAGTCTTTTGAGACCCATGGTTTTCATTGCCCGAGCTACAGAACCAATATTTCCTGGATGAATTGTATCGACCAAGACTATATTTATTAAATTACTTTCTAAAGTCATATAACTATTATCCTTATTTCTATTACAATAGCGACATGTCAAAACAAGCTTTGTTAAATGTTAACCTGATAGCTGCTAGAAAAGGCGCAGCGGAGCTAGAATTTGCCGTTAAAAAAGTACATAGCCTTGACTCATCTAAAGGTGGTCCTGATGGTTACCTAAAAGCTATTGAAAAACGAGTAGAAGATCTAGTATTTGATGAAATAGAAAAATTTCATAAAGAGGATAATTTGTTAAGCATACATAGAGGTCATGAAATTAATAATTCTAATGTTACATGGATATTAAAACCCATAGATGGAACAGAAAATTTTCTCAATGGATATCCTCATTTTTCAATTTCTCTTTGTGCAAAAATTGATGATGAAATTGTATCAGCAGTGGTAATAGACCCCATAAGGCGAGAAGAATTTTCTGCGTACGCTGGTGGAGGTGCAAATCTTAACAACAATAAAATTAGATCAAGTAAGCAGCAAAGCCTTATTGATGCAATGCTTTCATTTAAAAAGTCAAAAGATAAAAATTATGACTTTGGAAAATCTCATAAAGAACTATCAAATCAAAATCTTAATATGAGAGAGTCAGGATGTATCTCACTGGATCTTGCTTATGTGGGAGCTGGAAGATTAGATGGAGTTTGGGGATATGATATGAATATTCTCGATATCGCAGCAGGCGCATTAATTGCTCAAGAAGGTGGAGCTCTTACAAGTAATTTTTTAGGCGATCCAAAATATATAAATGGAAACAATATTATTGTTTCAACTGCAAAAATTTATAAATCTCTATTAAAGTCGATAAAGCCTTATTTTAAGGGTTAAGGCATGCCATCAAAATCTGCACCTTCTGGCTCTGGTACTGCTAAATCTTCCTGAGTTAAATTCATAGATAAAAGCATATTTGCTACAACATATATAGAAGAATATGTTCCAATTAATACTCCAAGTATAAGCGCTAGACTAAAACCACGAATTAATTCTCCACCAAATATAAACAAAGCGAATAACACTAATAGTGTTGTTAATGAAGTTATGATTGTTCTTCCAAGAGTCTGATTCAGAGAAAGATCTACCATATCTATTGGCTCCAAAACTCTCTCTGTTCTGAAATTCTCACGAATTCTATCAGAGACAACAATAGTATCATTCAGTGAGTAGCCTATTACCGCTAAAAGAGCTGCAAGGACTGTTAAATCAAAATCCCATGCAAATATTGAAAATAACCCAAGAATTATTACAACATCATGTAGCAGAGCAGCAACCGCTCCCAATCCAAATTTATATTGAAATCTAAATGCTACGTACATAAGTATCATGAATAACGCAACCAACATTCCAAGCCCGCCTTGATCTCGAAGTTCAGCACCAACTTGAGGACCAACAAATTCAACTCTTTTGATTTCTCCAGCAAAACCCTCAGAATTTAGTACGTTAAAAATATTTTCACCTACTGAGCTATTACCGTCTTGATCAGCAACTTTGATAAGAACATCCAGGTTCGTTCCAAAATTTACAACTTGTGAGTCAGGATAGCCATTTTTCTCTAATGTCGATCTTATAGATTCTAAGGAAACAGGTTCTTCATAAGTTATCTCTAATAATGTTCCCCCGCTGAAATCTAATCCAAGACTTAATCCTCTAAAACCCAAAGACAAAACAGAAATAACAAATATTGTAATAGATACAATACTTGCTATTTTTCTAAACTGCATGAATCTAAATCTAATATCCATTATATTTTTAGTTCTGTAATGTTTTTATTACCGTAAACAATATTTACCATAGCCCTTGTGCACATAATTGCTGTAAACATTGAGGTTACGATTCCAATTGAAAGCGTTATTGCAAAACCTTTTACAGGTCCTGTTCCTATAATATAGAGGATTAGTGCTGCTATTAATGTTGTAATATTTGCATCAAAAATAGTCACAAAGGCTCTGGAAAATCCATCCCTTATAGCCAATTGAGGATTTTTCTCTTTAAGCTCTTCTCGTATTCTTGAAAATATTAAAACATTTGCATCAACTGCCATTCCAACTGTCAACACAATTCCTGCAATTCCTGGTAATGTTAATGTAGCCCCAAGCAAAGACATGATTCCCGTTATCAATACAAGATTAATAATTAGGGATATATTTGCAGCAATTCCAAAGACTCGGTAATAAAAAGCCATAAAGAGGACCACTAGACTAAATCCAATCACAATTGATTTCATTCCAAGTTCAATGTTTTCTTTTCCTAAACTTGGTCCTACGGTTCTCTCTTCTACAAATTTCATAGGTGCAGCCAACGCACCTGCTCTTAGTAGCAAAGCAAGTTCGCTAGCTTCTGCAGGTGTCCCAACACCTGTAATTCTAAAGCTAGTTCCTAGTACCGCTTGGATTGTTGCTAAGCTGATAATATTTTTTTCAATATAAGTCGTTTGTTCTATAACTGAGTCCCCATCATCATTTATTACTAATTCTGATTTTGTTTTCTGTTCAACAAAGAGAACTCCAAGACCTCTCCCAATATTTCCAGAAGTTGCTTTCTGCATAGCTCTGCCGCCTTGCATATCTAAAGTTATATTTACTTGTGAAAAGCCACTCTCGTCAAAGCCTGTATTCGCATTGGTTACTCGATCACCTGTTACAACAACTGCTTTCTCTAAAAAAGCAGTTTGAAAGTCATTATCTTTAAAATTAAATTCTTCTTTTCTTAAAGGCGATGTTCTCGAATTTGCTTCGAGTCTAAACTCTAAGTTAGCTGTCTTACCAATTATCTTCTTTGCGGCAGTTGGATCTTGAACGCCTGGTAATTCTACAACTATTCTATTTGCACCTTGTCTTTGAACAATTGGCTCGGATACTCCTAATTCGTTTACCCTATTTCTTAAAGTGGTCAGATTTTGTCCTACCGCATAATCTCTTATTTCTCTTAAAGCAATATCAGAATACTCTAATAATAATGTGTTTGTGCTTGGGCGTTCTGTGATGACGTATTGAACACCAGAAATTCCAAGGCTATCGTCTCTGTATTTCTTTAGAGCTCTGTTGTAGCTAGATTTATCTGAGAATTGAAAATAAAGAGATAAATCTCTTATCGATGAGCTATCGTATTTGATTTTTTCTTCTTTAAAGGTTCTTCTGTAAGTATCGAGTAAAAGCTCTAACCTTCCTTCTTGAGCTGTATCAATATCGACCTCTAATAAAAAATGAACTCCACCTGATAAATCTAGGCCAAGCTTAACAGGATTTCCACCTAGATCTTTTAACCATTTAGGTGTTGATGGTTCAAGATTTAATGCAATTATTACTCTATCAAGTAATGCTTGTTGAAGAACAGTCTTTGATTGTAATTGCGTGTCAACATCAGCAAATTTAATAACAATTTTATTTTCTCTTAAAAAAATCTCTTCAGCATTTATTTCAGATTTTTCAAGAATTTCTTCCAAGTCATTTAATAAAATTTGATCAGCAGACTTTGCTGAGTCTGTGTAAGCAACTTGTATGGAAGGTTGAGTAGGATATAAATTTGGTAACGCATAAATAGATCCCAATACCAATACAAGTAATATTAAAGCGTATTGATAGATCGAGAACTTATTCACGTTACTTTATAGAATCAATCGTTCCTTTTGGAAGAATGTTTGCAATAGCTGATTTTTGAAGCTTGAATACAACTGAATCACTTACTTCTATAGAAACATATTCACCCTTTATATTTTTGACTTTACCAAGTATTCCACTTGCAGCAATTACTTCAGAACCAACTTGCAAAGTGTTAAGCATTTCATTGATCTCTTTATTTCTTTTTGATTGAGGCCTGATTATGAATATATACATAAATAACATCAGCATTCCAAGAAAAAGTAATGGTGATAAAAGTGAAGGTTGAGCTGTTTCCATAATATTTCCTATAAAGGCCCTTCAGGCACATCTAAATTTCGCTTATTATAAAAGTCTTTTACAAACTTCGCGAATAAATTATTTTTAATTGAGTCTCTTATTCCTTGCATCAAAGATTGATAGTAATAAATATTGTGATAAGTAGCTAACATTGAACCTAACATTTCATTGGTTCTTTGGAGATGATTAAGATATGCCCTGCTATATTTTTGAGACACCTTGTTCTCACAATTTTTATCAATTGGTTCATCGCTGTTTTTGAATTCTGCGTTTCTGATATTAATTACGCCTTCAGATGTAAACAATTGGCCATTCCTAGCATTTCTAGTCGGTAACACACAGTCAAACATATCAATTCCATATCTTACAGCCTCAACAATATCTTCAGGTGTACCTACTCCCATAAGATATCGTGGTTTATCTTTAGGTAACTTATCAGACATAAATTCTAATATTTCTTTTTTTTCTTTTTTTGACTCGCCTACGCTTAAACCACCAAGGGCAATTCCATCAAAATCAATTTCAATTAGTTTGTTTAAAGATATCTCTCTTAAATCTTTGTACATACCGCCTTGGACAATGCCAAATAATGCTGAATCTGATTTATGAAAATCTTTGCATCTTTTGGCCCATCGCATTGATAGCTCCATTGATTTTTTGGCTTCTTCGTGAGTCGATGGATAATCTGTGCACTCATCAAATGCCATTACAATATCTGATCCAAGATTTTGTTGAATTTGAATTGAGTCCTCTGGTGACATAAAAATTCGCTTTCCATCATAAGGAGATGAAAACTCAACTCCATCTTCTGTAATTTTTACTAAATCGCCAAGACTCCACACCTGAAAACCACCAGAGTCAGTAAGAATTGGTTTATTCCAATTTGAAAACTTATGCAGCCCACCTAAATCTCTAATAACCTCATCTCCAGGCCTGAGCATTAAATGGAAAGTGTTACCAAGTATAATTTCGGAATTGGTTGATTCAAGATCCTCTACTGTCATCCCTTTAACAGTTCCATTTGTCCCAACTGGCATAAAAGCTGGTGTTTGAATTTTACCTCTGTTTAATTCAAGTTCAGCTCTTCTAGCAAAATCTGATTGTGTTAATAAATTAAATTTCATTTTTATTAAGAAGCATTACATCTCCATATGACAAAAATCTATATCTCTCTTCAATTGCAGTTTTATAAATGTGTTTCATATTATCAAAGCCAATAAAAGCTGAGACAAGCATAAGTAAGGATGACTGGGGCATATGAAAATTTGTTATTAATCTATCTACTACCTTAAACTTGTACCCAGGATATATAAAAAGTTTTGTGTATCCACTATATCCATTTTTCAGATTTTCTAAATATGCTGTTTCTAGAGCTCTTGTTGTTGTGGTGCCAACTGCAAATACTTTTTTTTGATTATCTCTAGTTTTATCTACTAAATCTAAAACTTTCTTACTTACCTCTATATACTCTTCATGAATATTATGATCTTTAATATTTTCAGCTTTTACAGGCTGAAAAGTGCCAGATCCAACTCTTAAATTCACTTCAGCAATATTGACTCCTCTTTCTTTGATTTCATTCAACAAATCATTATCAAAATGTAAGCCAGCAGTTGGGGCTGCAACAGAATCTTTAAGATTTTTATCTTCATAGACAGTTGCATATCTATCCTGATCAATGGTTTCATCAGGACGTTTTATATAAGGCGGAAGAGGAACATGGCCTATTGAATTAAAAACCTCCATTGGAGCTAAATCAAATTGCAACACATAAAAATTTTCTTTTCTATCAACACATTCAACAGTATAGTTTTCTAGATTTAACTTAGTTCCAATTTTAGGACTTCTGCTAGAACGGATTTGAACTAGCGCTCTATTGTCCTCCATAATTCTTTCAAGCATCACTTCAACCAAACCTCCAGAATCTTTTTGCCCAAATACTCTTGCTGGAATTACCGCAGTATTATTTACTACCAACAAATCACCTTTCTCAAAATAATTCACAATGTCTTTAAAAGATTTGTGCTCAATCTCATTAGAAAAAACAAGTAATCGACTGGAGGTTCTTTTTTCTAAAGGGTACTTTGCTATTAACTCATCAGGTAAATGAAAGTCAAAATCGGATGTCTTCATAAGGAGCAGATTTTAAAATAGATAATACTTAGCTACAATGCCCGTCATGCCCCATTGGCGGAATTGGTAGACGCGCGCGACTCAAAATCGCGTTCCTTCGGGAGTATCTGTTCGACTCAGATATGGGGCACCATTCAAAAATTACAATCAGTATTAATTACTGAAAAAAAGTAGTTACTAGTTTCATTTTGAGAATTCTCCCATCCTACATCGGTTACTGAAATAAAATCAATACACCCCTCATTATCAATATTTATTGGTAACGACTTCATTAAATAATCATAATTATTACTTCCAGGGTCTGGTCGATCAGGCAGCATTGAATTAGCTATAGAATTAAAACTCCCTTTTCCATCATTTATTGCGATATGTGCACCATGATACCCACTGCTGTAATCTCTAGTTGAGTGAATAATATCCAAGTAGCCATCTAAATTCATATCTCTAAGATATAAATTACCTTCTCCATGATGTGTTTCTGATCTTGGCTGCTCTGAAAATTTTTCATCAGTCATATCAATTAGATTTCCATTTCCATCATTTATGAGGATTTGAAGATATGCTCCCTCGTAATAAGGTTGATCTCTTGTTATAGCAACCACAACATCTTGATAACCATCAGAGTTAAGATCACCTGATACAGCGTGATTATATTTGTTTTTATTATAGCCATATGGTCCTGCTGGTAATGTAATTTTGGCCCAATCTCTGATTATTGGAGTTCCATTGCTCAATAAGATATATCCTTCATCTGCACTCGACCAGCTTTCTCTATTATCAAAGTTCCAGAATACAATATCATCAAAGTTATCATTATTTAGATCATTGAGGATAGATGACATAGGATTGCCATATTGATTTTCTCTTTGCCAATTAAGATTTATATAATCATGAATTTTAAAATTACCATTTCCATCATTGATATTTAGAATGTTACAAGCAAAGATATCTAAATCACCATCTCCATCTGGATCTCCTACACTTGCATCATGAGCAAATCCGCACAACTGACCATTGCCATCGTTGAAATCTTCTATTTGTTCAGATTTATCCTCAAGGGACCCTTGTCCATCTGAAATTAAAAGTAAGTGGGGGTATGGATCAATATAATTTTGTGAATAATCTGAAGATCTATATTGAATACCCATTGATCCAGAAAAAATATCATCTACTCCATCATTATTAAAATCTGCAGCAATAGTTCTATAAGCAAATGGATGTTTTGGGGGATTGCCTGATTTATAAATATTCATTTGCTCTTCAAATGAGCCATTACCATCGCTTAAGTATATGTTTAAAGGAGCATAAACTTTTTGATCAGCTTCAATTGTATGAGGGAAAAATGCCCATGCAACGGCAAAATCTTCATGTCCATCTCCATTAAAATCACCTTGGACCATATTATGAGCATCTTGTCCAAACAATTCATTTTCATAAAACTTACAATCATTTTCAGTTGGATAACATATAGTTGCTGAGTACCTCTCCCTTATTATTATTCCTTCAAAACCAATATCATTAATTGCATAAATATTAGTTTTAAGACTATCTACATTTTCTGGAATAAGATCATATTTCGTTGAACTTTTTAAAACCTCAAGATTTATCTCTTTAGAAACCTGAGGACATGTATTAGAAAAATTAGTACTTATTACCAGGTAATGATTTTCCGAATTTCTATAGACTATTGGATTCCTAAAAGAAAATGTTTTGTTGTCGTTAGATTTAACATGATGAATTTTTTTATTATTATCTTTTAAAGCTATATTAAAAGAACACATACTATTATCTGTGCTTATTTCAACTGTTTGCTTTGCATAACTCGCGCTTGGTGTTATTAAACCATTTACATAGATAGAAATACTTTGATTATCGTTTGTTAAATTTTCAACTGATCCTCCACTGCTACAAGAAACAATAAAAATTAAGATGATGGAGTGACAAAGATTATTTTTTAAAAATATCATATGCTTGCTTTAAATATATGCAAATTATAGTTTTTTAAACTTAATAGGTATAAAAAAACTTGTAATAATGTTTTTTTAAAAAACATTTAATAGCAATTATTCAACTATTTGTAGCAAAACTACAAAAATATCATCTCAAAAACATTGTTATTTAAACAATTTACAAATATTTGACTATTTAAATCCTTTTTTTGTTTAATGCACTACATCAGTCGTTTTGCTAAAGTCTTGATTTAAATGGGCACATTTAACTCTTACACACTTTAGACCCACCGACAGCGAACTTAAAGGAGATAATATGAATACTTTAAACAGGGTAGTTCTTTTATGTAGCCTATTCATCGTAGCATCATGCGGCGGTGGCGGCGGCGGCGGTGGTGGCGACAGCGACGGCGGCGGCTATGGGATGACTAATGGAGCCCCATCAATAACAAATACAACAACTAGTTTCTCAGTAATGGAGAATCAAACCTCCGCATTTACTATAACTGCTACTGATCCAGATAACGACAGTCTCACTTATACTCTTGCTGGTGCTGATGGAGCTATGTTTAACGTTTCTACTTCTGGAGTAGTAACATTTAAAACTGCACCAGATTATGAAAATCCTACTGATGCAGACACAAATAATATATATGCAATAACTGCAAGAGTATCCGATGGATCTCTTTCAGCTACAAAAGATTTTACAGTTACCGTGACAAATGACACATCGGATGATGTAACAACAGAAGGCATGGATGGAACATATTTAGGTGCGGGACCTATTCAAAGTGCTACTGTTTGTATTGAAGTTACAGCTGGTACATGTAGTGGAGCAAGCTTTACTACAACAACAGCACAAGACGGTACATTCTCGCTAACAGTTGACTCAGGGACTACTGGAGTATTACGTGGTGAAGGTGGATTTGACCCTGTTACAAATCTTCAATTTGGTGATAATTCTGGTTTCTCTCTGGGTCAACCTGTTACAGATCAGAACTTTGTCGTCACACCACTTAGTTCAATAATGAATTCATACGACGGTAGTACCGATTATGATACATTCAAAACAAAACTTGGCTTGGATTCTGATTATATGATTAGATTTAATGATCCATTTTCAAATCTTGGCAATACTTCTCTCAATAAGGCTGCAGTTGTTAATACGCAGATTGCAATAATGAAAAGTATTATTAGTGAACTTGGTTCAGGTTCAGAAAGTGATGTGGAGAGTACTATTGCAACTCAAATCATTACACGAACTGGTGATGAAACATCTCTTGGTGATACTACTTGGACAAAAAATGCTATAACTGCTATCAGTAGCAGTAGTGATGATTTTTCCCCTTCTAGTGAACAACTAGTAAGTCTCTCCGCTGGCATATCAGCTTTTATGCAAAAAATAAATGCAAATGACTCCTCTAAATCCCATTCGCATTTTGCTAAAGCTGGTATGACCGAGCTTAAAGACTTAATGAAAAAAGTTATGGAAGGAACTGCAGACTCAGCAGAAATAGATAAATTAACTTTTAATACAATCACATGGATTAACGAGAATACTTCATGGGATGGTGGGACTATAACTGACAACGAGTCTGAATTAGTCACCACTACCTACAAACTCACACATAACGGAAGTGCAAATTACAACGTAGATAATATAAATGCGGCTGATACAGAGCTTGTTATTTACGTCAAAGAAGGTGACGTAATCAAATTTGATCCAACAAGCACAGTTACATCTAATCATCCATTTCTTTTGTCTACAGAAGTAAATGATATGGACAATAGTGCAGACATAGGATCTTCACAGGGCTGGAATGCAAGCACATTGACTTTAACGGTAACTGCTGACACACCAGAAACACTTTATCCTCATTGTCAGTTCCACAGTGGAATGTATCAGAGTGGAAAAATTGTAAAAGTAAGCTCTTATGATATGTCAAAAATTGACGTAACAAATGCTACTGGCGCTATGCAAGTTAAAGGAACAGTATCAAAAGGACCTTTCAAAGGTGCATCAGGCCATACCTATAAAGTTTATTTAACTTCTCAAGGTGGTTCAGAACATACTCACGAATTCTATGAATATCCAGGATTAACATTTTACATGCCTGATGATCAGGGGTATCACGGAGCTGAGTCAGCTACAGATGACAGAATGTTTAAACCGAAATCTCATTATGCATCTTCTGATGGTGGTAATGATGATGGAGGAAGCGGATACTAAACTGCATACTTTCTTAATATAAAAATGCGGCTTATGCCGCATTTTTTTTAGTATTTTCTTAAATTTTTGGCTAATTTCTTTGCAAATTTTTTATATTTAGAGAGAGCATCATCATAATTGATGGCTTCATATGTTTCAGCAAGAGAGTAGCCATCCCAAAAATAAACAATGTATTTTTCATTTTTTAATTCAAGATCTACCGATGCTGGATCAGAGTTTTCATCAGACACCTCTTGAATAACTATTTTATTATTTGAAATACAAATACTTGTGTTCGGTAAATCTGCAAAGAAAGATTTGAATAAGTTTTCAAATTTAATCTTATCGTTTTCTATATTTTGGTTGGTCATAAGATTGATGCCTTCCTACTTTAAAATTTCTAAGCTCTGAGTGTTTTGTTTTCCTACCTCTTACCCTTTCCCTCCAAACCTTAAAACTAGATTTTTTAAGATTTTTTCTCATAAGATTAACTACGTCGTCATGCGAAATTCCAAATTGAGCTTCAATAGCATCAAATGGAGTTCTGTCTTCCCATGCCATTTCAATTATTCTAGATTTATCTGAGTCAGAGATTTTAATTTTTATTATCCTTAGTAATTAGTTCGAAAGTAGTACTATGTTATTTGCAGCATTATCGTATACAAAATAAGCATCCTGAAGATGTCTTTTACCGCTAGGAATAAATGACTCTCTAGCATGCAATACTCTTAAACTTGCCACAATCAAGACCTCTCCACTATTTAACCTAAAAATGCTTCGATATTTATCATCATAGATCCTTTTTGAAACCTCATGATATGCTTTATAAAACTCTTTTAAATCTTTTTTGTTTGGATCAATCATTTGCATTAACTGATTTGAAAAACGAAAGCTTTCCACTTTACCTTCACTATCACACTGTATTAATGGCGCCTCTGCATAAGTTTCATTATTTTCATCAAACTCTCTGAATGGAATCTTAAAATTACATAATATGTCGAAATATTCAGGTTCATCATTTCTTAGATCATCGACAAGCTGCCAGCCATCAACTATTACTGACTCCCCACCCTCACATTCGTTTACAAGCATATGTAAAGCTTGAACGCTAGGTTGATATTTGTAACTCGCGAAGTCGTTATGTGGAGGGAGTGCTTTAGCGGTATGCGCAACATTATAAACATGACCTGTAACAGAAACATTATGAATTCTTTCAAATAACGTCTCATGAATTGGGCCAAATCTTTTTGATAATAATTCAAGAGAATACGGTTCTGTTGGTGCATTATCCAAAATAATGACACCATGCTTAACAAAATTTTTTAGAGTATCAGCAGCATACTTTTTATCCTCTAAAAATTCTCTCCAATCATATTTATTAGGAATAAAATTTTTAGGCCATGGCTCATGCTCAGGATATCTTTTATTACCTGCATTGATAATCTTATCTATATCGATAACTGATTGATGAGAGTCTGGCCAAGAAATATGAATTTTTTCATCAATTATCTCAACGTTATCGGGAGTTATATCAACTGGTACTTTATGGAGTAAAAATTGCTTTTCTTCTGTTTCAGTAATTCTGCACTCATCGCATTGACAGTTATCCCTTAGCCACAAAAAAGGCAGATCAAACTTCTGACCAGAATCAAGAGATAAAATTACAGATTCATCTTTTATTTTTATCATAAATAAATATCAAAACGAGTTGTTTTCCCTTTTACTTGATAATTAATATTACTATAAATTTCAGACTTTAAAGGCCTTTTAAGAATAATTTTTTTGTGATCATATTCTAAGAATTTTTTGATCATATCTTGATCATTCCCTTCAATTTTTTCTTCTTTTAATAAAAATCGTATTGTTTCTATTTCTAAGGATTTCTTCTGATTTTTTTTGAGTATAGGATACATAGGATCTAAATAAATAATATCAATTGGTCTCTCAATAGTTTTATAAAGATCAATAGAGTTTCCAAATCTGAAGTCTAAATTCTTGATAAATGATAATTTGGACTCTGCTCTATTTAATGCATCTTTGACTAAATAAAAAAGAATTTTACTTTGCTCTATTGCAGTGACTTTATGCCCCAGAGATAAAAAGATCATTGTATCTAATAAAAGACCACCTGTAGCATCAAAAATATGCAGCTTCTTTTGATTTTTTCCAAGCGCTTTTTTAAGATTGCTCTCGTGGTTTGATCTATTTAATCTCCAACCCGCTCTGCCTTTTAAATAATCAATATGAATGTATTCTCTTGGATTATTTGGATCTTTTATGAAAGAAAGTCCTTTTTCATCATATTTCAAGTATGGCTCTGATGGAATTTGATGATTAATGTTCAATCCTAAGTCATGAGCAATAAATTTTATGTTCTTATCAATTAGTGATCGATCTAAATGAATTTGCATTTACAAAAGCGCTAGTAGAACAACACCAAGAATTAGTCTATAAACTACAAAAGGTATCATCCCAATTTTATCTACAAAAGCTAAAAAATATTTAATAGTAAAAAAAGCGAAGAGCATAGAAGTAAAAAATCCTATGATCATAGTTGAATAATTTAAGCTTATTTCATTAATATCAGAAATAAGAAACACAAGTGCTCCCAATATAGTTGGTATGCTCAGAAGAAATGCAAATTTTGCAGAATCTTTCAGTGTTAATCCAATAAGTATTGCTCCGGTAATTGCTGTACCTGATCTTGAGGCACCTGGAATCAGAGCAAAACATTGAAATATTCCAATGATCAAAGCTGCCTTAAAAGTTAAATCAACTAATCTTAAATTTTCTTTTCTTTGTAAAAAAACTAGCAACAATAAAATCGCAAATACTATATTCGACAATGCGATAGTAAAGGTATTAAATAACCTTTGTTCAAGAATATCTGAAACTCCAAATCCAACTAAAACAATTGGAATAGTTGCAACAACTAACAAGCCAAATAGTTTTTTTTCTCTTGGAAACGTTGAATTTCTCGTTGCAAGAGATTGAAGCATGAGAGATATATCTTCTTTGAAGTAAAAAATCACAGCTATAAGTGTTCCAAAATGCACTGCAATATCAAAAGATAAACCAAGATCATTTGTGCCAAAAATTAAATTAGGAAAAAGTAGATGTGCTGAACTAGAAATTGGTAAAAACTCTGTAAGCCCCTGAATTATGCCAAGCAAAATACTAAGTAAAGAATCACTCATTTATTTTCTTGTAGGTTGTATCAGTTTTGTAAATTGGATTTGCAAAATTTGGATCAAATCTTGCTACATCTTGATTGTTTTTATCAAATTTATCTTTTGCAAGTTTTGCAACGTCAGATGATTCTAGAAAAACAGAATTATCATCTTCAATAACTATTAGAGGTTTCTTACAAGCGACTGCGACTCCTTTAAGGTAACTTGCAATGCTTCTTGTTGCTGTATAAGAGTTTTGACAATTAGAAAATGCAAATAAATCAACATCTTCAAGAGCGAAGGCATTATTTAAGCCAATGTTTTCTAAAAACATATTCCAGTTAGGTCTATCTTTTCTATTGTGTTTGTAATTAAAAGAATTTATCTCATCGTCAAGCATGATACTGACTGAGGTCTGATCACCAGAACTTTGGAATGCAAGAATATTCATTTATAAATTATCTGAAATGTTCTTAAATACTGTTTCAACACTTTCTGATCCATCTACTTTATAAAAAATTAAAATTCCTTTATCTGCGAGGTTTTTATAAAAATCAGTTAGTGGTTTGGTTTGTTCATGATATACATTTAATCTTTTTAAAACAGTTTCAGGCTTGTCATCCTCTCGCTGAATTAAAGGTTCTCCTGAAATATCATCAATACCCTCATTTTCAGGAGGGTTGAATTCAATGTGATAATTTCTACCTGAGCCAGGATGCACTCTTCTTCCAGACATCCTGTTTACTATGTCTTGGTCATCAACGTGAATCTCTATTACATGAGTAAAATCTATACCCATGTTAGCCAATTGCTCTGCCTGACCAATTGTTCTAGGAACTCCATCAAAGAGCGATCCATTTTCACAATCTGGCATATTTAGTCGATCTTTTATCAAAGACCCTATAATCTCATCAGAAACAAGGCCACCTGAATCAAGGATATTTGAAACTTTTAGGCCAAGATCACTTTCTGAAGCAACAGCTTCCCTTAGCATGTCTCCAGTGCTTATCTTTGGAATATCACATAAATCACAAATAAGATCAGCTTGTGTGCCTTTTCCAGCTCCAGGAGGACCTAACAAAATTATATTTTTCATTTCTCTAAAATAACAAATGCAAGAGCGTATTCACTCTCGTCTGAAAGACTAACATGTGAACGAGTAATTCCAAAATCATCAATTACCTTTTGAAGATTGGAATCAAACTCAAAAAAAGGTTTACCTAGGTTATCTCTAAGTATTTTAATTGCTTTAAAATTTAAATCTTTTCTAATGCCAGTACCAAATGCTTTTGCAAAAGCCTCTTTGCCTGCAAATTGCTTTGATAAATAATTTACTTTTTTAGGTTTTGATAGCTCATTAAAAACAAATAATTCCTCTTCACTTAGAATCTTTATTGCAAAAGATTCGTAAGATTTCATTTCATGAATCCTTTTTATTTCAACTAAGTCTGTACCAACACCAAAAATCATTATTTAATTGACCTAAAAATCTGTCTGCTAGATAGCTCAACCCCATCCAAACAAAAACTTATTGCCTTTGAGGTAATTTCTTTTAATAAAATTTTTGGGACATTTGCCAAATTTCTATTTTTAATATTGATAATGTCTTCTCCTGTCAAATCAGCATTATCTGTTTTTCTAAATCCTTTTTCAGAAATAAAACTATATCTTTCTTGTTCTTGAATGTTTTCATTATTATCAATATCTCTCTCAAAATCTAATCCATAGCCCAACATATCAAGTAAATCTAGTTCAAAATGCCTCAAAGTTATCTCTAAGTTTTTTTCTTCAGTAACATCTTTAAGAAAGTTCTCATATAATTCAAAAAGTTCTTCGTGTGAGGCATCTTTTGGTAAAAGTTTTATAAGAAGCTCATTAATGTATAAGAGGCTATAAGTTTTTTTTGATAAAGTCTTATTAAAATTTGTTAAGTCACGATCAATACTAGTAAGTGTTTTTAGGTCTGATCTCCCTGAATAAGTAACATTTAATTTACAGAAAGGTACCAGGTATCCAAAAAATTTAGACTTGGGATTTTTTGCTCCCTTTGCAATAAGAGACATTTTGCCTTTTTTTCTGGTAAAAACTTCCGAGATTAAACTCGTCTCCCCATAAGATCTTTGGTGTAACAAAAAACATTCGTCTGTATTAACTTGACTCATAGTTCCCACCCACGCCTAAACTTTGAATAAAGTTCGAGTCTGTGTTCCAGTTTTTCTTTACTTTGACCCATGTTTTTAAAAATACTTTTGCATTTATAATTTTTTCAATATCTCTTCTAGCATCTTTTCCAATTCTTTTTAAGACCTCTCCACCAGATCCTATGACGATCTGTTTTTGTGACTTTCTATTGACATAAATTACAGCACTAATATGTGTAATATTATTTTTGATATCTATCTCTTCTATTTCTACAAATGTATCATGAGGAAGCTCATCCCCTAATTTTCGAATTATCTTCTCACGAATTAATTCTGAAAACATAAATTCATTACCTTTTTCAATATTAAAATTGTCTTTGTAAATATGTTCATTTTCAGGAAGATTTTCTGAAATTTTATTTACAAGCTCATTTAAGTTTTGTTTTGTTTTAGCTGAAATTGGTATTATGGAAGCAAAATTATACATTTTGGTAATGTCGTCTATGAAGGGAAGTAATTTATCCTTTTTACTAATCTGATCTATTTTGTTAATAACGCATATTACAAAAGGATTTGTTTCTTTAAGCTTTTTTATTATGGATATGTCTTCATTGTCCAGCGATAATCTTTGTAAAACAAAAACTACAATATCTGAGTCTTCAATGATGCTTTGAGCTGATTTATTTAGTATCTTATTCATGGTCTTTTGAGACTTAACATGCATACCAGGTGTATCAATAAAGATTAATTGTCTGTTTTCAACGGTCTTTACTCCTAAAATATTATTTCTTGTGGTTTGAGATTTTCTAGATGTAATTGAAACTTTTTTTTCAAGGATAGAATTAATAATTGTTGATTTACCAACATTTGGTTTACCGATTATTGAAATATACCCACAATACTTTTTTGACATATTATATTTTTATAAATTTTAAAGCTTTTTTTGCCACTTCTCTTTCTGCATCTCTTTTAGAATTGCCTTTGGCTTTGAATATTTTGTCTTCATATTTAATACTAGATTTAAAGCCATCATCAAGTTCTGTGGTCTCATAAACAGGAGGGTCAATTTTTTTTGACTGAAGAAGTTCCTGTAATTCAGTTTTAGAATCACGAAATTCTTTATCAATTGAAATTTTTGATAGTTCTTTTTTAAGAAGTTTTAAAACAAATTTTTTTGATGTCTCCCAATTACTATCAAGCATAACAGCACCAATAATAGCCTCTACTACACCCTCCAGAATTGATTGTTTTCTCTCACTTGATAAATTAGCAGTACCTTTTGATAACTTTATGAAATTTGTGAGTTCAAGCTTGTATGCAATTCTTGTAAGGGTATCCCCCTTTACTAGATGTGATCTCATCCTGGTAAGCAATCCTTCTTTTTGATAAGGGAATTTTGTGTACAGATATTCTGAAACAACTGTACTTAGAATTGCATCACCCAAAAATTCAAGTCTTTCGTTATTGGATTTGCTGTCAGCACTTTTATGCGTAATAGCTAATTCAAGAAGTTTGATATCTGCGAATTCATAACCTATTTTTTTACTTAAATCATCAAGAGACATTAATCCAAACTTCCTGCTTTGCTAAAAGAAGGAATACATGTCCAACATTCCCAAGTCATAAAAAGCACGTCAGCTCTTCCAAAAAAGTTTTCCCTTGGCACAAAGCCAACATCTTTTGTACTATCATTTGAGTTATCTCTATTGTCACCCATGACAAAATAATGACCATTTGGTATTGTCCATTCTTGAGGAAATTGATCGTTCTCTCCTCTTGTATTTTTGATAGTAAATTCTGCATTTCCATGTTTTTCTTGATACAGATCAATAACTACATCAATTTCTCTTGTAACAATTTCACCAGAGCTATATCTAAATCTTCGATTGATTATAGAATCCTCCGATTTGATAAATTTTCGATCTATAGCTGCTCCATTTACATATATTTTTTTATTAATGATCCTAATAACATCTCCAGGCTTACCAATTAATCTTTTAATGTATGGAACTGGATTATGTGGTGGTATTAAGACTACTAAATCACCATATTCAGGATCATTTCTGAGTAAATTTGGTGTTCCAATCCTATTAATCTTCAAGCCATATGCGTACTTATTTACAAGCAAAAAGTCTCCTTTTTTTAATTGAGGTTCCATTGAGCCTGAAGGTATTTGATATGGCTCATATAAAAAAGTTCTTAACACAAATATCAAAAATAAAGGAATAAAATATCCTCTTGATGAAGAAATAATTTCGGAACTCTTAAAATAGTATCCGAGCAGCATAACAAAAAAAGAAACAATAGCGCCAACAAGGAGAACAATACCAAGATCGCCTGAGTTATAGAAAATACTTAACAATAATGCAATTGCAGAAATAAGGCTTATAAATGATAAATATTTAATTAGAAAAGGTTCATCGTTATTTTCATCTAAATTAAATTTAATCCACGAAATGACTGACATCGTGATACCAAATAAACCTAGTAAAAATAAAGGATCTGTGAACATATTACTCATTAGAACTAAAATAATTAAGGAATGCATCCTGTGGAATCGAAACTTTTCCAAGTTGTTTCATTTTTTTCTTCCCTTGTTTTTGTTTTTCTAGTAATTTCATTTTTCTTGTTACATCTCCGCCGTAAAGCTTTGCAGTTACATTCTTCCTATAAGCTTTAACAGTTTCTCTAGAAATAATTTTAGCACCCAAAGCAACCTGAATTGGAACATCAAACATCTGACGCGGTATTAATTTTTGAAGATTCTTTGCTATTTCTCTAGCTTTTGAATTAGAAAAAGATTTATGCACGATCATTGATAGAGCGTCAATTTTATTATTGTTAATCAAGACATCTATTTTAGTAAGATCAGATTTTTGAAATCCTAGTAAAGTATATTCTATTGAGGCAAAGCCTTTTGTTGATGATTTAATTTGATCAAAGAAATCAATGATGACAGACGACAAAGGCATTTCAAAAATAATTGACACTTGATTGCCAAAATATTTCATATCTTTTTGCACGCCTCTTTTTGAGGTGCATAGAGTAATGATGTTCCCTACATACTCATTTGGAGAGATTATGGTTGTATTAACTATTGGCTCACGAATTTCGTCTATTTCATTTGGAACAGGTAACTGAGAAGGATTATCACACTTGATAATTGATCCATCTGTTTTTAAAACTTCATATTCAACTGAAGGAGCGGTAGATATTAGATCTAAATCATATTCTCTCTCAAGTCTCTCTCTAACCACTTCCATGTGCAAAGTACCTAAAAATCCACACCTAAATCCAAAACCTAAAGCATCTGAAACTTCTGGTTCGTAAATTAATGATGAGTCATTTAAAACTAATTTTGATAAAGCATCTCTGAACTTTTCATAATCATCTGAATTTAATGTGAATATTGATGCAAAAACTTTTGGATTAACTTTTTTGAAGCCTGATAGTGCAGTTGTTTTTTCATCACCTGCATCAATGATTGTGTCTCCAACTGGAGCTCCTTTGATTTCTTTTATGCCAGCAACTAAGTAGCCAACTTCACCTGCAGACAATTCTTTTTTTTGCGTTTTTTTTGGAGAAAATATTCCAATATCATCTACGTTATAAGATTGACCAGTTGAAAAAATCTTAAATTTCTGTCCAGTTTTAATTTTTCCATTTTTTACTCTAATTAATGAGACTACACCTAGATATGAATCAAACCAAGAATCAACAATTAAAGCTTGTAATTTAGAGTTTGGATCACCAATGGGCGATGGAATTTCTGAAATAAGCATTTTTAGTAACTCCTCAACACCTTCGCCAGTCTTAGCGCTAACTAAAGGAGATTTTGAAGCATTAATACCAACCATCTCTTCTATCTCATTCTTTACTCTATCTGGTTCAGCTTGAGGTAAATCTATCTTATTAATGACAGGTAGTACCTCTAAACCTTCCTCGACAGCCGTATAGCAATTTGCCAGAGTTTGTGCCTCAACGCCTTGAGATCCATCAACAACTAGTAATGCACCCTCACAAGCTGATAAAGATCTTGACACTTCGTATGAAAAATCTACATGCCCAGGCGTATCAATAAAATTAAGAAGGTATTCTTTATTGTTTAATTTATATTTTAATGACACAGCCTGTGCCTTTATCGTAATGCCTCGCTCTCTTTCTATGTCCATAGAGTCCAATATCTGATCTTCCATTTCTCTAGAAGAAAGGCCACCACAAAATTCAATTAATCTATCAGATAAAGTAGATTTACCATGATCAATATGTGCAATAACTGAGAAATTTCTAATGTTTTCCATAATTTGCAGCTATTTTACAAGCAAAGTACGAAAATAAGTAAGAAATGATTCTAGTTTAGAGTTATGGACCTAATTAATCTCGTTCCATTTCTAATTATGTGAATAGCAATTTTTTCGCCAGTAGAAAAATTATCTACCGCTTCATCAAAAGTATCTACATCATAGACTTTAAACTTTTTTCCTTTATGTTGGATCATTGTAATCAAGTCGCCTCTGTTTAACTTGCCTGATGCTGGAGAGTTTGGATTTACCCTAGATACTATTACGCCATCGGGTAAATTAGACATTGACGGATTATCTCTATCAATTTCTGCAACTTTTAACCCAATTGGATCAGATGATGTATTTATTTTTGCAGGAATAAAGGACTCATTATTTACCGGGAGTTCTCCAAGAACAAACTCTAGCTCAATTTCGTCGCCGTCTCTAATAACAATTGCTTTTGCATTAGTATTTGGTTTGATTTGTCCTACGACATGTGGAAGATCAGAACTAAACTTAATTTGTTTTTTATCAAACTCAACAATAACATCTCCGGGCATTAAGCCAGCTAAATCAGCTGATTCACCCTCTTCAATATCATTAATGAGAGCGCCATAAGGTTTTTCCATTCCCAATGCATCAGCTAAATCACTGTCGACTTCACTCATTCTGACACCAAGATAGCCTCGTGAAACTTCTCCATCATTTATAATCTGATCAGCGACATCCATAGCAACATTTATTGGTATTGCAAATGCAAGACCTTGATAGCCTCCGCTTCTTGAGTAAATTTGAGAATTAATACCTACTACCTCGCCATCAAGATTAAATAAAGGACCACCAGAATTACCTGGGTTAATGGCGACGTCTGTTTGAAGAAAAGGAACATAATTCCCAATATTATTATTATTGATGCTTCTACCTTTAGCACTAACGATCCCGGCAGTCACAGAAAAATCAAAACTAAATGGAGAGCCTATTGCAATTACCCAATCACCAACTCTTAGTTCATCACTATTGCCCACATTAACTGTTGGTAAATCATCGTCACTTACCTCCAAGACCGCTAAATCTGAGAGAGGATCTACACCTACAACTTCTGCAATAAACTCTCTTCTGTCTGATAAAGAAATAATAACCTCAGTAGCATCTTCAACCACATGAAAGTTAGTCATAATATAATTATCTTTCAAAATAAAGCCAGAACCATAAGAAGTTGCTTCCCTTTTCTGTTGAGGCATCTCTCTATATTGTCTTGGAATACCAAACCTTTCTAACATCTCGTCTGGAATACCGCCATATCCGAAAGATTGTCTCTGAGAAACTTCTTTTTTAGCAGTTATATTTACAACTGCAGGCGCAGAACTATCTACCAATTCAGATATGTTTTCAGGTAGTGCGCTTGAAAAAACTTCATTCGAAATAGAGAGACACACCAATAAAAATATATGTTTAAGATTCAAAATTTTCATAATTTACTTTATTTATTTATAGAATTAGCAATTTGTATCGCAGTTGGAAGTGAAATATTACCATATAAAGTAACAGCTCTACCATTTGAAATTGGAACTACGTATATCATTTTATTGCCATGTTTCCAGTACCTTATTTGATTAAGGCCGAAATCTCTATTTTCAATACGAAGTTTAAATTTTTGTACTCCATTAGAATATTCAGGATTGCTGCTTTGATTTATTCTGTAACCTACGTTTTGTAGATCAACTTTTGATTTTGAATTCATGAAAGATGGATCATTAATTACGTTCATAACATGATCAACAAGATATTCACTTGAGTTTTCAGCTGTTTGTTTTGCCTCTTGGCTGTTAACTGCAGAAGCAATCTGATTTGTGGAATCAATGTTTATACTCATTCTAGAAAAATCTACATTATTTACTGCAAATAAAGTTAATATGATTGAAGCTGCTGCTGTTACAGCATTTGATAGCCAAATGTCTGCAAATCCTCTCCTTTTAGGCCTTCTTCTGGATTGACTTATTTGTGAAATCTTGGATTCTTGGTTTAGAGATAGTGATATTAATCCATATAAAGAAAATGATCTTATCAATTCGTCATTATTTCTGCATTCTTCAAGAAGGTCGTCGATTTGAGAACTCTCAAGCTCTCCATCATATAAAGCTGATAATTTTTCTTTAATATCAGTCATTTGTAATAAGCTCCGTGTTAATGTATTCGAGAATTGACTCTCGTGCTCTAAAAATCCTTGATCTTACAGTACCAATAGGTGTTTCAGTTATTTTGCTAATCTCATCATAGCTTAATCCTTCTTGTTCTCTCATAGTAAATGCTGTTCTTAGTGATTCTGGCATAGAATCAATAAAAAATTTAATATTTTTTAGTGACTGATCATGCATAAGTTCAAGTTCTATGTCTTTGAATGAGTTAATCTCTATTTCCGAGTCCTCAACCGATATATTTAATTTTTGTTTTTTGTAGCCTGAGCTTGAAACATAATTTTTGGCTAAATTAATTGCAATTCTATAAACCCATGTGAAAAAAGCACTATCTCCTCTGAATGTTTTTAATTGTTGCCAAACTTTTAGGAAAGTTTGTTGAGTAAGATCTTCAGAATCTTGATGAGATTTTGTAAAAGATAGCAATGAGGCATAAACCCTTGCGTAATATTTATTCATTAAAAAATTAAAAGCCATTTCATTACCTTTTTTCGCTTTCTCGACTAATTCGGAATCATTATTATTTGAAATATTCTTCATAAAATTATGTTTCCACTAAATAAAGACAAATTTCAATTCTAAAAGTTTCCTTGATGAGTGAATTTTTTTAAATGATTCTCAATGAAATCTTCATGAAATTTATTCCCTAAATTATCTTTTTTAAAAATAAAATCATAAAGCTTTTGATCGTCATAATTTAATATATCTGAAAATATGCTTAATTCATCCTCATTCAGTGTTTCTAGCTTTGTTATAGAGAACTCTCTAAGGAGTAAATCTATTTCTCTCATACCCCTTCTGCATTTCCAACGTATTCTGTTTATTTCTTCATTCATTGGTTAAAATACTCATAATAAATAACAATTTTACTTGAAAATTAACAATCTCAAAAAATTAATTCAGTCTGGATCAATTCATTTGAAAAATTCATGTGTAATTGAAATTATTGGTGATAAAGATAAGGTATTTGACCTTTTACAAGGTCAGGTTACATCCGACATCAAGTTACTTGAGGATGGTCAATCTCAATTATCCTGCATTTGTAATCATAAGGGCATGATAATGGCAGACTTTATAATTATTTTTGACGGCGAATGTTACAAATTAGTAGTAAAGGAAAATATTGAAGATATTTTAATAAAAGAGCTTACACCTTTTGCTAATTTAAGTTCTGTAAAATTATTGAAAAGTAAGTTGAAGGTGATTGGAACAATTTCACATACTAAGATTCCTAATTCTTACTTATCTAATGAACTTTTCTCAACATGTGTCGATTTAAAAGATGCTTATGAAAGCAATAATGAAATTTCTGAGGATGTTTGGGAAGCAAGTAATAAATTACTTGGGAATTATTTTTTAGAAGAGTCTGATATTTCTAAATTCAGACCACAAGAGCTTAATTATGATGAATTGCGAGTATCTTTTGATAAGGGCTGTTATAGAGGACAAGAAATCGTTGCAAGAATGAGATATCTTGGAGTTAATCGAAGAAAGTTTCTTACTTTTGTGGTGAATGATGATTATGTCGATAGCGAAGATATAAAATTAATTGGTAATAAGATTAAAATTAATAAAAATTATATTTTTAATGGAATTATTTTACGAGATCAGCTTGATACAATTAAAAAACTTCCAGGTATTGAGCTAATTTCATAGATCACCATTTGATTGGCTGAATTTTTTTATCAGCAAGATATTGATTGCATTTTGAAAAATGTTTATTGCCAAAAAATCCTCTATGTGCTGACAAAGGAGATGGATGAGACGAACATAAAACTAAATTTTCGTTTTGGTTAATCAAATGTTTAAAGGATTGGGCGTGATTGCCCCATAAAATAAAGACAATATTTTTTTTATTGCTTAGAAGTTTTACCACATTAGTAATAAATTTATGCCAACCTATTTTTGAATGAGAGCCTGGCTTTGAAATCTCAACTGTCAAAGACGAATTTAACAAAAGCACTCCATCTTTTGCCCAACCTTCAAGACAACCAATGCTATTATGTAATATACCAATGTCATTTTTAATCTCAGAATAAATATTTTTTAAAGATGCAGGAGTAGGAATATGTTCATTAACCGAAAAGGCTAATCCATTTGCGTATCCTGATTGAAAATATGGATCTTGACCAAAAATTACAACTTTAGTTGATTCATATTCACAAAGCTCAAAAGCCCTGAAGATATTATTGATATTAGGTGCAATTTTTTTATTATCCTCCAGTTCCTTTGAGATATTTTTTATTGGTAAATCAAGATTTGTATCAAGATTATTTTTTTTAAAGGCTTCAATCCAGTTTTTTGGAATGGAAATTTTCAAAATTTT
>JH611156.1:10626-247380 GCA_000252525.1 SAR86 cluster bacterium SAR86A | reverse complement strand
TTTCTACTTAATATAAGCTCCAGTTATGTATAAAAATTACTAACTGGTAACTGCATATGTTTTTTCTGTTGACAAGTATGATTAAGAAATAAAGATTATAAATAAAACATATTAGACAATTGTTTTATAAAATAGATTAAATTAAGTGGAATTTTTCAGGGTTATATTCTCTGTTAATAATTTACAAATAAGAATAAAATCAATAATAAATTGTATAAAACATAATTATGAGTCTCGTTATTAACAAACTTTCTAGTTCAATAGATAATAAAATATTGTTTAACGAGGTATCTTTTACAATTACAAATGGAAATTTTGGTCTATTAACTGGAGAGAGTGGAATAGGCAAATCTACCCTGCTTAATAATATTGCTGGATTGAATAAACCAGATTTTGGTGAAGTAATTTTAAATAAAAAAGTCTTGAGTAATGAGGCTACTTTCCTACCTCCTGAAAAAAGAAAGATTGGATTTGTTTTTCAAGACTTTGCACTGTTTCCTCACATTAATGTAACTAAAAATATTCTATTCAGTGAGACAGCAACTGAAAATGATTTATATTTTGAAGTCATTAATGAACTTAAATTAGAAAGTCATTTGCTAAAAAAGCCTCACCAACTCTCAGGCGGATTAAAACAAAGGGTTGCAATTGCAAGAGCTCTTTTAATGAAGCCAGATCTTCTTCTATTAGATGAGCCATGCTCAAACTTAGATACACAAAACTCTGATAATGTTAAATCACTATTAAAGGAATATGTATCTTCACAAAAGATACCTTGCTTAATAGTTAGCCATGATACTGATATGTTTGAAGAAATAAATATATCTGAAAATATTATTCTTAATTAACTTTTTGAAAGATTTTTATTTATATACTCTTTCCAATTATTGTAATTAATTGAATAAATATTCTCTAATGATTTATTTGGTTCGAAGTTTGATGAATTACTTTTAATTTCAGAGATATTTTCTCCAGATGCCATCATTGCCACTTTACATGCTCCAAGAGCTGTAGATTCAACATTTGCAGGTCTTTTTATATTTTTTTGTAAAGTATCAGCAAGCATCTGACAAAAAGATTCATTTGCAACCATGCCACCATCAACTAAAAGTTTATTAATATTAATGTTATTAGTTTCTAATACTTTTGTAATTTCTTTTGTTTGGAATGCTATTGAATGAAATGCAGCAGTCACAATATCGTTTATAGAGGTATCTTGAGTAATTCCTTTAAATCCTGCCCTTATATTTGAGTCCCAAAATGGAGCTCCTAATCCATTAAAAGCTGGTAAAAAAAGTACGTTATTGGAATTTCCAGATGCATTTATGTATTTCTCACTTTCTTTTGCATCGTCAAAAAATTTCATCTTATCTCTAAGCCATTGAATAATATTTCCACTCGAGTAAATGCTCCCTTCTAATGCATATGAAACATTTCCATTTAAACCATATGCAATTGTCGTTAAAAGGCCTTGATCACTCTTAACTGCCTCATCTTTTGTGTTCACCATTAAAAAACAACCGGTACCATATGTTGATTTCATATCTCCATATTCATAACAATCTTGTCCAACTAAAGCACCTTGTTGATCACCTATAACGCCTCTGATTGGTATTTTCTTATCTGAATGAACGATAGTTCCATAATCACCATCACAAAATAGTACTTCTGGAAGCATAGAATTTGGTATTTCAAAAATATCCAGCAATTCTTGGTCCCACTCTTTGTTGTGAATATTAAAAAGCATTGTTCTAGAGGCATTGGTTACATCTGTTAAATGATTCTTTTCCTTAGTCAATTTAAATATCAAGTACGAATCGACTGTTCCAAAGGCTAGTTCGCCTTTTTGAGCACGTTCTTTAGCGCCCTCAACATTATCAAGTATCCATTTAACCTTTGTAGCTGAAAAATATGGATCAAGAACCAGACCTGTCTTTTCACTTACTTTCTTCTCATATCCATTCGATTTTAGTTCTTGGCAATATTCGTTCGTTCTTCTGTCTTGCCATACTATTCCTGGATATATTGGCTCTCCTGTATCTCTTGACCAAACTATCGTAGTCTCTCTCTGATTAGTTATCCCGCATGCTTCAATTGAACCATTAAAATTGTCTAAAACATTTGCTATGGTTTTTTTAACAGTATTAACTACATCGTCTGGACGTAACTCTACCCAACCGTCATCAGGATAGTCTAATTTGTATTCCAACTGAGAATCTATTTGTTTTTCTAAGTTTGAGTTAAATATTATTGATCTTGAGCTTGTTGTTCCTTGATCAATAGACAAATAATTTTTCATATTAATACTCCAAGTTAATAATTATCCACAATTTATACACTTATTTCCAACAGCAAAAAAACACGATATATACACTATATAGTGGAAAAAAATGAAATTGTCACAATATATTGTGTTTTTTTACTTGATTCTTTGTCCACAACTAGTATATTACTCCTTAGGAGAAAAAAGTTACCGTTACTGCAGACACACTTAAATTTTTCCAGATGAAATTAAAGTAAAAACTCATGTTAGTTTATGTATTAGTGGGCAAGAAGTAAGAAATGGAAGTACAACAACAAGAAAAACAAGTTGAGAATAATCAACAAAATATCAAAGATATTGAAACAACAGCACCAGGCAAGTTAAGAGTAATTAAAAGAAATGGTAAAGTCGTTGCATTTGAAGACGATAAAATAAAAGTTGCAATAACAAAAGCATTTTTGGCCACTGAGTCTGGTAATGCTGCTGCAAGTGAAAGAATTCATAAAAAAGTTAATCAGCTTACTGAAAATGTCGTTGAAGTTTTTCAAAGAAGGATGCCGTCAGGCGGAACATTGCATATAGAAGAAATACAAGATCAGGTAGAGCTTCAATTAATGAGATCAGAAGAATTAGATGTAGCAAAATCCTACATTTTATACAGAGCTGAAAGAACTCAGGAAAGAAAAAAAGAAAAACTTGAGATTGAGCTGCCCGATACACCAAGTATTAATATAACAAAGAGCGATGGAACAGTCGTCCCACTTGATGTTGAAAAAGTTGCAGGACTTATAAGCGATGCATGTGAGAATCTTGATGAAGTATCAATAAACGAGGTTTTAGACGAAGCGCTAAAAAATCTATATGACGGCGTATCTATAGCCGACATGAGAACAAGTCTTGTCATGTCAGCAAGAACCAAAGTTGAAAAAGAACCTAATTATTCCTACGTAACTGCAAGAATACTAATGGACCAAATAAGAAGTGAGGCGCTTAATTTTTTAAATATTGCTGAAGAGTCAACATATCAAGAAATGGAGAAATACTATCCAGAAGCATTTAAAGCATATATCGATAAAGGAATTGAGTTAGATATTCTTAATCCTGAGCTAAAAACTTTTGATCTAGACAAGCTATCACAAGCGATTGACCACACAAGAGACAACCAATTCACATATCTTGGTCTCCAGACTCTATACGATAGGTATTTTATTCACTGCGATGATGTTAGGTATGAGCTACCTCAAGTATTTTTCATGAGAGTTTCAATGGGTTTGGCATTGGAAGAAGAAAATAGAGAAGATAGAGCGATAGAATTTTATAGACTTTTATCAAGTTTTGACTATATGAGTTCAACGCCTACTCTTTTCAATTCTGGAACTAAAAGACCTCAACTATCATCCTGTTACCTCACAACTATTCCTGATGACTTAGACGGAATATTTTCAGCCATGAAAGATAATGCATTGCTTTCAAAATGGGCTGGTGGTCTCGGAAATGACTGGACTCCTGTAAGAGCAATGAATTCATATATAAAAGGAACTAATGGAAAGAGTCAAGGCGTTGTTCCATTCCTTAAAGTAGCAAATGACACAGCTGTTGCAGTAAATCAAGGCGGTAAAAGAAAAGGTGCAATGTGTGGCTACCTTGAAACATGGCACTTAGACATAGAGGAATTTCTTGAGCTCAGAAAAAATACTGGAGATGAAAGAAGAAGAACGCATGATATGAATACAGCAAACTGGGTGCCAGATTTATTTATGAAAAGAGTCGAACAAGACGAAAACTGGACTTTGTTTTCTCCTGGTGAGGCACCAGAACTTCATGATTTGGTTGGAAAAGCTTTTGAAGAAAAGTATGAAGAATACGAAGATAAAGCAAAAAAAGGAGAAATGAATCAATTCAAATCAATTCCAGCAAAAGAGTTGTGGAGAAAAATGCTCACAATGCTTTTTGAAACTGGCCACCCATGGATAACTTTTAAGGATTCATGTAATTTAAGGTCGCCTCAGCAACATTCAGGTGTTGTTCATTCGTCTAATCTTTGTACAGAAATTACTTTGAACACAAGTGCTGATAAAGAAATTGCTGTCTGTAATCTAGGGTCTGTGAATCTTGCTAATCATATGAAGGATGGAAGTTTAGATGAAGAAAAAGTTAAACAAACTGTCTCTACAGCAATAAGAATGCTAGATAATGTAATTAACATTAACTATTACTCAGTAGATACTGCTAAAAACTCGAATTTTAAACACAGACCAATAGGTTTAGGCCTAATGGGCTTTCAAGACGCACTTTACCTCCAAGATATTCCATACTGCAGTGATGAGGCAGTAGAATTTGCAGATAGAAGCATGGAGCTTATAAGTTATAGTGCAATATATGCATCTACTGAACTTGCAAAGGAAAGAGGAGCATACGAGTCATTCGAAGGCTCTCTCTGGAGTAAAGGAATATTACCTAAAGACTCTATCGACATACTTTCAGAAAACAGAGGTAGTGAATACCTTAACGTTGATAGATCTGAGACGCTAGATTGGGAAACACTTCGAAAAAAAGTAATCAAAGATGGAATGAGAAATTCAAACGTCATGGCTATTGCTCCAACAGCTACAATATCTAACATTACTGGAGTAACTCAATCGATTGAGCCAACTTACCAAAACTTATACGTTAAATCGAACTTATCAGGAGAATTCACTATTGTTAATCCCCATTTAGTAAGAAAGCTAAAAGAACTTGATTTATGGGATGACGTAATGATTAATGATCTGAAATATTTTGAAGGCAGTCTCTCAGAAATATCCAGAATACCTGATGATGTTAAGAAATTATTTTCAACAGCTTTCGAAGTTGAGCCAAAATACATCGTAGAATCTGCAAGCAGAAGACAAAAATGGATTGATCAAGCTCAATCATTAAACTTATATATTGGAAATGCTGATGGTAAAAAGCTAGATATTACTTATAGAATGGCATGGTATTCTGGTCTAAAAACAACCTATTATCTAAGATCGATAGCAGCTACATCAACAGAAAAATCAACCGTACAACAGGGAAAATTAAATGCAGTGAGCTCTGAAGTTTCACAGCCAGCTGCGCAAGAATTAGGAGCACCTGCTCCAGTTCCAACAGCCTGCTCTCTGGATGATCCAGATTGCGAGGCATGTCAATAAACTAAGGAGAAATAATATGTTAAATTGGGACGACTATGGAAAAGAGGACAATACAACTCCTCAATCATCACCTCAGATAGACAATGAAGTTGTTAAGAAAACAGCTGAAGCAGTAGCTGAGGAAAAATCAGTGACTCAACAAGCTGTAAAAGAAGAAACACCACAAGCCAATACGAACATTGGCGAAGGATCTAGAGCAGAAGCAGCGAGAAAAGCTGTGAATGCGTTAGATGAAACAGCTGGCAATGAAGAGCTTGATGAAATGATGGCTAATGCTGGCAGAGTTCAGGTTGATCAAAAAATGATGATTAATTGCAAAGCTGACCTTAATCAGCTTGTACCATTCAAATACGACTGGGCATGGCAAAAATATTTAGACGGTAGTGCTAACCATTGGATGCCGCAAGAAATTAATATGACAAACGATATTGTCTTATGGAAATCTGAAGATGGGCTTACAGAAGATGAAAGAGTTATTGTTAAAAGAAATCTTGGATTTTTCTCTACAGCTGACTCTCTTGTTGCTAATAATTTAGTTCTTGCTTTATATAGATTAATTACTAACCCAGAATGTAGGCAATATATATTAAGACAAAGTCTTGAAGAAGCTATTCATACCCATGCGTATCAATACTGTATAGAGTCTCTGGGAATGGATGAAGGTGAAATCTTTAACATGTATAGAGAAGTGCCTTGCGTTGCTAGAAAAGCCTCCTGGGGGCTTAAATATACACAGGAAATTTCTGATCCAGATTTTAAGACAGGAACAGTTGAATCAGACAAGCAACTTCTTAAAAATCTAATTGCTTTTTACTGTGTTCTTGAAGGAATATTCTTTTATTGTGGATTTACTCAAATACTTTCTATGGGAAGAAGGAATAAAATGACCGGAACAGCAGAACAGTTTCAATATATTTTAAGAGATGAGTCTATGCACGTTAACTTTGGCATTGACGTTATCAACCAGATCAAAATAGAAAATCCTCATCTATGGGATGATCAAATGAAATCTGATGCAGCACAAATGATCCTTGAGGGTACTGAATTAGAAATACAGTACGCAAGGGATACAATGCCAAGAGGTGTTCTTGGAATGAACGCTGCAATGATGGAAGAATATCTTAAATTCATTGCCAATAGAAGATTAACTCAATTAGGTCTTGATGAAGAGTTTACAGGTGTTACAAACCCGTTTCCTTGGATGTCTGAAATTATAGATTTACGAAAAGAGAAGAACTTCTTTGAAACAAGAGTAACCGAATATCAAGTTGGTGGCGCACTAAACTGGGAATAAATCTTGAAGCTATATTCAAGCCCAGTTGCTCCAAGTCCAAGAAAGGTTCTTATCTTCATAGCTGAAAAAGGCATTGAAAATATTGAAGTTGAGAACCTTGATATTGGAAAAATGGAGCATAAAACTCCTGAATACAAAGAAATTGCGCCCAATTCTCGTATTCCTGCTCTAGTTCTTGACGATGGAGAGGTAATACTTGAAACAACTGCAATATGTAGGTATTTAGAGTGCCTAAATCCCGAGCCAAATCTTTTTGGAACTAATCCTGATGAAATAGCTCAGATTGAAATGTGGTACTCACGTATCTCATTTGAGCTTATGATGCCTCTAATGCATGGTTTTAGGCATACCCACCCTCACATGAGCGCTCTTGAAGATCAAAATAATGAATTTGGTCTGGCACAAAGAGAGTTAGCTCTTAAATCAATGAAATATTATGACAGTGTTATGGATGGCAAAGACTTTATAGCATGCAACAAGTTCTCATACGCGGACATACAAGCAGTTACATCTTTACAGTTTCTGGTTAGATTAAACAAAATTAATATTGAAGATTATGAAAATCTATCAAGATATACAAATGATATTGGTTCTAGACCAAGCTTTTCAGCATAAATTTACTTATTTATAAGTTCAAAGAATTTTAGAGTCTGCTCGCCTCCGTTTTGAAGAGCACGAGCGTCTTCCATATCAGATATTTTATCCCAACTGGCCTGTATATTTTCTGGAGTCATATCTTCTCCCATACCAAGAGAAATACCCATTGTTTCATGAATAAATATCCTTGAAAAAACACCAGCACCTGCAGCCATTATTACTCCATTTGGAGCATTCTCACTTGCTAAATATATTACTGCAGGTGTAACAAATTCTGGTTGAAGGTTTTTACCAAAGTCTTCAGGAATTAAGCCTTCTGTCATTCTGGTATAGGCAACAGGCGTAATTGAATTAGTAAAGACATTCTTATTTTGTCCTTCTAATTTTAAAGTATTCATAAGCCCTATCATTGCCATTTTTGCTGAACCATAATTTGTTTGGCCAAAATTACCAAATACGCCACTTGATGAACTAGTAAAAACAATTCTTCCATATTCTTGCTCACGCATAATTGGAAATACAGTATGGGTGCAATTTAAACTTCCTTGAAAGTGCACATCCATTACAAGATTAAAATCTTCTAAAGTAACTTTATGGAAGCTTTTATCTCTTAAAATACCAGCATTATTAACTAATATATCTATTCTCCCCCATTCATCCATAGCTTGATTCACCATTGCTTTTACAGCATCTAAGTCTGTGACACTTGCACCATTAGCAATTGCTTCACCACCCTCAGATTTTATTAGATCAACAACTTCATTTGCAGCGTCACTTGCACCACTTCCATCTACCGTTCCGCCAAGATCGTTAACAACAACTTTGGCTCCACGTCTTGCAAGCTCAAGAGCATGCTCTTTACCAATACCGCCTCCAGCACCTGTAACGATTGCAACCTTGTCATCGAATCTAATTGTCATAGTTTTCTCCAAAATATTTTTCTAACATTGAATAAGAATTGAAGTTATTTTAATCAAAAAAAAACTCATTTACTACGTTATAAAATTGAGGATTACAAATCAATTTAAGAATATAATGTACTATCATTTTTTTTGAGGATAATTAATGAGCAAATCTATAAAAGTTGTTGTTACCGGAGCAGCGGGTCAAATCGCATATTCTTTAATACCAAGACTTGTAGATGGTAAGACATTTGGAGATAAGATTGTCAATCTTGCATTGGTTGAAATTCCTCAAGTAGTTGATAAGTTAGAAGGTTTAGTAATGGAGTTAGAAGACTCATATTTTCCAAACATGGGTGAGGTTACTTATACAGATAACTTTGAAGAAGCCTCTAAAGACGCCGATTGGTTTTTATTAGTAGGGAGTATTCCGAGAGGAATTGTTTATAACGGTAAAAAGATTGAAGAAAGATCAGATCTTTTAAGTATTAACGGTGGTATTTTTGTTGACCAAGGTATAGCGATTGGAAGATATGGGAAGAAGAATGCTAAGATTTTAGTAGTTGGTAATCCTGCCAATACAAATGCATTTATTGGAAAACATGCAGCAAATAATGATAGCCAACTTTGGATGGCTATGACAATGCTCGACGCTAATAGAGCAAAATCAATTCTTGCAAAGAAAACAAATAATAATGTTTCTGATATTAAAAATATGATTATTTGGGGAAATCATAGTCCTACGATGTATCCAGATTCAGAAAATGTTCAAATATTAGGAGAATTAGGCAGTTCAGTAATAAATGATATCAATTGGGTAGAATCTGATTTCATTCCAAAAGTTCAACAAAGAGGAAAGGCAGTAATTGATGCAAGAGGCGCCTCCTCTGCTACATCTGCTGCAAAAGCTGCAATAGATACTGTAATTGCTTGTGAGAATCCAACAGACCCTGGCGATTGCTTTAGTGCAGCTATAGCAAGTGATGGTTCATATGATGTGCCTAAGGGAATTATATGCGGCTATCCTTTAATGACCTTAGAAGATGGTTCAATAGAAATAAAAAGAGATATCTCTTTATCAGAGTTTGCAAAAAATAAGTTTCAAATATCTATAGATGAGCTTCTTTCAGAAAGAGAAGCTGTGAAACATCTTATGCAATGATAAAAAAAGAAAAAATTCTATACAGTTACCTAAGTAATATTATTGAGGATGAAAATCCTAATACTATTTTTGTAAATACCACACGAGATATTTCAAAACTTGTTAAAAGAATTGAAAAATTAAATATTCAATCTCTGCAAATTGGGCCAGATATAGAGCAGATATCAAATGAAAATTTTGATCTATTCATAATTCTAGATGATATTCAGACATCAGAACCCTACATTGGCATGATTAAAAATTTAATAAGTCACAAAATTGCTATCTTTACAAATTTTAAAAATAACAATTTAATTAATGAAACTATGTTAAAACTTGGATTTGAGACTGAATTGCTTGATAAGAGTAATGGATTAAAATGTTTTTCATATAATCTCAAAACTTACAATAATAAAAGAACTTGGAATAATCCTAAGGGTTGGGCAAATCCTGAAAATTTTGATAAATTTAGATGGTAATAATTTCCTTACGATTTGAGTTGAGGAAATAATAAAACGTCTCTTATTGACGATTGATTTGTGAGTAGCATCACCAATCTATCAACTCCCATCCCAACTCCAACTGCTGGAGGCATTCCATGTTCCAGAGCAGTTATATAGTCATGGTCATAATCCATTGCTTCTTTATCACCGGAGTCTTTTGCAGCAACCTGATCTTCAAATCTAGATGCCTGATCATCAGGATCATTTAGTTCACAGAAACCATTAGCAAATTCTTTTCCTCCAATGAATAATTCAAACCTATCAGCATAATCTGGATTAGTTTCATTGCGTCTTGATAATGGAGAGACTTCTACTGGATACTCTGTTACAAATGTTGGATCAATTAATTGGTCTTCTACTGTCTCTTCAAAAACCTCAAGAAGAATCCTTCCAATGCCCCAATTTTTTTCAATTTTTACTTTTTTATCTTTAAGAATTTTTTCAAGCTTTTTCTGATTACTCAAGTCATCTTTTGATAGTTCAGAATTAAAATCTAATATTAAATCTGAAAGAGTGGATTGTTTGAAATTATCTAAATTTATTTCTAAATCTCCCCATTGTATTTTTGATTTGCATCCAGCAGCATCTGCAGCATTTGTGATAATTTCTTTAGTTAAATCCATTTGATCTTGCATGCTCGCATATGCTTGATACCACTCCATCATTGTAAATTCTGGATTATGTTTAGTTGATAAGCCTTCATTTCTGAAACTTCTATTAATTTCAAATACTCTATCAAAACCACCTACTAAAAGTCTTTTTAAATATAGTTCTGGAGCTATTCTTAAATACAAATCCTGTCCTAGTGCATTGTGTTGAGTCACAAATGGTCTAGCTACTGCGCCGCCAGCTAAAGGATGCATCATTGGTGTTTCTACTTCTAAGTAACCACACTCATTCATTTTTTTTCTCATCGAATCAATAATTTTGGTTCTTTTAACAAAAACTTCTTTCGTTTCATTGTTAGTCATTAAATCAAGATACCTTTGCCTATATCTAGCCTCTATGTCAGTTAGGCCTTTAAACTTCTCAGGCATAGGCCGTAATGATTTTGTAATCATTTCTAGATCCCATACATCTATGGTTAACTCATCTGTTTTTGTTCTAAACAGAGAACCTGATACACCAACAATATCTCCTAGATCCCAAGTCTTAAAATCCTCATAAACTGACTCATCAACATTGTTTTTAGTTACATATATTTGAATATCTCCTGAAGAATCTCTAAGCGTTGCAAAGCTTGCATTACCCATCACCCTTTTAAGCACAATTCGACCAGCTACTGAAATATTTTTAATGTCTTTTTTTTCTAGATCTTCCTTTGAAAAAACTCCATATTCCTCATGAAGTTTGCTTGCATTGTTTTTAGGTTTAAAAGAATTACCATAAGCATCTCCCTTATCTCTAAGTTGCTCAAGTTTTTTTCTTCTCTCTTCTATGAGAGCTTTTTCTCCACTTAAATTTTCTTTATCCATTTATATGCCTGCTTTAAGAGATGATTTCATAAAATCATCTAAATCTCCATTTAGAACGGCCTGAGTGTTACCTGTTTCATGATTAGTTCTTAAATCTTTTATTCTAGATTGATCTAATACATAGGATCTGATTTGGCTACCCCATCCTATATCTGACTTACTATCTTCAAGCATTTGTTGTTCTTCATTTTGTTTCTGTAATTCTAACTCGTAAAGCTTAGATTTTAATTGTTTTAAAGCATTTTCTTTATTTTTGTGCTGAGATCTATCACTTTGCGATTGAGCTACAAGACCCGTTGGAATATGAGTAAGCCTCACAGCAGAATCTGTTTTATTTACATGTTGGCCTCCAGCACCTGAAGCTCTATAAGTATCTGTTCTAATATCTGCTTTATTAATATTAATCTCTATTGAGTCATCAACTTCAGGAGATATAAAAACTGATGCAAACGAAGTATGTCTTCTATTTCCAGAATCAAATGGTGATTTTCTCACCAATCTATGAATTCCAGTTTCAGTTCTTAGCCATCCGTAAGCATGATCTCCATCAACATAGATAGAGGCAGACTTTATCCCAGCCACATCTCCGTGAGATATTTCTACCACTTTAATATTAAACCCTCTGCTTTCAGCCCATTTTGAATACATTCTCATAAGCATTTCAGCCCAATCTTGAGCCTCTGTTCCACCAGAACCAGCTTGAATTTCTATAAAGGCTGAAGAACCATCCATTTTTTTATTAAACATTCTACTAAACTCAAAATCTTCTACTAACTCAAAAATTTCAAGCACTTCCTGATTAACCTCCTTAATGGCTGAATCATCTTTCTCTTCAATTGAAATATCAATTAAAACCTCTGAATCAGAAACTTTTTGATCAACTGTTTGGTATTTACTTATAATTTTTTGTAAATTAGTTTTCTCTTTACTTAATTTTTGCGATAACTCCAAATCAGACCAAACCTTTTCCTGTGAAAGTTCATTTTCAATTTCTTCAAGTCTTTTCTTCTTATCTTCAATCTGAAAAACATTAACTTTTATATCTTCAAGTCTTGATTTTAAATCTAAGAGAGTAGCTTTTAATTCTTGAGCGTCCATTGCTAATTATGCTTAATAATATATTCAAAGATTAATTTATCGGATGATGGAATATTCACAGCAACTTCTTTCTTGTTTTTAACTTCATCAAGTCTTTTAGGAATATTTTTAAGCTTTAAATCAGCATTTCTTAAAATATTTGGAAATTTAGCTGGATGTGCTGTAGATAAAATAACGGTTTCATTCATTAATTCTTCTTCAAGCCTATTCACAGCATGCGCAGCTACAGCTGTATGAGGATCAATTATAAATCCATGTTGTTCATAGAAAGATTTCATACATTGGATAGTAGCATCATCATCGACACTATGACTTAAAAATAGTTCAGATGATTTTTTCCAAATACTATCTTCCAATTTGATGCTTATCTCAGGAAAATTATTGTATAGCTTGTTACATAATTCACTATTACTGTTAAGAAAAAAATCGTAAATCAATCTTTCAAAATTGCTAGCAACACTTATATCCATGCTTGGAGATATAGTTTCACTGACAGTTTTTTTTGAATAATCATTATTTTTGAAAAACCTATACAGGATGTCATTTGAATTAACTGCAACTATTATTTTAGACAAAGGCATGCCCATTTTTGAGGCTGCATAACAAGCAAAGACGTTTCCAAAATTTCCAGTAGGCACAGAAAAGTTTAATGGCTTAGAAAGTTTATTGATTTTAATAGCTGAATAAAAATAATAACAAATTTGGCCAATAATCCTTACCCAATTAATTGAATTCACTGCTAAAAGATATTGATTTTTTTTAAGAAACGATCTTTGTTTGAATCCATTTTTAACAATGTCCTGACAATCATCAAATGTTCCATCAACAATAATTGGATGAACATTTGGACTCTGAACTGTTGTCATTTGTTTTCTTTGTATTTCAGACATATTTCCATGAGGTATTAATATAAAACTTTTAATGACATCGAAATCTTTACAAGCATCGATGGCTGCTGAGCCTGTATCTCCTGATGTTGCTCCAAAAACAATAGCTGTTTTATTTTGCGTTTGAAGAGTTTTGTTAAAAAATGCTGCAGCAAGTTGTAAGCCAAAATCTTTAAATGCGGCTGTAGGCCCATGGTATAACTCAAGTATTGAGGTTGATTGTTTAATTTGAGTTATTTTTATTAAATCCTGCTCTTCAAAGTTATGCCAAGTATTGTTTAAAAGCTCGATCACATCTTCTTTTTTAAATGAAGATCCTGTGTATAGAGGCACAATATACTTTGCAACATCTATAAAACTCTCAAGATTCTTAAGATACTCAATATCCACTTGAGGCCAATAATCAGGCATAAAAAGCCCGCCATCATCTGCAAGACCCTGCATTAGGATTTGTTCAAAAGTCTTGTCTTTATCTTGACCTCTAGTGCTGTGGAATAACATATTTAATCTTGTTCAATTCTAATAGTTCTCACACTTTTAATTGAATCTAATTTTTCTAGATTTTCTATCAAATTACTGTGATCTTGCTCTTTAAAAGGATCAGTAATGATGACAATTGGTACAAAATTTTCGTCTAAATTCTCTTTTTGAACAATTGTCTCTAGGCCAACTGATTTATCTGCAAATACTGATGTTATTGATGCCATTACACCTGGAATATCCTCAGCTTCAATATAAAAATAATATTGAAACGTAAGATTAAGGAATTCACTTAATATAACTTTCTCATTTGAGGCAGCTTTTAAATGCTCTTCTGAAGAATTAGCCAGGTGAACAAGATCAGAGATTATTCCAGATGCTGTTGATTCTTGTCCAGCTCCAGATCCAGCTAGATGAAGAGTACCCAATAAATCAGTTTCTACTTCTATGCCATTTCTAACACTTTTTAAATTTGCAAGATATGAGTCCTTTGCGATAAGAACAGGATGTGCTCTTAAAACAACTTCTTTACTGTTTTGTTCTGCCACTGCTAGATGTTTAATGGTATATCCCATTTCATCAGCATATTTGAAATCTATCTTTTTAATATTTGTTATGCCTTGTACGTAAAAATCATCAGGTGGTAAAGAGGTTCCTAAGGCTAAAGAAGATAAAATACCTATTTTATGAGCTGCATCCATGCCTTCAATATCGAATGAAGGGTCTGGCTCTGCATATCCCTCTTTTTGAGCAAGTTCTAATGTTGATTGAAACTCTGCACCATCTTCCATGTTTGATAATATAAAATTTGATGTGCCATTAAGCATTCCAGAAATTTTTGAAATTTTATTTGCAGATAGCTCTTCGGTTAGTAATTTTATTATTGGTGTGCCTGCGCATACAGATGATTCAAATAAGACTTTTACACCATTCTCTTTTGCGCATGCGAAAATTTCATCGCCGTGATTATAGATAACTGCTTTATTTGCAGTTACAACATGTTTCTTTTTCTTTAAAGCTTTCAGAATTAAATCTTTAGCAACATCAACTCCTCCAATCAATTCAACCATCACGTCAATATCATGATTAACTACATTGAAAATGTCTCTTTCAATGATTACATTTTCTGGTTTACAGTTGGGATTATCCCTCCTGGCTCCAATAACAACAATTTCTATATCCAAATTACCCTGTTTTTTTATAGATTCGATATTATTTTTTGCTATCTTGTAGAGTCCAGTTGCAACATTGCCCCATCCACAGATTCCTATTTTTAGAGTGCTCATATTATCCTCTTAACCTTTTATATAATTCATCCGGAGATATATATCCAGGCAAAAGCTCGCCACTTGATGTAATTATGGCTGGTGTTCCAGAAATTCCAATTTTTTTTCCTATCGTATAATGTTTGGCAATTGGCTGATTCTCACAAAATTTAACGTTTATTTCTTTTCCTTTTTTGAGATCGGTTAAAGCTTTATGTGGATTTACAGAACACCATGCGCTTACCATTTTCGTGAAGGCATTAGTGCCAATTCCAGATCTTGGATACGCAGCGTAATCTATTGATATTCCTAATTTATTATACTCACCTATCTGATCATGCAATTTTCTGCAATATCCACAATCGACATCAGTAAATACTGTTATTCGATGAGACTCTTTATCTGAAAGAAAAGATATAAGGGTATTTTGATCTAGCTCTTTAAGAATTTCATTCCTTTTATAAGCAATTTCTTTATCAGTAATATTTAAGATTTCATTTTCTGAAATCTGAAACATATCTCCATATATAAATAATTTACCATCCTCAGATACATACAATGGTTGAAGATCTCCATAAAAAACTTTGTAAATTCCAGGAAAAATTGATTTTTCGATAGACTCAATCTTGGCTTCAGGTGGAAGAATTTTTTCAATATTTTCTTTTATATCTTTCTCATTTGATAATAAATTCAAAGAAAATAATATTGTTAATAAATAATATGATTTTAACTTCATTTTATCCCCTAGGATGATGTTTTTTTAGTACCTCACCTAATCTGTGTTTTGCAATGTGAGTATATATTTGAGTCGTTGATAAGTCACTATGTCCCAGAAGTAACTGAACAGATCGAAGATCAGCTCCCCTATTCAATAAATGTGTTGCAAAAGCGTGACGCAAAGTGTGTGGTGAGATAGAGTTTTTTAATCCAGATCTTGATAAATAAATTTTTATTCTCTGCCAAAAACCAGATCTTGTCATTTTTGTACCTCTATTGGATAGAAAAACTTCTTTGGATAAAGATTTTTTTCTTTCTGAAAGATAGGAATTTAATGAATCACTAGCTTTTTCTCCAAATGGAACTAATCTTTCTTTTGATCCTTTACCAAATACCTTTAAAACAGACCTCTCATTATCAATATCAGTAATTTTAAGATTTACTAGCTCAGATATTCTCATACCAGTTGCATAAAGCATTTCTATCATAGCCTTATCTCTATTTTCTATGTGAATAGAGGTGTCTGGGCTATTAAGTAACTTTTCAACCTCATCTTCAGACATTGATACTGGTAGATGCTGTTCTTTCTTTGGCGTGATAATTTCAGATAATGGAGTAGTTTGAATTTTTTTCTTTCTAACTAAAAATAAATAAAAAGCTTTCAAAGAAGAGATTTTTCTATTTACAGAAGTGCTTTTTAAATTTTTTTTGAAAAGACTTGCTATGAAATCATTTATCTGAGGTTCTGTAATTAACTTATAGTCACTAATCTGTTGGAGATTTATCCACTTAAGATACTCATTTAGATCATTTCTATAAGCTTCTACTGTGTTTTTTGAGAGCCCCTTTTCAACAAATAAATAATTAAAAAAAGATCTGAGATCAGAATCTTCATTTGTTGGATTTAACATTATGTTAGTCTAGTCTTTCTTTTATTCTAGCAGACTTACCAGACCTCTCTCTTAGATAGAAAAGCTTAGCTTGACGAACATCACCTTTTCTTTTTACTTTTATAGAATCAATCATTGGGCTGTGAGTTTGAAATGTCCTTTCAACTCCAATGCCACTTGAAATTTTTCGAACTATGAATGAAGAGTTTAAACCTGCTTTCTTTACACCCATGACTACGCCCTCAAATGCTTGAAGTCTGGTTCTTTCACCTTCTTTAACTTTTACAGATACAACCAAAGTATCTCCAGGCCTAAAATCTGGTATATCTGTTTTCATTTGTTGCGACTCAAAAGAACTTATTATTTGTGAAGGGGACTTCTCGTTCAGTGAGATCTGTTTTTCTTGTTCAGATGATTCCTCTTCTTCTGGAGCAGCTTCTTCTTCGACTGGCGCTTCTTCTTCTGGAGCAGCTTCTTCTTCAACTGGTGCTTCCTCTGCTGGAACTTCTTCTTCTGCTGGAGCAGCTTCTTCTTCGACTGGCGCTTCCTCTACTGGAGCTTCTTCTTCTGCTAGAGAAGCTTCCTCTTCGACTGGCGCTTCCTCTACTGGAGCTGCTTCTTCGGCTGGAGCTTCTTCTTCGACTGAAGCAACCTCCTCTTCAGCTGGTGCTTCCTCATTTGAAACAATTTCATCAGTGGTGTCAGCAAAATGTTCGTCCCATGCCTTCAATAAATTTGGTTTAGTTAAACCAATATCTAATTCGAGTCCATTATCTTTAGCTAAGGCTACAATATCTGCCTTTTTCATTTTATTTAAAGCAGATTTTGTAGGCAATTCAATTGATTCTACAGGATTCTCTGCTGCAACTTCAGTATCTTTAGACGCAGTTGAGCCACCAAATAATCTGGAAAAAAAACCTTTTTTTTCGTTCTCTTTATTTTCACTCATAATAATCGCCTAAAAAGGGCTATAGGATATCCTTAGATGCCCATTCTTCCAAGAGTTTTTTTTGTTTTTTTGTTAATTTTACATCATTTAACAATTCTGGTCTTTTTATGAAAGTTTTAAGTAATGAATTGTGCTCTCTCCAGGAATCAATTTCTTTATGATTCCCTGAAAGCAAAACATCTGGAACTTTCATAGATTCAAAACTTTCAGGCTTTGCATAAACATCTCCTTTCAAAAGCCCATTTGAGAATGTATCTTTTAAGTAGGAGTCTTTATTTCCAAGTGTACCTGGAATGTGTCTTGTTATTGCATCAATTAAACAAACTGCAGCATACTCTCCCCCACTTAAAATAAAATCTCCTATTGAAATTTCTTCATCTACATATTTATCAATAACTCTTTGATCAATACCTTCGTACCTTCCACATATGATTGTTATGTTTTTTAATTTTGAAAAAGATTTAACCTTTTTTTGATCTAGTTTTTCACCCTGCGGTGACATAAAAATAACTGGACCGCGCTCTTTCTTTTTAATTTGTTTGAGAGTTTTTACTATTGGTTCTGCCATCATAACCATACCTTCACCACCTCCATATGGTTTCGAATCAATATTGTTATGTTTATTAGTGGCGTTTTTTCTAAGATCGCGAATATCTAACTTAATAATTTTATTTTTTAATGATTTAGATATTACACCAACATTCAAAATATCAAATATCTCAGGAAAAATTGTAATTACGTTTATTCGCATCTAATAATCGCTTCTCCAATCCACTTTTATTATGTTCTGTTTTATATCAACTGATTTTATAAAAATTTCATTTATATATGGAATAAGTCTTGTTTTGTTATCAATTGATTCATTAAAAGGTTTAACAACCAAACAATCATTGGCTCCATAATTTTCTAGAGCTTTAACTATCCCCAATATTTTTTTTTCATTTTCATCTTCTACTTTCATACCAATCAACTCATTCCAATAGAATTCATTCATTGGTAATTTCGGAAGAGAGCTCATGTTCAGATATAGTTTTTGATTAGTGTATTCTTTAACACTGTCTACATCATTTATATTTTTTATTTTTGAAAAAAGCTTGTTAGCACTTTTCTTTATATATTCAATTTCTAGTTTGCTATCAGAAAGAAATACTATGTCTTTTATATAATCAATAATATTCTCTTTAGGATTACAAAACGAATTTAAATAAAATTCACCGTTGAGTCCTTTAGACCTTCCAACAGATCCAATACAGGTGTGATTATTTTTCTTCATTTTCTGAAGAACTCTCTTCATCGACTTGATCAGACGATTTTTGATCTTCAGTTTCAGCAACCTCTTCCTCTGCAGGAGCTGATTCTTCAGCTGGGGCTTCTTCCTCTGCTGGAGCTGCTTCTTCTTCGGGAGCTTCCTCTGCTGGAGCTGCTTCTTCTTCGGGAGCTTCCTCTGCTGGAGCTGCTTCTTCGGCTGGAGCTTCTTCCTCTGCAGGAGCTGATTCTTCAGCTGGGGCTTCTTCCTCTGCTGGAGCTGCTTCTTCTTCGGGAGCTTCCTCTGCTGGAGCTGCTTCTTCTTCGGGAGCTTCCTCTGCTGGAGCTGCTTCTTCTTCGGGAGCTTCCTCTGCTGGAGCTGCTTCTTCGGCTGGAGCTTCTTCCTCTGCTGGAGCTGATTCTTCAGCTGGAGCTGCTTCTTCTGCTGGAGCTGCTTCATCTGTGGTAGCTTCCTCTGGAGGAGCTGATTCCTCTGCTGGAGCTTCCTGCTCTGCTTTCTCTTCAGCTTCTTTAGCTAATTTTTCTGCAATCGCTGCCTTTTTAGCTTCTGCTCTTGCTTTTTTTGCAGCAATTTTTGCCTCAAGCTCTTCAGGAGTCAGTTTTGACTCTTTTACTAGAGCTTTAACTCTATCGCTTACTTGAGCTCCTTTTGAAATCCATTCATTAAGCTTATCTAAATCTAATCTTAACCTTTCTTCTTGGCCTCTAGCCATAGGATTAAAAAACCCTAATCTTTCAATAAAAGCACCATCTCTCGGGCGTCTCTCGTCTGCTACAGTTATAAAATAGTATGGGTTCTTCTTTGCCCCACTTCTTGCTAATCTAATAATTACCATATAAAAAATATTTAAATACGTTAAAAAGATGTGTATTTTAGGTTAACCTTGCTAATATTCATAGTATTATTATGCAAAGTTTTAACTAATCTTTATTAATTAATGAGTTTTATTGCACAAGTAACTATAAGTATAGTTATTTATTTTCTTGTTAGATTTTTTTATAAAAATGAAAAATCGTTAAATATTGCTGTTGCAATAGGATGTCTATCATACATTTTAATATATCTTTTAACATATGAGTTCATTTCGATTTTGCCTACTATTCATTTTATGGTAACAGGCCTAAGTCTCCTTTTTATATTTGTTGCTTACAATGAAATAATTTTTCTTGAAAGAAAAGTTAAAAAAATTAAAGAAGGTGAATTATTAAGCCTAGAATCTTTTTCTGTTGAGAAATATTACAAAGTTGTTTTTAAATTATTAGGAATTGGTCTTTTCTTCTTGTCACTAGCATTATTATCTGGACTAAGCCTTCAAACTGTATTTTCTTCAAACCTAATACTTAAAGCAATCTTTACTTTCCTTGCTTGGATAATATATTTAGTAGTAGTAGTTGGTATTAAATATTTTAACTTCCCAATAAAGTATGCAACTAGAAGTTTATTTATATCAATGTGGGCTGTTTTAGGAGCATATTATATGAATACTTATTTGGTTGATTCATAATGCAAGAAGACCCCTCGTTAATAATTCTGCTTTCTACACTAATTTTTCTTCTAATTCTTAGTGGATTTTTCTCAGGCTCTGAAACGGGGATGATGGCAGCTAATAAAATTAAACTAAAGAATCTCTCAAAGAAATCTAAAACTAGTGCAAAGAGAGCTTTAAATCTACTGAAAAGGCCTGATCAGCTTTTGTCAGCTATCTTAGTTGGGAATAATTTTGCGAATATTTTAGCTTCTGCAATTGTAACAATTATTATGCTTAACTATTTTGGTGGCAATGTTTTACTAGGATCAATCATTTTGACTATAGTAATTTTAATATTTTCAGAAATTACGCCTAAAACTATGGCTGCCATCAAGCCTGAGAGCTTTGCAACAAGATCATCATTTATCTTGAATATTCTCGTTTATGTTTTTAAACCTCTTATCTTTTTGACTAATTTTTTAAGCAGGCTGATTCTTAAAATATTTAAACTAGATGCTAAAGATGCAACCCTAAATGATAATCTTAATACTGAAGAACTTAGAACTTTACTTGATGAATCTGGTGATTTAATTCCAAAACAATACAGAAAAATGCTCTCTTCCGTTCTCGGTATGGAAGAATTAATAGTGGAAGATATCATGATACCGACAGCAGAAATAATCGGGATTGATATTGATCAAGATTATGAAAATGCAACAAAAATAATTGAATCAACTCACTATACAAGACTGCCAGTGTTTAAGGGGTCCATAGATAATATGATTGGTATTCTTCATCTTAAAAATTCTCATTCTTTTTTAGAAAAATATAATCAAATGGACGAAGATGAAATAAAAAATACTCTCCAAAAGACTTACTTTGTATCTCAATCAACACTATTAATGAAGCAACTAAGAGAATTCTTGTCTCAAAATCAGAGTATTGCTCTTGTGGTGGATGAGTATGGTGAAATTGAAGGCTTAATATCAGTCGAAGATATATTTAAGGAAATAACTGGTAAATTTGGTGGAGATAAAGATGAACTTGAAAGAGAGTTTATTAAATTAAAAGACGGATCAATTCTCACAGATGGAAATTCAAGAATCAGAGATTTAAACAACTATCTTAATTGGGAAATTAATGAGGACAATTCAAAAACTATTAATGGTTTAATTACTGAATATCTAGATCAAATTCCTCAAGCTAATTTATGCATTGAAATAGATAATTATAGATTTGAGATTTTAGAAATTGACAAAAATTTAATATCAAAAATTAAAATAAAAAAAGGGAGTGGTTAACTCCCAGTTTAATTTATAAAGTATCTGTAATAATTTTAAATATTATTGCCAATACAAATGATGATGTAATTACAGCTCTTACGCTTGCAATGACTGGTAACATTTTTCCCCATATTGCATTTGCTTCTATTGCAAAAATAATTATTAATCCAACGATAAGGCTTGTGCTGCTCCAATCATCAAGAACTAGATATGAGCCTTGGGCGTGTGCTGAGTAAACCATATACATAAGCATTGGTACGGAAAAAAGAGTATTTGTTCTTGAAGCTAATCCAGCTTTTGCAGCAGCTGCAGCAACATCACCTTCCTTCATTCCAAGTACAATTTTTTGATTTCTCCAGATAATTCCCCAAACATTTAACATCATCAATGTTCCCATTGTTGCACCGAGTATTATTTCAGTCCCAATCCTTGCAGTTATTTGATAGAAGAGTATTAAGCCTGTAAGGAAAGTAAAAAATGCTGCCCATCTAAACCACCATAAAGCATTTGGAGCCAATTTCTTCATTACATCTGCTTTCGCATCAGGATCTGCAACTTTTACGTACTCAGTTTGAACGAAATTAAAATAATATAATAGACCAATCCAGGCTATTCCAAATAGAATGTGAAAAGCTCTAAAAAAAGCTTGATCTGTAAATAAATCCATAATTACCCCTCTAAAGTGTGTAGTTATATATTAATGGATATTATTAATGAAATCTAATAAAAAACGGGGATTAATCCCCGTTTATTTTAATAATCACCGGTTAGGTTACATCATGCCACCCATACCGCCCATACCACCCATATCTGGCATTGGTGGCATAGGAGTATCATCCTTTGGAACATCCGTAACCATTGCTTCAGTAGTAATCATCATACCTGCAACAGAGCCTGCAGCTTGAAGTGCAGTTCTTGTTACTTTTGCAGGATCAAGAATACCCATCTCTATCATGTCACCAAATTCACTTGTGGCAGCATTAAAGCCAAAAGAACCTTTTCCATCAATAACCTTGTTTACAATCACAGATGGCTCTTCGCCTGCGTTAGATACAATTTGTCTTAATGGAGCTTCAAATGCTTTTCTAGCTATATTGATTCCAACATTTTGATCATCATTATCGCCCTTTAATTTTGCGACAGCTTCTAAACATCTTATCAGTGCAGAACCTCCACCAGGAACTACTCCTTCTTCTACAGCTGCTCTTGTAGAGTGAAGTGCGTCCTCAACTCTTGCTTTTTTCTCTTTCATTTCGACCTCTGAACCAGCGCCTACTTTGATAACGGCAACACCGCCAGCTAATTTTGCAACTCTTTCTTGGAGTTTTTCTTTGTCATAATCTGAAGTAGTCTCTTCAACTTGAGCTCTAATCTGATTAACTCTAGTTGCAATTGCATTTTCATCACCAGCACCATCAATTATTGTTGCATTATCTTTATTCAAAACTACACGTTTTGATGTTCCAAGGTCTTCAACAGAAGCACCTTCAAGAGATAAACCAACTTCTTCAGAAATAACTGTGCCACCAGTTAGAATTGCTATATCTTCTAACATAGCCTTTCTTCTGTCACCAAAACCTGGTGCCTTACAAGCTGCAGCTTTCACAATACCTCGAAGATTATTTACAACTAAAGTTGCTAACGCTTCTCCTTCAATATCCTCAGCAATTATTAAAAGAGGTTTACCAGCTTTAGCTACTGATTCAAGAAGTGGTAACAAATCTCTAATATTTGAAATCTTTTTATCAAATAAGAGTATATAAGGTGAATCAAGTTCAACTGTCATGTTATCTTGATTGGTTATGAAATATGGAGATAGATAACCTCTATCAAATTGCATTCCTTCAACAACATCTAGTTCGTTTTCGATGCCACTACCTTCTTCAACAGTAATAACACCTTCTTTTCCAACTTTTTCCATTGCCTCTGCAATAATTTCACCTACAGCAATATCACCATTAGCTGATATCGTACCAACTTGTGCAATTGCCTTATCGTCAGTACAGGGAACACTTAAGCCTTTAACATGCTCAACTGCAGCAGAAACAGCTTTATCAATGCCGCGTTTTAAGTCCATTGGGTTCATACCTGCAGCAACTGATTTATTACCTTCGTTAACTATTGATTGAGCAAGTACTGTAGCTGTTGTAGTTCCATCACCAGCTTCATCAGAAGTTTGAGATGCTACTTGTTTAAGCATTTGAGCACCCATATTTTCAAACTTATTTTCAAGTTCAATTTCCTTAGCAACCGATACACCATCTTTAGTGACGGTTGGTGCTCCAAAAGACTTATCTAAAACTACATTCCTACCTTTTGGTCCAAGAGTTACTTTAACCGCATTTGCAAGAGTATTAACACCATCAAGCATCTGTGTTCTTGCACTATCTCCAAATTTTACATCTTTAGCTGACATATTTTATCTCCCTTCAAAATTTATATTTATTCAACAACTCCAAAAATATCTTTTTCACTTAAAATAAGATATTCCTCGCCGTCTAATTTAATTTCATTGCCTCCATACTGGCCAAATATCACTGTATCTCCAACAGACACATTCATTTTAGTAGCTTCACCTGAATCAGATAATTTACCAGGACCAACAGCTACAACCTCACCTTGAGAAGGCTTTTCTTTTGCAGAACCAGAAAGAATTATCCCTCCTGATGATGTTTCTTCTTCTTCAGTTCTTTTAACAAGAACATTGTCATGTAAAGGTCTTAAATTCATTTATCTCTCCATATAAACTTTTAAATAATCTTAACCAATAATTATGGGCTAATTAGTATAAATCAATAGGTTAATTTATTTTTTAACCTAAAAATTAAAAACGCAATTGTAACTCCAATTAAGTTTGCAAGTAAGTCAAAAAATTCAAAAAGTCTATATGGATGATAATAATGAATTAATTCAATAAATGCGCCAAATAAAAAGATCAGTGCAACCACCTTTAAATCATTAAAACGGAATTTTGACAAAATTCCCAAAATAGCTAAATAAAAATAAATAAGAGAGTGAACAAATTTGTCTGATATGAAAGACATGGACTCAAAATACGGAATTTCTGAAGCATTTACCAAGCTCAAGTATGAAACAAGTAATAGTGATACATAGAATAAGATCCTAATAAGATTAATCACTATTTACAAAAAATCCTTTCTTACTCATGATTAATAATATTGCTGGTAATGCTAAACAAGATGTAAAAATATAAAAACTCATCCATCCATAATTAAAGCCGTAAAGTGATTGAAAACTTTCAACAATTACACCTGAAAATCCTTTAAAAATTGTACCTGTAAATGTCATTACTGAGGTCAACAAAGCATACTGGAAACCGGTGTATTTTTGTGAAACAAGACTTGTTAGAAAAGTAATATTTACCGTCCCAACTATACCAGCAGCAAGGCTGTCAGAAGCAACAATAGACGCTAAAAGAGTTAAATTTTTATCAGTAATTGCAGTGTATGAGAACAAGAGATTTGTAATCATCACTAAAAAAGCTCCTATTAATAGAGATTTATATAATCCATATTTTTTAATAAGAATGCCTCCAACAAAAACTCCAACTATAGTAGAAATCAGTGCGACAACTTTTACTATATAACCTATCTCAGACAAGGTATAACCCATATCGATATAAAATGGGTTTGCCATTGGTCCCATAACAATGTCAGTTAACCTATAGCTTGCAATAATCAATAACAGGATAGCAGCCATCTTAAGACCAAATCTTTCAAAAAAATCTTTAAGCGGTTCAATCATGGTATCAATATGATTAAGTTTTTTCAGGGTCAGGTTTTTGTTTTCTGTGGAAATAATCATTGTAATTATGATATTTAATCCAGTTATCAAAGCCATAAGTTTATAAGCAAATGTCCAAGAAAAATTTGAAGCAATGATTAAAGCCAAAGAAGAAGCAACAAGTATGGCAATTCTGTAACCAAACTGATATCCAGCTGCTAAATTACCTTGATCTTCTATTTCAGCACTCTCGATTCTTAATGCATCAATAGCTATATCTTGAATTGATCCGGCTAAAGCTATGATAAAAGCTACAAATGCAAAATACTTAATATTAGCTTGCGGATCGATTTCAGAAATAATTAACAAAAATATGAATATTACGATTTGCATTGATAATATCCAGCTTCGCCTTGCACCAAATCTATTGAAAATTGGAATTGAAAATCTATCAACAAATGGTGCCCACAGAAATTTCAATGAATATGTAAGACTTACCCATGTTATAAACCCAATTAAGCTTAAATCAATGCCAATGTCTCTTAGCCACGCTGTAAGAGTAATTACTACTAGTACGTAAGGTAACCCTGAAGCAAATCCATAGCCTGTAAAAGCAATTATTTTTAAAATATTCTGATTTATCATAAGTTGCTCAAATATCTATTCCAATCAAAGCTTTTTCCAGGATCCGTTTTTCTATCTGGAGCTATATCAGAATGTCCAACTATATTTTGAGAGTTAACCTTAGGATAAAAATTTATCAACTCTCTAGTTACTTTTATCAGGGAAATATATTGTTCATCTGTATATGGATCTATTTCATTTCCTTCAAGCTCAATACCAATTGAATAGTCATTACAATTTACTTCTCCTTTATAAGCTGATTCACCTGCATGCCATGCCCTTTTGTCAAATGGAACAAATTGCAATAATTCTCCAGTTCTGTTTATAAACAAATGGCATGAAACTTTGAGATCCTTAATACCCTCAAAGTATTCATCTTCTGAGTGCTCTAATTTATTTAGAAAAAAATCCTTTACATAATCTCCCCCATAGTTATTTGGTGGCAGGCTTATGCAATGTATTACGATAAGCCGGATGTCAGAACTATTTGGTCTATTATTAAAATTTGGAGATTTAACATAGTTTGATTCTTTGAAAATATGATTTTCAATTTCCATCTATCTTAATCCTGGAGGAAGTTTGAAGAAGATATCTTCATTATCTTCTCCATACTCTAAGATTTCTGCACCTATGTATGATTCTAATGATTGAGCAATTTCCATGACTTTTGACTCTGGTGCAGATGCTCCTGCAGTAATAGAAATCCTAGAAAATTTTTTTATCACATCTAAATCTAAATCATTAAACTCATCAATTAGCACTGATTTGCAACCACAATTTTCACCTAATTCCTTTAATCGATTTGAATTTGAACTATTTTTGGACCCTACAACAATCATAAAATCTGATTCGAGTGCTAATTGCTTTACAGCATCTTGTCTATTTTGTGTCGCGTAACAGATATCGTCTTTTTTAGGAGTTATAATTTTTGGAAAACGATCACGCAAAATAGAAATTATTGATTTTGTTTCATCGACACTTAATGTGGTCTGGGTAACCACAGCAAGTTCATTTTTTTTATTTAACTTGATTGAGTTTGCATCATTCTCATTCTGAACTAAATAAATTGAACTATTATCATTATTAATATGTCTCCCCATCGTTCCCTCGACTTCTGGATGACCTTCATGACCAATTAGAATTATATCTCTACCAGCTTTAGCATGCTTTATTACTTCCATATGAACTTTGGTAACTAGAGGACATGTTGCATCAAAAAAATTTAAATTCCGAGATTTTGTCTCTTCTTCGACTTTGCTAGAAACGCCATGAGCACTAAAAATGACTAATGAATCATCAGGAATTTCATTTATTTCTTCCACGAAAATAGCTCCGCGACTTTTTAAATCTTCAACAACAACCTTATTGTGAACTACTTCATGTTTGACATAAACAGGCGCACCATAAATATCTAATGCCTTATTAACTATGTCAATTGCCCTATCAACACCAGCACAAAAACCTCTGGGATTAGCTAATTTAATTTGCTTTGTCATAACTGCTACTAGATTTTAACTCAAAAAAAATAATTATAATCGCTCCAATTGATATAAAAGCATCAGCTAAATTAAAAATAAAGAAAGAAAAATCATTAATCTTTAGATGAAGGAAATCTGTTACATATCCATCCATTCCTCTGTCAATTATGTTGCCTATTGCTCCAGCAACTATAGTAATTAGCGCAAGCTTCTTAAAACGATGCTCTTCATGCAATGATAGATATAGTAAATATATGACGATTGAAATACCTATTAATAGCAAAATTATTGAAGTCATATAATCATTATTATCTAAAATTCCAAAAGCAATTCCTGAGTTATATATCAACAAAAGATCAATAAAAGGCACAATAAATTCTTGAGTTTCTCCTAATATTAAATTGTTGATAGCTAATTGTTTCGTCCAAATATCAAGCAGAACACAAAATATTATGAATACAAAGGATTTAAGATTAAACAAATTGTCTTTTTTCTCCATCTTCTTCAATATTTTCAATGCATCTATTGCAAATTTCATTATGCTTTTTGCTAGTGCCAACCGATACGTCTTTATGCCAACATCTAATACATTTTTCATGCTCAGAAGAAGTTATCTCAATTTCAAGTTTCTTGCCTTTGATAGTTTTCGCTTCAGAGGTTATAAAAAGAAAATGTAATTCATCATTGAATTTATCTAGAATTTTTTTGTCCTGATCTTTAGCAGATATTTTTACAATTGCATCCAATGAACCTTTTAATTTATTTTCATTTCTAAGAGTTTCAATAGCTTGATTGACTTGTTCTTTTATTTCAAAAATTCTTGTCCATTCTTCTTTCGAGATCTGTGAATCAATTTCGTCATAGTTCTCATTAAAAGTTGATAGGAAAACTGAGGTTGCTTCGGAGTTTAAAATATTCGTGCTTTGCCAAATTTCTTCCGCTGTATAAGATAGTACTGGAGCGACCAGTCTTACTAATTTATTTAAAACAAAACATAAACTCGTCTGACAAGATTTTCTAGCATGAGATTCTTTTTTAGATGTATACAGTCTGTCTTTAGTTATATCAAGATAAGTTCCGCCTAGTTCATTAACACAAAAATTATGAATTAATTGAACTGCTCTATGATAAGAATACGAATCGTAATAATCCAAGACCTTTCTTTCTAAATCTCTAACAGAATTAATAATCCATTTATCAAGTTCAACTAATTTATCAATTTCTATAGCATCTTTCTCTGAGAAATCATTTAAGTTCCCCAATATAAATCTAAAAGTGTTTCTAATTCTTCTATACTGATCTGAAGTTCTTTTTAAAATTTCATCTGATGCTACCATCTCACTTCTAAAGTCAGTTGATGCAACCCAAAGCCTTAGAATATCTGCACCAAGGTTATCCCAGACTTTTTGAGGAGAAACAACGTTTCCTAAAGACTTAGATTGCTTTTTTCCATCTTCATCAACAACAAATCCGTGAGTTAGCACAGATTTGTAAGGCGCATTTCCTGACATTGCAATACTTGTTAAAAGAGAGGATTGGAACCAACCTCGATGTTGATCAGAGCCTTCCAGATAAAGATCTGCAATAATATCTTTAGAAAATCTTTTTGCAGAGACAGCCGCATGTGTCACTCCTGAATCAAACCATACATCTAAGGAATCAGTTATTTTTATATAATCATTTGCATCATCTATATAATCATTTAAATCGACTTTATCCCACGCAGAAATACCATCTTTCTCAATTAGATCTGCAAAAATACCAAAGAGATTTGATTGATCAGGATGAATCTCTCCACTATCTTTATTTACAACAAGCGTAATAGGTACTCCCCAATTTCTTTGTCGAGATATACACCAATCAGGTCTATCATCTAACATAGATTCGATTCTTTGAAGTCCCCAACCAGGTTCCCAATTTACCTTGTTCACAAAATTTTGAGCTTTTTTTAATAAGTCATTCTTATTCATTGAAATAAACCATTGAGGTGTGGATGTAAAAATCAAAGGAAATTTATGTCGCCAACAATGAGGATATGAATGATCGTAATCCTCAACATTTATAAGCATGTTCTCTTTTTGCAATTTTTCAATTATTTTTTCATCTGCTTTTATTGGCGGTAATCCAGCAATGAAATCGAAGTCATCTTTAAATAGTCCTCTGTTATTTAGAGCCTTGAATGTTTCAACATTATATTTCTTACATATAAAATGATCGTCTAATCCGTGAGCTGGGGCCGTGTGAACACACCCCGTTCCGCTTTCTGTTGTTACATGATCACCAAGCAAAACAATCGAATCTCTATCAATGAAAGGATGCTGAAGTGATAACATTTCTAAGTCTTTTCCCTGACACTCTGCAATTCTGTTACCTGTTTTACTCCATCGACTCATACATTCATCAAACATATCTGAAGCGATAACAAAAAAATTATTGTCAACTTCAATCAATGAATATTTTAGTGACTCATTAACACAAACTGCTACATTAGAAGGTATTGTCCATGGCGTTGTGGTCCAAATCACAAATGCAACATCATTTATTTCATTTAAATTGAAAATCTTCTTTAGTGCTTCCATAGATTCGTCTTTCACATAAAAAGCTACATCGATAGACTTAGATATTTTGTTCATGTATTCAACTTCAGCTTCAGCTAAAGCAGAAGAGCAAACTTGACACCAATGAACAGGTTTTTCACCTTTTTCAAGATGCCCTGCATCATAAATTGTCCCCAGAGATCGTATAATTTCCGCCTCAAATGATGAATCTAAACTCTTATATGAATTTTCCCAATCTCCAAAAACACCCAGCCTTTTAAAATCATCCATTTGATTGTTTATTTGTGTTTCAGCATATTCTTTACATGCTTTTTGAAAAGATTCTTTGTCTTGAACTAACTCACTATTTTTTCCATGTTTTTTTTCAACATTTAGTTCAATTGGAAGTCCATGACAATCCCAGCCAGGAATAAATGGTGCATTAAAGCCCTTAAGAGTTTTATATTTTATTGTGATATCTTTTAAAATTTTATTAACTGAATGGCCTAAATGTATAGCTCCATTAGCATATGGCGGTCCATCATGCAGAAGAAATAACTCACTATCTGAATATTTTTCTCTAATCTTCTTATAGATATCATTTTGATTCCAAAAGTTTAATATCTCAGGCTCTTTTTGGGGCAAGCCTGCCTTCATTGAAAATTGAGTTTCTGGAAGATTTAAAGTATCCCGATAATTAGTGGTCATTTTATTTATATAAGATCTCTTTTGCTTTTGAAATATCTGTCTGAATTTGAGATTTTAGCATGTCTAAATTATCAAATTTCTTTTCATCTCTTATTTTTTTGATGAATTTTACATCTAATCTCTCTGAATATATATCTTTGTCAAATTCAAAAAGATGAACTTCTAGGACCGGAGTATTTCCACCAACTGTAGGACGTATTCCCATGTTTGCAATGCCATATATTTTATTACCAAGATGCATGCATTCAACAGCATATACGCCACTAATAGGTAGTTTTTGTTTAGGCAACCAAATATTTGCAGTTGGAATACCAATAGTTCTACCAAGTTGTTGTCCAAAAACTACTTTACCTGAGATTACATATGGACGACCCAACATCTTCTCAGCATCAGAAAATTGGTTTTCTAAAAGTAATTTTCTAATTCTGGTACTACTCACTCTCTCAGACTTAAACAAAACTGTATCTGTATTCTCTATTAATATTTTCTTCTCATTTCCCCAATCTCTTAAAAGATTAGTATCACCTTTTCTGTCGGCTCCAAATCTAAAGTCATCTCCAACAGTAAAACTAACCAAATTGATTGATTCCAATATTTCAGTTATAAATTCATCAGGAGTCATTGTTCTAAGCGAATTGTTGAACTTTAAAAAGAATGCATAATTAATACCAAAATCTTTTAAAAGCATTACTTTCTTTCGCCAAGGAAAAATTCTTGGCGGTGCTTCCATATTATTTTTCTTTACTGTTGCAAAATACTCAGCGGCATGAGGTTCGGTAAAAAAAACTATTGTTTTAGCATCGAATTTCTCTGCATTCAGTTTAATTTTTTTTAAGATGGCTTGATGTCCAAGATGGAGCCCATCAAAGTTTCCAATAGTTCCACATAATTTCTCATTTGGAAACTTTTTATTAAAAAGCTCTAGATTATGTTGGCCTCGAATTAAATACATTCTAATTGAATTGTTTTATTAAAGATTTACCACTAACCAAACGGGCAACTATAAAATAAATAGAGATCGCTATTATGATTTCAAAGCCTAAATATATAAGTCGTTCAATTTGGGTCATAGATATAAGCTCAGTCTTGTTTGTAAAATTATATAAAAACAAAATAAGAAATGAGCTTGCCATCATGATTGCAAAATTAAATCTATTCAAAGGATTTTTAATCTCAATAAATCCATCCCTCAATAGAATTATTTCTAAAATTAATACGCTTAACAAGGCTGCAACAGAGCTGCCTATTGCTATTCCCACATGTCCATAATCAAAAATAAAAGCTAAAACATAATTAAGAATTGCATTTATTAAAAGTGATAGTAATGCGACATACATTGGGGTTTTAGTGTCTTTTCTGGCAAAAAAAGCAGGAGTTAGAACCTTCATCAACATAAAAAAAGGTAATCCAAAAGAAAAAGCCATTAAGCTATAAGAAGATTGATATACATCAGTTACTTTAAATTCACCTCTGAAAAATATTGTACTAATTAAATCTTCTGCACAAAAAAATAATCCTATTAAAGATGGAATTCCTATAAAAATAACAAATCTTTGACCTTTTTGAAGTGATGCAATAAAACTAACTTTATCATTATTGACATCTATGTTTGATAAGGATGGCAGAAGAACTGTTCCAATTGCAATCGCAAAAATACCCATTGGAAATTGAATAAGACGATCAGAAACATATAACCATGTCGGGCTCCCAGTCTCTAACAAAGAAGCAAAAATTGTATCAATTAGTAGATTTATTTGAATAATGCCGCCAGCTAAAATAGCAGGCAATATAAGCTTTAGAAATTTCTTTAAACCAGTATTGTCAAGATTCAATTTTGGTCTTGGAATTCTATCTATGGTATGTAAAGGAAAATACTGCACTAAAAGTTGTATAAATCCTGCTAATAAAACACCCCATGCTAATACATAAACTGGCATATTATATTTTGGTGCCACATATACTGCTGAAATTATTAAACACAAATTAAAAATCATTGGTGTTGCAGCAGGTATTGAAAATTTGCCGTGTGAGTTTTGAATTCCTCCAGCAAATGCAACCAAAGAGATTAACGCTAAATATGGAAACATTATTCTAAGAGTTGTTATAGCAATATCTTTCTTTGTAGGATCAAAATAAAAACCTGGAGCAAATATTAAAATAAAGATAGGCGCAAAAATTAAAACCAATAATGAGAAAAAAAATAAAAAAGTAATTAGAAAGCCTGCTATGGAATTTAAATAATTTATAGTTTCTTTAACATCATTATTTTTTTGAAAATCAGCATAAATTGGAACGAAGGCTTGATTAAAAGCTCCCTCTGCAAAAAACCGTCTAAACATATTTGGAATCTTTAATGTAATAACAAAAATATCATGAAAAACTGAAGCTCCAAGAAGACTTGTTGTAGAAATATCTCTAATTAGACCAAATATTCTAGATAATCCTGTCCATGCGCCTACAGTAGAAATAGATTTCAAAAACTTGTCAGAAGATTCAGTATTTAGTTTATTTATCTTGTTCAAAATCTAGTGATGCAGAATTTATACAATACCTTAATCCAGTAGGTTGTGGGCCATCATTAAAAACGTGGCCTAAATGGGCATCGCATTTCGAACATTTGACTTCAATTCTTTGCATGCCAAAAGAATTATCCTCATATTCATCTATTGATTCTTCATTTGAAGGTATAAAGAAACTTGGCCATCCACAACCTGAATCATATTTTGAACTGGAATCAAATAAATGCTCACCGCAACAAATGCACTTGTAGGAACCTGATTCTTTGAAATCCCAATATTTACCAGAAAATGGTCTTTCTGTGCCAGCAAGCCTTGTTACTCTATAACTTTCATCATCAAGCAACTTTTGCCACTCAGATTCATCTTTATATACTTTAGACATAATCTAATTGTAATTAAAAAGGATGTTTTTAGGTAGGTAGATTGGAACTTTGAGCTTAACTAGCTTTACGCATGTTTTGATCAACATTATTTGCATAAGCAATAAAGTCATCAATTAGAATATCACTTGGTTGATATATTCTTCTTCTTTTATCTTGCAAGGATTGTGTCTCAATTATGTAATTAAGTCTAACTGCTTGTTTTAGAATCTGAAGTCTTTTAATTCTTGAGGCATACTTTTGCGGAACTAAAGATATTGCATACTCTTGAGAAATCTCATTTCCATCAAAATATTCTTTCATAAAGCTCATCAAAAAATAAAATCTATAAGTGTCTGCTTGAAAAAAATTCATGGATTCTGGAGATTTAGGATGATCCATAGAAAATAATACTGTATTTATTAATGCAAGTGCTTTCTCGAGAAATGATTTGTCGATTTTTTTCATAATTAGTCCCTGTTATCTATTTATCATGCAATATGTATGCCAAATAACTTATAGATATTATTTTTAAAAAATATATTAAACAATCATATAGTATTTATGTTCATTTTTAAGACATTTTTGTGACAATTTAGTGAGAATCATCTGGAATAAAAATACTTTTTATCCAATTTAAGAATGAATTTTTTCCTAATGTGTAACGATCAAGCATATCAAAATCATGAGCTAACTGTTTTGGATTTTCAAAAAAATCTGCTCGTGTATTAAAACTTACGTCATCTAATTTCTTAACCAATTTAGCAGGATTGCCAGCATATATTGAATTTTCTGGAACATCTTTTGTGACAACTGCACCTGCTCCAATTATGCTATTCTTGCCAATAGTCACCCCTTTACAGATTATTGCGCTGTCTCCAATCCAAACATTGTCTTTTAAAACTATTGGTTTAGTTTTGCCCACAGGCTCAGCTCTATCATAAATACCATGCCAATCTGCATCAGATAAATATGCTCCATGAGCTATCATGCATGCGTCACCGATCTCTATTCGTTCTGCAGCCATAATTCTAACGCCTGGCGTTATTAAACAGTACTTTCCTATGTTTATGACTCCTTTATTATCTCCAATGTTCCAGGATGTAAATTGTATATATGCATCTGGTGCTCCAATTAAAGTTGGATAATCGTCTATAGAGACATTTTTTCCAAAAACTTTAATATATCTAGGTTTAAAATAAGCTCCGCCCTTTCCTAACAATTTAAATTGCGGTTTTAAAAAGTGGTTTACGTAAGCTTTTATAATTTTTTTTGTAAATTTTTTAAGCCAATATGGTCGATTATCTTTTCTAATATTTTTCTCCGAATATATATATTTTAATATGATAAAGTACGCAAAAAAATAATAAACTTATTCGAGCATGCAAAAATATTTCTTTGAATTTCGACAACTTATCAAAATAGGTATTCCAATTTTTGGATCTCAGCTTTCATACGCACTTATGGGTGCAACAGATACAATAATTGCAGGAAGAGCAAGTGCAAATGATCTTGCTGGCTTAGCAGTGGGAACTGCATTCTCAAATACTATATGGTTCTTTTTTACTGGAATAATTTTTGCTGTAACTCCAATTGTTGCTCAACTCTACGGCGCAAAAAAATTTCTAGAAATTGGTAAAAAGCTTAGAGAAATTCTATGGGTAGCGGCAGCGCTTGGCTTATTTATGGCTTTTATATTTTTTAATATGAATATAATCATTGATTTATTACCAATAAAGAGCTCAATTACGTCAATTACTATTGACTATCTAAAAGCAGTTTCAATAGGCTGGTTTTTTGTAACAATTTTTACTTGTTTAAGATGTTACAGCGAGGGGATGACGTATACAAAACCAGTTTTTTATATAGCTTTTGCTGGCATGCTTCTTAATATTCCTCTAGATTTAATTTTTGTTTATGGTTATTTTGGTGCACCAAAACTCGGAGGAGTTGGTTGTGGTATTGCTACATCAATAGTTTCGTTTATTATGATGATATCTATATTTATTTATATAAACACATCAAAAAATTATAAGAAAACAGAGCCATTTGCTAAATTTACTTTGCCTTCTATGAATACCACAAAGGAAGTTTTTAAACTTGGGCTGCCAATTGGACTAGGCATTTTCATTGAGCTGAGTATGTTTTCAGGGGCTGCAATCATACTTAGTGTTCTTGGAGAAATAGTTGTTGCCAGTCATTCAGTTGCAATTAATATTGCTAGCTTATTTTTCATGGTTCCATTAGCTATTGGTTTAGCATCATCAACAAGGGTTGGAAATCTTATTGGTGAGAAAAATCCTAAACAGGCAAAAGTAGCAGCAACATCTACAATAATGCTTTGTATGACTGGAGCAATGATTAATAGCATTATCATTATTTTATTTGGTTCTTTCATTGTTGGTTTATATACTACAGAATTACCTGTTCTTGAGCTTGCTATAAGTTTGATTTTCTTTGCGGCAATTTTTCAACTACCTGACGGAATCCAAATGGGTGCCCTTGGAAGTTTAAGAGGATATAAAGATACTTTTATACCAATGATCCTGCTTCTAATTTCCTATTGGATTTTTGCAATGCCGATTGGATACTATCTAACTAACTTTGGATTTGGAGAACCGTTCGGAGCTCAAGGAATGTGGTACGGAATGATTATTGGATTAACGATCTTTTCTTTTCTGTCAATTTTTAGATTGATATGGATTATGAATTCAAAAATTAAAAAAAATGTTAACCAAGAACTTCAGCCACTTTAGAACCAATTGATACTAAGTTATCAGCTACGTGAACACCACACTCTTTTAGTTTTTTAATTTTTTCTGCAGCTGTTCCTTTTCCACCAGCAATAATTGCACCCGCATGACCCATTCTTTTTCCAGCAGGTGCTGTCTGACCTGCAATGTAAGAAATTACCGGTTTATTTACATTATTTTTTATATAATCTGCAGCAGCCTCTTCAGCATTTCCACCAATTTCACCAACCATGACAATTGCTTCAGTTTGTTCGTCTTCCTCAAATAACTTAAGCATATCTATAAATGACGATCCAGGAATAGGATCACCACCAATACCTACACAACTGCTCTGTCCAAAACCTAAATCAGTTGTTTGTTTTACAGCCTCATAAGTTAACGTTCCTGATCGAGATATTATTCCGATCGAACCTGGTAAATGAATACTACCTGGCATTATTCCAAGTTTTGCCTCTCCAGGAGTAATAACTCCTGGACAATTTGGTCCAATTAGTCTTACGCCAAGTTCGTCTACTTTTTTCTTTACTTCAAGCATATCTAGAGTTGGAACTCCTTCAGTAATACAAATTATTAATTTAATTCCTGCTTCAGCTGCCTCAAGAATAGATGCCTTGCAAAATTTAGCAGGTACAAAAATAATTGACGCATTTGGACTAACTTCTTTAACTGCTTCTTCAACTGAATTGTATACTGGTTTGTTAAGATGAATTTTTCCACCTTTTCCTGGAGTTACTCCTCCAACAATATTCGTTCCGTACTCTATAGATTGCTCCGAGTGCAAAGTACCTTGAGATCCAGTAAATCCTTGAACAATTAATCTTGTATCTTTATTTACTAAGATGCTCATTTTGCAAGCTCAACAGATTTCTTTGCAGCAGATCCAAGATCATTTATGCTTTCAACTTTAATATCAGACTCTTCAAGAATCTTGGCTCCAATTTCAGCATTATTTCCTTCAAGTCTCACAACTACTGGGACTTCAATACCTACTTCTTTAATTGCAGCAACTATACCCTCAGCAATAAGATCGCATCTGACAATTCCACCAAAAATATTTACCAGCACAACTTTTACTTCAGGATCTTTGAGTATAATTTTGAAAGCTTTAGCTACCCTTTCTTGAGTTGCCGTTCCACCAACATCAAGAAAATTTGCGGGATTGCCTCCAAAAAATTTAATTGTGTCCATGGTCCCCATTGCAAGACCAGCACCGTTGACCATACATCCAATGTTCCCATCTAAAGATACATAACTTAAGTCATGCTTCGCAGCTTCTGCTTCTTGAGGATCTTCCTGAGATTCATCATGCATTTCCATTAATTCTGGTTGCCTAAATAGAGCATTTGAATCAATATTAATTTTTGCATCTAAACAATGCAGGTCTCCGTTTTTTGTGATCACTAAAGGATTAATTTCAAGAAGACTAAGATCCTTTTCAACAAAAAGCCTTACAAGGTTGTCTAGCATCGGTGAAAATTGATTTTGTTGATCAGGATTTAACTTCAATACTTTGCCAATATTTTCGGCATGTTGACTAAAATCTTTATCATCAAGATCTACTCCTTGATAAATTATTTTTTCTGGAGAATTTTTTGCAACTTCCTCAATATTTACTCCACCCTCACTTGAACCAATAAAAACTATCTTTTGTGTATCCCTATCTATGACCGCACTTAAGTATAGCTCTTGAGCAATGTCAGTGCATTCTTCTATAAGTATAGAATTAACAATTTGTCCAACTGCATCTGTTTGATATGTTATAAGCCTATTTCCTAACCACTTTTGTGCGAATTCAATTGCTTGCTCTGGATTATCAATAAGTTGGACACCTCCAGATTTACCTCTTCCGCCAGCATGCACTTGTGCCTTAACAACCCATTTATCGCCTCCAATTTCATCACAAGCGTCAATAGCATCCTTTGCATCAAATATAACTTTTCCTTTAGAAACTGGTAAATTATATTCAGCAAATAATAATTTGCCTTGATATTCATGTAAGTTCATCTTGTTTTATTACCAATATGTATAGCTTGATTGTTGGCTGCTAATGCGGCCTCATGAAATGCTTCAGATACAGTTGGATGACTAAACATAGTTAAGGCAATATCTTCCGCGCTCGCACCAAACTCCATAGAAATAAGTGCTTGTTGAACAATTTCAGCAGCAGCAGGTCCAAAAACATGAACACCTAATATGGTATCCGTTTTAGAATCAGAAAGAACTTTTACGAAACCGACCGACTGGTCGACAGCAAGAGCTCTTCCGCTAGCAGCAAATGGGAATTTGCCTACCTTATAACTAATTTTTTTATCCTTAAGCTCAGTCTCATTTTTACCAACCCAAGCTATTTCAGGATGCGAATAGATAACCGAGGGAACAAGATCATAATTTACTTCAGCATGCTTATCGGCAATTCTTTCAGCAACCATTATTCCTTCTTCACTTCCCTTATGAGCTAACATTGGACCTCTTACAACATCTCCAATTGCCCATATATTTTTAACTGACGTTTGACAATGTTCGTCTACTTTTATGAAGCCTTCTTCGATTGCAATATTTAAACTTTCATCAATTATATTTGATGAGTTTGGCTTTCTTCCCACTGCAACAATTAACTTATCAAACTCTTCCTCAACGTCAGTTCCATTTTCATTAAAGGTTACTTTTACAGTATTTTTAAGCTCCTTTGAGGCAACTAACTTAGAATTTAATTTGATATCTAAGCCTTGTTTTTTAAATTCTTTAAATGTTTCTTTTGAAATATCAGGATCAGTCATTGGCAAAAAAGTATCTAGCGCTTCAATTACAGTCACTTTAGAGCCAAGTCTGGACCATACACTTCCAAGCTCGAGACCTATTATTCCAGCACCTACAATTCCTAACGATTTAGGAACTTTATTAAATGCTAGTGCGCCAGTACTATCAACAATTTTATCTCCAAACTTACCTGCCGGAATTTCAATGGGTAACGAACCAGTAGCAATTATTATATTTTTTGCTTCCAATTCCTCAGTAGAGCCGTCACTTTTGGTGACCTCTACAAGATTACTGCCTACTACCTTTCCAGATCCAGAAATAGAATCAACTTTATTAGCAGCAAATAATCCTGATATGCCTCCCGTAAGTTTTGAAACAATATCATCTTTTCTTTTCATCATTGCAGACAGGTCAAGTTTCATATCTTTAATATCTATTCCATGATCAGATAAATTTTTATTTGCTTCATAGAATCTATGTGATGAATCAAGAAGAGCTTTTGAAGGAATACATCCAACATTCAAACAAGTCCCTCCAAAATTTGGTTTTCCATCATCGTTGGATGACTGTTCAATACAAACTGTTTTTAGTCCAAGTTGAGCAGCCCGAATTGCAGCAACGTATCCTGCTGGACCGCTTCCAATAACTACAACGTCATACATGTTATTTCCTTATCTTATAAATTTAATAAAAGTCTTTCTGGTGATTCTAGTTGTTCTTTTATGGACACAAGAAATGTTACCGCTTCCCTACCATCGAGCAGTCTGTGATCATAACTCATTGCTAGATACATCATCGGTCGCACACAAACTTCACCATTAATAGCAACAGGTCTATCTTGTATTGAATGCATTCCTAATATTGCAGTTTGAGGAGCATTTAATATTGGAGTCGAAAGTAGAGATCCAAATACTCCTCCATTTGATATAGTAAATGTACCACCTTGCATTTCATCAATTGATAGCTTTCCATTTCTTGCCTTTTCAGAATACTCCAAAATTGATTTTTCAATCTCAGGTAACGATTTTGTATCTGCATCTTTAATGACTGGAACCACAAGCCCTCTTTCGGTAGAAACAGCTACACCGATATCCTGAAAACCATGATAGACGATATCACTTCCATCAATTGAAGCGTTAACGACTGGAAATTTCTTAAGAGCCTGAACTGCAGCTATAACAAAAAAGCCCATAAAACCAAGCTTCACTTCATGCTCTTTTTCAAATTCTGCTCCATATTTTGATCTTAGTTCTTTAATTGGTAGCATATCTACTTCATTAAAAGTAGTAAGCATTGCGGTATTTTGTTTAACAGATACAAGTCTGTCTGCAATGGTAGATCTTAATCTAGACATTGGAACTCTTTTTTGTGGCCTATCACCTACTTGATGATCAGAAACTTTTTCAACTACTGATTCATTATCTTTTGCAGCAATATGATTTATGACATCAGCCTTTGTTAATCTATTACCTTTACCTGACGGTTTCACTTCTGAAGGATCAAGATTTTTTTCTGCTAGTATTTTCTTAACTGCAGGGCCGCTTTTCTTTTTCTCTTCTTTAGGACTTACAATAGATTCTGATTTCACTGTATCTTTTTCTTGTGGCTCTTCTTGTTTTTCATCAACAGGAACATCCCCTTCCTCATATTCACCAATGACCTCTGAACTAATTACAGTTTCACCCTCAGATTTGAGAATTTTAGATATAACACCGTCTGATTGAGCTAAAACTTCTAAAACAACTTTATCGGTTTCTATTTCGGCAATAACTTCATCTTGTGCAACACTTTCACCTTCTTTTTTTAACCAATTTGCAATTGTGCCATCAGCAACTGATTCTGGAAAAGTTGGTGATTTAATTTCTATACTCATTTAATTAATGCCTTATTTACAAGCTCTTCCTGTTGTTGAAGATGTAGTTTCATTAGTCCAACTGCAGGTGCTGCTGCAGCGGGTCTACTAACAAGACCTACTTCTTTGGAAGTGTCTATTCTATCAATAACTCTTTGTATTCTGTGTCTATGACTAAACCATGCACCCTGATTTAACGGTTCTTCCTGACACCATACAAATTCTTGTACATTTTCGTACTTTGTGAGTATTTCTTCAAGGTCATCGTAAGGAAAAGGATAAAGTTGTTCAATTCTTATTAAAGCAATGTCTTTTATATTATTTTCTTTCTTCTTTTTATTTAAATCATAGAAAACTTTCCCAGAGCACATAATTACTTTATTAACTTTTTTCTTATCAGAGTCGTCATCAATTACACAGGAAAAACTGCCATTATATAAATCCTCAAGACTAGAAACTGCTTCTGGGTTTCTCAACAAACTTTTAGGTGATATTACAACAAGAGGTGTTCTCATTTTCCTGATAGCTTGCCTTCGGAGCAAATGAAATATTTGAGATGGAGTGCTTGGAACACAAACTTGTATATTCTCAGATGCACATAGCTGTAAAAATCTTTCTATCCTTGCGCTGCTATGTTCTGGACCTTGTCCCTCATAACCATGAGGTAAAAGCATAACCAAACCAGATAATCTCTCCCATTTATGTTGAGCTGAAACAATAAATTGATCAATAACAACTTGAGCGCCGTTAGCAAAATCACCAAATTGCGCTTCCCAAATTGTTAATCCTGATGGCCACGTCGCAGAATAACCATACTCAAAAGCGAGTACTGCCTCTTCAGATAATAATGAATCATAAATATCAAACTTTGTTTTATTTTCAGCTGCAATTTTTGCAAGAGGAATATGACCATTACCTGTTTTGGAATCAAAAATACATGCATGTCTGTGAGAGAAAGTACCCCTTCTTACATCTTGTCCAGTAATTCTTATAGGGTAACCTTCACTCAGTAATGATGCATAGGCCATAATTTCGGCATACCCCCAATTCGTCATCAATTTAGAATTGGTCATTTCCAACCTGTCAGAAAATATTTTTTTCGCTTGCGAACCTAGATTAAAAGAATCTGGTATTTTGCATATTTCACTGCCTAGTTTTTTAAATTTTTGTTTTGGAAATTTGGTATTAACTTTTGGCCACCACTTTACATCCATGTATGGTTGCCAATCAAACCATAAAGAATCATTCGGTTTTTCAGCAAGATTTTTTGCAACCGATTTACCGCCCTCAAGCGATTTTCTATAATCTGATTTAATTTTTTTAGCTTTAACTTTATCAATTAGTCCTTCATGAATTAACTTCTCTTCATATTGACTTAAAACAGAAGGATGTTTAGAGATTTTGTTATACATAATTGGTTGAGTTGCTGAAGGATCATCAGCTTCATTGTGACCTCTTCTCCTATAACAAAATAGATCAATAACAATGTCTTTTTTAAATTTATTACGATACTTGCAAGCTATTTTTGCAGCATTAATTACCATTTCAGGATCATCTCCATTAACGTGGATTATTGGTGCTTGGATCATTTTTGCAACATCAGACGAATAGTCAGTCGATCTAGAATCATCTTTATTACTCGTAGTAAAGCCTATCTGATTGTTAACAATAATATGAACTGTTCCACCAACGCTAAAACCTCTAGTTTGAGACATTTGAAGAGATTCCATAACAACACCTTGTCCAGAGAAGGACGCGTCTCCGTGAAGCAATATTGGGACAACTTTTGATCTATCCTTATCTTTAAGCCTATCTTGTCGAGCTCTTACAGAGCCTATTACAACAGGATCTACAATTTCTAAATGAGATGGATTATTAAATAAAGAAACATGAACCTCTCCACCGGGAGTATTAAAGTTTGAAGAAAAACCTAAATGGTATTTAACATCGCCAGTGCTTGCTCCCTCTAATTCAAAATTTTCATCGAAAGCGGAAAATAATTCTGATGGCAATTTTCCTAATACGTTTACAAGTAAATTTAATCTTCCTCTATGGGCCATCCCGAAACATATTTGATTTGCACCCATTGAACCAAAGTTTTGGATAACATTTTCTATAAGAGGGACTAAAGATTCAGCTCCATCAATGCCAAAACGTTTCATTCCTGGATATTTTGCCGATAGATATTTTGCGAGACCTTCAGCTGAATTTAATCTTTCATAAATATTGAGTTTTTCTTCTTCTGAAAAAGAATATTCTTTAAGTTTTGATTCAAATTTTCTTTGAAACCACCTTCTCTCATTTGATTCCATAATATGATTACACTCTATGCCAATGTTCCCACAATAAATTTCTTCGAGACTTGCTAAGATTTCTTTTAACTTCATTTTTTCTGAACCCGGCATAAATGTATCTGTATAAAACTCCTCCTCAAGATCGCTACTGCTCAGGCCATGAAATTCAATATTGAGATCTTCAATTTTTTCCCTGATCATAAGACCCAATGGATCTAAGTTGGCTTGCTGATGACCTCTATTTCGATATGATTGGATAAGTCGAATTACTTTACCCTGCCTTTCATCAACTGATGACTTAGTGACAGAGTTTTTTCTAGAAACATTTTTAAACTCCCTAACAATATTTTGGTGTGATATCTCACCATTTGAAGTAGCATGATGAGGCAAATTCTCAAAGAAATTTATCCACTCTTCAGAGAGAGAGTTTGGATCTGTGATATAAGTTTCGTAAAGAGATTCTAAGTAGGCTGCATGCCCAGCTGAAATGTGCGAGCTCCCCCAAAGCTCTTTCATAGATATGGTCATTTTCTGTTTAAAATTTATATTCTATCAGAAGCAATTATATCCTTTTTATTTTTATGTAACATAGATTTTATTTCACCAATTGCCTTATTTGGATTAAGGCCTTTAGGACAAACATTTACACAGTTCATGATGCCATGACATCTATAAACACTAAATGGGTCGGATAAATCATTCAACCTTTCCTCAGTTTTGAGATCTCTAGAGTCTGCTAAAAATCTATAGGCTTGAAGTAATGCCGCAGGACCTACAAATTTATCAGGATTCCACCAAAAAGATGGACAACTTGTAGAACAGCATGCACATAGAATGCACTCATACAAACCATCAAGCTTATCTCTTTCCTCAGGAGACTGAAGCCTTTCTTGCTCAGGAGCTGTTGTTTCATTTTGTAAAAACGGTTTTATCTTTTCGTACTGAGCATAAAACTCAGTCATATCCACAACGAGATCTCTAATTACAGGAAGTCCTGGTAAAGGTCTTAATTCGATTTTATTTTTCTTCAAAACTGAAGAAATTGGTGTGATGCAAGCCAAACCATTCTTACCATTTATGTTCATTCCATCAGAACCGCACACACCTTCTCTACATGATCTTCTGTAAGATATAGATTGATCTTCTTCTTTTAATAGATGTAATAAATCAAGCACCATAATATCTCTATCAGGTTTATCAATAGTATATTTTTTCATATAAGGGAACTGATCCTCTTCGGGATTGTATCTATACAAGCTTACATGCAATTTATTACCAAACATTAATATGTCCTCACTTTAGGTGGAAAGGCTTCAACCTTAGATGGTTGAAAATTAACGTCACGTTTCGAAACTTCTTTATTTTTAGGATCAAAAATAGTGTGACACAACCAATTTTCATCATCTCTTTCAGGAAAGTCATCACGTGCATGTGCACCTCTGCTTTCATTTCTCATGTATGCCGAAACTGCTGTTGCTTCTGCGACTTCGAAGAGATTTTGTAATTCTATTGCTTCTACTCTACTTGTATTAAATGCGTCACTCTTATCTTTAAGATGGAGGTTATCAACCTTTTCCCTAATCTCATTGAGTTGATCGAGACCCTTCTTCATAAACTCGCCTCTTCTAAAAACTCCAAAATAATTTTGCATACACTCTTGTAGTTCCCTTTTTACCTCAGCGGGGTCAAAACCATCTTTAGACTCATTTAATATATTTAATCTTTCTAAAGATTGTTTAATATCACTTCTAGTAGCAGAATCAACTCCGCCTCCAGATTTTAATTCGTTTTGTATATGCATGCCTGTTGCTCTTCCAAAAACAACTAGATCTAGAAGAGAATTACCTCCCAATCTATTTGCTCCATGAACTGATACACATGCTGCTTCACCAGCTGAAAATAAACCTGGAATTAATTTATCTTCATCATTAATTCTAGTAAATGCTTGACCATTAACATTTGTAGGAGTGCCGCCCATCATGTAGTGACAAGTAGGCACAACTGGAATTGGTTCGTATATAGGATCAACATGTGCAAAAGTCCTTGAAAGTTCACAAATTCCTGGTAATTTTGAATTTAATACGTCAGCACCGAGATGGTCTAATTTCAAGAAAATGTGGTCATTTTTTTCACCACATCCTCTACCTTCGAGTATTTCTAGTACCATTGATCTAGCAACAACATCTCTGCCTGCAAGATCTTTCACATTTGGTGCATATCTTTCCATGAATCTCTCACCATCCTTATTTATAAGATATCCTCCCTCACCTCTGCAACCCTCAGTTACAAGTGATCCTGCACCATATATTCCAGTGGGGTGAAACTGCCACATTTCCATATCTTGTGCTGGAAATCCAGCTCTTAATGCCATCCCTAATCCATCACCAGTGTTTATGAGAGCATTTGTTGTGGATGCATAAATTCTCCCAGCACCTCCAGTAGCAAGCACAGTCGCTTGAGCTTTAAGATATGCAACTTCACCATTTTCAATTGAAAATGCTATTACACCAGTGACCTCATCCTTTGAATTTTTAACTAAATCAACAGCGAACCATTCATTTAAAAAATTCGTACCTTCTTTCACATTATTTTGATAGAGAGTATGTAAAAGCGCATGACCGGTTCTGTCAGCAGCGGCACATGTTCTTGCTGCTTGACCACCTTTACCAAAATCTTTTGATTGGCCACCAAAAGGTCTCTGGTATATTCTTCCATTTTCAAACCTAGAAAATGGCAATCCCATATGTTCAAGCTCAAAAACAGCTTTTGGACCCTCTGAACACAAATATTCAATAGCGTCTTGATCTCCTATAAAATCAGCTCCTTTTACAGTATCGTACATATGCCATCTCCAATCGTCATTTGGATCAGCACTGGCAATTGCACATGTAATTCCTCCTTGAGCAGAAACAGTATGAGATCTGGTTGGAAATACTTTTGACACAACTGCAGTTTTAAGACCGGATTTTGCAAGCTCGAGAGATGCTCTCATACCTGAGCCACCCCCACCAACTATAAGTGAGTCAAATTCTATTGTTTTAATATTGTCAGTAAATATATTGTTCATTATTGATAATATTTATAATTGCTTATAATTATTACTTATGTCCATATTATATATAAAATTACAGTTAAGTACATTAAACCTAACACCACAAATAGAAAAAGATATGCCTTTCTGAGCAAATCAGCCATGGCAGACAGAGGATTGCTTAAAAAACCCAGTGTTCTCTTTGTTAAATAATCAGTTCCAACTGTCCACAAACCAATAAAAGCATGAATAAGAATAAAAACACATACTATTGATGTTAAAAATCTCATCTGAAAAGATAAAAAAAACTTAGTCCAATCAAAAAAACCTATCTCCCCTTCAAAAGATAAAATAAATATCATTACATAAACAACGTATGAAAGAACAATTAATGAACTGTAGCGTTGTAAATTCCAAATTACTGAACCTTTCATGAATATATATAGAATAAAATTGAAAGCGATGAAATGATCCAAAATACAATCACAAATATTGCTGAGTTATTTGCAGTATTTAAAGACTCTCCAATATGAAGGAAATCCATTATCAAATGTCTCAATCCAGTCAGCAAGTGATACCAAAAAACTAACAAACTCACATAAATAAAAAATGAAAAAAATGAGATTGAAGAAATGCTTGATACTAAATTATCAAAATTTGTTTTCGAAGATGTTGAAAAATAAATAAGATATAAAATCACAGGAAGCGTAATAAAAAATGTATACATTCCTGAAAGTCTGTGCGTAATTGAGGAAAAAGCAGACATGGGTAATCTTATTTTTGTAAGATCTAAATATACTGGTCTTCCTTCCATCGTGTGCTTTGGTTATAAATATCAGCAGTTAAATATATGCAAAATTATACAGCAGATTATTATTTTTTTGATTTACTTTTGTGCTTGATTAATCTTTGTCTCTTTTTTTCTTGACGACCAGTTAATATATTTTTTTTATCTTGATATGGATTTAAAGATTTTTTAAAAATTAATTTCAACTGAATACTGTCTAAATTTAGTTCTTTTCTAAATGAATTTTCAAGATACTTTCTATAATTTGCAGGAATTTTTTTATCCTGATTAGCATTAATAACCAAAGTAGTTGGATATATGCCGCTAAAATGTACGTGTTTAAATTTTAACAGTCGACCACCTACAGAAGGTGGCGCGCTTTGCTTAACAAATTTATCAAGTAATTTATTTAACATTGAAGTAGAAAAACTTTCTTTAGATTTTTTAATTATATTATTTGTTTCTTTGAACACTCTTTTAAAGCCTTTCCTTTTAAAAGCAGAAATTTCAACTTTTATAATCTTTTGCATGAACTCAGATTGCATTTTTTTTGTTTGGTACAAATTTAAAAGATCTTGTTTTGATAAAAGGTCAATTTTATTGAAAGCAAAAAGAATCGGTTTGCCAGCATCAATGATTATATTAAGTATCTTTAGGTCTTGGTCTACTAAACTTTCATTAGCATCACAAAGAAATATAACAATATCTGATTTCTCTACAGCATGAAGAGCTCTAATAAATGAAAAATACTCTACTTTATGATTGTATTTATAGCCCTTACGAATGCCTGCAGTATCTATCAAAGTAAATTTATCATTATTTATTTCAAAAGGTATGCTGATAGCATCAATGGTCGTGCCAGCTATTTCACTCACTATGAGTCTTTCCTCGTTGACTAATTGATTTATAAAAGTTGATTTGCCTGCATTTGGTCTGCCAAGCACGGCAACCTTTTTATCATCTGAAATGTCATTATTTTTTTCAGGTATTTTACTCTCTAAAAAAGATTTAAGTTTAGAGAGGTTAATAGAATGCTCTACGCTAATTTCATAGAATTCTTTGATGCCATTTTTGTGAATATCTTGTACTGCACTGGAGTCTGTTTTTTTATCAATTTTATTTACAACTGTTATAAATTCTTTATTTAACTTTCGAAGGTTTGTGATAATCTCTAAATCTTCTTTTGATAAATCTTCTGAGCCATCAATAAGCAATATTATTAATGAAGATTCTTGGACAGCAATCCACGCTTGTTGAGAAATTGCGCCCTTAAGTCCATCATTTGATTGAGATATTCCACCGGTATCAATTAGAAGGGTCTTTTTATGTTTAGATTCGAAATAACCATAGTTTCTATCTTTGGTTAAACCTGGAAAGTCAGAAACGATTGCATCTCTTGACCTAGTTAATTTATTAAAAAGGGATGATTTACCTACGTTTGGACGCCCTATTATTGCAATTGAAGTAAACATTTTGATATATCATTCTATATGCTTACAGAAAATAAATTAAATGCTTCATCTATAGCATATAAAGAATTGCTTCGGCTAAATAAAGTTTTTATTGGTTTCTTTGAAATTTTTTTTCGTCCAATTGTCTTACCATTTAAAGGATCTATCACATGTAAATATCCCTCAAAATCTCCAAAAACCAAATTACCTTTGAAGCTTGCTGGATTTGAGAGTTCTCTATTTAAATAATCCTCATTAGACCAAGACTCCTCAAGGCTTTTTGCAGAAAAAGACTTAATATTTGAATTGGATTCTGAGACTATTATCATGCCTCTTGAAACAACTGGTGAAAAGAATGATGAAACGTCATAAGACCATACAGATCTTTTTTGAGCTATATCAAAAATATTTAATTTACCTTGATAATTAGTTGTATAAACAAGACCACCATCAACTACAGGGTCAGCATCTGCATCAATTAAGTTATCAAGCTCAGAGGTACCACTAACATATGAAATTGCCCCATCCCATAATAAAAATCCAGAATTTATATCAAAAACACCAAGCCTCCCATTATCAAATGTTACAAATACGTTGTTATCAAATATGACAGGGCTGCTACTACCTCTTATTGTTAAAGTTGGTAACTTAGATCTATAAGACCATAAAGTTTCACCAGATGTTTTTTCAAGTCCAATTAATTCTCCAGAACCAGTTTTAACAACCACTGTCTTAGGATCAATAGCTGCTGTGCTGAGGACCTCACCCTTAACATTTGTTGACCAAATTTCAGAACCATCATTTTGATTTAAAGCTATTACATTCCCTTTAATATCTGAAACAACCAATATACCGAATCCCGATGCGACTCCTGAGGATAAAAAATTTAGTTGTTTTTTCCAATTTTCTTTACCAGTTGATGATTGAACAGATATCAGATTACCTTCAGCATCTGCAAAAAATAAATTTTCTGAACTAAAACCTGGTTTAAAGCTTCCTAGATCATTGACTCCATTAAAAGAAATATCCCATTCGATATTAATGTTTCTTTGTTCATTAAAAGACAAGAGTTCTTTTGGCTCATCAGGATCAACATCATCGTCATTTTGCCAAAATCGCAAGCTATCAAATGTTGAGCACGAAACTAAAGATGATGACAGCAAGATAATAAAAAATGTTTTTTTATTTAATTTACTCATTTCCATTGTCCAAATTTGCTATTTTCATGGAAATGATTGATTTAGATGTCTGATCAGAATATTTTTCAGAGGCCAACTGATATTGTTTAATTGCTAGTTCTGATTTATTTTGCTCTGCCAAGATATCACCAGTTAACTCATGAATATAAGCATTTGTATCAGTGGATGAATAACCTTGTATTTTTTCTAAAGCTTCCTCAACTTGACCATTTGATAAATTAATTCTTGCTGAGCTAACTCTGGCTAATTTATTAAAAACTTTATTGCCTCTGTAACCATCAGTAAACTCAATTATTTTATTAAAGTTAACTAATGCTGAATCTAAATTTCCATTTTTTGCATCCAGATTTGCTTTTGTAAGTAATGCAATTAGAGCGTAACCAGTATCCTGATAATCATTTACGAATGATGAAAGCATATTGTCTATTTCAATTAAATCAGGATCGTCTTTTGATATTTCAATAAGCCACTTACTATAAATTGAGGCAGCCTCGTTATGTTTTTGCTTGCTAATTTGATTGGAGACAACAAAAAAACTAATTAATAGCAAAATTGTAGCGACGGAAGCAATTAATACGTATTTATGCTTATCAAGAAATTTTAGAAGCGGTATAAACCGCATATTATTGTCATAAATATCATTCATAATTTAATCTCTCAATTTAGTGAGCTAATAAATTTTTTCGCATCTTCTATGCTTAATATTTTTTGATCTGAGTCGTTCTCTTTAAGAGGTTTTAAAACTAATGTTTTATTCTTTAACTCTTCATCACCAATAATTATTGCAAAATCTGCTTTATCTTTATTTGCTTTTCTTAATTTAGATTTTAAGCTCCCATCAGAAAGCTGAACTTCAATTATTATATTGTTGTTCAAATATCTAAATTCGTGAGCTATTTTATATGCATTTTGCTCAATTTTGTCAGATAAAACTATGAAAGATATTAATGTTTTATTTTCAACAGAGTAGTTTGATATTTCAGCCAATCTTTCAATTCCAATTGCCATACCAATAGCTGGTAGTTTTTTTCCACCCAAATCACTGAAAAGATTGTCATATCTTCCACCGCCAAGATATGAGTCTTGTGCTCCCAAATCATCAGAAATAGCTTCAAATATAAAACCAGTGTAATAATCAAGACCTCTTACAAGGGAGTAATCAATTTCAATATTATGCTCTGAAAAACTATTTTTGATTAGGTTAAGCAAATCTAGAGATTCCTTGGAGACAAATTCATTCATTTTAGGTGCGTCTTTCAAAATATCTTTAGTCTGCTCACTTTTTGAGTCTAGAACTCTTAGAGGATTCTTATTTAATCTATCGAGATCAAGTTTTTCAAGCTTGCTACTAAATGGCTCTAAATAATTCTTCAGAGCTTCACAAAATTGATCTTTAGCATCTTTGTTACCTAAATGATTAATTTTAATTTTTGAATTTTTAATACCAAGAGCATCATTTATTGATAATATCATTGAAATCATTTCAAGCTCAGCTAATCCCTCTGAATATCCCAATAACTCAATGCCAGCCTGATAGAATTGCCTATATCGGCCTTTCTGGGGCCTTTCATATCTCCACATTGGACCTAAATACCAAAACCTATGTGTCTCATTGTCCAATTTTTTTTCAATTATAGATCTAGCTACTCCAGCAGTACCTTCTGGTCTTAAAGAAATCTTTTTTTTATTTTTATCTAAAAATGTATAAAGTTCTTTATTTACAATGTCAGAAGAATCTCCAACAGACCTATTGAAAAGAGATTCATTTTCAAGTGCTGGAGTTCTTATTTCATTGAGAGAATAACTTTCAAAAATTTTTATTAGTGCAATTTCAGTTTCAAAAATTTTGTTGGATGAATTTGATTCATTGCTCTTTTGACCAATTAAATCTGGCATGCCTGTAAGTGAATTTATCTTATCCAATTCAACTCCTCAAAATTATTTTTTCTGAATCAGTTTTTGACTGAGCAACTTTTTTCCTTACTTGATCTTCAAGCTCATTAACTAAGTTATCATTTGATATTTTTTTATTTGGAGCTCCATCTACATAAAGCAAATTTTTTGGACTTGCTCCAGTCAATCCTATGTTTGCAGCTTTACTTTCGCCTGGTCCATTTACATAACAACCAATAATAGCCACTTCTATGTCTTCTGAAATATCTTCAAGGCGCTGCTCTAATTCGTTAACCACCTTGATAACATTAAAATTTTGTCTCGAGCAGCTTGGACAAGCAATAATTTTTACGCCTCTGCTTCTAATATTTAAACTTTTTAAGATATCCCAGCCAACTTTTATCTCATCTACAGGATCAGAAGCTAATGAAATTCTAATTGTATCTCCAATTCCCTCTGATAAAAGCATCCCAACACCAATAGATGATTTTACAGTACCTGCTCTAAAACTACCTGCCTCAGTGATCCCTAGATGAAGAGGTTGTTTAATCAAATCCGATACTTTTCTGTATGCATCAACTGTCATTTCAATATTGGATGCTTTTAGACTCATTTTATAATTCTCAAAATTAAATCTATCTAAAATTTCAACATGTCTCAGCGCAGATTCCACAAGAGCATCTGCATTAGGTTCGCCATACTTTTTCTGAAGATCTTTTTCTAAAGACCCTGCGTTAACACCCACTCTAATTGGAACATTGTTATCTGTCGCCGCATTTATGACTTCTTTTACTCTATCCTCTTTACCAATATTTCCTGGATTTATTCTCAAACAATCGGCAGTATCTGCTACCTCTAGGGCAATTTTGTAATCAAAATGAATATCTGCAACTAATGGAACATTTACTGCTTTTTTAATCTCTTTAAAAGCTTTTGCTTCTTCATAACCTGGCACAGAAACTCTAACAATATCTGCTCCGGCTAATTCTAAATCTTTAATTTGTTTTACAGTTGAAACGACATCACATGTATCAGTATTTGTCATAGATTGAATACTGATTGGATTATCACCGCCAACAGGAACACTTCCAACCATTATGGTCTTAGTCTTTTTTCTTTTAATCCAATTATTCATCATCAAAAAGTACTGTTTTCACCCCATACAATGAATCATTATCTGTTGAAAAATCTATCATTTCTCCATTATATGTCCCTTTTAAAGAATCAGCATTACCTACAACAATTTTAAAAGGAATTTGTACTTTGCGTGAGTATGTATCGCCCGCCTTAAATTGCTGAGCTTCAATTAATTCATTATTAACATAAATTTCAATCCAGCTACTACTTGTAAATGATAAAAATATTTCATTTTCATTGTCTTTTTTAAATGAATTATTTTGAATAATATTATTATTAAATACACTTTCTTCTAGGGGTTTTAATCGCTCAGGATTAATTTCTTGGATTGTTGTATCTTGTTCAGAGATGCTAACTGAATTAGGTATAAAGTAAAACAATAAAGCGAGCAAAAATAATGAGGCTATGATAGCTGAGAATTTTTTTATTTTTTTATTCCAATCATAAGGCAACCTAACTTCCTTCTTTAAATTCTTTAGCTCTTTTGACTCTATGTCATCAAAGACATCTGGAAGTTGACAATTAATACCTAAAAACTTTCTGTATTTATCAAAGTATGCTTTTGCGAATATCTTTGATGGAAATATTGAAAAGTTGCCAGATTCAATAGCTCTAACATAATCTTTATTTATATATAAAATTTCAGCTACATCATCAATGGAATAATTTTTTGCAAGTCTTGATTCGTAAAATTTTTTACCAGTTTTAACCGAACTTGCAGATTTTAAATAGCCCTTCATTATATTGTTTTATGGGAAATCAGCTTCTTTCCTTTAATTGATTTTGTCAAATTTCCGACAAGTTGGCCACATGCAGCATCCACACCATCACCTCTTGTAGTTCTGAGGGTTGCAATAAAACCTTTATTTATAAGAAAAGATTTAAAATCGTTAATCGTTTTATTGCATGGTCTTTCATAATTAGAACCATTAAAGCTATTGAAAGGAATTAGATTTATCTTACAAGGCAGTTTCGATAAGAGTTTTACAAGGCCTTTTGCATCCTCAAGTGAGTCATTTACATTTTTTATTAAGATATATTCAATTGTGACGTGTTTTCTCTTATTTTCTTTACCAAGATAATCTTGGCATGCATTTAAAAGCTTTTCTATGGGATATTTCTTGTTGATTGGAACAATTTCATCTCTTAAAACATCATTTGATGCATGCAAGGAAATTGCTAAAGAAACATCAACATAATTATTCAGCTTTTTGATGTTTGGAACAATTCCAGCCGTACTAATCGTAATTCTTTTTCTAGATAAACCATATCCAAGCTGATCTTTCATAATTTTTGCTGACTCTATGACTGCATCAAAATTTAGTAAAGGTTCTCCCATGCCCATAAAAACAACATTAGTAATAAGTTTATTATTTTTCTTATTAAAATTTGCTAGCCATAACTGGCCAATAATCTCACTACTATTTAGGTTCTGATCAAATCCTTGTGCACCGGTTGCACAAAATGTACATGCTAATGCACATCCTGCTTGTGATGAAATACATAAAGTTCTTCTTTTACCCTCTGGAATAATGACCATTTCTATCATTGATCCTGAATCTAATTTTAAAAGATATTTTTTTGTACCTTCATTCGAAATAAACTCTTCTTCAATCTGAGGTGGCTTAATGAAAGCATGGTTATTAAGCTTATTTCTGAGATCTTTATTTAAATCTGTCATCTCAGAGAAATCAAGTACACCTTTCTGATGAATCCATTTTAAAACTTGCTTAGCTCTATATGATTGCTCCCCAATATCTGTAAAGAAATCTTTTAAGGATTCGAGTGAATAGCCAAGGAGATTTTTTTTATTTTGCAAACTACTTAATCAATATCTCTTCAGTATTGAAAAAATATTCGATCTCCCTTTTTGCACTTGAGATAGAATCAGAACCATGAACAGCATTAGCATCAATACTATTAGCAAAATCAGCTCTTATTGTTCCAGATTCAGCCTCTTGAGGATTAGTACTTCCCATTAATTCACGATTCTTTTGAACTGCATTTTCTCCTTCAAGAACCTGAACAAAAACCGGTCCAGATGTCATAAATTTCTTTAAATCATCAAAAAAAGGTTTTCCTTCATGTTCAGCATAAAATCCAGATGCCATATCATCTGATAAATGAATTAACTTTGCAGCAACTACACAAAGTCCATTATCTTCAAATCTTGAAATAATCTTGCCAATGAGATTTTTTCCCACAGCGTCTGGTTTGATTATTGATAAAGTTTTTTCAATAGCCATGTATGTACCTCGTAAAATTGCAGCTATTATATATTAATCTTATTGATATTCTTCAATCCAGTTCGATTGAATTGCCTCAAGAATTTTTTCATTTGATTTTGCTGGATCACCACAAAAGTTTTCAAGATCACATATTTTCTTATGTAAGTCTGGGAAGCTAATCCATTGAGGATCTATCTCTGGATATAATTCGTTCAGTTCGATAGCAATATCTAAAACATCTAGCCAATCCAGTTTTTGCATTAATGATCCTCTGACACCATATTTATATTATATTTTGGTAACTCTATTTCAATTTCTTCATTGTCTGGAGGTATGGTTTGACAACTAAGTCTTGAAGTTTGTTCTAAACCCCATGCTTTATCAAGAAGGTCTTCTTCCATATCACTGGCCTCATCGAGAGAATCAAAACCTTTTCTAATAATACAGTGGCAAGTAGTACAAGCACATGACATCTCACAAGCATGTTCGATCTTAATATTATTTCTGAGTGCTGCCTCACAAATTGTTTCATCTGGTAGAGATTCTATCTCAGCACCATTAGGACAAATTTCCTCATGAGGCCATATTTTTATTTTTGCCATTTTGTTAGATCGTAAAGCTTTCGCCACATCCGCATACAGCTTTTGCATTTGGATTAACAAACTTGATACCTTTATTAAGGCCATCATCTACATAGTCAACAAGACTTCCCTTCAAGAAATCTATACTTATGTTGTCAACATAAATGTTAAATTCTTTCTTTTTAAAACATATGTGATCATCTAAATCGTTGTCTACAAAGTCAAAAAAATACTCATATCCAGAACATCCAGCTTTTTTCACACCGATTTTTACACCAACTCCCTTTCCGCGTGAACTGATCATTTCACTAAAATGATTTATAGCACTATCAGAGAAATTTAGTTCTGAGGGAGTAAATGTACTCATTTTTTTACTGTTTTGACTCGTAGTCTTCTATAGCTTGTCTTATTGAATCTTCTGCTAAAACAGAGCAATGGATCTTTATTGGCGGAAGTTCAAGAGCTTCAACAATTTCAACATTTTTGATGGCTTTAGCTTCCTCTAGTGTTTTACCAATTAGCATATCGACTAGTTCACTCGCAGATGCAATCGCTGATCCACAACCATAAGTTTTAAATTTAACATCCTTGATAATATGAGTATTGCCCTTTGGCTCACACTTAATCTGAAGTTTCATTACATCGCCACAAGCTGGCGCACCAACCATTCCTGTACCAACATTAGTTTCTTTCGGATCAAATCTTCCAACCTTGAATGCCTCAGGGTTATTAAGCGTATTTTCAAACTTTTCAACAACTTTTTTACTGTAAGCCATTTCTAACTCCTAATGTGTATTCCATTCTACAGTATCTAAATCAATACCGTCTAAGTGCATCTCCCAAAGTGGCGAAAGCTCCCTTAATCGATGAACTACATTTCCTAAAATCTTTAAAGTATTATCTACGTCTTCATCACTTGTAAATCTTCCAAAAGAAAACCTAATTGAACTATGTGCGAGTTCATCTTTTCTTCCAAGAGCTCTAAGAACGTATGAAGGCTCAAGACTAGCTGAAGTACATGCTGAACCTGATGAAACTGCAATATCTTTCAATCCCATGATCAAAGACTCACCCTCAACGAAATTAAAGCTTACGTTAAGAATATTTGGAACTTTATTATTTAGGTCACCATTTATGTATATGTGATCAATTTCTTCAACTTTCTCGAGAAATCTTTTATGAAAAGCATTTACTTTTGCGAGATCTTTTTCCATTTCTATTTTTGCTATTCTAAAAGCCTCGCCCATTCCAACTATTTGATGCGTTGCTAAAGTACCTGATCTCATTCCTCTCTCATGGCCACCTCCATGAATTAAAGCTTCAAGTCTCACTCTTGGTTTTCTTCTAACATATAATGCGCCAATTCCTTTAGGGCCGTAAGTTTTATGAGCAGAAAACGACATTAGATCGACTGGCATCTTAGTGAGATCAATTTCTGTTTTTCCTGTACTTTGTGCAGCATCTACATGAAAAAAAGCACCCTTTTCTCTTACAATCTCTCCAATTTCTGTAAGGTTATTCAAAGTGCCTAATTCATTATTAATGTGCATAATAGAAACCAAGATTGTCGAGTCTTTCATAGCAGACTTGACTGCTTCAGGACTGATAACTCCTCCATCATCTGGATCTAAATAAGTGACTTCGAATCCTTCCCTTTCAAGTTGTCTACAAGGATCTAAGACTGCTTTATGTTCTATTTTTGAAGTGATTATATGATTGCCTTTACTCTTATAAAACCTTGCAACACCTTTTATTGCTAAATTGTCTGCTTCGGTGGCTCCAGATGTCCAAACTATTTCTCTTGGATCACAATTCACAAGATTTGCAACGTGAGATCTTGCTTGCTCTACAGCTTCATCAGCCTTCCATCCAAATCTATGTGATCTAGATGCAGGATTTCCAAACTCACCTTCTGGAGTAAGGAATTCCATCATTTTTGACGCTACTCTTGGATCAACAGGTGTTGTTGATGCGTAGTCCAAATAAATTGTTGATTGTGTGCTCATCTAATTTATCTCTTTAAACTTAATATATGGGCTATCATATGTTTCTACAAGGCTATTTATGGTTATTTTTTCTAAATAATCTTCAACTATATTGTTTAATTCATGCCATAGGTCATGTGTACTACATTTTTTTCCATTATGACAATTTGACGTCCCATTACATTTTGTTGCATCAAGAACTTCATCTACAGCATTCATAACTTCTTTGACAGAAATATTTGCAGGGTCTTTTGCATACAAATAGCCTCCATTTCTGCCTCTAATGCTTTTAACGATGCCTGCAATTCTAAGCTTACGAAAGATCTGCTCTAGATAATTAAGCTCTATATTTTGATTATTTGATATATCGCTCAAAGAAACCGGACCAGAAGATTGTAAAAAGCTTAACTCAGTAAGTGCGCTAACTGCATATTTGCTTTTAGTAGTTAATCTCACGCATGCATTATAAATACCCGACTATTTTAGTCAAGTTTCTATATTCATGCCCAATCTATCAGCTACTTGATGATATGATTCAACAACATCGCCGAGGCCTTGCCTAAAACGATCTTTGTCCATCTTTTTCATTGTTTTTGAATCCCACAACCTACAACCATCAGGTGTAAATTCGTCGGCTAACAAAATTTTATCTTTGTACACTCCAAATTCAACTTTGAAATCAACTAAGATTAATCCTGAATCAAGAAATAACTTAGATAAAATTTCATTGACCTTGTATGTTTGTTTTTTCATTTCTTCTATTTGACTTAAATTTGCCCATCCAAAAGAAATGATGTGTTCATCATTAATGAGCGGGTCACCAAGATCATCATCTTTGAGAAAAAACTCAAATAATGGACTCTCAAAAACTAAGCCGTCCTCTGTGCCTAAGCGCTTACAAATTGATCCAGATGCTCTATTTCTTATAACACATTCAATTGGGAACATTTCTAATTTATATACAAGTGAATCAGTATTATCTATCATCTCAATAAGGTGTGTATCTACACCATTTTCTTTAAGATGATCCATAATGAAAGCATTAAATTGATTGTTAACAGCGCCTTTACCGAGAAGTGCCTCTTTCTTTTTCCCATCAAAAGCAGAGGTATCATCACTGAAATGCATTATTAAATGATCATCATTTTCAGTAGTAAACATTGACTTAGCTTTGCCTTTTGTTATTTCTTGAATTTTATTCATTAGCTTAAAGATTCGTTTATTTTCGATAAAAGTTGTTCAGATTCTTCAATATTACCATCTTTTGATACGGCTCGAACAAACGTTTTATCATTTTCTTCAGTTATTATAATTTCAAAATCTGATTCTTCACCAATAACAATTTCTTCAGGATTTACTTGTTCGTTTCTTCTTCCAAAAAGACCAAAAAATCCTCCTTCTTCTTCCTGAGCATAGCTAACAAAAAATATTCCATTGGTTCTATCTCTGTCATTTGTAACAATATTTGCATCAACCAAAGCCTTGCTAACTGATGACCATGCTCTATCAAAATTCAAATCTAATGCAATTACTGTTTTTCCATCCTCTGTAAAAATGTTTGCTTTTTTCATTTCATTTAAATTTTGCGCTGCAAGTGAAGTACCAGAAAAATTACTTATTGATTCTGCAAAGTACTCAACAATTTGTGACATTTGATTTTGAAGAAAATCTGGATTACTAATGATTGTTCCATCACTTTTGTTTATTTGGTATAGAAAAATCTCAGTTGATGCTTCTTTAATGCCGTGTTCAACTCGCATTTGAAGTTTTGTATTTTGGTCATAATCAATATCAATCTCACCAGTGTTTGGATCAGCTTTTGTAACTTCATATATAGAAGTATCCCAGTAATTTTTTGATATTGGCCAAGAGGTAGATGGAAGAGTTTCTATGTAAATCCACATTAACTCACCTAATCGTCGAAGCTGAACCGAGCTATTCCCAGATGATGCAAAAATTTGTCTTGGTTTGGGGACCTCAAGCTGATCATCAATAATCTCAAGATCTGATACTGGATAATGATTTTCAGTATCTGGATTTGATAAAGAACCTGGTAGAGAAATATCCTCTTCAATTTCTTCATCTAAAAAATCATATTTCTTATCAGGAAAATAACCTTCTGAACCACCAAACAATGAACATGAACTTATCAAGATCATTGTCACTAAAATTAAAAAATATTTAATCATATTAACTGTAATTTTATCATCTCAGCTGAAATAATTTCATGATACTTAGTATCTAATTCAATTAATGGTAGCCTTAGAATATTGTCTATGAGGCCCATTTTATATAACATCCATTTTACAGGAATTGGATTTGACTCAATAAATAGCAGTTCATATAGATTAAAATATTTTTTATTTATTTCTGTTGCTTCTTCATTATTATTATTACGAACTGCTTTACAGATTTTTGAAATATCATTGGGTATTACATTTGCTGCTACTGAAATCACACCATCACCACCTAATTGAAGAAATTCGCAGAAAGTCGGATCATCGCCCGATAAAATTTTAAAGTTATCGTTATCTTTAGAAATGTTTATTAAATCATTTATTCTTTGTTTGTCATTCACAGCTTCTTTAATTCCAACAATATTCTTATGATTGGATAGATGCTTTACTGTTTCTGGAAGTAAATCACATGAAGTTCTGGAGGGAACGTTATATAAAATTTGTGGTATGTTGCAAGAATCAGCGATCTTTGTGTAGTGTTTTATCAAACCAGCCTGAGTTGGCTTATTGTAATAAGGAGTTACTAGAAGAGCATAATCTGCTCCATTTTTTTCAGATTCAATTGTTAAATCAAGAGCTTCAGAAGTAGAGTTTGCTCCAGTTCCCGCAATGACAGGAACTCTGTTGTTAACATAATCAACTGTATATTTGATTAGTTCGATATGTTCATTAAAATTTACTGTTGCTGATTCACCTGTAGTTCCAACTGAAACAATGCCATCAGTCCCTTCTTCAATATGCCAATCAATAAGTTTTTTTAATGCGCTATGGTCTATATCTCCATTACTTTTCATGGGAGAAACTAATGCTACAAAACTTCCATTCAACTCTTGCATCGTTTTATAATTAAGTAAAATAAGACTATACACTATTATAAAAATAACTGTCATAAGGAATAAAAAACATGAGTAATCTAGAAGGCAAAAAATGTCCAGCGTTTCAAGGAGAATGCACCAATAATAAAACTTTCTCAAATAAAGATTTTTCAAACAAAAATCTTGTTATCTATTTTTATCCAAAAGATAGCACCCCTGGATGTACAACAGAGGGTCAGGATTTCAGAGATAACTACAAAGAATTTAAAAAATATGACACTGAAATTCTTGGTGTATCAAGGGATAGCGTTAAATCACACGAAAACTTTAAATCGAAACAGTCTTTTCCTTTTGAATTATTATCAGATCCAGATGAAAAAATGTGTAATGCTTTTGATGTAATGAAAATGAAATCAATGTATGGGAAACAATACTTGGGTGTCGATAGATCAACATTTTTGATAGATAAGGCTGGTAAAGTTAAAAGAGAATGGAGATCGGTTAAAGTTAAAGGTCATGTCGATGAAGTATTAAATGAAGTAAAAAACCTTTAATAAATTTCAACAAAAATTTTTCTTTTATTTGTAATACCTCCTCTTATCATTCCATCAGTATTAAATGGCATAGCTATATTTGCATCATAATCGATCGCAATTATGCCGCCATATGCCTCAATTTGCTCTAATTCATCAATAATCTCTTGAGATGCTTCAACTATGGATTTGTTCAAATATTCAATTCTTGTACAAACTTCTTTAGCTACCTGATATTTTATAAAGAATTCGCCATGTCCGGTTGATGAAACTCCACAAACATTATTTTGTGCCCACGTTCCAGATCCTATGATAGGAGAATCACCTACTCTTCCAGGCATTTTGTTAGTCATTCCACCCGTTGATGTCGCAGCAGCAATATTTCCATATTTATCAATTGCTACAGCTCCAACTGTTCCTATCTTGTCCTGGATTAAATTTAAATTTGTAGATTTGTTTTTAGCTTTTCTCAATCTCTTAAGATTCTTTTCAGAGTAAAAATAATCTTTACTAACAATCTCCTCTCCAATCTGTTCAGCAAATTTTTCAGCCCCTTCACCAATTAACATTACGTGTTCTGTAAGATCTGCAACTTTTCTTGCTACTTTGATTGGATTTTTGATAGTTCTTACCGAAGCGACCGCTCCTGCAGATCTATTTTGGCCGCTCATTATAGATGCATCCATTTCCTGGACTTCTTCTGAATTATAGACTGAACCTCTGCCAGCGTTAAATAAAGGAGAATCCTCAAATTCTGAAACAGCAAACTCTACTGCATCCATGCTTGTCCCACCTTGTTCAATTATCTTGAAGGCTTCTGTTAAGGTCTTTATGATTTGTTCTTCAATCTTTTGTTTCTGATTTTCAGAGAGATTTTTCATTACTCCAGCTCCACCGTGAACTGCAATACCATAATTTTCAGAACTCATTAGAAAAGATACTTGAGATAATAAAAAACATAGTACTAAGACTTTATGTTTCATTTAAAGAGGATCCAGGCCAAGAATTCCATACAGCTTTTATAAATGTTGCCAATGGTATTGAAAAGAAAACACCCCAAAAACCAAACATACTTCCAAAAATGAAAACAGCAAGAATAATAATAATTGGATGAAGTTTAACTGCCTCAGAAAAGATAATCGGTACCAAGAGATTTCCATCAAGAAATTGCAATAAAAGATACAACCCAACTAATAAATAAAATTGTGAGCCAAGACCAAATTGTAATAAGCCAATGATGATTATTGGAATTGTTACTGTAAAAGCACCAACATAAGGAATTAACACTGATAAGCCAACTAGCACTGACAATAATGCAGTATATTTCAATCCAAAAAACGAAAATAATATTGCAGCTGCAAAACCAACTATTAGGATCTCAAGAACTTTTCCTCTTACGTAGTTGCTTAATTGAACATCCATTTCTTTCCATACGTTTGAAAACATTTCTCTTTTACCCGGAATAATATTTGTAATGCCCTCTATAATATTTTTTCTATCGAATAAGAAAAAGAAAACAAGAATTGGAAACAAAATAACATATAGCAATACAGTAATAGTACTTTGGATTCCAGATATTGAGGATTTCACAATATTTTGGGTGATGGAAGAAAGTTCTGATGATACTGCTTGAAAAAAAACAGATATTTGATCAGACGTAACTAATTCAGGAAAAGCAGTTGGCATATTAGAAACAAAATTTAAAAATTCATTAAAAAGTCTTGGTAAATCCAATACGAATGATTGCAATTGAACATATATCAATGGTATTAGCCATATAAACATTGCCGCACCAAAAATAATAAATATGCTAAATGAAAGCATTAAGGCTATAGACTCAGAAATATTATAAGTCTCTATTTTTTTTTGAAGGCCTACCAAAAGATATGCTACAACTATACTTATAATGAATGGGGTTAAAACTGCTGCAAAAAAATTAAGTACAACCAGTGAGAGAACAATAATCAAAGAAAAAATAATTGTTTCTTCATTATTGAATATCTTTTTAAATACATTATTTATATGTTCAAACATGGGTTTATTATATATAAGATTGGCTGAAAAATAGCATATTAGAGTAATGACTTTTATGAAAATGATATAAAATCAAAGATATCATATTTTAAATGAATTCAAAATTTTTAAATTTTTATATTTTCTTGAGCGTTTTTTTGTCGTCAGCATATTCTTACGCACAAGAGTTAGATCTACCTGAACTAGGAGACAGGGTCTCAGGAGCAGTCTCAGTATCTCAGGAAAGAGCTATAGGGCAACAGTTCCTTAAACAAGTTTATTCTCAAGCTCCTTTAATATCTGATCCACTTCTTTTTGACTACACAGAACATCTCATTTATCGACTTTCAGAATATAGTCAAGTTGCAAACAGGTCATTTAATATTTTACTAATTGACGATAGTTCACTTAATGCTTTTGCAGCACCTGGTGGAATTATTGGAGTAAATGGCGGGCTTTTTTTACATGCTGATAATGAAGGACAATTTTCATCAGTTTTAGCTCATGAATTGGCTCACTTAAGCCAGAGGCATTTTGCAAGAAATGTTCTAAAGTCAAAGGACAGTAATCTTTCGTCTGCATTAGTAATGGTATCTTCTATTGCAATAGCATTGATAAGCAATAATCCGAATGCAATCGCAGTTGGGCCAGCCATAATGCAACAACAAAATCTTAGATACAGTAGATTATTTGAAAAAGAAGCTGATAGAGTTGGTTTTATAAATTTAGTTAATGCCGGTTATAACCCTAACTCAATGGGCGAGATGTTTGAAAACATGAATGACTTGAGAAGATTATCTGGCGATCTTCCACCAGAATTCTTGTTAACACACCCTCTTTCATCTTCAAGAATTAGTGATGCATTTAATGCTGCTGAAAATATATCTGAGGAAGGAACAAAGCAAGATTCTCTAGAATTTTCTTTAATGAAAGCTAGGTTAGAAATATATTATGAAAACATTCCAGCAAATGCATTAAGATTATTTGAATCTAAGTATGCAGAAAATCCTAGTGATGCAAATCTCTATGGTTTAGCCCTCGCCTACAAAAAAAATAATAATTTTAATGAAGGTTTAGCCAGTCTTGATAAGTTACTAGAAAAATATCCAAAGAATCTGGTTCTCAATACAACGAAAGTAGAATTCTTATCTTACTTTAACAAATTCAATGATGCTTTAGATTTGGCAAACAAGTTTTTAGAAATTTCTCCTAAAAACTATCCATTATCTATTTCAAAATCTCAAATACTATTGAATATGGGTCAATATTTTGAGTCTGAAGAAATTATTCGTGATCAATTGCTTAGAAAAAATGATAGTCCTGAACTGTGGTTTATGTTGTCGGAAACCCAAAAAACTAGTCAAAATATCGTTGGCTATCATCAAAGTAGAGCGGAATACTTTTTGCTGCTTGGACAAGATGAAAAAGCATTAAATCAGTTAGAATTTGCTCTTCAATTAACTCAAAATAATTTTCAAGTTTCTGATCGTATCATGACAAAAATTATTGAAATAAAAAAATCCTTACAAAATTCTAGAGGTCTCTAATCTTATTTTCTTTAGATATCCTCATTCCTAAAAAAGATAAATATCCAGCAATTGGTAATGCCATCAAAGGCAGCGAATTAAATGTAATAGTTGTAAATCCTGCAAGTTTTATTAACGCACTTCCAGTTAGATCTCCAAATCTTGATACAAACGTGTCAATTAATACAGATGACTTATATCTATCATTCTGTTTAAGAGTACTATAAATTATTTCTCTAGTTGGCTTGTTAAATCCATACTCAAATACCCTTAAAAAAACTGTAACTATTGCAACCGCAACTATAGATGGAAAAAATCCATAAAGTAAATATGCTATCAAGAATAGAAAACCATAAAGAATCATAATATTTTTTATACCAACTTTTCTAATAATAATGTTGGTTAAAAATAATTGAATTAATAATGTTAAGGGAGAAACTATTTGTTCAATTGTTGCAAAGAATGAAATTCTTTGTTGTGAATCTGAAGACCACTCTTCTATTATATTAATAGCAGTTATCCACTGAATTGTCATCAAACAAGTCCACATCCAAACATACGCAGCAATATTTCTAATTTCCTCAGATTGAATTGAGTTCTTTATCGAGTCTAGGCTGCCTCCACCCACACTATTTTTATCAAGAATCTTTTCATTCATTTTTGATCTAGTAATATTCATTGCTAATAACATCGCAAAAAACAATAAAATTGCTGCAGATAATGTAAAAAACTCTAAGCCATATTCATCAAAAGAATTTGAAAATCTTTTTGATATTTCTGAGCCAAATATTGCGCCAAGAGAACCTCCAGCCATAATTACGCCATAAAAAGATCTTGTTTTTGAATTTCTGAATATATTTATAATTACAACCCAAAAAATTGAAACTACAAAAAATGAATAAACATTACACCAAACATAAAATATTCTCCCAACCCAGACTGAATCACCAATACCTAAAAACTTCCAAGTAGATAAAAAAATTAATAAATTTACAATTAAAAACGAATAGCAGTAAATTACGATTTTCCTTAAGTTTGTCTTGGATACAACCCAGGAATAAATAGGATTAATAAGCAACATTGCAACTGCGCCAGCAGCAAGTAAGTATGGCAAATCGTCTACATTCGCTACTGCCATCTCATTTCTGACAGGCCTCAAAACATACCATGATGATAAAACTAGAAAAAAAAGAAATGAGCCTAAAAGTGATTCTTTTGAGAATGATTCTTTTATTTCATTAATTGAATCTCTTGCTGAGGAAAAAAACATTTCAAATATTATGCCTTATAAAATGGTGGGTCGCACAGGATTCGAACCTGTGACCAATTGGTTAAAAGCCAACTGCTCTACCAGCTGAGCTAGCGACCCACATAGATACATAATAGAAGATGGAGATTATTCCATATTTTTCAATAACTGCAAGGCTAAGGACGATGCTGTATTATTTGGATACTCTCTTACGACAAAATTATACTTATCTTTTGCTGCATTTGTATCATTATTTTTTAAATACAGATCTCCTATTTTCTTATGAGCTAATGGTATTCTGTAATGATCAGGATAAGTAATAATTAATTCCATAAAATAATTTTCTGACTCTTCAAGATTGTTTTTAATTAGTGATATCTCTCCAAGCCAAAAGTATGCAAGTGGAGTTTTTTCATTGTCATCAAAACTGTCCACAAAATAACTAAATAAATTAAAAGCTTTTTCAAAATCCTGAATTTCGAGAGCTTCAATAGCTACATTGTAAACTTGGTCTTTGCTTTTTGGATCTTCAATTCCCTTAAATCTTATGTCTGCATTTAAAGCTAAGTTTTCAATATTATCATCAGAATCAGATTCTGAATTTCCTAGAGATTCACTTATCAATTTTTCAATTAAAAAGTTTTGAGACTCGACTTTATTTCTTAGTTCTGCTATTTCTGCCTCTAGTTCCTGAATTTTAAGAAACAAAATATCATTTTTAAGATCTTGATTATCTTCAGCTTTTGAAGCTATTGAACTAAATATGAGGAGAAATAGAGTTACTTTGTAAAGCATCAATCCTCTTGAAAACATCAGTAATTAATTAATTTCAACTCTTCTATTTTTTGAGTAACTTTCTTCGTCTTGTCCAAAGGCAATTGGCTTTTCTTCACCAAAACTTTTAACTACTAATCTATTTTTGCTAACGCCATTAAGAATAAGGTACTGACTTACTGCTTCAGCTCTTCTTTGACCAAGTGCTAAGTTATACTCTCTTGTGCCTCTCTCATCAGCATGTCCAGCAAGTGTCACTCTAAGCTGTGAATTTTCATTCAAGGCTTCTGCAACACTTTTGAGAGTCTGAAGTGATTTTGAAGTAAGATTTGTCTTATCAAAATCAAAGTAAATCGTTGCATTTGCAAAAACAGCTTGACTATCGTAGGTAATGTTTTCGTCCATCATTTGCGATGCTTTTACTGTTTTTACATTGTTTGCATTAACTGTTTCTTCAGTCACATTCATGCTAGAACATGATGCTAGAAATAAGATTGCTACTAAAAAACTAAAATTAGATCTTAAAAAACGCATAAATACTCCATTATGTTATCTTAAATATCCGGACCACGCAGGCTCTCTTACAGCTCCATTTGAAGCGGGTAATTTAAATTTAGCACCACTCAAAGTAACTCCAGCTAAAAGACCTTTGTTGCCATCTTTTATAGCATAAACTATAACATTTCCATTAGGTGAAATGCTAGGCGATTCATCCATTTGAGAGACAGTTAAAGGCCTGATAAAGTTTTCATCAAAATACTTCATAGCTATTTTAAATTCTGATTCTGATCGATGAACAAAAACAATTCCTTGATTGTCTGGCATGTATGAACCTTTAGCATTGTAATTACCTTCAAAAGTAATTCTCTTAGGCTTTGAATTGAACCTTCTTAAATCTATTTCATAAAGCTGAGGTGAACCAGACCTACCAGATGTAAACATAATTTTAGAACCTCTCGGCGACCATGAGGATTCTGTGTCAATTGAATAATGATTTGTTAATCTAGTTAGGTTTTTATTGCGTAAATTTAAAATATATATTTCAGCATTACCATCTTGATACAGTGTAAGTGATAAAAATTTTCCGTCCGGAGACCAAGCTGGTGAGCTTATTTGGCTTGAATTTTCAATAACCACCTCTCTTTCACCAGTTCCAATATTTTGTATAAATACTTTTGCCATACCTGTCTCAAATGAAACATAAGCTACTCTTTTTGAATCTGGTGACCATACAGGTGAAATAATTGGTTCATTACTTTCAAGTAAAATCTGTTCATTTTTACCATCAGCATCTGCAACGACTAAGTTAAATTTTTCGTTCTCAGTTACATATAATATTCTGGTAGATGATATTCCCTTTAAGCCAGTAATTTCCTCATAAATTCCGTCACTAATGTAGTGTGCAAGCTGTCTGTTTTTATTTGGAATTCCAAAAACCGTTGAGGTCCTAATTTTTGAAGATTTTGATATATCAAAAACATTATAAATTACATCACCTCCGGCGATAGATCCCATCACTAAATAATCTATATTCAATATTTTAAAGTCATTGAAAACAATTTCTTCTTCAGATGAAGGTGAGGATAATAATTCTTCTTCACCAAAGGTTTCAAATTCGCCTGAACGGTTTAAATTGTTCTTAATAATACTTTCAAGCTCCTCAGACATTTCAGTATCTCCACTGAAAGGTAAAATCGCAACACGATAAGGGTCATCTGTACCCTGCGTTATTTCCAAGATCAGTTCAGCATAAAGTTGATTAAAAAATAAAAAAATTAAAAATAGTTTTCTCATGCTGGATTAAATCTTATTTGAATAGTCCTGAAATTAGTTTGATATAAGCTTTGAGGAATGTCACCAAAAAAAATAAACGTTTCAACTCTTTCAACAGCTTTTAATGCAGAATTATCGAATCTAATGTTTCCACTACTTTTTATTAAATTAGTCTTTATTATTCTTCCATTCTTATTAACTGTTAATAGCATTTCACAAACTAAGTTGTCTTGAATGTTTATTGGTTTTCTCCAAGCAGACTGTATATTTGAAATTATCATCGAGCTAAATAAATCAATTTTATTTTGATCAGATTGTTCAAGGATCGTATTATCTTCATTTATAAGATTTTGAATATCAGATGAAACTACTAACTCATCAAATGAAATTGTATTCTTTTTAATTTCCAGATTATCGTTGAGTGACTCAACAGGACTCTCGACTATCTTGTTGACATTAGATTTCTTAATATTTGATTCAATATTTGGACTCTCAAAAATTAGATTTACATTGATAGGTTTGCTTATAACTGACCTTTTCGAATTTTCAAAATAGAAAAAACCTAGTAAATACAAAATAAATGCTGCATGGATTAAAAATGATATAAATGAAGCTTCAAGATATTTTAGACTAGTCTGCATATCCGGTCGTTACAATTCCTATTTTTGAAATTCCTACACTTTGGACAGATGCCATTGCCTTGGCAACATAGTCAAAAGAAGCATCTTTGTCGCTTTGAAAAACAACTTCTATTTCTGGATTAGCATCAAAAATCACCTTAGATTTTCTTTTCAATTCTTCTAAATTTATTGGAAGCGACTCATCACCAATATTTATGAAATATTCACCATTAGAATTTATTGAAACTACAAGAGGCTCGCTTTGCACACTCATCTTTGTTGTATCAGTTTTTGGTAAGTTAACTTCAATGCCCTGAATTAGTAGGGGCGATAAAATCATAAATATAATTAAAAGAACTAACATGACGTCTATATATGGAACGACGTTAATTTCAGCTTTTAAGTTCTTCTTTTTTGCAAGCCTATAAATCATTTCTTGATAGACTTCTTATAAAATATGCTAGCAAGCTCCTCTGCAAAAATTAGAGTATTTTGACTAATTGATTCTGATTCAGATGTAAATTTATTAAAAGCTACAACAGCTGGAATTGCGGCAAATAATCCCATTCCTGTTGCAACTAAGGCCTCAGATATGCCTGGCGCAACTGCATTAATTGTAGCTTGAGTTGCATCAGACAATCCTTGAAATGAAGTCATGATTCCCCATACAGTCCCAAGCAATCCTATATATGGACTTACTGATCCCACATTTGCTAAAAAAGATAAGTGCTTGCTCATTTCTTCATCATCAGAAGCTATCGAGACTCTCATAGACCTATTAATACTCTCTAAATCTAATTCAGTTAAGTCTTCTTTTGTGGTCAGATTTATAAACTCATCATAAGAGTTTTTGAATAAATTTATTGCTCCAAAGCTTTTGCTAGAACGTATTTCATTAAATAACTCATCCAGATCTGAGCCTGACCAGAATTTTTTAAGAAAAACATCATTTTGAGACTTTATATTTTTTAAAAATTTATACCTTTCAACAATTACAATCCAAGACAATATTGAAGCTACAAATAATATAATCATTACCAGTTTTACAACTAAACCAGCATCAAGAAATAAATTTAATACTGAAATTTCTTCCATAAACTATCCTAATCAAAAATTAATAATAAATCATCTGGAAATTTTTGTGGTTTTTTTGTTACCAAATTAATAAAACAAACCTCAACCACCCCAATCGCATACTCTTTTTCGTTGTCACAATTGATTACCTTTTGATTAAAAATCATTCTTGCATTAGATTTCTTTTCAACTTCTGATTCAACATAAATATTGTCGCCTAGTTCTGCCGCAGCGATGTATTTTATATTCACACTTTTAATAACAAATGCCTGATCATTTTTTTTAAGCTCGCTTTGAGAAATTTTATTATCTGATAAAAATTCAGATCTAGCCCTTTCAAAAAACTTTATATAATTAGCGTGATATACAACACCTTGAAAGTCGGTGTCTTCAACATAAATCTTAAAATTTAATGATTTACACTTGATAAGTTTGCTCATGTAACTCTATATCCTCTTGAAATAATTCAAGAATTATTTGAATAAAATCTGGCCATAATAAATCAACAGTAACAAGATCATTTTTAATATCTTTATTGAGTGAACTTGCAAGAATTCTGACTTTGATAGGTCTATTATTAAATTTATAAACTAAAGCAGGCTTGAGATTGTGTTGATTTGACGAGGTTAGTACTTGATCCCACCAATCAGGCCTAGGCTCTGCGCCAGTTCCATATGCTTTACATTCAATACACCAAGTTCCAAGCATAAGATCTGGAAGTTCTTTTGTTCTCGTTTGCTCAAGAATTCTTTTAACAGGATTTTTTAGATTTAAATCTTCAATTAGTGCTTTTGCGATTTGTCTTTCAAATGCAGCACCTTTATTTCTTGAATTAATAGACAAATTAGTTTTTCACCTCAAAATCATCAGGAAATTCAGCATTTGTATGTACTTCCTGAACATCGTCAAGATCATCCATAAATTCCATAATGTTTAAAACTTTTTCAGACATTTCATTATCAAGTTTTACTAAAGTTTCTGCTCTTAGAGTAAGCTCAGCATTACTGTATTTAATTTTCTTTTCTTTTATTGCATCAACAACATCATTAAAACTATTCGAATCTGTAATAATTTCAAAAAAATCGCCTTCTTCAGAAAGATCATCAGCACCTATATCAATCACTATCTCCATTAATTCTTCTTCAGTAAAATTTTTGTCTACTTGAACAATGCCTAACTTTTTAAATAGATATGAAACTGATCCATCAGTACCTAAATTTCCACCATACTTTGAAAATGCATGCCTAACATCAGAAACAGTTCTGTTTCTGTTATCTGTCATGGTTTCTACTAAAATTGCTACACCACCAGGTCCATAACCCTCAAAAGTAATCTCTTCAAGCACACCTGTTTCTCCTGTTCCAGAGCCTTTTTCAATAGCTCTTTTGATGGTGTCTTTTGGCATATTTGCCGAGTTTGCTTTTTCTAAAGCAAGTCTAAGTCTTGGATTGTCAGCCGGATCAGGACCATCTTTGGCCGCTACAGTAATCTCACGAATTACCTTAGTCCATATTTTCCCTCTTGATGCATCTTGTCTGGCTTTTCTGTGTTTAATATTAGCCCATTTTGAGTGACCAGCCATAGATTAATCTTCCTTATGAGTGCTTTCTATTTTTAATTCATCAAGTTGCGCCTTTTCTACAGTACTCGGTGCATCTGTTAACAAGCATGCAGCACTTTGAGTTTTTGGAAAAGCAATAACGTCTCTAATATTATTAGTATTAGTTACAAGCATAACTATCCTATCAAGGCCAAAGGCTATTCCTCCATGTGGTGGGCAACCAGATGAGAGTGCTTTCAAAAGAAATCCAAATTTCTTATCAGCCTCTTCTTTTGATATTTTTAAAATTTCAAAGATAGTTTCTTGCATTGATTTATCATATATCCTTAGAGACCCTCCTCCTATTTCATATCCGTTGAGTACAACATCATATGCATAAGCAGTAGCATTCTCTGGATCATTTTTAATTTCCTTTGATGAGCATTTAGGCAAAGTAAAAGGATGGTGAAGTGGTGTTAAGTCTCCATCAGAATTAGTTTCAAACATCGGAAAATTAATAATCCAGCAAGGCGCCCATTTTTCAGTATACAAACTTAAATCTTCTCCAAGTTTTTTAATTAAACTGCTCATTGATAAATTCACAATTGATTCAGATCCAGCTCCAAAGAAAATTAAATCATCAGTTTGTATATCTAATTTTTTTAGAATTTTTGTGACTGTCTCAACATTTAAGAATTTTAGAATTGGTGATTGAATACCATTTTCGATATCATTTACATCATTCACTTTTATATAGGCCAGACCTTTTGCACCAAGTTTTGAAACAAATTTAGTGTATTCATCAATTTGACCCCTGGACATCGAGTTTCCTTTTGGAACTTTCAAAGCAACTACCCTAGAATTTTTCTTTTTGGCTGGGTCTGAAAATACTTTAAATTCTTCATCTTTTACCAAATCTGATATTTCAATTAACTCTAAAGGTATTCTTAAATCTGGTTTATCACAACCATACCTATCCATGGCATCTTGCCAGTCAAGCACAGCAAATTTTGAAAGCTTGTCGCCACAAAATTTATTGATTACTTTTTTAATCATCTCCTCACTGACTTTCATTATTTCTTCTTCATCAAGAAATGATGCCTCGATGTCAATTTGAGTAAACTCAGGCTGTCTATCTGCTCTTAGATCTTCATCTCTAAAACATCGAGCTATTTGATAATATTTGTTCAAACCTCCGATCATAAGTAGTTGTTTAAAAAGTTGTGGGGATTGAGGTAAAGCATAAAAACTTCCAGGTTGAACCCTGCTAGGAAGTATGTAATCTCTTGCACCTTCAGGTGTTGCCTTGGTTAAAATTGGAGTTTCAATTTCATTAAAATCATTGTCATCAAGAAAATTCCGTATCAAGGAAGTAATTTTTGATCTTGTAATAATCCTTTCATTCATTTCTGGACGTCTTAAGTCAAGTACTCTATTTTTAAGTCTCACATCTTCATTGACCTCTTGGTATTCATCAATTGGGAAAACTGGAGTATTTGCTTTACTTAAAATATTGATAATATTTACTTCTATTTCGATTTCACCTGTATGCATGGTTTTATTAATAGTACCTTCCAATCTCTTTCTTACTTTCCCAGTAATCTGCACAACAAATTCATTTCTAATTGACTCAGCTAATTTAAAAGAATCTTTTTGATCTGGATTTACAACAGCTTGGCAAATTCCTTTGATGTCTCTTACATCAAGAAAGATAACTCCACCATGATCTCTTCGTCGATGTATCCAGCCACAAATGGTCACATCCTCTTTGAGGTTTTTTGAAGTAATTTCACCACAGTAATGAGATTTCATGATATTCCCTATTTATTCTTTAATTTTATCTTGTTTGGCTGCTTTCTTGGAGTCAGATTTAGAACTTTCTATAGATTTATCACTTTTAGATGATTCATTTGATGAAATATTCTTTTTTTTTCCTGTTTTAAAGTCAGTTTCGTACCATCCGCTTCCTTTTAATCTAAATGATGGTGCAGAAATTAACTTCGAAAGGCTTTCTTTGTTACATTTTGGACAAGTAGTTTTGGGATCATCACTGATCTTTTGGATAACTTCAATCTGATGTTCACAATTCGAACATTTATAGTCATAAATCGGCATAAGTTCTCAAAAAAAGATAAAATTATAAACTATGTTATTTTCAAAGCTACTAATACCAACTTTAAAAGAAGCTCCACAGGAAGCAGAAATTGTAAGTCACAAACTAATGCTGCGAGCGGGAATGATTAGGAAAGTTGCATCTGGCATATATACTTGGCTCCCATTAGGGCTCAAAGTTCTTAAAAAGATAGAAAATATAGTTCGAGAAGAGATGGATGCTTCTGGAGCGCAAGAGGTTTTCATGCCAATGGTTCAACCCAGAGAACTTTGGGAAGAGACTAATAGATGGGAAAAAATGGGTCCCGAACTACTAAGAATTAAAGATAGACACGATAGAGATTTTTGTCTTGGCCCTACTCATGAGGAGGTTATCACCGATATCATTAGAGATAATGTAAAGAGCTACAAAGAACTACCCCTGAATATTTATCAGATTCAAACAAAATTCAGAGATGAAGTTAGGCCAAGATATGGAATTATGAGGGGAAGAGAATTTTTAATGAAAGACTCTTATAGTTTTAACAATGATGAGGAATCATTGCAAGAAACATACCTCTTGATGAGAGAAACGTATAAAAAAATCCTTGAAAGAATTGGTCTTGATTACAAAATTTCTGCAGCTGATTCAGGTGCAATAGGTGGTGATAGCTCTGAAGAATTTCATGTTCTTGCTGAAAATGGTGAAGATACAATAGCTGTTAGCGATGCTTCAGAATTTGCGATTAATACAGAACTTCTCTTAAAAGATGGTGAAGATATAAAATCACTTGAAGGAAAACCTTCTCCAGATGGTAAAGGCATAATTCAAATTAAAAAAGGAATTGAGGTTGGTCATATTTTTAAACTTGGTAAACTTTATGCTGAATCTATGAAGGCAAATGTCCTAAATTCTGATGGAAAAGCTCAAGTACTTTGTATGGGTTGCTATGGAATTGGTGTTTCAAGACTTGTTGCTGCATCTATTGAACAAAATTATGATGAAAAAGGAATTGTTTGGCCACATAGCATAGCTCCATTTGATATAAATATAATTTCTATTGGTCATGATAAAAATAAAGACATTGAAAAGGCTTCAATGAAACTTTACAAAGATCTTACCAAGATGAATTATTCAGTACTGCTAGATGATAGAAAAGATGGTTATGGTAAGAAAATTAAAGACTCTGAGCTAATAGGAATTCCTTTAAATATAATTGTTGGTAATAAATATCTAGAAAATGAAGAAGTCGAGCTCCTAGCAAGGAATGGAGAGAGTTCAATAAATCCAGTTAGTGATTTAAAAACAATATTAGATTTTTTTAAAACTAAATAATTTTTAGCTTAACCTCTTAATGATTGTTGCATTAGCTGTACCTCCACCTTCACATATGGCTTGAAGTGCGTAGTTTCCATTTCTTCTCTCTAACTCATGCAACATAGTTGTCATTAATTTAGCTCCTGTAGCACCTAAAGGATGTCCTAATGCCATAGCTCCTCCATTAACATTCAGTTTTGATTTATCAGCCTCAAGATCATGTGCCCATGCTAATGGAACTGGTGCAAATGCTTCATTAACTTCATATAGATCCATGTCATCAATTGATAAACCTGCCGCTTCAAGAGCCTTCTTAGATGCAGGAATTGGACCAGTGAGCATAAATACTGGATCATCTCCAACAACTGAAATTGATACAATCTCAGCTCTAGGATTAGATTGGATTTTTTTCAAGCCTGCGTCATTACAGATCATTACAGCAGCAGCTCCGTCAGTGATTTGGCTTGCGTTACCTGCAGTTATAACTCCCCCATCCGTAACAGGTTTTAAACCAGCTAATTTGTCTAAACTTGCATCGAACCTTATCCCCTCATCAGCTAAAACTAATTCATTTATACCTTCAGCATTTTTACCTTCAACAGGTAATATTTCCCTATCAAAATATTTTGATTCAGTAGCATTAGCAGCTTTTTGATGACTTTCGAGAGCAAATTCATCTAAGTCTTCTCGTGATAAGTTCCATTTCTCAGCAACTAGCTCTGCCCCAGTAAATTGAGAAAAGAAAACACCAGGATATCTTTCCTTCATCCCATCTGAATCAAATGGAAGACCATGACCAGCATTGTAGCCATCTGTAACCGCTGCGCCAATTGGAACCATTGACATAACTTCAACCCCACCACCTACAACAATATCTTGTGTTCCAGACATCACTGCTTGAATTGCAAAATGAATAGCTTGTTGAGAAGAGCCACATTGTCTATCAACTGAAGTACCAGGAACAGATTCAGGAAAAGACGATGACAGAACAGCATTTCTTGCAATATTTCCAGATTGGGCACCAACTTGATCAACACAACCAAATATAACATCATCAACCAAAGCAGGATCCATATCTAGTCTTGTAACAAGCTCGTCCAAAACTTTAGCGCCTAAATCAGCAGGATGCCAAAGACTTAATTTTCCATCCCTTTTACCACCAGCAGTTCTAACTGCCTCAACTATGTATGCTTTTTCTGCCATAAGATAATTCCTATTAAATTTAAATAATAGGAATTATTGTACCAAAAAACTATTTTGATTTTGAGGTTATATAAGAGGACCTTATTTCTTTGACAAGTTTATTTTTAACTTTTGCATTTTCTTTGAGAAACTGACTCGCCTTTGATTTACCTTGACCAATACTCTCACCATCAAGTTTATAAAAAGCACCTGACTTCTCAACCAAACCAAGTTTATTTCCAAAATCTAAAATCTCACCTTCTTGATTTATACCCAAGCCATACATAATTTGAAATTCAGCTTGCTTGAAAGGTGGTGAAACTTTATTTTTAACAACCTTAACTCTAGTCTCGTTACCTGTTACCTCATCACCCTCTTTAACAGAGCCTATTCTTCTGATGTCCAGTCTCACTGAGGAATAAAATTTAAGTGCATTTCCACCAGTTGTGGTTTCTGGGCTTCCAAACATGACTCCGATCTTCATTCTAATCTGATTAATAAAAACAACGGTTGCACCAGATCTTTGAATGTTACCAGTGATTTTTCTCAATGCTTGCGACATGAGCCTTGCTTGAAGACCAACATGATGATCTCCCATTTCGCCTTCTATTTCTGCTCTAGGAACAAGGGCTGCAACAGAATCAATAATAACAAGGTCAACACTTTTTGACTTGACCAACATATCTGCAACCTCAAGAGCCTGTTCACCAGTATCAGGTTGTGAAAGTAGTAATTCGTCAACATTTACACCGAGTTTCTCAGCATATTGTGGATCTAAGGCATGCTCTGCATCAATAAATGCACATGTTCCACCTTCCTTTTGGCATTGTGCAATAATTTGGAGAGTTAATGTAGTTTTACCAGAAGACTCAGGTCCATATATTTCTGTGACTCTTCCTTTAGGTATTCCACCGATGCCTAATGCTATGTCTAAACCTAGAGATCCTGTTGATATTGATGGTATATCGAGATTTTCTCGATCCCCCATTCTCATAACAGTCCCTTTGCCAAAATGATTATCAATGTCAGCAATAGTATCTTTTAATGTTTTCGAAGTAGTATCTTTTGATTTAGGCATTATTTAACTCCATAATTTACTGTATATTTATACAGTATATAGTATTTTCATAATTTTTTAAACACTTTTATGTAAATTTAAAAATTAGTAAGCTAAAATTCTCACATCCAAGGCAATTATGACATACGTAGTTACAGAATCATGCATCAAATGCAAATATACTGATTGTGTTGAAGTTTGTCCTGTGGATTGCTTCTATGAGGGACCAGAATTTCTTGTCATTCATCCAGATGAATGTATTGATTGTGGATTATGTGAACCAGAATGTCCTATTGAAGCAATTTACGCAGATGATGAACTGCCATCAGATCAAATAGAATTTATAGAAATAAATCTTAAACTATCTGAAGTTTACGAGAATATTACCGAAGCAAAAGAACCACTCCCAGAAGCTGAAAAATATAAAAATATAAAAAATAAAAAAGAGTTTTTATAGAAAGCTATTTATTCCAGCTACAAAAATCAATCCACCAAAAAATACTAAAATTACTCTCCCAAATTTCTCATATACCATATTTATTAATCTTGGCATTACGACTAGTGCAATTAACATTCCCATTGCAAAAGGAAATAAAATATTAAGATTAAAATTTGCAATGCTTCCTATTATTAATGGATAAATCCCAACCGATAATAAAAATGCACTGCCTGAAATTCCTGGAAAAAGTAAAAAAGAGCATGCAATTAAACCATAAATAATAAGTAAGACTTGATTAGGTTCTGTATATTCAATTAATTCAAAACTACTTAAGTAATAACCAATTAAAAAGGATAGAGCTAATACTGTATAAAAAATAATACCTTTATTGGTCTGCTCTTCAAGATATGTATTCACTAATAATAAGAGTCCATATCCAATCATTAAAATACCGATAAATAAATTAAAAGCATTTGTATGGTTTTCATACAAAAAATTTATTGTTGAAGAAAAAACAAAGACGCTAAATAGCATTCCTACAAATAATGGAATCATGAGATTTAGATCTTTAAATTTACTTAAAAAATTTAATATTTTCTCGTAAACGCCAAACATCAAAGCAACTGTTGCTCCCGATATACCTGGCAAGAGCTCAGAAACTCCAATAAATATACCTGCCGTAAAAAATCTTAATTTTTCTTTCATATATCGTTACCGTCCTCAGATTTGCCTGGAAGCATTGGAACAAATGAGACATCCTCGTAAATGTCTTCGTCAAAATTATCATCATGTTTTTTTGTTATCACATTTAGTTTTTGCGAATTTCCACCAACAGGTAATACTAATTTTGCATTATTTTTCAAAACTGATATTAAATCTTCTGGATAGGATCTTGGAGCAGCAGCACATAAAATGCCATCATATTTAACTGACTTATCATAATCGATATAACCATCGCCGTATTTAAATTGGACATTATGAATTTTTAGTTCTGCAAGATTATCACGTGCTTTTTGCACAAGAGGTTTTATCCTTTCGATTGCATCAACCTTTTCACAAAAATATGATAGAACTGCAGATTGATAACCACATCCTGAGCCAAGTTCTAAAACTTTATCAAGCACTTTTCCTCTCGATTTTGTATGAGAAATTAATAATTCAGTCATTCTTGCAACTATGTAAGGCTGAGAAATTGTTTGTTGATATCCGATTGTAAGTGATCTATTTTCATAAGCCCTTGATCTAAGTGCCTCGTCAACAAATATGTGCCTAGGAACTTGAGAAATTGCATCTAAAACTCTAAAGTCTTTTATACCAAGCTCTAAAAGTTTTTCAATCATCTCTTCTCTGACTCTTCGAAGAGCAAAGCCAGAACTATTCATTTAGTATTCGATTTAATTGATCAATAAAGATTTTACTGTTTAATGAATAATCAAGCACAGAAACGGAAACATAGCCCTCTTTTACTGCTATGGCATCGGTTAAAAAATCTTCTTCTAATGGTTCGCCAGAATAATTGTAACGATAGATCGATTGATTATCTCCATCTTCACTTATCAGAATAGGTTTTGGCGGTACATCTCTTTTTGAAATCACAGTTGCTTTAACTCCTTTAAATTCGTCTGAGTTAATATCTGGAAAATTAATGTTAATTACTTTTCCTTTGTATACATCAGATTTTTGAATAATTCTCTCTATAATTTCAATTGACTTTAAAGATATAAAATCTATATCTTTTGCATCATATGATGCTACTGAAATTGCTATTGGAGGATACTTGAGATTTCTCCCACCTACAGCTGCACCGACAGTTCCTGAATACAAGACATCATTACCAATGTTTGCACCATGATTAATACCTGAAATTACAATATCAAACTCAAAATCTACAATACTCAGCAAACCAAGATAACTACAATCTGCTGGAGTTCCATCAACCGCATAAACTCTGTCTGAAATTTTATCAACAGGTATTTCTTTCAAATATGATATTGCTGCACTCATACCACTACAATTATCTTTTGGCGCTATAATCCAAACTTCGTGGTCTTGCGATAACTTCTCATAAAGATTTTTAATATTTTCAGCTTCATAGCCATCGTCATTTGTTAGTAATATCTTCATACTCTCTTTCTTAGATTTACAAAGCTTTGAACAGCAATAGCTTTATTTTTTCCAATGATACCAATTTGTTCAGATGTTGTTGCTTTAAGGCCTATTTTTTCGGAGTCAATTTTTAGTATGTTTGATAGTGAATTTAAGATTGCTTTTCTATGTGGGGTAATCTTAGGTATTTCACATATTATAGTATTGTCTATATTGTATATTTCTAAATTTTTATTTTTAATTGTCTCAAGACAAAAATTAATAATTTTTTTACTATCTAAGCCTTTATTTTTTATGTCAGTGTCTGGGAAATGTTCACCAATGTCTCCAAGACCAGCTGCACCTAAAATAGAATCTGCTATTGAGTGCAATAAGACATCTCCATCAGAATGTGCAACTATCTCAAAATCACACTCAATCTTTACTCCTCCCAGAGTAATCCCTTTTCCTTGTTTATATTTATGTAAATCAAAACCTATTCCTCCCCTTGTAAGAAATTTATTTAAATAATCGATATCATGTTTTTCAGTAACTTTAATGTTGGATCTACGCCCCAGAATTTTTGATGAAGAAAATCCGCAATGTTCAATTGCAAATGACTCGTCAGGGATATGCAAGCCCTCTTTTAAACAGTATTTAATTGAATTCTTTAAATCAACTAATTTTGAAATTTGAGGCGTTTGAACAAGTAGAAAATCATTTTTATCTAATGTTTTATCGTTATTGCTAAGCTGTTTTATCGAGTCGTATACCGGTGAGTAAAAATAAACACAACTTGAGCCATTTTCAATAATTACTTCATATAGATCTTCTATATCTTTTTCAGAGATATTTGGTCTCGCAGCATCATGCGTTATTACATACTCATAACTCTCATCAATAACTTCAAGAGCATTTAGGACTGAATCATGTCTATCTTTTCCACCTTCAGCAAATGATATTTTTTCATGATTAAAAAAATTCTGTGCATTAATGTATTTATCGTTTTTAGCAATAGGAATAATTATTTTTGAAACATATATAGAGTTTAAAAAAGGCAGGACTGCACTTTCTATAATTGAAGATCCATTTACATTAAAGTATTGTTTTGGAACATCTCCATCAAATCTTGATCCAATCCCAGCAGCAGGGATAATTGCTACTATGCTATCTTCTTTCATCTAATTTCTCATCATTGTCATCGAAGATTATAAATTCTTCATCTGGATATGTAAGATTTAAATTCTCTCTTGCAAAATTTTCAACATGATCGCTTGAATCTTTTGCATTTTTAATTTCAAATTCTAAAATTTCGTTTGATTTAATTAATTCTTGATTAATGTTTTTTTGGAGATCGTTTTCTATTTTCAAGTTATCTCTCAAATTATAGTTTTTATCTCCAAAAAAAATACTTCCTAAAAGAATAAGGACAAGCAGAATTAGTATTAGTATTATAAAGTTAAATAAATTTTTCATTTAAGAAGAATCTTATTATTTTCTTCTTCTATCCAAAGCAATCTATTATATTTCGAAACTCTGTCAGATCTGCATGGTGCACCTGTTTTTATTTGGCCAACGCCCAGACCTACCGCAAGGTCAGCAATCGTGGTATCTTCAGTTTCTCCTGATCTGTGCGAAATAATTGATTTATATGCAGCAGAAGTTGCACACTCTATAGCTCTAATAGTTTCAGTCAAGCTTCCAACTTGATTAAATTTTATCAATATAGCGTTCGCTATTTCTTCTTTAATACCTTTACTTAAAATTTCTTTATTTGTTACAAATAAGTCATCTCCAACTAATTGACATTTATTTCCAATTTTTTTTGTTAAAAGTTTCCAACCATCAATATCATTTTCATCCATGCCGTCTTCAATTGAAGTAATTGGGTATTTACTAATCAAATTTTTTAAATAATCCGAAAACTCATCAGATGATAATTCCTTGCCCTCACCACTTAAAATGTATTTACCATTTTTAAAAAATTCACTTGCTGCACAATCCAATGCAATATTAATATCGATTCCAGGTTTTAGATCAGATTTAATTATCGATTCTTCGATTAGTTTTATGGCATCTTCATTCGAGTTCAGATTAGGAGCAAATCCTCCTTCATCTCCAACTGAAGTGGAAAGCTTCATAGAATGCAAGATTTCTTTTAAATTTATATATACCTCAGAAGACCATTGCATTGCTTGTGTAAAAGATTCTGCTCCACTTGGAATGATCATAAATTCTTGGATATCTATGTTGTTATCTGCGTGCTCTCCTCCATTCAATATATTTAACATTGGCATCGGCAAAGATTGTTGTGGTTTTTCACCAGTCATATCTTTATATAAATCTGAGAAATGCTCATGAAGGCTTATACCTTTTAAAGATGCCGCAACCCGAGAAACTGCTATTGATATTGCTAAAATTGAATTTGCACCTAATTGTGATTTATCGTTTGTTCCATCTCGATCTATCAAGCTTTGATCAATTTTTTCTTGTTGGATGGGATCATTTCCAACAATTAATGGTCCTAGAATGTTATTAATGTTATCAACTGCATTTAGAACTCCTTTTCCATGATATTTGATTTCACTATCTCTCAACTCGAGAGCTTCTTTCGATCCAGTAGATGCTCCGCTTGGTACCATAGCAATTCCTTCCATACCATTATCAAGAATTACTTTACATGAAATGGTGGGTGTTCCCCGTGAATCAAATATTTGAATTGCCTTTACTTGGACTATTTTAGACATATCAGGAAATATCTAAATTTTCTTGTTGTTTAATAAAATCATCTAACTCTTTGATTTGAGTCAAGAATTCCTCAAGCATTGATAATGGCAGCGCACATGGTCCATCACATTTTGCTTCATCTGGATTTGGATGAGCCTCAAGAAAGAGTCCAGCAATTGATTGAGAAATACCAGCTTTAGCTAGACTTAGAACATATTCCCTTCTTCCATCAGTTGAGCCTCCTAGTCCACCAGGAAGCTGAAGTGAATGAGTTACGTCAAAGATTACAGGCGTCATTAATTTTTTTAATATTTGAAAATTAAGAGTATCCACTACTAAATTATTGTATCCATACGAATTACCACGCTCACAAAGTAATATGTTTGAGTTTCCAGCAGCGGCACATTTTTCAACAACATTTTTCATTTCAGGTGCTGATAAAAACTGAGGCTTTTTAAATTGAATAATTGATTTAGTATTTGCTGCAGCATTAACAAGATCAGTCTGTCTTGCTAGAAAAGCTGGAATTTGGATAACCTCACAAATCTCACTTACCGGTTCAGCTTGATCAGGTTCATGGATATCTGTAATTACTGGAACGTCAAACTCATCAGAAACCTCTTTCAGTATATTTAGCCCTTCTTCCAATCCCGGCCCTCTATATGATGTAATTGAACTTCGATTAGCCTTATCAAATGAAGCTTTAAAAATATAATTAATATTCAATTTATCAGTAACTTTTTTAAAATCTTCTGCAACTTGCATAGCCAAATCTCTAGATTCAAGTACATTCATTCCGCCCATCAAAGTAAGAGGTTTATTATTTCCAATTTCAAAGTTTCTTAATTTCATATAGGTTATTTTGTAATGGTGCTTTTAATATAGCTATTAAATATTGGATGTCCATCTCGAGGATTGGAAGTAAATTCTGGATGGAATTGGCATGCTAAGAACCATTTATGGCTGGGTAATTCAATCATCTCTACTAACTTACCATCAATTGAAGTGCCAACTACGTCTAAACCCTGCTCAATCATTTTATCTTTGTAGTTTGGATTAACTTCGTATCTATGTCTATGTCTCTCAATAATTTCACTTTTTTTATACATTTTATATGAATTTGATTTTTTCTTTAATTTACAAACCTGACCGCCTAACCGCATCGTGCCTCCAAGATCAGAATTTTTAGTACGTTTTTCTTTCTTACCTGATATATCACTCCATTCTGTGATCAGTCCAATGACTGGAAATTTAGTACTTGAATCAAATTCTGTACTATTTGCAGATTTTAGCTTGAGTACATTTCTCGCATACTCAATTATAGCAATCTGCATTCCAAGACAAATGCCAAGGTAAGGAACATTATTCTCTCTTGCATATTTGCAAGCCAAGATCATTCCTTCTATCCCCCTTTCTCCAAATCCACCTGGAACTAAAATAGCATCAGATTTTTTCAAAACTTTTCTAACGTTTTGTGAAGTAATTTGTTCAGCTTCTACAAAATTAATATTTACTTTTGCTTTATTTTGAATTCCAGCATGCTCTAAAGCTTCATTAATTGACTTATAAGAATCTTTTAACTCCGTATATTTTCCTACAAAAGAAACATTTACTTCTTTTTCAGGAAGTAACTTTGCTTTGACAACTCTTTTCCAATCATTCAAGTTTGGTTTTTTTATTTTTAAATTTAATTTTTTAAGAATTGTGTCATCGACTTTTTGTTTGTTGAGCAAAATAGGAATCGAATAAACTGTGTCGACATCATGCATTGAAATAACGCTTTTAGCTGGCACAGAACAAAATAACGCAATTTTATTTTTTTCATCTTTTGGAAGCTCTTGTTCAGATCTGCAAACCAAAACATCAGGACTAATACCCAATGATCTTAATTCCTTCACTGAATGTTGAGTCGGCTTTGTTTTTAATTCTCCTGATGCGTTTATAAATGGAACTAATGTAAGGTGAACAAATGCCCACGAAGAATTAGGTAGTTCAAGTGCCATTTGTCTTAGTGCCTCTACAAAAGGTTGGCTCTCTATGTCTCCAACAGTTCCTCCCACTTCAACAATTGCAATATCTTTGTTTTGACCACCTTTTTTAATTCTTTTTTTAATTTCGTTTGTTATATGAGGTATTACTTGGACTGTACCTCCCAAATAATTACCCTTTCTTTCGTTTCTAATTACTGTTTCATATACTTTTCCAGCTGTGAAATTATTTTTTTTAGATGCTTTAAATCTAACAAATCTTTCATAGTGTCCTAAGTCTAGATCCGTTTCTGTTCCATCTTCTGTTACAAAAACTTCACCATGCTGAAAAGGACTCATTGTTCCAGGGTCTACGTTAATGTATGGATCAACTTTGATTAAAGAAACAGAAAGGCCTCTTGATTCTAATAGTGCGCCAATTGAAGCGGCTGCTATACCCTTTCCTAAAGAGGAAACTACACCGCCAGTTATGAAGATATACTTAGTATTAGCCATCACTTAAATTAATCATGATGGGATAACAGAATAACAGATTACTTAATATTTTTATATATTTTTTTTACTCTTGATTTAACACTTGTCATTAAAAAATATGAGATTAAGTCATTTGATTTTGCTATATTTGAAATTGAAAGCCTTGGTGAAAAAAATTCACACCAATCACCAACTTTACAATCTAAATTAGTAACATCAATTGTAGTTAAATCCATGCTAACTTTTCCGAAAACATTTGCTAGTTCGTCATTAATAAGAACTTTTGTGCCATCTTTAATAGTTACTGGAAGTCCATCTGCATAACCAAGATATACGGAAGCTATTTTCATTTCTTTTTTTGATACAGCTCTGGCATCATAACCAACACCCTCTCCAGCTTTGATTTTTCTAATGTTAACTATTGGAGATCTTAAGGTCATCGCAGTTTTTAAATTTTCATCATCAAGGTATCCACCATAAATACCAATCCCGCATCTTACCCAATCAAAACATTTGTCTGGGAAATTCATAATACATCCTGTATTTGCAATACTTAAAGATACATTTGAATGTAATTTTGAAACGAGTTCTTCGAATAACCTAAACTGTTTAGCATTATGTTTGGATTTTTTGTCATTTGAAGAAGAAAGATGGGTCATTAAAGTAAAGTTAATATTTTTTAAAAAATTTTCATATATATTTTCAAATTCATCGATTTCTAATCCCAATCTATTCATTCCAGTATTTACCTTGAGCCATAAATTATTGAAGTTATTATGCTTTGTGATCAAACTGAATTGATCATTATTATGCACAACTATATCTAGGTTATTTTCTCTGGCCAGTTGATAATCAGCATCAGTGTAGACGCCTTGCATTAATAAAATCTTTTTATCTGAAAGCTTTCTAATTTTTATCGCTTCTTCAATCCTTACAACGCCATAACCATCAGATATATCATCAATATCCTTGATAATAAGTTCAAGATTATGTCCATATGCATCAGATTTAATAACAGACATAAAATTTGTTTGGTTTTCAAGCTTGCTTTTAATATAAGAGATGTTTTCTCTTAAAATTTTTGAATCTATTAATAGCTCAGAATTTAATGTTGTCATTCAAAAGATTCATAAAAACTATCTGAAGAGAAGTTTTCAAAACGCGTATATTCTTTTAAGAAAGTTAAATTAACCGTTCCAATAGGTCCATTTCTTTGCTTGCCAATAATTATTTCAGCTTTATTACCTTGTTCAGAGTCTTCATTGTAAACTTCGTCTCTGTATATAAATAAAATAACATCTGCATCTTGCTCAATTGCACCTGAATCTCTTAAGTCTGCCATAATTGGTCTTTTGTTAGGTCTTTGTTCAACTGCTCTATTTAACTGTGATAGTGCTATAACCGGAACATTTAATTCTTTAGCAAGAGACTTTAATGATCTTGATATTTCAGAAATCTGATTAACTCTGTTTTCTGTTGATAGAGGTAATTGCATAAGCTGAAGATAATCAACAACTATCAATGACAGTCCGTTTTCTTCAGTCCTTGCAAGTCTTCGAGCCTTAGCTCGAAGCTCCATCGGGGATAATATTGAACTATCATCAATCCACAAAGGAAGATTCTTAAGCTTCTCACTTTGTTGAAGTAAAATTCTTAGCTCATCATCTTTAAGCATTCCAGATCTTACATTTTGCTGATCAAGTTTACACATACCCGACAGCATTCTAGTAGTCAGCGACTCTCCCGGCATTTCTAAACTAAAAATCAATACTGCTCCAGCTGAGTCATCATCTAATAAAACATTTTCAGCAATGTTCATTGCAAATGAAGTTTTACCCATGCTTGGTCTTCCAGCAACAACAATCAAGTCACCTTTTTGAACTCCCTGAAGCTTAGTATCAAGATCTTTAAATCCTGTTGATGAGCCAATCAGCCCTCCTGACTTATTAGATAGCTCATGCAATCTATCCATAGTAGACGGAATTAGTTCTTTCATTGACTGAAGGCTTGAATCATTTTTATTGGTTTCATCATTTAGAGCAAATATCATGCTCTCTGCTTTATCAAGAAGCGAAACTCCATCTTGGCCTTGAGGATTTGATATTAATTCTGAGATATCAGAATTAGCTTTCATTAATTTTCTTGTAATTGATCTTTGTCTAATAATTTCAGCATATGCCTCAAGATTAGCTGCAGAAGGAGTTGAGGTAGCTAATTCAATTAAATATTCTTTTCCTCCAACTTTATTTAGAGAATTCTTATTATCTAATTTTTCTGAAACAGTTAATGGGTCAAGAGGCTTATTCTCCTCAATAAGCTCAGACATTGATTGAAAAATTATCTGATGATCCTTGCCATCAAAGTCATTTTCTTTAATAACTTGTATTACGGTATCAAACCTTTGTGTTTCAAGCATCAAGCCACCTAAAACCGCTCTCTCTGCTTCTCTAGCTTGTTCGTTTTGATTGATATTAATATCTGACATGGGAATATGATTTTTACATCATATTCCGAAATATACAACTACTCAGGTGATACTTTTACAAGAACTTCAACGCTAACTTCAGGATGAACACTAATCACAATATTATGATCACCTGTTTCTTTAATTGGTCCATCAGGAAGTTGTACCTCGCTTTTATCAATTGAAATGTTAATGTTAGTGAAAGCCTCTGAAATTTCTCTTGTCCCTACTGACCCATACAAAGCGCCCTCTTCTGTGACTGGAACTAAAATTTCACATTCAGCTCCATTAATGGATTCAGCTCTTGCCTGAGCTTTAGTTAGCACATCTTCAGACATGGCTGCTAGTTCTTCTTTTCTGGCTTCAACTTCAGCAATATTTGATTTACTTGCGAAAGCTGCTTTCTTTTGTGGAATCAGAAAATTTCTAGCATAACCAGAATTCACCTCAACAATGTCTCCAATTTCACCTAGTCGTTGTATTTTATCTAACAATATTATTTTCATAATTATTTGTGCATATCCGTATAAGGAATTAAGGCTAAAAATCTTGCAATCTTGATATTTTTTGTTAGCTTCCTTTGATTTGATGCTGAAACTCCAGTTACTCTCGCAGGAATTATTTTTCCTGTTTCAGTTATAAACTGCTTAAGAGTATTCACATCTTTATAATCAAATTTTTTCGGTAAATCATATTTACTCATCTTTTACCTCTTCCTCTTGTTCTTTTTCAGCATTATCTTCAACTTCATTTCCTTCAACTGAATCATTATCGGTATTTTCTATTACAACTTGTTCTTCGGTTTGAGATGTTTGATCATCTGAGTCTTCATCAGTATCTTTCTTTTTAGACTTAGATTCAGCAAATAAATAAGACTCATCTCCATCATGCTCTTTCACAGAAACAAATAAGTGCCTAATTATAGATTCGTTATATTTAATCTTATTTTCTATATCAATAAGCTTTGAAGGATCGCCTTCGATATTAAACAAAAGATAGTGACCTTTATTATGATTATTTATAGAGTAAGCTAATTGTCTTCTACCGACATCTTCAGTTTTTATAATGTTGAAAGAATTGTCTGAAAGCAAAGATGTAAATTCTTTTAAAAATGAATCAACTTTAGTTGAAAGGTTTGGATTAAGTATTATTACTGCTTCGTATTTGTTCATCTTTTTCCTTATGGTTATAGATTTTTACTTCACTGTAAAAACCAAGGAATGCGCATTCTAATTCAATTATTTTCTAATATCAATATTCACTTTTTACTATTCTCAACAATTTTGAGAAAAGATTTAAGTTTTGTTCGGCTAACATTTCGTTGTTGATTTGTTTATTTCCATGTTCTATTAAGCCAATAGATGTTGAATATATTGGATTTTGTAGTATGGTCTCCATACCTTTGAATTTTGATGGAATACCAAGCCTAACAGAAGTCTGAAAAATAGATTCAGCAAGCTCAACAACACCTTCCATTTTTGAAGTACCACCTGTAAATACAATTCCGGCAGATATCTTATCCTCAAATCCATTTCTTGTAATTTCTGCTTTAATTAAATCAAATAATTCCGAATATCTTGGTTGAATAATATCCGCAAGAGAGCTTCTAGACAGCTCTCTTGGCGGTCTACCTCCAACTCCAAGCACTTCTACAGTCTCATCATCTTTCGTAAATTCAGTAACTGCGCATCCATGCTTTTGTTTAATTTCCTCAGCTTGTGGAGTTGGAGTTCTTAAAGCTTGTGCAATATCACTTGTCACTTGATCTCCTGCAATTGGTATTACTCCAGTAAATACAATTGAACCAGAATTAAAAATCGCGATATCTGTTGTACCTCCGCCAATATCAACTAAACAAACTCCTAAATCTTTTTCATCATCAGATAATATCGAGTGTGAGCTAGCAAGTTGTTCAAGAACAAAACCATCCACCCCTAATCCACAATTTTTAATACATTTTTCAATATTTTTAATAGCGCTATTTGAACAGGTTACTAAATGAACTTTTGCCTCTAGTCTTACACCTGACATGCCTAGTGGATCTAAGCTTACTTCTTGGCCATCTATAACAAATTCTTGTGGTAATACATGAAGAACTCTCTGATCTGACGGTATTGATACCGCTTGCGCTGAATCTATAACCCTATCAATATCATAATTAGTAACTTCTTTATCTTTTATACCAACAGCTCCTTGCGAATTGAGACTTTTTATGTGATTGCCAGCAATACCAACAAAAACAGATCTAATTTTATCTTCAATCATTGATTGAGCTTGCTCAACAGCTTTGCTTATTGCGTCAGTAGTGGCATCAATATTTACGACAACACCTTTTTTTAATCCACTTGAAGGATACGCACCCAATGCGACTATTTCTAATTTACTTTCTTCATTATATTTACCTACGATGCAAACAACTTTAGAAGTCCCAATATCTAATCCAACAATAAGATTTGAATTTTTATTTACTGCCATAATTTAAAGCAACCCCGTCTTTATTTCTAAGATCTATAATACTAGGAATTTTCTCAATATCTAACAAATAATTTATTGTATTTTTGAAATTCCTTAATTTTTTATTCGTTATATTTTTTCCAAACCGAATTTTTGTGTCTTTTGAAACTATGTCCCAGCCATTTGTATAACTAAATAAAATTTTATTAATCCTAAAAGTATCTGATTGCACAAGATTTATTAATTTAAGAATTGTCTCAAAATCCTGAACAGGCCCTTCAACATGAATAATTTCTCCATATGTATAATCAAAATTAAACTTATTCAAATTATCATCGTAAAAATGGGTACCGTTTACTGCAAATATAGGAACCTTGTTCTTAATACTTATTGATATTTTATTTTTGAAAGGCTGAGTAATAAGAGAATATTCATCAATCCAATCTTGATTTCTAATTAATTTTTCTATTTCTTTTTTTGATTTTAGTTTTCTAATCTCTTGTGCAAGAGCGATCTGAGATTTGAACTCATAGCCTGACTCAAAATTAACGCTGATATCAAAAGTATCAGATAAAACTGATATGGTTAGAAAGCTAATAAAAAAAACAAATGTTAATTTATACATTTATTAAAATTTCTTTAATAACATCTTGATAAGATAAGCCCATAAAACTCGCCGATTTCGGGACACAGCTATGTGAGGTCATTCCAGGCACAGTATTTATTTCAATAACGTTAAAGTTACCATTTTTATCTTGAATTATGTCAACTCTAGCCCAGCCACTGCATTTAAGTGCATGAAATGCTCTAAGAGCAATATCATTTATAATATTTAACTCATTATCCGAAAGTTTCGCTTGATCAAGAATCGTATCGTCAGATATATATTTTGCATCATAATCATAAAAATCATTTTGTGTTTTTATTTCTATAACGGGATAACATTTATTTCCGATAATCGTAACAGTAAACTCTCTTCCTTCGATCGACTCCTCAAAGATAAATTCCCTTTCTAGGTTCAAACAATTGAGTTTTGCTTTTTTATAATCTTCATCGTTTGATATTTTAAAAATATCTATACTTGAACCATCCTCACAAGGTTTCATAAATAAATTAGGTTTGTAGCCAAACTTTTTTTCAAAGCAATCAAATGGATTATTTGAACAATTTTTTAAATTATTTAGCAAAATAGAGTTAGGTGTATTTATAGAGTTTTCATTTAAAATTGTTTTACATAAATTTTTATTCCATGTATTGCTGCAGGCTGAAGATTTAGAGCCAGTAAATATAATATTCATTTTGTCTAACCTAGCTTGCAGTTCACCATTTTCCCCTTCAAATCCATGTAAAGCTATAAAAACTAATTCATAGTCATACAAATCATTAAAATCTTGAATATCGCTATAATCAATTAAATCTGATTTAAATCCGAGTTGCAAAAGAGCATCTTTAACGCCATTACCACTATTAATTGACACTTCTCTCTCTGGAGAAGATCCGCCGCAAATTACTGCAATCTTATTTATATCTTCCATCTTCGGATAATACTTTCACAAACTTTAGATATGCTACCAGCGCCTTGTGTAACTATTACATCAAAAAGATCTTTTTTTTCTTTAATAATATCTAATAAATCATCATGATTTTTTACATGTAATACGTTTTTATGTCCTTGTTTTTTTATTGTTTCAGCAAGAGCACTAGAGGTAATTCCTTTTATGGGCTCTTCACTTGCAGAATAAATATCTAACAGAATTAAAGAATCTACTCTATTAAGTACATCCACAAACTCATCATACAATTGAGCTGTTCTTGTATATCTATGTGGTTGAAAAATCATCAATATTTTTTTATCTTGAAACTCTTCTCTTATCGCATCAAGGTTACATCTTATTTCAAGCGGATGATGACCATAGTCATCAATTAAAAATTTTTTCTCTTTATCAATATTTATCACATGTTTTTCATATCTTCTGCCTACTCCTGAAAAATCTAGCACTCCTTTTTTAATTGCTTCAATATCAAGGCCTTCCTGTATAGCAACTACAATTGATGCTGCTGCATTAAATACATTGTGTCTTCCAGGCAAATTTATTTGAAAAGAATGAGATTTTTTTCGAATAGAATCTTCAATTTTAAATTTTTGACATCCTTCAATTGATAAGATCTCGACTATTTTGTAATCACAGTTTTGCGAAGTCCCATAAGTAATTTTTTTTCTTGAGATTTTGCTCGAAATTTTTTGAAAATTTTTATCATCACCATTTATTACCAAATAACCCCAAAAAGGTACGTTTTCACAAAAAGCAATAAAAGAATCAAGCAAGTTTTCAAATATATTATTAAAATGAGCTAAATGATCGTCATCAATATTTGTAATTACTGCTACATCAGGTTGCAAATGAATAAAAGATCCATCACTTTCATCTGCTTCTGCTACCAAATATTTACCTTCACCTAAATCAGAATTTTCGTCAGTACTTAATACTTTTCCTCCAACAACATATGTAGGGCTTAGATCTGCAACACTTAAAATTTTAGCAACCATGCTTGTGGTTGTTGTTTTCCCATGACTACCTGCCACCGCTATGCTCTCATATCCAATCATAAGACTTCCTAGCATCTCTGCTCTGGGAATTATTGTGATAGAGTCTTTTTTAGCCTGAAGCAACTCTACATTTTCGGAATCAATGGCTGAGGAAACAACTAATAAATCCTTATCTTTAATATTATTCTCATGATGTCCTTCATAAACAATTGCTCCATCGTTTTTTAATTTTTTTAAATCATTTGAATAATCAATATCCGAACCTGATACTTTATAACCTTTTTTGAGTAAAACACGAGCGATGCCTATCATGCCAGCACCACCAATGCCAACAAAGTGGATATTTTTTACCTTTTCAAACTTTTTCATTTCTATTTAAAAACTTATAGATATTTTCAGTAATAACTTTTGCAGCATATTTATGATCTTTATTCCTTTGTTTTTTCCAATTTACATAACTTTGATTTGAAATAATGTTCTCAATCTTGCTTATTAATTTTTCAATCGAGTCATTTTGTAGATGAATTTCTCCCATCCCAAGTTCAACAATTGATTTTGCATTCTCAAACTGATGATTATCTATTGCTGTAGGCAGAGGAATCATCAATGCACCTCTTTGCAATGAGGATATTTCTGATAAACTCAAAGCACCAGCCCTTGATATTACAAAATCCGACCAAAGTATTTGCTCAGCAGGATTTTCATAAAAATCGTAAATCTCTGCTGTAACTCCATATTTCTTATAAAGTTCTCGAACTTTTGTAATATTGTTTTTACCGCACTGATGTTTAACATTTATGTTAGTCAATTTTGATAAGGCCTTTGGAAGATTTTCATTAATGTAATCAGCGCCTTGACTACCTCCAGTTATATAAATATTTACATGTTCACTGTCTAAGTCTGATGATTGAAAAAATTCAGTTCTTATTGGATTTCCAGAGTGAACAGAGTTTTTAATATTTTTGATTCGCATTCCTAAAAAATTAATTTTGGATATTTTTGATAGAATTTTATTTGCTGATCCCATGACTGCATTTTGCTCGTGAATAAATATTGGAATATTTAAAAGATAGCATGCAATTCCAACCGGAACAGTTATAAAACCTCCAAAACCAATCATCGCGTTAATTTTTTCTTTTTTAATAATCTTAATAACTTTAAAAATATTAAAAAGTACTTGAAAAATCACTTTTAATTTTTTTAATAGGCTTTTGCCTCTGAATCCTTCCATTTGAAGCTTGTAAAAAACAGAACTGAACTTATCATATGCCCCTTCCTCAATACTTGATCCTGTTCCCAAGAAAACTAATTCAAAATTATTTTTCTTAATTTCATCCGCAACTGCCACTGCAGGAAAAATATGACCACCTGTTTTTGCTGCAACTATAAGAAATTTCATGACTTATATGGCTTTATTTTCATTATTAATCCTTAAAACAATGCCTATTAAAGATAACATTATAATAATACTTGTCCCACCATAGCTTATGAAAGGTAAAGTTAAACCTTTTGTAGGCAGCAATCCAATATTTACAGAAATGTTAAACAAAGTTTGAACGACTAATAACAAAAATATCCCAAATACTGCATATCCTTGAAATAATCTATTCTTTTTAAATGAATCTAAACAAATCAAAATTAATCCATAAAATAAAAATAAAAATATCATTATTAAAAATAATCCACCTATTAAACCTAATTCTTCTATAAGTATTGCAAAAATAAAATCGGTGTGTGCCTCAGGTAGAAAGAAACTTTTCTGAAAACTATTTCCAAGACCAACTCCGAACCATCCTCCCTGTCCAATGCTAATTAGAGAATTTGACAGTTGCCAGCCAGCATTAAGAACTACGTCTGCTGCAAAAGGATCTGTAAATGCTAAAACTCTTGCTAGACGCATTGGAGATGTTGAAATTGCTAAATATCCCAATAAGCCAATTAAAAGTAATAATAAAAATAATTGAAAGAAAGATATTCCTGCATAAAAAAGTATACCAACAACTAAAATACAAATAATGGCAGTTGATCCAAGATCTGGTTGACCCATAATTAATATTGAAATTAAAAATAAAAGAAATAGAGGCTTTAAAAAACTTCTAAAAGAATTAATCTCAGTCATTCTTCTAACTGAATAACCAGATATGTATAGTATTAAACTAAACTTACAAATTTCTGATGGCTGAATATTTATAGGACCAAGCCTTATCCATCGAATACTGCCATTTACACTAGTTCCAACATCAGGAACAAATAATAACGCTAATAGAAGAATACTGATCAACATAAAGATCCAGTCAGCTTTATAAAGCAATTCTGATGGAATAACCAAAAAAAATATCATAGCTAAAAATCCAACCGCTATAAAAATAACTTGACGTTGAGCAAAATGAAAAGGGTTTGAAGTTAAATCATCAGCAATATATATACTTGAAGATGTGACCATGATAATACCAAACATTAATAGAACTGAAACTGGAACAATGATAAGAATATCTCGTAAATCAATTTTCATTTAAATTTCCAAAAATTTTGTTAAATGCGACGCCTCTATCTTCAAAATTTGAAAAGTCATCTCCACTAGGATAGCCAGGTGAAAATAAAACATTTTTTTGGTTATGTTTGTTTAAATGATTTACAACATCGGAAAGTTTGTTGAAAACTTTTTTGTTCTTGTTGTTAACGCATTTATCTATCTCTTTCGCATGTTCTCCAAAAATATAAATTTGATCTGGTCCTTTAATGTCAATCTTTCTAAATTCCTCCTTTTTTGGAGAACCGCAAACAATAAGAATATATCCATTATTTAAAAAGATTTCATTTGCCCTTTTCACTGCATAACTTAAAGAGTGATAGTTTGTAGATTTTGAGTCATTAATAATGTTTTTTGAAATATGTTGGAATCTATATGGAAGATTTTTTAAATTAATTTCTGATGATTTTTGGCCTGTTATCCACTCAAATAAATCATAAGGGTTATCTTCAAAAGAGATACTTTTTTTTGCATCAAGAATTCTCTCCTTGGCTAATTTATAAGACTCAAAATTGCCATGATAGTCAAGATGATCAGTCTGAATATTTAGAAGTATCCCAAAATCAAGTTTATTGGTAATCATCTTGTCCAATTGGAAGCTTGAGAGCTCGATAATTGAATATTTTTTTGTATTTATACAATCAAGCATTGGATTTCCAATGTTTCCTATGAGGTTAGCTGGCTCAAACTTTTCAAAAAGTTGGTATAGATGAAATGCTGTTGTACTTTTTCTATTAGTTCCTGTAATACCAATTTTTATTGAAGTATCTTCTTGAAAAAAAATATCAAGATCAGTTAAAACGTTTTTATTAATATTTCTTATTTTTTCAAAGATATTTTTTGGAACACCTGGGCTGCACAAAATTTGATTATATTTTTTTAAATCAATTTTTTTAGAGTATTTTGGCAAATTATCATCGTATATATCAAACTTGTATTTTTTAGATTCTAGAAATCTTGCAAATGATTTTCCAGTTTTACCATAACCATAAATAAGGGATTTCATGAATAATTATCTTAGCTTGAGAGTAGCTAAAGCAATAAGAATCAGTACTAAAGTGATTATCCAAAACCTCACAATGATTTTAGGCTCTGCAAGCCCTTTTAATTCATAATGATGATGAATTGGAGCCATAAGAAAAACTCTTTTACCTCTTGTTTTGTATGAAATAACTTGAATTGCAACACTCAAAGTTTCTATAACAAAAACACCTGCCATAATTGCAAAAACTAATTCGTGTCTTAGAATGATAGCTATTATCCCTAATATTGCTCCTAGTGCTAAGGAGCCAATATCACCCATAAAAACTTGAGCAGGATACGTGTTATACCAAAGGAATCCAATTCCTGAACCAATGAGAGCTCCACAAAAAACGATTAATTCTCCTGAAAGTGGTAGATGCGGTAAATACAAATATTCTGCAATTAAGTTATTCCCCATTGCATATGCAATTAAGCCAAGTGCGCCACCTATTAACACAGATGGCAAGATAGCCAATCCATCTAATCCATCTGTAAGGTTCACAGCGTTTGAAGATCCAACTAGAACAAATGTGCCAATAAAAATAAATAAAAATGGTGACATAGGTATAATCAAATCCTTGAAGAAAGGAACTATAAAAGATGTTTCTGGCAATATTTCAGCTGAGTAATATAGATAACTTATAGATAATATCGATATTAAAGATTGAAAAATTAATTTTTGCTTTGATGTTAGTCCATCTGAGCTTTTATTTTTAATTTTTATGTAATCATCAAAAAATCCAATTATTGAAAAGCCAACTGTGACTGCAAGAACCACCCAAATATATCTATTACCAAGATCTGCCCAGAGCAAAGTTGAAATTACTAAAGAGGATAGAATTATTAAACCGCCCATTGTTGGTGTACCACCTTTTTTATGATGTGATTTTGGTCCTTCTTTTCTTACAAATTGTTCAAATTGCATAGACTTAAGAAAATTAATTATTACTGGGCCTAGCAAGATTGATATTATTAATGCAGTTATCGTTCCTCCAATTGTTCTTACTGTTAAATACCTTAATACATCAAAACCAGGATCAACTGAAACTAGTACTGTTCCTAAATATTCAAACATCTATAAACCTCTCCATCTTCATTCCTCTAGAGCCTTTAATTAAAATAATATCTTTAGAGGATATATTATCCTTTATATATGCTTTTAAATCTTTTTCACCATTAAAGAAAAAACCATTTTTTCCAAAAGCATCTACAGCAACTTTTGTAAGGTTGCCAAACCCTAAAAAATTATCTATACCTTTTTGTTTTGCATAAATGCCTATTTCTTTATGAAGATTTTTTTTGAATTTACCTAGCTCAAGCATGTCTCCAAGAATGAGAATTTTCTTTTTATTATTGTAGTTGCATAATAAATCAATTGATTTTTTTGTTGAGTCGGGATTGGCATTATAAGTGTCATCTATAAGAGTTGAGCCATTTAACCATTTAGTTTTTCTTTGTCTTTTTATAGTTAATTTATTTAAATTTATTTTTTTGGCGAATAAATCTAAATCTTGATTCAAACAAAAATGGCATGCACAACTTGCGAGAATATTCATAATATTGTGCTCTCCTTCTAAAGTTGTTTTTATTTTAATACTATCAACTAAATTTTTTGATGAAATATAAAAATTTGCACCATCACTATTCAAATCAGCTTTATATGAATAAAAATCTGCAGATTTTGATTTTCCAAAAGTAACTATATTTATATCTTTTCTAACTTTTTTCCAAAAACTCAAATGTTTTTCATTGTCATTGGGGACAACTAAAAATCCATTTTTCTTTATGTGCGTAATTATTTCAGATTTAACTCTTAAAACACCATTAGTGTTTTTAAGTTCCTCAAGGTGGGAGTTGCCAATATTAGTAATAATTCCTATGTCAGGTTTTAATATTTTACTCAAGTGATCAATATCATTGAATTTTGATGCACCTATTTCAAGAACTAAATAATCTGACTTGGGAGATGCATTAATTAAACTTAATGGAACACCAATTTCATTATTAAAATTTTCAATAGTAGTTGAAACTTTTCTCAGTGAATCAGCTACTATACTAGTTGTTGAAGTTTTCCCATTACTGCCTGTAATTGCAATAACTTTGCCTTCAAAATCTTTAATAATATTTTTACCGATCTTTGTTAAAGACTCGATAGTATTTTTTACATATATAATTTTTTTATTTTTTGAATCTTTAAATCTTAAATCGTCAACAAGTGCCAAGACTGCACCTTTTTTAAAAGCATCCTGAACATAATCGTTTCCATTGAAGTTTTTACCCTTTATCGCTATAAACAGCGAGCCTTGTTTTATTGTTCGCGTATCAGTTGAAATTTTTTTAATTAAAGCTTGGTTTTCAATTCTTATTCCAAGATATTTTGATAGATCTGAAGTATTATTTATAAATCTCATTGATTACCTCATGATCGCTAAAATGTTTTATTTCTCCACCAATATCTTGCGTAACTTCATGGCCTTTTCCTAGTATAAGTAAACAGTCTTTTTCCTTAATTAGCTCAGTGCCATGAATGATGGCTTTTTTTCTATCTTCGATTGATATGACTTTATCAAGATCATTACCTTTTTTTGAATCTGCAAGTATATTATTAAAGCTTTCTGTCCTTGAATTATCTGATGTAAAAATTACCTGAGCACAATTTTCCGTAGCAATACTCAACATTTTTGATCTTTTGCTTTTATCTCTATTCCCACCACAACCATAAACCACAATTAAATTTTCAAAAAATTCTTTCAAAGATGACAAAACAGTATGGAAGGAGTGTTCATTATGAGCATAATCAATAATTACATTTGCAGGTATATTTTTTATAAGCTCTAACCTTCCTTTTGGTAATTTTAAATATGACAGATCATTAATTTCGTTCTCACTGAATTCATCAAAACCAATTGAGCATATTGCAAAAACCAAATTAGAAATATTATATTCAGGAAATATTTTGCAGGAAAATTTGTATTTTTTGTGCTTTTCATGTTTCTGACAAATTGTTGGATTATTAATTTGTATTGAAAAAATACATTTGTTTAAAGATAGTTTTTCGATGTTAAAAAATATGTCTGAAAAATTATTTGTGTTACTGATACTAATTAAAGAATGATTATTATTAATAAAATCATAAGATTTCGAATGATCTAATAGCTCTGCATCAATTAATTTTATTGACGAATTGAGTCTGAAAATTTCAAATTTTGAATCTATGTAGGCATCTATATTTAGATGATAATCTAAGTGATCTGAACGTATATTCATTATTGATAATGAATAAAACCAGTTTATCTTGTCAATTCTTTTTTGATCAAGTGCATGAGAAGAGAGTTCCATACACACATTTATAGAATCCATTTTGCAATTTATTGAATTAACAATTTCAAATAATTCAAAAATATCTGGTGTTGTTTTTTTTGAAAATGAGGTATCAATTTCTTCTTTATTAAATTTGACGCCTAAGGTACCAATGTATACTGAATCGTAATTCATTTTTTGAAGTAATTGATGGGTCAAATAAGCTGCTGATGTTTTGCCATTTGTTCCTGTAAATGCATAAAAGTTGTTGCTATTAATATCAATGTTGTAAAACGCATTAAGAAACATAATTAACTTATCATTAAGATCTTTAATGTAAAAAATATTTTTATGCTTTGAAATGAAATCAGGATCGTTATGAATAACAAGTGAAGCTCCAAGTTCTAATGCCTTATCAGCATATCTACTGCCATGCACTCTTGTTCCTTGTAATCCAAAAAAAATAGAATCTTTTATTACTTTATCAGTTGTATTTACAACGCTTGAGATTTTAATATTTTTAGGGAGTTGGATACCAAATATTTGCTCTAATTCATTCATCTTCAAAATACCCCATATAATTCAAAGAATTTTCTGCAATTTTTGCAAATATTGGGGCAGCGACTGATCCACCTGAGTATGCATTTAATCCAGGATCATCTATTGATACAAAGATTGTAAGTGATTCTTCGCTTAAAGGAGCTATGCCAACAAAAGATGCTCTATAAAGATCTTCTGCATATCCAGATCCTCTTACAATTTGATGAACAGTCCCTGTCTTTCCACCCTCTGAAAATCCCCTTACTTCTGCAGCTTTTCCAGTACCTTCTTTAACAACCTTTTTAAGAGCATCCAGAATATGAATGGAAGATTCTTCAGTTATTATTTTTTCTAGAGTAGTTTCATCACTTTGAATGATCTTAAAGTCCTTTCTAAAACCTTTATTTGCAAATACAGAATATGCTGATGCAATTTGAAAAGGACTCACTGTGATACCATAACCGTAACCTAAACTTGCAAGTTCTTTATCAGCAACCTTTTCTTTAATGTTCATATATCCAAATGCCGTTGAAGGAAAATTCAAAGACACCGGTTTTGTAAATCCAAAGTCATAATAATTCTGCTTTAGCTCATCATAGCCAATTGCTATAGCAATTTTTGATGCTCCAATTTGACTTGATACTGAAATAATTTCTTTTGGGGTTAACTTTTCATGATTTTTTGTATCTACAATAATTTTGTCATCAAGATTCAGTCTTCTTGGTATCTCAATATATTCTTCTGGATTAAAAATTTCTAAGTCAATAGCTTTAGAGATCATAATTGGTTTTAAAACTGATCCAAGTTCATATGCATCTACTAAAACCCTATTTTTTTGGATTTTTCTTTCTGGATTATTTGGATTGTAAGATGGATAACTTGCCATTGCCAAAACATCGCCTTTTTTGTTGTCTAAAATGACTACAGTGCCTGCTTTAGCTTTGTTGTTTCTTATACCCTCAACTAAATATTTGTAAGCAAAGAACTGAAGAGTTGCATCTATAGTTAGATGAATGTCTTTACCTTGAACTGCTTTTTCAATTTCAATTGGTTGTGAAAAGATTTCTTGTTTAGCATTCTTGAAGTACTTCTTTTTTCCAGGAACACCAGAAAGAATAGAATCATAGCTTTTTTCGAGTCCCTCTTGAGCGCCATCAGTCCCATAAAAACCTATTAAAGGTGCGATTTGTTCTCCCAGGGGATAGTGTCTACTGTGACGAGTTTCTATTTCAAAATTTTTAATGTTTAGCTTTTTTAATTTATTGATTTCTTTTTTTGAAATATTTTTTTTAAGAAGTGTTTTTTTAACGAAAACTTGATCAACGTCATTAAATTCAATCTCAATATTTTCTGCTAGCTTTAAAAGATTTGTTTTTTTAAAGCCTCTTAAAGCATACAAATCATAGTTTACTAAAGTAACTGCCAACGGAAAATTATTCTTATCAAATATACTTCCTCGTACAGGTGAAATATTTTTATATTTAACATATCTCTTGTTACCTTCATTTTGTAAAAAATTACTTTCCTTAATTTGAATTGAAAAGACTTTATATATAACAGCAAGAATGGAAAAACTGATGCATGCGCAAATCAAGAAAAATCTCCAATTTAATATCTTTACTTTATTTCTCATTCTGTATGATTTTTTTTGGTTGTTTTTTAATCATTCCTAATTCTTCTTTAGCAGTTTTTTCAATATTTGCAGGAGAGTTTTCAATATAGAATTGCGTAGTCAACTTAAGATTTAAGTCTTTTAAAGCATCATACTCTATCTGAAGATTTTCAAAATTATTATGAAGAGTTGCAATTTCCCATGACAATTTTATTTTTTCAATACTCAAAGCTAGAACAGCAAAGCAGAGTAAAATAATACATATGAGCTTTTGAAATGTGATCATAACTTTTTAAATACTCTCATTATTGCACTTCTTGACCTTGGATTATTTTTAATTTCAAAATCAGAAGGTCTTACCTTTTTGGCTATGCAATCAAAAAATGATTCTTGTTCATTGTTTAAGGGAATATCTTTAGGAAAAGATTTTATAGATGGTTTAAAAAAATTTTTAATAATATTATCTTCTAGCGAATGAAAAGCGATTGTAACGATTATCCCATTAGTCTTTATGATTTTTTTTGCAGATTGAAGAGATTTTTTAAATTCATCTAACTCATTATTAATGAAAATTCTAAAAGCTTGAAAAGATTTTGTTGCTGGATGAATTTTAGTTTTTTTATCTGGATATATTTCTTCAATTATCTTTGCAAGTTTAGATGTTGTGTCAATTAAATATTTTTCTCGATGTGAAATAATAGCTTCAGATATTAGCTTACCGTGATTCTCATCTCCAAAAGTATATAAAACATCCATGATTTCTTTTTTACCAGCCTTATTTATCCAATCAGAAACTGTAATACCATTTGAATTATCAAATCTCATATCTAATGGACCATCCTTATTAAAACTAAATCCTCTTTCGGCATTATCAAGGTGAGTTGAGCAGGTCCCTAAATCATAAATTATTCCATCAACTGATTGCTCTTTATGATAGGAAGAAATATTACTAAATGAATCGTGAAAAATTTTAAAGTTGTTATTTTTAATTGAAGAAGCGTAATGAACGGCTTCAGGGTCCCTATCATAAGAATACAAAGAGGCTTTTTTTGAAATTTTATCTAAAATTAAGTTTGAATGACCGCCTCTTCCAAAAGTGCAGTCAATATATGTGCCATTAATATTTTGAATTAAAAATTTGACGGATTCTTCCAGTAAAACTGGAGAATGTAACATTTTAATCTACTTGTTTTCTCATAAAAGTCGGCACATCAAGGAAATCTATAGCCTCTGCAGACGATGTGCCAACTTTTTGACTGGTTTTATCTTTATCAAGTCCCACTGGATTTAGAGTCATTGATGGCTCATTATCAATAACTAAAGCAGGTGCACGCTGATCAACTCCGGTTGCAACAATTGTTACTTGTAAGTCATCTCCAAAAGTATCATCGTAAACTAAACCATAAATAATATTTGCATCTTCGCTGACAATTTCATCAACAATGTCAGCAACTTCTGTTTGATCTCCAAGGGTAGGTTTCTTAGCAGTAATATTTACAAGAACGCCTCTTGCATTTTTTAAATTAATGTCTTCTAAGAGCTCACTTTTAACAGCCATAGTACCTGCCACTTCTGCTCTATTTTTACCACTTGCTCTTCCAGTACCCATCATAGCAATACCCTTTTCTGACATAACAGTTTTTACATCAGCAAAATCAACATTAATATGTCCTTTTTTCATGATAATGTCAGATATGCCCTGGACAGCTCCTCTTAGTACATCATCTGCCTTAGCAAAAGCATCTTGCATTGGTGTATCTTCGCCCAAGATCTCATAAAGCTTTTGATTTGGTATTGTGACTAAACTATCAACTTCCTCAACTAAAGCTGCAAGACCCTTTTCCGCAGCTCCCATTCTTTTTTTTCCTTCAAAACGGAAGGGTTTTGTAACTACTGCAACTGTTAAAGCACCTATCTCTTTTGCAATTGAAGCAATCACTGGAGCTGCTCCAGTCCCAGTACCTCCTCCCATACCAGCAGTGATAAAAATCATATCAGCTCCTGTAAGTAACTCTTCAATAGCATTTCTATCACTTTCGGCAGCTCTTCTGCCAATATCAGGATCCGCTCCTGCACCAAGACCTTTTGTAAGACCATTGCCAAGTTTCAATGTTATTGCTCCATCCGCAGTGGAAAGAGCTTGTGTATCAGTATTTGCACAAATAAAATCCACGCCTTCAATATTATGGTTAATCATGTGGATTACAGCGTTACCACCTCCACCTCCAACACCAACAACTTTTATCTTTGCGTTTTCAACAGCTTGTCCAATTACTTCAAAATCCATTTCTTTCCCCTTTTAAAATGACATCTCTTTAATACTTTCTGGGAGTACTACATCTAAAATTTCAGTAGACATTGAACCTCCTGTTTGACGCATTTCCCAATTTTGAATATTCCATATTTCAAACTTGTTACCCATCCCAACAAGAGCAACTTGATTTTCATTTGTTATTTCAGAGTATTTTTGCAAATCGGATGGAATTCTTACCAACATTCTTCCATCAATATCTATATCACTTTGATGAGCGTTACCAAGTATTGTCCATTGAAGATTTCTAACAATTGGATCTAATCCTTGCAGCGATTGCAACTTTAAAGAAATTTTATTCCACTCTGAATATGAATAAATTTTAAGAGAAGGGTATTGAGGGTCCTTTGTGACAACAATTTGGTTATGATTTTGGTTTCTTAAATCTTCTCTATACCTTGCAGGTATAGCAATTCTCCCCTTTTTATCAATTGAAAGTGTATTAAATCCAAACATTATGAAAATATAAAGACTTTTTGCACACAATGCAACACTTTTACACACTTTTTCACACTTAATAAGCTAAAGATTTTTTGCTTAATAAGTTAAATGAGTTGGTCTATAAGCCGGATTCTGTAAATGATGATCATCTATCTCGATATTATGTTGCCATAATATTCTAGCAACCTACCCAAATCCAAAGCGAGCAACTTTAAAGGATTTCTATTTGGTCTTGCTTCAGGCTGGGGTTTACAATGCCTTAAAATGTTACCATTTAAGCGGTAAGCTCTTACCTTACCTTTTCACCCTTACCAAAATGGCGGTATATTTTCTGTTGCACTTTCCGTAAGCTCACGCCTCCCAGGTGTTACCTGGCGCCCTGCTCTATGAAGTCCGGACTTTCCTCTAAAAAATTAGCGATCATCCAACCAACTCATCGCGTATTATAAATAATTTTATTTATTATTCAGAAATTTATATATATCTTGTCGACTTTGACCTGTTACTAATGATAAAAGTTTTGCTGCATCAGATATTGATAACTTTTCCAAAAATGCATCTTTTACTTTATTATCAAGTTTTATATTGATGTTGTTAGTAATGTTGCCTTCGATTACAAGAACAATCTCTCCTTTCAAAGGCAAGCTTCCATCATCAATTTTTTTTAGTAAGTCTTCACAATTACCTTGAACAATTTGTTCATGTATTTTAGTCATCTCTCTGCAAACTGAAATATGTCGATTATTATCAAGATGTTTTGAAATAGAAATAATTGTTTTTCTGAGTCTTTTGACAGACTCAAACATAATTGCAGTTTTTTCATCATTTGAAACTTTTTGAAATAATTTTTTTTGAGCATTATTCTTTTTTGGAATAAATCCATAGAAAGAAAATTTATCTGTTGGAAGACCTGACAATACTACAGCATTGATTAAAGATGAAGGTCCAGGTATCAAAGTATATTTCAAGTTAAGATTTAAACATTCTCTAATTAGTTTATATCCTGGATCTGATATAGCTGGCGTTCCAGCTTCGCAAGTAAGAACAACATGTTTTTTATTTTTTAAATGTTTAATAATTTCCTTACAAATAATATCTTCATTGTGCTCGTGAAAACTTTTACATTTTTTTTTACATTCAATTGAATCTAGAATTTTTTTAAAACTCCTAGTATCTTCTGTATAGATGAAATCAGCTGATTTAATTACATCAATTGCTCTCAATGAGATATCATCTAGATTACCAATAGGTGTTGAAATTAAACTTAACATTTATAAAGATTAATATATGAAATTCAGCTTAACATTTATCTTATCATTAATAATAGCCCTTATATCTTCATGCACGTCAATGCCAAATGACTTAAAAAATGATTTAGATACAAAAGACAGTATTAACAATACATTTATTAGCAATCAGTTAAGCAAAACTAATAATATTGAGCTATTAAAAGCTCTAGAAAACGGCTTTAAATTGATAGATCTAAGTGATGATGAAATAAATATTATCATCAATAGTATACAAAATAATGAAATCAAAAAGTCTTATATTAAAAAAGTTGAAAATATGCTTAATAACAATAAAAAAATGTCTTTAAACAAGCTGCAATTAAGCATCGTAGCGTCTGAAAGGAACAAAGAAATTATTTTGGAAACTTTATTAGAGAATAATTCTTTTTTTTCGATTGTAATGAATGAAAATGATGCTACTTTTATTGAAGACAATGTTTTAAATTCAAATTTAAAGTTTTATTGCAACAGTTTTATTAAAGAACAAGAAAATATTTTGGAGAAAAAGATTTTTGTTGACTCTGATTATAAAAAAACATTAATAATCTATTCTGATAGATTTTCAAAAAAGGTTACTGAATTAAAATTAAAATATCCATCTGAAATATTTTTAAGAGTAAATGATGATAATTATGAATCCTCTATTAAGAAAGTCCTCGAAATTGATGAAAGTAATTTAAGAGGAGAAATTATTAATAAATTTATTAATAATAGGCAAATTGAACATACACCGAGAATAAGACAAGATATTGGAAAAATATATTTTTTACTTGATTATGATCAAGGAAAATCAATTGCGCCTTTACTAAAAAGTTATGTAGTTGGAATAAAAATTTTTTCAACCAGTGAAATATTTCATAATGCAGATAACATCAGGGATCTCGCAGATTTTGAAGAAATTTTAATGCCTGTTTCAAAAGATTTTATTTTAAAAACAGGTAATCAAAAATACGACAGACTTAAACAGGGAATCGAAAAATTAGTTTTAAGCGATTTCATAACAATAGAGAAAATTTATCAAAATAATCTTTTTAAGAATGACATATTGTTAAATACTGGACTAAATAGCGTTTCCAAAAATAAATGTCTCACCAGAGACATGGGTATGTGGAAAATAGATTTAAGCGAAGTTATTGGTCGCTCTTAAGATCTCTCTCAAGAGAAGATAAGCTATCCAAAAAACCAGGTCTTTCAAAAACTTTATTTTGATAATCAATTAAAGGTTTTAGGTGTCTGTTAACAGGTAATTTGATTCCAATAGAGGGTAATCTCCATAATATTGGAGCAAAACAACAATCAACAAGTGTAAATTCATCACTCATAAAGAAACTAAACTCTTTGAAAGTTGGTGCTATAGAAGATATTTCATGCAGTAATTCTTCTCTCAATTTCATAAGTTCTTTTTCAGGTTTTTGTCCTAAAATTAAAGAATCAACTAATGGACACCATTCTCTATCAATTCTTAACATTAAGGTTCTGCTATTAGCCCTAGCTACTGGATATACCGGTAACAATGGTGGGTGAGGAAATCTTTCATCAAGATATTCCATCATAACTGAAGGGTCATGAATCGCTAAATCTCGATCAACTAGTATTGGTAGCTTATGATAGGGACTTATAGAGAGAATTTCATCAGGCGTTTCATCGGGTTTTGCCTCATTGATTTCTGCTGATATGTCTTTTTCAGCAAGAACTATCCTTACTCTTTGACTATAGTGATCATCTCTATCTGAATATAAAATCATAACTTCCCCTAATGTTTATTGTAATCTTTATGGAATTCCCTATAAAGCAAAGATGATAGAGCTGTGAATATCAAAAAATAAAATACTACGTACCAACCGATTCTCTCTCTAGTGGCTTTTGCTGGCTCACCAACATAAACTAAAAAATTTGTTAAATCATAAATAAGTGAGTCGAATTCTTCTTTTGAAAGCTTACCAGTGCCATTTTCAACTTCAAGAAAGCCACACTTCTCTTCTGTAATTGTAATACCATTTTCATCCCTCTTTTGACCACCATTTCTTGCAATAATCGGTACATCTTTGCAAACGAGTCTTTGATTGCCTTGAAGTGCAAGGAGAACATTAGGCATTGCTGTGCCAGGATATACAAGGTTATTTACCCCATATTGTTTAGATGAGTCTTCATAGTATGCTCTCAAATATGAATAGATCCAATCATCACCTTTATATCTGGACACTAAAGTTAAATCAGGAGGAGCAACACCGAACCACTTTGCAGATTCCTCAGCAGGCATTGATCCAATCATTAAGTCTCCGGGCTTAATTGATTTATCGAAAACAAGATTCTCAAAAAAAATATCTTCAGGAATTTTTAAGTCTTTGGCAACTCGACCCCATCTTGAATATTTTAGAGAATGGCATCCATAACAATAATTAATATATGTTGCAGCGCCTCTTTGTAATGATTCAAAATCATTAAGAGAATATTTGAAATCATCACATTCACCGTAATCCTTGCAAGGACCACCTTCGGCAGCACCTATAAAAACGCTAAACAGAGGAATTAAAAATAAAATAAAAAGAAAAGGCTTAAATAAAACTTTCTTTATATTACCTGTGCTCATAATCTATCAGGAACCTCTTTAGTCGTTTCATATTTGGTATATATAGGCATAAGTAAAAAATAAGCGAAGTACATAACTGTGCATATAACGCTCATTGTTTTTCTTACCTCAGTCACGCCGACAGTTCCTAAATAACCCAAAGTTAAGAAGCTTACTCCAAACATTGTGATAGCAATCTTGCTATAAATTCCTTTATATCTGATAGATGCAACATTACTTCTATCTAGCCATGGGACTATAAAGAAAATCGCAACTGCAGCAGCCATAACTATCAAACCGCCTAAAGGGTCAGGTATCGCTCTTAACATAGTATAGAAAGGAGCGTAATACCATACTGGTGCAATATGGTCAGGAGTTACAAGAGGATTGGCCTCTTGAAAATTAGCCATTTCAATAAAATAGCCGCCTCCCTCTGGAAAGAAAAACATTATTATTGAGAAAACAGTCATAAATACTCCAATTGCAACTAAAGCATTTAAAACTTTATATGGGAAAAATGGGACACTATCCAGAGGAACACCGTCATCATCTAGATGCTCTTCAATGTCTACGCCCTCTGGATTTCCAGCTCCAACTTCATGCAAAGCGACCAAATGAAGAAAAACTAATGCAATTAAAACTAATGGAAGAGCAACAACATGCAAAGCAAAAAATCTTGATACAGTGATTCCAGAAATATAATAGTCGCCTCTAACCCATAATTCTAAAGACTCACCAATATAAGGAATTGCACCAAACAATGAAATAATGACTTGAGCACCCCAATATGACATTTGACCATATGGTAGAACATAGCCAAGGAAACCTTCTGCCATCATTGCTAAATATATTGTACATCCAAATATCCACACTAATTCTTTTGGTTTCTGGTAAGAGCCATAAAGCAATCCTCTGAACATATGGAGATAAACGACAGCAAAAAACAAAGAAGCTCCAGTTGTATGCATGTATCTGATTACCCAACCGTAATCAACATCTCGCATAATATATTCAATTGATGAAAATGCCTGCTCTTCAGTATTAGAGTATGGCATTATTAGCCATATGCCTGTAACAATTTGAATGATAAGTGTTACTGCTGCTAATGCTCCAAACAAATACCAGAAATTTACCTTTGATGGAACAGGATGTTTTGAAAGGTGTCTCTCAAAAGTGTTAGCTATTGGGAGTCGGGTGTTTATCCATGTAAATAATTTTCCTGCAATTTCAGTCATTTTATAGCTCCTTATCCTCTCCAATTGTTAAAATGCTTCCTTCAAACATATGAGGTGGCACAATTAAATTTGTTGGCGCTGGAACACCTTTAAAAACTCTCCCGACTATATCAAACATTGAACCGTGACATGGACAAAAAAATCCTCCATTCCATGTTGCATCCCAAGGCTTGGGCTCAACCTCTGGAAAATATTTAGGAGCACAGCCTAAATGTGTACAAACTCCTGAGAAGACCGAATATTCTGGACTCTTTGACCTTGATGGATTGAGTCCTTTATAGGGCTCTTCTATTTGATCTGAATTAGGATCAGCAAGTTTTGTTACACCAAGTTCTAAGTTGGCTATGCTTTCTTCAGTATGTCTAACAATAAACACTGGTTGCTTTCTCCATGAGACTTGAATTTGCTGCCCAAATTGCATTTTTGATACATCAAGTTTTACTGGAGCCCCAGCTGCTTTTGCTTTTGCGCTAGGATTCCATGCCGCAATAAATGGCGTTGCTGCAAAAGGAATACCAGATAATCCAACTGCACTTGTTAAGCCAATTAATACTTTTCTTCTTGTCTTATCTTTTTCTTGCATTCAGGTTGTGTGCTACTCAAATAACGCAAAAATTATAACATATTTAGCTAATATAAAATTCACTTATAATTGAAAATAAGTAGAAAATATTTGGATATTATCTTTTTGAGAATTGTTTACTTTTTCTTGCTTTTACAAGCCCAGCTTTCTTCCTTTCCACTCTTCTAGGGTCTCTAGTTAATAAGCCAGCTTTTTTTAATTGTGGTCTTAGTTCTTCATCATATGATGTTAAGGCTCTTGAAATACCATGTCTTATAGCCCCAGCTTGACCGAAGCTACCTCCACCTTTGACCTTTACATCTAGGTCAACTTTACCAGACAAATCAACAAGTTCTAGTGGTTGCATAACTAGCATCTGAGCAACTTTTCTACCAAAATACTCATCAAGCTTCCTATTATTAACTGTTATATTGCCTTTACCTGATTTTAAATAAACTCTTGCAGAAGAAGTCTTCCTTCTACCGGTAGCATAAAAAATATCTGCACTCATATACTAGGATTCCACTCCTTTGGTTGCTGTGAATCATGGTCATGTATTGGTCCACTAAAGACTTTTAACTTTTTGAAAATTGCTTTACCTAATTTATTTTTTGGAAGCATGCCTTTTACAGCTTCTTCGATTATTCTTTCAGGATTTTTATCGACTAACTCTTTGAATGTTTTTGTTTTCAGGCCACCTGGATAGAGTGAATGAGAATAATACTTTTTGTTTTCGTACTTTGATCCAGTAACCTTAATTTTCTCAGCATTAATTACAATTACGTAGTCACCTCCATCGGTATGAGGTGTAAATGTTGGCTTATCTTTTCCCCTGATTCTATCAGCTATTTTGGTTGCGACTCTTCCTAAAACCATATCTGTTACATCGAGAACAAACCAATCTCTGTTTACTTCTTCTTTTTTTAGTGAGTAAGTTTTCATATTCAATTAATTAGACTGCGAATATTAATGTTTAGAGACAAATATATCAACATATATGAGTGTTTTTTATACAAATTAAAATTAATCAAGATGATTAAAAGAATTCATTTCACTAAGTCTACTTTCACATCTGTCCCAAATTACTCCCAATTTTGAACCGTTATAAATTTTTGAAATTGGTAGGTTTTTAAAGAAAAACTTTACTTTAGTTTTTTCTTTATATGAAATATCTATGAAGGAAATAAATCTTCTTATCATATCTGCTGAATCATCATCACATTCTATGAACCCACTGACAAAAATCCAATCAAATTTATCACATATATGAATATAATCATTAGATCCGGTAGGTTGTTTAAAAAAAGCATTAAAATCAATCCAGAGCATGTTATTTACAACTTGTTTGCATTCAAAATTTCTATCATTAATTTTTAATTCAGTATTAACAAAATCTTCTGATTCAAAATTTTCTTTTATAATTTTTTCTATTTCCTTGTCAGAAGAGTTTTTATCATCAATTTCTAAATTGATAATATTTAAAGATCTATAGTCAATACCTTGATCTAAATGAAAGACTTTCATTTTGTCTGTTAAAATTTTTATGGCATCTAAAAATTTCTTTCTCTGAAGGCCATCCTTATACAAGTCATTAGGGTGAGCATTAGATGTTAAAATTAAAATTAAACCTTTATTAATTATCCCCAAAAGAAGATTACCAATAATCATTGCGTCTGCAATATCTTCAACCTGAAACTCATCAATAAAAATAAGTTCGCATTCTTTACACAGATCATTCTTTACAATTTCTAGAGGATTTTTTTTACCTGCATATTCTGTGAGCTTTTTATGAACGTATTTCATTAAATCAATGTAATGAAAATTTTTAACATTTTTATTTGTAATGCTTTGCAAATATGTTTTTGAAACAAGTGTTTTCCCTCTTCCAACATCTCCCCAGATATATATTCCTGATTTTTTTATATTTTTTGTAAGATAAGTTTCTAGAAAACCTTTCTTTTTAATATTTAAATCAACCAATTCTGTAATGAGTTTAATTTGAGATGTATCAGCCTCTATACCTTGGTTTTTTAGTTTATCAATGATATTTTGAGTATTCAGCATTATGAAAAATATACAAACATTAGGAATAAATTATATTTTTGTTATTTTATTTACAGTAGCTTTGTCATGGTACTTTATTAGTGATAATAATAACAAATTAGTCTCTGCTGCAGATAAATCAATTTCTTCTGTTGTTACTATTTCATCATCAACTCAAAGCAATCTTTCATACTCTAATAATAAAAGTGGAATAGGTTCTGGGGTTATATTTTCTAAAGAAGGATATATTGTTACAAACTTACATATCCTAAACAGCAAAAATATAAACGTTCAGCTAAATAATGGAAAAAATTACCCTGCAAACATAATTGGAATTGATAAAAATGCAGATATTGCTGTATTAAAAATTTCTGCAGATGAAAATCTTAATCCAATTAATATTGCTAATAGCGATAATCTTAAAATTGGTGATAAAGTTCTTGCAATTGGTAATCCTTATGGAATAGGAATTTCTGTTTCAAATGGGATTGTAAGTGCTACAGGACGAGATTATGGTAATCCCTACTTGCAACTTATCCAGACTGACGCAGCTATAAATCCTGGAAATTCTGGTGGTGCTTTAATTAATGAAAATGGAAATTTAATTGGAATTAATTCTAAAATATTTTCTAGTACAGGAGCATACCAAGGAATTGGATTTGCAATACCCTCTAATTTAGTTGTTCAAATTGCAACACAACTAATTCGATTTGGTGAAGTAAAGTCTCTTTGGATTGGAAATTTTAGAGTTTCAAGAGTCGATCTTAAAATCAATGATAAATATTCATCTGGTCTAAGAATTGTAGAAATGGAGAAAATTGGTCCTCTTTTTGATAGAGGTATACAAATAAATGACATTATTACTAAAATCAATGATCAAGATAGTAATTGGAATAATCTAATTCAATCTCTTAGGTATGCTACTTTAGGTGAATCACTTAAATTAGAATTTTATACAGTTTCAAATGAGTTCAAAACTTATGAATTTAAATACTCAGGTGATTAACTTGGGAGCCTAATAATATTTGCACCTAAATAGTTTAGCTTTTCTTCGATTCTTTCATATCCTCTATCAATATGATAAATCCTATCAACAACTGTTTCGCCCTCAGCGCACAGGCCAGCAAGGATCAAACTTGCAGAAGCTCTTAGGTCAGTCGCCATTACTTGAGCTCCATAAATTGATTTAACGCCTTGAATAACAGCATGATTGCCTTTAACAGAAATGTCGCAACCCATTCTGTTCAATTCTAAGATATGCATGAATCTATTTTCAAAAACAGTCTCATATATATTGGCAGTTCCTGACGATATTGCATTAATTACTGAAAACTGAGCTTGCATGTCTGTTGGAAATTCTGGAAAAGGAGCTGTTGTGATATCAACTGGATTTGGAAATTCTAATTTCATATTAATTGAAATTGAATCTTCATTGTAATCAATTTCAGCTCCAGCAGCCCTTAACTTATCAATAACTTTCATTAGGCGGTTAGGATTAATTCCATCGATAGTAATACTGCCTTTGGTTACAGCTGCAGCTACAAGATAAGTTCCAGCTTCAATTCTGTCTGCTGGTATATCAAAAATTGTACCTTTAAGTTTATCTACGCCATCAATAACTATTTTGTCAGTTCCTGCTCCAGATATCTTTGCACCCATAGAATTAAGCATATCAGCTAGATCTGCAATTTCAGGTTCCTTTGCAACATTGGTTAGTATTGTTTGGCCCTTAGCAAGAGTTGCAGCCATCATAAGATTTTCTGTTCCTGTTACTGTAACTCCCTCAAATTTAATGTTTGCTCCATTAAGCTGAGAAGCATTTGCTTCAATGTAACCATTTCTCAAGGTTATCGAAGCACCCATCTGTTTTAGTGCATCTAAGTGGAAATTAACAGGTCTGGAGCCTATTGCACAACCTCCTGGTAAAGCTATTCTTGCTTTTCCGTACTTTGACAATAATGGTCCTAAAACTAATATTGAAGCTCTCATTGTTTTGACTAGTTCGTATCTTGCCTCAATATCTTTAAGATTTGCTGAAGAAATTGTGAAGTCCATATTTTCATCTAATAAAATTTCTGAGCCCATCGAACCCAATAGCTCAAACATAGTCGTAATATCTTGCAAGTAAGGTAAATTTTTTAATACAACCTTGTCGTCGCACAGTATGGTTGCTGCAATCATTGGGAGAGCAGCATTTTTTGCACCTGAACAACTTATTTTGCCTGATAGAGACTTACCACCTTTTATTAGCAGCTTTTCCATGATTAATTTGATCTAGTCTCTAAACTAAGAGCATGTAACTCTCCAGACTGGAAATGATTTTCTAACAGCTTCATGATGATTTTGTGCTGATCTATTAGTGACATGTCCTCAAATAGTTTAGAAGTCACTGTTAGTTTTAAATTACATGAATCACCATCAAAGACACAAATTGAATCAGGAATATTATTTTCGATTATTTTCTTTATATCTTCTTCCACTTATGTAATACCCGCAGTTCCAGCATCAGAAACCCAATTTCTTAATGTATCAGAAATATTTTCATTGTGGGAGACCGCTAATGCTTGAAATTGATTTCTGAATGTAAGTCCAAGATTTACTCCATTAATAATAATATTTACTATTTTCCATCCGTCTTTACTTTTTCTTAATTTATAAGATATGGGATATTTACTAGTGCCTGTATCAAGTGTCTGTTTGACTTCAGCGTTTTTACTTAATTCTTCTTTATTTTTTGGAAATTCAGTTGTTATTGTTGAATCGCCCCATTGTGCGAGAGTCTCCGCGTATGTATCTAATAATGAATCCTTAAATATTAAAACAAATTCCGCTCTCTCTTCTTTGGTTGCAAGTAAATAATATTTTTTACCCATTACGCTAGCTGCTACTCTTCTAAAATCAATCATTGGTTCAAAAATTTCTTTAATTTTGTCTTCGTATAGCGCCCTGTCTGTCTCGAACAAAGACGAATCTTCAGTTAGAACTCTTACCATCTTTTGAGCGTTTTCATCGATAAATATATAAGGGTCTTCGTCAGACAAAATATATAAAGAGTTTATCAGTAGAAAAAAAACCAAGAAATTTTTTTTAAGTATGTTCAACATTGGTCTATTATAACATTTGAATATTTGAATATTTCTATAATTTTTTTATGAAAAAGTACAATTACATTGCATCTGCTAAAAGAACACTAAAAATTGAGTCAGATTCAATTAAAAGTATTTCAAATCAATTAGATACCTCATTTACAAGTTTATGTGAATGCATCATAAGCTCTAAAGGTGCTTTAATAGTTATGGGTGTTGGGAAATCTGGTCATATTGGTCAAAAAATTGCAGCTACTCTTTCAAGTACAGGTACTGCGTCAATATTTATTCATCCAACTGAAGCTGCGCATGGAGATATGGGCTTAATTAATAAGAAAGATATTGTTCTTCTCATATCTAACTCTGGCGAGACAGACGAAATTATTAATATTTTGCCTTCTTTAAAAAGGCATGCAAAAAAAGTAGCATCAATTACTGGAAATAAAACATCGTCAATATCAAAAAGAACAGATATTTCAATTGTTATTAAATCTGGTAAAGAGGCTTGTCCTCTTGATTTAGCTCCGACATCATCAACTACTAATACATTGGCATTGGGTGATGCTCTAGCAATAGCGCTTTTAGAAGCCAAAGGTTTTTCAAAAAAAGATTTTGCATACTCACACCCAGCTGGGAAGTTAGGTAAAAAATTAATAACTAGAGTTGAAGATCTTATGCATACTGGTAAATCTGTACCTAAAGTTAGTCAATCCATGATTCTTGATAAGGCGCTTATCGAAATGACAAAAAAAAGTTTAGGGATAACTCTTGTACTTAATAAAAATAAAGTTGTGGGAATATTCACTGACGGTGACCTAAGAAGGTGTATAAATAAAAAGGTTGATATTCAATCTACTAAAATCTCTGATGTTATGACAAAAAACTTTAAAACAATTGATGCATCTGACTTGGCTGTAAATGCTGCAGAAATTATGGAAAAAAACAAAATTTTTACTCTAGTTGTTCTTAAGAAAAAGTCTTACGCAGGAGTTATAACAATGCATGATCTAATTCAAGCAAGGATCTTATAATTGAAAATTAGATATCTTTTAATTCTATTTTCGGTGATAAGCCTACTAAATCATGCAGATATAAACGAAAAAATAAACATTTCCTCTGACATTGTTGAATTTATTAGATCTGAAAACTCCATAGCATTTAAAAACAATGTTGAGATAAGATCAGAATTCATAAATATATCTGCAACAGATGCAACATACAATAATAAGGACGACGTAATATATGTCAGCGGAAATCCATCTTTAATTACTTCAAATAAAGATGATTCTTTTTTTAATGGTAAAGCAAATAAAATAATTATTTTTAATGATGAAAAAGTTCATTTAATTGGTGATGCTACTATGTTCTACGAAAATATAAATATTTCTTCTGATAAGATTGTTTTTAATCCTCAAACAGGTAGTTTGTTATCTGAAAAATAATGTTAAAAGTAAATTCCGTTTCAAAAATTATTAAAGACAAGAAAATTCTAAATGGAATTTCATTTAGCTTAAATTTTGGTCAAATATGTGGTTTATTAGGTCCAAATGGAGCCGGAAAAACAACTTCATTTTATATTATTGCAGGCTTAACAAAATCTGATTCTGGTCAGATTGAATTTATCGATCAAGATATTACAAATATGCCTATGCATAAGAGATCAAATTTAGGTATAAAGTATCTCCCCCAAGAACCATCTATTTTTCAAAATCTTACTGTTTATGAAAATCTTTTTGGATTAGCAGAATTAACATTTAAAAATAATAATGATATTAAAACCACTGTAGAAAAATTACTTGATGAGTTTGATTTACTAGAAATCAGAGATCTTAAAGGCAGACAACTTTCTGGAGGTCAAAGAAGAAAAGTTGAAATCGCAAGAACCCTCGTATCTAATCCAAAAATGATTCTTCTCGACGAGCCATTTGCAGGCATAGATCCAATAGCAATTGAAGAGATTAAGAAAGTTTTAAATACTCTTAAAAATAAGGGGATTGGCATATTAATAACTGACCATAATGTTAGAGAAACATTAGAGATATGTGATCATGCAGCAATCATAAATAATGGAGAAATTATCGCTCATGGTACAAAAGAAAATTTAATTTCAAATCAAGTTGTTAAAGATGTCTATTTAGGGAATATGTATAACTAATGGGTATAGCTTTATCTCAAAAAATTCAACAAAGCCAAAAAGTTACTTTAACGCCCTCACTTAAAAAGTCCATTGATCTTCTTCAATTGTCTCGATATGAACTTATCAATAAAATTCATCAGGAGATTGAAGATAATCCATTCATTGAAAAGGAAGAGGATTACGACATTACAAGTTCAATTGATGAAGAATTTTCGTACGAAATTGAATCTAAGAAAACTCTTAGAGATAGCTTGCTCGATCAAATCAATGATTTAAATATTGATAGCAAATCATTAAAAATATCAAAGCTCATAATTGATAGCATTGACGAAGCTGGGAAGCTATGGGAAGAAATTGATGAATTAAAAGATATTGCAAGCTTTGAATGTAATGTTGATGAAATAGAATCAGTGCTCCTAAACATAATTCATAAATTATCTCCATATGGTATAGGTTACAGAAATCATAAAGAGTGTATTGAAATTCAATTAAGGAATAAAAATATTTCAAAAAAAACTTTTAAGATTTGCATGCTGATAATTTTGAATGAGTCAATGGACGACTTAGATAAGATTCAAATGGATTTTATCGAGAATGGTGGAACTATTGAGTCTTTTGAATCTGCACTAAAAGAAATTAAAAAATGTGATCTAAGCCCAGGTTTAAACTTTGAAGAATCAAAATATATATACCCTGATTTAAAGATAGTTGTTGAAAATAATAATTCGAAAATTAAATTCATAAATAATGATTTTCCAAAAATCAAAATTGATGAAGATTTAACAAAAAATATCAAAAAAGATTTGAAAAAAAATAAAAATTCTGAAATATCTGAAAAAATTTCTGAAGCTAGGTGGTTGTTATCTTCAGTGAAAAAAAGAAACGATACGGTTCTTAAAGTTGGAGAGTATATTTTTTCAAAACAAATAAATTTTTTCAAAAATAATCCAATAAAAATTGAAACATTGACCAATAAAGAAATATCAGAGGAATTAGGACTCCATCCTTCTACAGTCTCAAGAATTTTAAAAAATAAATATATTGATACTCCTAAGGGCATTATGCCCCTAAAATCTTTAATGGTTTCTTCAGTTTCTAAGTCAAGAAATATTACCTCTATTCAATTAATGAATCTGATTAAAGATATTATTAAACATGAAAATAAACCTAAAAGTGATAAACAAATTACTATTGAGCTCAATAAAAGAGGATTTAATTTAGCAAGAAGAACCATAACAAAATACAGAAAGAGAAATAATATTCCATCATCAAGAGACAGATAATTATTAGGTTAAAATGACATTATGGATAATGTTGAGAGCAAAAATAATCTTGAAACAATAATAGATGAATCATCAAATCTTTCTCTAAATCAAATTAGAAGACTCTTAAATAAAATGTCCTCATCTGAAATTGCTCACGCCCTCGAATCCTCTCCTCCTAAACAAAGAAATCTGCTTTTCTCTCTTTTAAAAACTGAGGAAGAAGGTGATGTATTGTTCGAATTGGGAGAAGAAATACAACAAGATTTGATTTCCAGTATTTCAAACGAAGAATTAGCAGAAGCTGTTAAAGAGTTGGAGTTAGATGAAATTGTAGACATTCTTCAGAATCTACCTGAGGAAAGAATGAAAAAAATTCTTTCTGGTATGTCTCAGATTGATAGAAAGCGAATTGAGGTTGGCCTTAAATTTCCTGAAAATACTGCTGGAGGTCTCCTAAATACAGATGTAATAAGTGTGCGTCCTGAAAATTCAATTGAAGTTGTGACAAATTATCTTAGAGGTCAGAAAAAATTACCTGAAAATACAGACAAAATCTTTGTTGTTAACAATGATAATGAATATTTAGGTGAATTAACTATTAGTAATATTATTACGAGTAATCCATCTATGGTTGTTAGAGAAATTATGGAAACAAGTTCAATGCCTTTGAATGTAAATATGGATGATAAGGATGTGGCAACTACTTTTGAAAGAAATGATTTGATATCTTCTGCTGTAGTTGATGACAATGGAAAACTTATTGGAAGAATAACTATAGATGATGTTGTGGACGTCATAAGGGAAGATGCTGACCAGAATCTTCTAGGCATGGCAGGAGTTGCTGAAGATACTTTTGCACCACCTGGAAGAGCAGCAAAAAGCAGAGTATTTTGGTTAAGCATGAATCTTGTAACTGCATTTATAGCAGCAAGTGCAATTAATCTTTTTCAAGATGCCCTTGATAAAATTGTCTACTTAGCAGTATTAATGCCAATAGTAGCAAGTATGGGAGGCGTTGCTGCAACTCAAACACTAACCATTGTTCTAAGAGGACTTACTTTAGAGCAAATAAATACATCAAATATAAGGTGGTTATTCAAAAGAGAGCTTGCAGTATCAATAATAAATGGAATAGTACTGTCTGTGCTTGTAGGAGCATCAACATATCTTTGGTTTCAAGATAAGATGCTTGCAGTCTTAATTTCATGTGCTCTAGTTATTAACTTAGTTAGTTCTGTAATTGCAGGAATACTGGTGCCACTGATTCTAAGAAAATTTAATCAGGATCCTGCAATTGGTGGGAGTGTTGTTGTAACTACTTTTACAGACGTAATTGGTTTTATATCTTTTCTTGGGTTAGCAACTTTATATTTAATTTAATCTTTCAATTTTTGGATCGGTAATATTGCCAGTTACTTTAAATTGAAAAGTTGAAGCATCATCCAAACGCTCATCTACAATATTTTCAAAAATAAAACCGCCTGCTAATGCAGGAATACCTCCAAATACAGCTGCATACCATGGAATATTTTCAGAAAGTTTTAATCTCATCTCAAGATCAAGATTAAGTTCGTTTAATATGCCAACATTATCTTTAAGTACTTCTCCCATCCATTCCATTTTTGCTTCAGCTGTCTCAAGTTTGATAGGTTTATTAATTAATGCTCGATTTTGACCTACATAAAAGTCACCTTCTGCTCGTTTAATTATAAGATTTCTTGATCCAAGCAAAGAATCACTATTTATTCCTTCTACAATTGCATTTAGATTAAAAATTCTAAGGGCTCTTAAAAATGCAGAATCTGGTAGAGATGCTTTAGACTCAAGATCTTTAATTAAAAACTTGATTTCACCTTCCAAATTTCTAAGTTCACTTAAACTGTTCCATTGAATATTAAGATCAGAAGATAAATAGCCAAAATCATAGTTTATAGAATCCTTAAAGGGAAAATTATCAGTATTAATTTCATATGAGCCTCTAACTTTGTATAAGTCCTCATTTCGATTGAAGCTTATATATGCTTTTTTCTTTGCATAAGGCCCTATGTAGAAATTTTTGCTCCTAATATTTATATTATCTATAGTTGTAATTTTTTTGTTTCTAAGAAAATAAAAATCAACATCTTGAAACACATCATCATAAGTCTGAATGTTCTTTCCTACGAACCTTATGTTGATATTGTCATTTAAGGAAATATCTGTGTTAGCAAGACTTACTCCATTAAATTCAAATTTTGTGTCAAATACATCAATTCTGGTAAACCCTGAGTTATCTATTCTTATGCTTCCATTTAGATTTTTGCCATAAAAATTTGCATATGTTTCATTTTCATTGAATAAAATTTTCAGTGTTTGATTGTTATAAGTATTATTGAATAGATTAAGTGTTTTACTCTTAATAAAAATTGATTTTAGGTTAGATGTATTATTTCCACTAGAATCTACTAATAAGTTTTCTATATTGATGTCTTTAAGGTTTAAATAAATGTAAAAACCATCAAGCTCTTGTTTTGATGAAACAGTTTCTTCGCTAAAACCATTTCCAAAGTCAAAATATCCATTATTTTTATTATCGAAAAAAGCTTCAAATTTTTTATTTTTTATTAAGTAAGAGGGGTTAGACAAATTTCTTATTTTGATCGTAGTGAAGAGCTTATCTTTAATATTTTTGGAAATTTCATCTATTTCTGAATTAAATTCAGTATTTGTGAGATCGCTCTCTAGTGACAATGACGATACATTGTCTTTGATTTCTAAAGTTGTCTTAAAAGTTTCCTTTCCCTTTATACCAAAATATCTTTGATCATTAATAATTTGGCTCAGATCGATTTCTAAATTTGTTTTGATGATAACGCTGTCACTTACATACATTGATCCTTGAATGATCTGATCAGGAATATTTGCTTTAAATTTACCGTAAAGATTTTCATCATCTCCCTCAAATAATTCTAAATTAATAGCATCTATTAAAAACTTGGACTCTGTTTCAAGACTTGATTCATAGAAATTATATTTATTAAAACTCTCAATCGTTAAATTTTCTAAATCAAGAGTTCCATTGCTTTCAACAATTAAATTTATCTTAGCGCTATCAAATGAATCTAGATTAATTAAGTTTCGATTAATAATATCTTTCTCATTTAAATAAAATGTGCCTAAAAAAAATAATTTTTGTGAGGAGTTAGGCAAAAACAACTCTAATTTATCGAAATATGACTCATTGATGCTGCCCTCAAGACTTACAACAGAGATATCATCAATTTTCATTGAAATGTATGACTTAGATACATTCAAATTCAAGTCATTAGATTTTATTAATAAATCATTAATTTCAATATTTACATTTGTTAAGAAAAATCCTTCAGATTTACTATCAATTTGATTTGTAAAATTTACGATTTCTAGTTCATTGATCACTATTAAATCACTGCTCAAAGATCTGAGCACATTTATACCTATCTTCAGTGATTCAATAATCATCAATACGTTTGAATTTTTATCATAGACTTTTATGTTTTTTACAGAATAAGTTGGTTTAAGCAGATTTTTATTTGAATCTATTTCTTCAAAATTAATTTTATAGTCTGTTAGTCCGAGTTTATTTGAGGTATTTAAAGCTAAATCGGGTTTAAATATAAAAATAGAGTAGGTCAAAATAAAAATAAAAAATATCATTATCAAGATAAATAAAAAAAGCTTGGATACTCTTAATAACAAGTTCATTCTTTATATTTTTCTATTTGTTAAAGAGGGGAAATATACGGACAAAATTGCAATCGAGATACAAAGAAGAATATTAAATAATGTGCTTACAAATAAAGTTAAGTATGAAAAATTATATAAATTAATAATGATCTGAGTGAAGCCTACATAAGCAGAAGCTGAAACCCCAAAAAAAATACAAACCTGAAGATATGAAAATAACTTGAATGCATTTGCATATGTATTAATTAAGTAAGAGGCAAAACAAAAGAGAACAGCATTATGACCAAAAAATGTATTAGAAATCAAATCAATAAACAGTCCAGTGCAAAATGCTTCTACAGGACCAATATTATTTTTTGATCTGTACATATAAAATGAATAGGCTAAAAAAGTTAGAGGAAGAACAATATTTAACTTGATTAATCCAGGGGCGAGAATATATTCCACATAACATATAAAAATTATTAAAAATAGTTTTTTTAATAAGCTATACATCATAGCTTAATGACTCCAAATAGATTTGAATGCAGAGGATTAGAAATTAATTTTATTGTTAGTAAGGTCGTTGATGTATCTACAATTTTTATTGATTCCAAATTTCCAATTTCAATACCTTTTGGATAAATTCCGCCCAATCCAGATGAAAAGAATTTTTCTCCTAATTCATGGTCATCTAACCAAACTAATTGACTGTATGAGCATGTAATATAATCAGATGCTCCACTTCCTGAAGCATTACAATAGAAATCTCCCTTTGAATTTGTCAAAGGTATGCTTGATTTAGTATCTGTTAACAGCATCACTTCATAAAAAGATTTATTATTGACGACTTGTCCAATTATTCCAGTTTCATTAAAAACCGCTCCTTCTTTAATATCTTTATTGGTATTTTGAATAATTTCAATATACATTCTATGCTTATCACAACAATTAAAAATATTAGGATTAAAGCTCTTTAATTTAGCTAGAGAATAAGATTCAATGAATTTATTTCCGTTAATTATTTTATTTAAAGAACTATGGTCATAAAAAAAACTTTTTTCCCTCGAAATAATAAAATTATCTAGATAGCTTTTGTCTAACTGTTCTTTAAGCATTTTGTTCTCTTTCGATAGATAGTCTTTAGATTTGAATAGTCTGCTAAGTTCAGTAATTTGATCAATAGAATATTTTTTTAAAAGATATGATGATGAAATTTTAAAGGAAGAGAAACCATTTTTGATACCATTGAATGTATTAGTATTAATATCCAAATACAAGATAAATACTCCAAAAAGAATTACTAAAAAATAACTTATTTTCTGACCAGGAGTTGGCGTGTTCCTAGCCATTCTTTTTACTCAGATGATAGAAGATCTATATTGTACTTATCCATTATCTCTAGCGCTTGGCCTCCTCCCCTTGCTACACATGTGAGTGGATCTTCAGCAACAATAACTGGAATACCTGTCGAGCTTGAGATCAATTTGTCAAGATCTCTCATAAGTGCTCCTCCACCAGTTAATACAATTCCTCTCTCAGCAATATCAGCTGCAAGTTCAGGGGGAGACAACTCTAAGGCATTTCTTATAGCCCTAACCATCCCAAATAATGGATCTTTCATTGCTTCAAAAATTTGCTCGCTGTTTATGGCAAATGTTTCAGGTATTCCCTCAGCAAGATTACGACCAGTAATAGACATTTCAAGTTTTTCAGACTCTGCGGTAGCACAACCAATTGTGTATTTTATTTTTTCAGCAGTTGATTCTCCGATAACACAACCATAATTTCTTCTTATCCATGATGTAATAGCTTCATCCATTTTATCTCCGCCAATTTTGACAGATTCTGAATAAACAACTCCATTTAAAGACAAGATTGCAATTTCTGAGGTACCACCACCTATGTCAACAACCATATTACCACTTGCCTCTTCAACAGGTAGCCCTGCTCCAATGGCTGCAGCCATTGGTTCTTCAATCAATTTAACATCTCTTGCACCAGCACCTAGGACCGACTCTCTAATAGCCCTTCTTTCAACTTGAGTCGATCTGCATGGAACACATACTAGAACTCTTGGACTCGGTTTTATAAAAAGCTTTTCGTGAACTTTTGCAATAAAATGCTGAAGCATTTTTTCCGTAACTTGGAAATCTGCTATAACCCCCTCAGATAAAGGTCTTGTAGCCTTGATATTACCAGGAGTTCTGCCAAGCATTTTTTTTGCTTCTGTTCCAACAGCAACAACTGTTTTTTGCCCTCTGGATTCTCTTATGGCAACCACTGAGGGTTCATTCAAAACAATTCCAACATCTTTCGTATATATCAAGGTGTTTGCAGTACCTAAATCAATTGATAAATCGTTGGAAAAATATCCACCGACCATTTTAAACAAGTTAAATTTCACGTGATTTCCTGTTATAAAGTAATTTAATTAATAATCTAGTTAGGTTAATATTCTCCCACTAAACTATAATAATATCCTATATATGGACAAGAAAACAGTTACAACTATATCTTATCTCTCAAGACTAAAGATTGACGATGAAAAAGAAGAAAAAATAATTGAGGATTTAGATAATATTATTAAATTTGTTGATCAATTGAATATTATTGATACTTCAGACGTAGCTCCTCTAACAAATCCTTTAGAAAAAACTGCAAAAACAAGAAAAGATATTGTGACTGCAAAAAATCTAAAAAAAGATTTACTTGAAGTTGCTCCATCATCAAATGATGACTATTTTTTAGTGCCCAGGGTTGTTGAGTGACAATTAAATATAAATCAGTAAAAGAATTCAAAGAAATGATTTCTCAAAAAGAGATTTCAAATAAAGAAATCATTCAAGAAGTATTTAATCTTATAGATGATAACAAGGGCTTAAATGCCTTTATTACCTTAAATGAAGAAAACTCTATAAAAAAGGCTGAATACTTTGATAATAATCCTTCAGAACTATCACTTGCGGGAATACCTATTGCGCAAAAAGACTTATTTTGTACAAAAGGTCTTCGAACAACATGTGGTTCAAATATTCTTAATAATTTTGTGCCGCCGTATACTGCTACTGTAATAGAAAATTTAGAAAATGCAGGCTGCATTTCAGTTGGCAAAACAAATATGGATGAATTTGCCATGGGCTCTTCAAACGAAACAAGTTTTTTTGGAAATGTTCATAACCCATGGGGTGAAAATTTGGTACCTGGAGGGAGTTCTGGTGGTGCAGCAGCTGCTGTTGCAGCTGGGATAGTCCCAGCAGCATCTGGAACAGACACAGGAGGCTCAATAAGGCAACCTGCCTCTCTATGTGGTATCACAGGCATTAAACCAACATACGGTAGAATTTCTAGATGGGGAATGATTGCCTTTGCTTCAAGTCTTGACCAAGCAGGTCCGATGGCAAGGACAGCAGAAGATTGTGCTATTTTATTGAATGAAATGTGCTCGCATGATGAAAAAGACACAACATCATTAGACGAAACTGTCCCTAATTTTCAGGAAAACTTAAATAAACCATTAAAAGGAAAAAAAATTGGTATTGTAAAAGATCTCGATTTATCGAATCTTGATAATGATGTTGTAGAAGTATTTGAAAATTCACTCAAAGAATTTCAATCATTGGGAGCAGATTTGGTAGATATATCCCTACCCAACTTAGCTTTATCTGTTCCAACTTATTATGTTGTAGCTCCAGCAGAATGCTCTTCAAACTTGTCTAGATTTGATGGTGTAAAATTCGGTCGTCGATCTGAGCATACAAAAGATTTAGAAGAATTATATGTAAATACTCGTAGTGAAGGTTTTGGAGATGAGGTAAAGAGAAGAATTTTAATTGGGTCTTATGTTTTATCGGCCGGTTATTACGATGCATATTACAAGAAAGCGCAACAAGTAAGAAGGCTTATTAAAAATGATTTTGAGAATGCTTTTTCTAATGTTGATGTAATTATGACTCCTACCACCCGAGGGCCTGCATTTGAAATTGGCTCAAAGGGAAATGATCCTATTCAAATGTATTTGGAAGATTTATTTACAATCTCTGCAAATCTTGCAGGATTACCAGCTTTATCACTGCCAAATGGTTTTATTGATAACAAACCAATTGGTCTGCAGATAATTGGTAACTTTTTAGATGAAAGCTCAATTTTGAATTTTGCTCATATGTATCAAAGTGAAACTAATTGGCATATGCATACACCAGAGGGAATTAAGTAATGAGCTGGGAAACTGTAATTGGTCTAGAAATTCATGTACAACTTTCAACAAAGTCTAAACTTTTCTCAGGTGGATCAACAGAATTTGGTGCTGAAGCTAATACTCATGTTGATTTAATAGATATGGGATTGCCTGGAGTCCTTCCAGTTGCCAATAAAGAAGCTTTCTATAAAGCTATAAGGTTCGGACTTGCTACTGGTGCAAAAATAAATCAGACGTCGTCTTTTGATAGAAAAAATTATTTTTATCCAGATCTTCCTAAAGGCTATCAAATAACTCAAATGACTAAACCAATTGTTGAAAAAGGCTCTATTAAAATATATTTAGACGGGTCTGAAAAAGTTATTAATATTACTAGAGCTCATCTTGAGGAAGATGCTGGTAAATCAATTCATGATCTATTCGATGGAGAAACTGGTGTTGACTTAAACAGAGCAGGCACACCTCTGCTTGAAATCGTGTCTGAGCCAGAGATATCAAATGCGAAAGAAGCTGTTGCATACTTTAAAGCAATTAGACAACTGGTTACTTTTTTAGACATATGTGATGGAAACATGGCTGAAGGATCAATGCGATGCGATGTTAATGTTTCAATTAAAAAAAATGATTCAAGTGAGCTAGGTACAAGAGCTGAGCTAAAAAATATTAATTCATTTAAATTTATTGAGAAGGCAATAAACTTTGAAATAGATAGGCAAACTAAACTACTCGAAAACGGTGAATCAGTAGTTCAGGAAACTCGACTTTATGATAGTGAAAAAAATGAGACTAGGTCAATGCGTTCAAAGGAAGAAGCAAATGATTATAGATATTTCCCCTGTCCAGATCTTCTGCCAGTTGTAATTTCTGATAAAGAGTTAATAGAAATTAAAGAAAATCTACCTGAACTCCCAGAAGAGAAAGAAAAAAGATATGTTGAAGATATTGGTCTTGATAAGTCTGAAGCAGTAATTATTTCCTCATCAAAAGCTATGGCGAATATGTTTGAGGAAGCTTCTGCCAAAACAAACGATGCAAAATTAGTTGCTAAATGGCTTGTAGGCGATGTAAGTGCGCTTCTCAACAAAGATAATATCGAAATTGACGAATCTAAATTATCTGCTGAAAACTTTGGTAAATTAATTGAAAGGATTACTGATAATACAATATCTGGAAAAATTGCTAAATCAGTTCTTGAGGATATATGGGAAAATGGTTCAGATGTTGATAAGGTGATTGAAACAAAGGGACTTGTTCAAATTCAAGATGAATCAATTCTTGAAGATATCGCTCAAAAAGTAATTCAGTCAAATCCTGATCAAGTTTCAGCATATTTAAATGGAAAAGATAAACTATTCGGATTTTTTGTTGGTCAGGTAATGAAAGAGACTCAAGGGAAAGCAAATCCAAAGAGTGTGAATGATATTTTAAGAAGATTGCTTAAATAGGTTTATAAAACAAACATGCTTAAAGTTTCTGCAACAAAAGCAGGTTTTTCAATACCTTTTATTTCCATTGTAACTTCTGTTTTTGCAAGGTACTGACCAGGATTTTTCTCAGAAATATCAATGCATTTCATGCGTATTCTTACTTCAGAATCTACTGGGACAGGACTTAGAAACCTTACCTTGTCTAGTCCATAATTGAGTCCCATCTTGGTGCCCTCTAAAACCAAACCAATTTCTTGATCAAAAGGAATCCCTGCAACTAGTGACAAAGACAAAAAACCATGCGCAATCGTTGATCCGAATACAGGTGTAGCTTGTTCTGGATCAACATGAATAAATTGATGATCCATTGTTGCATCTGCAAACTTATTGATTCTATCTTGATCTATCAAAACCCAGTCAGATACACCTACTTCGGTACCTATAACTGAATCTATCTCAGATGGATTTATAACTTTCATCATATTACTGCTCCATATAATAATTATTATATTCTTCTCTTAATTCAAACTTTTGTAGTTTACCTGTGGCACCGTGAGGTAATTCTTTTAAGAAAACTATTTCATCTGGAAGCCACCATTTAGCAACTTTATCAGTCAAAAATTCAATAATGCTGTCTTTTTCAATTGGATCACCTGAATTTGTTACAACAAATAGCATTGGTCTTTCATCCCATTTTGGATGAGGAATACCCACAACACATGCTTCAGCTATTTCTGGATGGCCGAAAGCAGCATTCTCTAAATCAATAGAACTTATCCATTCTCCACCTGATTTAATTACATCTTTCGCTCTGTCCTTTATAGTCATGTAACCATCTTCATCAAGCACAGAAATATCACCCGTATCAAACCAACCGTCAGCATCGACTGCATCTTTTTCAGCTTTGAAATACTTTTGTAAAATCCATGGGCCCCTAACCATTAAATGCCCTTGAGATTTTCCATCTTTTGGAAGCTCATTTCCTTGGTCGTCAACAACTTTTAGCTCTACACCATATATAGGCCTACCTTGTTTTAATTGAATTGCATATTTTTCTTCTTTTGGCATGTTTTTCATTTCTTGTGTAGGAACATTAGTTGTACCTAATGGACTCATTTCAGTCATACCCCACGCATGAATAACATTTACATCATGAACTTCATCAAATTCTTGAAGAGTGGCTAAAGATAAAGCAGACCCTCCAATAATGGTATTTCTAACTGAGGTTAGAATTTTGTTATTTTCTCTACAATAAGCTAATAGACCCATCCAAATTGTAGGAACACCAAAAGCAAGCGTCACATCTTCTTGGTCAATTAATTCGTACAAAGGCTCTCCTTCCATTTGCATACCAGGCATGACCAGCTTTAATCCGTTCATGGCACCAAAATAAGGAATTCCCCAAGCTAAGACATGAAATAAAGGAACAACCATTAAAATTGAATCATCTGATTGAATTGTCAAAGCAGTCAATGAAGCTTGTGCATGAATAATATTAGATTTATGGCTATACAATACTCCTTTTGGATTACCAGTAGTGCCTGATGTATAACACAAAGCACATGCAGCATCATCAGCTAGATTTGGCCATTTATAATTTTCATCACCGTCTTCTATATACTCTTCATACGAAATTGCATTTTTTAGGGATGTTTTAGGCATCTCCTCTACTTCACAAAGAACAACATATTTTTCTACTGTTTTAAGATTATCTTGAAGTGCTTCGAGAATTGGAACAAATGGTAGCTCAACAAAAATCATTTTGTCCTCTGCATGATTAATTATGTAAACAGCTTGTTCTGGATGTAACCTGAAGTTTAAAGTATGTGTAACAGCACCCATCCCAGATATTCCGTAATACATTTCTAAGTGTCTATATGTATTTAGAGCTAATGTCGCAACAACATCTCCATTCTGAATTCCATCTTTTTCAAGAGCAGATGCTAACTTTCTGGCTCTAATACAAACATTTTCGTAATTTGATCGATGAATCTCTCCAGATACAAGCCTACTGATAATCTCCGTTTTTGGATGAATTTCTCTTGCGTGTTCAATAATACCCGCAACGTTTGGTGTCCATGTTTGCATATCTCCAATCATTTGAATTGCTCCCTTAAGATGTTTGATATAAATTATATAAGAACCTACATTATTTGATAACTAAATTATGAACATTAAAGAAGGCATTGAAAAAAGATTCTCGGTTAGAGCTTTTACCGACCAAGTTCCTAGCATTGAATTAATAAAAGAAATATTAAAAACTGCAGGATCTGCTCCATCAGGAGGAAATATCCAACCTTGGAAGGTGTATGTGTTAAATGAAAATGCAAAAAAGTCATTATCTGAAAAAACTTTACATAATTTTGATAATGGAGTTCAGGAGGAGATTGAATATGAAATTTATCCAAAACCTTTAGCAGATGAATATAAAAAAAGACGATACGAATGTGGTGCTGATATGTACAATGCGCTTTCAATAAAAGAGGATGATTTAGATTCACGATTCAAACAAATAAGAGAAAATTATAAATTTTTTGGAGCTCCAATCGGAATGATAGTTACCATAGATAGATCATTTGGAAAAAATGGATGGGGACATGTTGGTATGTTCCTTGAGAATCTTTGGTTATCTGCAATTCATCACGGACTAGGTATTTGTCTTCAAGAATCATGGTCTATTTATCCAAAGACAGTTAAGGAATTTACGAAACATCCAGATAATGAAATTGTTTGGTGTGGCGTTGCAATTGGTTTCGAAGACTCTTCTCATCCTATAAATCAATACCGTACTAAAAGAGAAGAACTAAGCTCCTTTGTTAAATTTATTGATTGAGTTTAAAAATGAAATCTCTTAACAACATTGGTTTTGAAAATACCTATGCAAATGAACTTAATGCAATATGTGAAAGGTGCTCGCCCACTAGTTTTAATAAATCTGAAATTCTTCTTAGAAACTATTCTTTAGCTGCTGAACTTGGGATAGATGAATCATTTTTGGATTCTAAGGAATGTTTGAATATATTTTCTGGACGCATTGTTTTAGAAAATTCTATACCAATTGCTCAAGCATACTCCGGACATCAATATGGTAATTTCAATCCTCAAATGGGTGATGGAAGAGCAATATTACTTGGTGAGATAAATCAAAAAGATATCCAATTAAAAGGGAGTGGTCAAACTCCTTTTTCAAAGAGAGGTGATGGCAAATCTGCTTTAGGTCCAGTACTGAGGGAGTATGTAATTAGTGAATTTATGAATTCAGTAAATATTCCTACTACAAGGTCATTAATGGCGATTAAGTCTAATGAAAACGTTTTTAGAGATGAAGAAACACCAGGAGGTATCTTAGCAAGAGTTGCAAATAGCCACATTAGAATTGGTACTTTTGAGTACGTATCATATTTTAAACCCAATAGTTTAGAGACGCTTGCAGACTATGTAATTAAAAGACATTATCCGGAGCTTTCTGATGCCGATAATAAGTATATAAGCTTATTTGCTGCTATTTGTGATAGACAATCATTTTTGATTTCAAAATGGATGGGAGTTGGTTTTGTTCATGGGGTAATGAATACAGATAATATGTTAGTCTCAGGTGAGACTATTGATTATGGGCCATGCGCTTTCATGGATGAATATAATCCAAGCATCTACTTCAGCTCAATTGATAAACATGGAAGGTACTCATATAAAAATCAACCTGCAATAATGATTTGGAACTTATCCAAGCTTGCAGAGGCGTTTATTCCATTGGTTGATAAAAATAAAGAAAAGGCTGTTATAGAGTTGTCCGAGGTTCTCAATTTAGCAATGCCTACCTATCAAGAATATTTTTACATAGAAATGAGTAAAAAATTTGGTTTAAAAAATGTTGATCAAGAAGTGATGAATTTAGTAAATAACTATCTAAAAATCCTAATGGACAATAGTGTTGACTTTGTATTGTCTTTTAGAGATTTAGGAAAATTATTATCTGATAATAAAAAAATTGATGATACAGTTTTCAAAAATGTTAAAAATTTCAATAACTGGTATTTTGAATTTTTAAATTTATTATCATTAAAAAAACTAACAAAATTAAAAGTTTCAAAAACAATGGATTCTTATAATCCATGCTATATTCCAAGAAATCATTTAGTTGAAGACGCTATCATAAATGCTGTTACTGGAGACATGAAAAAAATTAATTTGATTGCTGAGTTATTAAAAGAGCCTTTTACAGAAAAAAATGGATATGAGAGTTACACAGAACCCTCATGTTCAGATGAGCGATATGTTACTTATTGTGGTACTTGAGATAATTTAGAAAGTTCCTAAAGTAATCCTTGGAAGCTCCTGAAAGTCTTTTAAATTTGAAACATTTGAAAAATGATTTTTTTTAAAAATATTCTCAACTTCCTCTTGTTGCTGATATCCATGTTCCAATATCAACAAGCCTCCCCTCTTCAGAACTTCAGTTGACTGTTCAATAATTAATCTTATATCCCGGAGTCCATAATCCTTTGCTACTAGTGCCTTATTAGGTTCATGTTGAAGATTTTCTAAGTGAGGATCTTGATCTGCGATGTAAGGAGGATTACTTACTATTAAATCAAAAGATGCTTTTTTAAAAGATGAAAGCCAGTCTGCATGAACAAGAGAAAAATTATTTACATTAAGGATATTCTTGTTAATCAAAGCAACATTTAAAGCGTCCACTGAATGATCTGAGCCATACACATTTAAACTTGGATTTTTTAGAGCAATTGAAATTCCAATACATCCAGACCCAGTACCAGCATCTAACACTTTGGTTCGAGATGAAAGATGATTATTTACATAATCAACCAAAATTTCTGTTTCTGGTCTTGGGATTAATACCCTTTCATCAACATAAAATCTATTTTCGTAAAAATCCGTTGAATTTAATATGTAATCTAATGGAACTCCTTGCTTCTTTTGTTCTAGGAATTGTTCAATCAGATTTTGTTGATGTTTTGTAAGAATTCTCTCATTATTTATAAGGGTATCTTGATCATTGAATTTTAATTTTTCTTTTAAAAAAAAGTTTAGTTCCTCATGAATATTCAATCCATCAAATAAAATTTTGTATTGTCCTAATGTTTTACTCAATTACTCAGATTCAAGTTGCGAAAGCATAGCTAATTGATTTTCAGCTAACAATGCATCACATATTGATTTAATGTCGCCATCCATAATTTGATCTAAATTATGTTGCGTTAACTTTATCCTATGATCTGTCATTCTGCCTTGAGGGAAGTTATAAGTCCTTATTTTTTCACTTCTATCTCCAGTACCAACTAAAATCTTTCTTTCGCTTGCAATACTCTCCTGCTGATCATCAATTTCTTGCTGTTTTAACTTGGCTGCTAAAAGGGACATAGCTTTTTCTTTGTTTTTATGTTGTGATCTTCCATCCTGGCACTCAACAACTAAACCAGATGGAATGTGAGTAAGACGAACAGCCGAATCTGTCTTATTAACGTGTTGTCCTCCAGCACCAGACGCCCTAAAAGTATCTACTCTTAGATCATTTTTATCGATACTTATATCCTGCACTTCCTCTACTTCTGGTAAAACCGCCACAGTGCAGGTTGATGTATGAATTCTTCCTTGTGATTCAGTTTCAGGAACTCTCTGAACTCTATGAACTCCTGACTCAAATTTAAGAACCTTAAAAACACTTTTTCCATTTAATTTTGCAACAACTTCTTTTAGACCGCCTTGCTCAGAAGGTTTTATATCCATTATTTCAAGATTCCAGCCCTCTCTTTCAGATAGCCTGGTATACATGCGAAATAAATCACCAGCAAAAATTCCAGCTTCATCACCGCCAGCACCAGCTCTTATTTCAAGATAAGCAGAGCCATCATCAGCAGAGTCTTTTGGAAGAAGCATAAATTTTAATTCTTGCTCCAAAGCTTCAGGTTTATCTATATTAATTCTTAAATCATCCTCAGCTAACAATTTGAGATCTTCATCACCAGATTTGATTATTTCATTAGCATCATCAATGCTTTTAATAATTTTTTTATATTCATCAAACTTAGCAACTATTGGCTTTAACTCAGAGAATTCTTTGTTTAGTTGAGTATATTTTTCAATATCTTTAACTGTTTCAGAGTCTACTAAAAGAGTTTCGATCTCAGCTATTCTATTTTTTAACTGATCAAGCTTATTGAGCATTGAATCATGCATTATTAAAATAATTTTTTATCATCGATTCAATTATATGATCATCAAAATTCTTTATCTCTTGGAAATTGTTTAAGTTTACATTATCGACATCCATAGTTTTGATAGCTTTTACAAGTTCTGAATAATCATTTGATTGTTTAAACTGAACAATTTCATTATCTGATAGGCTATTTAGAAAAGATTCAAGCTGATTATTTACATTATCTTTCGATATTTTTTGATAATGTCCGTCAAGTGCAGATTGAGCCTCTAAGGCTATTATATTTAATGCTTTCTCTGCTTCTATTGTCCGCTGCCCAATATTTTCTTGAGTTATTTTTTCAATGTCATCAATTGAGAAAAGGTAAGCTTGCTCTATATTTTTGATTTCCTCCTCAATATTTCTTGGTACACCAAGATCGATGAGCAACATGGGTTTATTTTTTCTTGTTCTAAGGGCATTTTCAACAGCTCCTTTGCCGATTATTGGTAATTCTGTTGTTGAGGATGCTATTACAATATCAGTATGCTCTAACTCATTATGCAAAGATTCAAGTGAGCCAGAAAATATTTCATAACTATCATTTAATTTAATCTTCTTTATTGAACGATTTATTGATTTAATTTTATCAATGCCTTTTTCGTATAGTCTTTTAATAACGTTTTGTGCTAATGAACCAGCACCGACTACAAGAACATTTTGATCCTGAGGATTCTCAAAAATATTATTTACTAATTTTAATGCAAGTCCGCTTACTGATAATGAATTTAGTCCTATCTTTGTTTGTGTTCTTGCTTTTTTGGAAATTTCAATTACTTTTTCAGATAAGTAAATAAGCTCCCTCCCTACGATGCCAATGTCTTTTGCTTTCTTATAAGCAGTTTTAAACTGCCCAAAAATTTCTTGTTCTCCTAATACCTGTGAGTCAATTCCTGAAGCAACTTTACTCATGTGGACTAAAGCATCATGTCCGCTTAAGAAATAGAAACTGTCATCTGAAATATTATTTACTTGAAGAGCTTTCAAAGTCTCATTTAACACATTTTTGGTAATATCTTTTTTTCCTACAAAATAAAGCTCAGTCCTATTACAGGTTGATATACCAAAAAAAGATTCAATATCATCTTTAAATATCTTTTTTAGATGACTAGACAATAAAATTTGATTTGTATCATTTATAATGAATCTTTCTCTTTCGGAGACTTTTGAAGTTTTATGATTAATGCCAAATAACTGAAGTTCCATGACGAAGTATTATTTATTAATTTTTTATTTTTTTTTATTAGTTTCTTGTGTAAGTTCAAGTAATTTTACCAAATCAGAGCTCAACTATAATGCTAAAATCAAAATTTTTGACGAAACAGATATTATCAAATCCAACATATCAGTTTTCCAAAACCGCATTATTATACAATTTTACGAATACATTGTTGGAAATTTAGCCAAAATTGAACTTTATGATGATGGAAATATTTTAATAGACGGAATTGACATCAAAAACATTGATTTTGAGGTAAATAATTTTAGCAACAAAAAATACTTTCAAGTCTTAAACAGTTGTCTTAGAAAAAATACGGAAGAGTATTCGGATGAAAAACTATCAATAAATTGTAATGATCATGGCGATATCAATTTTGACATTAATGATCTTGGACAAATTAAAATAAAGTTAGTTATTTCTAAGAAACTTGAGAGGAAAGATAAAACACCATCTGCTGCAAAATGAATAAATTATTATTAAAGTCTCCAGCAAAGATTAACTTAGATTTAACAATCTTAAACAAACTCAAAAATGGATACCACGAGATTAATACATCTTTTCAACTTATTGATTTGTTTGACGAGATTGAATTTGAGAGCTCTAAAAATAATATTTCTTTATCTTCAAACCTTAAAGAATTAAATTCAGATGACAATATCATCACTACTGTTGCTAGAAAACTTAAAAATTCAAATAGCAAATTGGGAGTTAAAATTAAGCTTAAAAAGTTAATCCCTATTGGTGCTGGTCTTGGTGGTGGAAGTTCTAATGCAGCATCAACTATAGTGGCTTTAAATAAATTATGGGATCTTAAGATGTCTAAAAGTGAAATGCATAATTTTGCTAGAAATATTGGAGCAGACGTACCATTTTTTCTATTTGGTCAAAATGCGCAAGGAAATGGCATAGGGGATATTCTCAAATATAAAGATTCAATTACTGATAACATTCTTATTATTGATCCTATGATATTTAGCTCAACGGAAGAAATGTATCGTGAATATGATTTGATCAACAACAAAAATAAAATTATCAAAGACAATCCTAATAACAATGATTTTTTGGATATTTTTTTAGAAAAAAATAATCAAGTAAAAGAATTTTTTGAAAATAATGCACAAGAATTTGAAATTAGACTTTCAGGAAGTGGTTCATGTATGTTTGTAATCTATAATGATGAGAAAAATATACAAAAATTTATTAAGAAAATTCCTTCTAATTGGAGATTCTTTTCTTGTAAACCATTACAATATTCGCCGATATGTTATATCAAGTAGCTTTGGGGTGTCGCCAAGCGGTAAGGCAACGGGTTTTGATCCCGTCATGCGTAGGTTCGAATCCTACCACCCCAGCCATGCTTTATAATAAATCTAGGGGAAATTATGAAAGATAATGCTTTTGACATTTTTACTGGCACGGCTAATCCAGAATTAGCTGAAGAAGTATCAAAAATACTTAAGATAGATATTGCTCCTGCTGATGTTGGGTATTTTTCAGATGGCGAACTAAATGTTCAAATTCAAGAAAACGTAAGAGGTCATGATACTTTTATCATTCAGTCTACCTGCTCACCAACGAATAAGAATGTAATGGAGATTATGTTAATTGCTGATGCTCTCAAAAGATCATCTGCATCTAAAATTACTGCTATTGTTCCTTACTTTGGTTATGCCAGACAAGACAGAAGAGTTAGATCAGCCAGAGTTCCTATAAGTGCTAAAGTTGTTGCAGATATGTTTGCTTCAGTTGGCATTGATAGAGTTCTTACTATTGATCTTCACTCAGAAACTATTCAGGGTTTTTTTGATATGCCTGCTGATAATGTATATGCAACAAAATTTATGGTTGATGACATCAAGGACAATAACGAAAGAGATGAAGTTGTAGTTGTTTCTCCAGATGTTGGTGGAGTAGTAAGAGCCAGGGCATTAGCAAAGTTATTAGACGACACTGATTTAGCTATAATAGATAAAAGACGTGCTGCAGCAAATCAGTCAGAAGTAATGAACATCATTGGTGATATTCAAGGAAAAGTTTGTATTGTTCCTGATGACATAATCGATACAGCTGGTACTTTATGTAATGCAGCAAATGCTTTGAAAGAGAATGGAGCAAAAGCTGTAAAAGCTTATATAACTCATCCAGTTTTATCTGGCCCTGCAATTGAAAGGCTGGAAAATTCATCTATTGATGAATTAATAGTAACAAATTCAATTCCATTGACCCCAGATGCAAAAAAATGCAGTAAAATACGCGTCATTTCATTGGCGAATATAATTGCTGAGTGTATAAAAAGGCTTAGCAATGAAGAATCATTAAGTGAAATGTTTTTATAGAGTAAATTATGACAGAACAAATAATTTTAAATGCTGATCCTCGAGAGAGAACTGGATCTAATAAGGCAAGAGTAATCAGAAAAGTTGATGGAATGGTTCCTGCTATAGTTTATGGAGATGAAAAAGAAACTCTTAATATAAAATTGAAACTAAATGAATTGACTAAAGCTTCCGAAAATGAACTTTTCTATACACAAGTACTACTAATCAAAACAGGTGATAATGAAGAAAAGGTGGTGCTAAAAGAACTTCAAAGAGATCCTGCTAAAGGTAAGTTTCTTCATGCTGATTTTCAAAGAGTTTCGAGTAAAACAAAACTTAAAGTTGTTATACCTGTCAGCTTTATAAATGAAGAAGATTGTATTGGAGTTAGAGAAGATGGTGGCGTTGTAACTAAGACCATAAGAGAAATTGAAATAATGTGTCTAGCTGGAAATATACCAGAATCAATTGACGTTGATATAGAAAAATTAAATCTTGGAGACTCTATTAGACTAACTGAAATTTCACTACCTGATGGTTCTGAAATACCAGGATTAACTGAAGAAACTGATCAAATGGTTGTTTCTGTTAACGCTCCGAAAGCAGTTGAAGAAGATCCTATTATTGAAGAGCTCGAAGAAGGCGATGTTGCTGAAGGAGAAGCTTCAACTGAAGAAACTGCTGGAGAAGAATCTGGATCTACTGAAGAAAATACTGAAGAAGATAGCAACGAAGAAAGCTAATCGTATGTACAAACTTTGTTTTGTTGGTCTTGGCAATCCTGGATCAAAATATCAAAACACTCGTCATAATATTGGAAAAGATTTTCTTAAAAAAATATCAATTGAATATTCCTTAAAATTCTCAAAAAAAATTAAATTTGAAGCTGAAATATCAGAATCACATTCAGGTAACATTTTATGGGTGATTCCAGATAATTATGTCAATCAATCTGGTAGAACTGTTTCGAAGATACTTAAGTCTACAAATCTTACTTCGGAGAACATAATTGTTATTCATGATGATTTAGATTTAAAGGTTGGAGATCTGCGTCTAAAAGAGAATGGAGGTCATGGAGGCCACAATGGATTGAGAGATATTATTGAAAAAATAAACTCAAAAGATTTTTACAGATTAAGGGTAGGAATTGACCATCCTGGAAAAAAAGAGGATGTAACAAATTGGGTTTTGAATAAATTTACTCCAGATGAAAAAAAATCTATTTCAAATGCTTTTAAAGAATTCAGTAATATTTTTGAATTAATTTGCTTAAATAAAATAAGTGAAGTTCAGAAAATTCTACATACAAAATAGTTATGGGATTTAAGTGTGGGATTATTGGTTTGCCAAATGTGGGCAAATCAACATTATTTAATGCTCTTACGAAATCAAAAATCCCTGCAGATAATTTTCCCTTTTGCACAATCGATCCAAATATTGGAAAAGTTCCTTTACCCGATGAAAGACTGCTTCAAATTAACAAGATAGTAAATTCACAAAAGATTATTCCAGCTACTTTAGATCTTGTTGATATTGCTGGATTAGTTAAAGGGGCATCTAAAGGTGAGGGTTTAGGAAATTCTTTCTTATCTAATATAAGAGAAATGACGGCTTTGGCTCATGTTGTTAGATGCTTTGGTGATGAGAACATCACGCATGTAGATGGGTCAGTTGATCCAATTCGTGATGTTGAAATTATAAATTTAGAATTAATATTTGCTGACCTAGATTCTGTTTCAAAAAGAATTTCAAAATGTGAAAAACTACTTAAAACAAATGATAAAGAGAATAAGTTGCAATATGAGATTCTGCTTAAGCTAAAGCAAGAACTTGAGGATGGATTTTTAATAAATCTTGAAAAATATGAAGAGCACGAACAGCAAATTATAAAAACTTTTAATTTGCTCTCGTCAAAGCCAACTTTTTTTATAGGAAATATAAATGAAAGTGACGAATCTCGTAAAATGATTGAAGACTTAAAATCACTAGCAGAAAATCTGAATACTTTTGTTATTCCAGCTTCTATCAAGATAGAGCATGAAATATCAATGTTAGATGAAAATGAAAAAAAAGATTATTTAGATCTTATGAATATGGATGAACCTGTTTTAAACAAAATAATATTTGAGGGTTATAAAATGTTAGGTCTAAAAACTTTTTTTACTGCTGGTCCAAATGAAATAAGAGCTTGGACTATAAAAAATGGCTTCACTGCACCAAATGCGGCAGGTGTCATTCACTCAGATTTTGAAAGGGGTTTTATCAAAGCCGAGGTAATTGATTTTGATGATTATATAAAGAATGGCGGAGAGCTAGGATCTAAGGAGAACGGAAAGTTAAGACTCGAGGGTAAAGAATATCTTGTTAAAGATGGTGATGTTATTCACTTTAAATTTAATGTTTGAGTCGATAAAAATTATTGACTCTTAAATTTTAAAGATTATCATTCAACGATTGGCTATGTAGCTCAGATGGTTAGAGCACAGCACTCATAACGCTGGGGTCGGTGGTTCAATTCCACCCATAGCCACCAATGTTTAGATTTTAAATAAATTAGTCTTTGTTTAAGTAAGACAGAATTATTATTACAGAGATTAAAACCAGTAGGCCGTCCTCTCCAAGCATATCAACAACACTTGAAACATTTTTATAGACGTCACCAACGAAAGGTGTATCAATTCCGAGCAAGATACCGAGAAGCAGGCTTACAACAACAAGAGGTATCAAAAGTTTGGTAACTTTGTTTAAAAGTGCTGTTAAACCAGCGAAAGTAAATTTAAAGTTCATAAGTTTAAAAAGTTTAGGAAGGGTTTTACCCCTTCCTAAATGGATTATTAAGTTTTATTACTTAACAAGACTCATTAAGATTGCTAAGACAAGAAGTCCTACAACACCATTAGAAGTAAGCATTTCTACTAATCCTGTTATATTACCAATCACGTCAAGTCCAAGAACATCACCAAAGACTAAAGCTCCAACGATGCCTAGACCTAGCACTCCAATCAGCACCTCTGTCAAACTTTTGACGATGCCGTTTATCATCTTCCATGCATTATCCATAATATTTCCCCCCTATTAGGTTTTTTTATGTTTTGCAGGGTCAATAAGAACATAAATTCAAAAATGAAGCAAATTATGTAAACAAAAATAAGACACAATATTTGACAATTATAAATTTATCTAATAACAGGTAAAATCAGAACTTTTTGACTTATTCGTTGTTATCAGCCAAAGCCTTCATCGATAGTTTCATTTTACCTCTATCGAATCCAATAAGTTTAACTTCAACCTCTTGTCCTTCTTCCAGTACATCATTAACATTTTCAGTTCTTTCTTCAGATATTTCCGATATATGTAAAAGACCATCTTTGCCAGGTAAAATATTTACAAAAGCTCCAAATTCAACAATTTTTACAACAGAACCTTTATAAACTTTATTTAGTTCTGGTTCTTCAAGTATTCCTTCAATAATTGCTAAACACTCTTTCATTGAAGATTGATTTTGACCAAAAACAGATACGACACCATCGTCACTTATATCAACTGTTGCACCAGTTTTTTCTTGCATTGACTTGATAACTGCTCCGCCTTTGCCAATAATTTCTTTAATTTTGTCTTTATCAACCATAAAGGTTTTCATTGCAGGTGCATTTTCTGAAAGTTCTTTTGGTTTAGATATAACCTTATTCATAATCCCAAGAATATGATCCCTGGCTACTTTGGCTTTTGTTAAAGCTGTTTCCATAATAGATTCATTTATTCCAGATATTTTAATATCCATTTGAAGTGCAGTTATGCCAGATTCAGTACCAGCAACTTTAAAATCCATGTCCCCTAAATGATCTTCATCACCTAAAATATCAGTTAGAACTGCAAAGTCGTCACCTTCTTTGATCAAACCCATCGCTATGCCAGCAACTGGACTAGTTAAAGGCACACCTGCATCCATAAGTGATAACGAGGTTCCGCATACCGATGCCATTGAACTTGAACCATTTGACTCTGTAATCTCAGATACGACTCTCATTGTGTAACCAAATTCATCTGAATCGGGAAGTACTGCTTTAATTGCCCTTTTTGCCAGATTACCATGGCCTATTTCACGTCTTTTAGGCCCCATTGGCATTCCAATTTCTCCAACACTATACGCTGGAAAATTATAATGAAGCATGAAGTTATCGCTATCTTCTCCTTCAATAGATTCTATTCTCTGAGCATCTCTAGAAGAACCTAGTGTTGCCGCTACAATTGCCTGAGTTTCACCTCGAGTAAATAAAGCTGAACCATGCGCACCAGGCAAAATATTTGTTTCAACAAAAATAGGTCTCACTGTATCTAGATCTCTTCCATCTATTCTTGGTTGATTATTCAAGATATTTCCTCTTACGATATCTTTTTCAAGCTTTTTAAATTCACTCATTAACTTGCCCATATCAAGTTCATCAAGTTCCTCGTAGTTCTCTTTAATTTTGTCTCTAATTTCTTTTAATGCCTCATTTCTCTCAGCCTTATTAGAAATTTTAAAGGCATTCTCTATTTCATCTTTATGATTTGATTGGAGTTCATCATAATAATTGTTTTCTTCTTTTACCGATTCAATATTCCATGCTTCCTTACCAGTTTTTTGTTTAAGTTCATTACATGCGGTAATTACAGCTTTCATTTCTTGGTGTCCAAATAGAACTGCACCCAACATCAGATCCTCATTAAGTTCCTTTGCTTCTGATTCGACCATTAGCACTGCTTCATCAGTTCCAGCCACTACCATATCTAAATATGAATCATTTAATTCCTCGAAAGAAGGATTTAAAACATATTCACCATCAATAAAGCCTACTCTTGCAGCTCCCATTGGTCCATCGAATGGCACTCCAGATATAGTTAGTGCTGCTGATGCTCCTATCATGGAGGCTATATCAGGATTTTGTTTTTTATCTGAAGACATTACAGTACAAAAAACTTGAATCTCATTTGTGAAGTGGTCTGGGAACATGGGCCTAATAGGTCTATCAATAAGCCTTGATGTCAATGTTTCTCTTTCTGTGGGCCTTGCTTCTCTTTTAAAGAACCCGCCTGGAATCCTTCCTGTTGCATAAAACTTTTCTTGGTAAAAAACTGCAAGTGGGAAAAAGTCTTTTGCGGGATCTGCTTCTTTCTTGGCAACTACGGTTGTCAGTACAACCAAATCTCCTATTGTTACAACAACTGCTGCTGTTGCTTGTCTAGCAATCTTATTTGTTTCTATTTTTACTGTTTGTTTTCCATATTGAAACTCTACACTTGTAGATTCTAAATTATTATTTTCCACGATCTTCCTTATTTATGTTTTGACATTAACCTCTTAGATTTAGCTTCTTTACCAAATCAGCATAGCTATCAGCATCTTTTCTTTTTAAATATGCCAGTAACTTTCTTCTAAGATTTACCATCCTTATTAAACCAGCTCTGGAATGATGGTCTTTGTTATGATTTTTAAAATGACTCTGTAATTTATTAATATTTTCTGTTAAGAGTGCTATTTGAACCTCTGGTGATCCAGTATCACCATCATTTCTCTTGTATTTCTCGACAATTTTAGCCTTTTCTTCTGTTAATAATGCCATATTGTTTTTCCTCGTAATGTTAAATGAAAATTGCTAACCTCACATTACTAAAGTAAGCGTGCGAATATTATAACTTATTGAGGCATTAAACAAGCTGTTTATGTTTTAGAATTTCTCCCTCTACAAATCCTAATCCCATAAACTCATTAACATTTTTATAAATTCTATAAAATCCTTTTAGATTCTTTTGAGCAATTATTTCTTGACCATTTTGAAACAAATTAGATTCCCTATCATTCAATAGTATTTTTTCTAGATATAAAAAAGCTTCCTCAATTTTTATCATTTCATTTTTTTTTATATTTTCTAAAGTTCTGGCATTTTTAAGATCAAAATTATGTTGCTTTAATCTTTTCAGTGAAATCATATTAGCTCCACATCCTAAATTCTCACCAAGATCTCTTGCAATTGATCTTATGTAAGTACCTTTTGAGCAAGTTAGCTCAAATGAACAAATTTCATTTTTATATGTAATATTTTTAATTTCTTTTATTTCTATTCGTCTAGGTTCTTTATCTATAAATTCACCTTTTCGAGCGTATTCATATAAAGGCCTTCCCTTATGTTTCAGTGCAGAGAAATATGGCGGTTTTTGAAATGAGGCACCCAAAAAATTATTAATTTCATTTTTAAGAGCTTTTTCAGTAACTTTTACAGGAGCTTTTGCAACTATCTGACCAGTTAAATCATGAGTGTCTGTTGAAATACCAAGCTTTATTTCAACGAAATAAGATTTATCAGATTCTAAAAAATAATTCGAGAACTTGGTTGCTCTATTTACAGCTAATATAATTAAACCTTCAGCAATTGGATCTAAAGTACCTAGATGGCCAACTTTCTTAAAAGAAAATTTTTTCTTTATTTTTTGGACGACATCATTCGATGTGTAATTTTTTTCTTTATTAACAAGAAAAAATCCATTCATTTTATTTCAAATTTTTAAGAAGATTTTCTATATTCTCTGAGTATTCAATACTTTCATCAAACTTGAAAATCAGTTTTGGGACTCTTCTCATTTCAACAATTTTTGATAGCTTTGACCTTATCATCCCAGCAAGTTTTGTAAGAGTTTTGGACTCGATGTTGCTATCACTCTTCCTTATCGATTTTCCAATAACAGTATAGTAAAGATATGCTATTCCTATATCATCAGTCACTTTTACAGCGGTAATATTTATATTTTGCAATCTTGGATCTTTAACTTCTTGAGAAAGGATAAGTGAAATCTCTCTTTTAAGTAAATCTGCAACTTTCTCAGGTCTATTTGAAGACATATTTTATATTTCTTGAGCTTCTTCTTTCCTATCAAAAACTTCTATTTTATCTCCTGGTTTGATGTCTTTATAGTTTTTTATACCCATTCCACATTCATTGCCGTTTTTAACTTCATTTACATCTTCTTTAAATCTTCTAAGAGAATTAAGTTCGCCTTCAAAAATCACAACTTCATCTCTCAAAACTCTCACAGGTTTATTTCTTAAAACATTTCCTTCAATTACATTACAACCTGCAACTTGACCAAATTTGGGAGAATTAAACACTTCTAAAACTTCAGCAGTCCCAACAATTATTTCTTTAACAATTGGATCTAGCAATCCACTCATCCTAGCCTTAACGTCATCTAAAAGTTCGTAAATAATGCTGTGATAGCTTAATGGTATTGATTCGGACTCAATAATTTTTTTTGCAGTGTTGTCAGCACGAACATTAAATCCGATTATTATAGACTCAACAGCAACTGCAAGGTTTGCATCTGATTCACTTATTCCTCCAACGCCACTTGAAACTATCTTTACTTTTGCTTTTTCTCCAGCTAGATCATTTAAAGCTGCTACAATGGCTTCGCAAGTTCCACCAACATCAGTTTTAATAATTACATTTAAAACTTTTTTTGCTTCTTGGCCCAAGGTTTCAAAAAGATCTCCAGCAGACTCATCTTTTTGTTTTAAGAGTTTCTTTTCTTTTTCTTTTGTTAATCTGTATTCAGATATCTCACGAGCTTGTTTTTCATTTTTTACAACTTGAAATTGATCTCCAGCCCCAGGTACAGAGTTCAATCCTAAGACCTCAACTGCAGCTGAAGGTCCTGCAGATTTAATTTTCTGCCCGTCACTATTAACAATACTTTTAATTTTACCCATTGAGTTTCCTGAAACTACCAAATCACCAACTTTTAAAGTCCCATTTTGGATTAAGAATGTTGCAACTGAGCCTCTAAATTTGTCTAATTCCGATTCAATCACAACTCCCTGAGCTGCACCCTCATAATGAGCTTTTAATTCAAGTATTTCTGCTTCAAGTGCTATTCTTTCTAACAGATCATCTATGCCATCACCTTTTAAAGCAGATACTGGGACCATTTGAATATTCCCGCCCCAATCTTCAGGAGTCAAATCTTTTGCAGCAAGATCTCCCTTAACTTTATCAATATCTGCACCATCAAGATCAATTTTATTGATTGCAACTACAATAGACACTCCTGCAGCTTTAGCGTGATTAATTGCTTCTTCTGTTTGAGGTTTAATGCCATCGTTTGCTGCTACAACTAAAATTACTATGTCAGTTGTATTAGCGCCTCTTGCTCGCATTGAAGAAAAGGCAGCGTGGCCAGGAGTATCAATGAATGTTAACAATCCCTTAGAAGTTTCTACTTGATAAGCACCAATATGTTGAGTAATGCCTCCAGCCTCACCTTCTACAACTTTTGTATTTCTTATGAAATCCAATAATGTAGTTTTCCCATGATCAACATGTCCCATAACAGTTATCACTGGTGGTCTGGTTTTCTTTTCGTCTTTATATTTGATTAAATTTGCAAGATCTTCCTCAAGATTTTCTTCCTTTCCAGCAATTCCATTGTGTCCAATCTCCTCAACTACTAGTATTGCAGTCTCTTGATCAATTAAATCATTTATAGTTGCTACAACGCCTAAACTCATCAAATTTTTAACTACCTCTCCGCCTTTTACAGCCATTAATTTTGCAAGTTCTCCAACCTGAATAGTTTGTGGCACTTCAATATCTTTTTTAATAAATTCTTTTGGTTCTTCAAATTGATGTTGAGAATCCTCAAAAACTACTTCCTTTTTTTTGTATGCATCAACTGCACTAGATAATTGATCTTTTACATCAACAATTTTCTCTGGAGCTGATTGTTTTTTTATTGCTTTTGATTTTTTTTGTTCTTGTTTAAGCTTTGCTGCAGCCTTTAGTTGCTCTTCTCTTTTAATCTGTTGTTCTTTTAACTGCTCTGAGGCAGCCGCTCTTTTAGCTTCAATGTTATCCGAGTAACTTTTTTTAGATGAGGAAGCTGAAGTAACTTTACCTCTTGATGTAACTTTTACACCTGACTCAGAGGTAACTGATTTTGAAGCTGCAGACTTGGAGCCCTTAAGATATTTTAAAAGAGCTTGTTTGTCTGATGGTGTGACTTCATCTGATCCTTTAGAATGATTAAGACCAGCCTTCTGCATTCGCTCAATCAGAGCTTTGTCAGTTATCTTTAGAGTTTTTGCAAAATCTTTTACTGTTATGGCCAATTTTTCTCCTACTTAAACCAATGCTCCCTTGCTTTCATAATCATCTTTGAAGCTTCATCGTCAGAAATCTCAATAATCTCTTTTAGTTCATCAATAGATAATTCAGCAAGATCATCTTTATTTTTCACCCCTTTATTTGACAGCAATTGAATATTTTCCTCGCTAAGTTTTAGGTCTGATAAGGATTCAATATTATCTTCCTCCTCAGTAACTGCTCCCATTGCCTCTAAAAGTGCAGCGTCCTCAGCAGAAGATTTTATTCGTGCAATTTCCTCAGAGCTTTCAATAAATTCACTAAAAATTTTATCGTCAGCATATGCGATATCGTCAAACGAACCCATTCCCAGAGAGGTAATTTTTTCTGCAATCTCATCAGAAACTTCAAGACTATCAATAATCTTTGCTAAAAATTCAGTTTCATCTACTTTAATTTTTGCTTCAGCTTCTTCATTTGAAATTATATTTAAATCCCATCCAACAAGCTTTGAAGCTAACCTTATATTTTGACCTCGTGAACCAATTGCTAATGCTAAATTATCTTCATTTACTGCTATATCCATTGATCTAGAATCCTCATCCATGACGATTGACTCTACTTTTGCTGGAGAAAGTGCATTTATTACTAATTGAGCTGGATTATCATCATAAATAATAATATCTATTCTCTCATTGCCAAGCTCTGATGACACAGCCTGAACTCTTGAACCTCTCATACCTACACAAGCTCCAACTGGATCAATTCTTCCATCATTCGTTTTTACAGCAATCTTTGATCTGGATCCTGCATCTCTTGCAACACCTCTTATTTCAATTACATCTTCATTAATTTCAGGTACTTCTATACTAAAAAGTTCTGTAACCATTTCAGGACATGATCTATTTAGCATTAATTGCGGTCCTCTTCCCTCTACCTCAACAATCTGAAGAATTGCTCTGATTCTGTCATTAATTTTGTATATCTCTCCAGGCATTAATTTATCTCTTGGGAGAAGAGCTTCTGCCTCATGTGTTATATCAACGATAATATTATCTCTAGTTACTCTTTTAACTGAACCAGAAACAAGTTTATTATTTTGAGATCTAAACTGCTCAACAATCTTTTCTCTCTCTGCTTCTCGAACCTTTTGTAACATTACCTGTCTTGCAGCTTGAGTTTCAATTCTTCCAAATTTTATGTTTTCCTGCTGAAGGGTATATACTTCTTCTAATTCAAGGCCAGAATCATCTTTTGAAATATGTGTCTCATGATGAAACTCTTCATTATCAGGATCAAAAACAATCCAGTTTCTATGAGTTGAGTACTCACCAGTTTCTCTATCAATATTTACATACAAATCTGCATCCTCATGAAAATGCCTTTGTGATGCAGATGCAATTGCAATTTCAATTGCTTTAAAGATAACATCCTTATCAAGACCTTTTTCAGTTGATACAGAATCAACTACTCCCAAAATCTCATTACTTTGCATAATCTCTTTCCTTCATTAATTCATTAAAATTTGGTTTTAACCTGCAAAAATCTATATCGTTAAAGTTAAATTCCAAAACTTTTTCCTTCACTTTAATGCTAATAATTTCTGCATTACATTGCGTTAGAATGCCAGTAAAGTTTCTTTTTCCCTCATGTATCTCCTTTGATTTCAAAGATAATTCCTCGCCAATATAGTCTTTTAATTGGTTAATATCAAAGAATTTTCTATCGATACCTGGAGTTGAGACCTCTAAAACATAATTATCACCAAGATTTAGATCTAAGTTTGGTTCATAATTAAGATCTTTAGATATATTCTCACAATCGTTAATATCAACTCCTTTTTTGGAATCAATGTAAATTCTCAGAGTAGTTCTCTTTTTACCTCTTAAAATCTCAGTTCCCCATAGATAACAATCATTTCTTGTTATTACCGGAACAATTATTTTTTCAATTTCTTCTTTATACATATTTTTTATACAAAAAAAGGGCAACAGCCCCACAAAAAACTTATTTAACTGTGGTAGCGGGGGCTGGATTTGAACCAACGACCTTCGGGTTATGAGCCCGACGAGCTACCAGACTGCTCCACCCCGCAACGCAGCGAACATGAAGTTTATGAAAGTAACTTAAATTGGTCAAGTTTATTTTTAAACTAGATGAAAAATATAGTTGTTATAATTACATTTTTGCCGAAGTGGTGGAATTGGTAGACACGCTAGCTTGAGGGGCTAGTGAGTGAAAACTCGTGCGGGTTCAAGTCCCGCCTTCGGCACCAGAAATTAACTATTCAATTGGAATTTCGTCAGATAGGCCTTCTTCAACAGCCTCTTCTATTAGAGGTGTATCAAAAATTACTTCAGAATTTTCGGTTTTATACAAATAAGCTAATAACATTGATAAAACAAGCCAAATAGCAACAATATAATATGTAAGTCTTCCTAGAAAATCAGATGGGCCTAATGCTCCAAACATGGAATTTGACGATCCTCCTCCAAATGCAGAACCTAAATCAGAGCCTTTGCCTTGTTGTAATAAAACCAAGGCAACAATAATAACAGCTAAGATAATACAAAGAACTTTTATAAAAATTATCATTTTAAATAATATTTTCTCTCCATATGTTAACTATATTTGCAAAAGTCGTGCCATTCAATGATGCTCCTCCAACTAATGCACCGTCTACAAATTCTTCTTTAAAAAAACTTTCTGCATTTTTATCTGTAACGCTTCCACCATAAACTACATTTGGTACTTGATTGTTTGTAGAGGTGGATTGTACAACATCTTTTATATATTTATGAATTTCATTTATGTCTTTTGGTTCTGGCGTCTGCCCACTACCAATTGCCCAGACAGGCTCATAAGCTATTGTAAAGTTTTTACCAAGTTCAAATCCATTAATTACACTAAGTTGATTTTTTAAGACATCTTTTGTGGCACCCATTTTATTTTCTTCTTTTGTTTCTCCAATACATAGAATTATTGAACCTATTTTGCTCTCATTAACAGCTTGTATTTTTTTTCTAATCAAGTCATTATCTTCATGGAAAAATTCTCGTCTTTCTGAATGTCCAATAATTACAAACTCCACGCCAACCTCATCAAGCATTTCAATAGATATTGCACCTGTTCTTGATCCTGACGAATGATCAACGTCTTGAGCTCCAATTGCTAACTTAGGCGTGCTATATTCAGTTATATAAATTGAGGGTGGAGCTATTCCAACTTCAGGCCAATGTTTAATACCCAAATCAAGATCTGATTCATCAAAATTAAACTCAACGGGTGAACATAAATTTTCAAAGTCATCAAACCATTTATCAAAATTTATTACATTTGACTTAAAATTAGCAATTATCATGATTTTGATTCAATGAGTTTTTCTATATCAGCTGCATATTTCTTAGCAACTTTTATCTCAGGAGCTTCAATCATAATTCTTATTTTTGGCTCGGTTCCTGATGGCCTTACAAGCACTCTCCCAACAGTGATATCAGATTCAATTTCCTTTATGAGCGATTGTAAATCTTTATCATTAACAATATCTTTGTTTTTTACTTTAATCGCTGTATTTACTTGGGGTATTTTTTTGAAATTTGCTAGAACCTCACTTGGTTTTTTCTCTAACAGCAATAAAGATGAAATTACTTTTAATGCCGCAATTGTTCCATCACCAGTGCTTACTAAATCTCTACATATTATGTGTCCAGAAGTCTCACCACCTAGCATCCAGCCTTTTTTTGATAACATTTCACTAACATATTTATCGCCTACATCCGATCTAACAAATTTGTAACCCAATTTTTTTAGACCATCTTCTAAACCTAAATTACTCATCTTAGTTCCAACAACTCCTGACCACGCACCTGTTCTATTAGGATTAGCAAAAGCAAGTATATAAAGAAGATCATCACCATCGAGAATATTGCCCTTTTCGTCAACCAAAATTACCCTATCTCCATCACCATCCAGAGAAACGCCAAAATCTGCTCTATGATCTATTACTGCTTTACTTACTATTTCTGGATGAGTTGAACCACATTCTTGATTAATATTGTATCCGTCAGGTTCTGTTCCAATTTTAATTATCTCAGCGCCAAGTTCTTCAAATACTTCAGGACTCACTTTATAACATGCACCGTTTGCGCAATCTAAAACAATGCGTAATGAAGAAAAAGATATTTCTGAAGGTACCGTTGATTTACAAAACTCGATATATCTTGGTCCAGATTCATCAAATCTGTAAGCTTTACCTATTGCAGAAGTTTCAACGGATGATAAATCTCCAGCTAAATGTTTCTCAATTCTTTTTTCAATATCTCTTGATATTTTTTCACCATCTTCATTAAATATTTTTATTCCGTTATCAAGAAAATCATTATGAGAGGCGCTTATCACAACACCGAATTTATTTCTAAGAGTTTTTGTAAGGTATGCTACCCCAGGAGTTGGAATCGGGCCTAATAATCTTACATTAACACCTGCTGCGATAAATCCAGCTTGAAGTGCAGCTTCAAGCATATAGCCAGATACGCGAGTATCTTTTCCTATGACGACAGTATCCCAGCCAAGCTCTTTCATTGCCAAGCCAGTTGCATGTCCAATTCTTAGACATGCGTCGGGTGTTACGACACTTTCGACGGGTCCCCTAATACCATCGGTGCCAAATTTTAAACTCATTGAAATGAATTATAACTCTTCCGCAGCACCTTTAATTGAAGTTTTTTTCTTAGACTTACCTTTTGGCGTATCATCAGACCACCCTTTGGGTTCTCTTGGTGTAGCTCCTGCCATAATATCGTCTATCTGATCAGCATCTATAGTTTCATATTTCAGAAGAGCATCTGCCATTACATTTAACTTATCTAGATTCTCTTTCAAAATATTTTCAGCTTTTGCATAACATGTATCGATAATGGATTTAACTTCTTTATCAATAAGTTTAGCCGTTTCACCACTAATATTCTGAGCAGGCGCTGCTGCAGTTCTTCCTAAGAACGGACTACCCTCGTCCTCACCATATTTTAAAGGTCCTACCGCTTTTGAGAGCCCCCATTTGGTGACCATATTTGTAGCAATATTTGTAGCAACTTCAATATCATTTGACGCACCTGTAGTAATACCTTTATCTCCGTTGATAATACTTTCGGCAATTCTGCCCCCAAATAGTGCAGCAATTCTACCTTCAAGATACTCTTTGCTTTGCATGTAAGTATCTTCCTCAGGTAAGAACATTGTTACACCTAGCGCTCTTCCCCTTGGAATAATGGTAACCTTATAAACGGGATCATGTTTAGGTGAAAGTCTTCCAACAATAGCATGACCAGCTTCGTGGTATGCAGTAATTCTCTTTTGTTCTTCACTCAGAATCATAGATTTTCTTTCAGCGCCCATCATTATTTTGTCTTTTGCAAGATCTAAATGAGACTGATCAATTTTTTTGTCAGAATATCTTGCAGCAAACAATGCAGCTTCATTTATCAAGTTAGCTAAATCTGCTCCAGAAAAACCAGGAGTTCCTCTTGCTATAACAAGTGGATCAACATCTGCATCTAGGGGTACTTTTCTCATATGTACTTTAAGAATAGCTTCTCTTCCTCTGATATCAGGTAAATCAACAACAACTTGTCTATCAAATCTACCAGGCCTCAATAATGCAGGATCTAATACATCGGGTCTATTTGTGGCTGCTATAACGATTACTCCATCATTACCCTCAAAACCATCCATCTCAACCAAGAGTTGGTTTAAGGTTTGTTCTCTTTCATCATGACCACCACCAAGACCAGCGCCTCTGTGTCTTCCAACAGCATCGATCTCATCTATAAAAACAATACATGGTGATTGTTTTTTTGCTTGATCAAACATATCTCTAACTCTCGAAGCACCAACACCAACAAACATTTCTACAAAATCTGAGCCAGAAATTGTAAAAAATGGTACTTTTGCTTCTCCAGCAACAGCTCTAGCAATTAAAGTTTTACCTGTTCCTGGAGGACCAACCATTAGAACACCTCTTGGTATTTTTCCACCTAATTTCTGAAATTTTGTTGGGTCTTTAAGAAAATCAACTAACTCTTGGACATCTTGCTTAGCCTCTTCACATCCAGCAACATCCTTAAAAGTCGTTTTAACTTTTCCACCTTCCATCAACTTTGCTTTACTTCTGCCAAATGACATTGGACCGCCCTTACCAGACATGCCTCCTTGCATTTGTCTCATAAAAAAGAAAAATATTGCGAGCAATAAAATTATAGGAAAGGCGCCAACAAGAAGTTGTGAAAAAATTGATGGTTGCTCAACTTTTTCATAAACAGCAATGACTCCATTTTCTTCTATTGCATTATCAACCGCTTCGTCTTTTTTAAATATTGGATGAGTCGTCTCAAATTTTGTACCATCTAATCTATCTCCAATGATAGTCATCTGATCACCTTTGTAGACAACTTTAGCAATTCTGTCTGAAAGGACTTCTTGTTTAAACTGACTGTAGCTAATCTGCTCTCTTGCAGAAGAATTTTCTATGTTGTTAAACACATATATCATAAGGGTTCCAAGGACCACCCATACTACTAAATTTCTCATAAAACTATTCATTTATCATCTTGCTCCGTAAAGATATGTTTCGGCTGATTTATTTTTAGATGCAGCAGGTTTATAAGTTTGAACTATCTTAAAAAATAATTCCATCTCTTTCTTCAAACTTTTAAAATTATTATTTTGAAAAGTTTTGATTACAACTGCAGAGTTAACTTCGCTCAAATAAATATTAGCTAAATTAATTGTAATTTTATTTAGCTCGTAAATATTTTCATTATCAACAGCACTAATACCAGTTAAGTTTGGGGCTATATCAGAAATTACAAGGTCAAATTTACCCTTTTGAGAATTTATCAACTGAATAGAATCAATGTCTTCAATGTTTTTTTTTATAAACTGTACGCCATCGATTGGTTCCATATGTAATATGTCTACAGCAATAATTTTTGAATGAGGGTATTTATTTATTATGAATTGAGACCATCCACCTGGTGCTGATCCTAGATCTAAAACCTTGTTAATTTGATTTTTATGAAGTTTGAGCAATATTTCCTCTAGCTTAAATACTGCCCTTGAACGATAACCCATTTTTTTGGCTTTTAACGACCAGTTATCTTGATGCATTTCTAGATATGTTTTACTTCCAAGATCTCAAAATTCAAATTACCTGACGGAGTTTGAATATTAATTTCATCATCAATAAATTTACCAACAAGACCTTTTGCAATTGGAGTATCAATCGATATGTGTCCATTATCAGGGTCAGATTCTAAATTACCGACAATTTTGTATGTAATTTCTTTATCATTTTCTAAATCTACAACAGTAACTGTAGAGCCAAAAACAACACGTCCCGTTTCAGGAATCTCTTTTACATCAATGACTTGAGCATTTGCTAAGGCAATTTCCATTTCGTTGATCTTTGCTTCAATAAGTCCCTGTAATTCCTTTGCTGCATGATATTCGGCGTTTTCTTTCAAATCACCGTGAGCTCTTGCTTCTGCAATAGCTTGAGAGATTTGAGGTCTTTCAACAAATTTTAAATGTGAAAGTTTTTCTTTGATTGAAATCTCACCTTCTTTAGTTAGTGGAACTCTAGACATGGTTGAATTATAACAACTCTGAAGTTATTTATTTAATTCTTGAAGTGTTGTGTATGTCCAATCATTTTCAGAGCCTTGAAGAGCATCAATAATTGCAAAAGCTCCAAACATTGTTGTTGTGCAAAAAATCTTATTTCTTAAGGCACTTTGTCTAATAGAGGCAGAGTCTCTTATCGATTGCGATCCTTCTGTGGTATTTATTATCAGATCAATATCATTGTTTAATATGCTATCTACAATGTGTGGTCTTCCTTCCATTACTTTGTTAACTTTTTCAACTTTATAACCTAATGCTTCGATATATTGTGCTGTTCCTGAGGTAGCTACAATTTCAAAGCCGGCTTCAATTATTGAAGGAACAAATTCATCTAAATATTTTTTGTCAGATTTCTTCACGCTTATAAACACAGAACCAGTTCTTCTTAAAATCTTATTTGCACCCTTCTGTGCTTTTGCGTAAGCCTCACCAAAATTAGGACCAATACCCATAACCTCACCTGTAGACTTCATTTCGGGTCCTAAAATAGGATCAACATGAGGAAATTTGTCAAAAGGCATGACAGCTTCCTTCACAAAAAATAAATTCTTTGGAAGCTTTGATGAAAATTTCTGATCTATAAGACTCATTCCAATCATTGCTTTTGATGCCACCTTGGCTAATGAATTTCCAATGGCCTTTGAAATAAATGGAACAGTTCGTGATGCGCGAGGATTTACTTCAATTATATAAACTTCGTCATCTTTTACAGCAAATTGTATATTCATCAAACCAATAACTTTTAACTCTTTTGCTATATCAACAGCTTGATTAGTCATTACTGACTGTATTTCTTTTGATAGGCTATATGGTGGTAGAGAGCATGCTGAATCACCTGAATGAATTCCAGCTTGTTCAATATGCTGAAGAATGCCTCCAATTTCAATATTTATTCCATCTGAAACAACATCGACATCCACTTCTATGGCATCTGTTAGATAACTATCAAGAAGTATCGGCTTGCTATTTGAAACTTCAACAGCCTCATTTAAATATTTTTTTAATTCCTTAATATTATTTACAAGCTGCATTGCTCGCCCACCAAGAACATATGACGGTCTCACCACAATTGGAAAACCAATGTTCTCTGCTTTTTCAAGCGCTTCATCGATATTAATTGCTGTTGCATTTGAGGGTTGTTTTAAATTTAATTTTGTTACTAATTCTTGAAATCGCTCTCTATCCTCTGATCTGTCAATTGCGTCTACATTCGTGCCTAAAATTTTTACACCATTCTCAGATAAAGTATCCGCAAGCTTCAATGGAGTTTGGCCACCAAATTGAATTACAACACCTTCTGGCTTCTCAATATCGATTATGTCTAAAATTTTTTCAGAAGTAATTGGTTCGAAATATAATCTGTTGGAAACATCATAATCTGTTGAGACAGTTTCAGGATTACAATTTACCATAATAGATTCATAACCTTCTTCCTGCATAGCAAGAGATGCATGAACACAGCAATAATCAAACTCAATACCTTGACCAATTCTATTTGGGCCACTTCCTAAAACTAAGATTTTTTTATTCAAAGAAGGATTGCTTTCACATTCATCATCATATGTTGAATACATATAACATGTTGAAGTCGCAAACTCTGCTGCGCAAGTATCAACTCTCCTAAAAACTGGTTTAATTTTATTCTTCAACCTAAATGATCTAATCTCATCTTCTGTGCTTCTAAGTAATTTTCCAATTCTTTTGTCCGAAAAACCTTTTTTCTTTAACCCTCTTAAAAAACCTGAGTCAATATCACTAAAGTTTTTTGATATAAGGTCATTTTCAATATTAATAAGTTCGCCCAATTGATCCAAAAACCAAAAATCAATTTTTGTTAGAGAGTAAATTTTCTCTAAACTCCAACCCTGTCTTATAGCATCAGCAACATAAAACAATCGTTTAGGTCCAGGAATTGTTAATTCGTTTATGAGAGTCTCCTCAGAAATATTATTATTTTCAATTTTTAGAGAATTAAGACCATCCAGTCCTTCTTCCATGCTACATAAAGCTTTTTGTAATGATTCCTGAAAATTTGAACCAATTGACATTACTTCACCAACTGATTTCATTTGGGTTGTTAATTTTGGACTTGCTTGAGGAAATTTCTCAAATGCAAATTTTGGAATCTTTGTAACTATATAATCAATACTAGGTTCAAATGAGGCAGGAGTTAGACCTCCTGTAATATCGTTTTTAAGCTCATCTAGAGTAAAGCCTACCGAAAGAAGTGCTGCAACTTTCGCAATTGGGAATCCTGTAGCTTTTGAAGCAAGTGCTGAGGATCTACTTACTCTTGGATTCATCTCGATAACGACCATCTTGCCATTTTCAGGATTAACAGCAAATTGAACATTGGAGCCTCCTGTATCAACACCGATTTCTCTTAAAATTTTAAAAGAGGCGTCTCTCATTATTTGGAATTCCTTATCGGTAAGAGTTTGTGCTGGTGCAATAGTTATTGAGTCACCAGTATGAATACCCATTGGATCAAAGTTTTCAATCGAACAAATTATTATGCAGTTATCTTCAGAATCTCTAACAACTTCCATTTCATATTCTTTCCAGCCAATTAGAGATTCGTCAATTAATAATTCGTTAGTTGGAGATAGTTCCAATCCTTTTTCACAAATCTCTCTAAATTCAGTAATGTTGTAAGCAATCCCTCCTCCAGTTCCACCCATTGTGAATGATGGTCTTATGATGCATGGGAAACCAATTTCCTTTTGAACTTGCAAAGCATCTTCCATTGAGTGCGCAATACCTGATGCTGGTGTTTCTAAATCTATTGCTTGCATGGTTTCATCAAATAGCTGTCTATCCTCAGCCTTATCAATTGCTTCTCTATTAGCTCCAATTAAAAAAACATTATGTTTTTTAAGAATTCCTTTTTTATCTAGGGTTAATGCTGTATTCAGAGCAGTTTGGCCTCCCATTGTTGGCAAAATTGCGTCAGGTTTCTCTTTTTCAATTATTTTCTCGACTGATTCCCAGTGAATTGGTTCAATGTATGTAGCGTCTGCAAGTAAAGGGTCCGTCATGATTGTTGCAGGATTAGAGTTAACTAATATCACCCTAAATCCTTCTTCTTTCAAAGCCTTGCAAGCTTGAGCTCCAGAATAATCAAATTCGCATGCTTGACCAATAATAATAGGACCAGCGCCAATAATTAAAATTGAAGAAATATCTTTACGTCTTGGCATATTCTTCAACCATTTTTTTAAATTTCATAAATAAAATTTGTATCTCATGCGGTCCAGGACTAGCCTCAGGGTGGCCCTGAAATGAAAATGCTGGTCTATCAGAGAATTCTATGCCCTGAAGGGATTTATCAAATAAAGATTGATGAGTAACATTTACATTCTTAGGAAGTGTTTCAATGTCTACTGCGAAACCATGATTTTGACTTGTTATAAAAACTTCATTTGTTTTTGAGTCTTGAACAGGATGATTTGCTCCATGATGACCAAATTTCATCTTAAAAGTCTGTGCACCTGAAGCAAGACCAAGTAGTTGATGCCCAAGACATATTCCGAATATTGGAATCTTGTCTTCAAGAAATTTTTTTATATTCTCTATAGCATAATCACAAGGCTCTGGATCTCCAGGACCATTAGATAAAAAAATGCCTTTGGGATTTAATTTTTTTATCTCATTATATTCTGTTTGAGCATTCACAACATGAACTTTTCCAAGAGTGTCAGACAATAGATTTAATATGTTTTTTTTGATTCCAAAGTCCATTGCAACTATTGGATAATCTAAAGTAGATTTTGCGTAGTGAGGCCAAACCCCTGTATCCCACAAATAATTTTCTTTCGTTGAAACAACTTTAGCTAAATCTAAACCTTCTAGTCCAGAAAAGTTTTTTGCTTTTTGTATTGCATCTTTTTCAGAAATCTTAGAGAGAGCACCAATACAACAATTTTGAGCACCTTTTTCTCTTAAAATTGAAGTTATTTGACGGGTATCTACTCCAGAAATCGCCATAACATCATGTTTGAGTAAAAACTCTTCTAGAGATTCCGATGATCTCCAATTAGAAGGTTTTTCACAAAAATTTTTTACTACAATACCAGATGCATGAATCATTTCAGACTCACTATCCTCTTTATTGGTGCCTGTATTACCAATATGAGGATGTGTAAAAGTTATGATTTGTTTTTTGTAAGATGGATCTGTAATAATTTCTTGATAACCAGACATTGAAGTATTGAAGACAATTTCTCCGACATCATATTTTTCTTTGCCATAACCAATGCCTTGAAATACACTACCGTCTTCAAATGCCAATATTGCTGGAAAAGACACTAGAAAATCTCCTTTGAGGAAAGAATTCTAAAGAAAATTTTGGGTGAACTATTTAAAGAACTTTTGGCATTTAATGAGCTAAAATAACACGCTGACATTAAAATTGTACTTTATAGATTAAGTCATGTTATGTCTAGTTATAATTACAAAAAAATGAAAATTTCTATCAAAAATAGTTCTGAGATTGAAAAAATGAGAGTTGCGGGGAAACTTGCCGCTGAAGTGCTTGAAATGATAACGCCGTATGTAATTCCTGGTGTATCAACTGGAGAGTTAGACAAAATATGTTTTGATCACATTGTTAACAATCAGAATGCCATACCTGCAAATGTTGGATATAAAGGATATGAAAAAACAATATGTGCCAGTGTTAATCAAGTTATATGTCATGGAATACCGAATAATCAAAAAATTTTAAAAGATGGTGATATTTTAAATATTGACGTTACAGTAATTAAAGATGGTTGGCATGGTGATACATCAAAGATGTTTTTAGTTGGGAAATGCGCTCCTCATAACGAGCGTCTTGTTAGAATCACTCAAGAGTGTCTATATAAGGGTATAGAGGCTGTTAAGCCAGGAGCATATTTGGGCGATATTGGAAATGCTATTCAAAAACATGCTGAAAGTAATTATTACAGTGTTGTTGAGGATTACTGCGGTCACGGAATTGGAACAATTTACCACGAAGAACCTCAGGTTCTTCATTATGGAAAATCTGGGTCAGGTATTCAACTTAAAGAAGGTATGTGCTTCACAATTGAGCCAATGATTAATCAAGGCACAAAATTTAGCAAAATTCTTAGTGATGGCTGGACCGTTGAAACCAGAGATGGAAGAAACTCAGCCCAATGGGAACATACAATTGCGGTAACAAAAGATGGTTCAGAAATTTTAACGAAGAGAAATGAAGAATTTCAATGATTGAAAAGATCTCTAAACTTAACAATGAATTTAATAAATCCTTCCCTGAAGTCTATCTAAAACCATCAAAAGTCAATAAATTTCTAAGAAAATACTCAAATGAAGTCGAGAGAAAAATTAAAAAAAGATTTCTTGATCTTGATCTTGATAAAAATTTTGTAATTTATGCCAATGGAGGTTTTGGTAGAAAAGAAATTTTTCCAATTTCAGACATTGACATATCAATTGTTGAAAAAAATAAATCAAATAATTTTAAAAATCTTGAAGAATTTATTTCTTATCTATGGGATCAAGGATATAAAGTTGGTCATTCTGTTAGATCGATTTCGGATATTAAAAAAATATCAAAAAAAGACATAAGAGAGTTCACATCTTATCTAACAAGACGCCCAATCATTTCGACAAATGAAATGGACAATAAAATTAACTATGCTCTATCCAAACTTTGGTCCAAAAATAATTTCTACAACGCAAAATTTATAGAGCAACAACAACGACACAGTAAATTTTTCTCTACAGCTTTTAATTTAGAGCCAGATTTAAAAGAATCTCCAGGAGGACTCAGAGATTTTCAATCTGCATTATGGATCCTTCAACACTGCTTTGATTTAAGAACTACCAGTGATATATCTAGATCAAAAATATTCAATAGTGAGCTTAATGATGCGCTTGATGCGTATAACTTTATAAAATCTTTAAGATTTGCAACTAACATACTCACAAATCAAAACAGACTAAATTTTGAAGCTCAGGTTGAAATTTCGAAAAAAGCCAGACTAGGTAAAAGATCTGCAAAAAACTCAGTTGAAAAGATGATGAAAAAATTTTATGAAATGGCGGCAGTACTTTCATACTTTAATGAGATTGTTTATGAGAAATATAACGAAAAATATCCTAAAAAAAACTATTTTCAAAAAATTAAAGGTATTCACAAATATGGCAGCAAAATTGGAATTGAAAATATTAATCTAAGGAATAATAAAAACCTTATATTTGAAATATTTGTTGAAATTGGTAAAAGTAAAACAATAAATTCAATTGACACTAAAACTAAATCGCTCATTCGAAAAAACATTAACTTTATTGATAAAGAGTTCAGAAAAAATGAAGAGTATGCAAGTCAATTCTTAGAAATATTAAGATCTAAATATAACCTTTCATCAATATTAAGGACAATGAAATCACTTGGCGTTATGCAAGAGTATATTCCAGAATTTAAGAGTGTTGTAGGACAAATGCAATTTGATTTATTTCATACTTACACTGTAGATGAACATACATTTAAAGTGGTAAGAAACATGAGACAAATGAAATTAAATAAGCAAACTGGATTTGAATTAGAGCATGAATTAATAAATAAATTACCAAAAATAGAAATTTTATATCTTGCAGGTTTGTTTCACGACCTCGGAAAAGGCAAAGGCGGAGATCACTCAGAAATTGGAGCCAAGACAAGTAAAAGATTTGCAAAAAGATTGGGTATGTCAAAGACAGATGCAGATTTAATATCTTGGCTTGTAAAGAAACATCTTATAATGTCATCTATTTCCCAAAAAAAAGACATTGGTGATCCCAATACAGTTAATGAATTTGCTTCAGTAGTTGAATCAAGTGAAAAATTAGATTATTTATATCTTCTCACAATTAATGATATCAGAGCTACAAATCCTGCTCTATGGAATGGCTGGAAGCATCTTTTATTGAAAGACCTTTATTTATTGACGAGATCAAAGATTAATAAAGAACCTATGAAAGCATCATCTCAGATTTCAATAGAAAGACAAAAAAATGTATTCGATAGCCTTGATACTAAAGAAGAAAAAGAATTTATAACGCATCATTTTAAAAATTTTGAAGACAATTATTTCAATAAAAATTCGTCGAGTTCTCTTTTATGGCAATCAAAATTAATACTAAAAAATAAAAATAAAGAATTTGTTATTGGCTGCAAGCAAAAATTTAACGAACTCATAGAGATATTTGTAAAAGTTGATGATTCTCCAGGCTTATTTTATAAATTAGTTAATATATTTGATCGTGCAGGACTTGAAATTATTGACGCAAGTATCTTTACATCAAAAGATAATCAATTTGCAGCAAATACATTTATTACAAAGTTTTCTCGGCAAGACAGAGTTCTTAACAAATCAGAATTAATTGAATTATCTTCTAAAATTGAAAAAAACTTTCATGCAGTTGATCAAATTACCGAAAGAAGAAAAGTTAAGAAAAAAAATGCTAAATTTGAAAAAATTGTAAAAATAGATGAGTCCATAGATATAAATAAAAATAGGAACCTAATAACAGTTGAAACGGTTGACAGTTCCGGTTTACTAGCTAATATTTCAAAAGTATTTTTTGAAAATGATGTCTCAATTTACTCTGCAAGAATCAATACACTGGGTGAAAGAGTTGAAGACACTTTTGAAATTGAAAATTTCAATAAAAAGTTAGTTCCAAATTACAAAATTAAAAAAATTATTTCAGAATTAAAAAAAGTGGTTTAAAGAAAATGAAAATCCATGGAGAAGGCATTGCAAATAAGTCTGAATCTGGACAGATACTTGACGTATATTTTCCAAATATAGAATTTGATAATCAAAAGACAGAATTTAAAACTATTAAAATTACTTCTAATGCTCAAGAAATTATTATGCTTGATTGGTCGAAAAATGATTTAGATGAACCAATTAAGAATGCTGCAGATGCATATTTTAAATTACATTTAATTTCTAACAGGTTTGTATTACCGAACACTGTAAATCTAGATGGGTTATTCGAATGCTTGCCAAATGTAGTATGGACAAATAAAGGACCTATTTCTATTGATGAAATAGAATTAAGATTGAAAGAATCGAAATCTGGAAAGAATGATTTATATATAAGATCCATAGATAAATTTCCATGTCTTACTGATTATGTTGTTCCAAAGAAAGTTAGAATTGCTGATGCAAGCAGAGTGAGGCTTGGAGCATATTTGAGTGCTGGAACAACAGTAATGCACGAAGGATTCATTAATTTTAATGCTGGGACCTTGGGTAAAGCGATGATTGAAGGAAGAGTTTCAGCTGGAGTAGTAATTGGTAATAACTCTGATTTAGGAGGTGGTGCCAGCACCATGGGTACTCTTTCAGGAGGAAATGATACAAAAATATCTATTGGAGAAAATTGCCTTATTGGTGCAAATGCAGGAGTAGGCATTTCGTTAGGTGATAATTGTATTGTTGAAGCAGGTTTATACATTACTGCTGGAACTAAAATCAATCTTACTAAAGACAAAAATGAATCGCCACTGATTGTCAAAGCGCGAGATTTATCTGGTAAGTCAAACCTGCTTTTCATTAGGGATTCTTTGACTGGAATGGTAATTGCTAAACCAAATCAAAAAAAATCTAATTTAAATAAAGAACTGCACTCAAATGATTGATTTTCTTCAACAACTTATAAGAATTAAATCGCTTTCTCCAAATGATGAAGGTTGTTTTGATCTTATTGAAAAAGAATTAAAGGAATTGAATTTTAAATGCGAACGAATTAATTATCAGAACGTAGAAAATTTGTATGCAACGATAGGAGATTCTGGAAAACTTTTTTGTTTTCTTGGGCATACCGATGTAGTACCAAGTGGGCCTGAAGATAAATGGAAATACCCACCCTTCTCAGCAACAATTGAGCAAGATATTCTATATGGCAGAGGAACAGCGGACATGAAATCATCTGTGGCTGTTTTTATGGAAAGTGCAAAAGAATTTTTAAAGACCATAGAAAAGCTTAATTTCAGATTAGCAATATTACTAACATCTAATGAAGAAGGTAATTCTAAAGACGGATTTATCGATAAGATTGTTGAAAAAATGATAGATGATGATGAGCATATTGATTTTTGCCTTGTTGGGGAGCCAACATCTAGCAAGAAAGTTGCTGATTGTGCAAGAGTAGGAAGACGAGGGTCACTCGGCGGTAAATTAAAAATTTTTGGTAAGCAAGGACACATAGCCTATCCCGAAAATGTTATCAATCCAATATTTTTATCAAGTGACTTAATTACAAAACTAAAAAACAAAAAATGGGATAATGGGAATGATATTTTTGATCCAACAAGCTTTCAAATTTCTAATATAAGTTCTGGAACTGGTGCTCATAATGTTGTCCCTGGCAATCTTGAAATAATATTTAATTTCAGGTTTTCGACTGAATCATCTGAACAAAGCTTAAAAGCTGATTTTGAATCGATAATCAATGATCTTGGTATAAATTATGAATGTGAGTGGGATCTTAACGGAGATCCTTATTTAACAGAAGAAAATTTCTTCAAGGATATAGTCTGTTCCTCTGTTGAAGAGATAACAGGATATCTTCCAGAATTGAATGCTAAAGGTGGAACTTCAGATGGACGATTTGTAGCAAAAATGAATACTGAAATTGTTGAATTAGGGCCTGTTAACCAGTCTATTCACCAAGTTGATGAGCATGTAAAAATTAGTGATTTATGGAAATTAAAAGATATTTATAAAAATATCCTATTAAATCTTAATCAAAATCTTTAGATTTTTTCTTTCTATTATATTTTGTCTTATCTTTATGAGTTTTTGGTTTGTGAAACTTATCCATGTTTTTTTTAACAGGATCTTTTTTTTTAATTCGCGCCATGCATCAGCTTTTTAAGAAGAGGTGTAATTATTGCTAAGAATATTCCACAACCTATTGCGATTATTCCAACATCAGTATAAACATCCATGAAAGCTTGTTTTTGAGCTAGATTAAAAACATCGCTTGCCTCTCCTGAAGACTCTGATGCAGTTGCTCTAGCAATTAATCCAGCTACATAGTTTCCAGCTGCAGAAGCAAAAAACCACATTCCCATCATAAAACCAACAATTCTCTGAGGAGATAATTTGGTAACGGATGAAAGTCCAACAGGAGACAAGCAAAGCTCTCCTAGGGTATGCAACAGATAAATTAGTATTATCCAAAATACGCCTGTTTGAAGTCCCTCAGATGATTTCATGCCATAAACTAGAGCTAAAAATCCTAATCCAACAAAAACAATACCAATTGCGAATTTAATTGGTGTAGAGGGTTCCATATTTCTTTTTGCAAGAGCTATCCATAAAAGAGCAAAAAGAGGAGCTATTGTAAAAATGAATCCAGCATTTAGAGATTGAAACATAGATGCTGGGACTTCCCAACCAAAAATTACTCTATCAACACCTCTATCAGTAAGAATGTTTAATGAAGATCCAGCCTGTTCAAATAAAGCCCAAAATATCAGTGAAAATAATATTAAAATCCCCACAACTATTAATCTGTCTCTTTCTTCAGGAGCACATTTTAATAAAGCATAAAATAACCATGCGCCAATAAAAATGACTCCAAAGCCTCCTAATAATTGCCCCACTAACTGTGAATTTTGAACTAAAAACCATGTTATTAAGACCATCACAACACCAGAAATATATGCCCAATTTTCATATGAAATTCCGTTAATCTTTGTCATATATTTGTTTGATGGTGGCTCTGCTAAGCCCTCAAGATATTTTTGTCCCCATAAAAATATAATTAATCCCAGCAACATACCAATTCCAGCAGCTCCAAAACCATATGCCCAACCAATTTCTTCTCCTAAGTATCCGCAAAGGAGTGTCGCAGTAAAAGCACCAATATTTATACCCATATAAAAAATTGTAAAGCCTGAATCTCTTCTTGGGTCTCCTTCTTCATACAAAGCTCCAACCATTGTTGAAATGTTTGGTTTTAAAAAACCTACACCTGAAACTATTAAAGCTAACGAAAGATAAAAAACCTGTTCGCTGCTTTCTACTGTCATGCCTAAGTGTCCAAACACCAATAAAATGGCGCCATAAGTTACAGCTTTCTTTGATCCTAAAATTTGATCAGCTAACATTCCTCCAAAAACTGGCATTATGTAAACTAAAGATGTGTAAGCTCCATAGATTAGATAACTTGTTGTGTCAGTAAATTCCCAATGCTTTGTTAGGTAAAGTATCAGAAGTGCTCTCATTCCATAATAAGAGAATCTTTCCCACATTTCTGTTGCAAAACATACAAATAAACCTTTGGGATGTCCAAGAAAATCTGAAGTAGAACTCATAATAATTTATTTTTTTTTATAATTTAGTACTATACCAAAATGTCTGAAAATTCACATAAAGTATTTCCTCTTAAAAGAATAGCTGCGGCCATATACGATTTATTATTATTGCTTGGTGTATGGTTTGCATCAGGATCAATAGCTGTATGGATAAATGGAGGTATTATTGAGAGTAAATGGATTGGTCCATTGATTGTATTTTTAAGCACATGGATTTTTTATGGATATTTTTGGACACATGGCGGCAAAACACTTGGAATGGCGGTCTGGAAATTTGAAATTTACAGTCTCGATAAAAAACCAGTAACCTTTTATCAGATATCAATTAGGTACTTTTGTAACCTTTTAACATTTTTTTTATTTGGGCTCCCATTAGTCTTAATTTATTTTACAAAAAACAATCTTTCACTAAGTGACATCATTTCAAAAACAACGTATCAGAAAATTTAAATTTTCCTGTAAGAGTTAATTGCAAGCAACGCCAAAAGAATAGATGGGATCATTACTCCAATTAAAACTGACAAGTTAAATGAAATAAATATCCCAATTGATAAATCCTGCATAAGCTTATAGACAAAGGCACCAAAAACAGCAATTGTAATTCTTGCCCCAATGTTTAAATCTCTTAGTGAACCAAATATCAGTGACCCAAAATATGCAATTAATGCAAAAATAGATAGTGGAATAAGTACTACTTTATATAAAGCTTTATCAATGTGCTGTTTGAAAAGAATATCATCCTCAAGTTTGCTTTCGATAAATAATTTTTTTAAATAATAGAGTTCTGAAATATTTTCGTTTTGAATATTTTTTATCGAAATTCTTGATTGTATTGGAATAACAAAATTTACTTGCTGATCATTACCAAATACTATTTTAGTATCATCAATCTTAGCTAATTTTGACTCAAAAACATTTATTTCCTTATCATCAATCAACTTTATTAGTTTTGCATTAAAAATATTATCTTCAATAATATCTTGATAACCTAAAAATAAATCATTTTGATTTATCCATTTGTTCTCATTAGAGGCTATTACTTTTTCTAGTAGAACATTCTTGTTAATTTCTGCATTTATATATGACTTTTTGAATATAACTTCATCAAATAATATAAGTAAAGTTGCTAATAATATTGGCCCAATAGAACTTATTAAAATTATTTTAAACGGCGACTTTCCAGCAGATCTAAGAACATTTAAATTACCTTCTTGATGAGAAATTGCCAATGCAATCATGACTCCCAATAAGCATGCCCCCTCAACAAAATCGATTAGTCTATGCGGCATTGACTGAAAAACATAAACTAAAATGCTAGTGAAAGTATATCTTTCTGAAATATTCTCCAATTCAGAAATTAAAGAGAATATAGAATCAAGTATTCCAAATAATATTAAAATGGATATTGAGAAAACAAATGATCTCTTTATTAAATATAAATTAAAAATACCCATTAACTTACAATCCATACAAAGAGAAAAATAATAAAAATTATCAGCATTATTCTTGGAAAATAACCTTTTTTGAAAATAATGTTTGGTTTTAAAAAATCTTGCCAAAAAAGACCAAACAACCCTATCAAAAGAAATAACAAGTGAGTCAGCCAAATATAGTATTGCGAAAGCGAATTGTCCCCATCAATGAGATCTCTGGTTAAAATAAGCAAACTCAAATAAAAAATATAAATGGCTATTGCAGGAAAAAATACTGATAATCTTCCCTGCCTAGGTTCAACTTTTGAAATACTAATACCAATAAGTAACAGAATAAAGATTGTGATTGGAATTGAAATATTCCAAAGAAACTCGGATTTAGAGGACTTAAGAGAATAATCAAAAAGTTTTGAAAGTGATAAACCACTTAAAGAGGAAGTATCATTATCTATTGGTATTTTAAGTTTTCCAAAATCTGAAGTTATTTGATTTTTTGATTCAAAGATTCCTTGATGCAACTTTCCATCCTCAAATTTAAGATCTAATTCTGCTCCATGATTCTGAAACGTCATACTGTCAGAAAGAATTAGTGAAGATGAATCTCCATCAGACAAGAAAATTGTAACTCCTTCAAGAACATTGTCATTTTTTTTATCAGAGTAAATGAAGCCATCACCTTCATTAAACATAAAAATTTTATTTGGTTTGATAGATTCAAATTGATCTTGAAAAGAGTCAACTGAAAGCATGTCTTTTGAAAGTTCCTTTGTATATGGTGCTACGAACAAACTTAATATTAATGTGGAAAAAAAGAATGCAATTGCTTGAGGAAATAAAAACTTCAAAAGATTGTTTTTTGACAAGCCAGCAGAAAAATAACCATATATTTCATTTTCTGCATACATTCTTGAAATAGTCACAACTACACCAAGAAAAAATGAAAAAGGTATTAGTAAAGTAATGAAATCTGGAAACCTAAGAACAACAACTTTTAATATTATATTTGGGTCCAATAGGCCCTCAGAGGCCTGCTCAAAATATCCAACAAATCTTGATCCAATAACTAAAAAAAAGAAAATGAATAATATGGCGACACTCGATTTTAAAACCTCAATATTCAAACTTTTTGAAAGAATATTTTTTTTATACATGCCTTGTGAAGTATGATGCATTACAATATTTATCTTATCAGTAAATACTATTACAGGAGAACTTAAATGGCATATAAAGTTTTAAATAACGTTTCAGTAAAAGATGTAACTTCGTCTGATTTACTATCTCTTAAAACAGATTTATTAGTAATTGTGATAAATAAAAACACCAAGGATAAAGTTGTTAATCAACTTGCAAAAGATGTTTCGTCACATTTAAAAGAATCTGGAAGCTCAGTATTGGTTCCAAATGCTAAATCATTTAACGCTAAGAATGTACTTTTAGTAAAAGGATTCCAGGATAGTGATCAAATTCACAAATTAATCTCAATGTATCAATCAATAGCACAAAAAGGCAATCAGTTAAAAGCCAAAGATATTTCAATAATGCCAGGGACGGTTTATCCAAAAGGTAAGTGTGAGATGTGGCTGATTGAAATGGTAGCTAAAACTATTGAATCAAACGTCTATATTTTTTCTGAAACATGCAATAAAACTGCAAAAAAACCAAGTGTTAAAAAGCTTAACATTCTAGTATCTTCTCTTACAAAATCTGATTTGATAAAAGCCAAAAACGCTGCAAAAAAAGGATACGCAATTGGTGAGGGAGTAAATAGTGCCAAATATTTGGGTGATCTGCCTGCTAATCATTGCACACCAAGAATCATTGAAAAGAAGGTAAAGGCAATGACAAAAGATTTTCCAAAGCTGAAAGTAAAATCATTCAATGAAAATCAAATGAAAAAAATGGGTATGGGTTCATTTTTAAGTGTCTCTAGAGGAAGTGAAGAGCCTGCAAGAATGATGGTAATTGAATATAAAGGTGGTAAATCATCAGAGAAACCAGTTGCTTTAGTAGGAAAAGGGGTAACTTTTGACACTGGTGGAGTTTCAATAAAACCTAGTCCTGCAATGGATGAAATGAAATGGGATATGTGTGGTGCAGCAACAGTATTTGGTGTCATGTCAATGCTTGCAAGACTAAATGCCAATGTAAACGTTGTTGGAATTATGGGTTGTGCTGAAAATATGTGTTCATCAAAGGCTACAAAACCAGGTGATGTTGTCACTTCGATGTCTGGACAAACTATTGAGATACTAAATACTGATGCTGAAGGACGACTTATTCTTGCTGACTGTTTAACTTATGTTGGAAAGTATAAGCCATCACATGTAATTGATATGGCCACATTAACAGGTGCAGTTGTAATTGCTCTTGGAAGACATGCCAGCGGTGTAATGACAAATGATCAACATCTTGCAGATATGATCATTGAATCTGGTGAAGAGTCTGGAGACAGAGCATGGCAGTTACCTTTATGGGATGAACATCAATCATGTACAAATACAAAATATGCAGATTTAGCTAATATTGGAGGCGGAAGAGAAGCAGGCACTATTCACGCTGCTGCATTCCTGTCTAAGTTTACCAAAGATTATAAGTGGGCTCATATTGATATTGCTGCCACCGCATCCTACAGCACGCCTGTGAAAGCTGGAACTGGAAGGCCTGTTCCACTTATTAGTGAACTTCTTCTAAGTAAAAGATTGAAATAAAAACTAAGGCCATATGGATAAACAATACAATCCTATTGAAGTTGAGGAAAAATGGGTAAAAATATGGTCAAAAAGAAAAGTTTCAAATAAAGAATCTAAAGAATCTTTTTCACAGGTAATACCCCCGCCAAATGTTACTGGCACACTCCATATGGGACATAGTTTCCAATACTCAATTATGGACTTCTATACTAGATTTAATCATATGCAAGGCAAAGACTCATATTGGCAAGTTGGGAGTGATCATGCAGGAATAGCAACTCAAATGGTTGTAGAGAACAATCTTTCAAAAAATAATATAACAAGAAAAGATCTGGGTAGAGAAAAATTTATAAAAGAAGTTTGGTCATGGAAAGACTATTCTGAAAAAAATATCACTGCACAAATTAAGAGGCTGGGCTGTACCGTTGATTGGGATAAATATAGATTTACTCTTGATGACGGATGTAATGACGCTGTAATAAAAGCTTTTGTAGAATTATATAGAAAAGACAAAGTTTATAGAGGTTATAGACTCGTAAACTGGGATCCTTCACTTAAAACAGCTGTTTCAGATCTTGAAGTTATTAGGCAAGAAAAAGACGGAATAATTTGGCACATAAAGTACCCTATTGAAGATAGTCAAGATTTTGTGATTGTTGCTACAACAAGACCTGAGACAATGTTTGGAGACATGGCTGTTGCAGTAAATCCAGAGGATAAAAGATATAAAGATTTAATTGGTAAAAAAATAATATTGCCTTTTGTAGGTAGAAAAATACCGATTATTGCTGATAAATATGTTGATATGGATTTTGGTACAGGATGCCTAAAAATTACACCCGCTCATGATTTTAATGACTATGAAATTGGAAAAAAATATTGTTTGCATGAAATTAATGGAGAAGTATTCACTTCAAAAGATGCTGATAAATTTCAACCAATTAACATATTCAATGAAGATGCATGGTCCAACAAAAATGTACCTAAGCCTTTTCAAAACCTTGACCGATTTAAAGTAAGAAAACTTGTTCTCGAAAAATTAAATGAAAAGGAATTATTGTTGAAAGAAGAAAAGCATCCCATCAGTGTTCCAAGAGGTGAAAGATCTAATATTGTAATTGAGCCAAGATTAAGTAATCAGTGGTATGTAAAAACTTCTGAGATGGCAAAAAAAGCCAATGATGCCGTTAATAATGGTGAAGTAAAATTTCATCCTAATAATTGGATAAAAACTTATTTTAATTGGATGGATAACATTGAAGATTGGTGCATAAGCCGTCAAATTTGGTGGGGTCATAGAATACCTGCTTGGTATGACAATGAAAATAATATATATGTTGGTTTCGATGAAACAGAAGTTAGAGAATACTATGATCTTGACAATAGAAAATTATCACAAGATGAGGATGTTCTTGATACCTGGTTTTCTTCAAGTTTATGGCCATTCTCATCCTTGGGTTGGCCAAATGATTCAGAAGACTTAAAAAAACATTTTCCAACTTCTCTATTAGTCACTGGATTTGACATAATATTTTTCTGGGTAGCAAGAATGATCATGATGAGTATTGAATTTACTAATAAAATACCTTTCAAAGATGTTTATGTAACGGGTTTAATAAGAGATGAAAATGGTCAAAAGATGTCTAAATCAAAGGGAAATATTATAGATCCATTAGATTTAGTATATGGAATATCTCAAGATGAATTAGTTGATAAGAGAACAGCCAATCTGATGCAAGAAGGATTAGCTGAGAAAATTGAAAAGAAAACTAGAAATCAATTTCCTAAGGGCATTGAGTCTTATGGAACTGATGCCTTAAGAATGGCATTCTTTTCAATGGCTACGCATACAAAAGATATCAGTTTTGAGTTTGGTAGACTTAAAGGTTTTAGAAATTTTTGTAACAAAATATGGAATGCTGCAAGGTTTATTGATGGTTATCCAATTGAAAAAGAAACATTTGATGCAGAAAATGATATAGACAAATGGATATATGATGAATTTCAAAAGACCAAGGAACAAATTAATAAAAATATAATTGAATACAGGCTAGATTTCGCTGTTAATGAGATATATGAGTTTTTTTGGAGTAAATTTTGTGATGTTTATATTGAAGAATGTAAGAATACAGGGAATACAGCCAACCTAAGGCCGCTTCTCAATGAAATCTTGCATCTTATGCACCCTTTTGCTCCTTTTATAACAGAGGAAATAAGTGATTTGTTGTTTAATAAAAGTATCATTAGTTAGGTAAAATAAACATTTGTATATGATCAATGTCATCTTCGAGATAGACATCACCTCTTGAGGTAAATCCGAGGTTTTCATAAAATTTTTCCAGCCTGTATTGTGCAGAAATAACAATTTCATGATTTGGAAATTTTTCAAATAAGAAGCTCTTTCCAAGGTTTGTTATATCTTTTCCTAAATTCAAATTTCTATAATCTTTTTTTACAACTATTCTTCCAATTGATGAACCTTCATATTTAATCTTAGGTTTAAATGCTCTCAGATATGCTACTAAATCATTTTCTTTATAACCAAGTAAATGGAATGCATCTTGGTCAGAATAATCAGCGTCAATATATGGGCAATTCTGTTCATATACAAAAACTTCTTGTCTTAAATTAATAATTGCATAAAGCTCATCAATAGATAAATCCATATAATCCTTCCAAATGTAATTAATATTTGTACTCATAAAAGAAAATTTTTAATGTTCTTGTTTTGTTTAAATGCATACTATAATGTTTCACATTTTCTCATACATAGTAAAAATATATGAAAACAATTTATGATTTTTCTGTTAAAGACTCAAAACTAAATGAAGTTTCTTTAACAAAATTTAAAGATAAGGTGCTACTAATTGTAAATGTTGCAAGTTATTGTGGTTTAACTTATCAATATGAAGGTATAGAAAACCTTTATAAAAAATACAAAAAATCAGGTTTTGAAGTGCTTGCATTCCCATGCAATCAATTTGCACTTCAGGAACCCGGTACTAATGAAGAAATTAGAAATTTTTGTGATACAAAGTATGCTATTACATTTGAAATTTTTAACAAAATACATGTTAATGGTTCAAAATCTGATCCGCTTTATAAATTTTTAAAAAATAAAATGCCAGGTGTGGCTGGAACATCACAAATTAAATGGAACTTTACTAAATTTTTAATTTCTAAAAATGGAGATATCGTTAAACGCTTTAGCCCTCAAACTGAAGCAAACGAAATTGAATTAAGCATAATGGAATTGCTTTAGTTTAAATATCTAAACTCATGAGAACGGCATCGTCAGGACTGTCACCAGAATAGTAATTTGTCCTGATTGCATCTTTAATAAATTTAAATTTACTGTAGAAATTAATCGCTACTTTGTTTTTAGATCTGACCTCTAAATAAATTTTTTTTGCTCCAAGTACTTTTGATTGATTTATCATTGTCTTCAACAAAATACTACCAGCACCAGATCTCTGATGATCTTTTTCAACAGCAATGCTAAGTAAATGGCTTTCCTTTTTAATATGCGAAAATATTATAAATCCAACAATTCTTTTATTGTATTTACAAGCTAATGATTTGTGACCAACTTCGAATGAAGAGAAAAAGTTTTCTTTTGACCAAGGCGTTGGATTTGTTGTTTTTTCGATTTCATATGCTTCTTTTAAGTCTGATTGACTCATAAGTGAAATTTCATACATTTTTATAAATCTAATTTTTTCTTTATATCTTTCCAAAGATTTGCTTTTAAATTTTTTTGAAGCATAAGTTGATTTACAGATGGTGAATAAATTACCTCGCAATCAAAAGAAAGATTATAAGAAATTTTTCCAAAAACTATTGCTAATTTAATATCATTAAAACTTGAAATCTTTTGTTGTAATGACTCTTGAGAATCAAAAAAAGCATTTTCAAAAATTTCTTCTCCTTGATCAAGTTTTGTTGATGTTAATACTGCTTTTATAAGATCTTGCTGCTCTCTAACAAAGTTTTCAAAAGGCTTATCAAATATTGCTAATATTTTACCTTTTAAGAAATAGTGATAAGTTTTTTGAGAAATAATTTTTCCTTGCGACCTTAATGAATATCTTTGAATTCCAATCTCTTTTAATATAAGGTTAGTTTTTATTTCTGGTGTGAGCATAAAAATATAATAACATTTAGTTAAAGAAGAATGGATAATCCAACAGACAAATATTCTGCTTTTCAGCCAATTAGTCTTCAAAATAGGAAATGGCCTGAAAAAGTATTAAAAGAAGCACCTATTTGGTGCTCTGTAGACTTGCGTGATGGCAATCAGGCATTGATCGAGCCGATGGGATCAGAGCGAAAAAATAGAATGTTTGCTTTACTTTGTAAACTAGGTTTTAAGGAAATTGAAGTTGGTTTTCCGTCAGCGTCACAAACTGACTTTGATTTTGTTAGAGATCTAATCGAGAACAAAAAAATTCCTAGTGATGTAAAAATACAGGTTTTAACTCAAGCTAGAGAAGAATTAATTAGAAAAACTTTTGAATCTCTCCGTGGGTCAAAACAAGCTATTGTTCATTTCTATAATTCAACCTCAACTTTACAGAGAAGAGTAGTGTTTGACCAAGATAAAGAAGGTATAAAAAAAATTGCACTTGATGCGGCAATATTAATTAAAGATTTAGCTGAGGAAAATCCTGATACTGAATGGACATTTGAGTACTCACCTGAAAGCTTTACAGGAACTGAATTAGATTATGCAAGAGATGTTTGTGATGAAGTTGTCGATATATTAAAAACAGCATCTAAAAATAAAATTATTATAAATCTTCCAGCAACTGTCGAAATGTCTACTCCAAATATATATGGCGATCAAATTGAATGGATGAATGAAAATCTTAAAAATAGAAAAAATATTTGTTTAAGTCTTCATCCTCATAATGATAGAGGAACTGCAGTAGCAGCATCTGAATTTGGACTTATGGCCGGTGCAGATAGGATTGAAGGTACACTTTTTGGGAATGGTGAGAGAACTGGAAATGTTGACGTTGTTACTATTGCATTAAATATGCTTACTCAAGGCATAGATCCAAAATTAGACTTCTCTAACATTAATTCAGTTATGAGAGAGGTTGAATATTGTAATCAACTTCCAGTTCATCCAAGACATCCCTATGCAGGAGACTTAGTTTTTACTGCATTTTCTGGTTCTCACCAAGATGCTATCAAGAAAGGTTTTAATGCTATGAAAAGCTCTAATGATCCTAAATGGCAGGTTCCATATTTACCTATAGACCCAGCAGACTTGGGCAGAAATTATGAAGCAGTCGTAAGAATTAATTCTCAATCGGGCAAAGGTGGCGTAGCTTTTCTTTTGGAAAAAGATCACGGAGTCTCATTGCCAAGAAGATTACAAATTAGTTTAAGTCAAAAGATACAAAAACTTGCTGATGATACTGGTAAAGAAATATCTAGTACTCAAATATGGGATATATTTGAAAACAATTATCTTAAAGCTAAAAATAATTACTCATATATTAAACATGAATCTTCAACGAAAGATGATATTCATTCTTTATCTTTGATCATGAAGATGGGAAGTTCAAAAGAAGAAATTTCAGGATCTGGAAATGGTCCCATAGATTCTTTTATAAATGGTTTATCTAAGAAGATCGGAATAAATATAAAGGTAGCTGATTATCATCAATCTGCAATATCTTCAGGTTCAGATGCAAAAGCAGCTGCTTATATTGAGTTAGAACAAGACGGAAAAACATTTTGGGGCGTTGGTATTCATCCAAATACAACGAGAGCGTCATTTGATGCAATAATTGTAGGTCTTAGTAAGCTTTTGAATACTTAATCGAAATTAGGTTCTCTTTTTTCAAGAAATGCTTTCACAGCTTCTCTATTTTGATCACTCACAGTGAGTTCATTCTGAATTTCAGCTTCATTACTGAAAGTATCCCAATAGCTCATGGCCAAAGACTCACGCATCAATCTTTTAGTATGATTTAACGATTGTGATGATCTTTTTGCCAATTGGTTTGCCCAATCTAATGTTATCTGTTCTAACTGATCAGAAGGGACAACTTTATTAGCGATGCCATATTTTAAACAGTCTGATGCTAATATTTTTTTTGCTTCAATTGCATGTTCATAGGCTTTTGCATATCCCATAAACTTAGGCAGAAACCATGATAAACCTCCGTCAGGCACCAACGCGATATTGCTAAATACTGATAAAAGATATGAATCCTCAGACATTACTCTTAAATCACATGACATTGCCAAGGCTGCTCCAATACCTGCAGCAGGTCCTGGAACTGATGCTATAACAGGCTTCGGCATATTTATGATATTTTCAAATGAAGGCTTATACCCTCTGATTAAAGCATCTTTTGATCCAGACCAACTAGCTTTCCTTTCACTTAAATCAGCACCTGCAGAAAAGCCTCTGCCCGCACCAGTTAGAATAACTACTTTGACAGAATCATCATTCATTACGTTCTCAGTTGCTTTCTGTAAATCCCATACCAATTGCTCATTAACAGCATTTAACATATCTGGTCTATTAAGCATTATTGTTGAAACTTTTCCTTGATTTAAAACTTGTATAGTTTCTAAATTCATTTTTCTCTCCTTTACTCTTTTGTCGATATCAAAATTTTGCCATCTTCAAATGTTATTTTACCTGCTAGCTGTTCTTTGTCAGCTCTTGACCAACTTACAATTGATTTTGAGGTTGGATTTGAATGTATAAAAGTTTTAATTACTTCTTCTAATACCTTTGAGCTAGGCATAGATATACCCTCTTCCTTAATTGCATGGCGTAATACCTCTTTAATAATCTCGGTATCAAGTTTCATTAATTCATCTTTGTTTATTTTATTCTTTACTAAATCTTTATAATTGTTTTTTAACAGATTCGAAAAATTAGTATTTCTTTCTTCAATCAGTTGAGAGGTTTTAAAAACACGTTTAGAAAAATCATTCCATCTTTCATTTAAAACAGGAAATATTTCATTTCTTAAAAAATTTCTATCAAATGAATTATCGATATTTGAACTGTCTTGAATATATTTTATTTTATTTAATTCCAAATATTGCATTATGTCTTTCTTAGAGATATTCAAAAATGGTCTAATCACATATCCTTTCCCAAGGTTTCTTTTTTTATGTGGTCCTTGCAAGCCATCAATACCAGTTCCTCTTAACAATCTTAAAAAAATTGTTTCAGTGACATCATCTGAATGATGAGCGGTGAGAAGTTGATCATTATGATCTAAATATTTTTCAAAAATTCTATATCTCTCATTTCTTGCTGATGCTTCAGTGCCGCCTCCAGAAGGAATTATATTTGTTGATTCATTAATAAAATTAATATTTAGATCTTTGCATGTTTCTTTACAATGCACTTCCCAATCATTGCTATTTTTTGAAATATTATGATTAATATGAATGGCACTTAAATCTAAATTATATTCTGAGCAAATCTTACTAAGAAAGTAAAGTAAAGCTGAGGAATCAGGCCCGCCACTATAGCCAATAAAAATTTTTTTACCAAAATCAAGAGTACTTTTAAGTTCTTCTATAGATAACAATTTATGTGCCAACACTTAAAATTCTTTCGTATCTTCTTTCCAATAAGTCTTCAATGGACATCTGATTCAAAATTGACAAATTTCTTATTAATGAACCTTTTATGTTTTCAGATATTAAGTCGTAGTCTCTATGTGCTCCTCCAAGTGGCTCTTGAATAATTTCATCAACAATCTTTATTTTTTTAAGTTCGTTGGATGAAACTTTCATGGCTTCAGCTGCATCTGGAGCTTTTTCAGATGATCGCCAAATAATTGAAGCACATGCTTCAGGCGAAGCTACTGAATAAATAGCATACTCAAGCATAGAAAGATGATCTCCAACACTGATTGCAAGAGCGCCACCAGATCCTCCTTCTCCAGTGACAACAACTATAATCGGAGTCTTAAGCTCTGACATAGTGGCTAAATTTCTAGCAATTGCCTCACTTTGACATCTTTCTTCACCCTCTACTCCCGGATAGGCTCCAGCAGTATCTACAAATGTTATAACTGGCAACGAAAATTGTTCAGCCAAAAGCATTAATCTCTTAGCTTTTCTGTATCCTTCAGGGTTAGTCATGCCAAAATTTCTTTTAACTTTTTCATCTGTATCTCTACCTTTTTCATGCCCAATTGCCATAACTGGCATGTTTTCTAACATACCTATACCTCCAATAATAGAAGCGTCGTCTCCAAATTGCCTGTCACCATGCAGTTCATCAAAATCATCAAAGATTCTAGCTATAAAATCTGATGTGTGAGGTCTATTAGGATGTCTTGCAACTTGAACAATTTGCCATGTGTCGAGTTTAGAATAAATCTTTTTTGTGAGTGCTTTGTTTTCTTTTTCTAAGTTTAGAATTTCATCATTTAATGCAGGCGAATCGACAGCAGCAGTTCTTAAAGCACTAAGCTTTTGAGCTAATTCTTTGATAGGCTCTTCAAAATTTAAAAACTTTTCGTCATCCATAAATTGTTATATTTGGTAATTGTTATATCTGAATTACATCCTTTCCAAAGATTTCTTCCAAATAGAACAAATTTTCAAGAGTTGGCTTAAATTTATACTCATCTCCAAGCTCTATTATAGCCTCTGATTCATTTGTTTGAACTTTAAGATTTATGCCACATGTACCTTCTTTCCAAAAAATATTTTCAATAAGTTCTAATTTTTCAGAAAAATCATCTAAGGTTATCGAATCTGACTTCATAGTATCAATTAAAATTTCTTTTGTTTTCTTAGATAATTCTTCGTCGATACTTTTTACTTCTTTTACTCTCATTCTGAACATTAAGGCACCAAGATCATTTGATCTATAGTCATCAACCTCAACTGAACCTTTTAATGACAAAATTGATCCTTCTTTAAGAAGATTATGACAATTTTCTAAAACTTCACTTGAAATTATTCCATCCATAACTCCACTCCCATCATCAAAGTTTATGAATGTAAGAGGCATACCTTTTCGATCTTTGATTTGTCTAACACTGTTTACTAGACAAACTAATGACGATTTTTTTATATCAGTATTTAAATCAGAAATTCTGTTTGTTCTTATTTTTTTAATTTTGTTATCAATGGCTATCACAGGATGACCAGAAAGATAGTAACCCAGAGATTTTTTTTCAAATTCAAGTTTTTCACTTAAAGTTAATTCTTGAATGTTTTTATATTTGTCATATGGATCAAAACTTTCATCAAAATTAGCAAAGAGGTCACCACTTTTTAAGTTTGATTGTCCATTTTGTATAGAGGCATCTTTCAGCATGTCTTCCACACATGCTATGGCAATACTTCTTGAAGGACTTAAACTATCAAATGCTCCTGATTGAGATAGTGCCTCTAGTGACTTTTTACCACCTAATTTAATGTCAACTTTTTTTGAAAAATCCCATAAGTCTCTAAACTTAAATTTATTTCTTGTTTCACATATGTGCTTAATAAACATGTCCGCTACGCCCTTTATAGCTCCAAGTCCGTATTCAATCTCATTATTTTTATTAACAACAAAACCTCTTCTACTATAGAGGATATTCGGTTTTAAAACCTTAATACCCATTCGGGAGCATTCTTGTGTTAAAGCATAAATTTTATCTGTATTACCAAGCTCAGATGACAGAACAGAAGCCATGAAATGCTCAGGATAATAGGTTTTTAGGTATGCTGTTTGGTAAGATATCAGCGCATAAGCTGCCGAGTGAGATTTATTAAATCCATATTCTGCAAATTGATTAATAAGATCAAAAATTTGTTCAGCATTTTTTTCCTTAATATTATTTTTAACGCATCCTTTTACAAAAATTTCTCTTTGTTCCTCCATTTCTTCTTTCTTTTTCTTTCCCATGGCCCTTCTTAGAATATCTGCTTGACCAAGAGAGAAACCAGCTAACACTCTTGCTGCTTCCATGACCTGTTCTTGATACACAATGACGCCATAAGTCTCTTCAAGCACTTCTTCTAAAAGCTCATGAGGATAAGTTACAGGACTAACACCGTGTTTTCGGTCAACAAATTCATCATGCATGCCTGAATTTAATGGGCCGGGTCTATAAAGTGCTAATAATGCAGTAATTTCCTCAAATTTTGTCGGTTTAAGCCTTTTTATTAGGTCTCTCATTCCTGATGACTCAAGTTGAAAAACAGCCATAGTCTTTCCAGATGCTAATAATTTAAAAACTTTTTCATCATTTAAAGGTATCGAATTGATATCAAACAATTCTTTTCCTTTTTTTTCTTTGTTAATTGATTTTACTGCTCTATCAATGACTGTTAATGTTCTCAATCCTAAAAAATCAAATTTCACTAATCCAATCTTCTCTACATCATCCTTATCATATTGAGTCATTACAGAGTCTGACTGGCGATCTACATAAACAGGGCAAAAATCAGATATGCTTCCAGGAGCTATCACAACTCCTCCAGCATGCTTTCCAACATTTCTAGCAATTCCCTCAAGTTTATATGAAAGATTCACAATTTCTCTTACCTCAGCATCATTTTTTATACTTTGAGCAAATATAGGTTGCTCAGATTCAGCTTTTTCTAAGGTCATACCAGGTGCAAAAGGTATCATCTTTGATATACGGTCTCCAAGTGCGTAGGGCTTACCCATTGCTCTAGCAACGTCTCTCACGACTGCCCTTGCAGCCATGGTACCAAATGTTGCTATTTGCGAAACTGCATCTGCTCCATACTTTTTACTAACGTACTCAATAACAAGATCTCTTTTTTCCATACAGAAGTCAACGTCAAAGTCGGGCATTGATAGTCTTTCAGGATTGAGAAATCTCTCAAATAATAGACCATGATCAATTGGATCCAAGGTTGTAATACCAAGAGAATATGCAACTAACGAGCCGGCACCCGAACCTCTTCCAGGTCCTACAGGTACATCATTGTTCTTTGACCATTGAATAAAATCATAAACGATTAAAAAATAACTCGAAAAGCCCATTTTCTTTATTTGATTTAACTCATAATCTAATCTTGATACATATTCTTCTTTTTTATTTTTATCAAAATCTTTAACTAACTCATTTAATCTTTTGTGGGATAAATCAGTAATGTAAGAGTCAAAATCATGTTCTTTAGGTACAGGATACTCTGGCAAGAAATATCCCTTTGTTTTAAGAGAGACATTACATTTTTTAGATATCTCATTAGTATTATCAATGAATGAAGAACTTTCTTTAAAAAGATTTATCATTTCTTCTGAAGATTTAAAATATTGCTGATCAGAGAATGATTTTTCTCTGTTTGGATCATTTAACGTTCTGCCTGTATTGATACAAACCTTTGTCTCATGAATTTCATAATCATTTTGAGTTGAAAATAAGACATCATTAGTAGCTACTATAGGAATTCCTTTTTTTATGGATAAAGGGAGTATATTTTTAATAAACTCTAACTCATCTTCTCTATTTGTTTTTTGAATTTCTAGTACAAAATCATCTTTAAAATATTTCGTAAATTGATCGATTTTATTTTCAGCATCAGATATATTATTTCTTCTCAGATATTCAAAAATGTGGCTGTTTTTTCCTCCAGAAATTACAACAATATCATTGTTTAATTCTGTTAAATCTTTGAATTGAATAATTGGAGATGAATATGAATAATTATTGTGAGCACTTGAGATAATTTTCATTAAATTTTTATGGCCATTATTAGTTTTGGCAAGGCATAAAAGTTCATGAGAATCCTCGTCACCGTCGAATATCACATTCAAAGAACATCCTGATATTGGCTTAATTCCAGCTAGTTCACATTTATCAAAAAATTTTACCAAGCCAAACATGTTAGATTTATCAGTCAAGGCAACAGAAGGTATAGATTTTTTTGATGCATTATCAACAATTTGATTAATGGTTAACAGGCCCTGTGAAATACTGTATTCAGAAGAAACTCTTAAATGAGAGAATGCACTCATCTTTTCAAGACCCCTTTAAATGTTCTTCTATGAATAGTCGAATGTCCATTAATCTCGAGCGCACTATAATGCTGTTTAGTTCCATAACCTTTGTTATTTTTAAAACCATAGACTGAGAATTTTTTATCAAATTTGTACATTAAGTTATCTCTATATACTTTTGCGATTATTGATGCTGCACTTATTTGTTTAATCAGCGAATCGCCTCCAATAATAACCTCCATTTCTATGTCTAAATCAGGTTTATGAATACCATCGACAAGAATTTTTGTTGGCTTTATTGGCAAGTTAAGTATAGCTCTTTTCATCGCCAATAAAGAAGCATTAAGAATATTAAATTTATCTATTTCATTGTGAGATGCTGAACCTATAGCAAAATATGAATATTTTTTAATCTTATTTGAGAGTTCAATTCTTTTTTTTTCAGAAATTTTTTTTGAATCCTTTAAGCCTTCAATGTCTTTTTTTAAAATTACAGCCGCTGCAATAACTGGTCCTGCAATAGCTCCTCTACCAACTTCATCAACTCCAGCGATAATATTCTTCAAAGGTCTAGAATTGATTTAGCAGCATTTGCAAACCCTACTCCACAAAGTTTTTCCTTAATCTCACTTTGAATCTTATTCATTTGTGGAGTAATTTTAAAAATCTTATCAGCAGCTAGTAACAGATTTTTTTGATTACATTCATTTTGTACAAGTTCGGGAAAAACAGAATCTTCCAACAACAAATTTGGCAAACCTATATTTTGAACTTTTAGCATTCTAGAAATTATAAAATAATTTAAAGGATTAGTTTTGTAGCAAATTATTGGAGGACATCCAATAACAGCTGACTCCAAAGATGCAGTACCTGAGGTAACTATAGAAAATTCAGATATAGAAAGAAATTCATTTATCGCAAAAGGTTCTACAACGACATTTCTAAGAGAATTTGTCATTTCGTAAATTTTGTTAGCTAATTTATTGGTGCTTGCTGGAATCAAATAAGCTGTATCAGAATTTGGAATAGAATAATTTTCAATAAATTTTATATATGCTGGAAGCATATTTTTTATTTCTGATTCTCTACTTCCTGGAAGGATAGAAATATATTTTTTAGTATCATCAAGTGAATATTTATCTAATATATCTTTTCTAGAAGCTTTTTCTAGAGTCTTGAATGGGTGTCCTAAATGAATACTTTCATGATTAATATTTTTATAAAATTCATGTTCAAAATGAAACAAACAAAGTGTCAAATCTATAAATCTCTTTATTAACTTAGTTCTATTTTGCCTCCAAGCCCAAACAGATGGACTTACGAGTTGAATATTTTTACAAATATCTTTTTCCTTGAGAGATTTATGAATTTTTATATTAAAATCTGGAGAATCAATACCAATAAATAAATCAATTTTATTTTTTATAAAAGATTCTGTTAATTTTTTTCTTCTCATAGAAAGATTTCTATAATTAAGAATTGGGTCAACTATTCCCATTATTTGTAACTCTTCAAAATTAAATTGAGAATTTAATCCAAGATTTTCTAATTTCGGTCCACCAACACCAAGTAATTCAATATCTTTATGTTTTTTTAACTCGCTAATTAGGTGAGCTCCTAACGTATCTCCAGAGTGCTCACCACAAACAACTCCAATCTTTAGAGATCTATCTTTAATCACCTACCTGAGGATTCCTCTTTCAGATGCCTGGATTGACTTTATGAAATTCTCTATATGAATATCTTGAGTTTGCTCAAAAAGTGAACTTAATTCCAAAAGCGCTTCTTCAATTTTTAAATTTTTTCTATACACCAATTTATATGCTTTTTTGATATTGCTAATTGAGTCATCACTAATATTTTTTCTAGACATACCTACAGAATTTATTCCAATCACCCTTGCAGGATCAGAAGCTACTTTTACATATGCTGGGACATCCATTGTAATTGACGAATTCATACCTGCGAAGCAAAAATCACCTAGTTTACAGTGTTGATGAACAGTCGTAATTCCTCCAATAGTGACGTTATTTCCTACATGTACATGTCCTGCAAGTGCAGCAAGATTTGCAAAAATATTGTCATTTCCAACTATACAATCATGTGCAACATGAGCAAACGGCATAAATAAATTGTTTGATCCTATAGTAGTTACTGAATTGTCTTGAACTGTTCCTCTATGTACTGTGACTCCTTCTCTAAAAATATTATTATCACCAATAATTAGTTTTGTTTTTTCCCCTTTGAACTTTTTATCAGGAGTGTCATCTCCAATAGTTGAGAATTGATAAATACAATTATCTTTTCCAATTACTGTAGGGCCTTTAATGACTGCGTGGCTAATAATCTTTGAGCCACTTTCAATCTGTACATCCTCTCCAATTGTACAAAATGGACCAATTTGCACATCTTTAGCAATTTTTGCTGAAGGATCAATTATTGAGGTTGGGTGGATACTCATAAAGCTTTTCTATCTGCACATAATATAGTCGCTGAACATACTATCTCATTGTTATGTTCAGCTCTGCAATCAAATTTCCATATTCCTCTTTTTTCATTTACGACTTTGCTAAACAAATCTATTGTATCTCCAGGTCTTACCCTCTTTCTAAATCTAACTTTATCAACTCCTGCCAAGACGTATATAGATCCTTCTTCAGGAGTTTTATTCATTATAGTGAATCCTAAAATGCCAGATGCTTGACCCAAGGCTTCGATGATTATAACTCCTGGAAAAATTGGATTTCCTGGAAAATGACCCTGTAAAAAATATTCGTCAGGTTTAATTAATTTTCTAGCATGGATAGTTTCATTCTCATCTATTTCTACCACTTCGTCTATAAAAAGAAATGGTTCTCGATGAGGAAGATATTTTTTAATATCATCTTGATTAAGAATCATTTTTTACCCTTATTTTTTATAAATATTGATGATTTTGCCCAGTCTTTATGATGCTGTGCTGGCATAATTCCAATATATTCTCCTGACTCACTAATGCTTTTGGTTATGAGCGTATGAGCTCCAACTTTTACATCTTTGCAAATTTCAAGATGTCCCAAAACTCCAGATAAGCCACCCATTTGAAAATTCTCACCTATCTTTGTTGAGCCAGCTATTGCGCATGAAGCAGCAATTGCAGAGTTTTTTCCAACTACTACATTATGAGCAATATGAACTTGATTATCAAAAATTACGCCATCATGAATTTCAGTGTTATCAATTGCACCTCTGTCAATTGTGCAATTTGCTCCAATTTCAACATTTTTTCCAATAACTAATCCTCCAAGTTGCTCTATTTTTACGTATCCATTTTTTGTAGGTGCAAAACCAAAGCCGTCTGAACCAAGCACAGACCCATGATGAATTATTGAGTTTTCAGATATTGTTACGTTTTTTACGATTGAGCAATTTGCATTAATTATTACGTTTGAACCTATATTACATCTAGGTCCAATATATACGTTAGGGCCAATATATACATTTTTATCTATATTAGCCTCTTCAGATATAACAGCCGATGGATGGATTGTTGGAAAATTAATTTCATCTTCACAAAAAAGGTTACTTATTTTTGCATATGCCAAATACGGATCCTCGCAAATTAAATAATTTTGATCGCTCTCTAAAGTAAAATCCTTAGATACGATTAATGCAGCTGCTTTTGATTCTTTTGAGTATTTCTTGTATTTATTATCAGTAACAAAAGATATAGAACTATCATTTGAATTAGAGATCGTAGCAATATTATCGACAACGCAACTGGGGTCACCCTTCAGAGTTGCATTTAGTATTTCCTGTAACTCGCCTAGATTAAAGCTGATAGATTTGGACACTACTCAGATGTAGAGTTTGCCTCTGCAGCTGCTACATCAAGCATAGATGTAACATCATCAGTTAAATCTAAAGCTGGATCACTAAAAAGTAATGTCTCATTCTTTGCCATCAAAACCTTAATCTGTTTTGCAGCTATAAGCTCACCAATAATCTTTTGCATTGCAGGACCAGAACTGGCAAAAACTTCTTGAGCAGTTTCTTCTTGAGCTTGCTGAATTTTTCCAGCTAAAAACTCCAAATCTTTTCCCTTATCTTGAATTTCTTTTTGCATTTGAGCTATTTCTTCTTGTGATAGTGTTTCTAACTCTTTTTGAAGTTTTTCAGCTATAGCCTGTCTTTCTGCTTGTAACGACTGAGCTTCTTCAAGATTTGATGAATAATCTGGGTCTTCTTCAAGAGCCTTAAATGCATCAGCAGCTGCTTGAGTTGATAAAACAGCGGTTCTCATATCAATTACTGCAACTCCATCCATAGCCATCAAAGGCACTGCTGCAAACAAGAAAGCTATTAAGTATATTTTAGTTATATTTTTCATAAGTACCCCACATTGGATTTGAACATTTTATATTAACTAGAAAACATTTCCTACTGTAAATTGGAATTCTTCAGTTCTCTCTTGAGGACCAGCATTAGTAGGTTTAGAAATAGCGAAACTCATTGGGCCAAAACCAGTAATCCATGTGATTCCGACACCATAAGAATATCTCAAGTCATCAATAGATGGTTTATAACAATTAATTTGATAATCTTTACAGTTATCTGAAAACACATTTCCAAAATCAAAAAAGAAAGCACTTCGCATTGATCTTTGGTCTTCAATAAACGGGAGTCTAAAGATCATTTGAAGACTTCCTTCAACTTTAATGTTTCCGCCAATAGGAGCATCTCTATATCTTGATGTATTGTTAGCATATGGATTGTAGTATGGAGAGTCTAATTCACCATCTCCATCAGTATCTAAAAGATTTGGACATGTTCCTTCCTCATAATTAAATTCGTAACATGGAGCATCAGTGCTTCTTGGTCCAAGAGTATTTGATTCAAATCCTCTTAATGACCTAGGGCCACCTGCATAAAAGTTTTGAAAGAATGGTGTTTCTTCAGTTTCGCCATAAGCGCTTAAGTATCCAAGCTCCCCTTGAAATCCAAAAATTAAATCTGATGATAAAGGCTGGTAATATCTTTGTCTTAGGTTGATTCTGTAATAACTCAGGTCACTTCCTGGGACGGTTGTACTTAAACTCAACGATGTAGAGGCACCGTCAGTTGGAAATAATCCCCTATTTAAAGTTACTGTTTGCCAACTCACTCCAGCACTTAATGTTTCAAAAACATTTCCCTCTGCTGCAACAAAATCATAGATCTCTCTGGCTGGTAAGCTCCCTATGTCAATATCGGTTTTATCATACGTCAAATTAAAACTTAGCCTTTGCGTATCTGATATTGGATAACCAAACTGAGCTCCAAATCCAGCAGAATTTGTCAAATAATTTGCAATGTTAAATTCTCCATAGTCAGTTTCCCTAAAATATATGTTGTAACCTAGACTAACAGCATCTTTTGTTGCATATGGATCAAGAAATGATATGTTGTAAACTTCATTGTAAATACTTTTATTTATACCGATTCCAACTGTATTTCCACTGCCAAGAAAGTTTTGCTCTTGTAAATTAAATCCTAACATCAATCCAAAATCACTGTAGCCAATATTTCCGCCTAAGCTTCCTGTCGTTTCTTCCTCGACACTATACAAAACATCTATTTGGTCGTCTGTTCCCGGCACTGGAACAGTTTCTACAGAAACTTCTTTAAAATAACCTAGCCTTTCAAGTCTAACTTTTCCAGCCTCAATACTATTGTCAGAGCTCCATGCTCCCTCGAATTGTCTCATTTCTCTTCTTAGGACATGGTCTTGAGTGATTTCATTGCCGGTAAATAAGATCTTCCTCGTATATGTTCTTTTTCCAGGCTCTATCGTAAAAGTCAATTTAACTTCATTAGACTCATCTTCAACTTCAGGATTGCCTTTTACCTCAGCAAAAGCATAACCTCTATTACCAAGTACATTAGTAAAAAATTCTTCTATTCCAGTAATAGTTGCCTGAGAATAAGTTTGCTCTTTCAATGAATCTGTAATATTTATATAAATTTCCTCTTCAAATGGGATTTCGCCAACAACTTCTACATCTTTGATTGTATATTTTTGGCCTTCGTTAACATTAAAAGTAATATATATTTCCCTTTTATCTCGAGAGAGACTTATCTGAGAGGATTCTATTGAGAATTTTAGATATCCTCTGTCTCTGTAATATGATTCAAGTGTTTCAATATCGCCTTTTAATTTCTCTCTAGAATACTGATCATCATTAGACAGAAAAGAAAAAAATGAGCCTTCTGATAATTCAAATCCTCTTAAAATTTCTTCAGTTGTGAAAATTTCATTTCCAATTATATTTATCTTTTCAATTTTTGCGCTCTTGCCCTCATCAACCTCAATATCTATTTCGATTCGATTTCTTGGTTTATTTATTTCTTCAATTTCTACGGTTGCTCCATATCTCCCGTTAGCTGAATATGATCTAACTAACTCTGACTTCACTTTTTCTAAAGTTGATCTTTTATATACTTCTCCTTCTTTAATACCTACTCCGTCAAGACTCTCTAATAATTGTTCTGTCTTCAAAGCTTTGTTTCCAGATAGTTCAATTGCTGATATGGATGGCCTCTCTTCTACAGTAATGATCAATGTATTACCTTCTTTTCCTATTTGAATATTGTCAAACTGTTCCGTAGCAAATAACGACCGTACAATATCATTAGATTTACGTTGATCAATTCTGTCTCCAACGCTTATAGGTATTACATTAAATATACTTCCAGTTGAAACTCTCTGCAGACCAACAATTCGAATATCACTTACAAGAAATTCATCAAAAGCATTGATATGTAAGCTTATGAGTAAAGATAAAAAAATTATTTTGAGTCTTTTCACTCTTATACCTAGAAGAATCTTGAGATATCATTGAAGACAGCAAAAATCATCAACATCACTACAATTGCTGCGCCTCCGGTGTAAATCATATTTTCAGCTTTTTCAGGAAGTGGCTTGCCTCTTATAGCCTCGACTCCTAACAGTGTAAGTTGCCCTCCATCGAGAACAGGAATTGGTAGTAAATTTATTACAGCAAGGCTAATGCTGAGCAAAGCCATGAGATACATAAACGGTAAAAATCCTGCTTGGGCGGTGTTTCCAGCCATCTGTGCGATACCAATTGGCCCACTGAGATTCTCAGTCCCCATATTTCCTGAAAGCATTTTTCCAATAAATTGAAGTGTTTTGATACTTAAATTATATGTTTCATAAACTCCTTTATTGAGAGACTGTAGAAGACTTCTCGTTGTGCCGAAAGAAACTCCTAGAACACCTGACTCTTGTCCATCTCTTGTTACAGAACCTATAGTTATAGGCAAATATAACATTTCAGCTCCGCGTTCAACTTTAAAAACCAAATTAGCATTTGGATTATTTGAAACTATATATCTGATGTCTTCAGCATATCTAACCTCTTTATCAGCAATGCTAATTATCTTGTCATTGGCCTGCAGCATACCTTTTTCAGCAGCTCCTCCATTAATAACACCTCCAATGTATGGCTGCATCTTATAATCAATACCAATTCCCAGATAATCCAAGGGTTCATTTTGAGATTCTGATGTTGGCAAAAAATCTTCAACAAAAATTTCTATATCAAAAGGTTCCTCAGATAATTCTCTGTGAATTTTTATGTTTAAGGGTCCTGTATATCCTGCATACGAAAGTAATTCTAAATTTACATCCTTGGCATCTTTGACAACCACATCATTAATTTCAAGAATTTGATCTGCAATCTCAAATGAACTAGTTGATGTATAGTTTTTAACATCTTGATTTAAATTACTAATAACCGGAACGCTTTGAGGATCAGGTGTGTTTAAAAAAATCAATGTAAATATAAAAATTGACAGAATAAAGTTTGCAAGCGGTCCAGCAAACATTATTGAAGCTCTTTGCCACTTAGGCTTCGAATCGAATGTATTTTGAATCTGTTCCTCTGTTAATTGATCTCTAACCTCAGGTTCTAATTCAATAAGTTTATTAGTAATCATTGAAACATAACCACCTAAGGGTATTGCAGAAAGTGCAAATTCTGTTCCATGTTTATCGTTTCTTTTATAAAAAACTGGGCCCATACCAATTGAAAATCTTTGGACATGAACTTTGCACATTCTGGCAACAATAAAATGGCCAAATTCATGAATGGTGACGAGTGCTCCTAGTAAAACTAAGAAAGCCAATATGTATATAAAAAAACTCATAATGTAATAATTTTCAGGTTATCGATTTTACCACCTTCTTTGCTTTAATGCGTGTTTGCGTATCAGCCTCATATATTGATTCAATCGATACATCTTTAGACATGGAGTTATTATCAAAAGTTCGATGAATTACTTCATAAATTTTATCAAAGCTTATCTGATCATTTAGAAAACTTTCTACAGCTACTTCATTTGCAGCATTAAAAATTGTCCCAAGATGCCCACCGCTATTGCAAACTTCTCTAGCTATTTTTTGAATTTGCAATCTATCTTCTGGAAACGCATGAAATGATAAATTTAGGTCATTAAAATTAATCTTCTCAAAATTGATTGGGAGTCTGTGCTCATTAGATAAAGCATGTGCAATAGGAACTCGCATATCAGGCATGCTCATTTGGCAAATGCTCGAACCATCTTTATAGGTTACAACTGAATGAACTATGCTTTGTGGGTGAATAACAAGATCAAATATACTTTCCTCTAAATCAAATAAGTATTTAGCTTCTATAAGCTCAAGACATTTATTAACTAACGTTGCAGAATCAATAGAAATTTTACTACCCATGTCCCAATTTGGATGATTTAGGGCATCATCTTTGGTTACATCTTTTAAATCAGAAATTTTTTTTCCTATAAAAGGTCCTCCAGATGCAGTAATTGTTATATTTTGAACGTCATCGGGGCTTCTCTGACCAGATAAGCATTGAAATATTGCATTGTGTTCACTATCAATAGGAATAATTTTAGAGTTAAATTTTTTAGCTCTAGCAGTGATTAAATCTCCTCCGGCAACAATACTTTCTTTGTTTGCAAGTAATATTTTTTTTCCTGTCGAGGCAGCTAAATAGGTAGCTTTTAGGCCTGCAAAACCAGAAATAGCTGAAATGATTACATCAACATCATCATGTTCAATAAGTTCTTTAAGCGAAGAGTCTCCATTAAGAAAAGTAATATCGCTTGTATCTTTTAGGTCTTCAAATGTAGACCTATCTTCAACATATGCAAATTCAGGTTTGAAATCTTTAATAATTTCCTGTGACTTATTTTTGTTTTTGTGAAAAGTAATTCCAAATAAATTTAACTCTGAGTGGTTTTCTTTTATAACACTTAAAACACTGTCTCCAATGCTTCCGGTTGCTCCAAGTAATAAAATATTCATAATATTTGTGAAACGAGTATGACTTTAACTGGTGTTGCTAAAAGATGAGAGTCTATCCTGTCAAGAATGCCGCCATGGCCTGGTAAAATACTTCCAGTATCCTTTATCCCTATTTTTCTTTTGTAATGACTTATAAAAAGATCGCCAATCAAAGCAAAAATTGAGCCAATAATGAAATAAATAATTACTAAGAAATCAATATTGAAAATAAGACAAATTAAATAGCTATAAAGACCACTAAATAAGATACCTCCAAATAAGCCTTCGTATGATTTTTTTGGACTCGTTTTTTTTGCAATTTGTGTTTTCCCAAAATTTGATCCAACAATGTAAGCAAAAGTATCAAAAATAGCTGTATTTAAAATAATTAAAAGATAAAGCAGGTACGGTGAAATAATTTTCCCATCCTGCAAAACTATAAAAATTATCGAGCAGATCCCAAAATTTAGTATTACAAATAGTCCAAGGACTTTATTATCTAGATTATTTTTAATCCATTCATAAAAAGCTCCAAGACACACAACCGATATCAATAAGGAAAAAAATATTAAATTTTGATAATAGATAACAAAAACTATCGGCATCATTATTGCAAATGATGTAAAAATTCTTTTTATTAAATTTTGCTTATACTCGTTTACCAAATCTTCTACTCACTTTTTGGAAATTACTTACACATTCTTTGAAATCTTCTTTAGAGAATTCAGGCCAAAATTTATCAATGAACATAATCTCAGCATATGCAATTTGATAAAGTAAAAAATTACTAATTCTTTTGTCGCCACCAGTCCTGATGAGAAGATCTATTTCATTAACAGGCGCACATGAACTCTCATGAATTTTGCTTTCATCAATATCATCTATGTTCAATTTTTTATCGAAAACCTCTTTACTAATTTTCTTTACCAAGTCCAATATATCTTGTTTTCCGCCATAACTAAGAGCAACATTTAGATTTAATTTGTAATCTTCACAAAATGTCTCAGATTCAGCATATTTAATTTTTTTAATAACCTTTTCACCAAAGTCTTCAGTATGTCCAAAAAATTTTAATTTTACTTTTTGTTCTTTGAGCTCAGGAACTTGATCATTTATAGCATCTACAACTAATTTTTTAATTGCATTAATTTCTGATTTTGGTCTTTGCCAGTTCTCAGAGCTAAAGGCATAGATTGTTAAAGAATCTATATTCTGCAAAATAGATTCCTCTACGATCTCTCTAACTATTTGAACTCCTTTTTTATGTCCCTGACTAATTTTTAATGAATTTTTTCTGGCCCATCTACCATTCCCATCCATAATGATGGCTACATTTTTTAGATTAGCATTTTGATTTTTTATAGCCATGTGGCTTTTTAGATTTCTAGAAGATCTGACTCTTTATTTTTTAGTTCAGAGTCAACTATTGAAATATATTTATCAGTTTCTTTTTGAATTAAATCTTCAATTCTTCTAAGCTCATCCTCTGAAATTTCTGATGCTTGCTGTTTATCTTTTACAGTTTGGTTGGCATCACGTCTAATATTTCTTATTGAAACTCTTGAATTTTCTGCTTCTGATCTTGCTTGTTTTATATAATTTTGTCTTGTTTCTTCAGTCAGAGCAGGCATAGTAACCCTAATCAAGTCGGAACTTGAATTAGGATTAAGTCCTAAGTCTGAGTTGAGTATAGCTTTTTCAATCTCTGGTAATAAGCTCTTATCCCAAGGTGATATTACAAGAGATCTACCCTCTTCAATAGTTATATTTGAAGTTTGATTAATGGGAGTCATATTCCCGTAATAATCAACTTTTACATCGTCTAAAATAGATGGATTAGCTCTTCCAGTTCTAATTTTATTAAAAGCATTTCTTAACGCGGATAAAGATTTATCCATTTTTTCAGAAACTTCTATCAGAATAGTATCCATATTTAAGATATTAGCGTACCTATTTTTTTACCACAAATTATATTTTTTAATGCGTCTGGTTGATTAACATTAAAGACTTTAATTGGAAGCTTGTGGTCTCTTGCAAGAGTAAGGGCTGTAGCGTCCATAACTTTGAGATTTTTTGTAATTGCCTCATCAAATGTTAATTCGTCAAATAATTTGGCATCCCTATTGATTTCAGGATCAGAGTCATAAACTCCATCAACTCTGGTAGCTTTAAGCATGAGATCTGATTGAGTTTCTATTGCTCTGAGACATCCAGCAGTATCAGTTGTAAAAAAAGGATTACCCGTACCAGCTGTAAAAATTACCACAAATCCATCTGAGAGTAACTGAATTGCGAGTCTTCGATCATAGTGTTCCACAATCCCAGACATAGATATTGCTGACATAACTCTAGTTTTGATGCCTGCTCTTTCAAGAGCATCTCGTAAGGCAATTCCATTCATAACAGTTGCAAGCATGCCCATGTGATCGCCTGCAACTCTATCCATTCCAGCTTTGTTGAGTTTTTCACCCCTAAATAGATTTCCACCGCCTATTACAATTCCTATTTCTGTTCCCAGATCTCTGCATGATTTTACTGAATCAGCCATCTGATCAAGAATTTTGGGATCTATACCATGCTCATCATTACCAGCAACAGATTCACCACTAAATTTGAGCAATATTCTTTTATGTTCAGTTTCAGGCATTTTTTACTTTAATTGTTCAGCTACCTCTTCAGCAAAATCTTTAGATTCAATAACTATATCTTCACCAACTTTTAGTCTAGTGAATGAAATTACTGATGCATTTTCATTTGATAAATATTCTTCAACAGTCATGTCTGGATCTTTTACAAACGATTGAGATAAAAGTGAAACTTCAGAAAGAAATCGATTTACTTTTCCGTCAACCATTTTATCCATAATTTCTTTTGGCTTTCCTGAATCTTTAGCTTGATTTTCATATATAGCTCTTTCACGGTTTAAAATTTCTTGATCAAGGTCATCTTTTGACAAACAAAGTGGATTAAATGCTGCAACATGCATTGCTATATCTTTTGCAACATCATTATTACCGCCATTAATAACTACCGCTGAAGCTAGTTTTGAGTCAGAATGAAGATAAAGACCAACATTCATTTCATTATCAAAATCGCTTGTAATGACCCTTCTTATTTGAATATTTTCTCCAATAGTTTGAACAAGTGACTTTCTAGCGTCCTCCAATTCAGAATCTTTTAAAGAATCAACATTAGTAACCTTATTTTTTGAGATATAAGCACTGACCTTATCAACAAATGACAAAAAATTTGTATCCTTTGCGGCAAAGTCTGTTTCTGAGTTAATTTCTATAATCGTTGCATAGTTTTCAGCGATTACAGTCGATAATATTCCATCTGCTGCAACCCTTGAAGATTTTTTTTCAGCTTTCAAAGCGCTGTTCGATCTCAGCAGATCAAGAGCTTTTTCAATATCGCCATCACATTCAACAAGCGCTTTTTTACAATCCATCATTGCAACACCTGTCATATCTCTCAATTCCTTTACTTGCGAAGCTTTAATTTCCATACTCAATCTTCCTTATTTTCCTCTTCACTGTTTTGATCTTCAGCCTCTGCCACAACCTCATCCTCTTCAGCGCTTTCATCAATTAATACATCAGGATTTTCCTGTTCGGCACTATTAGTAGTTACTTCTTCTTTACTATCTTCCTCTGATTCTTTTTCTTTTTTTACAGTTTGAATCACTGGTGAATCTGATTTTGGAGCAAAACCTTTTGAGGATTCAATACCCCTTGAGCATGCGTCAGCAATAACTTTTGTTATTAGTCTTATAGATCTAATTGCATCATCATTTCCAGGAATAATAACGTCTATTCCATCTGGATCTGAATTTGTATCTACCAATGCAATAATTGGAATGCCCATTTTTTGCGCCTCTAAAACTGCAATCTTTTCATATTTGACATCAATCACAAAAATAGCATCAGGAAGGCCTTTCATATCTTTAATACCACCAACGCTTGCTTGAAGTTTTGTATATTCTTTTTGAATTTCAACAGCCTCTTTTTTTATAAGCTTTTCAATTCTTCCTGAAGAAATCATTTCCTCAATATCCAATAGTCTTCTTATAGAGCCTCTGATTGTTTTCCAGTTTGTGAGAGTTCCTCCTAACCATCTTTTATCAACATATGGTAATCCAATAGATGAGGCCTCTTCTTTTATGGTTTTGCTTGCAGATCTTTTTGTACCTACAAACAAGATTTTATTGCCTTTAGAACATATATCCTCAACTTTTGAAGCTGCAGCACTCAAATGCTCCTGAGTAAGATCAAGATTTATGATGCTGATTTGTTTCCTGGTATCAAAAATGAACTGCTCCATTTTTGGATTCCAGAACCTTTGTTGATGGCCAAAATGAACGCCTGCTTGAAGCAGGTCTTTTATTGAAACTATACTCAATTTTATACTCCTGGGGTTATTCTCCGATTCATAATAAGGCTGACTTAATTAAGCACCCCAACCTTACAAAAACAGAATCTTCGTGTTAAAAGTCTGTGTATTCTATAGAAAAATGGCTAAATATTAAAGATTTTATTTTATTTGAAGCTTGATAAGTCATATAAACCAGGTTTAGCATGAAAAACTGATTCTGCTCTTTTCAAAGCTCCTTTTGCAAAAATATCCCTTGAAAGAGCTTCATGCTTAAAATTTCTAAAATTTTCTTTATTATAAAATGATACTTTATGGTCACCATATACATTCTCTTTTCTAAAAGAAGTTATTTTTATGGATTTAACAATATTTTCTTTATCAACAGACATTATAAAGTTTCTTAAGTCAATAGCCGTACCAGAGGGAAAGTCAATCTTTTCGGTGTGATGAGTCTCTTCAATCTCGCAACTAAAGATTTCTGAAGAATTATTTATAAAACTTTCAATTGTTTTTTTTAAATTCAATACACCATCTGAAAAATTTGAGGAATACATAATTGGTATTTCTTGAGCAGCCTTTTCAATAGTTTTAAATTGTTGTTTTGAAAATCCTGTTGTTCCAATAATGATAGGTTTTTTGAATTTGATGCTACTTTTTAGCATCTCTGACAAATTATTTGGATGAGAAAAATCAATAACTATATCGCATGATTCTATGGCATTAGAAATTATATAATTTTTGTCATTAGCAATTTTTGAGACAGACTGGCCCATCTTTCCAGACAAGCCGTTTATAAAGATTTTTAACATTATTATTCTTTTATTTTTGAAATAGCTTTTGAAAAAGTACTACTACCTGGATAATTCTTATCATTATTAAGTGAATCTTTAAATTTATTAAGCATTTCTAATTGTTGTTTTGATAAATTTGATGGAGTTTCAACTACGACCCTGCACAAAATATCACCTCTTCTTCTGTCTCTTACAATAGATGCTCCCTTACCTTTAATTCTGAAAACTTTTCCAGTTTGAGTATTAGAGGGAATTTTTAGCGAAATACTATTTTCTAATGTAGGTATCTGGATTGATCCACCAATTACAGAAATATCAAAAGGTATTGGTGCTTCAATATATAAATGTCTGCCATCTCTTTCAAAAAGAGGACTTTCACTTACTCTTATGGCTACATAAAGGTCTCCCCTTTGCCCGCCTTTCATCCATTCTCCCTCCCCTGATAGTCTTACTTTGTCACCATTATCAACACCAGCCGGAATATTCACAGATAAAGTTTTATTGTCTTTTAAAGCACCTTGTCCTCTGCATGTTCTGCAAATATTTTTTATTATTTGTCCATTACCTGAACAAGTTGAACATGTCTGTTGTACTGAAAAGAATCCCTGTTGCATTCTAACTTGGCCAGAACCATTACAATTTGGACAAACAGTTGGACTTGTTCCCTTTTCAGCGCCTGATCCATTACACTCAGCACATTCAGAATGTGAAGGAATTTTTATCTTTTTTTGCACACCCAGAACAGCTTCTTTTAAACTTAACTCAAGATTATATTGAAGATCAGACCCTCTTCTTTGTCTTCTGGATTGTGATCTTGTTCCGAATACATCTCCAAAGATATCACCGAAAATGTCATTGATATTTATATCGTTGAAGTTTGGTCCTCCTCCCATACCCTCTACTCCTGAGTGACCAAATTGGTCATATGCAGATTTTTTTTGAGAGTCAGATAGAACGTCATATGCTTCAGCAGCTTCTTTAAACTTTGCTGCTGCTTCAGGATTATCTGGATTTCTATCTGGATGATACTTCATAGCCTTTTTTTTAAAGGCTTTTTTTAACTCAGCTGCTGATGAATCTCGAGAGACTCCAAGGATTTCATAGTAGTCTCTTTTAGACATAATATCTGATTATTTTTCGTCTTCTTTTACTTCTTCAAATTCCGCATCAACAGTATTTTCATCAGTATCTGATGTTTCAGGTTGTGCTGCATCCTGCTCACCTTGATTCTCTTGTTTGTATAGCTTCTGGGTAAGAGGTGTAAGTACATCATTAAGGTTTTTTGTAGCTGACTCAATTTCATCTACATTTTCAGCTGCTATTGCTTCCTCCAATGATTTAATTGCATCTTCTACTTGTCCCTTTTCGTCATCATTTAAAGCATCGCCTGAATCTTCAATTGTTTTTCTTGTCGCATGAACAAGCATATCTGCATTATTTTTAGTTTTGACTAATTCTTCAAACTTCTTGTCGTCTTCAGCATTAGCTTCTGCATCTTTAACCATTTTTTCAATATCCTCATCAGACAGTCCGCTTGAAGCCTTTATAACAATAGATTGTTCCTTGCCAGTATTCTTATCCTTTGCAGAAACATTTAATATTCCATTAGCATCTAGATCAAAAGAAACTTCGATTTGAGGAACACCTCTTGCAGCAGGTGGTATATCAGTTAAATTAAATTGGCCAAGAGATTTATTTTGAGCTGCTTGAGTTCTTTCACCCTGAATAACATGAACGGTTACTGCTGTTTGATTATCTTCTGCAGTTGAAAATACCTGAGATTTTTGGGTTGGAATAGTTGTATTTTTTTCAATCAATGGAGTTGCAACACCACCAAGTGTTTCAATACCTAATGTTAGAGGTGTTACATCTAAAAGAAGAACATCTGTAGTATCACCTGATAAAACTGATCCCTGAATAGCAGCACCTACAGCAACTGCTTCGTCAGGATTTAAGTCTTTTCTGGCTTCTTTACCAAAGAATTCAGCTACCTTTTTTTGCACAAGAGGCATTCTTGTTTGGCCTCCAACTAACAATATTTCATTGATGTCGCCTTTTGAGATTTTTGCATCTTTGAGAGCAAGCTTTAATGGCTCTAAGCTTTTGTCAACAAGATCTTCAACTAGAGCTTCAAGCTTTGCTCTTGTTATCTTATGTACAAAATGTTTTGGGCCCGAGCTATCAGCTGTAATGTATGGAAGATTTACTTCTGTTTGTTCAGAAGAAGAAAGTTCAATTTTTGCCTTTTCAGCTGCTTCTTTAAGCCTTTGTAGAGCTAGTGGATCACTTTTTAAATCAAATCCTGATTCTTCTTTGAATTTATCTACAAAGTAATCAATCAATCTTAAATCAAAATCTTCTCCGCCCAAAAATGTGTCACCATTTGTAGATAAAACTTCAAATTGATGTTCACCATCGACATCAGATATTTCTATAATCGATATATCAAAGGTGCCTCCTCCTAAATCATAAACCGCAACAGTTGCATCACCTTTATTTTTATCAAGGCCATATGCCAATGCTGCTGCAGTAGGCTCATTAATGATTCTTTTAACATCTAAGCCTGCAATTTTTCCTGCATCCTTTGTTGCTTGTCGTTGCGAATCATTAAAATATGCTGGCACTGTAATTACAGCTTCTTTAACCTCATGACCTAGATAGTCTTCTGCGGTTTTTTTCATTTTCTTTAAAACTTCTGCTGCTACCTGAGGTGGTGCAAGCTTCTTATTTGATGCCTCTACCCATGCGTCTCCGTTATCAGCTTTGATAATTTTATACGGAACCATGTCAGCATCTTTACTTACGACTTCATCATCAAAAGTACGGCCAATTAATCTTTTAATTGCATACAGAGTATTCTCAGGATTGGTTACAGCCTGTCTTTTAGCTGGAAGACCAACTAAAACTTCATCATTCTCTGTATATGCAATGACAGATGGAGTAGTTCTTCCACCTTCAGCATTCTCAATAACTTTATGTTGTTGTCCTTCAACAACAGCAACACAACTGTTTGTAGTTCCTAAATCAATTCCTATAATTTTTGACATAATTTTCCTCTAATTCTTTATAACTGTTACCCTAGCTGGCCTTATCACCCTTGAGTGAAGCTCCCATCCTCGTTGAAAAATATTTCCAATTTCTCCATCTTTCTTATTTTTATCTTTTTCCATTGAAACTGCTTCATGCTTCTCTGGATTAAACTCCTCATTAACAGGATAGATAGGTATCATTCCAAATTTATCAAGAGTAGATTCAAAAGATTTTAAGGTAAGCTCAATACCCTCTTTATCTTCATCCGATGCATTATCTGAAAGATTTGATAAAGCATGCTCAAGATTATCAATTACAGGCAAAAGTTCATTTAAAAGTTTTTCAACTCCATATTTATGAGCTTTTTCAACTTCAGATATAGTCCTTTTAATGGCATTATCAAGATCTGCATTTGCCCTGATTAATGCTTGTTCGAGGTCCTCTTTTTTATCTAGTAGCTCTTCATAGGATGGTGTGCCTAAATTCTCTCCATCCATGCTTTCACTTTCTTCGGCAACAACTTCAACTTTTTCATCTACAGAATTTTCATCTGCAATGCCATTTTTCTTGGTTTTTTTAACTTTTTTTGTCATTTTTAAATCCCACGATCTTATATATTGGGATTTAAAAATTCAGTTCAAGAGTATTGAGGATTTTTGTTTTTTATAGTTTTTTTACGTGCAAAACTAGATTGTGGTCAACTAGTTGATATCCAGCGTCCTTTGCGATGTTATTTAATCTTTCTATGAGCTCTGCATCTTGAAATTCAAGAACCTTACCAGTTTCAACATCAACCATATGTTCATGATTTTCCTCAACTACCTCATATACAGCATGACTACCCTCAAAATGATGCTTTTTAACCATGCCAGCGGACTCAAATTGAGTTAAGACCCTGTAAACCGAAGCTAAACCAATGTTTTCTCCATTATTAAGAAGTTCTTTATATATGTCCTCTGCACTAAAGTGTGCTTCTTCTTGTATGGCTGTAGATGCCAATACTTCCATAATTTTTATTCTGGGAAGTGTTGCTTTTAGGCCAGCTTTTTTAAGTTCTTTGTTTTGGTCATTCATGTAATTATTATATCAGTCTAGTAGACTATTTTTTTTAAATTTGGATGCGACATTAAAATTATTAGAAAGTATAATAAAATTCGCATATGAAACAAGTTATGAAAAATAAATTTAGTAATATTTTTTATATATTTATTGCAACTTTCTTAATTAACTCATGCTCTGCGCTCAGTCCCTACAAGGTTCCAATTCTTCAAGGTAATATTTTCGAAGAGGAGGATATAGAAAAATTATCTGAAGGATTGTCTAGAGACCAAGTAAAATTTATTTTTGGTACCGCACTTATTCAGGATCCTTTTCATTCAAACAGATGGGACTATTATTATTCGATCCAAGTAGGTGATGAAAAAATTAATGAAAATAAGCTCTCTATATTTTTCAGTGATGAAGGTCTTGTTGATAGCTGGACAATAGAAGAGATAGATTTAAATTAATCTTTAATATTTTTAAGGAATCCCTGAATTGCGGCTTCACCAAATGAGTTTATTAGGTTTTCTGGCAAAAGATTATCAAGTAAGAACGGAAGTTCAAATTCTGCACTTAATGTTGCCTCAGTGACATCATCTGCTTTTGCATTCACTTTCCAGCAACCATTAAAAGTCTCAAAAGGTCCTTCAATTTGCTCAATGTCGATTTGATAATTTGAAAGAATATTCTTAGATTTAATTTCATATTTTCTTAATAAAAAATCAAACTCAAGTACCCCAATTTCAAATCCGTCACCTTTTTCTATCAATTTAGCTTTTGAGCATCCAGGAATAAAATTGACGTAATTTTCGAAATCAGCGATCTCTTTATAAACTTTCTCTTTGTTGTGTGGAATTAATTTTGAAACCTTAAGTTTTCTTAACACTTCAGATGATTTGAGATATGAAAATAAAGGCAACACTCAAAGGTGCAACATATTTAATAAAAAATCTCCATAAGCTGTACAAGAAAGGGTTAATCTGAGGTATTTCGTTCTTTATCAAAGACTCATTCATAAACCAACCAATGAAAATTGCTATGAGCATTCCTCCTAAAGGTTGAAGAATTTGAACAGATATCAATTCCATTGTATTCAAAAAAGGATTAATAGATTCTCCTGATGAGTCGACAACAGAGAAAATATTAAAGCCGGTAGCAGTACCAATACCAATTACCCAACATAAAATTGAAATCACAATTGCAGATTGTTTCCTAGTTAAAAATTCCTCTTCTGCGAGATATGCCACACCTGGCTCTAGGATCGAAATTGAGGAGCTTAAGGCTGCTATTGATAGTAAAATAAAAAATATTGGTCCAATTAGCTGACCAAATTCCATCTGATTAAAAGCAGATAATAGAGAAACGAATACTAAGCCTGGTCCACTACCAGGCTCAAGATTAAAAGCAAAAATAATTGGAAATATTGCGAGACCTGCAAGGATTGCTACTAAGGTATCCAAAGAACCAACACTAAAAGAAGTTGAAACAATTTCTTGTTCCTTTGGCATATATGCACCGTAAGCCATAATAGAGCCCATTCCTAAACTCATACTAAAAAAAGCTTGACCCATTGCTGACAAAAATGTGTCGGTTCCAACATTTGAAAAATCTGGCGCAAACAAAAAAGATAGTGCTTCTAGAAAAGCTCCATTAATTGCACCATAGATAACCATAAATAGTAATAAAAAGCCTAAAAGAGGCATTAAAATTTTAACCATCCTACCTATGCCGTCTTCCACACCTGCAGAGACAATTAGCAATGTAAGAAACATAAAAACGGTGTGCCAAATTAAAAGATTTGTTGGTGAAGAAATTACCTGACCAAATTGCTCAGAAGAAGTTATTAATTCATTTGGTGATGCTGCTATAAAGATGTAATTAAGGCAGATTCCTGCAATGACGCTATAAAAAGAAAGAATTAAAACTCCAGCTATAATTCCTGTCCATCCTACTAATTGCCATAAAGACGATGCTCCTGAATCTATTGCAGATTTTTTCATAGCATTTATAGGGCTGTTTCCAGAGCGGCGTCCAATTAAAATCTCACTAATCATGATAGGTACGCCTATTGCAACAATACATAATAAATAAATTAGAACAAAAGCAGCTCCACCTTCAGTTCCAGCTTTATATGGAAATCCCCAAATATTTCCAAGACCAACAGCTGAACCAGTGGCAGCAAGTACAAATGTCCATTTACCAATCCATGTGCCGTGTTTTTTTAATGTCTTTTGCATAATTTACTCTTATAAATAGGGGCTACTATATGGATTTATCCAATACCCAGAAGATATTAGAAAACTTATACATACAAGTAAAGTTAGAATCTTTCTAAATTTTTGATAATCATCATCTTTTGTATCAAAAATTACTGTTGATTTCTCAAATAAATAAAATAGATAAAAACTAATTATTGCGAGTATTAATGCTGTCATGATAAAACCAAAATATGTAAGAAGTAACATTGAGCATCCCAAAAGACTAAAACCAATTCCATAAGATAAATTTAGTGCTTGATTTTTTTGATCATCTGGCCATCCCCAAGCAAATCCACCCAAAAAAGTAATAATAATTGACCCGTAAGCAAGCTGAAACTGAATAGAAATCTTTGCTATTTCTCCTCCAAGCACCCATGGCGCTAATGATAAAATTGCAAAAGGTATAAAACCAATATATCCATATGTAGATTTAATGCTAGTAATGTTCATTTATAAATAAAATATTGCATCTAATTTCTTAAAATACATAATAAAGCATGGCTACCGAAAAACCTGCATTAATTGTAAAAAATAAAAATGCATCGCGAAACTTCAAATTAAATGAATCTTTTGAGGCTGGTATCGCTCTCAAGGGATGGGAGGTCAAATCGCTACGAAATAAAAAAGTTGATGTAAAAAATTCATACGTAAATATCAAAAAAAATGAAGCATGGCTTATTGGAATTAAAATTGATTGTCCTCCATCTTTACAAAATGAAGACGTTGATCTTTTGAGAACAAGAAAATTACTGCTCCATAAAAAAGAAATACTTAAAATTCAAAAGCTTAAAGGTGAAAAAGGCCTGACTTGTGTTCTAACAAAGCTTTATTGGAAAAATAATAATGTTAAGTGTGAGATTGCTTTGGGTGTTGGTAAAAAGCAAAGAGATCAACGTGAAGATATCAAAAAACGTGACTGGCAAAGAGATCAAGCAAGAATTCTTAAAAATAAAAATAAATAACTAAAATCGATAGGTTTTATCTAATGATGTATAATTTTGCACCCCATGGGGGCGAATAGGGTTCGACGTTTCTACTGGACTCCAAAGCGCATGCCAAGATTATAGTAACTCTTGTAAAACATACTATAAAAAAATAGTTGCAAATAACGACAACTACGCTTTAGCAGCTTAATGCTAACCGATGCCAGAATTGACTATGGTTTGAAGCATCGGCTAAACACATAGTCTAGCCAGGCTGTATTGCTTGGATACAGTTTGGTTAAATTTAATCAAGCTCGCATTCATGCCCTGCTCTTCGGGTGATGGATGCTAAAAATAATAGAATGAGCTATGCATGTAGAAGTTAGGCTGAAGGATTGACGGACGCGGGTTCAATTCCCGCCGCCTCCACCATTATCTAAGCATTTATGTATATCCATAATATATTTATGTAAAAAATATATTAAAAGTAGTAATATGTACTTAAATAGGGTTTAAAAATTATTTTGAAATTTAAAAATAAGGGGGGAAACTTATGAAAAATTCAAAAAATTTACTTGTCCGGTATCTTTCAATTTTTCTAATATTTGGTTCTATCAATATTATCGCGCAAGATAATGATGAAGCTATTGAAGAAGTTGTAGTTACTGGTTCTTACATTAAAGGTAGTCCAACTGATGGTGCTTCACCAGTTGAGATTATTTCTAGAGATACTATTGATGCCTTAAGCGCATCAACAGTAGCTGATATAACAGCGAATCTTTCAATTAACTCGGGTTCTGAGAATAATGTTGACTCATTTACTTCAGGTGCTACCCAGGGAACTGGAAATGTTAACCTCAGAGGACTTGGACTAACATCTACATTAGTCCTGCTTGACGGAAAACGTCACACTCTTGCTGGTATTAATGCTAATGACGGAAGTGTGTTTGTAAATACAAATATTATTCCTGTGAATGCAATTGAAAGAGTAGAAGTTCTGAAAGAAGGTGCTGCTTCTGTATATGGTTCTGATGCTGTAGCTGGAGTAGTAAACTATATTTTCAGAAGAGATTTTGAAGGTATTGAGGTTGACGTATCAACTCAAGAAACAGACCTTGGTGGACAAACTGATGACAAAGTTAGTGTTATCTTTGGAACACCTCTCGGGAATGGTAATCTTGTTGTTGCAGTTAGCAGCCTTGATAGGTCGCCTCTATTGGGAACTGAATTTAATCCAAGCCTTGTGCCTCTTGGTATAAGTGGCTTTGGAACAAGTTTCTTGGCATTTGGAGGAGGTACGGTTGAATCTGGACCATATGCAGGAACTTATTCATTTTTAGAAAATATTCCTGATCCAAATTGTATAGCTAATAAGGGCATACTTTTACCGCAAGCATCAGGTCAAAGATGTGGTTTCTTTTTTGGTGACAGATTTAACCTTGTAAATGATGAAGATCATTTGAATACATATACATCATTTAAAACTGAATTAAGCACAGGTGCTACTTTTAGCATAGATTATTTAAATTCTTCTATCGATGTAAATGATAACTTCCAATCACCTTCATATCCTGCATTATCATATGCATCAACGGCTAACCTTGTTATGCCTGGCACTGGAGGGAGTCCCTTCTCATTTCCTGTTATGTACATAGGACGTGCTCTGGGATCAGCATTTGATTCACCTCCCGCTCCTAGATACCTTGAATCACAAAGATTATCGTTAGGTTTATCTAAAACTCTTGATAATGGTTTTGATATGGATGTTAGCTACACTTATAGTTCCGAGGACAATTCAGGAATTCAGCCAGATACAAGTACATCAAGATTTGGTAATGCTATTAAAGGTACTGGTGGTGCTCCAGGAATGTGGAATTTATTTGTGCCAACTGCTAATTCACAAGAATTAATTGATTATATTTCAACTGCTCAAGAAACATATATTGATATTAGTCTTTCTGTAATGGATGTAGTTTTGAGTGGAACTATAAACGATATCGAAGTTGCAACTGGTTTGCAGTGGAGAAAAGAAAAACATGATGTTAAAAGAAATGATGATTCAATAACTGGTTTTGACTCCAATGGAAGCTTGTCAGTTTTACCAGATCTGATCTTCTTAGGTGGAGGTGTTGAAAGTAGTGACAGCAGATCAGCATTTGCGATCTTTGCTGAGGCAGCAAAACAAGCTACTGATAAAGTTGAATTAAGAGGTGCTATTAGATACGAAAGCTTACGCTCAGATAGCACAATTAATCCTAAGGTCTCAATGAGAATTCAGGCTAATGACAATCTTGTTTTAAGAGCGTCGGTTAGTACCTCATTCAGGGAGCCTTCACTCTATCAGTTAAACCAATCAAGTGTTGGTCTTCAAGGTATTCAAGACTTTGATACATCAGGAAGTCCTGTTGGTAATCCATCATTTATAAGAATAACTCAAGCGCATGACGCAAATTTAATGCCAGAAGAGTCTAAAAATATGAATCTTGGTGCTGTATGGACGCCTAATGATCAAACTTCTGTTAAGTTTGACTATTGGTCAGTAGATTATAGGGATGTTATTACAATTGAGAGTGCTCAAGGAAAGGTCATAGCTGATCCAAATGGACCAGACGTTCTTAGACTGGTAGATGGTACCTTAATTGGTGTTACAACAAGGTATAAGAATGTCGGTAAAGTTAATGCTGACGGTTATGACATTGAAGCTTCGTATATATTTAATACTGGATTGGGTAATGTTGTTCTTGGAATGAACAGAGCACACTTCCTTTCATATGAAATTCCTGCTTCAGGTGGAGGCATGAAAGATGTTGTTGGTTTATTTAATCATGACAACTTTGCTAGATCACTTCCTGAAACAAAAACTGTATTAAGTGCATCGCTTATAAGTGGTAATCATACAGTTGGAGCTTTCTATAGAATGATTTCAGATTATGAAACCACAAACCCGCCTAACGCTTTAGGTGTGGCTAACGGTTTAGGGCAAGAAATTGATGAATTTAATGTTCTAGATCTTAAATATTCTTATAACTTTGATATGGATGATTCTAGCCTAAGATTATCTTTAGGTGTAAAGAATGCTACTGATGAAGAAGTACCAATGTTTTATGATGCTTCAAACTTTAGTTACGATACTAGACAACATGATCCAAGAGGGAAAATGGTCTATGTAGGACTAAAATATTCCATGTAGTTAGTCTTTTATGAAAAAGGCAGCATTTATGCTGCCTTTTTTTATTTTAAATAATCGTTTCAAATATGGACATAAAGATCATTCATCATTACACTACGCACCTATAAAATTATTATGGCTAACTCAAAACAGGCAATAAAAAGAGCAAAACAAAATGCTGAAACGTATAAGTTAAGGCATGCTCAAAGATCTATGGTAAGAACCGCAGTGAAAGCTGTTCGAGCTAGTATTGATGCAAATGATGCTGAGAAAGCTAAAGATCTTTTAAAGAGTGCTGAAAAAATACTTGACTCTTCTGCATCAAAAAAAGTTATTCATAAAAACGCTGCAGCTAGAACTAAAAGTAGATTATCTAAAGCAATAAAAAACCTTAGTTAGCTTTTACAGACCTCCGTCTCTAATTTATTCAACAATTCCCTAGTACCTTTTCCAGTGAATGCTGAAATCATAAAAACATCTTTTGTATTCAATGCTGACTGAATCTCTTTTTCAATCTTTTTGACATCTTCATCTTTCAATAAATCAACTTTATTACAAACGATCCATGATATCTTTTGAGTCAAATCGTCTTTATAAGCTTCAAGTTCTTTTTGAAGAGAATTTATTTGATCAAGTGGACTAAGATTTTCTGAAGAAAATAAATCTACGAATATTAATAACAAACCAGTTCTTGAGATATGCTTCAAAAATTTTATACCTAAACCAGCTCCATCAGATGCACCTTCAATCAATCCTGGTATATCTGCAATAACGTAACTTGATTCATTGCCCTTAATTGTTCCAAGGTGGGGCCTAAGTGTTGTGAATGGATAATTTCCAATCTTTGGTTTTGCTGATGATACATGATTTAGAAAAGTTGACTTGCCCGCGTTTGGAAAGCCAACTAAACCTACATCGGCTAAGGATTTTAGTTCTAATCTTAAGGAGCGTACCTCACCTTTAAAGCCTGGAGTTGATTTTCTAGGAGCTCTATTTGTGGCTGACTTAAATCGGGCATTGCCATGACCTCCCTCTCCACCTTTAACTATGAGGTATTCAAGATTTTCATCAGTACAATCCATTAACTCTTCATTGGTTAAATTATCGTAAATAACTGTTCCTTTTGGTACATGAATTACTAGATCATCACCGTCTGCGCCTGATTTATTTTTTCCAGAACCTTTTTGTCCATTCTTAGCTTCAAAGATTTTTTTATTCTGAAAATCAATTAAGGTATTAGTGTTTTGATTAACTTTAAAAAGAATATTTCCGCCCTTGCCTCCATCTCCACCATCGGGACCACCAAATGGAATATATTTTTCTCTTCTAAAGCTAGACGCACCAGAGCCGCCATCTCCTGCCCTTACTTCAAGATAGGCTTCATCAATGAAGTTCATTTGAATTTACTACTGTGGGATTACGTTCGCAGTTTTTCTTTTTTTTGGACCTTTATAAGTGAATTGAACCATACCAGCACTTTTGGCAAATAAAGTATCATCTTTGCCAATGCCAACATTTAAACCTGGATGTGTGTTCGTGCCCCGCTGTCTAATAAGAATTTCACCAGCTTTAACAATCTCACCACCAAATCTCTTAACTCCCAGTCTTTTGGAGTTGGAATCTCTTCCGTTCTTACTAGATCCACCTGCTTTCTTATGTGCCATATTAACTCTCTAGTTTAATACTCTTAATTTCTATTTGAGTATGCTTTGCTCTGTGTCCAACTTTTCGCATACTATGCTTTCTGCGTCTAAATCTAAGTATTGAAATTTTTTCAGATTTAACAACATCTTTTACTTCAGCGGTTACTTTAACATTATCTAGGTATGGTTGACCAACCTCTACCTTATCTCCATCAACATATAAAAGCACATTTTCAAAAGTTATCTTTTTACCTACATCATCTTTTAATAGATCGACTGATAAAACCATACCTTTTTCGACTTTATGTTGTTTTCCACCTGTTTCGATAACCGCGTACATAATATAATCCTTTAAAGCTCGCAAAATATACGCTTTAATGAGGAAATTATCAATACTTATGTATAATTTTGACTTAATTTATCAGCAAAAATAGATTCAATGAATTTAATAGAAAAAGAACTTTATCATGTAGAAAAGATGATTAAGGCAGATGTTGTTAAAGAGAAATCTATTAAAGAAATTTATAAATACATTTTCAAATCTGATGGTAAAAAAATCAGGGCAAGGTTAAATCTCATATCATCATCAATCAATAGAAAAAAGAAAAACAGAATTAAGCTTGCAGCAATCATTGAGCTCCTCCATACAGCTACACTTGTTCACGATGATGTAGTAGATGACTCATCATTTAGAAGAGGTAATGAATCTGTAAACAACATATGGTCGAATGCTCATGGAGTTTTAATTGGTGATTACATATATTCAAAAGCATTTATTTATATGGTTGATGTTGGAAAAAAAGAAATTCTCAAAGAACTCGCTAGCGCTACTAATGACATTTCACAAGGCGAGCTAGTCCAACTTGATGCAATTAATAATCAAGAAATAACTTTAACCAAATTAAAAAGAATAAGTTATTTTAAAACTGGTAGATTATTTGAGGCTGCCGCTAGAACAGGTGCACTTCTTGCAGAAACTAAACCAATATACATAAAAAATATTAGCGAATGCGCCAAAAATATAGGCATTTTGTTCCAAATCAAAGATGACCTTTTAGATTATTCTCTTAGTAATGATATTGGGAAACCTGTATTTCAAGATCTGAAAGAAGGCAAAGTAACTTATCCTTTCTTTTTTGCCTACAAAAATGCAGACAAAAATACTAAAAAAACCCTTTCAAATAATCTTGGAAATAAAAAAGCTAATACAAAAGATATCCTTAGATTAATTCAAGCTCATGACGGGATAAGCAAAACTGAAGATTTGGCCAAAAAATTTCATAAAAATGCGATAATCAGTGCAAAGAAGATTGATAATCTAAAGATTCAAAAAGAAATGATAGAATTAGCTCAGTTAGCATACGAAAGGGAAAAATGACATTTATACCGCAAAATAGTTACTCTAAAGATGATTTGATAGCGTGTGCAAATGGAGAGTTATTCACTAAGCCTGGAGACGGAAGATTACCATCAGATCAAATGTTAATGTTTGATGAAATATCAAATATTGATGATTCCAGCGGAACGTACAAAAAAGGTTCAATAAGTGCTCATTTGAATATTAATCCTGATTTATGGTTTTTCAAATGCCACTTTAAAACTGATCCTGTAATGCCAGGTTGTCTTGGGCTAGATGCAATGTGGCAGCTTTTAGGATTTTATTTGTTATGGTCTGGGCTTCCTGGTATTGGAAGAGCCTTGGGTGCTGATAATGTAAAATTTTTTGGTCAAGTTTTACCAAATGCGAAAGAGGTAACATATAAAATTGATATCAAAAGAATTATTAATAGAGGTGCAATAGTTGGTCTTGCTGATGGTGAGATGTTTGTTGATGACAGAAAAATATATACTGCAGAGAAACTTAAGGTAGGATTATTTAAGGATCCGAGTAATTTTTAATGAAAAAAGTAGTTGTAACTGGTCTTGGAATTAAATCTTGTATTGGAAATACATATGATGAAGTTCTATTAAGCCTAAAGAATGGATCGTCAGGAATTTCATTCAATGATGTGTATTCAGAGATGGGATTTAGAAGCTGTGTATCTGGTTCAATTAACATTAATTTAGCAGATTATATTGACAGAAAATTACTAAGATTTATGGGTGAATCTGCTGGGTATTCATATCTAGCTACAAAAGATGCTCTTGATATGGCAGGCATAAATGAAGAGGATTTAGATTCTCCTAGAATTGGTATAGTTGCTGGGTCAGGAGGATCATCAACAAGGATAATGGTTGAAAATGGAGATATAGCAAGAGATAGAGGACCAAAGAGGATTGGTCCATATGGTGTTACTAGAAGTATGTCTAGCTCAATTTCAGCAATTATTTCAACTGCTTTTAAATTGAAAGGAATAAATTATTCAATCTCATCAGCATGTGCCACCAGCGCACATTGTATAGGCCACGCTGCTGATCTTATAAAGAGTGGTCAGCAAGATATTGTAATTGCAGGTGGAAGTGACGACGAACATTGGAGTTCTTCTTGTCTTTTTGACGCAATGGGTGCTCTATCGTCAAACTTTAATTCATCTCCAGAAACTGCTTCAAGACCATATGATGTAAATAGAGATGGCTTTGTTATTGCTGGTGGAGCAGGAATGGTTATTTTAGAAGATGAGGAACATGCAAAAAAACGAGGTGCAAATATACTAGCTAAGATATCAGGTTATTATGCAAACTCTGACGGTTATGACATGGTTGCTCCATCTGGTGAAGGTGCTGCACGTTGCATGAAAGGCGCAATGAAGGATGCTGGATTAGAAATAGATTACATCAATACTCACGGTACAAGTACTCCGGTGGGTGATGTTGCTGAGTTAAAGGCTATTAATGAAGTATTCTCTTCTAATTCGCCAGCAATTAGCTCTACAAAATCAATGACCGGGCATTCTTTGGGGGCCACAGGGGCTCATGAGGCAATTTATTCAATAATGATGATAAATAATGGTTTTATTGCTCCAACAATAAATGTAGATGAATTGTGTGATGAGGCAAAAGATTTAGATATTGTTACTGAAACAAGAGATTGTGAGATAAGTAATGTACTTAGCAACTCATTTGGATTTGGCGGTACAAATGCTAGTCTTGTTCTAAGCAAATTTTAGTAAAGAGTTAATAAAGATTCCTTTGTATAGGGTATTAGCTCATCAAATCTGCCTTCTTTCATCTTAATTACCCAATTTGGATCTGATATTAAAGCTCTTCCAACTGCTATTAATTCATATTTGTTACTTGAAATATCTTCGATAGCCTTATCTATGCTTGTTGGATTTGCTGGAGCCATCATATCTATAAAATCAGAATCTAATCCAACACTTCCAACCCCAATGGTTGTTATATCAGATATCTTTTTAGTCCAATATGCGAGATTCTCTTTTGAATCAGGAAACTCACTTTCCCAAAATCTTCTCATACTTGAATGAAGGTAATCTAAACCTGCATTAACAGGAGGCATAATGACTTTTTCTAATTCATCTGGTGTTTGAGCAAGCTTTGCATCAAAGTCATGTTGTTTCCACTGTGAAAATCTTAATCCAACAATAAAGTTATTTGTCACTCTTGATCTAATTGCTTCAACAATTTCTTTAACAAAATTTGATCTTTTTTCTATTGAACCACCATAAATATCTTCTCTTATATTTGTTCCTTCCCAAAAAAAATTATCAATTAGGTATCCATGAGCTCCATGTATCTCCACTCCATCAAAACCAAGATTCTCACAAATTTCAGCATCAGAAGCATATGCCTCTATAGCTTCTTTTACATCATCAGCAGTCATTTCGTGAGCAACTTTCTTTCCTGGCTTAACGAGGCCAGAGGCTGTATATCCAGGCACATCTGGATCTGGTCCCATACCCAGCTTCCTGAAACCTCCACAATGCCATAACTGAGCAATTACAGATCCATTATTTTCTTTAATTCCACTAATAACTTTTTTCCAACCATCCCTTGCTTCTTCAGAATCTAATCTCGGTACATTAGGATATGCACTTGAAGATTTATGACTTAATTCAATTCCTTCCGTTATAATTAACCCGACCTCACCCTTTGCTCTTCTTTCATAGTATTTTGCAACTTCTTCAGTCGGTATACCTCCTGGTGACTGATTTCTGGTCATTGGAGCCATAACAATTCTATTCCTCATTTCACAATTTTTAAGTTTGAATGGTTCAAATAGCATAGTTAATTATCCTTAAATTTTGACTTTCTCCATGGGAAAAAATTTGGTAAATCTTCAGAAACTTTGTTGCTAAATTTAGGTTTTCTTTTTTCTAAAAATGACATGACACCCTCTTTGGCATCATCTGACACTCCCCTCGAATCGATAAGCTTGCTTTCCATAATATGAGCTTCTTCTGGATCTATTTCAGATGAGTAACTCCAGAGCATATGCCTAGTCATAGCTACAGAGACTTGAGATGAGTTTTCTGTCATTTTTTTAGCTAACTCAATAGCCACATCGATAATGTTTTCCTCGTCGTCTATAAGATAATTTATTAATCCTATTTTCGATCCCTCCTCAGCAGATATAAGATCACCTGAGTAGCAAAGCTCGAGTGACTTTGAAATACCAACTAGCTTTGGCAGGAACCAGCTTGCACATCCATCAGGAACAATGCCTCTTCTTGCAAAAACAAATCCATATCTTGCTGATTTTTTAGCAATTCTTATATCAGCAGGAAGCTGCATTGTAGCTCCAACTCCCACAGCGTCACCATTACATGCTGCAATAACAGGCTTCAATGAGTTATAAATTCTAAGAACTAAAATACCGCCTGCATCTCTTCTAAAATCTTCTTCAAATTCGCCTCTTGTATCAAAATTTTTATCAAAAGTTTTGTCACCAGCTGAAAGATCAGCACCAGCACAAAAAGCTCTACCAGCTCCAGAAAGTATAATTGCCTTTAAATTATCATTTCTGTCGACTTCATCAAATGCATCCATAATATCTTCTAACATTTGCATGTTAAATGCATTTAATTTTTCTGGTCTGTTTAGCTTAAGAACTGCTATAGAATCAATCTCTTGAAGAGTTATTGTTTTATATTCTTTTATCAAGATTGATTTTAAAAAGGAATATCGTCGTCTGTGAGACCAGGACCACTATCATCCTCAGGGAACGGTGTATCTGAAGAACTATTATCTTGCATAGATGAATCACTTGATCCTCGTGAGCCAAGCATAGTAAGTTGATTACCTAAAACTTCTGTTGTCCATCTATCATTGCCATCCTTGTCTTGCCATTTTCTAGTTTGAATTTTTCCTTCAACATAAACACTGGAGCCTTTATCAAGATATTTTTCAGCAATTTCAGCAAGGTTTCCAAAAAAAACTACTCTGTGCCATTCAGTTTTATCTCTGTTTTCTCCACTTTCCTTATCTTTCCAAGATTCTGTAGTTGCAATTGAAAGGTTTGCTACAGCAGTTTGAGTCGCTGTATACCTCATTTCAGGTTTTTGGCCTAAATTACCTACTAAAATTACTTTATTTACTCCTCTGCTCATATTTACCTCTTATAATATGTTAAAAGTTTAACCTAATTTAATTTTTTCATCACGAAGTTTTTTTTCATATGGATAGTATTTATATCAAAGGTGCCAGGACGCATAATTTAAAAAACATAAGTCTTGAGATACCAAGAAATAAAATCATTGTAATAACTGGTTTGTCTGGGTCTGGAAAGTCATCACTCGCTTTTGATACTCTTTATGCAGAAGGTCAGCGCAGATATGTAGAGTCTCTATCAACCTATGCTAGAAGATTCCTATCAATGATGGAAAAACCTGACGTCGATCAAATTGAAGGTTTATCACCGGCTATATCAATTGAACAAAAAGCAACTTCTCATAACCCAAGATCAACAGTTGGAACTGTTACGGAAGTATATGATTATTTAAGATTACTATTTTCAAGAATTGGTACACCGGTTTGTCCAGATCATGGTGAAGAGTTAAAAGCAAAAACAGTCTCAGAAATTTGTGATGAAATTCTTAAAATAAAAGAGAATACAAAAATCATGCTCCTTGCTCCAGTTGTAAGAGGGAAAAAAGGCGAACATCTGGGAATATATGAAGAATTACGAAAGAGTGGATATGTTCGTGTAAAAGTAAATGGAACAGTATATCCAATGGAAGAATTTCCAGACCTAGATAAAAATAAAAAACATGATATTGCAGCAGTAATCGATAGATTGGTAATTAAAAAGAGTGATGATATAAGATCAAGAATATCAGAATCTATAGAAACCTCTTTACTGCTATCTGAAGGCCTTATTGAGGTTGAAAATATGGACAAAAATGAGATAACTCTATATTCGTCTAACTTTTCATGTTCTCAATGTGGTTATGCTGTTCCAGAACTTGAGCCGAGAATGTTTTCGTTTAACAATCCATATGGTGCTTGTACAAAATGTGATGGACTAGGAGTAATTCAATTCTTCAATGAAAAAAGACTTATTCAAGATGATGAGGTCTCAATAGCAAACGGAGCAATAAAGGGTTGGACTAGAAGAAATAGATTTTATTATTATCAATTAAGATGCCTTGCAAATCATTACGACTTTACTCTAACGACAAAATGGAAAGACTATCCTCAAAAAATTAAAGATATCATCTTGTGGGGTACCAAAGAAAAGATTGATTTCTCACATCGCTTTAGAAGTGGCAGCAGAATAGTTAGGAAACATCGTTTTGAAGGAATAATTCCAAGTACAGAAAGGCGTTTCAAGGAAACAGATTCTGAATACATCAGAAATGAATTAGCAAAATTAATGTCTGAAAGTTCTTGTGATGAATGTTCAGGATCAAGACTAAATAACTATTCACGCAACGTTTTCATAAATAAAACACAAATACATAAAATCACCAGCATGAGGATAAATGACTCTCTTAAATTCATTAAAGGTATGAATCTAACTGGAGCTAAGAAAAAAATTGCTGAAAAAATTCTAAAAGAAATAGTTGATAGATTAACTTTTCTTGAAGATGTTGGCCTTAATTATTTGACTCTCGATAGAAGTGCTGAGACGTTATCAGGTGGTGAAGCACAAAGAATAAGATTAGCTAGTCAAATAGGATCAGGTCTTGTAGGTGTAACTTATGTTCTAGATGAGCCCTCTATTGGATTACATCAAAGAGATAATGCAAAACTTATAAAAACACTCAAAAATCTAAAAGAATTAGGAAATACTGTAATTGTAGTTGAGCATGATGAGGAAGCAATAAGGTCAGCCGATCATATTATAGATATTGGACCAGGAGCTGGAGTTCATGGAGGAAAGATCTGTGCTCAGGGTGATATTAAAGCTATTTTAAAAAATAAAGACTCAATAACAGCCAAGTACTTATCAGGCAAAAGAGAAATTAAAGTTCCAAAAAAAAGAGCTAAGGTCAATTCCAAAAAAATTACAATCATCAATGCCCACGAAAATAATCTTAGTAATGTAAATATCGATATACCAGTAGGATTATTTACCTGTGTAACCGGTGTGTCTGGTTCAGGAAAATCATCACTTATCAATCAAACATTATTACCTATTAGTTCATTTTTACTTAATAAAGCAAAGCTATCAAAAGAGGTTAAATGTGAAAAAATAGAAGGTCTGGATCATTTAGATAAGGTAATAAATATTGATCAGTCACCAATAGGAAGAACTCCAAGGTCAAATCCAGCAACTTATACTGGATTATTTTCACATATCCGTGATCTTCTATCACAAACAGTCGAAGCTAGATCAAGAGGATATAAGCCAGGAAGATTTAGTTTTAATGTTAAAGGTGGAAGATGTGAGGCTTGTCAGGGTGATGGAATGATCAAAGTAGAAATGCATTTTCTGGCAGATGTTTATGTAAAGTGCGACATTTGTGATGGTAATAGATACAACGATCAAACCCTTGAAGTAAAATTTAAAGAAAAAAATATAAGTGATATTCTTAATATGACTGTTGAAGATGCTTTAGAGTTTTTTGATGCACATCCCTCAATTAAAAATAAATTGATAACATTAAATGACGTAGGTCTGGGATATATAACGCTAGGTCAATCTGCTTTGACTCTTTCTGGAGGAGAAGCTCAAAGAATCAAGCTTGCTAAAGAATTATCTAAAAGAAGTACGGGTAAAACTTTGTTTATATTAGATGAACCAACAACTGGGTTACATTTTGCAGACATTGAGCTACTTTTGAATGTTTTAAATAGACTTAAAGATCAGGGCAATACCGTTGTTGTTATTGAGCATAATCTTGACGTAATTAAGACAGCTGACTGGATTATCGATCTTGGTCCAGAGGGCGGCAGTGACGGTGGCAGGATTGTAGCTGAAGGAACTCCTGAAGAAGTTTCAAAAGTGAAAGAATCTTTTACCGGAAAATTTTTAAAGCCAATTTTATCTTAAGCAGCTGATTCTTCTTCTGGATTAGTTTGATCCAAGTCATCAGAATCTAAAACTCTGTCAACAAGCTCGATATATGCCATATCTGCTTTATCTCCTGCCCTAAAACCTGCTTTGATAATTCTGGTATATCCACCATTTCGATCTTTTGAATTTACTGCCACTTCACTAAAAAGTTTTGCTACAGCGCTATCAGATCTTAATTTGTTGAAAGCATGTCTTCTATTAGCAACAGAGTCATCTTTTGCTCTAGTAATAAGAGGCTCTATGAATTTTCTGAGCTCTTTTGCCTTTGGAAGTGTTGTCTTAATAATCTCTTGTTCAATTAAGGCAATTGCAAGATTTTTAAATAAAGCCTTTCTGTGGGCTGAATTTCTATTAAGTTTTCTTCCAGATTTTCTATGTCTCATTTTTTATCCTACTGGAGGCCAGTTTTCTACATTCATTCCAAGAGATAATTCTTTTGATGCTAAAACATCTTTGATCTCATTTAATGATTTCTTTCCTAAATTTGGAGTCTTAAGCAAATCGAATTCTGATCTATGAATAAGATCACCAATTAAAAATATGCTTTCTGCTTTCAAACAATTTGTAGATCTAACTGTGAGCTCAAGTTCTTCAATTGATCTAAGAAGGATTGGATCAAAATCATTTTGATCTTTCTTGGCTTCCTGTTCTGCAATAGCATCCAAATCAACGAAAGCACTTAATTGCTGTTGGAGAATTGTTGCTGAATGCTCAATAGCCATTTTTGGATCAAGCGTTCCATCCGTTTCTAATTCAACGACTAGTTTGTCTAAGTCAGTTCTTTTGCCAAATCTAGCATTATCAACAGTATAAGATACTCTTCTTACAGGACTATATGAGGCATCTACTTTAAGAGCACCTACAACCCTGTCTTCATCATCTCTCAAATCAGCTGGCTCATATCCTCTTCCAGTTTTTACCGTAAGAGTCATTTTTAAACTAACCTTGTCTACAATAGTAGCTACGTGAAAGTCTTGGTCAACTAATTCAACATTTCCAGGAGCATCAAAAGAAGAAGCAAGAACATCACATGGACCGGTCACATCAAGAGTAACTTCAGCTGAATCTCCTTCAATTAAATTAATAGGCATGTCTTTAATATTTAAAAGAATATCTATTACGTCTTCTCTGATACCTTCGATGGTACTATATTCATGTGAAATACCCTCTATAGCCACATCTGTCACGGCTGCTCCGGGCATAGAAGATAAAAGAATTCTTCTCAGGGCGTTACCTAAAGTATGGCCAAAACCTCTCTCGAGAGGTTCCAAAGTTACTTTTGATAAAGTTGGTGACACGTCATCAACTTGTATCTCAGTAGGTACTAGTAAATCAATTACTGATGTTTGCATAATATTCTCCGCCTTTATGTTATTTTGAGTAAAGCTCAACAATAAGATTTTCGTTAATTTCTGTACTTAAATCAGTTCTATCTGGAACCGATTTAAATACCCCTTTTAAATTTTGTTCATCTACTTCCAACCAATCACAATCTTCTCTTGTAGATGCTATTTTTAATGCAGCTGCAATTCTTAAATGGCCTTTTTTTGACTCTCTTACTTCAATTTCGTCACCAGCTTGAACTTGATATGATGGAATGTTAACAACCTTACCATTTACCATGAAAGCTTTATGAGAAACCATTTGTCTTGCCTCTGCTCTCGTTGATCCAAAACCCATTCTGTATACAACGTTATCAAGTCTTTTTTCTAAGAGGGATAGCAGATTTTCACCTGTGTTGCCTTTTGAAGATGCAGCTTTTTTATAATAGTTTCTAAATTGTTTTTCCAAAACACCATACATTCTTCTAACTTTTTGTTTTTCTCTTAATTGAAGTCCATAGTCAGATAGTCTTCCTCTTCTCGCTCCATGAACACCTGGTTGAGTATCCATATTACATTTTGATTCAATTGCTCTAACCCCACTCTTCAAATAAAGATCTGTGCCTTCTCTTCTCGATAATCTTAATGATGGTCCTCTATATCTAGCCATTTGTATCTCCGTTAAACTCTTCGTTTTTTAGATGGTCTACAACCATTGTGAGGCAATGGTGTAACATCAGTAATACTTTTAATCTTAAGTCCACATGCATTTAAAGACCTTATAGCAGACTCTCTTCCTCCACCAGGACCTTTTACTTTTACATCTAAATTTATCATTCCAAATTCTTTTGCTGCATTTCCAGCCTTATCGGCTGCAATTTGGGCAGCGAAAGGTGTGCTTTTTCTTGAGCCTTTAAAACCACTCCCACCTGAAGTTGCCCAACATATTGTATTTCCCTGTTTGTCAGTAATAGTAACAATTGTATTATTGAAAGATGAGTGGATATGAGCCACTCCATCTGTTACAACTTTTTTATTTTTTTTACCTTTTGCTGCCATATTTAACCTCTCATCGGCTTTTTAGGGCCTTTTCTTGTTCTAGCATTATTTTTTGTATTTTGACCTCTAGTTGGAAGTTTTCTTCTATGTCTTATTCCCCTATAACTAGCCAAATCCTGTAATCTTTTGATGTTTGTACTTATATTTCTTCTCAAGTCACCCTCAACAACATAAGTTGATACTGCATTTCTTATGCTTTCAATTTCATCTTCAGATAAGTCTGAGATTTTTCTTGTATAGTCTATCTTGAGATCAAGACATATGTTTTGAGCTGTTTTTCTTCCTATACCAAATATGTGAGTTAATGAAATCTCAACGTGCTTATTTTCTGGAATGTTTACTCCTGCTATCCTTGCCATAGTTTAACCTTGCCTCTGTTTATGTTTAGGGTCTGAGCTGCAGATTACGTACAAAACGCCCTTTCTTCTTACAATTTTGCAATTTCTACAGATTTTCTTTACTGATGCTTTAACTTTCATACTACCTTCTATAATTTTTGATATTTGCTTTTTTCATTAACGATGCGTATTGAGATGACATCATGTGTGACTGAACCTGAGCCATAAAGTCCATCAACACAACAACAATAATTAGCACAGATGTTCCTCCAACTGAAATAGTAGGTGAAATGCCTGCAAAATTAATGAGTGCCAATGGTAATAAACAAATTAGAGTTAAATAAATTGCTCCAAATACAGTAAGTCTTGCTAAAACTGAGTCAATATAATTAGCTGTTTGTTCTCCTGGTCTTATACCTGCGATATATGCACCAGATCTCTTAAGGTTATCTGAGACATCTTTTGTATTAAATGTTAGAGCCAACCAAATAAAACAGAAGCTTATGATTAGACCTGCAAAAACTAATATATAAAGAGGTTGTCCAGGATTTAAAGCCAATGAGAAACTTTGTAAAAAACTTAAGGACTCATTCTCGCCAAACCATGTCGATAAAGATGCAGGAAATAGCAGGAAGGTGCTTGCAAATATTGCTGGGATAACACCTGCCATATTTACTTTGAAGGGTAAATGGCTAGTTTGAGCTTGCATCATTCTTCTGCCTTGCTGTCTTTGGGCATAGTTTACTGTTATTCTTCTCTGACCCCTCTCAATGAAAACAACTACTGCAATTACTGCCATAGACAATAATCCTATGCCTATGAGTAATAAAATACTAAGATCGCCTTGTCTTGACTGCTCTAAAGCCTGTCCTATTGCTCCTGGTATGCCAGTTAAAATACTTGTCGCAATGATTATTGAAATACCGTTACCAATTCCTCTCTCAGAAACTTGTTCACCCAACCACATAAGGAACATAGTCCCTGCTACAACAGAAAATACAGCAGATACAAAGAAGGACGGTCCAGGTACATATGCAAGACCGCTTGCAGATAAAGTTACTGCCAGTGCGGATGCCTGAATAAATGCCAACACAGCTGTACCGTATCTTGTGTATTGAGTAATTGCATTTCTTCCAGCTTGCCCATCTTTCTTTAATTCTTGAAGGTAAGGAATAGAATTAGAAAAAAGCTGCATGATAATTGCAGACGAAATATAAGGTACAACGTTAAGAGCAAATATACTCATCCTTTCCAGTGCTCCACCAGAAAACAAATTAAACATTTCAATGATAGTTCCCTGATTTTGTTCAAAAAGAGCAGCAAGTCTGTCAGGATCTATGCCAGGTATTGGGATATGAGTTCCAATTCTATATACAAGAATTGCAATAAAAACGAATCTTAACCGTTTCCAAAGATCACTCATGTTGTTTCCTTGATCAACCATAACTATTCAGAATCCTCTTTCTTTGATTGAGTTTTCGGTTTATCGTTCTTTGTTGAGGCAGCAACAATTTTGCCTCCAGCTTTTTCAATAGAAGCCTTTGCACCTTTTGTTAATGGGATGCCTTCCACTGTAATCTTAGATTCAATTTCAGTATTACCAAAAATTTTTACTTTTTTGACTGATTTAGCAATCAGTTTATTGTCTTTTAGTGTTTGTAAGCTAACTACTTTCATTCCTTCTAAGTTTTTGACGTTAACCTCTTTAAAAGAATTGTTAACTCTGGATGTAAAACCAAATTTGGGTAACCTCATTTGAAGCGGCATTTGTCCACCTTCAAATCCAAGTCTTACGTTACCACCAGATCTAGATTTCTGACCTTTATGACCTCTTCCAGCAGTTTTACCAGTTCCTGAACCAATACCCCTACCAACTCTTTTCCTGTTCTGAGCTGTTCCAGTATTCGAAAGAGTATTTAAGTTCATATTATTTGTAGCTTCTTCACTCATCTTAATTCTCAATAATTTCTAACATGTCTGAAATCTTGTTTATCATCCCTCTATTGCTTGGAGTATCTAGAACTGTGACAGTCTGGTTAAGTTTTTTTATGCCAAGACCTTTTATGCACAATTTGTGATTTTTCATCCGCCCTATTCCACTTTTTACAAGCTTAATTGTTATAGTCTCTGCTTTACTCATGATATTTCTTCTACTTTCTTACCTCTTCTTGAGGCTACTGTCTCAGGTGACTCCATTGAACTTAATGCATTAATTGTTGCCCTAACCACATTAACTGGATTTGTAGATCCATAACATTTGGCAAGAACATTTTGAACACCTGCTAATTCAAGCACAGCTCTCATAGCACCACCAGCAATAATCCCTGTACCTTCAGAAGCTGGTTGCATATATACGTTAGCAGAACCATGTTTTGCTTTTATTGGATACCATAAAGTAGTGTTGTTTAACTCAACTTCTACCATACTTCTTCTAGCATTTTCCATGGCTTTCTGAATAGCTATAGGAACTTCTTTGGCTTTACCTCTTCCAAATCCAACTCTGCCATTACCATCGCCAACAACTGTTAGCGCAGTGAATCCAAAAATTCTTCCACCTTTCACAACTTTTGCGACTCTATTAACCTGGACTAATTTTTCTTCCAAGGCATCAACCTGTTGATTAGTCATTGTGTTTTCTTCTTTCATAAATTAAAACTCCAAGCCTGCATCTCTCGCTGAATCTGCTAAAGCTTTTATGCGACCATGATACTTATATCCAGACCTATCAAATACAACTTTCTTAATTCCATTTTCAAGAGCTCTTTCTGCGACTCTTTTACCAACTTCTTTTGCACCAGCAACATTATTAGCATCTATCTTTAAATCCTTTTCGACAGTTGATGCTGAAACAATTACTTTAGCTCCCAAGCTATCAAAGATTTGAGCATAAAAATGTTTAGACGATCTAAAAACAGTTAATCTTGGTGATTCTTGATCTCTAATATGAATTCTAGATTTTTTTGCTCTTCTAATTCTTGAAATATTCTTTTCACTCATTTTTAAGCCCCTGCTCCAGCAGCTTTTTTAGCTTCTTTACGCTTAACTTGTTCATCTGCATACCTCACACCCTTGCCTTTATATGGTTCAGGTGGTCTAAAGGCTCTTATCTCAGCCGCAGCTTGACCAAGTATTTGTTTGTTGTGACTTTTAAGAACAACTTCCGTTTGTGATGGAGTTTCAACTTCTACCTCTGGAGGCAATTGATATTTAATGGGATGTGAAAAACCTAGAGTTAGCTCAAGAAGCTTTCCAGAAGCTTTTGCTCTATATCCTACTCCAATAAGCTCAAGTTTTTTCTCAAAACCCTCGGAAACACCAATAATCATGTTATTTACGATTGATCTAGTGGTTCCTGCTAAAGCAATAGATTGTTGAATATTCTCATCATAGCCAACTGTTATTGTGTCTTCAGCAATATTTAATGAAATAGATTCTGTCATTTCGAACTCTAGCTCCCCTTTAGAGCCTTTAACAGTGACTAAATTGCCTTCAACTGTAACATTGACACCATCGACAATTTTTATAGGATTTTTTGCAACTCTAGACATTAAAATACCTCACACAAAATCTCGCCGCCAACATTTTTAGCTTTTGCATCCCTATCAGTCATTAAGCCTTGATTAGTTGAAAGGATGAAAGAGCCAAGTCCTCCTTTTACAGATTCAAGGCTTGAAGCAGCACTATATTTTCTAAGGCTTGGTTTGCTAATCCTTTTAAGCTCTTTTATTACTGGTTCTGAATTATGGTATTTAAGCTCAACTTCGATAACTGGCTTATCGTCTAATTCAGTTTTACTGCAAGATTTTAGATAGCCCTCTGAGACTAGCACATCTACCAAATCATGTTTTAGCTTTGAATAAGGAACTTGAACGTGAGTTTTACCGCGCATTAATCCGTTGCGTATTCTTGTTAGACAGTCTGATATAGGATCTTGAAAACTCATAATATTTTTACCAACTTGATTTAACTAATCCAGGAATGTCGCCACGCATTGCTGCTTCTCTTAACTTGATTCGACTCAAACCAAATTTTCTATAAACTGCATGAGGTCTGCCTGTTACTTGACATCTTCTAACTACACGAGAAGGACTTGCATTCCTTGGCAATTTTTGAAATTTAACTCTTGCTTCATATCTTTCTTCAGTGGAAAGGCTTTGATCATTCATTTGTGCTTTCAAAGCTGCTCTCTTACCAGCATATTTGGCTACTGTTTTAATTCTTTTAACTTCTCTTGCTATCATTGATTTTTTTGCCATAAAAAGTACCTATTGTTTAAAAGGAAAATCAAAAGCTTTTAATAAAGCTTTTGCATGTTCTGTATTTTCAGTTGAAGTATTTATACAAATATCCATACCTCTGATATTGTCGATATTATCGTAATTGATCTCAGGAAAAATAATTTGCTCTTTAATACCAAATGAATAATTTCCCTGCTGATCAAATGATTTAGGATTTAAACCTCTGAAATCCCTTTCTCTTGGGATTGCTATTTTTATCAATCTTTCCATAAAGTCATACATTTTGTTACCTCTTAGCGTGACTTTACAACCCAATGGCCATCCTTCTCTTATTTTAAAACTTGCAACAGATTTTCTTGCCTTTGTTACTATTGGTTTTTGTCCAGCTATTACAGTTAAATTATCTAAAGCTGATTCCAAATGCTTTTTATCATTTGCTGCTTCTCCAACTCCCATGTTTATAACTATCTTTGTTAACTTTGGAACTGCCATAACATTATTTATACCCAACTCCTCTTGAAGAGCAGGCCTTAATTCTTGAGTATATTTTTCTTTCAAATTAGCCATTTACTTTATCTCTACTCCATCAGATTTGAATAATCTTATTTTTCTTCCGTCTTTATCAGTTGAATATGCTATTTTGTCTTTAGTCTTCTTTTTCGGATTCCATATTGCAAGATTAGATAACGCAATTGCAGCTTCTTGTTCAACAACTCCACCAGTGATACCCATTTCAGGATTTGGTCTAGTATGTTTTTTTACAATATTAATGCCAGTCACTATTCCTTTGTTTTTATTTTTGTATATTTCTCTTAATGTACCTTTTTTGCCAATATCTTTTCCTGCAATAACTATTACCTCATCACCAGATCTTAATTTTGTAGGAGTTAGTCTCTTATTCATGTTTATAAAACCTCAGGTGCCAATGAGAGTATTTTCATATGTTTACCCTCTCTTAGTTCTCTAGTTACTGGGCCAAATACTCTTGTTCCAATTGGTGCTTTCTGAGCATTTACCAACACAGCAGCATTCTCGTCAAATTTAATCAGGGAGCCATCTCTTCTTCGAACACCTTTTTTTGTTCTTACAATTAAAGCATCAACAACCTGACCTTTTTTAACTTTTCCAGTTGGAATAGCTTCACGAACAGCAACTTTGATAATGTCGCCAATATTTGCATAACGTCTTTTAGATCCACCAAGAACCTTTATACACATTACGCTTCTTGCTCCACTATTATCAGCAATATTTAAAAGGGATTGCATCTGAATCATGATTAATTCTCCTCTCCATTTTTCTCATCTTCATTTACAAGGATCCAAGTTTTGCTTTTTGAAATTGGTCTACATTCTTTTACGGAAACAACGTCTCCAATTGAAGCAGAATTAGTTTCATCATGAGCGTGAACTTTTGTAGCCCTCTTAATAACTTTTCCATAGAGTGGATGTTTAACTTTTCTTTCAACTTTCACTGTAATAGTCTTATCAGCCTTGTCGCTGGTAACAATGCCTGTTAAAACTCTTGGATTAGTTGAATCCATTATTCTCCACCTTTTGTCTTAATTTCATTCATTACTGTCTTAATCTGAGCAATTTTTTTTCTCATTTTCATCAGTTCACTTGTCTCGTTTAGTTGTCCTGTTTTATGTTTAATTCTCAAACCAAATTGAGACTCCCTAACAGATATAAGCTCAGCATCAAGCTGTTGCATATTTTTTTTTCTTAATTCTGCTAACTCTTTACTCATTCTATAAATCCTTTTTTATAAAGTGGGTTTTTATTGGGAGTTTTGCAGAAGCTAGTCTAAATGCTTCTCTTGCTAATTCTTCTTCAACTCCAGCCATTTCAAACATAATTTTGCCAGGTTGAACAAGTGCAACCCAATATTCAACATTTCCTTTGCCTTTACCCATTCTTACTTCAAGCGGTTTTTTTGTAATTGGTTTATCTGGGAAGATTCTTATCCATATATTTCCGCCCCTTTTAATGTATCTAGTCATAGCCCTTCTTGCTGCCTCAATTTGTCTAGCAGTAATTCTGCCTCTATCTGATGCAACTAAACCAAATCGACCGAAAGCTATTGTGTTACCATTTTGAGCAAGGCCCCTATTTCGACCTTTGTGCATTTTTCTAAATTTTGTTTGCTTAGGCTGTAACATTTTTAGCTTACTCCTTGCTCAGTTTTGTATGGATCCTCAGTAATTTCACCTCTGTAGACCCAAACTTTCACACCGATGATTCCATAGGTTGTTAAAGCTTCTGCTGTTCCATAGTCGATGTCAGCTCTAAGTGTATGCAGAGGAACTCTGCCTTCTCTGTACCATTCTGTTCTAGCTATTTCAGCACCATTCAATCTTCCAGAAACTTCAATCCTAACTCCTTTTGCACTTTGTCTAAGTGCGCTTTGAACTGTTCTTTTCATCGCTCTTCTGAACATGACTCTTTTCTCAAGCTGTTGTGCAACTCCTTCAGCAAGAATCTGGGCATCTAAATCAGGTTTTTTAACTTCTTTTATGTTAATTTGTGATGGTCCTTTCACAATTTTTTCAACAGCTTTCTTCAAATTTTCAATCTCTTCACCTCTTTTGCCAATGATGATTCCTGGTCTTGCTGTATGAATATTTACAATAAAGCTCTCTGCTGTTCTCTCTAACTCAACCTTGCTAATAGAAGAGTTCTTTAATTTTTTTCCAAGGTATTCTCTAACCTTAAGATCCTGTATTAAATTATTTGAAAAATCTTTACCCTTTGCATACCAATTAGCATTTTGCTTCTTAGAAACGCCTAGTCTAAAACCGTTTGGATTTACTTTCTGTCCCATTATTTGTCTTCCTCTTTCAAAATTATCTCGATATGACATGTAGGTTTAATTATCCTATCGGCTCTTCCACGTGCTCTTGGTTTCATTCTTTTCAGTCTCATGCCCTGATTTACGATTATTGAAGATATTGAAAGTTTATCGATATCTGCATTATTATTATTTTCAGCATTCGCAATTGCAGACTCCAATAATTTTTTGATAACTGCAGAGCCTTTTTGCTTGTTGAAGACTAAAAAATCCATTGCCTGATCGACTGATTTACCTCTAATCTGATCCGCTACAAGAGCAGCTTTTTGAGGAGATAATCTCGTTCCTTTTAAGTATGCTCTTGTTTCCATTATTTAGCCTTCCTATCGCCCGAATGCATTTTAAATGTTCTCGTAATGGCAAATTCACCAAGTTTATGACCAACCATATCTTCATTAATAAAAACAGGTACATGTTGTCTGCCGTTATGAACAGAAATTGTTAAACCCACCATTGAAGGAATGATCATAGAGCGTCTAGACCATGTTTTAATTGGTTTTTTATCATTATTTGCTATTGCTGCCTCAACTTTCTTAGAGAGAGATAAATCAACAAATGGTCCTTTTTTTAATGATCTAGGCATTTTATTTCTTACCTCTTCTTCTGATTATCAAATCATCTGTTCTTTGATTCTTTCTTGTTTTATATCCCTTAGTAGGTTTACCCCAAGGCGTTGAAGGATGTCTGCCACCTGAAGTCCTGCCTTCTCCACCTCCATGAGGATGGTCAACTGGATTCATTGCTACACCTCTTACTGTTGGTCGTACACCTCTCCATCTTTTGGCACCAGCCTTTCCAAGCGATCTTAAATTATTTTCTTGATTAGATACTGTACCGAGCGTAGCCCTGCATTCCCATAGTACTTTTCTAGTCTCTCCTGACTGAAGCCTTAGTGTTGCGTAAATACCTTCTTTAGCAACCAATCTGGCTGAAGTACCAGCACTTCTTGCTAATTGAGCTCCTTTCATAGGCTTTAATTCGACACAATGAACATTTGTACCAAGAGGTATATCCTTAAGTTTCATTGAGTTTCCAGGTTTAATTTCACAATTATCTGATGACACTAACTCGTCACCAATCTTGATCTTAGATGGAGCAATAATATATCTCCGCTCACCATCTTTATATTTAAGAAGAGCTATGTGAGCTGATCTATTTGGATCATATTCTATGCGCTCAACAACAGCTGGAATATCAAATTTATTCCTTTTAAAATCAATGACTCTATAATGCTGTTTGTGACCACCACCTTGGTGTCTTACAGTGATTCTACCGTTATTGTTTCTGCCACCTTTTTTTGATTTTGGTTCAATTAATGATTTTAAAGGCTTGCCTTTATATAAATCAGATTTAATAGAAATCTGACCTCTTCTACCTGGGCTGGTTGGTTTTGATTTAATAATAGCCATTAGTTCATGCCCTCGAATTGAATGTCAGAATCTTTGCTAATTGAAACAAAAGCTTTTTTATAGTTTGGTTTTTTGTATATCCCAAATCTATTCCTTTTCTGCTTTCCTTTCACAATGGATGTTGTGACATTTACTACCTCAACTTTAAAAAGCTCTTCAACAGCTTTTTTTATCTCAAGCTTGTTGGCAGATAAATCTACCTTGAAAACCACCTGTTTCAAATTTTCACCTAACTGAGCGGTCTGTTCAGTAATTATTGGAGATTTTATGAGTGTATATAGTTTTTCTTTAACCATTGATCCACTCCTCTATTTGTTTAAGTGCTTCGCTGGTTACAGCAACTTTTTGAGGTTTAAGTAAATTTACAGGATTAATCTCTCTTACAGTAATAACATCAACATTTGGAATATTTCTGGCAGATAAATAAAGATTCATATCTAGTTCATCAATTATGATAAGTACTTTACTTAAAGAAAATTCATTCAAAAAACTTGCTATTTCTTTTGTCTTTGGTTTTTCGAGAACAGGCTTCTCAATTGCAACTAATCTATTTTGTCTTACTAATTCAGAAAATATGGATTTTATAGCAGCTCTGTACATTTTTTTGTTTAATTTTTTACTGTAATCTCTTGGCCTAGCAGCAAAAGTTACACCGCCTCCTCTCCAAAGAGGACTTCTTATCGTTCCTGCTCTTGCTCTTCCAGTACCTTTTTGCCTATAAGGTTTTTTCCCGCCACCTCTAACCTCAGATCGATTTTTTTGTTTTGCGCTGCCCTGTCTTGATGCCGCCATAAAACTTACAACTGCTTGATGGATTAAAGATTCGTTAAACTCCTTGCTAAATACATCATTAGATATTGATATATCTTTATTTTTTGTATTTGAGAGCAATTCTATTTTCATGATGCTTTTATTGAAGGTTTGATCTTTAGTTGAGAGCCATTAAATCCAGGAACTGAACCTTTTATATAAATAACATTATTTTCAACATCCATATGAACTATTTTTAAGCTTTGAACAGTTTTTTGAACATCTCCCATGTGACCAGACATTTTTTTTCCTTTCCAAACTCTTCCAGGAGTTTGACACTGACCAATTGAACCATGAGCCCTGTGAGCTAGCGAATTACCATGAGTTGCATCTTGCATCTTAAAATTATGTCGCTTTATAACACCAGCATAGCCTTTCCCTTTTGAAGTACCTGTGACATCAACATACTGGCCAACCTCGAAAAGATCAGCAGTTAAATGGCTACCGATTTCAAATGAGCTATCATTATTATCATCTAACCTAAATTCAGCTAATGAACCCGGTTCAAGATTAACTTTTTTGAAAAATTCTTTTTGTGATTTATTTAGGTTATTTGATTTTTCTGTCTTAGAAACAACAAGAGCGTTGTAGCCATTTTTTTCTTTTGTTTTAATGTCAGCTATAAAGTTTCCACACACTGAAACTGCAGTCACGGGAACAGATTCTCCATCTTCAAGAAAAAGACGAGACATACCAGATTTTTTTCCTATTAAGCCTATGCTCAATTTAATCTCCTTTCTACGGGGCTATAAACCCTCTATGGCCGCATTCGCGTTAAAAAATTATTGTCCTAAGCTTATTTGAACATCTACCCCTGAGGATAGATCTAATTTCATCAAAGCATCAACTGTTTTATCAGTTGGTTTAACAATATCCATCAATCTTTTATAAGTAACAATTTCGTATTGATCCCTCGCATCTTTATCTTTATGCGGTGATATTAATACAGTTGTCCTTTCTTTTTTTACTGGTAAAGGAATAGGACCATTAATTACAGCGCCCGTTTTTTTTACGGTTTCTACAATCAATTTAGCTGAAGCATCAATTAATCTGTAGTCAAAGGCTTTTAGCCTAATTCTTATTGATTGATTCTCCATTTCCCTATTTTTTTACCTTTTATAAAAAATTTTTTACATTCAACAAATTGCAAAATGTGGCGTATTCTAAGCTTCTAAGAGCAATACTGTCAACTTTATTAGACAGTTATTTTCAGACATATTTATGATGTTTTTAACTGTTCGGCGATATTATTTGGAACTTCACCGTATTTAGTGAATTCCATCGTAAAAGTAGCTCTTCCTTGAGTCTGTGATCTTAAATCTGTTGCATATCCAAACATCTCAGCTAAAGGCACTTCAGAGGAGACTTCTTTGCCAGATGTAATATCTTCCATTCCTAATATAATACCTCTTCTTCTGTTTAAATCGCCTACTACATCTCCCATATGTTCTTCGGGCGTTACAACAACAACCTTCATTATGGGCTCTAAAAGAGCAGGTTTTGCTTTAGTGGCTCCTTCTTTAAGAGCCATTGATCCAGCAATCTTAAATGCCATCTCATTTGAATCAACATCATGGAAAGATCCATCATATAGTGTTGCTCTCAATGCTAATAATGGATATCCAGCTATAACTCCATTTTGCATTTGCTCTTGAATGCCTTTGTTTACTGCAGGAATATACTCTTTTGGAATAACTCCACCTACGATTTTATCGACAAATTCATATTCATCGTCTAAACCAAGTGGCTCAAGTTTTAACCAAACGTGCCCATATTGACCTTTACCACCACTTTGTCTGACAAATTTACCCTCTATTTCTACACTTTCTTTAATGGTTTCTCTGTATGCAACTTGAGGCTTACCAATATTTGCTTCAACAGAGAATTCTCTTTTCATCCTATCTACAAGCACGTCTAAATGAAGTTCTCCCATACCAGATATAATTGTTTGACCTGATTCTTCGTCACTTGCAACTCTAAAGGAAGGATCTTCTTGGGCAAGTTTACCAAGTGCTAGTGACATTTTTTCTTGATCTTGTTTTGATTTTGGTTCAACAGCTACAGAAATTACTGGTTCAGGGAAATCCATTCTCTCAAGGACAATTGGCTTATCAGAATCTGAAAGAGTATCGCCAGTAGTAATATCTTTTAGGCCTATACATGCTGCAATGTCACCAGCTCTAACTTCTTTTATCTCTTCTCTATTATTAGAGTGCATTTGAACCATTCTTCCAACTCTTTCTTTTTTAGATTTAGTTGTGTTCATAACTCCGTCACCAACACTCAAAACTCCAGAGTACACCCTAATAAATGTAAGAGTTCCAACAAATGGATCAGTTGCAATCTTAAATGCTAATGCAGAAAACGGTTCTTCATCAGATGACTTTCTTGAATCAGATTGCTCTTCTTCCTCACTGTTATTAGGAATAACTCCCTCTATAGCCTTAACTTCGTCAGGAGCAGGAAGAAAATCAATAACTGCATCTAAAACTGCTTGGACTCCCTTATTTTTAAAAGCTGAACCACAAAGAGCTAGTATTATTTCATTAGATAGTGATCTTATTCTTAGACCTTCTTTTATTTGTTCCTCTGATAATTCTCCAGATTCTAAATAAGCATCCATTAATTCTTCATTTGCTTCTGCAGCTGCTTCAACCATTTCCTCACGGAGTTTGTTACATTTATCAAGAAGATTTTCAGGAATATCTTGCGAATCAAAAGTTAAACCTTGATCATCTTCATTCCAGTAGATAGCCCTCATTTTTATAAGATCAACTACTCCTTTAAAATCATCTTCTGCTCCAATGTTAAGTTGGATTGGGACAACATTTGCTTGTAATCGATCTTTAATTTGTTCTACAACTTTTTCAAAATTTGCACCTGCTCTATCCATTTTGTTTACAAAAACTATTCTTGGTACTTCATATCTATTTGCTTGTCTCCAAACGGTTTCAGATTGTGGTTCTACACCTGAGGTTCCACAAAAAACTACAACTGCACCATCAAGCACTCGTAATGAACGTTCCACTTCAATTGTGAAGTCAACGTGACCAGGAGTATCGATGATATTAATTCTGTGTTGTGGATATTGTTGCTCCATGCCGCTCCAAAAGCAGGTTGTAGCCGCAGATGTAATAGTTATACCTCTTTCTTGTTCTTGTTCCATCCAATCCATGACAGCAGCACCATCATGTACTTCACCAATTTTATGGGAGAGTCCTGTGTAAAATAGAACCCTTTCAGTAGTTGTGGTTTTGCCTGCATCAACGTGTGCACATATACCTACATTTCTATACTTATTTAATACTGTATCTCTAGCCATATTTTTTTATTAATTTCTAATTAGAATCTAAAGTGTGAAAAAGCTTTATTGGCTTCAGCCATCTTATGAACGTCTTCTCTTTTCCTGAATGCTGATCCTTTTTTTTGTGAGGCATCCTGCAGCTCTCCAGCAAGTCTTAGATCCATTGATTTTTCACTTCTATTTCTTGCGGCATCAACTATCCATCTCATTGCAAGAGCTTGCCTTCTAGAAGGACGAATCTCAACAGGAACTTGATAGTTTGCTCCACCAACTCTCCTAGATTTAACTTCAACTACAGGACTAACTTCCTCTAGCGCTTTCATAAAAACTTCAAGCGGATCATCTTTAGTTGATTTAGTTATCTGATCAAAAGCACCGTAAACAATTTTTTCTGCGACAGATTTTTTACCATCTTTCATGAGGTTATTCATGAATTTCGCAAGAACTACATCTTTATATTTTGGATCTGGTAAAACTTTTCTTTTTTCGGGACTTCGTCTTCTTGGCATAATTATTTACCTTTTTTAGCACCGTATTTTGATCTTCTTTGTTTTCTGCTTGCAACGCCTGAGGTATCTAATGTACCTCGAATAGTATGATATCTTACACCTGGTAGATCTTTTACTCTTCCGCCCCTAATTAAAACCAAAGAGTGTTCCTGAAGATTGTGACCTTCTCCCCCTATATAAGAAGTTACTTCATAACCGCTAGTCAACCTTACTCTGCATACTTTTCTTAAAGCTGAGTTTGGTTTTTTGGGAGTAGTAGTATAAACACGGGTGCAAACTCCTCTCCGTTGAGGACATGCATTTAATGCAGGAACATCGGTCTTTTTAACCTTAGGCTTCCTAGATTTTTTTATTAACTGATTAACTGTTGCCATATTAATTTTGTTTATACGCGGCGATTTTATAGAGCATGAGGTTAATGGTCAACATTATTCTTCATCATTTTCTTGAAGCTCTTGTCTTAACGCTGCTTCAATATCATCATCTGACAATAATTGCTCATCATAATCACTTTGTTTTTTAGACCTTAACTTGTCGTGGAATTCCATGCCTGTACCAGCAGGAATTAATCTTCCAACTACAACGTTTTCTTTCAAACCTCTTAAGTGATCTTTTTTTCCAGTAACAGCTGCTTCGGTTAAAACTCTTGTGGTCTCTTGGAAAGAAGCTGCTGATATAAATGAATCAGTAGCAAGTGAGGCCTTTGTAATACCGAGTAAGACTCTTTCAAAGTCAGCAGGAGTTTTACCATCAGCTTCAGCCTTTTGATTTTCTTCTTTTAATTCAGCATAGCTAACTTGATCACCTTGAATAAATTTGGTGTCACCACCATCAAGGACTAGTGCTTTTCTAAGCATTTGTCTCAAAATTGTTTCAATATGCTTATCATTGATTGAAACGCCTTGAAGTCTATAAACATCTTGGATCTCGTTAACAATAAAGTTTGTTAGCTCAGGAATGCCCTTTAATCTCAAAATATCGTGCGGGCTTAGTGGGCCTTCAGATATTACGTCTCCTTTATTAACACGTTCACCCTCAAAAACATTAAGAGTTCTATGTTTTGGTATTAACATTTCAACGTTTTGTGTCTTCTTTGTTGCTCCTTCTGGAGTGATTACCAGCCTAACTTTACCTTTTGTCTCTTTACCAAAAGATATGACACCAGATTCTTCAGCAAGAACCGCAGCATCCTTTGGCTTTCTTGCTTCAAATAAATCAGCAACCCTAGGCAAACCACCAGTTATGTCTTTTGTTTTAGATGCAACTAAAGGCATTCTTGCAATAACTTCACCAGCAGTTATTTTTTGACCATTAGCAAGGTTAACAAGACCCCCTGCTGGAAGTGGATATACAGCTGGTTGCTTAAATTCACCTACAAGGACAGGCTTACCTTTAGAATCAACAATTTCAATCGTTGGAACTAAGTCTCTACCTGCTGAAGGTCTATCTGCAACCTCAATAATTTCAATGCTTGTTAAGCCTGTAAGAACATCCATTTGCTCTCTTACACTCAAGCCATCCTCAATATCTGTAAATTTAACTTTACCAGCCGTTTCTGAGATTATTGGTCTCGTGTAAGGATCCCATGATGCTATTTGAGTTCCTTCATCTACCTCAGATAAATCCTTAACTTGAAGAGTTGCACCATAAGGTAACTTGTATTGTTCTATAATTTTTCCAGTTGAGTCGGTGATTGTGCACGCAGCATTTCTTGATACAACAACCTCAAGCTTATCTTTATTAGTAACTGACTTGATATCATCTGAAAAATTGACCACACCATTATTTTTGTTATAAATAGCATTGTCTTCAGAAGAGCTTGATGCTGCTCCTCCAATGTGAAAGGTTCTCATTGTTAACTGAGTTCCTGGCTCTCCTATCGATTGAGCTGCGACTACTCCGACAGCTTCTCCTCTATGAACTAGGTGGCCTCTTGCAAGATCTCTTCCATAACAATTAGCACATACGCCTATAGAAGCATCACATGTCATAGGAGATCTAATTTTCAAACTCGATAAATTAAGTTCTTCAATAACATTTAGAGCATCTTCATCAAGCATTGTGTTAACAGGAAAAATCTCCTTGCCATCTGCATCTAAAATAGGTTCTGCTATTACCCTTCCAAGTATCCTGTCGGTTAAAGCTTGAATTATTTCCCCACCATCAATAATTGAGGTAACAGTTATAGAATCTTTAGTACCACAATCATCAATATTTATAACAGAGTCCATTGAAACATCGCAAAGTCTTCTGGTTAAATATCCAGAATTTGCAGTTTTTAAAGCAGTATCTGCAAGTCCCTTTCTCGCTCCATGGGTAGATATGAAGTATTGGAGAACAGAGAGACCTTCTCTAAAGTTTGCTGTAATTGGAGTTTCAATAATTGACCCGTCAGGCTTAGACATTAACCCTCGCATACCAGATAACTGCCTAATTTGAGCTGGTGAACCTCTAGCGCCTGAATCAGCATAAATATAAACCGAATTGAAAGAGGATTGATCGACATTATCCCCCTCCGGTGTTTTTGCAGTTTCAGTACTAATTTTTTCCATCATCGCTTTTGCCACTTGCTCATTTGCTCTAGACCAGATATCAATGACTTTGTTATATCTCTCTCCTCTGGTAACTAAACCTGAGTCAAACTGTTTCTCAATTGCTTTAACTTCTTTTTCTGAAGAATCAATAATCTTTGCTTTCTCTTGAGGAATTACAAAGTCATTAACTCCAATTGATGATCCAGATCTTGTTGAAAAATCAAAACCTAAATACATGAGTTGGTCAGCAAATATAACAGTCTTTTTTAGTCCCGCTTTTCTATAAGAAATATCTACAAGCTTTGAAACTAATTTTTTGTTTAAAACATTATTTATATTCTCAAACCCAACTTCCGCAGGAGTAATTCTCCATATGAGTGTTCTACCAACAGTTGTTTCTTGAAGTGATGTTTCTCCAGCGGCATCTTTGATTCTAACTTTTACAGGTGAATGAATCTCTAAATTTTCAGTTTCATAAGCTCGTAAAACTTCGTCAGGATTACTAAATACTCTGCCACCACCTTTTGCATTCGCATTATCTCTTGTCATGTAGTAAAGGCCAAGAACCACATCTTGAGTAGGATTAATAATTGGTGATCCATCTGCTGGTGAAAGAATATTATTAGTCGACATCATAAGAGCTCTCGCTTCTAGCTGAGCCTCTAAGGTTAAAGGAACATGCACTGCCATTTGGTCACCATCAAAGTCTGCATTAAAGGCAACACAAACTAATGGATGTAATTGAATCGCTTTGCCTTCAATTAATTTTGGTTCAAATGCTTGAAGACCAAGCCTATGAAGTGTTGGTGCTCTGTTTAATAAAACAGGATGCTCTCTGATAACTTCCTCGAGGACCTCCCAGACTTCGGGAGTTTCTCTTTCAACCAATTTTTTAGCAGCTTTGATGGTAGTAGCAAGCTCCCTATTCTCGAGTTTTCCATATACGAAAGGCTTAAACAACTCTAAAGCCATCTTCTTAGGCAGACCGCATTGATGAAGTTTTAAATTAGGTCCAGCCACGATTACTGATCTTCCAGAATAATCAACTCTTTTACCTAGAAGGTTTTGTCTGAAACGGCCACCTTTACCTTTAATCATATCTGCTAGAGATTTTAATGGTCTCTTATTTGTTCCAGTTATGACTCTTCCTCTTCTTCCATTATCAAGAAGTGCATCAACAGATTCTTGCAGCATTCTCTTTTCATTTCTAACAATGATCTCAGGCGCGTTTAACTCTAATAGTCTTTTTAATCTGTTATTTCTATTAATTACTCTTCTATATAAGTCATTTAAATCAGATGTAGCAAATCTTCCACCTTCAAGTGGTACTAAAGGCCTTAAATCTGGAGGTAAAACAGGTAAAACATTCATAACCATCCATTCAGGTTTGTTGCCTGAGTCTTTGAAAGCTTCAAGTAATTTTAAACGTTTAGATAATTTCTTAAGCTTTGTCTCAGAATTAGTTTGAGGTATTTCTTCGCGAATAATTCTAATTTCATCTTCAATATCTAATTCTTCAAGAAGAATTTGAACAGCTTCAGCTCCCATTCCTGCAGAAAATTCATCTCCAAATTCCTCATACTTTTCAACCCATTCTTCTTCAGTAAGTATTTGTCCTTTT
>JH611156.1:0-9741 GCA_000252525.1 SAR86 cluster bacterium SAR86A | reverse complement strand
TGAAGACCAAGCCTATGAAGTGTTGGTGCTCTGTTTAATAAAACAGGATGCTCTCTGATAACTTCCTCGAGGACCTCCCAGACTTCGGGAGTTTCTCTTTCAACCAATTTTTTAGCAGCTTTGATGGTAGTAGCAAGCTCCCTATTCTCGAGTTTTCCATATACGAAAGGCTTAAACAACTCTAAAGCCATCTTCTTAGGCAGACCGCATTGATGAAGTTTTAAATTAGGTCCAGCCACGATTACTGATCTTCCAGAATAATCAACTCTTTTACCTAGAAGGTTTTGTCTGAAACGGCCACCTTTCCCTTTAATCATATCTGCTAGAGATTTTAATGGTCTCTTATTTGTTCCAGTTATGACTCTTCCTCTTCTTCCATTATCAAGAAGTGCATCAACAGATTCTTGCAGCATTCTCTTTTCATTTCTAACAATGATCTCAGGCGCGTTTAACTCTAATAGTCTTTTTAATCTGTTATTTCTATTAATTACTCTTCTATATAAGTCATTTAAATCAGATGTAGCAAATCTTCCACCTTCAAGTGGTACTAAAGGCCTTAAATCTGGAGGTAAAACAGGTAAAACATTCATAACCATCCATTCAGGTTTGTTGCCTGAGTCTTTGAAAGCTTCAAGTAATTTTAAACGTTTAGATAATTTCTTAAGCTTTGTCTCAGAATTAGTTTGAGGTATTTCTTCGCGAATAATTCTAATTTCATCTTCAATATCTAATTCTTCAAGAAGAATTTGAACAGCTTCAGCTCCCATTCCTGCAGAAAATTCATCTCCAAATTCCTCATACTTTTCAACCCATTCTTCTTCAGTAAGTATTTGTCCTTTTTCTAATTCTGTGAGTCCAGGATCTGTCACAATATAGCTCTCAAAATACAAAACTCTCTCAATTTCTCGAAGAGTTACATTTAAAAGAAGTCCAATTCTTGAAGGTAAGGATTTTAAGAACCAAATATGTGCAACAGGAGCTGCCAGATCAATATGCCCCATCCTTTCTCTTCTGACTTTTGCAAGAGTTACTTCAACTCCACATTTTTCACATACAACACCCCTGTGTTTCATTCTTTTGTATTTTCCACATATACATTCGTAATCTTTTACAGGACCAAATATTTTTGCACAAAATAATCCATCTCTTTCTGGTTTGAATGTTCTGTAATTTATTGTTTCAGGTTTTTTTACTTCACCAAAAGACCAAGATCTAATTACTTGAGGAGAAGCTAGGCCTGCAGAAATAGTTGTAAAATCTTCTTGACCAGTTTTTAAAGCGTTTAATAAGTCTTTCAATTTATTCTCCTATTGATTATCTAAGTCGAGTTCAATGTTTATACCAAGAGATTTAATCTCTTTGCTTAAGACATTGAATGATTCTGGTACGTTTGCATCCATTTCATAACTACCATCTACTATGTTTTTGTACATTTTTGTTCTTCCAGAGACATCGTCTGACTTAACAGTTAACATTTCTTGAAGTGTATAAGAGGCTCCATATGCCTCAAGTGCCCAAACCTCCATTTCACCAAATCTTTGGCCACCAAATTGTGCTTTACCACCTAGAGGTTGTTGAGTAACAAGACTATATGATCCGGTTGATCTTGCATGCATTTTATCGTCAACTAAATGATTTAACTTAATCATATACATGTAACCAACAGTTACTGGTCTATCAAATTCAGTCCCAGTTCTTCCATCATATAAAGTAATTTGACCTGATTCAGGCAAATCAGCTAATTTGAGCAGATCTTTAATTTCACTTTCTTTTGCTCCATCAAATACAGGTGTAGCGATTGGTAGTCCATCTCTTAGATTTTCAGCTAATTCAAGGATCTCAGAATTATTGAATGAATTAATATCCTCTTTATTAGCGGCATTATTGTTGTAAAGCTTATCTAAATAAGATTTTAATTCTGCTGGTTTGGCATTTTCTTTCAACATTGTATCGATTTTCATTCCAATGCCTTTTGCAGCTGAGCCCATGTGAGTCTCAAGAATTTGTCCAACATTCATTCTAGATGGGACACCAAGTGGGTTTAATACAATATCTATTGGATTACCATCATTATCATATGGCATATCCTCAACAGGCATTATTTCTGAAATCACCCCTTTATTACCGTGTCTACCAGCCATTTTGTCGCCAGGTTGAATTCTTCTTTTAATAGCAAGATAAACCTTAACGATTTTGATTACGCCAGGAGCGAGATCATGACCTCTTATTATCTTTTCTTTTTTCTCCTCATATCTTGATTTGATATCCTTTATATATTGCTTATATAAAACTTCTGTTTCTTCAACCACTTTGTTTGTTGCTTCTGTATCTGTTCTGATTGAGAAGATATCATTGATGCTAAATGTTTCTAATTTTTCTGAAGCTAATGTTTCTCCTTTTTTAACACCATTACCTTTAATAGCTTTTTTTGATTTAAGTAAGTCAATCATCCTAGTCTTTGTTGCCTGCTCAACAACAGATGCCTCATCGTCAGCATCTTTCTTTGATTGATCTATGTGATCCTGCTCTATGGCTTGAGTTCTTTCATCTTTTTCAACACCATCTCTGGTAAAAACTTCTACTCCAATAACTGTTCCTTTAGAACTTGATCTTTGCGATGTATCTTTTACATCAGAGGCCTTCTCGCCAAATATTGCTCTTAAAAGTTTTTCTTCAGGTGATAGTTGTGTTTCACCTTTTGGCGTAATCTTTCCAACGAGTATATCTCCTGGCTCAACTTCAGCGCCAACATATACTATTCCGCAATCATCTAGTTTATTAAGCGAGCCCTCTCCAACATTAGGAATGTCTGCTGTTATTTCCTCAGACCCTAGCTTGGTATCTCTTGCTATACAAACTATCTCTTGGATGTGAATTGAAGTAAATCGATCTTCTCTAGCAACTTTTTCTGATATCAAAATTGAATCTTCAAAGTTGTATCCATTCCATGGCATGAAAGCTATTCTAATATTTTGACCTAATGCTAACTCTCCATTATCTATTGAAGGTCCGTCCGCAAGAATGTCTCCTGCTTTAACAACGTCACCAGACTTAACAATTGGTCTTTGATTAATGCAGGTATTTTGATTAGAGCGAGTATATTTTATTAAATTGTAGACATCAGAAGCTGTTTTAGATTTTTTATCAGTAACTCTAACAACTATTCTGGAAGCATCAACACTCTCAACTACTCCAGAATTTTTTGCAACAATACATACACCAGAGTCCCTGGCAACTACGGTTTCGAGTCCAGTCCCTACTAACGGTTTTTCTGCTCTGAGCACAGGAACAGCTTGACGCTGCATATTTGAGCCCATTAAAGCTCTGTTAGCATCATCATGCTCTAAAAATGGAATTAGTGAGGCAGCAATTGAAACAACTTGTTGAGGAGAAACATCCATAAGATCAATTCGATCGGGAGACATCAATTCAAACTCATTTGCATGTCTAACAGCAACTAAATCATCGACAAATCTATTATTCTTATCCAACATCACATTAGCCTGAGCAATTACATGCTCAGCTTCGTCTATTGCTGATAGGTAAACAATTTCATCAGTAACTTTTCCATTTACTACTTTTCTATATGGTGTTTCTATAAATCCGTACTGATTTGTTCTTGAATAAGATGCAAATGAATTTATAAGGCCAATATTTGGGCCTTCTGGAGTTTCAATCGGACATACTCTTCCATAATGAGTTGGGTGAACATCTCTTACTTCAAAACCAGCTCTCTCTCTTGTAAGCCCGCCAGGACCTAAAGCAGAAACTCTTCTTTTATGAGTGATTTCTGATAAAGGATTATTTTGATCCATAAATTGTGAAAGCTGACTTGATCCAAAAAATTCTTTGATCGCAGCAGTAACTGGTTTTGCGTTGATTAAATCTTGTGGTCCTAACTCATCTGCTTCGGCCATACTTAGTCTTTCTCTTACAGCTCTTTCAACTCTGATCAAACCAACTCTAAATTGATTTGCAGTCATCTCCCCAACAGATCTTACTCTTCTATTACCTAAATGATCGATATCATCAACTATGTCATGTCCATCTCGAATGTTTACGATACCTTTCATCACTTCGATGATGTCTTGTTTATCTAGAATATGTGGATTATCTTTTTTGGAATCAAGTTTCAAGCGTCTATTGAACTTCATCCTACCAACTTCAGAAAGATCATATCTTTCCTCATTAAAAAATAAATTACTAAATAATGTTTCAGCAGAATCCTTTGTTGGTGGCTCACCAGGTCTCATCATTCTATAAATTTCAACTAATGCCTCTAATCTATTTGAAGTAGGATCAACTCTAAGAGTGTTAGATATATATGGGCCTTTATCTAGTTCGTTAATATATAGACACTTAATTTCTGAAATTTTATTTTCCTTTAAAATTTCAAGTATCTCTTCACTAATTTCAGTATTTGCTGCTAAAAGAACCTCACCTGTTTCTGAGTCGAATATATCTTTAGAGAGCACTTTCCCAATTAAAAACTCATCCGATAAAGTAATCTCCGATGCTTTTGAATTAGTCAGCTCCTTAATATGTCTTGCTGTAATTCTCTTGCCAGCTTCCACATAAACTTTACTTTTAACTTTTATATCTACTGATAATGTCTCACCTCTTAATCTTTCAGGAACGAGAGCAACTTTTACAGAATCTTTATCAAGAGTGTATGAGTCTTCTTCATAAAATTCTGAAAGAATTTCTTCAGTTCCCATATCTAGTGCTCTCAACATAATAGTTGCTGGAATTTTTCTTCTTCTATCTATTCGACTGAATAATATATCTTTTGGATCGAACTCAAAGTCTAACCAAGATCCTCTATATGGGATTATTCTTGCTGAATAGAGAACCTTACCTGAGGAGTGAGTTTTGCCTTTATCGTGATCATAAAATACTCCAGGAGATCTATGCAGCTGAGATACTACTACTCTTTCTGTTCCATTAATAATAAAAGATGCATCATCTGTCATTAACGGGACTTCTCCCATGAAAACTTCGCCTTCTTTAATATCCTTAACTTCTTTGAAATTAGAGTCTCTATCAAAGAGAACTAATTTAACCTTTATTCTTAAAGGAGCCGAATATGATAAACCCTGAATTAAGCACTCTTGAACGTCATATGTATTTTTGCCAAGCTCATATGAAACATATTCAAGGGCCGCATTTCCTGAAACACTGGTTATTGGAAATAAAGATTGAAATACTTCTTCAAGTCCTTGTTTTTTTCTTGAATCAGGAGCCACATCAGCCTGGAGAAATTCGGCATAAGAATTAGTTTGAGTTTCAATTAAATTCGGAAGATCCATTACTTGTGCGAATGTTCCGAAATTTTTTCTTATTCTTTTTTTCTCTGTATAGCTATATGACATAAATGCGTCCTTTTAAATTAATATAATTGATGTTACTTGAGTTCGCCTGTTGCACCAGCTTCTGTTAATTGAGCTAGCATGCCTTCAGCTTCTTCTTTTTTAACACCTTCTTTTAAAGTGCTTGGTGCACCATCAACCATATCTTTCGCTTCTTTTAATCCCAAGCCAGTGATAGCCCTTACAGCTTTAATGACTTGAACTTTTTGATCGCCTGCTGCTGATAGTACAACATCAAACTCATCTTTTTCTTCAGCTGCTGGAGCATCATCTCCTCCTGCTGCTGCTGGCGCTGCTGCAACAGCTGCTGCTGCTGTAACACCAAATTTTTCTTCAATAGCTGAAATCAGATCTACAAGATCCATAACTGACATTTCTTCTATTGCTTTTAATATATCGTCTTTATTAGTTGCCATTTTTATCTCCTTTATAATTAGGCTGACGCCTCTTTTTGGTCACGAACTGCTGATAAGACTCTAGCAAGCTTGCTTGGTACTTCATTTAATAAAGTAGCAAATTTACTCACTGGAGCTTGTAAAACATTAGCTATTAGGCTGTATGCTTCTTCTTTTGATGGAAGTTTTGCAAGAATATCAATTTGACTGCCATCAAGAAGTTGACCTTCTACAACAAGTGCTTTGATTTCAAGTTCATCAAAATTTTTTGCATACGTCTTAAGTAGCTTAGCTGCTGCACCTGGTTCCTCAAAAGAGAAAGCAAATAAAGAAGGGCCTGTAAGAACCTCATCAGAGCAACCAAAATCGGTGCCCTCAAATGCTAACTTAGCCAAAGAATTCTTTATCACTTGAATATGAATACCAGACTCATTAGCTTTAGTTCTGATTTCAGATAGCTCTGAAACTTTCAAACCTCTAGCGTCAGAGATAACAAGAGAAGATGCATTTGATGCAACTTCTTTTACATCTCTAACTATATTTACTTTTTCATCTTTAGATAATGCCACAGCAATTCTCCAATTAAAGCCTTTCGGCTATCCGGCGACAAATTGCATAATTACAATTTGCACACCACCTACGTAGGAAATTAAGTCTTTCGACACCTACGGTCTTTGACGGCTGCGTAAACGCAACTATCTAGCTATGTATCTCTACAAAGCTAAAACTTATACCAACTCTCCAGAATTAATTTTTATTCCTGGTCCCATTGTGCTACTTAAAGCTATATTGTTTATATAAACTCCTTTAGCGGAGGCTGGTTTTAACTTTTTTAATTCTTCTAACAGCGCGGAAGCATTTGCCTTGATTTTAGTTGAATCAAAAGTCACTTTTCCAATGCTGCCATGAATAATCCCATTTTTGTCTGTTCTAAATCTTACTTGTCCTGCTTTAACATTTTTAATAGCACTAGCTACATCATCTGAAACTGTTCCTGTCTTTGGATTAGGCATCAGGCCTTTTGGTCCAAGTACTTGACCAAGCTTACCAACAACTTTCATTGCACCATTTGTTGAGATAACTACATCAACTTCAATTTCCTCTTTTGTGAATTTTTCAGCTAAATCTTCCATACCCACATATTCAGCTCCAGCACTTTCTGCATCTTTGGCATTATCACCATCTGCAAAGACTGCAACTCTGACATCTTTTCCTAGACTATTAGGAAGTGTTACAGCACCTCTAACATTTTGATCAGATTTATTAGGATCTACACCAAGCTTTATAGATATATCAACTGACTCATCAAATTTATCAGACTTTACTGACTGCATGATCTCCATAGCCTCATCAATTGAATAAACTTTTTCAGGATCAAGCTTTTCTTGAAGTATTTTTTGTTTTTTTGTCAATTTACTCATAAATCTACCTCAACTCCCATGCTTCTAGCAGTACCAGCAATAATCTTAACTGCCGCATCTATGTCATTTGCATTTAAGTCTGGCTCTTTTGCTTTTGCAATATCTTCAAGTTGAGCTCTAGTTAATTTACCAACCTTTTCTCTATTAGGTTCTCCGCTACCTTTTTGGATATTAAGGGCTTTTCTAATTAAAACAGCAGCTGGCGGTGTTTTAACAACAAAATCAAATGATTTATCTTCATACACATTTATTACAACCGGTAAGGGCATTCCTTTTTCAGATTCTTGTGTTGCTGAATTAAATGCATTACAAAAATCCATAATATTTAACCCAACTTGACCCAATGCTGGACCAACCGGTGGACTTGGATTAGCACCTCCCGCAGGAATTTGTAATTTCAATACATTAACTACTTTTTTTGCCATTATGTCTTCTCAATCTGCATAAAATCTAGTTCAACTGGAGTTGCCCTACCCAAAATCTGAACAGAAACTTTAACCATATTTCTTTCGTAATCAACATTTTCAACAACGCCGTTAAAGTCATTAAATGGTCCATCACAAACTCTTATTACCTCACCAGGTTCATATATAGTTTTTGGTGCAGGAGCATCTTCACCAACTTCAATTCTGTTTATTATGTTATTAACATCTTCTTCAGATATTGGTAATGGTTTATCTCTAGTGCCTCCAACAAAACCAGAAACTCTAGGAGTGGATTGAACTAACTGCCATGAATCATCTTCAAGATTCATTTGAATAAGTATGTAACCAGGAAAAAACTTTCTCTCTGTTGTTTTCTTTGCACCGCCCTTAAGTTCAACAATCTGTTCAGTAGGTATCAATATCTCTCCAAATTTTTCTGTTAAATTATTTAATGAAATTCTTTCTTCTAGAGCAGCTTTAACTTTTTGCTCGTATCCAGAATAAGCTTGTATCACATACCAATCCATATTACCCAAGCACCAATCTAGTTAAAAAAGTCAGCAATGATTCAAGGCCCCAAAAGAATAGACATAAAATAATAATCGCTCCAAAAACTATCATAAATGTTTGAGTTGTTTCCATTCTTGTTGGCCATACTACTTTTCGAATTTCAGTTCTTGATTCTTTCATAAGCTTCAATGCATTAGAACCAAAACTGGTTAAAGCAATCAAGACAAGTCCTACAATAAATAGAGCAAGAACGGCTAGAACTCTATATAAGAAAGCAACTTCAACAAAATAGCTATTGCCAACAACTGCAATTCCAAAAACAATTATTGCTAACAACCACTTAAGGTTATCGAGAGCTTTTGAAGTTGATTCTTTATTCATATTCATCACTCTACCAGTTCGTTCCATTTGGCAGGCCAGGAGGGACTCGAACCCCCAACCCCCGGTTTTGGAGACCGATGCTCTACCAATTGAGCCACTGGCCTAAAAACTTTTTTCATATTCTTCAAAGACAAGCAAGCCGAGACACATAGCCTCGGCTTAAAAATCTTAACTTACTCTACAATTTTTGATACTACGCCAGCACCAACTGTTCTTCCGCCTTCCCTAATAGCAAATTTTAAACCTTCATCCATCGCAATAGGAGCAATTAGTGATACAACCATTTTAATGTTATCACCAGGCATTACCATTTCTGTTCCCTCTGGTAATTCACATGCACCTGTAACGTCAGTAGTTCTGAAATAAAACTGAGGTCTGTAGTTGTTCATAAAAGGCGTATGTCTACCACCTTCGTCTTTACTTAAAACATATATCTCAGCTTCAAATTTAGTGTGAGGAGAGATTGATTTAGGCTTAGCAAGAACTTGTCCCCTTTCAACAGCGTCTCTTTCAACACCTCTTAAAAGAATACCGCAGTTTTCTCCAGCTCTTCCTTCATCAAGAGACTTTCTAAACATTTCAACACCTGTACATGTTGTTTCAGATGTTTCCTTAATTCCAACAATTTCTAATGGATCACCTGTATTAACAATTCCTGTTTCAATTCTTCCTGTTACAACAGTACCTCTTCCTGAGATTGTGAAAACATCTTCGATAGGCATTAAGAAGTCGCCATCAACTGGTCTTTCAGGTTCTGGAACATAAGAATCTAAAGTTTCAATTAATTTTTGAACTGAAGGTACTCCAATGTCAGAAGTATCACCTTCAAGTGCTTTTAGAGCACTACCTACAATAATAGGTGTATCGTCTCCAGGGAATTCGTATTCGTTAAGTAATTCACGAATTTCCATCTCTACCAATTCTATCATTTCAGGATCATCATTCTGATCAGCTTTGTTCATGTAGACAACTATATATGGAACACCAACTTGTCTAGCAAGCAATATATGCTCTCTAGTTTGAGGCATTGGGCCGTCAGCTGCGCTTACAACCAATATAGCGCCGTCCATCTGAGCAGCACCTGTAATCATATTTTTTACGTAGTCTGCGTGACCTGGGCAGTCAACGTGTGCGTAATGACGCGCAGTAGATACGTATTCAACATGAGATGTTGCAATTGTGATACCTCTTTCTCTTTCTTCTGGAGCATTATCAATATTTGCAAAATCAACTGCATCAC